>NZ_FRCD01000029.1 GCF_900142785.1 Chryseobacterium carnipullorum | reverse complement strand
ATTATTTTCTTATTTTGTAAGATACAAATTATGCTGTTTTCTAATCCTGTTTTTAAAAATAAATTAAATAGTGGGTTTTGTTAAGGAACGACTACTTATGAAAAAACTTTTATTGGCCGCTTCCATATCTTTTGGAATAAGCACAATAGCTCAGGAAGTCAAACCC
This sequence comes from Chryseobacterium carnipullorum, assembly GCF_900142785.1. GTDB lineage: Bacteria > Bacteroidota > Bacteroidia > Flavobacteriales > Weeksellaceae > Chryseobacterium > Chryseobacterium carnipullorum. The sequence continues at coordinate 41,482 of NZ_FRCD01000029.1, read as the reverse complement.
GATGCTGCTACAACAGATACTGTAAAAGCATGGTCTATCCAGGGACAAAATACATTAATGCTCAACCAGGCTGCCTTTTCAAACTGGGTAGGAGGAGGAGCCAATAATGTAGGCTGGCTTGCCGGAGTTAACTATAACCTTACTTATGAAAAAGGCAAAGACCTTTGGGAAAACATCATTATTCTGGGCTATGGGCAAAACAATACAAAAGGTATCGGAACCAGAAAAACGCAGGATGTAATCAATCTGTCAACCAATTATGGAAGGGAATTTGCCAAAAACTGGTATATTTCGGGAGGCATCGGTCTTCAGACACAGTTTGCAGGAGGGTATGAAGATGGAAATAATCCTGATGCCAAAAAGATCTCTAATTTTATGGCTCCTGGATACCTTAATATGGGTGCCGGTGTTACTTACCGTCCCAATGACAACTTTACATTAACGCTTCGCCCTGCCAATGCGAGATGGACTTTTGTTCTGGATGAAGATCTTCAGACAGCAGGAACGTACGGACTTAAAAACGATGGTGATTCTTCTCTTTTTCAGTTCGGTTTTCTTGGAACAGCCATTTACAAGATCAAAATTATGGAGAATATCAATCTGACCAATACAGCTTCTGTATTTTCAAACTATCTTGACCATCCTGACAGACTGGTCCTTGGATACAGTGGAATCCTTAATATGAAGATCAATAAGTTTATTTCAACCAATATTACACTGGATCTTTTGTATGACCACAACCAGATTCAGAAAACACAGCTTAAACAGACGTTAGGCGTTGGATTCGCCTATAATATAGACAATGGGAAGAAACGTTCTGATAAGAAAGATAATCAGTCCTGGATGAAGAAATAATTCGGAACCAGAGATCAGTAAAAAAGCACTTCAATTAGAAGTGCTTTTTTTGGTATCAATTTATATAAGTCTTAAAACTCTAAATCCACTTTCAGCTTTTCAGCCAGAAGTTTCGAAATTTTTTCTTTAAGCGGCTCAATGTCAATGTTCTGCATAGCATCATTGGCAAAAGCATATAAAAGCAATGCCTGAGCTTCTTTCTTGGAAATCCCTCTTGCTCTCAGATAGAAAAGCGCATCTTCATTCAGCTGACCTACAGTACATCCGTGAGAACATTTTACGTCATCTGCAAAGATCTCCAACTGAGGTTTGGTATCAATGGAAGCCCCCTCGCTTAATAGAACGTTATTGTTCTGCTGGTAGGCATTTGTTTTCTGAGCCAATTTATCTACGAATACTTTTCCATTGAAAACGCCGTGGGCATTTCCGTCGAAAATACCTTTATAGTTCTGGTAGCTTTCACAGTTCGGGAAATTGTGGTGAACTGCTGTATGGTGATCCACCAACTGGTCTTTTCCAATAATAGTGATTCCGTTCATAAACGAATTAATATTGCTTCCGTTATGAATGAAATCCAGATTGTTTCTTACCAGCTTTCCTCCGAAAGTGAATGTGTTCACCGTCGTTAAGCTGTCTTTTTCCTGTCTTGCAAACGTACTGTCAATAAGATATGACGTATTGTTGTCATTCTGAAGTTTATGCCAGTCAGCTTTTGCATTGGGATAGGTAAAGATCTCTGTCACAGAATTAGTCAGCACATAAGTACTGTCAAAATTGTGGTGACTTTCGATAACCTCTACTTTGGCTCCCTCTTCTACAATCAGTAAGTTTCTTGTATTGTAGAATGTATTTTCTTCCTGGTTTTGAGAAATATAAAAAATGTGGATCGGTTTTTCGATCACTACATTTTTAGGAACTTTCAAAAAGAAACCATATTTGCAGTACGCAAGGTTTAGGTTGGTGAAAGCCGTATCTTTAGAAGCAATCGTATTAAAATACTGATCAAATACTTCTTTATGTTTCCCGTCATTCAATGCATAATTGAACGAAAGAAATTCTACGTTCTCAATAGAAACTTTTGAAAGTTCTTTATGAAGTTTACCGTTTACAAAAACGATCCAGTCAAAATTCTCTTCACCTAAATGCAGCTGATCCAGCTGTTCTCTGGTAATATTGTGACTTTCCTTAGGGAAAAAATTGTAATTTTTCTCTGTGATCTCTTTTACGTTGGTATATTTATATTCTTCGTCTTTTTTAGTCGGAAAACCTAAGTTTTCGAAGTTTTGAAGAGCAGATTTTCTCTCTCCATCCAGAAATCTGTGATGAAGACTCTCCAAAAATTCACCGTGATTGTCAATAATCTGATCGTATAAAGCCATTACTGATATTTCGGCCATCACACCTTATTTTATATATTTAAAAATAATATTATGTATTGCGGGTTTTCCGCATCTTCAGAAAGGATTGATAAAATCCAGGCTGAAAAATTTCTTCTTAGTTAAGAAGCCAGTCGTACCCTTTTTCTTCAAGTTCCAGAGCAAGAGATTTATCACCGGTTTTGATGATTTTTCCATTGGCAAGAACGTGAACAAAATCAGGCTGAATGTAGTTAAGCAATCTTTGATAGTGAGTAATCAAAAGAACTGCATTTCCTTCATTTTTAAAGTGGTTGACACCATCCGCAACAATTCTTAAGGCATCAATATCAAGACCTGAATCTGTTTCATCCAGGATGGCCAGTTTCGGATTAAGCATCATCATCTGGAAGATCTCGTTTCTTTTCTTTTCACCTCCGGAGAATCCTTCGTTAAGTGATCTTGAAAGAAAATCTTTTTTTATACCCAATTGCTCAGACTTTTCGCGGATCATCGCAAGCATTTCTTTTGCCGGCATTTCTGATAGTCCGTTTGCTTTTCTTGTTTCGTTTAAAGCAGCTTTAATAAAGTTGGTTACAGAAACTCCCGGAATTTCCACAGGATACTGGAAAGAAAGGAAAATCCCTTTGTGTGCTCTTTCTTCAGGAGCATCTTCGCTGATGTTTTCTCCCTGAAAAAGTATTTCTCCGTCCGTTACTTCATAATCTTCTTTTCCTGCAATCACAGAAGAAAGAGTAGATTTTCCAGCTCCGTTCGGTCCCATGATAGCATGAACTTCGCCCGGCTTTATTTCAAGATTAATACCTTTTAAAATTTCTGCGCCGTCTTCAATTTTGGCGTGCAAGTTTTTGATTTCTAACATAGTTTTAATATGATAATTTGGCCATCAGATAATTTTAAAATTATTGACTGCCGCCTTTTTCGATGTTATATGATTTATTTTTGCTGGTTTGATTTACAAACCCCTTTTCTTAAATGAATTCCGGATAATTTTCCTGACAATCAAAAGCTCTCCACAACTCTCATTTTCAGGTTTTCAAATTACCGTCATTATCAATTATCCTACAGATCCCTCCAGAGAGATCTCTAATAATTTTTGAGCTTCAATAGCAAATTCCATTGGAAGTTTATTCAATACTTCTTTACTGAAACCGTTCACGATCAAAGCAATTGCTTTTTCCGTATTAATTCCTCTCTGGTTACAGTAGAAGATCTGATCTTCCCCGATCTTAGAAGTTGTAGCTTCGTGTTCCAGCTGGGCAGTAGGATCTTTGATTTCGATATAAGGGAAAGTATGCGCACCACACTCATTACCCATCAATAAAGAGTCACACTGTGAAAAGTTTCTTGCTCCCTTTGCAGAAGGCATTACTTTTACCAGACCTCTGTATGAGTTTTGAGATTTTCCTGCGGAGATCCCTTTCGAAATAATCGTTGATCTGGTATTCTTTCCGATGTGGATCATTTTCGTTCCTGTATCGGCATACTGGTGATTGTTGGTCACAGCGATAGAGTAGAACTCACCGATGGATCCGTCACCTTTTAAAATACAAGAAGGATATTTCCACGTTACAGCAGAACCTGTTTCAACCTGGGTCCAAGAAATTTTTGCTTTTGCTTCACACAATCCTCTTTTGGTTACAAAATTGAAAACACCTCCTTTTCCTTCTTCATTTCCGGGATACCAGTTCTGAACGGTTGAGTATTTGATCTCAGCACTATCCATGGCAATCAGCTCTACAACGGCTGCGTGAAGTTGGTTTTCATCTCTTGAAGGGGCCGTACATCCTTCAAGGTAAGATACATAACTTCCCTCGTCAGCAATGACAAGTGTTCTTTCAAACTGACCTGTTCCTGCCTGGTTGATACGGAAGTACGTAGAAAGTTCCATCGGACATCTTACGCCTTTTGGAATATAGCAGAAACTTCCGTCAGAAAATACTGCGGAATTTAATGCTGAATAAAAATTATCTCCTCTTGGAACTACTTTTCCAAGGTATTTTCTTACCAAATCAGGATGGTTTTTTATAGCTTCCGAAATTGAACAGAAAATAATTCCTTTTTCCATTAAGGTATCCTGAAAAGTGGTTTTTACAGAGACAGAGTCTATTACAATGTCTACGGCAACTCCTGAAAGTCTTTTTTGTTCCTCAATATTGATTCCTAATTTTGCAAAAGTCTTCAATAGTTCAGGATCTACCTCATCAAGACTGTCCAGTTCAGGTCTTGCTTTTGGTGCAGCGTAATAACGGATCGCTTGAAAATCTGGCTTTTCATATTTAATGTTAGCCCACTCAGGTTCTGTCATTTTAAGCCAGATTCTGAAAGATTCCAGTCGCCATTCCGTCATCCATTCAGGCTCCTCTTTCTTTGCAGAAATAGCACGAACGATATCCTCGTTTAATCCGATTGGGAAATCTTCATAATCGATCTTCGTTTCCCACCCGAATTCATATTTTTTATTTTCAAGATCAACTCTTAGGTCGTCTTCAGTATATTTACTCATTTTAATAGATTTTAGACGTTAGTTCTTAAGATGTTAGTATAGGCAATGTGCTGACTTCTAACCTCGGGTTCTAACTTCTAATTATAAAGAAAAACTCTCTCCACAACCACACGTTCTGGATGCATTAGGATTGTTGAAAACAAACCCCTTTCCGTTTAATCCTCCTGAATATTCAAGGATTGTTCCTGCTAAATAAAGGATAGACTTTTTCTCAACAATAATTTTCACACCATTGTCTTCAAAAACTTGATCTGTGTCTGTCTTTTGATTGTCAAATCCCAAAACATACTCTAAACCAGAACATCCTCCACTTTTTACCCCTACTCTTATATAATCTTCAGCAGGGTTGAAGCCATCTTCCGACATAAGTTGGATGGCTTTTGCCTTTGCTTGGTCTGATACTTTTATCATTGTATTTATTTAGAATGATTTAATGATGCAAAAATACGAACTAATTTCCGCAATCTCAAATTGATGGTGTCTATTTTAACGATTTTACCCATAAGCAAAGATTCCGGTGTTAAAAATAACATAATTTCTCTTTTGCAAATAGGATGATTCTGTTTTTGATTTAACTTTGAATGTGATCTTTTATCCAAAGAATAATTATTAAAGAGTAATAATGAAAATAAAATTACTGGCCTTTTTCTCCCTGTTTGTAACGATAATTGCGCAAGGGCAAACCACGAGATATATTTATGAAACTTCGGTGAATCCGGATTCAATTAATCTGGTGACCCTGAAGAGTGAAAAAACTTTTTTGGATATCAAAGGCGATAAATCTTTATTTATCAGCGAAAATAAACTGATGAGGGACTCTTTATTTACTGTTTTTAAGCCAGATGATAAAGAAAATCATAAAAAAGAAGACCGGAAATTGGCAAAACCGGACATGAAAAAGCAACCTGAACCCACTTTTTTTGAATATTATATCACTAAAAATATTTCAGGGCGAAAAGTTTACTATCATGATAAAGTGATGGGGAAGCAAATTTACTATCAGGAAGATAGACCTTTACAATGGGAAATTACAGAGTTGAAAGAAAATCAGAACGGATATCCTGCCCAAAAAGCGGTTGCCGGTTTTGGCGGTAGAGTCTGGACAGCATGGTTTACCAAAGATATTGCTATTTCCGATGGACCGTATAAATTTTATGGACTTCCAGGATTGATCGTAAAACTGGAAGATGATAAAGGAGATTATAAATTTGATCTCGTGAAAAAAATAAAAATTCAAAATTCTTACGAAGAACAGGCGAGTCCTGATGCAAAAGAAAGCACAAGATTGAGTTTCAGAGGAGATCAGGCTGCCATAGAGCTTGAAGCAGGTAGAAAAAAAAGACTGCCAACAGGGGTTGAAAAAGGAGGAATGAATCCGGGAGGTGGAAGACATGGAGGAGGAATGCGAGGCGGTGGAATGGGTGGAAATGGAATGGACGGTGGGAGAGGAATGCCGGATTCCGGTTTTAGTACGGCTACTCCTCAAAACAACATAAGTCAAAATCCAATTGAATTAAAATAAAAATCCAAAATGAAAAAAATAGGCATCATTGCTTTTGCACTGTTTATGCAGCATATTTCTGCACAGAACAACAGGTTTGTGTATCAGGTAACCATGAAACCGGATGCAGAAAATAAATCCGATATTAAAACTGAAAATGCCTATCTGGATATTTCAGCAGAGAAGTCGCTTTTTTATTCTGAAAACAGATTTAAAAGAGATTCTACATTGCAGAAAGCTTTTCAGGGCGGCGCTGGCAGAGCTTCGATCAACAGGGAACAGATGGAAGCATTCAGGTCCAATATCAATTATTCTGTAGAGAAAGATAAATCAACCCAGAAAATATCTTACAAAGATAGAATAGGAAGAGATGTTTATGTGTACGAAGAAGACCGTCCTCTAAACTGGAAAATGTCTTCTGAAACCATGAAAATAGGGGAATATAAAGTTCAGAAAGCCACCACCGATTTTGCAGGAAGAAAATGGACGGCTTGGTTTACCACAGATCTACCTTATCAGGATGGACCCTATAAATTTGGAGGACTTCCCGGACTGATTGTTAAAGTGGAAGATGATCAAGGAGAGTATTCTTTTGATCTGATGAAGAATTATAAAATTGCTGAAATTCCCGCTTTGAACCAGTTTGGAAATGTGCTAAAAGTAAAAAGGACAGATTATCTGAAACAGCAGGAAAAATATAAAACAGATCCAATGTCATTCATGCAGGGCGGCGGTGGAGGTTTTCCCGCACCACCCAGAGCTTCTGGTGGAGGAAACCAGAATCCTGCAGATATGAGAAAGAGAGTAGAAGAAAGAGTAAAAGAGGAAGCCAAAAGAAACAGCAACCCAATTGAATTGCAATAAAAAATTAACCCTGAAGAATTTCTCTTCAGGGTTCTTTAATTGTATAAAAAAGGGATTATTTTAAAAGCTGGTTGAAAGTGTCTCCCTGCTTAATGTCTCCCGTATTGTAACCTTTCATAAACCATTCTTTACGCTGTGCTGAAGAGCCGTGGGTAAAACTTTCCTGGTTGACGTAGCCCTGAGATCTTTTTTGGATATTATCATCACCTACCGCCTGAGCTGCATCTATAGCAGATTGTATATCGCCCGGCTCAAGAATACCTTTTGTGTCATTCGTTCTTTTTGCCCATACCCCGGCATAAAAATCTGCCTGAAGTTCAGTGGCCACAGAAACTCTGTTCATTTCTTCTTCAGAATATTTTCCGCTTCTTCTTAATGCATCTACTTTTTGGGTAGTTCCGAGAAGAGTTTGTACATGATGTCCAACTTCATGAGCTAAAACATAGGCAACGGTAAATTCTGTCACCTTGGCTCCGAACTTTTGCTGCAATTCATTGAAAAAGCTCATATCCATATAGACCTTTTGGTCGGCAGGGCAGTAGAAAGGTCCCATTGCAGACTGAGCTATTCCGCACCCAGACTCTGTTGTATCTTCAAAAAGAACAATTGCAGGCTCGGTGTATCTCATACCGTTTTCTTTAAAAATCTGGTCCCAGGTAATCATATTCCATTTACCCATCATGTCCACCATTTCTCCAATTTTATTCTCTTCTGCTGTAAGTTCACGTTTTTGGCCGTTTCCTGAAGATTGTACGCTGCCGGAGTTCAGAATGCCGGAAGGATCACCTCCTAAAAAGAAAATAATCGCTGCTATAATCAAAGTTCCTAGCCCTCCACCTACAACCATACCTCCGCTGCCACCAGAACCACGGCGGTCCTCAACGTTCCCGCCTCTATCGTCTGTCCATTTCATAATATAAATTTTTGCCTTGTAAATTTAAAATAATATCATTACTAAATTACTACTTTTGTGAAAAATTACTGCCCTCGTGAAAAAAATTAAACTTTGCCTGTTATCAGTTGGGATAATGGCATTTACAGCCTGTAAAAAAGAGAAAGAAGATGAAGTAAACAGTGTAGATAAAACGGGTTCTATTGAAACAGAACTTTCTGTTGAACATCTTGATAATACAGATATTCTCATTACTAAACACAAAATCTGGAAGGACAAGAAACTTTTTAAAGAAATTATTAAAAAAGACACCATCCCGAGTCTCGGGGATACTCTTGTCGGAGGAGAAGACAGCGATGGCAACGACCATATTGCCAAAACGAAGAAAGATTACGAATTCTTTATAACGGTTCAATAATGAAAAAGTCCAGTTCTATAAAATTACTTTTCGTTACAGGGATCCTGGCCGCCTGTTCTCAGGAAAAGCCGAAAGATAAAGCAGAAAAGAAAGTTTACATGAGGTCTGATACAACAGCTTCCTATACAAGGACCCATGGCTTTATGGCTGGAATACTTCTGTATCATGCATTCAGACCCTATGGCGCTTACAGTTATGGATCTTATCAAAAGGCAGGTTATTACAGCGATGCCATCAGCAGTAAATCCAATATCGGAAGAAATAATTACAAAGGAAATGTCGTAAGAGGCCAGTTGGGAAGAAGCGGTTTCAGTGCATCATCATAAACTATGGAAAGAATTCAATCACAATTCAGGAAAAACTGGCAGCATAAGCTTGAAAATCTGGGGTTTGGCTACCATTCTCTGGAGGGCCTATACTGGGACGAAAGTCATTATTATCAGTTTACTTCAGAGGAAATCAATACCATCGAAAGTGCTACTGCCGAACTTTGGCAGATGTGCCTGGAAGCGGTAGACTATATTATTGAAAAAAACCTTTGGCACCAATTCAATATTCCTGAATGGTTCCGGAATTATATTATTACAAGTTGGGAAGAAGATCATCCGTCCATTTACGGAAGATTTGATTTTGGGTTTGATGGTAAAAATTTAAAACTACTGGAATTCAATGCCGATACCCCGACTTCTTTATATGAAGCATCGGTTATCCAGTGGTATTGGCTGCAGGAGCAGTTTCCGTATAAAGATCAGTTTAATTCTATTCATGAGAAACTGGTAGAGTACTGGAAGCATCTCAAAAATTATCTGAATCCCCATCACATTTATTTTGCATCTCTTACGAATATTGAAGATGTAACGAATGTGGAATATATGCGTGACTGTGCTTCACAGGCCGGTTTTGATACGGAGTTTATTCCTGTTCAGGATATTGGATGGGCTGAGGAGATCTCTGAATTTGTGGCTGGAGACCAGTCGGTCATGGAATATATTTTCAAGCTTTATCCTTATGAATGGATACTGGCAGACGGTTTTGGAGAAAAACTCGTAAAAAACGGCTTCCGATCACAATGGATTGAACCTGCATGGAAAATTCTGCTTTCATCTAAAGCTATTTTGCCGATCCTTTGGGAGCTGTATCCCAATCATCCGTATCTGTTAGAATCTTATTTTGAACCTAAACACCTGAAAGACTTTGCTAAAAAGCCTGTGTATTCCAGAGAAGGAGCCAATGTGATCCTATACAAAAACAATATCCCGATTGAGGAAAACGATGGAGTATATGGTAAAGAAGGTTTTATCTATCAGCAGTTATTTGAGCTCCCAGATTTTGAAGGAAATTATCCGGTCATCGGCAGCTGGGTGATCGGGCAGGAGCCTGCCGGCATTGGGATCAGAGAAAGTGTTCATCTGATCACCAATAACCAGAGCCGTTTTGTTCCTCACCTTATCGGTTAAGTTTCTTTTCTTTAAGCCAGAATGAAGTAGATTGATAGGCAGAAACAGCATCGTTGACCAGTTTCTGTTCCGGATCTTTCAGAAGCTTTTCATCATAATACAGTTTGAATTCAGGAGCAAGGCTGCTGGATTCCAGCTGTAAAGAGTACTGTTTTACTTTTTTTACCGGCGAAATGATCGTTAGACGTCCGTCTTTTACCAAACCAAGATCCTGATACGTTGCGATATAAGCTTTGGGCTGGAATTCTTTTTTGAAGACATCCTGACCAAGAAATTTAGATTGATAATTGAAATTCAGCAGTCCGAATACCGTAGGCATAATATCAATTTGAGACATCAGTTTGTCAAACTTCTGAGGCTGAATAAAGCCTTCGGAGAAGATCATTGCCGGAATTCTGTATTTATCCATAGGAAGTTCTGTTTTCCCTGCGCTGGATGCACAGTGATCGGCAATAATGACAAAGACTGTATTTTTATACCAGTCCTGCTTTTTAGCCATTTCAAAGAACAATTTGAGTGAATAGTCGGTATATTTTACCCCTCCGTCACGTGATTTTGCTGTTCCCGGAATATCAATTCTTCCGTCAGGATAGGTAAAAGGTCTGTGATTGGAAACAGTCATCCAATGGTTGAAGAATGGCTTCCCGGATTTAGCTTCAGCGTTCATCGTCTGGATCGCTTTTTTAGCCATATCTTCATCAGCAACGCCCCAAACATTGGCAAACGTGATTTCTTCAGGTTTAAAATTATTTCTGTCTACAATACCGTAACCGTTTCCAGCGAAAAAGTCCTGCATATTATCGAAATAGCTGTAACCACCGTATAAAAATTTCACATCATATCCTTTAGACTTGAATACGCTTCCTGTCGTGAATTTATTTTTGTTGTCATCTCTTTTGATCACACTTTCTCCGGCAGTAGGAGGAATACAAAGCGTTAATGCTTCAAGGCCTCTTACGGTTCTGTTTCCGGTAGCATACAGATTGGTGAACATCATTGAACGGTCTGCAAGACTGTCGAGGAAAGGGGTGATCTTTAAAGTCCCTCCGTAATGTTCCATAAAATCGGCGGATAAACTTTCGATAGAGATCAGAACCACATTTTTCTTAAGCTCCGGCTGTTCTGCAACCACATTTCGTGTTAATGACGGTTCAGCATACTGGCTCAGGAAGTTCTTTTCAGCTTCCTGCTGACCGATCTGCGGATAAAACTGGAAATAGTCAAGCTCATTGTGGGTAAATGCCCAATAGAATTTGGGAAGTCCGTTGTCTTCAATCTCGTCAGCAAAAACATTGTCTGATCTGATCTGCATTAATGAAGATATACCGAAAATACTGATGCCTGCCATCACTACAAAAGTTCCTACGAGAATCATTTTCTGTTTAAAATTCGGAAGCTCTAGAAGCTCGTCTTTCGTTTTCTTATAAATAAACCAGGTAACGGCTAAAGTGATGATAAGGATTGCTGAAAACAAAGGAATAACAGGATAGCTTTCCATGATGTTTCCAATGACTTCGTTGGTGTATATTAAATAATCTACCGCAATGAAGTTGTAACGTACTCCAAATTCATTATAAAAGAAATATTCACTTACCGAGTTAAAGATGATCAGAAGAACATACAGCAAAAGCGTAATGAAATACAATACATTTCTGATCCTGATTCGTTTTGAAGGAATAAAAAGCATCAGTCCGAAGAAAAGAGTCTTGATTCCTACAAAAGTTAAGGCTACTTCTGAGATTGATCCCCCATACTGATTGAAAATGTTATTGGGAATCAGCAGAATGTAAAGGAAAAACAATACCAATGCACTAAAAATGATATACCCGTATGGCTTTTTATATTTTGAATTCGATAAAAATAAAAAGTAAATCGCCAGAATGGTACTGGCTAAAGTGAAAACAAAAATATCATTCAGTAAGCCAATAGACAGGACTTTTATTACTTCAAAAAAACCAAAACTGGCCGTAGTGATCGGGTGAAAAAAGAAAACGACCCGCACGATCAATGAAATAATAAGATAGAAAATTCCTAAATATAAGAATGGTTTTATTTTGCTTGGAAACATGTACGTTAAGTATAGGTTAATTCCCGCAAAGATAGTTTTTGTCTACAACTTTTAAATAAAAACATGACGTTTCTTATCGTTTTTTTGCGTTATTGGTATAGAATTAACTTACTATCTGATGAGCCCGTAGGTGTGAAAATAACCTTGTGAAGTTGATTTCAATAAAAAAAGGACTATTATCAAATAGTCCTCTATACTGTTAATGGGTATTAAATATTAAAGGTGTCCGAAACCGATATTTCCTTTTTTTTCTGAAAGATTCTTTTTAAAATCAATCATTCTTAAAGCGGTTACGGCTGCTTCTACTCCTTTATTTCCTAAGTCTCCGCCACTTCTTGCAATGGATTGTTCCTTGGTATCATCTGTCAGTACGCAGAAAATGGTAGGGGTGTCTGTTAAGATGTTACAGTCTTTGATTCCTTGTGCCACTGCTGAGCATACAAAATCAAAATGAGGAGTCTCACCGCGGATCACACATCCGATAGCAATGACTGCATCGTATTTTCTTTCTTTGCAAAGCTGCATACTTGCATAGTTCAGCTCAAATGTACCCGGAATCGAGAATAGTCTGATGTTTTCTGGTTTTACGCCTTCTTTTTCAAGAATTTCCAAGGCTGCATCACGAAGATTGTAAGTTACAAAATCATTCCACTCAGAAAAAACAATGCCGATAGAAAAATCTTCGGCATTTGTTATATGAAGTGGCTTGTAATCGGAAAGATTAACTGTTGCCATTTTTTAAAAGTATTTAGTCATTTCAATATAAGAATCAGACATTCCGTTATCGTAGTCCTGATATTTCTCATCAATAGCAGAGAAGTATTTCTTAGCTTCTGCATTTTTCTTTAATCCTAATGCTACGATACCTGCTTTTCTTGTGAAATAGTAAGTCGTATAAGGATCATCAGAAGCCGTTGATGCTTTGTCTAATAAAGATAGAGCCTCGTCATTTTTGTTAAGTCCTGACTTTGCATCTGCCATAGCACCGAATTTCAATGCCATCAATGTTTTGTTGTCTGATGAAAAGTTATCCAGAAGATCGTAAGCTTCCTGGAATTTTCCTTCTTTGAATTTTAATAAACCTGCATTGTAAGCAGAAAGTTTACCCACATTCGTTCCTGAATATTCGTTATATGTTCCTAGAAAACCTGGATTTGCAGCAGATTTTCCACCTAAAGCTTCTTTATCTTTGCCTTCAGTCTGTTTCTTTTGAGCAGCAAGGAAGCTTTTTACCGCTTCAACGTTTTGAGGAGCCACTACAAACTGTTTGTAAGCGAAGAATCCTAAAACACCTAAAACCAATACACCGAAAACAATACCTAATTGCTTAGAATATTTTTCAATGAATCTTTCCGTGTTTAAAGCCTCTCTGTCAAGGTCTTTAAAGAACTCAACTGTTTCTTTACCTTCTTGCTCGTTTGGAGCATTCTTACCCAATTTTGCCATAAATTCTTAAAAATTGAAATGCAAATTTAATTGTTTCTGAATGATTTACAAAATACTTTGAAGTATTATTGTGAAAATGTTATCAATTGTAAAATGTTAATGTTAAAAACGCCGGGAGTGTCGCCAGTGTGACATCTCTACCATCACTATTTTTACTGTTTTAAATATTCTGATCTTTTCGAGTAAAAGTTTAATATTCAAGGAGGTTATAAATTTCTGCCCCGAATTTTTTCAGCTTTTCATCGCCATTAAGGTCTTTTAGACCAATCAGGAAACTAAACTGGGAAACGGTTGCGCCTTGCTTTTCTACAAGTTTTGCAGCGGCTTCCGTTGTTCCGCCGGTGGCCAGAAGGTCATCATGGATGAGAATTCTCTGTCCTTTTTTGATCTGTCCTTCACGGGTCTCAATGATGGCACTTCCATATTCCAGATCATATTTTTCTGAAATAATGGGTGGAGGAAGCTTTCCTGCTTTTCTGATTAAAATAAAGGGGACTTCCAGAGCGACTGCAATGGCAATTCCGAAAAGATAACCGCGGCTTTCTATTCCGCATACGGCATCTACTTTTCCTTTACTGAAAGCAGCGAGGTCTGTGATGACCTCCTCATAGAGCTTTGGATCTAAAAAAATTGGGGAAATATCCTTGAATTGGATTCCCGGAATAGGAAAATCGGGGAAATTTTCAATGGTTTCTTCCAGTCGTTTAATCAGTTCTTTTGAAGCCATTATGGGTTTATTTTATAGCTGGAAATTTTCCAGTCTCCATTTACATTTTTAAGTCCGAATGTTGCCTTCAACGAAGTGGTTTTTCCGTTCTTATCTGTTACATCATAGGTTGCGTTGACGCTGGCAGCGCCCGGATTGGTTGCATTGGTTGTAATGTTCTTTACGCTTACGTTTTTTACGGATCCAAATCCTGAAGTAGGATTGGAGAAAGATTCATAGCTTCCCCAGCTTGGGTTGCTTGACGTATCGTAGGCAGCCTTAAGATTCTGAGAACTTACGTTGTTTAAGAACTTACTTACTGTATTTTTAGGATCCGCTGTCGGCTGTTTAGGAGCCGTTGGCGTCGTTGCCGGTGCAGTGGGATCTGTAGATGTAGTGGGTGCAGGAGTTGGATTATTTGGGTCAATTACCGCATTGGGGTCTTGTGTTACAGCTGTTGAATCAGTTTTTGGTACCGCAGGAACCTTCAGAGCTGATGGATTGACATCAAGTCCGATTTTAGACATTTTGAAAGTCTTTGCAGTTGTTTTTACTGAAACAGTAATATCGATTTTGCTGTCTACTACTTTAGCTGCGGGAATAGAAGAGAATTTTAAATTAAATCCTTTAAAGTTGTTGTCCTGCATCAGGTTTTTAGCGGTAGAAAGTTTCACCCCATTGCTGAATACTTCTAAAGTCGCCTCTAAACCGGCACCGGTAAATGAAACAGGATTTCCTGCTGCGTCTACAAGTCTTGGAACAATTTGGATAGCGGTAGGTGCACCCGTTCCGTCATCGCCAGTAGGTCTGGTGATAATACTCAGTGAACTTGCTTTTACATCATTCGCATCAGTCTCTTTGGCTTTATCGTCTCCGAAGATGTTCATTTCTCCAAGAGAAGGAGGAGAGGTGCTTGCCCATTCGATTCCGTTTTTTTGTGCGACTTCATCAGCCATGGTAAGGATCTCCGGAACTTTTTTTCCGTCGATCAGTTTTCCAAGGGCTTTAAGTTCTTCTACATCACCTTCTGCTTCCACACCAAAAGTCTTCAGGATATAAAGAGCTTCGCTGAATTTGATCTGTTTAATGGTTGAAAGGCTTGAAGTCATGTCGTTGATACTTGACTGAAGCGTTTTAGTATTCGTAGCATCTACATGGTCCTTCCTGCATGCTGTAAAAAGCAACAGACTGAGAACTAGTAGAAAAGAAAACTTTTTCATTTTATTTTGTTTATTGCAAATTTAGTAAAACCTTTAATAATAGCTGGTTTTTATTTTTGTTTTGTGTTTTATGACGTTTTAATGCAGGCATTCTTAAAGATTTACATAGTGAATGGATTTCATGTGGAAACCGTTTAAAGTTGATTTTAAAAGAATTCAATTATAGCATGGATTCTGCGTTTCAGTTGATTATGAATAATTGTCCAGATGATTGCCAGTTATTTCAAATCATTTTTTCATGAAAAAAGACTGTTCAGGAAATTAAGTCAGTCTTTTTTATGCCGTCATTTGTTAAATAGTATTCTATTTGTGTTGGCGGTTTATTTTTTCATTTCCTGTTCTTTCAGATCATCTTTGAAGAATGAGCTGAAGATGGTTTGCATATTGGGAAATGAGGTATCCTGCCAGTATTGGGTCTTGTAATTGCTCTTTTCTTTGTCAAATTTTACGGATTCGATATCATTGTTATTGCTGAAGTCCAGTTCTGTAGGGTAAAAATTATTATAGAGGATGATCTGATTGTAATTCTGTTCACTTTTATGTTTAAGTTTTACAAAAGCGACCTCATTGTATTCCAGGAAATCTCTCAGGTTTTTCTCTGATCCTTTTTCAAAAGACATATTCAAAATGGTTCTGATGTCGAAGAATCTAAATCCGAATAGGGAAAACTCTTTCTCCTGAAGAGCAGCCCCTGTGACTTCTATCTGATCTTTTCGGTCTCCTTTCAATTCTTTGATGGTGTTTCTTTTTGTTTTGTATTCTTCCGGGTTTCCAACATTTTTAAGTCTTGGGATTTTTAAAGAGTTGCCGTAATCCCAGGATGAAGTTTCCTTTTTTTCGTTTTTAGGCTCTACCAATCTGAATACTCTGTACTGTTCAACGTTGGCGCTTTTTAGATTTTTAGTTTTGTTATCAAAAATATAGGTGACAAGTCCGTCCGCATAGCTGTTCAGTTTACCGTTGACCGTTACATAGGCATTGAAGTTTCCTTTGATGACAATATATTTTGCGGGTTTTGAGTTTTTGATGACGATTGTTTCTATTTCTTTAACCTGATCATTAATTTTAATCACGTCCTGATTTAATTCGGAATAGGAGAGGGTAGCAACAGGAAAGTTATTATACACCAATTGAAATTTTTCCTGTGAAGGAGCAATGGACTGCTTATCAATTTTACCATCGATATCAGAGTAAGCGAGAATACTTCCGTCCTTTCCGAACACGGAAACCTTCGGAAGAGGTTTGTTGGTCTGTTCAGAAACAAAAGTAATGGTTTGCGCCTGAATGAAGCTGAATAAGAAAACGAAAAGTGTAAGAAGCAGATAATTTCTTTTCATAATGGTATTTATTTTTGGTTGCTTAAATAAATGATCAATCTCATTATTAAGACGCACTTAATCTGAAATGGTTGCCTGATAAGTTTACATGTTAACTTCTCTGCACAAAAAAAGACTGATCATTATAATCAGTCTTTTTTATTGTATTGATGTTACAAGTCCTTAGAAAGGATACTCATAAATTTCAGATTCGTGAAGGTAAGGGTTACCTGTAGGGATCAGTTTCAGTTTAGACAATGCTGTCAGTACTGTGAACATGAACAATCCAACTACAAAAAGAAGTGCACCTAATATTAAGATGAATACTTCAGGAGTTTTCCAGTATGGACCTACCGTTCCAGGCATTACCATGTTGAAGTAGTCTAGGATGTGTCCTAAAATAACCACTACAGCCATTACAGTTACTACTTTATAGTTTCTCTTGATGCTGCTGCTCACTAATACCAATAATGGTAATAAGAAGTTGACAATCAACATTGGTAAGAAAGTAATACCATAGTGCTGGAATCTTCCAAAGAAGTAGTTCACCTCTTCCGGAACGTTCGCATACCAGTAAAGCATAAACTGAGCAAACCATGTATATGTCCAAAGCATACTTGTAGCAAAAAGGAATACTCCTAAATCGTGCAAGTGATTATCATTGAACTGAGGTAAGAATCCATTTTTCTTTAGGTAAACACTGAAAAGGATAATCATAGCGATTCCACTTGAAAGACAGCTTACCATTGAATACCAGATATACATTGTAGAATACCAGTGAGGGTCAATAGACATCAACCAGTCCCAAGCCCAGGCTGCAGAAGCAAATCCGAAGAATGCGATATATCCTACTGCCCATCTGTAAAGGAATTGATACTCTACTTTTGATTTAGTCTCATCTACTTTTTTAGACTGAGCCTTAAGTTTCCAGGCAAAGAATGAAGCACCTAGTACATAGATAAACGTTCTTATTGCATAGAAAGGAATGTTTAAGAATCTTTTCTTTTCAAATAAGATCACGTCAAAATGAGCAGACGTTGGGTCTGTCAAATCCGGATCCATCCAATGGAAGATGTGACCTTGGTGGAAGATGTTCAATAGCATTAATATAACTAATATAGCACCTCCGTAAGGAATATAAGAAGCAATAGCTTCCATTACTCTTGTAATAATGATTGGCCATCCTGCATGGGCTGCATGCTGAATACAGTAGAAAAATAATACTGCACAACTAAGTCCAAAGAAGAATACAGCTACGAAATGTATTGATGCTAAAGGCGAATTATGAATCTGCATTGTCGCATGCTCTAAATGAGAAGCTTCATCTTGAGGTCCTACCATTTCACTGGAGTGTGTAGGGGCATTGTGGCCTGCAGAATGAACTGCCTCCATCATTTCTTTAATTCTCTCTGTACTGATTCCATTATTCATGAAAAAACCAATACCAAACAGAACTAAACCTACAACAAGAAGTATTAGAGAAGTTGATTTTAATTTTGGTGAAAAACTATACATTTCTTTTCTTATTTTTTAGTTTCGGTAGTAGTCTCTGTTGCCGCTGCAGCTGGTGTAGCTGTAGCCGTTGTAGCTGCTGCAGGTGCTGCTGCTCCTTTTTTGAAGGCACTCATCACATACATTGCTACTCTCCATCTGTCACCAGCATTAAGCTGACCAGCATAAGATCCCATTGCATTTCTACCGTTAGTTAATACATAATGAACAGATCCTACAGTAAGCTCTCTGTCAGCATAGTTTGGTACACCAGAGAAAGCTCCGGTTTGTACAATCGGACCTTGTCCATCACCACCAGTTCCGTGGCATGCCGCACAAGTATGATCAAACAGTATTTTTCCTCTTTCAATATCTTTAGCTGCATTAGCTGGATTAAGAGGAGATCCTGTCATCTTTTTAGAAGCTTCATAACCGGAGTTATACTCATCTACATTCTTAGGAAGAAGGCTTTCTTCGAAAACTCCGTCTTTGTTTTGAGCAACTGATCCTTCTACTGGAGCAAGACCTGTGGCAAAACTATTTTTAACGAAAGCTGGGATTTCATTTTCATGATCTGAATAAGCATCCTGAGCTTTCATCAATGGATCGTAAGCTACCGGAAAGTACATATCCGGAAAGTATACAAGTGGTGTATTTTCTTTTGGTCCGCAAGAATTAAGTAAAACCGTTGTTAAACCTAAAATTGCTGTAATTTTTAATACATTCTTTTTCATTTTAAGCGTCTTTAACAGTTATTTCTTCAACTCCAGTTTCAATAAGCAACTGTTTTACAGATTCTACGTCTTCAGTTACAAATTCCATCATGAATTTATCATCGGTAGTTCTTGGATCTGGATTCTGAGCCGGAGCTCCCGGATACATTTTGTTTCTAACTAAGAAAGTTAAAGACATCATGTGAGCGGCACAGAAAACCATTAATTCGAACATTGGAACTACGAATGCAGGCATGTTGTGCGCCCAGTCAAAAGCAGGTTTACCACCAATATTTTGAGGCCAGTCATGATTCATCACATACCAGGTTACAGTAGCACCGATGGTAACTCCATAAAGAGCATAGAAGAATGCAGCATCAGAAATTCTGGTTTTCTTTAATCCTAGAGCTTTGTCAAGTCCGTGAACCGGAAACGGAGTATACACTTCGTTGATCGCAATTCCTTTATCGTTGAATGCTTTAACGCCGTTCATTAAATCGTCGTCATCAGCATAAAGTCCGTATACAATTTTAGTGGTGCTCATCTCCTTCTTTTGCTTTATAAGTTTCACCTGAAATTTTCAGAATCGATTTTAATTCAGCCTGTGCAATTACAGGGAACGTTCTTGCGTATAGTAAGAATAATACAGAGAAGAATCCGATTGTTCCTAAGTATACACCCACATCAATGATCGTTGGCTTAAACATAGTCCACGATCCTGGTAAGTAATCTCTTGAAAGGTTGATAACGATGATATCAAAACGCTCAAACCACATACCGATGTTGATAATCAATGCAATGATAAATGTTGCAATAATGTTTGTTCTTACTCTCTTGAACCAGAATAATGCCGGAACAATTAAGTTACACGTGATTAGTGCCCAGAATGCCCACCAGTAAGGTCCTACTGCAGCACCCGGAGAAAGGTAAGTAAAGTCTTCGAATCTTGATCCGGAATACCATCCGATAAAATATTCAGTAGCATAAGCTACGGTTACCATACCACCCGTAAGAACGATTACGATGTTCATAATTTCAATATGATACATTGTAATATATTCTTCTAAGTGACACACTTTTCTGGCAATAAGCAATAGCGTCTGTACCATCGCAAATCCTGAGAAGATCGCACCGGCTACGAAGTAAGGAGGGTAGATTGTAGAGTGCCATCCTTTAATAACCGACGTTGCGAAGTCAAAAGATACCGTGGTGTGTACCGAGAATACAAGTGGAGTAGCTAAACCTGCAAGAACCAAAGAAAGTTCTTCGAATCTCTGCCAGTGTTTTGCCTTACCACCCCATCCGAATGCCAGGAATGTATAAATTTTCTTAGTCCAAGGCGTTTTAGCTCTATCTCTGATCATTGCAAAGTCAGGGATTAGTCCCATGAACCAGAATACAGTTGATACTGAGAAATACGTGGAGATCGCGAATACGTCCCAAAGTAGAGGAGAGTTAAAGTTCCCCCAAAGAGAACCGAATTGGTTTGGTAATGGGAATACCCAGTAACCTACCCAAACTCTACCCATGTGGATTACAGGGAAGATCGCTGCCTGTACCACCGCAAAGATCGTCATCGCCTCTGCAGATCTGTTTACAGACATTCTCCAACGCTGTCTAAATAATAATAATACTGCGGAGATTAGGGTCCCGGCGTGACCGATACCTACCCACCATACGAAGTTGGTAATATCCCAACCCCAGTTAATAGTTCTGTTAAGCCCCCATGCTCCAATACCTGTCCCGATAGTATAAGCGATACACCCGAATCCGTAGATGAAAAGAACTAAGGCTGCATATAGTGAAATCCACCATAGTTTACCTGCTCTTTCTTCGATAGGTCGTGCGATATCTTCTGTAATATCGTGATAAGTTTTGTGACCAATAATTAGAGGTTCCCTTATCGGAGCTTCGTAATGTCCTGACATTTTTTACCTATTTATTATTTAAACTTTATTTTTCTACTCTGTTTCTTACTTTAGTGTGATAGAACACGTTTGGTTTTGTGCCGATCTCTTCAAGTAAATAATATCTTCTGTTGCTAGAGTACAATTGTCTCACTTCAGAATCTTTGTCATTCATATCTCCGAACGTCATTGCTCCGGTAGAACAAGCGCCAGCACAAGCAACAGAATCCTTAAATTCATTGTCGGTTACTTTTCTGTTTTCCTTCTTAGCATTTAAGATGGTTGCCTGAGTCTTTTGGATACACAATGAACATTTCTCCATTACCCCTCTTGTTCTTACAACAACATCAGGGTTAAGTACCATTCTTCCTAAATCGTTATTTTGATTGAAATCAAATTTATCATTTAAGTTATAAGTAAACCAGTTGAAACGTCTTACTTTGTACGGACAGTTGTTTGCACAATATCTGGTACCGATACATCTGTTGTAAGCCATGTGATTCTGACCTTGCTTACCGTGTGAAGTAGCCGCTACCGGACATACAGTTTCACAAGGAGCGTGGTTACAGTGCTGACACATTACCGGCTGGAAGATCACATCTGGATTGTCTGCAGGGTGGTTTAATGCCCCTCCGTCTCCGAATGCTGTACCGTACAATTCCGGTACTGCCATTCCTTCTTTCAATCCTTCGTATACTTCTACTTTCTGTCTTGATGAGTAGTAACGGTCAATTCTTAACCAATACATATCTCTTGACATTCTGATTTCTTCTTTACCTACTACAGGAACGTTGTTTTCTGCCTGACAAGCAATGATACATGCTCCACAACCAGTACAAGAGTTCAAGTCGATTGATAAATTGAAGTGAGGTCCGTCTGTATCATCGAAAGCATCCCAAAGGTCTATCTTTCTTGCAGGAAGAGCTCCACTGATCGTATGATATTCCAAAGGCTTGTTCCATCCTTTATGTTCGTCATCGAAAGCTACGTTCATGAATTCTGCTAAAGGAACTTCCTTAGCAATTTCATAACGTCCCATTAATGTATTCTGAAGCTGGATCCCTGCAAATTCGTGGTCTTCTCCAGTTTTTTCGATTTTCACTCCTGAAACAATCAGGTTAGAACCGTCAAATAATGGATAAGCATTTACTCCTGTATCAGCAGTAGCTCCGGAATCCTTTTTACCATATCCAAGCGCCAGACCTACAGATCCTTCTGCTTGTCCCGGTTGAATGAATACAGGAACATCTTTTATTGTTACTCCGTTGACCGTAAGGTTTACGATAGAACCGTCCAGCTGCATTCTTGCATTAAGATCGTTGTCAATCGCAAACTTCTCTGCGTCTTTAGGAGAAATTGTCAAGTAGTTATCCCAAGACATTCTGGTGATAGGATCCGGTAATTCCTGAAGCCAAGGGTTGTTGGCCTGAGTACCGTCACCCATTGAAGGCTTGGTGTACAATACTAATTCTAATTCAGAAGCTTTGAAGTTTCCTAATTCAGCAATAGCCTGAGCAGCATTTCCTCCGGAATAAGATAATGCAGTAGCATTATTTGAAGTCGTGATACCGTTGTATAAAGCTTTGTTGAAAGAAGTAGCCCCTAAGATTGAAGCAGCACTTCCTTTCAGATAGTCATAGTAATTGTTGGCAGCATTGTTTTTTCCATTTTTCCAAACCAATAGGGATTCTTCAATCTGTCTTGATTTGTAGATCTTCTGGATCGTAGGCTGCATTAAAGTATATACTCCAGTCTGAGGTTCAATATCTCCCCAAGATTCTAACCAGTTCGCTACCGGAATTACAGCTTTCGCTGCTTTGTACATTTCATTTTTCTTGTCAGCTACTGCTACTACACAAGCAACTTTAGCTAAAGATTTTTTGAAATCTTCTCCTTTTGGATGAGAGTAGATAGGGTCTACGTTGTTAGCGATCAATACACCAACCTGACCCGCATTTACCCATCCAAGGAATTCCTGGTATCTTGCTTTGTCAAATTCTTTCAGGAAGTTTGCTTTACCTGTGAAAGCAACTGAACCTAATTTTTGGTTGATTAAGTGGGCTAAAACCTGTGCTCCTTTAGATCCGTCAGCTAAAACAACAGCTTTGCTGCCTTTCGCTTTAAGTTCGTTTGCAATTTCGGTAGCCGTCTTGTCTGAGGTACCACCACCTACGATTGCGTTGTAAACTTCAACCAAAGTTTTGTTTACTGCACTTGGTTTTAATCTGTATCTTGAGTCAGCGTTAGCACCGGTCAATGACATGTTGGATTCCACCTGAATGTGTCTCAACATGTTGGGTCCTGGCTTTCTTGCTGCTGCAAAAGATGTTTCTAAGCTTGCTCCGTTGTAATCTCCTAAGAAATCAGCCTGGAAAGAAACGACCAATTCTGAACCTTTAAGGTCATAAACCGGTAATGCTCTTTGTCCGAATACTTCCTGGGCTGCATCTAAAGTTGCAGAGTGAGGATAGGCATCATAAGTTACCAGTTCAGCGGTAGGATATTTAGCTTTGAATTCAGCAAACAACTTTTTGAAAGTAGGGGAAGGGAAAGAGTGAGACAAAAGCACAATCTTTTTACCTGCTGCGCTTGCATCTGCCAATCCTTTAAGGATAAAACTATCTACTTTATCGAAAGTTTCGTCTTTACCGTCAAGTTTAGGCTGTTTTACTTTATCATTATCATAAAGAGAAAGTACACTTGCCTGAGCTCTTGCATTGGTTGTTCCCAAATCACCTGCTGCCGGGTTTGGATCTATTTTGATCGGTCTTCCTTCACGGGTCTTTACTAAAACACTAGCGAAGTCGAATCCGTCAAAATAGGTTGAAGCGTAATAATTCGGAACCCCTGGAATAATGTCATGTGGCTTTACCACATAAGGAATCGTTTTGATTACGGGTGCTTCACAGGCAGCCAATGTTACCGCTGCCGTAGAGAATCCCAATAATTTTAAGAAATCTCTTCTTGAAGTACTGGATCCGTTCTGTTCAGCATCTCCAAGGAAATCTTCTACCGGAATTTCTTCCTGAAACTCTTTCTGAGCCAGCTTATTGTTTAAAGCCGGGTCTTTAAGTTCATGAATACTTCTAAATTGTATTTTGTTTGAAGCCATTTATACTTCTAATTTTTTAGTTATTAATAATGACATTTACCACACTCAAGACCTCCAATTGCATCTACAGTGATCTTACCGCCATCCTGAGGATATTGTTTTTTCAACTTGTCATGTAGATTCTTGAAGTATTCTTTATTATAACCGTTGTTCATATCAACCTCAGTCGTTCTGTGACACTCGATACACCATCCCATGGTGAAGTCGTTAGCCATTTGAACAACATTCATTGTATCAATTTTTCCGTGACAAGCTTTACATACAACATCTATTTTGTTGTTTGGATTCTTTTTGTTGAAAGAATTAATGATCGCTTGTTCACCTGCTACTACGTGCTGAGAGTGATTGAAGTACACGAAGTCTGGCATGTTGTGGATTCTGGTCCATTCAACCGGCTGAGTTTTTCCAGTATACACCTGTTTTGCAGGATCCCATCCTGTAGCGGCATAGATTTTCTGGATTTCACCGTCGTAGAATGCTTTATCTTTTCCTGGCTCCATGTAGTGGTCTGCGTTGTACTCAGAAATCGTTCTGTGACAGTTCATACAAACGTTCATCGATGGGATTTCAGATACTTTACCATACTTGGCACTTGAGTGACATAACTGACAATCAATTTTTTGTTCTCCAGCGTGGATTTTGTGCGAGAAGTAGATAGGCTGTTCAGGCTTGTAACCCTTGTAAACACCGATCCACATGATCCAGTTCCAAACTCCGTAAGCGGCCAGAAGGGCAAGGATACCCAATGCTGCTTTACCTACGTAGTGGTACTTCTCATAAATTTCGCTGAAAGATTTAACCCTTGTTTCGTTAAGCCCTGCTAAGTCTTCTGATTGACCTAATTTAACCAATTGTCTCAGTTTAATTAAGATCCAAACCAATAGAGCCGCAATAGCAAGAAGCGAAATAATAACTACACTTGTTGTAGTATTATTTGCTGGAGCTGCAGCAGCGTCTGTTGCTGTAGCCGTACCTGCCGCCGGTTTCTTCTCTTCCGGAGCCGGAGGATTAGTTGTGTATGCTAAAATGTCGTCTATATCCTTATCTGTAAGATTTGGAAAGACCTGCATTTCAGTCTTATTAAATTTTTCGAAAATCTCATTGGCGTATTTATCCCCAGAAGCTCTCAGAGCTTTGTTGTCTTTGATCCACTTGTGAAGCCAATCTTTGTCTACACCACCCTCTGTCTTTACTCGTTCTACAACACCCTTAAGAGGTGGTCCTACAACTTGTTTGTCCAGCGCGTGGCATGCAGTACAATTCGCTTTGAAAAGTTTCTCTCCGTTTTTAGGATCGCCGTCTTGCCCGTAAATTGAAGCACTTGTCGATAGCAATAAGCCTATTGCGATCAACGTTTGTTTATAATGCTTTCTCCAACTAATCATTTAAATTATCTTATGTTAGTAAAATATTGAACCAATCAATTCCGCAAAAATAATATTTTTAACAGGAATTTAACGGTATATGGAAAAGGGAAAATATCATTTACGTTTAATTTGTATTGATTCTAAATAGTGTTGTTTGGTATAATTTTTTAATTTTAATAGATTTGCAGAAACAAGTTTAAATGAGAAATTTAATCAAAATATTTTCAATACTCTCTTTATTTGGGTTTTATAGTGTTGAAGCCCAACAGGTTGTTAAAAAGGATACGCTTTCAGGAACAGAGCTAATTATGACAATGGACTCCAAAGTAAACGCTGCTTTGGGAGGAATTGAAGATAAATGTTCGAGAACTACTGGAGGACCTTCAGCTTCTTCGGTAAGAGAAAATAATACAGATAGCGGAATTGTTACCACTTCCAAGCCTCCCAAAATCTATGTACCGAGCAGAGAATTGAGTAATGCTGAGATCTGCAGGAAGAATCCAAGGATTTTAGGGTTTAAAATTCAGATCACAACGGTAAAAAGCAATGAGGAAGCGAATGAGGTGAAATCCTATTTCAGAAAAAGATTCCCGAACCTTAAGGTGGAAACGGATGCTTCTTTAAGACCCAACTATAAAATTTTGGCGGGAAGCTACTTTACCAAGCAGAGTGCGGCATCAGATCTTTCAAAAATAAGAGAATACTTTAAGTCTGCCGTTGCGGTACAGTACAGGATTTTCTGTTCTGAAGCTAGATAAGGATCATAACGATATAAACAAAAAGCTGAGAAATTTCTCAGCTTTTTTTATTGGTAGTAGGTTTCTAAAAACCGGAAAAAATCTGCCATTCTGAACATATTATTAGCCAGTAGGAAGACCAACAATACAATCATCGTCATCATTAAAAATGATAATATTTTCGGGTGTGATTTGTAGGCCGAAAAAAGCCATCCCAGGAGTAGCGGATAAACAAACACGAAGTGTCCTCCATAAATATATGAAGTGTGAAGTCCAAACCTCATAATGCAGTGAATCACAATGTCCACAAGAAATGAAACAGCAAGAATCTGAACGAGTTTATTTTTAAAATTCTTATAATAACTCCACAAAACAAGTGCTAATAATACAGTAATAAAAGCGTAGCAGAATGGTGAGGAATAAGGTTCCATCAGGAGACCTTTGAAGTCAAAGCCTTTCATGTTATGTTTATCTGTTGTCATGAAACTTGGAAACAAAACACTACCTCCGAAAAAGTAAGAAAGCATCATATCCCAATCCGGAATAGATTCTACATTGGAGAACTTTTCATATTGCTGGTTGGTTTTTGAGAGAATGTTTTCATATTTAAAATCAATTCTTAAAAGATAAAGAAATACAAAAGATGCTGTGGTGAGGAGTACGCGAAACACTGCATTTCCAAATTTTTTCCAGTTTCTGAAGAGATCTTTTTCAAATAAAACAGGAATAAAAACCTTCACGAGGTTGGTAATAGTGAGTCCGCCTATCGTAATTCCTGCAAGTGTAAGTGCAGATCCCGGTATTTTTTCTTCTTTTTTAAGCTTTACCGCTGCGTAATAATTGTAAATGCTGAGCAAAAGCAGGGTATAGGTGAAGTTTTCGGGCGTAAAAGAAAGAATAATGCTTGTAGAAAAAAGACCGAAAAACAGGATCATCAATACACTGAATTGGAGAGGAAGCCCAATAATATTCTTCAGATATTTGAAAATCTGAACCATGCACAGGCTTATGGCTGTGTTACTAAGCCAGGCAAGGGTAAGCCTAAAGGTTTCGTTCATTTTTCCACCTGAAATCAGTAAAGAAAATTCTCTGACCCAATTAAAAAAGTAATATGCCAGGGGATGTCTCTCAAAGCTTCCGCCGGTCATCACAATAGCTTTGTTGTCAAAACTGAAATAGGCATCCCATGGGATTCTACTGTCAAAAATGATTCTGTAATGAAGCGCAATATAAGATCCCAGAACACCGTAGCAGGTCAGGAAGAATAGAAATACAGCCAGTTCGTTGTAGGTGGAAGGAAATACCTGCTTCAGAAGGTTGATGAGTTTTGTTTTAATGAAAGACACGGGTCAATTTTTTGCAAAAATAAAATAAAAAAGCTCATCATTTCCGATGAGCTTTGATGATTGTGATATTGTTCTTACTGTTTGATTACTTTTTCTGTGGTAGATGTACCATCATTAAATTCTGCTTTAACAATATAAGTTCCTTTAGGTAAAGAGGAAATGTCTGCTCTTTCAGACTCTGTTTTTGTTACATTTTTCCCTGCCATATCCATAACAGAAATCGTTTTTACTTTTTTATCAGTTTTGATATTGATTTCTCCACTTGTAGGATTAGGATATAGGCTTGTTGTTTTTGCCTTTGAAGATGCTTCATTGGTAGCAAGTACGCCGGTAGCCGTGACTTTTACATCATCAAGCATAAACATGTATTGGTCAGAAGACATATACTGGAATCCTATTCTTATAGTCTGTCCAGCATAAGCATTTAAATTGATGGTGACTTGTTGCCATGCAGCAAAAGGAGCTGTTGATGTTGCTGGTGATGAAACAATCGTGAAATTAGCGGCTGAAGTTGGATTGCCACTTCCTGTATATACTCCTACTTTATAACTTTCGGTGAAAACTGGTGATAAAGCTTTTACCCAGAAAGTCAAAATATTGGCACTTGTACCTAAAGTTAGAGCAGGAGTGATTAGCCAATCATTGTTAGCCGTTGCTCCTCCGGTAGTAGATGGTACTCCTGCCCAGGATACCGCACATTTTTGTCCTGCATGCGGACTGAAATTTCTTATTTCTTCATCTGCAGCGGTAGAAGTTGCATTATTGGTTGCATTGCTCGCGCTAAGATTAAAGATCTGAAAAGCCATAGGTAATCCTCTGTTGGTCCAGTTCGCAGTCCAGGAAGGAGAGGTTGTTCCTCCAATTACAGGACCTCCTCCTGTATAAGTATTGAGGCCGTCTAAATCCAAAGTAAGCCAGTTTCCAAAGCCTGTAATGGCAAAATTGGTATAAGACTCAAAGCCTTCATCCAATAATACTGTCTGTGCATTTGATGCTGTAATTCCCAGCAATAAGCTTAGAGAAAAGAGAGCTTTTTTCATAATAATATTTTTTCTAAAAATAGTGAAAAATATCATTATGATGTAAAAAAAGCATGTAAATTGCTCTAATGTTATTATTTACTTATCAAGAGCTGCATGAAAGTGTAGAACATCCGGTCGTGTCATCATAGGCTGAAGGGCGCTTTGCAGAAAATTCAGGATATAATTCTTCGTAAGGGTTTTCCAGAGCCCGTGTCAGTTTTTTGAGCATTTCTGTTTTTCCGGAATTGATCTCTTCTATACATTCATATAAAAGATAATTTCTTAAAGTAAATTTTGGATTTGAGTGTTGCATCAGCGATAGAGATTTTTCTTCTGAAATCGTATTCGAAGAAATTCTATCCTGATATTTTTTGGCGAAGTCTTCCAGTTTTTTCACTCTTTGATCAGTTAAAATGACATAGGGTACATTTTCAAAAAGAGACTTAATGTCACTTTCAGGATTTAATTTTTCCAGCTGATTAAAAAACAGCGTATAATCCAGCTGAAGTTCCTGCATTAGCCCCTGCCAGTTGGTAAAGAATTCTTCATCGCTTTCCCGTAGTTCGTCGAATCCAAATTTTCTGCAAAGCATTTTATCATGAGCTTCCCAAAAATAAGTTCCATACTGGTTTAAAGTATCTTCGAGAAATTTTTCATCTTTAATCAAAGGATGAAAGGCATTTGCGAGCTGCCAAAGATTCCACTGTGAAATTTGTCCCTGTTTTCCAAAAGCATATCGCCTACCCGGAAGGTCGGTTGTGTTGGGGGTGAAATTCAAATCATATTCGTCCATCATTGAATAAGGACCATAATCTATCGTTAATCCCAAAACAGACATATTATCGGTATTCATGACCCCATGGACAAATCCTACCCTGAACCATTCCGTCATCAGATTGGCGGTTCTGGTGCATATGTTTTCAAAGAACTGTTTATATTTATCAATACCTTCTGCAGTTATCTCCGGATAGTAATTTTTAATAGTGAAGTCAGCCAGATCCTGCAGGGTTTTATATTCTTGCTGTGCAGAGATCAGTTCAAAATGTCCAAAACGCAAAAAGCTTTCTGCAGTTCTGATGACCACAGCACCTTTTTCAAGCTGTGGATTTCCGTTATACATCATATCTCTCACAACATCTTCACCAGTGAAGGCGAGGCTTAAGGCTCTTGTTGTAGGAACTCCAAGATGGTACATCGCTTCACTCATCAGATACTCGCGTACTGAAGATCTCAATACGGCTCTTCCGTCTGCGTGTCTTGAGTAGGGCGTGGCACCGGAGCCTTTCCATTGAATTTCTGTCTTTTTTCCGTCTTTATTAATGATTTCTCCTGCAAGTATTGCCCTTCCGTCTCCAAGCTGTCCCGCCCAGTTTCCAAACTGATGACCAGCATAAGCAGTGGCGTAGGTCTTTACATTTTCAGGAAGATGATTACCTACCAGAAAATCGAGATCTTTTTCTTCATACGGTCCAAGTCCTATTTCTTCTGCAAGATCCGGGTTGAAGGCAATCAGTTTCGGTGCGTTGAAACCAGCTGGCTTTACGGTTGCAAATAAAACTTTTGGGGTATTTCTCTGCATTGGATTGTCTGAAAAGTCCCCTGGAAATATATCGGTGAAAGGCTGTTTAATCTGTTCAATATTCATAGATCAAAGGTATTAATTATAAAAGAAAAGACCTTCCAAATTATTGAAAGGTCTTATGTATTTCTAAAAGAGAATTTATTTATTGAAATCTACCTCATCGGTTGAGTGAAGATTGTCATTGATATTTTCTTCTTTTTTGTCTGTATTGTTTTTGGGAGTCGGGTCTGCGGCTCTTGGATTCTTGATCTCATCCATGGTCTGAAGTCCTCCGTCGTCTCCGTAGCCTTCACCTAAACCTTTTAGGTTTGAACATCCGTCTTTCCAGTCAGAGGGTCTGGTGAATTTATCATCAGGGGTAATTCCCAGAGATTTATCTGCCCATACTTTCTTCATGAAGATCGCCCAGATGGGTAATGCCATTTTTGCACCCTGACCTTCACCTGTTCCCAAGAAGTGGGTGGCTCTGTCTTCCCATCCTACCCAGGCTCCTGTTGCCAGTTTTGGAGTGATTCCCATAAACCAACCGTCAGAGTTGTTCTGTGTAGTACCTGTTTTAGCGGCAATTTCCACCCCTTTAGAGATTCCTCTTCTTCCAAGTTCTCCGGAAGCAGTACCGTACTGTGCAACACCTTTCATCAATTCAATCATGGTGTAAGCGTACATTGGGTTCATTACCTCTTTTGGTTCTACATTCACTTCTTTGATCACCCTTCCGTTGGCATCTTCAATTCTCCAGATCATTTCTGGTTTATTGTAGTTTCCGTAGTTGGCGAATGTACTGTAAGCACCTAGCATTTCATAAATTGTAATGTCGGATGAACCTAAAGCAATGGTATTGTTTCTAGGAATATCTTCTGTTACTCCAAGGTCTCTTGCGGTCTGTATAACGGCATCTACACCGGTCATCTCAATAAGTCTGGCTGCAATCGGGTTTTGAGAGTGTGCTAAACCGTCTTTCAACGTAAGCATTCCTCCTCTTCCCGGAACATGCCATCCTTTGTGATCGTAGGTTGCATTAGAAACGGTAGAACATGGTGTCATTCCCAGTTTCATAATTGCTGTAGCATATACGAAAGGTTTGAATGTAGATCCTACCTGTCTTTTACCTTGTTTGATGTGGTCATACTGGAAGTGCTGCCAGTCTATACCACCAACCCAAGCCTTGATCTCTCCACTTCCCGGAACCATTGACATTAAGCCAGCCTGTGCAACTTTCTTATGCCATCTGATAGAATCCCATGGAGACATTTCCACTTCCTCTTCTCCGTTCCATGTGAATCGTGATGTTTTGGTAGGTTTTTTAAATTCCATAATGATAGAATCTTCCGGCATGCCATCCGCTTTTAACAGCTTATAACGTCCGGTTCTTCTTACGGCCTGCATCATTACATCCTTTATTTGCTTATCTGTAAGGTAATAGAACGGCCAGTTCTTTCTTCCTCTCTGTTCTGCGTCAAATCTTTTCTGAACATCAGTAAGGTGTTCTTTGATAGATTCTTCTGCGTACTTCTGCATTTTAGAATCCAGAGTAACGTATATTTTAAGCCCGTCTTTGTAAAGATTAAGCTTCTTGCCTGTTTCCTTCTCGTAACCTTCAAGATACCTGTCTATTTCTTTTCTTAAATAGAATTTATAATAAGCAGAATATCCGTCTGTAATATTTTTAATAGGGTGGAAGTCTACTGATACAGGTGTACTGATCGCTTTTTCATACGTGGCCTGATCAATATATCCGGTCTTCTGCATCTGATCCAATACCACATTTCTTCTTTCCTTTGCTTTTTCAGGATATCTGTATGGGTTATTCTTTCTTGGATTTTCCAGCATGGCTACAAAAGTAGCGGCTTCAGGAAGGGTAAGTTCCGAAGTTTTTTTATTAAAGTAAACTTTGGAAGCCATCTCAACTCCGTTTGCATTGAAAAGAAAATCGAACTTATTGAAATATAGAGTGATAATCTCTTCTTTGGTATATCTTTTTTCAAGACTTACCGCAACGACCCATTCTTTCAGTTTCTGAAATGCTCTTTCAATTTTATTCTGAGAAGCAGATCCTGTGAATAGAAGCTTCGCTAACTGTTGGGTAATAGTGGAACCTCCACCTCGTCCGCCTCCATATACTACAGCTCTGGCAATGGATTGAAGGTCAATCCCTGAGTGTTCTTTGAAACGCTCATCTTCTTTAGCCTGAAGCGCATAAATAAGATAGGGAGGAAGGTCTTTATAAACGATAGGCTGTGTTTTTTCTTTTTCAAACCTGCCTAAAGTAACCCCATCTGATGAAATGATTTCAGAAGCGACATAGATGTCAGGGTTTTCAAGTTCCTTTACATCCGGCATTTCTCCAAGAAATCCCTGAGAAACAGCAAAGAAAAGTCCTGAAATACCTAAAACGACTGCAATGAGTCCAATCCAAATAAATTTAACCCATTTTTTCCAAGAGGTATCTTTCTTTTTTTTGGGAGGAAGAGGGAAGGTTTTTCCCTTATTTCCTGCGTTTTGTCTGTTGTCTTCCATTTATGGTTACGGTTTAGCCGTTTCTAGTTTTACTCCAACGTCTTCAATTCCCGGAAGGTTATCATTTCTCATCGCCTGGATCAGACTGATTTCATATTTTCCTTTTTCCGGAAATTTATAGTTCAATTTATACTGAAATAATGCTTCCTTCGTATCACCAAAACCTGTACCAAGCCATTCTCCGTTTGGTTTTGCCAGAACGTAATTCAAGGTGTCTGTTTCCTTCTTTTTGTTCTGGAGATTGGTGAAGTTTACAATAAATCTTATATTGCTGTAAGGGTAATTGTTGTTATTTCTTACGACAAATATAATATTTTTAGGATTCTGCGGATCTGAAACTTCAAGATTAAATTTTTGCTCGCTTTTCTTACTCCATTTGTTGTTAACAGAGTTCATGATGACGTTTTCTCCTGAAGAAGAATGACAGCTAAAGAAAAGAATGAGAGGTAATAATCCTAAAATTTTACGCATTTTTATCTTTTTTTGGAGGATATTTCTTTTTAAAATTTTTCTTGTTCGGGTTCGGTTGCTTTGTTTCCGGGTTAGAAGATGTATCAGTTTTTTCCGTTTGTGCTTTTGGCTGCGGTTTCGGCTGTGCTTTCTGTTGCGGTCTTGGCTGATTCCCGGAATTGGCGTTAGGATTTTCTGGTTTTTCGGATCTTTCAGGCCTTTCGGATCTGTTTTTCTTTGGTCCTTGTCCTTGCTGTCCCTGCGCTTGTCCAGCGTTATTCGGTCTGTTTTGGTTTCTGTTCCTGTTGTTGTTTCCTCTGTTTTTCTTTTCAAACCTGTCCATATTGTTTTCCTGGATCAGGTCGATGGTTTGTACAGGGATATCAGGTTGCTTCAGATCTTCCAGAGGAAGAATTTTCTCACCTCTTTTATTCTTGGCGATTAATTTCTTAACAAGGTCAATATCAAAATCATACCATGCCATCGAACTGTCAACATAGGCAAACCACATTTTCTTTTTGAAAACGTCGATCTTAATACAGAATGCTCTTCCTTTTTCCGTGTCCAATGTTGTTGATGAAGAAGGGAAGTGGCTCAGGGCATCCAGGTAGCTGTCCAGTTCATAATTAAGGCAACATTTCAGTTTACCACATTGTCCTGCCAGTTTTTGCGGGTTGATGCTTAGCTGCTGATATCTGGCTACATTTGTATTGACAGATCTGAAATCCGTAAGCCATGTCGAGCAACAGAGTTCTCTTCCACATGATCCTATACCTCCAACTTTTGCTGCTTCCTGTCTGAAACCGATCTGTTTCATGTCGATCTTCGTCCGGAAAGCACCGGCATATTCTTTGATCAATTGTCTGAAATCCACACGGTTGTCAGCGGTATAGTAAAAGGTGATCTTTGAAGAGTCTCCCTGATATTCTACGTCAGTGACCTTCATTTCAAGCCCTATTCTGTGAGCTATTTTTCTCGCTTCAAGCTTTACGCCATCTTCTTTTTTTCTCGCTTCCTGCCAGACTTCAAGGTCTTTCTGATTAGCTTGTCTGTATATTTTAAGTATTGATTCTTCAGGAAATTTTTTCTTTTTTATCTGAATCTTTACTAATTCTCCGGTGAGGCTTACAACGCCTACATCGTGTCCCGGGCTTGATTCTACTGTTACTACGCTACCTATATGTAAAGGAATATTATTTACATTTTTATAAAACGATTTTCTGTCATTTTTAAATCTAACTTCCACAAGATCACACCTATTCGATGAGGGGTTGTTTACGTTAGAAAGCCAGTCAAAAACACTTAATTTATAACTATTACCACAGGTATCTACACTTTCACAGCCATTTGCGGTTTTTTTTGGTCCGCAAGAATGGGCAGAATCGCCGGATGTTTTGCATCCACAACTCATATATAACTATTTTTTATAATCTTGCAAATTTATGTAAATTTATCTTTATGCAATTCTAAAATACTTAAATATTCAATATAGCCATTGTTTAACATTAAACGTGAAAAATATATGATGCGATAAAAGTTGATAAGTTGCTAATGTAGATGGGTTTAGGTTGATATATTTCTAAAGTGTTATTTTAAACATAATTTTCTTTTCGTATATTGTTTAAAATATTAAGAAATATTAACAGGTGTATTCAAATTAATTTTATATTTGGGTTATATAATAACAGTCTATGAAAAAAATATTAGTATCAACTGCTTTATTGGCGGGTGTTCTATCTTATGCGGGAGGCTTCAGGGTATCTCTGCAGGGAGTGAAACAATTGGCAATGGCGCATACTAGTGCTCATGCCGAAGATGCAAGTGTGGCATTCTTTAACCCAGCGGGTATGTCATTCATTCCTTCTAAACTGAGCATAGTAGCAGGAGGGTTTGGTGCAAGTAATAAAGTTACTTTTCAAAACTTAAATACTTTACAGAGTACAGAAACAGATAACCCTATCGGTACTCCGTTGTATGCTGCGGTTGCTTACAGACCAATAGAGAACCTGTCTGTTGGTTTCAGTTTTACAACACCTTTCGGAAGTACAATC
Organism: Chryseobacterium carnipullorum; assembly: GCF_900142785.1. Taxonomy (GTDB): domain Bacteria; phylum Bacteroidota; class Bacteroidia; order Flavobacteriales; family Weeksellaceae; genus Chryseobacterium; species Chryseobacterium carnipullorum. The sequence goes on along the minus strand of NZ_FRCD01000029.1, from coordinate 6,562 downwards.
CAGTGGCCTAGTGACTGGGAGGGAAAAGAGATGGTGCAGAAACTGGAGCTTAAAAGCTTCTATTTCCAGCCGATGGTTTCTGTGAAATTAGCACCTTGGGTATCATTCGGGGCAAGCTATATTTACGCAAAAGGCAAAGTAAACTGGGATAAAGCTGTGACACAGTTTGGTGGTGAACTTAATATTAAAGACGAGAAAGCAAGCGGTAGCGGTTATGGATTTGGTTTCTATTTCAGACCTGATCCGAAATTGGACGTGAGTATTGCTTACCGTTCCCCTGTAGATATGAAGGCTAAGAAAGGAACGGCTACTTTCCAGTTCCCGTCTGCCTCTATTTACCCTCTGTTAGGACTTGATCCAAGTACAGGACAGGATAAATTTACAGCAACACTTCCATTGGTTGAAGAATATACGATTGGTTTAACCTACAAAGTGACCCCGAAATGGTTGATTTCTGCTGACTTCAACTATCACGGATGGGAAAGATATAGCAAACTGACTTTGGATTTTGCTAATGCTCCTGTTGGAAATCAGGCAGATCCTACCATATTGGTTGCTCCTAAAAACTTCAAAAACTCAAAAACTTTCAGATTAGGGACGCAGTATGCATTCACAGATATGATTTTCGGACGTCTGGGAGCGTATTATGATGAGTCCCCTTATTCTGACGACCACTTTATAGCAGAAACGCCTTCATTTAACACATATGTGATTACCGGAGGGGTAGGCTTTAAACTGAAACAGTTTGGAGTTGACGTAGCAGGAGGATATGCCCTTCCTCAGGCCAGAGATGTAAGAAATACCGCTCTTGGCTTTAACGGACAGGCAAAAGCTGAAGCATTTTACTTTGGTTTAGGTTTATCATACAACCCATTTTAATTGAAAGACTATGAAAAAAATTATAATATCAACACTTGCCGTTTCTGCACTTCTTTTTACAACAAGTTGCGAAAATGACTTCGATACTGATGTAAAAGATATTCAGGTGACAAAGGGAGATGCAGATTTTACCAAATATGTTGCCTTGGGAAATTCCCTAACCTCAGGTTATAGAGACGGTGCTCTTTATGCTGACGGACAGAATGAATCGTATCCTTCCATGATTGCTCAACAGATGAAATTAGTAGGAGGTGGGGATTTTAAACAACCTTTAATGCCTGATAATAATGGAGGCCTTCTTTTGGCAACTCCGCTGGGTACATTGCAGATCGCAAATACTAAACTTTATATCAGTTCTTTTATAGATGGTTCACCAGATTTAAAATATGCAAACGGTAATGTTGCGACGACTTTAACGAATACGGTGTTAACAGGTCCTTTTAATAATATGGGGGTTCCAGGTGCAAAAGTAGCCCATTTATTAGCCGATAACTATGGAAATGTACAGGGTGTAGCTGCAAAAACTGCAAATCCTTATTTCGTAAGATTTGCTTCTGAGCCAACTACGTCCGTTATAAAAGATTTTAAAAAACAAAGTCCGACGTTCTTCTCTCTTTGGATAGGAAATAATGACGCTCTACTGTATGCTTTAGCAGGGGCAGACGCAACAGCTGAAACATTAACACCTGCAGTTCAGTTTACTCAATACTATAATGCGTTGGTTAATGAAATTGCATCTACAAACGCTAAAGGTGTTATTGCTAATATTCCTAGTGTGACTTCTATACCGGCATTAACAACTATACCTGTTAATCCTTTAACAGCAGCTGTACTTGGAAATGGAAATGTAACTGCCGGAAATGCAACTATTGATGCATTGAATGCGCAGATTTATGGTCCTTTAAATCAAATTTTGACTGCTTTAGGTGCGGGTGACAGAATTAAGCCGCTTTCAAAAACAGCAGCAAACCCTTTGCTTATCAAGGATGAAAGCCTAACACCTCTGGGTGTGCAGATTACTGCAGCAGCTACTGCTTCAGGAAACCCTACACTAGTGGCTTTGGCAGGTTATCTTGGTGCTACATATGGACAGGCTAGACAGGCAAAAGCTGGAGATCTGGTACCATTGACTACCAAGGCGGCAATAGGTACACTTCAGACACTTCCACCGGGAGTTCCAGCTTCACTTGGAGCAAGAGGAATTGCTTATCCGTTTGCTGATAATTATATACTGACAGGTACGGAGGTTGCAGAAATTAATACCACGATTGATGCCTACAACGTTGCTATTAAAGCGGCAGCAACTGCAAAGGGATATGCTTTTGTAGATGCTAACAAGAAAATGTCAGAACTTGGCTCTCAATCAGGGATTTCTTTTGATGGTGTAAAATATACCGCTAAATTTGTTACAGGTGGTGCATTCTCTTTAGATGGAGTACATCTTACAGGAAGGGGATATGCCGTTATTGCAAATGAATTTATTAAATCGATCAACGCAACGTACAAATCCAACCTGCCAGAGGTAGATCCTAATAAATATTCAGGAATAAAATTCCCGTAATCATACAGGAAAATAAAAACTTAGAAACCACAAGAGTAATTCTTGTGGTTTTTTTTTAAATTTGCAAAATCTTTAAAAAGTAAAAATGGCCGATCAGTTAAGTTATCTATTTTGTACAAGAACCAGTAAGGACTTGGCAGAAAACATTGCCCAGCATTATGGGAAAGAGTTAGGGAAAATCAACTTTCAGGAGTTCAGCGACGGGGAATTTGAGCCTGTTCTGGATGAATCTGTGAGAGGAGGGAGAGTTTTCTTAATCGGATCTACCTTCCCGCCAGCAGACAATCTTTTAGAACTTCTATTGATGATTGATGCAGCGAAAAGAGCTTCCGCAAAAAGTATTACTGTCGTGATTCCTTATTTCGGACTTGCAAGACAGGACAGAAAAGACAAGCCTAGAGCGCCGATAGGGGCAAAACTGGTTGCTAATTTATTAACAGCAGCTGGAGCGACAAGAATAATGACCATGGATCTTCATGCAGATCAGATTCAGGGATTCTTCGAAATTCCGGTAGATCATCTTTATGCTTCAAGTATTTTTGTGGATTATATCAGAGATTTAAATCTGGATAATCTTACGATTGCTTCACCGGATATGGGAGGTGCAAAAAGAGCGAAGAACTATGCAGGCCATCTAGGTGCTGAAGTAGTAATTGCTTATAAAGAGAGAAAAAAGGCAAATGTTGTAGAAGAGATGTTCCTTATCGGGGATGTAGAAGGTAAAAATGTGATCCTTATTGATGACATGATTGATACTGCGGGCACACTTTGTAAGGCTGCGGATATTTTGATGGAAAAAGGAGCAAAATCAGTAAGAGCGATGGCAACTCACGGAGTGCTTTCCGGAAAAGCTTACGACAATATTGAGAACTCAAAATTGCTGGAAGTTATTGTAACTGACTCAATTCCTGTTAAAAATAATTTGTCAACTAAAATAAAAGTGCTATCTTGCGCCCCATTATTTGCGGACGTTATGACCATGGTTCATGAGCACCAATCAATTAGCAGTAAGTTTATTATTTAATTGATTTTTAGTGTTTTGCAAATTTAAATTGAACAATTTTTTAAATTTTTTATAAATGAAATCTATTACAATTCAAGGTACAAAAAGAGAAAGCGTGGGCAAAAAGTCTACAAAAGCTTTACGTGATGCTGAATTAGTTCCTTGTGTTGTTTATGGAGGTGAAGCTCCTTTAAACTTCTCTGCTGAAGAGAAAGCTTTTAAAGGTTTAGTATACACTCCTGAAGCACACACGGTATCTATTGAACTAAACGGAGAAACAATTCCAGCCGTTCTTCAGGATATTCAGTTCCACCCAATTACGGACAAAATTTTACACGTAGACTTCTACCAATTATCTGACGATAAGCCAGTAGTGATGGAAGTTCCTGTAAGACTTACCGGACGTTCTAAAGGTGTTGTGGCTGGTGGTGTTTTACGTCAGTCTTTCAGAAAATTAAAAGTGAAAGCAATTCCTGCGAACTTGCCAGACGAGATCGTTGTAGACGTTACTTCATTGAAAATTGGTAACAAACTTTATGTAGGAGGAATCAAAACTGAAGGATTCTCTTTCGTTCACCCTGACAATGCAGTAGTAGTAGCTGTTAAGATGTCTAGAAATGCAATGAAAGGTGGTGCAGTAGTAGAAGATGATGAGGACGAAGAAGTTGCAACTGAAGAAGGAGCAGCTCCAGCAGAAGAAACTGCAGCAGAATAATATTTGCTTATTCAACAAACAATATAAAACCTGTCAATGTATTGGCAGGTTTTTTATTATCAATACCGTCCTGAAACCTTTTCCATCATATCTATCGATTCTTTCTATCAGCTGATAAGTATCACCCGGCAACCTGATATGTCCTTTCGGAAAAAAAGACGTAAATTTGAAGTGTTCTAAATAAGAGCAATCTAATTTAAAATTTTAATAAATGTTTGACATTCAGGAAATAAGAAGTCAGTTTACGATATTAAACCGCGAAGTGAACGGTAAGCCTTTGGTTTACTTAGATAATGCAGCAACATCTCAGAAACCGGATTCTGTTTTAAAGGTCTGGAATGATTATTATACAGAGCTTAATGCCAATGTTCACAGAGGAATTCACACATTAAGTCAGCTGGCAACAGAGGAAATGGAACTTTCCAGAAGAAAGATTCAGAAATTTATTAATGCGAAGCATGATTTTGAAGTTATTTTTACCAAAGGAACAACAGAAGGGCTGAACCTCATCGCTTATATTTTAACACAGAAGCTTAAAAAAGACGACGAGATCATCATCTCTTATCTGGAGCACCACTCCAATATCGTTCCATGGCAATTGCTTTGCGAAAGAACAGGAGCAAAACTGAGAGTGATTCCGATTGATGAAAATGGTATTCTTCAACTGGATTATCTTGATGATTTTTTAAGTGAAAAAACCAAAATAGTATCTGTAAATCAGGTTTCCAACGCTTTGGGAATTGTGAATCCTATAGAAGAAATTATCGCTAAAACAAGAAAAAATTCAAATGCTTATATCGTCATTGATGGGGCGCAGTCTGCTCCTCACTTTGAGATCGATGTACAGCAGATGGACTGTGATTTCTTTGTTTTTTCAGGGCATAAGATGTATGCTCCGATGGGAACCGGTATCCTTTACGGAAAACAAGAGATTCTGGAAGAACTTCCGCCATTCCATGGTGGAGGAGAAATGATTGCCACCTGTTCTTTTGACGGAACTACTTATGCAGGGCTTCCCTTTAAATATGAAGCAGGAACGCCTAATGTAGGAGGGAATATTGCCTTGGGTGCCGCCGTTGATTTTATTGAAAGTACTGGAAGACAGAATATTCAGAATCATGAAAATGCCTTACTGGACTATGCTCAAAGACAGCTTTTGGAACTGGAAAATATAAAGATCTACGGCGAAAAAGCTAAAAGAACTGGCGTAGTGTCCTTTAATTTGGAAGGAGTAGGTATTTCTTCCGATGTAGGGATGATCCTGGATAAAATGGGTATTGCCGTAAGAACAGGACATCACTGTACACAGCCAATCATGGATTTCTTTAATATAGCAGGAACTGTAAGAGCGAGTTTTGCAGTTTACAATACATTTGAAGAAATTGATAGCCTGGTGGAGGGCGTTAAAAAAGCACAACGAATGCTGTCTTAAAGCATCATCATAGAAAATCAAAGGCTTCTGAATTTCAGAGGCTTTTTTGTTATGCATTGAATGGTTATTTAAAATGATTATAAATAATAGATTCTGCCAATAGCGCAGATAGCAATTTTTGTGCACGTACGTCTTTGTTCTTGAAGTAATTTTGTTTGGTCTAAATTTAACTTCATGGAATTAATAGAAAAATTGAACTGGAGATTTGCCACCAAAGCAATGAACGGTCAGAAAGTACCACAGGAAAAAGTGGATAAAATATTGGAAGCGGCAAGATTGGCCCCTACATCCAGCGGACTTCAGCCTTTTGAGATCATTGTGATCACCAATCAGGAGGTAAAAGAGCAAATCAAGCCTCACGCATGGAATCAGCCTCAAATAACGGATTGTTCGCATCTTTTGGTGTTTGCTGCCTGGGATAATTATACCGAAGAAAGAATCAACAGCATGTTTGATCTTACGAACGAAATCAGAGGCTTTAAAAACGAAGGTTGGGAAAACTACAGACAAATGCTTTTAGGAACCTATCCTCAGAGATCTGCTGAAGAAAACTTTACCCATGCTGCAAAACAGGCTTACATTTCATTTGGTGCAGCCATTATTGCTGCTGCTTTTGAAGAAGTAGATTCTACCCCAATGGAAGGCTTTTCACCTGATGCCGTAGATGAAGTTTTAAACTTAAAAGAAAAAAGATTGAAAAGTGTATTGCTTTTGCCTATCGGGTACAGAAATACCGAATCAGACTGGTTGGTGAATCTTACCAAAGTGAGAAAAGCCAAAGAAGATTTTATTACAGAAGTGAATTAATTGCTAATTTTTTCTCATAGAAAGGAGGCCGTCTCACAACTGAGGCGGTTTTTTTGGTTATTATTTTATATTTTTATATTTTTATATTTGATAATCAGATATTTGTTTATGAATTTCAAGTATTATAATCAGAATCAGTTGGAGTTGTTTCCCTATAGTTTTGAG
>NZ_FRCD01000026.1 GCF_900142785.1 Chryseobacterium carnipullorum | reverse complement strand
ATTCCCAAAAAAAGGTATAGCAAAAAGAGCTGCTAAATAGATTTGTCTTCTCATAGTTATGTTTGTTTATCTTAAATTTAATAATTTTGATTTCTGGAAAGTCACAGTTTTGTATTTTCCAGCATCAATTTTAATGCTATAAAACTAAGAAATTAATTCATTATTAATTGAAAAATAAAAATAATCGTTTTGTGAGACTTACTCTGTGCTAATTTAACATAATGTCGATTATATACTTGAAATTATTACGGCTCTAGATAAACACAAAACTATTAAAATTGTTAAATACTCAAATAATTAAACTATAATTCAAAACATAAATTTAATCAGTTTTGTAGGATTATGGAATATTTATTGTTATCGATTTCACATATCGTCTCCTATCTAACTTAGAGCAATGGCAACATTACTTATGAAGTTGTCTAGTACATATAATGAAAGAGGACTGTACACATGATCTTTATTACTGGCTTTATTTTTTCTCCAAGATGTTGTCATCAACTTAAATATCCGGCAACATACTACACAGTAGTAGTTAAGTGTTGCAGTAGTGTCTATCAGGAAATTTATAATATCACTTACACCAACTATAAAAAAATATTAAATGTCTATTCAAATAGAACTTCTACACACTATGGGAGCAACAGAAGAAGATTATAATCCTGGCGATTATATTTTCCGTGAAAACTCCATCCCGCAGTTTTATTATCAGATAATAACTGGCGAGGTAAAACTGAGCAATTACAATAGTGATGGAAAAGAATTTATTCAAAATATCCTGACCTGTAAAGACGCTTTGGGTGAATCGATGCTTTTTACAGAAAAGGCATATCCAATAAATGCGATTGCTTTGACTCGTTGTACCACCATTAAAGTTCCTAAGACTACAATACTCAATTACTTGACAAAAAACCCTGAAATTTATCTAAATATTTGTAAATCGCTTGCAGAACGACTTAATCATAAGTTTCTTTTGATGCAGAAAATATCGAGTCCCAATGCAGCAGAAAGATTAAAAGAAGTTATCGAGCTAATGAAAAAAGAACAGCATCATAATAACGTGAAGCCTTTCACATTTGAGGTTCCTGTAACCAGACAGCAACTGGCATCACTTACAGGATTATGTCTTGAAACAACTATCAGAACCATAAAAAAAATGGAACGACAAAATATACTTTGTATTAGAAACCGTAAGATCCTGATTTAATTTATCACTATTGCTTTTTGAGATTATTATAAATTATAACGGTTTTCAGCTTGGCTAAGTAGCAGAAATCAAAGAACAAAACTTCCATTTTGCATAAAATTTGAAACGAAGAATTAAACTTGAAATTAGCACTAAACCCGCCATTTTGCCAAACTGATATTAAGACCTTCATTATTTTTTTCTAGAGGCTATCCAAACAGAAGAATTAATTATTAATCCAAATTGGCTTAGTTTTAGATATGAAAATTGAAACCAAATTAATATTATTATGGCAAAGTCCGCAGAACCTAAAACAACTACACGTACTCCTGTAAAATCAGGGACAGCTACAAAGAAAAGTACAACAGACGGAAAAATTAAAGCGAAAAGTGACGCCGCTGAAAATTTAAGAGAATTTTTAGTAGATGGTCTTAAAGATCTTTATTGGGCAGAAAAGCATTTATCTAAAGCACTGGTCAAGATGGAGAAAAACGCTACCTCTCCAAAATTAAAGGATGCAATCAATAATCACAAATCTGAGACTGATGTACAAATTACCCGTCTTGAAGAAGTTTTTGGAATCTTGGATGAAAAAGCCAAAGCAGAAAAATGTGATGCCATGGAAGGCTTAATCAAAGAAGGAGAAGGCATTATGGAGGAAACTGAGGCTGGTGCTGTTCGTGATGCAGCTATTATTGCAGCTGTACAAAAAGTTGAACATTATGAGATTGCTTCATATGGAACTTTAGTTGCTTACTGCCAACTTTTGGAAGAAGAGGAGGCAATGAAAATTCTTCAACAAACATTGGATGAAGAAAAATCTTGTGATTCGTTATTAACAGGTCTGGCAATTTCTGAAATTAACCTTGATGCTGCTGACGAAGAAAAATAGAAGTTCACAGAAAATAAATAAATACAAAAAAAGCAACCAGATGGTTGTTTTTTTTATTTCTAAACAATCGCTCTAGTTTTTATCAGCAATTAAAATTAAAGCTAAATATTTATCTGACCTAAGTCATAGCCATTAATAAGATATATCAGTTACTAAAACAGAAATTAATTCAGAGTATTATATACTGGGAGAGTTTTGGAAAGATGATGCAGAGAAATGATTTAATCTCCTGTTTTGAAGTGCCTCTGCATTATAATTTCTTAAGAGCCTCAGAAGAAGTAAGATTATGATCTCAAAAACGTTTTTAAGGATAGCTTCTTTGACAGATAACCGATCTTTTAAGTTTCTCCTGTTGATAAATCGTGACATGCAACCATTTCAGGTGTTGGAATCATCAGGTAAAAATTGGTTCAAGCCGATTGCTTATTCAATTATTCTTCTATCTACATAAGGCTATCCATGTGTCCGGACAGTATCTGTCTGGGTCAAAAAATGAATCAAAATGACTGAAAATATTTTAGGAACCATCGCAGGAATATTAACATCAATTTCGATGCTGCCTCAATTGATCAAAGTTCTGAAGGAAATAATGTCGAAGATTTATCTGCTTTAATGCTAATAATCTTGATTATAGGTCTCTCATTTTGGGTTTGGTATGGAATCCTTAAAAAGGAGTGGCCGATTATTATTTCTAATGGCTTTGCCGTTATCGTAGATGTTTGTTTATTAATCAGCTTGTGGAAATACAAGGCTAAATATATTCGATAAAAAAAATGCTCCTATTAAGAAAAAAACATATGAAATCAGTTTCACATATTTATGTTTTAAGTCATATTCAAATGGTCTTTATCGAATGATTAAATTATACTTCGTGTAATAATTATTAATAAAATATTGTTAGCATTATCGTTATGGAAATTCCAGTAAATTCAAGTAGTCCTTCTTCTTCTTTTTAATATTAAACTTAGATAATTATGCGAAGATTACTTTTTTTCAACATATAAAATACATCCTAGATTTTAACAGTAAATGTAAAACAAGTTTTATTCTCATCCGAACTTACAGATAAATCACCATTATGAGCTTTTGCTATTTCAGAAGAAATATATAGTCCCAATCCTAAGCCATTTTCATTCGATTCAGTGCCTTCACGCTGGAAAGGATCAAAAAGATTTTCAATTGCTTCATCAGGTATTTTCCGACCTCTGTTGATAACAGAAATCTCCCAGAACTTATGATTAGTTTCGGCATTAAGTATGATGGGAGTATCAGATGACCCATGGGTTATTGCATTGGCCAAAAGATTAGAAATCAATTGCGAAATACGACCGGGATCACATTTAACCGTATTATTTATAGTAAAATTTGATTCAATAACCCGTTCAGGCCAGGAAACTTTTAATTCATTGCTTACCTCAATGAGCAGCTGTTGTAAATCAACAGTAACCGGAGTTATAGAAATACCACCGCCAAGCCTGCCACGAGTTAAATCCATAATATTGTTAATCATTTCATACATTCTTTTCGAACTGGAATGCACTATATTCATCAACTTTTTATCTCTTTCACTCAATTCAGATCTTGTCAGCAATTGAGCTGCGCTCATTATCCCTCCAAGAGGATTTCGAAGGTCGTGACCAAGTACTGCAATGAACTGCTCACGAAGAACGGCCTGCTTCTGTTCAATATTTAGTCTTTTTTCGGCTAATTTCTTAGAAATCTGAAGGTTTTCCTCGTACAACCGTCTATGAGTTGCCTGAAATATAGTAAACCGTAAAAAAAGGGGCTTGTTGTTTTCGTCTTTTCTTTCATATCCATTAATATAAACAGGAACCTTACCATTTCCTGTATCAGTCAGTTCAATTGAAACTTCGTCAAAGTGACCTTGAATGCGAAGTAATGGCCAAAGATGCGTTTCAAAATATATTTTCCCACCTACCGAAAGTAAGTCAGAAATACGTTTCCCTCTAAGCTGATTCGGGCTGCTGTTGAGCCAGTTGGCTGCACACTTATTGACTCTAGTAATATTTCCGTTTCCATCAGATATTACAAATCCACATAATGAAGATTCGAAAAAGTCATCAAAATCTTCTGATAGGTTATTCAATGGGTCATTAGTCATTTAAAAAAACTCTTATCATTTCAATGGTTTCTTCGGGTGCACTTAGATTAGGACAATGTCCTGTTGCGTTCATTATAACCAATTGACTTCCTTTCATTTGTGTTTGCATAAAATGCCCTACTTCAACCGGAGCAATAATATCATTCCTACATTGGAGAATAAGAACAGGAAGGTCAGAATCTGTTAAAATATCACGCTTATCTGTTAAAAAAGTGGTACGTGCAAAATGTTTTGCGATATCAGGATCAGTTTTACAAAAACTGTTAGTTAATTCTTTTTCAAGTTCTTGTCGGTCAGAATTGCCCATAATTACAGGAGCCATTGTTGCCGACCATCCTAAATGATTATCATTTAAGGAATCAAGTAATTCATCAATTTCAGGTCTGCTAAAACCTCCAACATAATTTTCATCATTAATATAAGATGGTGATGGTGCCACCAATACTAATTTTGCGAATAGATCAGGAGCCATTTTTGCTGCAATAATTCCCATTATCGCACTAACTGAATGCCCAACAAAAACTGCATTTGATATGTTTAATTCTCTGGCAATTTCTACAATATCTTCAGCATAACCTTCAAGTTGGCTATATTTTTTAAAAGAATATGAGTTAAGATCTGAATTGCCGGCACCTACATGATCGAAAAGTACAGTAGTATACTTTTCTTCAAATGCAGGTGAAACGTAACACCACATATTTTGGTCACAACCAAAGCCGTGAGCAAAGAAAATAACGTCTTTACCACTTCCATTAATTGTAACATTATTCCTTTTAAGGATACCACTCATTGAAAGATTATTTTTACAAATTTAAGAATTAATTTGATCAAAAATCATTGAATATGGGAAGGATAAAGTGATTAAGAAAATTTTATTTTTTTTAAGGAAATTAAATCGAAACTTAGTTCTTCATTATACTTTCTCTAATCTTCAAAAGTAAATGATCAATATCGAAAGGTTTGGAAATAAAATCGTCAGGTTGACAAATTTCTTTGAAATTTTGTAAGTGAGCATGAGCACTCATTATAATTACCGGAACGCCGTCATTGTATTTATCATTTTTGATTTGCTTGCAGAGATCAATTCCTGAACCGTCAGGAAGCATTACATCAAATAAATAGAGATCAGGATTTATTAATAAATTTCTTTGTTTAAAAGTTCGGGCAGTCGAAAAAGACTGAACTTCGTAATTTTCCGAAGATAGAACTATCTCAAGTATTTCTCGAATGGCCTGATCGTCTTCGACCAAAAAAATCTTTCTCATATCGTTAGTTAGCAACAATTAAACCAAAAAAAAGTTATTTTGTAATGATTATGCGGGTGTATACTTTAGACTGAGCGAACCTTCTTTTTTGAGATTGATAGGTCGTTCGATTGATTTTATACTCACAACTTTATCACCAGTAAACACTATATTTTTTTTGAGGCAACATCTTTTTTTGATTTTTATTTTCTAAAAAATTTATAACACACCATACATTCAGCATATATCATTATTAGTTTCATACAGTTTTGTTTCGGTCAAATCTATCTTAGGATTAGCGAACTTTTACTTTTTAATACCCATTTTTTTAATTTCTTCATCACTATAATTGTCCAGAATTTTAGCATACCGATAAAAGGTAGCCCTAGTCAATCCAAAAGGCTTATAAATATCTTCGGGACGTTTCGTGACATCTTTGTATATATTGCGCAGAAGTAAAAGTTTAGAAATTGTTTCCGCAGTATAACCTTTTGGCCTTCCTCCTGTTCTTCCTCTTGCTCTTGCAGATTGCAATCCTGCATTGGTTCTTTCTCTTATCAACTCCCTTTCGTACTCAGCAAGAGAAGCCATTAAATTTAAAAATAGCCTGCCATTAATAGTCGAAGTATCTACACCATCTACAAGACCTTTTATGATAATTCCTTTATCACTCAAACTTAAGACAAGATCAATAATATTTTTCAAACTTCTCCCTAACCGGTCTAATCTCCAAACATACAATTCATCATCTTCCCGGAATTGTTCAATCATCTTGTCAAGCTCAGGGCGATTCTTTGTTGCACCCGAAATTTTCTCCTGATAAATTTTCTGACAACCGGCTTTTTCTAAAGCTTCAATTTGCAAATCTAAATTTTGATCTTTGGTTGAAACTCGGGCATATCCTATTTTCATAATTTTGTACATAAAACTCATACTTCGTAAATTTATGAAACTTTGTTTAATGATACGAGATTTTGAGAAAGTTAACTGAAAAAAATATGATTTTAAAATACCAAATTGTAAAATCTCAAAATACCACCGATTTATTGAAATAATGTTCCATTCAGTTTCTGTTTAAATTTGATGAGACATTCACAATCATTTTGATACAAAAGAGTATTTAATTTAACAATGCTAAAGCGTTTATTCCGAAGCCTATCCAAATAGCAACTTTATTCCGATGATTTTTTCATTATTCTTTAGCCTGTTTAGGTTCGTTTCGTAAATTTGTTTAAATTTTAATATGTTTATATTGCCTTTTCAGATCTTACAACAAATCACATTGAAAAGTGGTATTCCGACTGAATTAATTGAATTTAACCTAGGAAGAAAAAATTACTTTCCTTCCTAAGTGTGGTAATCAGATGAGAAGTATGAGGGAACCTCTATTTTTTAATTACTTCTATACAACAGGCATTAATTGAGTTTTCAGTCCGCAGTTTTCTGTTAATTCATAGAACAAGAAAATCATTTATTTTCCGTTATTCATTTGAGTACCCTGATTGGATTCTTCCTGTTTCTGATCATCATTTTTAATACCTCTTTCTTTGCGGGTTTTATTTTTAGAATCCATCTTGCCAAAATTGTAACTAAAGGTTAGCCCAAAGGAGCGGAACGGGAGCTTCATATTGTTTTTTTGTGTATAGCTTGGTGTTAACACTTCTGATTTAAAATGCTTGTTTTCAGTAAAAGGATCTGTAATATTCAACCCTATACTGGCTTTTTTATCCATAATTTCTTTTTTCAGGCCAATGGTCCACATACTGAACGAAGGCGAGGCTCCTTGAAAAGTACGTCTTGCGGAGTTCATCATTAGAAACGTTTCGGCAGTAAATCCATCTCCTATTTTATAACTACCATTTATAAACGCTCGGTACATAAAATGTATTTTATCGGTTTCGGTGCTGATTCCGGTATTAAACGGATTGCCTTTTGCTTCATAAGTAAACAAGCTGATGTTGCTTCTCAAAGTCAAGTTTTTTATAGGTGAGAAAGAAACAAACAAATTGGTTCCGAATGATTCACTCGTCCCGATATTGTCAAATGTGGTTAACGAAATATTTTGTCCGGGAGTTGTTGTATTGTCTATTTCATTTACGCTTTCAATAACATCATTTGTTTTGCGGTAAAAAACAGCTACGTTGATCATCGAACGTTTTATAAAAGTAGAATAACCTAACTCAATATTATGTGAGAGTTCGGGTTTTAACTCTGGATTTCCCTGCTGCTGAACAATAGGATCGGCTGTATTTCTAAAAGGGTTCAAAAAAGACAAACTTGGTCTTTGAATGCGTTGGTTGTAACTTAATTTTAAACTTGATGATTTGCCTAATTTTCTCGACACAACAGCACTTGGTAATACATTAGTATAATTATTGCTAAAGGCATTGATGTCACCTACCGATTCTCCATCTAACTTGGTATGTTCTATCCGCATTCCAGCTTTTACTTGGTAATGTTTGGCAAAATCAAAACCATAGGTCATATATCCTGCTACCACATCCTGGTTATAATCAAACTCATAAGAGCGATTATCAACCAGTTGGTATTCTCCATTGAAATCCTCTTTTAATAAAGACTTGCTAGTAATATCCCTCAAAATGCTTTTTGCACCTAACTCGAGGGTCGTATTGCCAATTGGCTGTACATAATCTATCTGAAAAGTTAACTCGTCATTTTTACTCCTATTTTCTCCCATTTCATTCAGGCGTGTACCTTGTTCAAAAAGAGTCAGATAATCTGTATTGTTATTATTTCTCGAATATTGACCTGAAAGCGTTAATTCTTGTTTAGGTTTTGCAAATTTTCGAGTATAATCTGCCGACCAATCAAAACCATTAAACGCAGTTTCTTGATCGCGGTTTGATAGTAAAGTAGCAACTGTATTGTTTGGTGAGAAATATTGTGAAGTAGTATTTCCATCCATATTCATTTCAAATGTATTAGCAGAAATAGTTGTTGTAAATAGGTCTTTGTCCGTTAGGTCATAATCTATTCCCAAAGATCCACGTAGTCCGGTACGAGTGGTTCTGTTTTCTCCCACTTGTTTCAAAGTCGGTTCTCTAGAAGCTGTGTACTGTTCAAACTCATTGGTAATAATTTGAGGCCACATTAAATTTCCTCCTAAATTAGCAACTATGCCAATTTTTCCTTTTCTCACGTTCAAGCTTGCATTCCCATTATTATGTCTCGTTCCGATTCCTCCCGAAACAGAGCCATTTATACCAGGAATGTCTTTCTTTTTAGTGATGATATTGATAATGCCGGAGGTGCCTTCAGCGTCATATTTTGCAGAGGGGCTTGTAATGACCTCTACACTTTTTATCTGATCTGCTGGAATCATTTTCAGTGCATCACCCATATTATTAGCCATCATTCCAGAGGGCTTTCCGTTGATCAAGATTCTGATATTTTGATCTCCACGCATCGAAACATTACCGTCTATATCCACTGAAAGCATCGGGACTTTACGCAAAACATCTGTCGCATTGCCACCTGCAGAAGTTACATCACGCTCGGCATTGAAAACTAATCGGTCAATTTTGTTTTCGATTATAGGTCGCTCGCCAGTAATTACAATCTCATCAAGCACGTTTGCGTTGATGCTCATCATTATCGTTCCCAAATTGTTGTCACCAGGCTTTAATGTGTAGTTTGAAAATACTTTTGGAATGTACCCTATAAAACCAATTGTAATATTGTATGTCCCCGGTTCTAAGTTTTCCAAAGAAAACTTTCCTTTCTCATCAGCAATAGTGCCGGTTAAATTTTTAGCATCAGTAATCGGATGTACGGAAATGGTGGAATAATAAATTCCTTCTTTACTTATTGAATCTACTACGGTTCCTTTTATTATAGCTTTAGGGTTTTGAGCCCATACACTATGAGTAAGAGTTGTAAATAAAATTAGTGTAATAAATTGTTTTAATTTCATATTGATCTATATTTAGTTTTGCAAACTAAGCCTTAAGGGCATATTGTTTTTTTATGCCACAAACTTCCGAAAGCCTGTGTTCGCTCACAAAAATTATAGACGAAGGAGCTACTTTTGATCGTGAACTTGTATTTTACGACCTTATATAATTTGAGTGGATGAAAAAAAGAGAGGTATCATCCAAAAAAAGGAGGATTTGTAAGAAGATAAAACATTAAGTAGTACGTTTTTTTTCTAACAATTCTGAGTGAAAAAGAAATTATTGAGGTAAGTATGAAACCGACAAATACCTGGCAGTAAATTGATTAATTTCTTTGATTTTTATCTTTAATATAGACTTTGGTTACTTAATCCATAGATCCACAAATTGGTCATATTTATCTTTATAGGTAGCACCTACGGGGATTATTTTATCCCCGATTTTAACGCTGTTTTTTAAAAGTGCATCCACACGGGCAAAAGAAATAATATAGGAACGATGAATTCGGAGAAATCCACTTTTGGTGAGTTTCTCTTCCAACTTTTTTAAGCTCATCAACGAAAGCATAGGTTTAGCACCATTGACCAGATGAATTCTGATATAATCCTTGAGTCCCTCAATATATAAAATACTATTGATTTCCAATCGAATAACCTGTGAATCAACCTTTATAAATATAAATTGTTGGTTATCATATGATACAATATCAGCAGACTCGTTTCCTTGTTCGATTCGTTTTCTCACTTTTGAAATTGAAGTTATAAAATCTTCATAATCAAACGGTTTAAGTACGTAGTCAATAGCATCCACGCGATATCCTTCTAATGCAAATTCACTATAAGCTGTCGTAAAGATGATAAACGGTTTTTGATTACTGACATCTGCTGCCAAAACCCTGGCAAGTTCCATACCGGTAAGATCTGCCATTTGAATGTCGAGCAGTAGCAATTGAACAGGATTGGATTGAATATAATTAAGAGCATCGATCGCATTGTCAAATTCAGCAACAAGTTCCAGAAAAGGTGTTTGTCTGACAAAGGAGCTAATCATATTCAATGCTAAGGGCTCGTCATCTACGGTTATACATCTAATTTTCATTTAAATCAATTTTAAGTTGCACCTCAAAGCCATCAACCTTATTTATTGCCAAGGAATACCTGCCAGGATAAATTAGTTCCAGCCGTCTTTCCGTATTCTGTATTCCGATACCATGGTTTTGATCATCATCCAACTTGTTGTCCACGATTTTTTCAAAAACTTTATTCTTTGTATAGAACACCAATGATTGATCTTTTTCTGTAATCCTAATGGTAATCGGACTATGTGTCTGTGTGCTGATGCCATATTTGAATGCGTTTTCTATAAAAGGCAAAAACAGCATCGAAGCAATTTTTTGATCAGGAGAGACGATATCCACCGAAAAATCAATTGAAACCTTCTGGGCAGATCGCATTTTCATCAATTCCAAATAATTGGAAATAAACTCTATTTCTGATGCAATAGTAGAAGATTGATTGGATGTGTTATATAAAACGTGCCGCATTATTTTCCCTAATTTTTTAAGAGCATTTCTAGATTGGTCAACATCTGTATAAGTCAAAGCATTTACCGTATTGAGACTGTTAAAGAAGAAATGAGGGTTAATTTGTGATTTTAAGAACGAAAGTTCCATTTCTACCTTGTCTTTTTCTACTTGTAGGCGTTTATTCTTTTCATCTTGCCATTTTTTAATCAATATGCCAATAATATTGACACCAAGCACCAATATTTCAATCAAGAAAATATAGAAATATACGGAAAGCTTGCCATGTCCTTCTTTTTGTGGGGCATTATGCAAGCCAGCCGTTCTTCTGATTTCCTCTGAAACATTGAGTAGCTCATCCAGCTTACTGACAACTATGATAACCAATACACACGAAAGAAGTAAAGTGAGATAGTATTGAAAATATTTTCTTTGGAAAAGTAATTTAGGAGCTAACCATTTTGTATTGAAGTAAGTAAGACCAAGCATCAAAATGAAAAATAGAAATTGATTGACCCAATAAACAAAAGGTAATGCTATTCCATAAGAATGCGGAATCATAAGAAACAGTAATACCGCCAAGAGGGTTATGCCCACTAAGGTTGTAACTGTATTTTGATTTTTTGTTATGATTTTCATAGGATGCTAAATTCCATTTTCTACTAATATTTTGCAAAATTTATCGACAAACCCATTGATTTTATGAGTGAGTATATTGTTTTGTGAGGTGAACAAGTTCCAGATACTCACGATTCAAAAAAGCACCTTCATGCTAAAAACTGAAAGGTTGGTCTATTAAAATTCATTCAAAGATATAAAAACTCTTCCTTTGCTTTTTAAACAAGACGTAATGAAAGAAAATATCAAAGTACTAATCTATTTAAGTGTGTTTTTTTATTATCAACACCTGCTACTGCTCAAAAAACAGGGAATGTTATCGGTACAGTGGAAGATATGGACACCCACGAACGACTTATGGGGGTTAGCATTAAAGTGGACGGAACTTCGTTTGCTACGCTTACTGACAGTACGGGGACTTTTATGCTTAACCTTCCTGTTGGCGTCTATTCAATTAATGCTTCCTCAATGGGGTATCAAAAGTTTACACAATATAATATCGAAGTAAGCTCAGGCAATGACAGGATTATGCACTTTGAATTGCAACCTGAAACTGCACAACTTGAAGGCGTTACAATCACAGTAAATAGAAGCGCATCTGCAAGTGGAACCGATATGATTACTCCTATTTCTGTTCAAAAATTGACTTCGCAGGAAATCAAATCAAATCCAGGAGGCAATTTTGATGTTTCAAAAGTGGTACAAACGTTGCCCGGAGTTGGTCTAAGCAATGGTGTAGGCGAGCGGAATGATATCATCATAAGAGGAGGCGCTCCAAATGAGAATGTGTATTATTTGGATGGAATAGAAATTCCTGTCCTGAACCATTTCCAAACTCAGGGTAGCTCGGGAGGTGCTCAGGGTATTTTGAACGTTCATTTATCGAAAGTCTTAAATTAACCACATCCGCATTCGATTCCAGATAAATGCACAAGAGATTATTTAAGTCTTTTTCCCACTCAAAAAAAGGCAGGAAAGCACCAAGCTTTTGAAAAAATAATTCTTCATTAATCTTCAATGTCGTGGCTGCAGGATCTTCTGCATCTACAACAAATAAAGACTTAATGAAAGCAGATCGTATTTTGAATTTATTCAGGTTTAGAACATTCACTTTTTATATTTTGATAACAAAGTTCTTAGTTTAGTCAGACAAAATATGACCGTTTTACGAAACTATCTTATTTATAGCTTTTCTCATTTAGATGCTTTTCCAGTCAAAAGAAAATATAAGAAAAAGACTAAAATATATGGCAATATGCGGTTTACCGTTTTTTTCCTCTGTTTGCTTTTATTATATTTATCGATTACTAATGTTTAGACTAACTAATGAGCTTCACAGATTTCCATGCAAAGTATATTGCGTACGATTTAACTAGAAAACAGCCTTCGAATAGTTTAGGAAAATTTACTGCTTCACTACAAGATGCTCAAGTAGATTTAAATCCACATCAGGTGGATGCTGCACTATTTGCTTTCAAATCTCCGCTTTCAAAAGGAGCTATCCTAGCTGACGAAGTTGGGCTTGGTAAAACGATAGAGGCTGGTATAATATTGTCGCAACAGTGGGCTGAACACAGTAGAAATTTGTTGATTATTGCACCTTCAAATCTTCGAAAGCAGTGGAATCAAGAACTTATTGACAAATTTTTTCTTCCATCAGTAATATTAGAAAGTAAATCTTTTAACAATGAGATTAAGAATGGAAATTTAAATCCTTTTATTCAGAAAGACCAAATTATTATTTGCTCCTACCAGTTTGCAAAAACAAAAGCAGCTTATATCAACCAAACTAAATGGGATTTGGTAATCATTGATGAAGCTCATCGATTAAGAAATGTTTACAAACCAAGTAATAAAACCTCTAATGCTATCAAGGATGCTTTATATCCTTATAAAAAAGTTTTACTGACAGCAACTCCGCTTCAAAATTCAATATTGGAATTATACGGTTTGGTATCTATTATTGATGACTATATATTTGGCGATTTAAAAAGTTTTAAAGCGCAATATTCAAGAATTGTAGATGAAAATGATTATTTGTCCTTACGAAATCGTATAGCACCTATATGTCACAGAACTTTGCGTAGACAAGTTTTAGAATATATAAACTATACCGACCGTGTTCCTATCTGTGAAGAATTTATACCTTCTGATGAAGAGCATCAATTGTATGAAGATGTTTCTTCTTATTTACAGCGTCCAAAATTATACGCTTTACCCAATAGTCAAAGACAATTGATGACTTTGATTTTACGGAAATTATTGGCATCTTCTTCATTTGCTATATATGGAACCTTAGATTCTTTGGTGAAAAAACTAGAAGCTATTTTAAATAAAGAACAGAGAAAAGATCTTTTTTCAGAAATTGATGAAGATTTCGAAATTGCCGATGAAATCGCTGAAGAGTGGATTGATAATGACGAAGATAATGAACATGAAGATGAGAGCAACCAAATATTGTATTCTCCTGAAGATTTATCAAATATAGAGGAAGAAATTGAAGATCTAAAAAGCTATAGGTCATTAGCACATAAAATCAAAAAGAACTCTAAAGCCGAACAGTTGTTTGTTGCTTTAGAAAAAGGGTTCAAAGAATTAGAGAGGTTAGGTGCTAACAAAAAAGCTTTGATTTTTACAGAAAGCCGACGTACACAAGACTTTTTATATCAAGTTTTGGAAGCTAGAGGATATCGAGATGAAGTGGTATTATTCAACGGTGTGAACAATGATGCGAAGTCAAAAGAAATATATAAAAAATGGCTAGAAGTAAATAAGGATTCTGATAAGATTACTGGTTCTCCAACAGCAGATAAGCGAGCCGCACTCGTAGAGGATTTTAAAAACAAATCAACAATTATGATTGCTACTGAAGCTGCTGCTGAAGGTATTAATCTTCAATTTTGTTCGCTTGTGGTCAATTTCGATTTACCTTGGAATCCGCAAAGAATTGAACAGAGAATCGGACGTTGTCATCGTTATGGTCAAAAACATGATGTGGTTGTTATTAACTTCCTCAATCGAAAAAATCAAGCAGATGTACGTGTGTATGAATTACTTGACCAAAAATTCCAATTATTTGATGGTGTTTTTGGAGCAAGCGATGAAGTTTTAGGCTCCATTGGAAATGGTGTTGATTTTGAAAAGCGAATCGCCACCATTTATCAAAATTGCAGGACCAATGAAGAAATAAAGCAAGCATTTGATGATTTACAAGATGACTTAAGACTTCAAATTTCAGAGAGAATCCAAGAAGCAAAAACTACTTTGCTGGAAAACTTTGACGAAGAAGTTCGGGAGAAACTGAAACAGGATTTATACGAGACTACTCAGAATTTATCCATTTTCGAAGAAAAATTATGGAAATTAACCCAATATTTTCTTCAGGGAAAGGCAGTATTTGATGAAAACTATACTTTCAGACTCCTCGAAAACCCATTCCCAAAAGAGCATATTCACTCGGGTCCTTATATGGTGTTAAAATCCGATGACAGGGGTAGAAAATTGGATAAGACCATTCCGGATGACACCAATATTTACCGGATTGGCCATACTTTGGCTCAAAAAATTATTTCCGAATGTAAGAATAGAGAAACAAAACCCTCAGTAGTATACTTTGACTATAATAATACGGCTACCAAAATTTCATATTTAGAACAATTCATTGGAAAATCTGGTTGGATGTCATTGCAATACCTTAACGTTGATTCTTTTGAAAATGAAGAATATTTGGTGTTCTCTTGTTTCACAGACGATGGTGTAGCAATCAGTTCAGATATGGCAAAAAGGTTTTTTTCTATTGATGCTCAGGTTATTAATGATACGTTTGTACACGAAGAGATCGCTGTAAAATTAAACGAAATAGCGTTTGCTAACAAACAAGAAGTCATCAATGAAAATGCTGCTAGAAATTTTCAGTTTTTTGATACCGAAATGGACAAGCTGGATCAATGGGCTGATGATATGAAAATCAGTCTGGAGAAAGAAATCAAAGACTTGGATGCTGAAATAAAATTGAAAAAAGGAGAATCGAAGCGAACAATGCAGTTAGAAGCTAAAATCAGATTACAGCGCGATGTGAAAGATTTAGAAAAAAAGAGAAGTAACAAAAGACAAAGACTTTTTGCCGCTCAGGATGAAATTGATTCAAGAAAAGAAAATTTACTTTCAGATATTGAGGAAAGACTAAATCAAAAGATCACGGAAAAAGAATTATTTACTATAAATTGGAAAATTATTTAGGATGTCAAATGATGATTTAATTTTGTTGCTCGACGACTTGCTGCAGCAAGGTAAGGAGTTGGAGTGGCTCGAATTCAAGAAAGGAGATGCAACCGATAATCAAAGATTAGGAAGGTACATTTCTGGTCTTTCCAATGCTGCTAATTTTTGTAATGTACAGTTTTCATATCTCGTTTTCGGGGTGGAGGACGATACATTAAATATACTAGGTACAAATTTCAAATACAATTCAAGAAAAGAAAAAGGCGGCGAATTGGACTTTTACATTCGCAGAAGCTTAAATCCATCCATCAATTTCGAACATTTCATCTGTGATTACTACGGTAAAACATTGGAGATTTTCAAAATTCCCGCAGCACTTAATGTACCTGTTTCATTTGAAAATGAAGCATGGATTAGAATCTCATCAAGTTTGGTAGAGCTAAAAAAATATCCTGATCATTTACGCTATATTTTAAATTCTCATAAAGACTGGTCATCAGAAATTGTAAAGGATGCAACTATTGATGACTTAGATGAATTTGCCCTTCAAAAAGCTCGCTCCATTTATAAAGAAAAAAATAAAAACAAACCATTTTATGCAGATATAGACAATTGGTCGGATGCTGTATTTCTGGATAAGCTTAAAGTAACCATCCATGGTAAAGTAACCAATACTGCTTTAATTTTATTGGGAAAAACTGAAGCAGCTCATTTATTATCTCCTAAGGTGGCGCAGATTACTTGGAAACTGGACACGGAAGAAAAAGCTTATGAGCATTTTTCTATGCCTTTATTTTTGTCAGTAAATGAAGTTTTAGCCAAAATAAGGAATGTAAATTATAAATTCTTTCCTACCAATCAACTCATTTCTGTTGAAGTACCTAAATATGATAACGAAAGTATTTTGGAGGCGCTCAACAACTGTATCGCCCACCAGGATTATAGTTTAAACTCCAGAATTATTGTCACAGAAAAAATCAACAAGCTTATTTTTGAAAATGCTGGAAGATTTTTTGAAGGCAATGCAGAAGATTATTTTTTAGGGGAGAAAACACCAAAGCATTATCGTAATAAGTGGCTCGTGGAAGCAATGGTCAATCTGAATATGATCGATTCTATGGGTTATGGTATCTATAGAATGCTGAAAAGCCAAAAAGAAAGATACTTCCCATTACCAGATTATATTAATTCTACAAATTCAGAAGTTATATTGGAGATTTATGGAAATTCAATTGATGAAAATTATTCTAAACTACTTATAGAAAAGAAAAATGACTTAACGACAACAGAAATCATTCTTCTGGATAAGGTACAAAAGAAACAACCCATTTCTCAAGATGCTGCAAGGCTTTTGAAACGAAATAATTTGGTTGAGGGGAGATTTCCCAATATGTACATCGCTTCTCATATTGCCGAAGCAACCAATTCTAAAGCAGATTATATTAAGAACAGAGGCTTTGATGATGCGTATTATAAAAAATTGATACTTGATTTTATAAAAGAATACGGTAAAGCAACTAAAGAAGATATAGATAAACTGATTTTAGATAAACTTTCTCAGGTTTTAGATGAATCCCAAAAGAAAAATAAATTGAGAAATTTAATTTACGCAATGCACAATAAGGACAAATCTATTGCTAATAAGGGTTCCACTAGAAAGCCAATCTGGATATTGTTTTTATCTAAATAATATATACGTGCAATTTTAGATAAACTTTATTCATTTTAGACAAACTTTAGACAAACTTAGGAAAGAATGACTTAATCCTTAGCAGTAAAATAATTATTAGAAAAAGCAAAATACCATAACAAACATGGCTCAAAATAAAAACTTACAAAAATTAGAATTAACCTGGATTGGCAAAGGCGAAGAACCCAAGCTGGAACCACGTATTCTCATAGAAAATCCTGAGTATTCTTACGGCGACTCCAACACGGAAAATATGCTTATATATGGCGACAATCTTTTAGCTTTAAAAGCTTTGGAGCAAGATTATGCAGGCAAAGTAAAGTGTATTTATATTGATCCTCCTTATAATACAGGTAATGCCTTTGAACATTATGATGATGGAATAGAACATTCTTTGTGGTTAAGTTTGATGAGCTCCAGACTAAAAATGTTATATAAGTTGTTGTCTAAAGATGGTACAATTTGGATTACTTTAGATGATAACGAAGTTCACTACTGCAAAGTTTTGTGTGATGAAATATTTGGAAGGCAAAATTTTGTTCAAGGAATAATTTGGAAATCTAGTGATAATTCTAATAATGATGCAAAACAGTTTTCGATAGATCATAACACAATTTTAGTATATAGTAAAAGTCCTAACTGGCTTTCAAAAAAGCTACTTCCAAAAGAATCTCAATCAAAACATTTTAAAAATCCAGATAATGACCCCAGAGGTCCTTGGTTTGACGGAAATCCTATTTCATCACCTGCATACAGAGAGAATCTTGTATTTGAAATCGAAACACCAATAGGAACAAAAATAAAACCTCCAAAAAATGGCTGGCGATGGAGTAAAGAAACTTTAAAGGAAAAAATGCAATCTGGCGAAATTTATTTTAATAAAGATTTTACGAATATTAAAAGGCGTACTTATTTGTCCGATAGTAGAGGATTGCCTCCCTCTTCTTTATGGGCGGATCTTGAAGAAACAGGTCACAATAGACAAGCGAAATATGAGCAAAAGAAACTTTTCCCGGATATGTCAAAAGCGGAATGGTTTGGCACTCCTAAGCCTGAAAAACTCATCAAGAAAATACTGCAAATTGCTACAGAGGAAGATGATTTGATTTTAGATTCTTTCTTGGGGTCTGGTACTACTGCTGCTGTAGCTCACAAAATGAATAGAAGATGGATTGGGGTTGAACTTGGTGAACATTCTATCACTCACACTTTACCAAGATTAAAAATGGTTGTGGATAATTCAGACAGAATAGGCATAAGTGATGATGTGAATTGGCAAGGAGGTGGCGGTTTTAAGTTTTATAACTTAGCACCAAGCCTTCTGAAAAAAGATAGATTCGATCATTGGATAATGTCTGATGAATACAATCCCGATATGTTAGCAGCAGCAATGGCAAAACAGGAAGGTTTTACTTACAACCCCAGTGAAACACAATTCTGGAAGCAAGGATTTTCCTCGGAGCAAGATTTTATTTTCACCACTACGCAGTTTATGACGGTGCAACAGTTGGAAGCTATTGCCGAAGATATGCAGGAGGGCGAAAGTCTTTTAATTTGCTGCAAAGCCTTTCAAGCAGAGTGCAAAACTAAGTATAGCAATATTACTATCAAAAAAATCCCGCAGCTTCTGTTAGACCGTTGCGAGTTTGGCAAAGACGATTATAGTTTAAATATCGTCAACCTACCACAAGACGAATCACAAAATAACGATGAAGAAGACTGGAGTGATGAAGCTGAAGACACCAATACTCAACCAGAAGACCAAAACAAAAAAACATTATTTGATTAACCATGAATCAAAATATACTCAATCAGATTAAACAGAGACTGTCACTTCGTTTGCCATTGGCAGAAGCTTTAGAAATCACAGCGAATATTGCAGATCAAATTCCCCTCAATAAGAACAAAAAAGATACTACTGTAGAAGAGGATTTACAAAAGATTAACGCAGTTTACCCTTCTTGCACCGATTTCCAGAGAGCCTTTCCATCGGTTACTCACAACATCGCAACCGGTGTAGGAAAAACACGTTTGATGGGAGCAATTATTTCATATTTGTATTTAGCAAAAGGTGTTAAAAATTTCTTTATTCTGGCTCCCAACTTAACGATTTACGAAAAGTTGATCAAAGATTTTGGAGATCCTGCATATTCAAAATATGTATTCAATGGTATTTCAGAATTTGTACATAATCGTCCTGTAATTATTACCGGAGACAACTATGCGCAGCAAGGTGCATTGTACATGGAATCTGAAATCAGAATCAATATTTTCAATATTTCAAAATTCAATTCAGATAACAAAGGTTCAAGATCTGGTGGGGTTGCACTAGCTCCAAAAATGAAACGTCTGTCAGAATATTTGGGAGAATCATACTGGAAATTTTTATCAAATTTAGATGATTTGGTAGTATTAATGGATGAAGCGCACCGTTACCACGCGGATGCTTCCAAAAAAGCAATTGATGAGCTAAATCCTGTTTTAGGTATCGAATTGACTGCTACACCAACCGACGAAAAAGGAAAGTCGTTTAAGAATATTGTGTATGAATATACTTTAGCCAAAGCGTTAGCCGACGGTTTATATGTGAAAAATCCGAACATAGCGAAAAGGAAAAACTATGATCCCAAAGGAAAAAGTGCTGAAGAAGTAGAGCATGTAAAACTGGAAGATGCTATTTCTATTCATCAGCAGACAAAGACAGATTTAGAAATATATGCTTTAAACAATGAGCAGAAATTAGTGAAGCCTTTTGTTTTAGTTGTGTGTAAAGATATTACGCACGCTAAAGCCGTGTTTGATTTAATCAATTCCACATCATTTTACAGTGGGCAATTCATTGGAAAAGTATTGCAAATAGACAGTTCAACCAAAAAGGATGAAGAAATTGAGCAACTATTTGTTTCACTGGAAAGTACTGACAATGAGATTGAAATTGTTATTCACGTCAATATGCTCAAAGAAGGTTGGGATGTTTCGAATTTATATACCATTGTACCATTGCGTGCAGCCAACGCCAGTGTTTTAATCGAACAAACCATTGGTCGTGGTTTACGTTTGCCTTTCGGTGGTAAAAGAACAGGAGAACCCAATATCGATAAATTGACTGTAATTGCACACGACAATTTTGATTCTGTGATAGCGGAAGCACAAAATCCGGACTCTATTTTAAACAAACTTTCTTATGTAGAATTTGATGAAAACGAAGTAAAAGAAAAAACGGTTGCAACAACTTCAGTATCCAAAACGGATAAAGAAATAGAACAAGAACAAACGAAGGTAAATGCGATTGTTGATGTACAGGAAAAACAAACAGCACAAAATCAAGTAGATGCCAAGAAAGCCATTATCTCGGTTCTACCTACATTAAATACTGTGCCCGAAATCAAAAAAGTTGAAGATTTTGATAAACCAGCAGCCAAGGCAGTGGTTATAGAGAAGATTAGAGCAAATTTTAATCAAGGGCAAGGAAATTTATTTGCAGACGAAATCGTTAAAGAAGCCGAAGCAATTTATGAAAAAGTAGTCTCGGGTTATAAATCGCAGATCATCGAAATTCCTCGTATGGATTTGGTGCAGGGAGATGCACACGCTTACTTCGAAGATTTTGATTTAGAATTATCAGGATTCCAATTCAAAGCGTTAGAAGAAGAAATTATCCGCGTAAGTTTAGCCAATCAAAAAGAAGTTGAGACTTTACGTGCGACTTCAAGTGGTAATTATGGCAATCCTACGAATATGATTATCGTAGAACTGCTCAATTTTTCAGATGTCGATTATGATGATAATGCAGAACTTCTAAATAAATTAGCAACGCAAGCATACACTGCAATAGAAGGAAGTAATACGGAAGAAAAAGAAGTTAAGAAAGCAATTTTTCAGTTTAAGAGAACGATTGCCGAACGTATCTATCTCCAAATGAAAAAGCATTTCAAAATAGAATACAGCAATTATGAAAAGCCAAATGTTTTACCTTTCACTAAGATACTTTCTCATAATTTTTCCGTTTTAGCAAGCAATGGTGTTAAAGATTACAGAGATGTTGTAAGTCCAGTTAGTCTAGTTCCTAAATATGCGTACTCAGGTTTTGAAAAAGCCTGTCATTTTGAGTATAAATTCGATTCAAATACAGAAAAAGATCTAGCCTACATTTTAGAAAATGATTCCAAAGTTGTAAAGTGGTTACGCCCTGCAGCAAACCAATTTCACATTTATTGGGACAATAACTCCAAACGTTACGAGCCCGATTTTGTTGTAGAAACCGAGGATGCGATTTATATGATTGAGCCAAAGAGCAAAGACAAAATGCAGGATACCGATGTAAAACAAAAAGCAGATGCTGCAGTTATCTACTGCAAATATGCCTCAGACTACAATCTTGAAAATGATAAAAAGCCTTGGTTCTATTTACTTATTCCTCACGATGAAATCAATAGAACGACGAGCTTGGCAAGCCTAATCAGTAAATTTAAAAACTCTTAACCATGAATAATAATGAACATTTTTGGAATTAAAATTTCTTTTCAAGTTCTTGCAGCATATCAATTTTAAGTACTGATTTTAAAACTAAATTAAACACAATTCAATATAATGTTACACGAAATTAGAAAACAGCTGATCGAGGTTGCAAGAACAAGATGAACCTGTACCTATACTGAATTAAATAATCAATTACAGTTAAATTTAAATTTTGACAACAGTTTAGATAGAAAACTTATTGGTGAGTGGTTGGGAGATATTTCATTACATGAATATGATAACGAAAGACCTTTAATAAGTGCTTTGGTTATCCATAAAGCAAATGATAAGGAGCAAGGTGACGGCTTTTATAAATTATGTGAGGAAATTTATGGTGATAATTGGGAAAGCTTAAAGAAAGACAAAAGTTTTGAAAAAAGAATTATAGATGAATGTCATGAGTTTTGGACTGACGTAAAAAATTATAAAGATTTTATTAATGACTATTAATAATTTCACTGAAATAAATACTACTATTTCTGTTTTAAATGCAGAATTTCACAATATATGGTAGGCAAGGAGACTTGCGTTTCATGGTTATTAGTTTTTAATCCTCGTATATAACGGGGATTTTTAGTTTTAAAAAGTTTAATATTTTAAACTTTTTGTCTTGGAAAAACAGCTTAAATTATTAAATTTGTGTATGATACAATTTAAAATCATACTCTGCTTATTAATGATTCCTATTGCCTCTAAAGCACAAGAAACATTCATAAAATATAATGAAGATTATATAAATAGTTTAGGGCATGATAATGAAATAAACGAGACTTTAGAAGAATCTACATTTAAAGAAAGATTCCAATACTTGAATGTTAATACACCTCTTCCTATCGACTACAATGACGTAACCTACACTTACGTTAGAAAATATTTATCCTATAGATGGTATGGAAAAATAATAGGCCTCTCAGCTTATTATTTTCCTTTGTTTGAAAAAAAATTGGCACAATACGGGATGCCTTTAGAATTGAAATATTTGGCTGTTGTAGAAAGTGCATTAAATCCCAGAGCCGGGTCATGGGCAGGAGCAAAAGGGCTATGGCAGTTTATGCCAGCAACGGGTTCTGAATATGGAATCAGGAAAAACGATTATGTAAATATTTTTTATGATCCTGTTGGAAATACCGATTCTGCAGTACGATATTTGAAAGATTTATATCTTCAATTAGGAGATTGGAATCTTGCTATTTCGGCTTATAACTGTGGCGCAGGTAATGTAAGAAAAGCTATTAAAAAAGCAGGAAGTAAAAATTATTGGAAAGTCAGACCATTTTTACCGAAAGAAACACAAGCTTATGTTCCTTCATTCATTGCTGTTAATTATCTTTTTAATTTCTATAAATACCATAATATCACACCTTCCTATTTCCGATATTCTTTTCATGATATGCAGATTATTAAAGTAAATGAAACTACAACGTTAGAAGCTTTAGGAAAGAATTTTAACTACGAATTATTAAAATTTGCAAATCCTCAATTCACAACCTCGCTTGTGCCGAAAGGTTCAATAGTATATGTGAAAAAATGATTTACCAAATTAATAGTTTAGCTAACAAAAACAACTCCGGAAAGAAAACCAGGGAAATCATTTTGCTAACTTACTGAGTTCAGATCTTGCAGCTGCAGATCTTTTTTGATGCTCATTTTGCTAACAATTAAGACTTATTATTTCTTTGGACTTTTTATTTTATTTATAAAAAAAGAAAGGCTGGTTAATTAACCAGCCTTTCAAATTAGAATAGTAAAAATATTAACTTAAAGTTACAAAAGTTAATAATTCTGTATTACAATCCCATTGTAAAATTGTAAGTTGGTGTTATTTTAGCGTAATACAATAAGTCTTTTCCTGTAATCTTTCTTTTTGTCGTGTCAAAACCTTTTTCCTTCCAAACTTCATTTTTAATATCATCCTTTACATTGCCGAACTCTTTTGTAATCCCAAATTTTACGGCATTTTCCATTTTATAATCAAGCTTATGCTTCTCAATAAAAAATTTATCTCCATCCTGTTTTAGATCTGATTCTTTAAAGGAAATCTTCACAGGCTCATTTAAGCCTGTAACTTCTTTATAAAAATTGAAATTTTTATATGTTTCTTCTTTATGTTTTTTATCCTCAGTCTCTAATTTTGAATAACTAATTTCAACAAGCTGTTTACGATCAGTATCTCTCTGTACTGCTTTTTCTAAAATTTTAGTAATCTCAGCTTCGTTTTTAAAATGAACAACGTCTTTATCTGATTTACTGATTGTATTATTATTTACCCAAAGCCTTATTTCTTCGGGGCTTTTTTCAGACTTATAGGCTATGTAGGTAGACTTATCTTTTGTCTCCAATACCTTTGCATCAACTTTAAAATTATCGTCCTTATATTGCTCCTGAAGAATATTTTTTTCTACTAAAAAATTCTTGAAACGTTGTTCTATTTCTTTATCTTTTTGGAAATCTTTAGAATCCAACATTTCTTTATTAACTGAATCTGATATTTTTTCAAATTCCTTAGAAAATTGCTTCTGTGCCTGATCTACTAAATGTTTTTCATATTTATGCTCAAAAAGATGCCTTTCCATTGTATAGCCGCCATTTTCTGAAATTGTGAGTTCTTCGGAACGTACATTAAATTGTAAAGGGTCTTTTAAGCCTTTATCATTAAAAGTAAACGAGATACTTTCTTCATTTTTAACAAATTTTGATTTTTGACTTTCAATCTCTCTAAAATCAATGAATTCTAATTTGTTTTCAGTTTCTAATTTTAAAATTTCCTCAATTTTATGTTCGTAGAAATCTGCTAAAATTGTTATTTTTCCGTTTTCATCTTTTAAAAGTTCTTTAGATTCTTTATCAACGATGGCAAAATTACCAACCCAAACCTGAACCGGTTCCGACAATCTTTCATCATTAATCTTT
Organism: Chryseobacterium carnipullorum; assembly: GCF_900142785.1. Taxonomy (GTDB): domain Bacteria; phylum Bacteroidota; class Bacteroidia; order Flavobacteriales; family Weeksellaceae; genus Chryseobacterium; species Chryseobacterium carnipullorum. The sequence goes on along the minus strand of NZ_FRCD01000026.1, from coordinate 22,304 downwards.
AATAATTTGGCTTTCTCACTTTCTGCCAGAACTTCTGCATCTATAGATTTTTTAGTGTCCCAATCTGAAATTTTAAAACTCTCTTTCTTCGGTAGATATTTGTTCTCAACGAGGTAATTATTAAAATCTACAGAAGTCTTAATATTGATTTTTCTCAGATCATCCTTTGATGGAATTTTATCGGGATTTAAATAATATTCTTTTCCGTTTTCATCAACACCTTTTGCAATATCAAATCCTGCTTTATTTAAATTTTTCTCCTGAATGGATTTTTTTATATCAGCAAACTCTTTACTTAAAAATTGACTTTTTGCATCGTAAAGCTTATTGTTATAGGTACTTTCAGGAATGAAGCAAACTCCGTCACGCATTTGTATTTCGTTATTTTCAAAATAAAGTTTAAGTTCCTTATCAAACTCATCCCATTGATGCGTAATATTTACTTTATCTTCTTTTATATAATCTGTAAAATAATCAGAACTTTTAGATGATGTGCCCTTTATTTCTATTTTCTCATTTCTAAAATTTTCTCTTTCAACAATTGTATTATACTTATCAGAATAATATTCTTCATTAATAAAAAGCTGATCATTTTCAATTTTATATTTTCCCTCCGGAACGAATAAGTCTACCTGTTTATCTATTTCAGAAGAATAAAATGTGAAAATTTTACCGTGTGGATATTCTTGTTTTAAATTAAACTTGCTTATTTCTTGATAACTGATCTCCGGTTGCAGAACTTCACTCTTAATCCCTTTTTCTTCCAAAAACATTTCAAACCTCTTTTCAATTTCAGGTTTCATCAATTTTCTTTCTGCATCGGAAGGGATTGCATCTTGATTTGCATAAATCTCTCTATCCATTTGCAAAGCATATTTTTCCATTACTTCCTGAGTAAAAAGCTTTAATTGAAGCTTCATTAATTGGTCTTTTTGCTCGTTGTAAAACTCTAACGCAGTTTCATCATTTTGGATATCGTCAAAGACCAAACCCCGATTTGTTAGCTCGTCAATGGCTATCTTCTCCATGTGTTCCAATTCCTGCTGACTTGGGCTAATATTCAACATATAAAAATTGCTGGAATTTAGACTTTGAGTGCCTCTATTTTTGTCTAAGTTTTCCGCAGCTTCAAATACATTTATTTTAGAATTTGGATCATTTAAATCAAGTGGATTATAATCTTGATTGAAAAAATATTCGACAGAATTTGGGTTGATTTCCTCTTCTTTTCCATCTAAAATTAGATGCTCATTTTTTAATTTTTCTTTCTCATTTTCTTTATCTAAATACTGCATAATATTAGATGCAGAATGAGACTTTTTAGCATCATGAGAAACAATTTTAACGTGCATTTTACTGTGCTTTTTTTAGTTCTTCCCACTCTTCGGCAGTCAAATTAATGATAATTCTTTCCTTTGAAAGCATCCCTCCGGTTTCAATTTTTGCGTTGTTAAAAATCTTAAACAGTGCTTGTTTTTGTACTTCTGATCTATTATAAAGCTCTCTAAATTTTTCATCTTTTTGAGACAGTTCATTTTTCAGTTTTTCGGTATTTCCCTGTTCGCTCATTACAGGGTTAGAAGGAATGTTTAAATGTGAATTTAAAGGATTTTCTATTTTAGTATTATTGTTTTTATCTTCAATAATTTTATTAATTTCAAAATCGTTAATCCTATCTAAAGTTCCTATTTTATCCTTTAATGGTTTTAAATAATCTTTTTCAATTCCACCCATCCATTTACGGACTGATTTATTATCATCTATTATTTTATCCTGATGCTCTTTAAACTTTGCGAATATTCTATTTTCAAGATCAACTAATCCTTTTCTATAATCTCCAAAATAATCTTCCCGTAAATTAATTTCATTTCTGATTATAAATTGTGAACAGGCTTTAACGGTTGTATCATAAGTTTTTAGGCTGAATTTAGCTTGAATTTCATCTAAAAGATCTTTAGTATCATCAGATAATTTGATAGTGTTTTTGAGCATGGTAGAAATATTTTACTACTACAAATATACTTTTAAAATGCTAAAATATAGAAGTTTATAACATTTTTAACAAAATAAAATATACCATAGTATACTAAAAGTATACTGATTAAAAGACAAATAAATATAATACACTATAAACCAATCAGATATAAACCACTATTTTTTAAATCGTGGTTTCCTCTTGCTTCTCTAATATGCATCCGCTTCGCGTGTGATATTTCGAGCATGGCTTCGCCATGCGATACCCGATTTCTCGAGGATAAATAATTAAAAAAGTCCAAAGAGATTAAAAAAAATTCTCCCGGAAATTAAAAATATTTTAATTGTCGAAAGTGAATAATAGCTACCAATAGAACTTATTTCTACGCTCTGAGTTCGATAGATTAAAACTATTGAAATCTAAGTAAAATAGATTTTGGCTTTACTTTAAAATCTAAAATTCTGAAAATTAAAAATTGATATGCTTTTAAAACACACCAAGCATTCAGCAAAAAAAAACACTTAAATAATAAAATTTAAGTGTTGTGAATTTAATAAAATTATAGTATTTTTTTTAATAATCTCTAATTGGTTTTATCAGAATTTTGAGCATTAATTTTATTGTTATTTTCTTGAAATTTTTCTTTAATGCCTCTTCCAATTTCAGAATAAAATATTGCAAAATAAACAGCAAAAACAGTTACGATTGCATAGAAAATATTATTAAACACTTTAGGTATTTCTACAAATAATGATACTATTGTATATATGATAAATAGTGTCAATACTGATAACATTATTATTTTTTTCATTTGTTTTTATTTTGTGATATTATTTCATCAAAAAAAGTATTAAGATCGGCTCCTTTTAATCTTAAAAAATAAAGATATTTAAAGAGCGGATTTTTTTCAAAATGATTTTCAAGGTAAAATTTTCGTGACTTTTTTTCTAAAAAATCATCCAGACTTTTGTTGTCTTTTTTTGGTATTATTTTTCTCCTTAGTTCTCTTAACATAATCAAGTAACAGCTCTACAAACTCTTTCAAAATTGACGAAGAAAAAGTATTAAAAAGTTTAAACATAATTGTATTCAAATTTAAAAAATTAAACGGATAAACAGCCACTAAAATTCCAAATAGATAAAAAAAAGTTTAAAATATTAAATTTTGTTTTGTTTTGCTAACAAAACTAATTCTAAAATGAAATCACAGATAGCAACTTTGCTAACTTATATTATTTGGTTCTTGCAGCTGCAGATGTTTTCACTTTGAAATTTTGCTAATTAAAAAAATCTCTCGATTTAAGATAAAGTTTATTATCTCTTTGGACTTTTTAAATTATCTATGACTTTTTATATCTATACACTAATTTTCCTTTTATATTAAACTTTAAAATGTCTTTATATATAACTTTTAGGAGTACCGCAAAGCCTTTATTTGTGGGGCTTCACAGGTTTTTTGACACCATACATTCAGCAAATAAACTCCATACATTCAGCAAATACACTTCAAACATTCAGCAAAAAAGGCTAATTATCACACCAAACATTCAGCACAAAAAAATCACTTTTACGGGAAGCTGTAAGCCTTTTGTATTCATAGCATTGGAAAGCTTCTAAAAATATTGAGTTATACCTCAAACATTCAGCAAACTATTAAATATTTTAACACATTTTAAGAAAAAGTTATACTTTACACCAAACATTCAGCAATTGCACACCAAACATTCAGCAAAAAAACTTCAAACATTCAGCAAAGTATTCTGTAAAAAAACATGATTTTAATAAAACACACCAAACATTCAGCATTATTCTGAGGTAATAACTTTAGGATATCCTTTCGGAAAATTCTTGAAATTGGAGGTTTTTTCATAACTCTTTTGAATTTCTTCCTGCCATCTTGCTAAAAATTTAAGCCCTGTAATGTCAGTCATTTTCATTTCTTCCTTTTTTATAACTTTTTTCAAGTTATTATAGGCATCCTCCATTAACTCTTTATCTAAAACGCTGTTTAAATAAATTGTCTCAATATGTTCCAAACTATCTTTGTCAACTTTATGCCTACGCTGTAAATAATTAATCGAATATTTTACTTTGACTTTATAGGTGTTTTCAGGTTTTAAATTCCCTATTACTTTATTTGATTTAACGTCTAAGGCAGTAATATAATAGCTACCTTTATCATATTGAAACGCAAAGCTTCTATCATTAAACTCAAAAAGTTTTGCCTGAATAGGTTTTAAAAACTTTTCACTTATATAATCTCTATCCTTCCCATCCAAACCAAATTTTTGACGTAAGGTGTCAATATTAATTTGTGTCCAACTTTTGTAAGTTTCCTTTTTAAAAACAGCTTCTTGATACATAGGAATAGAACGAAGCCAAATAGCGAAAAATATATGCTGAGTATTAGGAATATTATATGCTAAGTCAAAAATTATAGGGTTGTAATGCTCTATATTAGCCATCTTTTCTAACCAATAACTACTAACTTCTAAATATACTCTACCCCTTGTAAATTTTGGTTTTTCTATAAATGATATTAAACTTTTAACATCTTCATTTTTTGAGTTTTTTGAGACAACAGATCTGATAGTATTTTGCATTAGTAGAAGTAAAGCTTTTTCTATTCTCTTTGTATCTCTTGAAGGCGAAATAAGCCCTGTCGGAATGTCAAAGCTGGCAAAAGTATTATCTTTTGTTAAAAACTCTTCTTCAAACAAAGAAGGTGTATAAGGCGCACGAGGTTGATTGAAGCTTACGGACTTTGATTGATGAATCAGAATAAAAATAACTCTGATAGCTTCAATAGGTGCATTAATTAAGTCTAAAGAATCCTTAAATATATCATTATAAAGCAAATTAGACAGGTTTACATATTCCGGCTTGTCTTTACCTGCTTCAAATGTTTTAATGACGTTTTTGGGCTTGTTCCCATCGTAATAGATAATATTTTTATCTGCAGAAATTTTATGTTCTTTACTGTCTATATTTTCTATTGCTTTTATTTTATCTAAAAAGTTCTTCTTCATTTTTTTAAATTGTGATCTATTTTAATAATTTTTCATATATTTGTAATGCAAAGAGATAATAATCTCAACAAAAAGCCTAATCATAATTTATTGTGATTGGGTTTTTTTATGGATAGTCTACTGTTGGTTCTGTACCGTTATTTTTACCTTTTGAAATCAATACCTTTTCAATTCTAATTTCTGAAATCTGAATTTCTCCGTAAGCGACTTTATGACCTTTTTCAACGAAGTATGCGGTTAATTCTACGATGGCGTTTTCTACAGCTTTATTAAAAATAACTTCATTTATTACTAAATAATCATCGGTCGTTTCAACAATTATTTTGTCGGAAAAAAATAAATTTCTATTTATTGTCGCATTATGTCTTGAAAATGGGACACGCACAAAAAAACCAGAATTTCCCTTATTTCTCTGTTTTGAAAGATAAACTCTAACGGCTTTTATTTGAATGTCTGTATCGTTGGTAAAAGTGCCTACAATCTCTTTAGTAGTAATTCTCCTTGCTTTCCAAAAAATCCACTCGTTTTTATATTTATCTTTTACAAAAACATGAAATTTTTTAAGACCTGTATTAATATTGTGATATTGGACTGCAGGTCCATCTATAAGCTTTATAACGGCTTCATATCTGTAATTTTTATTAGCCATGTTATTTGTTTTATATTTTGCTAACTTATTGAGTTCGGTTCTGGGTTCTGCAGACAATCACCGGACTTTATTTTGCTAACATTTAATTCCAATGAATTTCTTTATTATCTTTTTTGATCAGGCTGATCATTTCCGAAATCATATCTAATCTCGAATATTTGATAAATCCTTTTACCATTTTTTTGTGATAAAGAAAATCATTAATAAAATCTAACCACTCGGAAGGTAAATCTATAGAACTTGACTTTTTTTCTCGTTTTTCACCGTCAACGTCTCTTCTTCCTCTGTCCAAAGAAACTTTTTCCTGTCCTCTTTCAATTTTATATTTTTTATCAAGTAATTTTAGACCGTAGATAAATGCTTCTGCTTGAGAAAAATCTTTTTTCTGATCGGTAATAACATGTGTACGATATCTAAGAAGATCTTCCCAATCATCTTTGTACATATTCAATGAAATTTTTTGAATCTCACTATCTTCTGAAACCTGTTTTTTAGGTTCATCAGTTTTGATATTCTTCAATTCATCATCGAATCCGTCTAATTGAAATGTATTTCCGTTCATTATAAATTTATTTTAGTATTAATTTCGTTTGCCAAGTTCTTATAATCTTCACTTGCTCTTGATTTTGGGGCGACCTGAAAAACTGTTTTTCCTTCACTTTTAGCAGTTTCAACACTCTCGTCAATTCTAACTATTGTATTAAGAAAATAGCCTTTCCCTTCTTCGTGTGCTAATGGTGAATATTTCTTAAATCTTCTACTCCATGTATTCACCTTATTAAAGAAAAAACCTAAAAAATTAAGATCAGGATTGTAATTTTTTTTGATTCTCAATATTTCAGGAAGTAATTCATTAATTCCATCAATAGAATATTCTTCTGCCTCGATAGGAGAAATAACATAGTCGCTACTTGATAAAGCTATTTCACCTAATTTTATTTTTCCGCTCAATGGACTGGGTGGGCAATCAATAATTACAATATCAAACGAAAATTTTTCGTTCAAATAATTCAGTCTTTCTCTTAATTCTGTTCTCTGATAATCATCGGCTACAATTTCTCTGCTTCCTGAAAGGATATACAGACTTTCCATTTTTTGGGTTAATCTGAACTGACCTGTTTTATCAAGAAAGTTTTTTACATTGTACGGAAACGATTTTTCTATTTTATAACCTTTAGAAAGGTTTCTTTGCTCATCAAAATCTACTAAAAGAACCTTCTTCCCCAATTCGGCAAAAGAAGCCCCTAAATGTATGGATGTTGTAGTTTTACCTACACCGCCTTTTTCTGTGATTATACTAATTATTTTCATTTTTCAGTTTCTATTTTTTCGTTATTTATTTCATTTTTTTTTTGCTTTTGTTTATTAACTCCGTATGCTCCTATTGCCATTACCACAAAAAGGACTGCTCCTATTATAAGTATAATCATACAGCCAATGTTCAAAGTTTGCATAAAACAACCTTGCGGACGCTTAACAATAATTTTAGATTCGTTTAAAGGAAATCCACAATTAGGACAACTTGTTGATTGATCTGAAATTTTTTTCTGACATTCAGGACATGAAATTAAAGCCATTATATTAATATTTGTGATTTAACACCATTTTGCTAACTTCCGGAATCCGGATCTTGCAACTGCAGATCTTTTTAGGTCATGCTTTTGCTAACTAAATTGAAACCGGTTCAGCTCTCCAGGATTAAAATCTGTTAGCAACTAAACCGATATTAATTTTATTATTTTTTACTGTGCTTTTCAGTATGTTTCTTTACAATTTCTTTCCACTCTCTTTTTTGTTCAATTTCTTTGGGATATTTTTTATTAAAAAGATAATCAAAGAGCATCGGTTTATGAGTATTATCCATATTTAAAACAGTAGATAAAATTGCATCTGCTGGGTCTGCTCCGTCTTCAATTTTACCTTGTAGCTTATTCCAATAATAATCCCATCCTAAACGTGAGTCTTTAAATGCGTTCTCAAAATCCGATCTTTCCCAATTGTAACAAAATAGTGCTGTAAAGTGCATTATTTCTTCCCCTGTTAGATTTTACATATTAATACTTTTGAGTTTGTTGTTATTGTTCAATAATTCGGCAGGTATCGTTAACATAAAACGTCCAATCCTGACCATTTTGATCAGAAAAGAAAGCGGTATTACTACTTTCATAATAAAGACCTCTTAAAACCTTTCCGATGGCTACGGTTGAGCCTGTTTTTCTTATATCCTCTAATTTCAGGATTTCAAAATTTACATATTTTGGTGCATTCATATAGGTGTTTTTAGAATCGTTCTATAATTTTACAATCAGCCTCGGGAATAAATATTAGTTCCCGATCTTCATTAGTGATGTATTTAATCTCATTTTCTTGCGGAAAATAATTTCCAACATATCTTTCTCCAATTTGAATTTCTGAAATTTCTGTAACTTCTTCAAAAACCAAAACCTCAAAAATTACAAGATATGAATCATTCATGTTTTTTTGGTTTTAGAAATTTATTGAAAGTTGTAAAGAATTCTTTGTATTCCTCTATTTGTTCTTCAAGCTCTATATTTTTTTCATTAAGTTTAAGATTATTGGATCTCATGCTGATATTCTCTTTTTTCAATTTATCATACTCTGTAATGATAGATTGAATTGCTTTAGTATTTGCAGAAATTGATTTTTCTTCTTTAAACTTTGTCAATATCTCTTCTTCAAGTTCTGTAATCTGATTACCTCGAATAAAAATTGTCCCCTCCATTCTGTGTGATTTTAATGGGTTAAAGTTAAATAAATTATTTTAATTATATTCATTATATAACTAATTTAATGAATATTTTATTGTAATAGGCTTTGACACCTATTTCTCTGATCTCCTAAATTCCCACGGTGGTATTACCTGAGTATGTGACCATAAACCAAGCTTTTTATTTTTTGCAATGTCTTGAAGCTTTCCAAGATTTTTATTATCAGAATAGCGATAGTACCACCAACCTAAACCTGCTTTAATTATTTCCTCAGATAAATACTTCCCGTCATAATAAACCTTTGCAACGATTCTGCCGTATCGGTCTGAATTGGTTGGATAATATTTTACAGTTTTACCAAAAACTTGTGAGCTTGTAAACTGTTTGGCATTCTTCCCGAATGGTTGACCGCTTTCAGGGCAATCAACTTCTGCAAGTCTTAAAGTAATTTGATTATTGTTGTCGTCCAGAACGACAATTGTATCTCCGTCTTTAATTCCTACAACCTTAGAGGTAATCTGTGAAAAAAAAGTATTAGAGAATAATAATGCAATTAAATAAAATGATTTTTTAAATTTCATGATGTCATTTTTGTTATTATAAATTTAATATATATGTTGTTCAATTAGAGATATACTATATTGTGATTTGGTGTAAATGGTATGAAATTAATCATACCATTTTTATTTTAAAAGAGTTCTAATTGTACACCTATTATTTCCTGCCTTTTTCTTATTTCATCTTGAATATATACATCCGTAAGTATTACTTCATTAAGAGAATAAGAAGCATTGGCGAAATAAATTTCTTTCTCTTCTTTTACCTGTACCAAGCAATTCAAAAGTAGTGATTCATTGCAAATAGTTGCACTTTGCACAATCATAAAAGATTCTGTCGCCTTGTGATGGCAAACTAAACCTTTATAATCTTGTAAGTTTAAAACTGTGTTATCCATAATGATTATTTTAAATATATTAGTTATATAACTAATTTAATATTCGGAAGGAAATAAAATAGTTGTGAGACTTCTATTCCATTCAGTAATTATATAAATCTTTTCCTGATCGGGAAAATTAGAGTTATTGGGAAGATCGTATCTGCTTAAAATTCTTTCATCATTTTTTAAAGATTCGTTATTGATTTCTTTATCTTCTTCTCCCAAATCTCCCCAATCCTGACTTTTATGTTTGTTCAATGCGTTTTGACAAAAAATAGCAAATTGCGGATAATCTTTCATTGCGTTGTAAATGCCTATTGTAGTACATAATTGACCTGTTTCAAAAACTGTTGTTTTCATAATGATTATTTTAAATATAATGGTTAAATAACTAATTTAATTAATAAAAATTTGCTTTGTTTTCGAGGAAAATCTGCTTTCTCTCGAAGATGGTAGTTGTTATTAAAAAGCATAATAAATGCTGTGTTTTGGTGTTTGTTTCCGTTGATGTCAAAGAACGCTGATCGTTAAATTTGCTTCGTTACTGAGGATTCGCTTTTCTGTGCCAATTGACGATGAAAAATTATAGTGATAAAAATGGGGCGGTTCTACCGCTAGGTGTCGGGATCGCTTTTTTGTGGTGGGTTTGTTTTCGCAGAAAACGGATTCCCAAAAAAGCGATTAGCAAAGAATTTTTCTCAATAGAATTTTTCAAATTTGCACTAAGAAAATCGTATGTCCTTCAGTAACTCAGAGAAGAGAATTTAATGTTCTGCCATGTTCTTTATCAACGGGAATGAATGCCAAAATACTTGCATTTTGCTTTTTAATTACGACTTCCATCACATAAAAAAATCAAAACTTAAAAACAGGAAGGGTAGAGCAGGGGTGGTTTTGGGTTTTGTCCGATTGGAACCGGGGGAAGTTTTCCCTGGGCGATGGAACTTATCGGGAAAGGGAAATTTTCTCACGGAAAATTGCAAGGAACTGCAAAAAAAAATCTGCAATCTGGCGGAATTTTTGGAAAAAAAATCATGACAGAATGCAAACCGATTGTACCGAAATTTTCGGTTAAATTTTAACTCTGCCGAAGGCAATCCGAATAAAGCCCCCGAAGGGGCATTATTATTATTTTGAAATAACCTTATCTTGAAGTTCTCCGGATTTGTTATCGATTATAAAATCTAATGTTCCAACAACAATATAATAATTAGGAATTTCGTCATTCCTGATCATTTCCCTTGCTCTGTCATTAGCTTCATCTTTATGCTTTTGATAGCCCATTTCATAACCAATATAAAATTCTGCAGTTAGTAAAATTGTCGTTACAATTATTCCTATTAAAATTAAAATATACTTTTTCATAATGATTGATATTAAAAGATTTAGAAAATGAAATAAAGCCCCTTTTTGGGGCTTTTGATTAAACAATGTTGCTGACTATAAAATTTATATTTGTGTATTTTTTATCTGCATTTTCAACCGTAGTAATTTCAATTTTTTGAATTTCTAAAGTTGTCTTTGAACCCTTTTTTAAATTTGTCATTAACCCCTCCGGAACTTCTCCCGAATTAACCCACTTTACACAACTATAAAATTGAGGCTCATAGATCGTTTTTTGATTTTCATCTTTCTTTGCAGTTGGGAAGTTATGAGCGATTGTAAAATTTACAACTCCTTTATCTTCTCCTAATTTTTTAAATGTAGCATCTGCGGTTAAATGTCCGTCTAATACGCAATAGAATAAATTTGCCATGATTTTGAATATTTAATTATTAAAGTTATTTTAGTTATATAACTAATTAAAAATTTATACTATCAACGAATAATCCTACTAAGATCACAGCGATTATTATTAAAGCTCCGTAAGCGGAACTAATTTTGTCTTTGTGTGGTTTTACTGTGTATTTCATATTAAAAATTTTAAAGGTTTTCTAAGAATTTTTTTGCTTTTTTAGAATCTGAAAACGCTTTTCTAATTGCTATTTCTCTATCCTGACTATTACGGTCGCTCCAACTTTTTAAGTAACGAACTGAGTTTATAAACTCTTCTAAAATTCCAAATTGTAAGCAATTGAGCATTGCACCCATTTCGGCGATTAATTCCTCAAAAGAGTAGCTTTCTTGGTCTTGACTTCCTTTCAAATCTCTGTTAAGTCTATCTGTGTGACCTGTCCAATGAATAATTTCATGAAACAATACAGAATAGTATTTTGAGGTAGAAACAAAATATTGTCTTTCAGGCATCGAAACAAAATCTTTAGAAGGCGAATAAAAAGCAACAGCGGATTTGCTGAATTTTAAATCTAAATTCCCGTTAACAATGATTTTAGAAACAAAATTTTCGCAGTTTTCTATTTCTTGAATATCTTTTTCCTGTGGCAGTTCGTCAATATCAATATTTAGATTAAGTTCTTGGATATTCTCGATAAATTCGGAATTAAAAACCACGTAATTTTTAATACATGGTAGCTTTTCAATCCGCTTACTTTGTTCAGGTGTCATATTCATAACCTGTTCAATTGTGTATGTTTTTTTAGTCTCTTTATCCTTATAAATAAAGCTGAAAAATTCAATTATGCATCCTTTAGCCCCTTTTTTTAATTTTCCTCCTGCTTTGGCTATACTGTTAAAAGTTGCATATTTGGCGGTACTGAATCCGTTTGCCATTGTGTCAAAAAACAATGCTAAAATGTTAAATCCTTTATAGTGTTTTCCTGTGAAAAGATTAGACGGGTAAGCCGCTTCTAAGCTTGTGTATTTCTCCCAGTCTTTTGCGCTAACCTTATCTATGTTTTCTAAAATTTTGATAATGAATTTATCTTGTTTAGTCTCGTTAGATGCTGTATATTTTCTGTTTTTTGTTGCTGTTGTTTTCATAATGATTATTTTAAATATAATGGTTAAATAACTAATTTAATTAATAAAAATTTGCTTTGTTTTCGAGGAAAATCTGCTTCTCTCGAAGATGGTAGTTGTTATTAAAAAGCATAATAAATGCTGTGTTTTGGTGTTTGTTTCCGTTGATGTCAAAGAACGCTGATCGTTAAATTTGCTTCGTTACTGAGGATTCGCTTTTCTGTGCCAATTGACGATGAAAAATTATAGTGATAAAAATGGGGTGGTTCTACCGCTGGGTGTCGGGGTCGCTTTTTTGTGGTGGGTTTGTTTTCGCAGAAAACGGATTCCCAAAAAAGCGATTAGCAAAGAATTTTTCTCAATAGAATTTTTCAAATTTGCACTAAGAAAATCGTATGTCCTTCAGTAACTCAGAGAAGCGAATTTAAGGGTCTGCCAAGTTCTTTATCAACGGGAATGAATGCCAAAATACCTGCATTTTGCTTTTTAATTATGACTTCCATCACATAAAAAAAATCAAAACTTAAAAACAGGAAGGGTAGGGCAGGGGTGGTTTTTGGGTTTTGTCCGATTGGAACCGGGGGAAGTTTTCCCTGGGCAATGGGAATGATCAGGAAAGGGAAATGTTCTCACGGATTGAAACCGGTAATCCGGTCTGCGTTAGGGATTGAGTGGTCTGTTGGAAATCCTTTTTTAAAAATATATAAATTAAAAAAGTCCAAAGAAATAATTTAAAAAAGATTGACTAACGAAAGCCCGACCTTTATGGTAACGCCAAAATAAAAAAGTAAATCTCTGAATTAAATATGATCTTCAAATTTTTCTTCTTCTTCAAAAAAATATTCTTCATCAATCAGAATAAATGCCAAATGAAACATCGTTTTAGCCTTATAAATTTCTCTAATTTCTTTCAAATACTTCTCAATAATACTTAAACTATTAGGTTTGATTTCTTGTTCTTTAAAAATATCGGAAATCTCTTTTTGAGTATATCCTTCTTTCAGCAACGTAATAATTTTCTTTCTAATATCCATTTAATAAAATTACTACAGATCACTAAAATTGAAATACGGTAAGCCGTAAATAGGTTGTTTTTATAGAAAATTTTGATTAAAAATAATTTTACCTTTCTCTCCAATCCTTCTAATTGAAAGGCTTTTCAGAGATTCTTAATCTGAGCATCAACCCTTTTGCAAATTTCAACTAATAGTAATAATTTTGTATTATCAAATATTTTATACCCGTAGTGCATTATAAAAAAGGCTATTCATAATACGAAAAATTCGTATATTGTATTGACTACCAATCAAATACATTATGAATAACCTAGATGCAATTTACAATTTTATTTTAAATGAATTAAAGAAATTAATCCCAGATGAGAACTTTTATTTCAAACCAATAGAGCCAAAACTATCTGATTTACAGATTATTGCTCTTAATATTTCTGCGGAATATTTATCGATAGACTCAGAATATCAGCTATTTAGATATCTATCAAATTCAAAATTAAATGGAATGATTGAAAGAAGTGACTTCATGCAATCTGTTCTATTTCAGGGGTTTTTCAAAGTTTTGATATTTCTACAGCAAGCATTCACGACATTCATTTTTTACAAGATATAAAACATCAAATGAATAACTGTACATTGATCGGAGATCGAGGTTATTTGTCTGCTCAAGTACAAACTGACTTGTTTACTTATGCAAATATAAAACTGGATACACCAATGAGAATCAATCAAAGAAATTACATAAAACAAAAATATATTTTCAGAAAATCGAGAAAGAGGATTGAGACTTTGTTTTCTCAACTTTGTGATCAATTTAAAATCAGGAACAACTATGCAAAGTCGTTGAATGGCTTTAAAACAAGGATTTTAAGCAAAATAGCAGCATTAACATTCATCCAGTTTGTAAATGTTTTTGTTTTCAATAGAAAAATGAATATCATTAAAACTGCATTAGTATGATAATGCACTACGGGTATTTTATATATATTATTATACAGTTGATACTTTTTGAGGTTGGTCGGGGTATAATAACAGAAAGATGAAACAACCCTTTAGGTTATGATACCAACCGTTGAAAAAATTTTACCTTTTTGTAATCCGAAAAAACGCTTCGTATCTTTGTAGTCTGAAAAGTCAGCCTAAAACAGCCAGAGAGAATTTTTAGTATCTTTGTATTTATAAATACTGTCATCTGAAACGCCAATTTTCCAAGACAGTCAAACTTTTAAAATGTAGAAAACATATGAAATAAATCGTAGGTTCCACTTTTTGTATTCAAAAGCATCGTGCAGGGAACGCACTTTAATGATGCTGTACGTCGCAGTATATATACTCAATTAAGGGTTAAAAAAATCAGTGATTACCAAATGGAAATGATAACAATTTGGATTGTAGCGGTACTTTTATTTATATGTATCGTCGCAATCTGCTTGCTTTCACTAAAGAAAAAAAAGTTTAAAAGTACTCTTAAAAGTAAGCTTTTCGAATTTAGTGTAGAAACAGAAGATTAAAAATAGATATCCGGAGCGCCGGTTATAGGAATAAAAAAAAACTACCATCTGAAACGCCAATTCCCAAGGTAGTTTTTAAACTTTTAAAATGTAGAATCAAATGAAATAAATCAAAAGTTCCACTTTTGGCAAACATCGTGTACGGAACGCACTTTAATGATGTTTAATGATTGTATAAATACAAATCAATATTTAAAGTTCAAAATGAAACTCAGTGATTACCAAATTGCTGGGTTTCTTATTTTGTCATACAAAAGTACAAAATTTTTTTTAGAAAAACTTAAAAATTATTTTGTGTGATTAAATCTCAATTAAACATTATTCTATAAAAATAAATAAAATGCGACAAGTTCTGTCGTAGTGGGCATTTTGATTTGGCGTATGAAATTTTAACAACAAATCATAAATTATCTAATAAAAATCTATCTAATTTTGTAATGTGAAAAGTCCAATTCAACTATTAAAATTTACAGAAGATGAAACTTTCATTATTCCTGTTCTGCCAGCTAAAGTAAAAGCAGGTGGTTACGGTAGTTTTGAAAGCCCTGCACTTGATTTTCCAGAAGATACAATCGACCTTTTAAAACTTCTTATAAAAGATAAAGAAACCGTTTTTTTTGCTTTTGTAACAGGTGATTCTTTAAACGGAATTGGTGTATTTGATGGAGATATTTTAATAATTCAAAAAGGAATGTTACCAAAAGAAAATGATGTAATAATTGTTTTCTTAGATGGAGAATTTTTTGTAAAAAAATACAGACCAAGTTTCATACAAAATTCATCCAATCTTGAAAGTATCACCCTAAAATCTGAAAATCCTGATTATTCGGATTTATATATTTCTTCAGATTCAGATTTTACATATTGGGGTAAAGCTACGTGGAACTTACATCGCTTATAAAATGTTTGGATTAATTGACGGAAACAATTTTTACGCAAGTTGCGAACGAATTTTTCGTCCCGATCTTCGGGACAAACCTGTTATTGTACTTTCCAATAATGATGGCTGTGCGATTGCCAGAAGTCCAGAAGCAAAAGCGTTGGGCATTAAAATGGGCGCACCTGCATTTCAGATAGAAGATATTATCAAAAAACATAATGTAGCTGTGTTTTCAGCAAACTTTGTGCTTTACGGTGACATATCCAACAGAATTGTAAATATAAGCCGTAGATATTGTAGAGATATTGAAATATATTCTGTTGATGAATCTTTTCTTGATTTTCACGGCTACGAATACTTAAATTTAAAAGACCATTGTAATGACCTTAGAAATACTGTTTTTAACGGCTTAGATATACCTTGCAGTATTGGTCTTGCACCAACTAAAACGTTGGCTAAAGTTGCTAATAAAATAGTAAAAAAACATTCAGACGAATTAGGACATACTTATGTTATTGATTCTCAAAGTAAGATTGAAAAGGCTTTAAAATGGCTTCCATTAGAAGATGTTTGGGGCATTGGCAGAAGATATGCGGAAAGATTTTCTCGAATTGGAGTAAAAAAAGCTTGGGATTTTACACAATTACCTGAAGCTTATGTACAAAAGGAAATGGGCATTTATGGATTGAGAATGCATAAAGAATTGCGGGGAATACCACAATACGGACTTTCCGAACATAAAGCAAAAAAAGGTATTGGCACAAGCCGAACTTTTGACAAGAGAACAGATAATTTGGAGACTTTAAAAGAAAGAATATCTACATTCGCTTTTAAATGCTCGGAGAAACTTCGCAAACAAAATTCATGTTGTAATTACATTACAGTATTTATAACAACGGATCGCTTTAAGACCGATTTAAAGCAGTATAGCAACTCTATCACCTTAGCACTTCCAAATCCATCAAGTTCGGCAATTGAATTGTCAGGAATAGCTTTAAAAGGCTTAGAGAAAATATATCTACCATACTTTCAATACAAAAAAGCAGGGGTGATGTTAACGGAATTTGTACCGGATACTGAAAGAATGACGAGTTTTTTCGATGAAGATTTTCATGAAAAGCACAAACCTATTATGACGGTAATTGACCGAATGAATAGAAGATTGGGAGGTGATAAAATCAAATTAGGTTCTATGGATGTGCAAAAAACTTGGAAAATGAATCAAAAGAACCTTTCACCGAGACATTCAACAGATATTAATCAACTAATAAAAGTAAACGCTAATTAATTTTTATTTTAAATTATTAAACTTTCTCCAAAGGAAAAATTTTGACAGTATATTTTCCTATTGCTGGGTTACTATTGTGAGTGTCTTCAATTTTTAAATACAATTTATCTACATGAGTAAATACTGGGTAGTCTGGATAGAATTGTTCAGGGTATTGATACGGATCTAACTTGTGATCATGAAGTTCAAGTACAGCGATTCTAGGAGATACATTCTTATTAACTCTTACTGTCATTTTTTGTTTAAAAATTTCTGATGTAGCAGTATTTATACTTACAAAAGCATGAAAATGAATAACTGAGCTATCATTTGTTAATTCATTTAATGTCACAAATTCATTTAATTCTTGAAAAGATTTTTGTTTATCTTTATTCATTTTTTTGTATATTTTATCTAAATACAAAGATTATGAAATTTATTGTAATAAATTATTTTTTGAGCGATTTGTTTACGGATATAAGTAAGCACAATTTTTGCACATTATTATCGAACCAATACTAAAAAAATGTGCTATAATTTCAATTCCAAAGGTGTAGATCTTAAAAAAGCCATAAAAGATTTTAATGCGGAAGAAGTTGATACTACCAATTTCAGAATAGGACAAATCAATGCTTTTGAAAAACAGTCGGAACCAAAAATTCCGGCAATAGTAAATCGTAATGGAATTATATTAATGCCTACATATTGGGGTATTAAAGAAATAAAAAAATATCCTACATCTGGCTTAAATTTAACTTCTGAAAAAACATATCGAGATTATAAAAAAATTCAAAAAAATAGATGTTTAATTCCTGCAAAATCGTATTATGAAGGTAAAAAAGTGATCTTACCAACAAATAAAGCAGGTTCGCAGAAGCACGAAATGTTTTGGAAAGAACGAACACAATTTTACATTGCCGCATTTTATGATTTTTGGTCAGATGATAATATTGGTTTTGGGCTTTTAACTACAGAACCAAACGAAGTTCAGGCTCCCATCCATGATAGAATGATCATTACCCTTGATGAAAAAATGGGAAAAGAATTTCTTGACCAAAAACCAATTGAGGATTTTCAATTTCCTAACTACTCTCCAAATTTAGATTTTATAAATTTAGAACCGGAGAAAACACCACAAACACTTTTTTAATATGACCAAAGAAGATACTTTACAAATATTGCATATTAATGCAGAAGATCCTGATGATCTTTTAGATTTATATGAAAACGGCATTGGATTGATTCAATATTTCGCCGTTGAAAAGAAAATTGAATTTGACGGATATTTTCGAACAAAATGGGAAATCGAAGCTGAACACCCCATGACTTTTGACGAAGAGTATTTCGAGAACGAAAATAGAAGTGAGCTGTTTGTTTTTTTAGCTGCAGAAGCTGATGATGAAATTTATGAGTGTCTAGAATACATATACAATCTCACACATCATGAAAATTTATCAAAAAACGTTTTACATAGAGAAATATATGAGTTAAGAGAAAAAGGAGTTAAATTTTAACTCCTTTCTTTAATAATAAAGGTATATATCTATAAATCAATTCCAACGCTTTTTTCCCTCTCTTCTGTATGTACGTTTTCTTTTATTATATATTTGCTTTTAGTAAGCGGATTTACCATTTTTTTGTGATCGAAGATATTCATGTGTAAATTATAAAGTTCTTCATACACACTTTCTATATTGCTAACCATTAGTGTTTTACGGTTTTCAATAATGTCTTCTTTTTCAGTTGATTGAAGAGCAAAGCCTTGATCAGCTGAAAATGTTAGTACCTTGTATTGATCTTCGGCATTCCTATATTTAATACCGCATATAAAATTGCCTGATTCAGAATAAAAACCCTTCATTTTAGGCTCCCAAATTACATTACCTTCACATTTTACGGCTAATTCAATTAGTGGAATTGTTTTGAAGATATAGGGTTCGTCCACTTCTTCAATTAGACGTTCAATTGGATTTAAATGGAGCTTTATATCTAGTAATTTATACTCTACTTTTTCACCACTCTCTGCTTTAATTATTCCTGTTCCATCAGTTGTCAATGCCCAAAGTATACCTTTGTCTGTTTTGACATTGTAAGGCAAATAGCATCTATACATTTCCAATAATTGATAGTCTAACATAGTTGTGATTTAGCATTATAAAGATATTAATTATTTCGGCAGCAAGACCATTTTTGCATTACTTCCTTCTCTGAACACGAATAGTTTTCTATTAACCATATTTTGAAGGAAAGCATTATTTCTCAAATATTGATATATATATTCATTGTTTCTATGTATTCCACCATTAAGAAAGATACTTAATTTTTTTGCCCCTAAGCTATCATAGTCATACATTGATTTTTCAATCCAATATTCAAGTTGAAGAAATATTGATACATCATATTTAGTTGTTTCAACCCAAAATCGATTATAATTTAAACAAGACATACAAAAAAGAATATGTGGCCAAGAGATCTGAAATCCTCGATATGGAATTTCTGCAGGTGTGTAATGGCTACTATTTCTTTTTAGCCTACTTCCATAACTAGCTTTTCTAATTTCATGTGCAAAACTACTTATTACGTTAGCTCTATTTTCATACCCCTTTTGTGTGGAAAAATCTTCATTATTCCAAAATTTGTCAATTGTATTATATAAATATGTCAGATCATCATCGGTTCCCCAAATCTCTATTCCTAATCCTCTTTTTGTTGGTACGGTGTAAAGCATTATCTTTATTTTAAAATATTGTTTTTTTTGATTATATAGATTATATAACTAATATATTTTAATTATATAATTTCTTTATAGTTATAAACACACCATACATTCAGCAATTATTATTAGCGATAATTAAATTTGAAATAATGTAAATTGTCAAGTTCGGTAGTAAAAATCTATTGAATGCAATTACCGAAAATTTCTATAATAACTGTATTAAAAAGTCCAAAGTAATAATTATGCTAACATTAATTACTCCGGAAGGATCTGCAGTTTTAAAATTTTGCTAACTTCTTGGTTTCGGTTCCTGGTTCTGCAGATTAACGCCAGTCTTCATTTTGCTAACTATTAAAAATTTCGATTCCTCCAATTATTGTTTTCTCGTTGTAGTAACTTCATAGTCTCCAGTTTTTGCTTCTGCCCAAAGTAAAGGTGTTCTTCCAAATAAACTATTTTGTAAAGGAAAAACTGAAAAATCTATATTGCCGATTATTTCAGTCGTGTCAAAATTTTTAAACCACTCAATTCCAACTTTATTTTTTAATTCTTCTTCTCTTATATTTTTATATTTCATTAATGGTATAAATATTTTATATTTTTTTCAAAAATGCTTTGTAGGAATTTTTAATATCCTTAATTTACATAATACCCCAAACATTCAGCAATATAATAAGATTGGAACAACTAATTGATATTTTTATGTTTTTGAAAAACATTTAGTTAACTAAAATCCATCATATTTTATCGTTTTTTGAGATTGCAAATGCAGTATTATTTATCTTTTAATTTTGAAAAATAATGGTTTGCTATATTAACACTTCCAGAGATTACTAGACCTCTTATAAATGACCAGAACAATATTTCGTTTAATTTACTTGTCGTGTAGTTAGTATCATCATAGAAGTTAATTTCCATTAGAAATATAATTACCGTCATTGTAAACGCACCTAATAAAATTTTTTCTATTCTTCGTGAAACCATATTATAAGTTTATGCTATTTCTGAGCTAATATATCGTTTTTTATACTTTCCAATATTCTGAATCTACAAAATTCATCAAACATTCAGCAAGTAAGCATAAAGGTATTTAAATTTTTGATGATTTATTTTCTTAGTTTTGTTGCCTTGATCCTACGAAAATGGAATCTTTACGATCTATTGTTGGAAAAAATACAATCTGAAAACTGAAATAAAATAATACCTATGAAAAAACAACTTTACTTGATATCATTCGCATTACTGTCTATTTATGGAATGGCACAAGATAATAATGTTGAAAAAAATATTACCGGTGCTCAAATAGGGCTTTTCGGTTTAGATTTTTATAATGAGACAAAGATTGCCAACAGAACAACTTTGCGGCTGGAGGCTAGTTTGTTTCCTGCGATTTGGGGCGGAGATCTTTATGGAAAAACGGGCTTTGCATTCTATCCTTCATTTACTTTACAGCCAAAATACTATTACAATATTTCAAAGCGTGCTGAAAATGGAAGAAATACGAAAAATAATTCTGCTAATTATGTCGGATTACAGATCCGTTACATACCGGATTGGTTTGTGATCTCCAATGCTAACAATGTGAGTCTTTCAAACCAAGTCAATGTGATTCCAACATATGGATTCAGAAGAAATTTTGCCAATAACTTTAATTATGAGTTTAGAGCAGGATTAGGTATTGGTACAGCATTTACAACTAATAACAATGTAACCGAAGCAGTATTTGATTTAAGTTTTAAAATTGGATATGACTTTTAAAAATTAAAAACAAGGTAATCAAGCTGATGTTTTCTAAATAATTGATTTTTTAATTAGTATTTAGAAATTTCAGCTTTGAAAACTTTTATTATCAAAATGAAATATTTTATGCAATATCAAAGCATCGATAAATTACTTCTTAGTGCTTGCTTCTTCTTTGCATCCTTCCTGTGCTATTCTCAAAATTATCCTTTGAAATTTGGTATTAAGGCTGGATGGAACTATTCTAATGTAAATGCCATCGATGAAATAGGAGAACGTTCGGGATATCTAAGTAACGGAGGGGAATTATTTGGAGGGATAGCTTTAGAAAAACAAATTTCAAAAAAAACATACATTCAAACCAGTTTTCTGGTTTCGTACACTGATAGAGTCACTTTTTTAGAGTTACCTCTTTATTATAAATACAATTTTTATAAAAAGTTCTCTTTGCTGGCAGGTCCAAAATTAAACTATATTCCAGACGATGAAATAAGTCAGCCATATGATTTTAAGAGAAGAGTAGGAATAAGTGGTGATTTAGGGATAGATTACAAAATATCAAATCATTTTATTATTGAGGGTACCGTTTCTAAAGGCTTTACTAAACAGTATGATGATCTCATTCTAACGTATTATGATGCCAAAAGAAATGTTTACAGATTGGGCGTAGCCTATTATTTTTAGCCCGTTCGAAATTAAAAATTCAATTAAACTTTCCTTTGATAATAAAATTTTAAAAGTGTAGATAAGTAAGATGGTAATTTTAATCTTTATTTTTAAAAATTTAAAGTGTTAAAAAAACCGACAAATAAATACCGAAATGAGAAAAAGTGCTACTCTGAAGGTGACATTTGTTTTCGTTCTGATTCATTAAAATTGACAGAGTAAATCCGAATTTAATATAATCCGAATTATGTAAATCATTTAGAAGGTCGTTTTGTAACATTATCTAATGAGAATTCTAATCACCAAATAATAAAGCGTCTGAAATTTCACGAC
>NZ_FRCD01000049.1 GCF_900142785.1 Chryseobacterium carnipullorum | reverse complement strand
TTTTATATTTTTATATTTGATAATCAGATATTTGTTTATGAATTTCAAGTATTATAATCAGAATCAGTTGGAGTTGTTTCCCTATAGTTTTGAGGATTTGATTCCCGGGAATCATCCTGTTCGAGTGGTGAATAGTGTTTTAGATAAAATAAATATTGCCCCACTTCTTACAGTGTACAGCAAGGAAGGCAATCCCAGTTATCATCCCGTGATGATGCTCAAGGTGATGGTTTTTGCTTACATGAATAACATTTATTCGTCGCGGAAAATTGAAAAAGCGCTTCGCGAGAACATCAATTTTATGTGGCTTTCCAATATGAGCATCGTGGATCATAATACGGTGAACCGTTTTCGAACCAATAGGTTGGAAGCCGCCTTCAAAGATATTTTCTCGCAAGTGGTTTTACTATTGTCAGAAGAAGGTTTGGTAAGTTTGAGGCAGGTTTTTGTGGATGGAAGCAAAATTGAGGCACAGGCTAACCGTTACACTTTTGTCTGGGCAAATGCCATTAAAACCAATAAAGAAAAGATGCTTCGCCAGCTGGAAGAACTTTGGAACTATGCCCAAAGTGTTGCCCGGGAAGAAGATAAAGATCCTGAACCACCAGAATTTAAAGAAATCAGCAAAGAAAAAATTCAGCAAACAGTAGAAAATATCAATGCCAAATTAAAAGGCAGCGATGGCAAAACCGATTCCGACAAAAAAGCCAAAGCCAAGCTGAATTACATTAAAAACAATTTTGAGAAAAACCTCGGTAAATATGAAGCTCAGGAAGCGATTTTAGCAGAGAGGAATTCTTACAGCAAGACCGACGAAGATGCTACTTTTATGAGAATGAAGGATGATCACATGATGAACGGACAGCTAAAACCCGCCTATAATGCGCAGATTTCTACCGAGAATCAATTTATTGTCAACTACACCATTCATCAGCAAACCAATGACATCAATACCTTAGAAAGCCATCTGGATAATTTTGAGAAATTATATGGCAAAAAAAGGATGAATGAACTGGAAGAACTCACCGCCGATGCAGGTTACGGAAGCGAAGAGAACTACGAATTATTAATACAGAAAAACATTACTCCATTTGTAAAATACAATACGTTCGATAAAGAGCAAAATGCCCATTATCAGGCGAAACACAAAAGTTTCAGCAAAGAAAATCTGCCTTATAACGCTGAAGAAGATTTTTACGTTTGTCCGATGGGACAAAAAATGGCAAAAACACACGAAAGTATCCGGAAAACCAAGACCGGTTACCCGCAAAACCTATCGCATTATCAGGCAAAAAACTGTGACGGTTGTCCGATACGAAGCGCTTGTCACAGTTCCAAAGGCAACCGGAGCATCGAGAGAAACCACCATTTGGAGCAGTACAAAGAAAAAATCAGACAGCTTTTAAACAGCGAAGAAGGCATCAAAAAACGCAGACAACGTTCGGTTGAAGTAGAGCCTGTGTTTGCCCATCTGAAACATTGCAATGGTTTTAAGAGATTTACATTAAAAGGTCTGAAAAAAGTAGAACTGGAATTTGGATTACACGCTTTAGCACATAACCTAAGAAAGAAAGTTGCCTGAAGAGGACAACTTTTTCCTTTTTTG
>NZ_FRCD01000027.1 GCF_900142785.1 Chryseobacterium carnipullorum | reverse complement strand
AAGACTTAATCTAAAAGGAAAGAGTCCGGTACAGTACCGAACTCTTTCATATAATAATATTGTTTAATTTTGTCTAAACTTTGGGGTGCAGTCTACTTCGAGAAATTGAGCGACCGGATTTTTTTATGTCATTTGGAGAGGGTAGCTTCTAGTGCCTTAGCCACCATTTGTAAAACCTTATTTACCAAAAGAGATAATCGTAATGCCATTCTTAACAAAAAAATGTTGACAAAGGTTCCGAAATCACGATTTTATTATTCTTCAATCGTTCTGAAAGTAAGATTCACTCTTGGGGTTTTCACTTTGGTGGTTGGCGGAAGTCTGTGCAGCCAGTTTTCCTGTGTTGTCCCTTTCATGATCAAAAGACTTCCGTTTTCGAGGAATATTTCCACTTTCTCTTTGGTGGTTTTATGTTTAAATAAAAACTTTCTTTCTGCACCGAAAGTCAGGGATGCAATGGCTCCGTGTTTTTTAAGATCCTTTTCTCCGTCGCTGTGGTAGGCCATTCCTTCGCTTCCGTCATGGTATAAATTGAGAAGGCAGGAATTGTATGTTTCTCCGGAAACTTCCTCACACTTTTTCTTCAGTTCGAGTAATTCCGGAGTCCAGAATTTTGCATATTTTGTCCGTTTTGAATAGGTATATTCAAAGGCTTTTTCTCCGAACCAGGCTACTTTTCTCTTCGTTAAAATTAATTTTCCAAAGATCACTGCTTCATCATTTTCCCATGGGATTTGATTGAGTAGATAATCATAAAAGAAATCTGATCTTTCTTTGTTAAATACTGTTCCGTAATAATGGACTGTTCCGTCATTCGGAAGAATATTCAAAGGATATTCTGATATTTCTTCAAACAGGTTATTCATGATTTTGAGTTTGTAAAAAGTATGAATGAGTCATTAGATTTTATAATTACAGTTTTATTTAAACCACAAAAGTCGCAAAAGTTTTTAACACTTAAGTTTTTTAAGTTATTATTAAAACGTTGAATAAAGCGCACTTAAGTTTTTTTGAAAATCAGAGATTTTATTCAGTACTCATCTTTCTAAATATATGTATTTTCTGTTTTATAAATAAAAAACATCCAATCAGCCTTTAGCCAAAACTTAAATCTGATATTCATATAAACGAAAGCTAAAAAACTCCAGGTTATATTTTGTGAACTTTTTTACTTAAAAATATTCAACTTTTAAAATAAAACGTAACGCTTTTGTGACTTTTGTGGTTTAAATAATAATTAAAGCAAAATAGAATTTTCAGAGTAAATATGGGAACTTTCCCAGCCTACCATTAGCTGCTTCCTTTCACTTCCCCATCGGTAGCCACCCAGATTTCCTGTAGATTGTATCACCCGGTGACAGGGAATAAGAAAAGCAACAGGATTACTTCCAATCGCTGTTCCCACCGCTCTGGACGCTTTCGGATTTCCAACCTTTTGTGCCAGACTGCCATAGGTAGAGAGCTTTCCCATTGGGATAGAAAGCAGACTTTCCCAAACTTTAAGCTGGAAATCTGTTCCTTTTAAATGAAGTTTAATCATGCTGAGTTTCGTCCAGTCTTTATCAAATATAGAGAGTGCATTTTTTTGAAGAGTATCCTGTCTTTCAAAAAAAGAAGCATTGGGAAAAGTATGTATTAAATTTCCCAATGCTGTTTGTTTATCGTCTTCAAAAGCCATGTAGCAGATCCCTTTTTCAGTAGATGCTGCCATTACAGATCCAAAAGGACTGTTGGAAAAACTGTAGTTGATGTTCAGGCTTTTTCCGCCGTTTTTATATTCCGCCGGAGACATTCCTTCAATGTTCACAAAGAGGTCATGAAGCCTGCTTGTGCTGGAAAGTCCCGTCTCGTAGGCGGTATCAGATAAAGTTGCTTTGTCTTCCTTCAGTAAATTTTTAGCATGTTCAAGACTGATGAACTGTAAAAATTTCTTCGGACTTGTTCCTGCCCATTCCGTGAATATCTTCTGAAAGTGAGCCGGACTTAAGTGAATATTCTCTGCCACTTCCTCCAAACCTGGCTGAAGCCTGAAATTGTCCTGGATATACGCTATCGCTTTGGCAATTCTGTTGTAATCGATCTGACTTTGTGCGGACATACTATTTCTTTTTTACCTCACAAATTTCCGAAGAATACAGGGCAGAAAAAATCTGATTCTTGCGGAATTTTAGTTGTTGTTGTTATAAATATGGTTGTAAGCAAGCATTTTGTAGTATAACTTAGCCGCTAAGAAAGCAGTTGGCTTCGCCATCGGAGAATCCATTAATTCTACGATATCAAAGGCTACCACATTACATTTTTCAAATACTTTTCTCAATAATTCCAATGTAGGATACCACTGAAGACCGCCTGGCTCAGGCGTCCCTGTAGATGGAGCAATAGAAGGATCGAAAGCATCAAGGTCAATCGTGATATACACATTTCCTGAAACTTTTTCCAAAACATCATTCACCCAGTTGTCATTGTTTGCGATCTCATGGGCGAAAAACACTCTTCCTTCCGGCAGATATTCCGCTTCTTCAGCATCCATAGAACGGATTCCCACCTGAACTAAGTTATGCTTCTGATTCGCTTCAAAAACCGCACAGGCATGGTTAGAAGTAGAACCATGGAATTCAGGACGTAAGTCGGTGTGGGCATCCAGCTGAAGAACAGTAAGGTTTTCAAACTTCTCTCCTACGGCACGGATAGAACCGATAGATACAGAATGTTCTCCTCCAAAAAGGGTAAATACTTTTCCTTCGTTGTTCAAAAGCTCTTTTGTTTTTTGGTATACCGCTTCTGTCATTGCTTCAGGGCTTGAGTTTTCAGAAATTTCTCCTGCCAGATATACTCCGTCAAGGAAAGGCTCCGTTCCTGTTTCAATATCATAAAGCTCCATATTTTCGGAAGCATCAAGGAATAATTCCGGGCCTTTATCAGCTCCTTTTCCCCAAGTTGAAGTTCCATCGTAAGGAACGGTTACCAGCATTACTTTAGAGTTCTCTAACGTTGCATTTTCTTCAGGAATTCCTGCGTATGTTCTCATGTTTTATTTAAAAATTTAAATGATTTAAAGATTGAAATATTCGGGGCAAAGATACGAAATACTGTTTGAGTTGAATTATGAGTTATGAGTTATTAATTATTAGTTATTAGTTTCGGGGTGCAGGATCCGGGTTTGTGAGTTTGAGAGTAAGAGGGTTTGAGGCTTTTAGAGTTTCAAACTGATTGTCAGTTGCTGGTTAGTAGTAATTAAGCTGATGAATTATCATCTGATGTCTTGTGTCTGAAATCTAAAATCTTGATTCTTGACTCCCCTCCTCTTTCCCCTTTCAAACCAATTCCCTACTTTTGTAAAAAACAAAATATGCCTTTAAAAGCTGTTCTTTTCGATATGGACGGGGTTATTGTAGATACGGAACCACTTCACAGAAAAGCTTATTTTAAAACGTTTAACGAACTGGAAATTAGTGTTTCTGAAGAATTATACACCTCTTTTACCGGAGCTTCCACAAAAAGAGTGGCTGAAACGCTGATCCAGAAATATAATTTAGCCCATTCCTACGAAGACATTGCCGCGATCAAAAGAGCTCATTTTAAAGATTATTTTGATAATGATGATGAGTTTGATCTTATTCCGGGAGTAAGAGAATTGATCAAACATTACCATGAGAACGGAATTAAGCTTATTCTCGCTTCCTCGGCGACGATGGTTACCATCAACATGGTTTTTGAAAAGTTTGGTCTTGAGCAGTATTTCAGTGGAAAAATTAGCGGTGCAGCTTTGAAAGAGTCGAAACCTCATCCGGAGGTATTTCTTTTAGCATCAGAAATGGCAGAAGAGCCTGTTACAAACTGTATGGTGATTGAAGACTCTACGAACGGAATTCTGGCGGCAAGCAGAGCAGAAATTTTCTGTGCTGCCTACAGAAGTCCACATTCAAAAAATCAGGATTATACCTTAGCGGACATTGTCGTTTCAGATTATGAAGAACTGGAACTGGATAAGCTTTCAAAATATTTTTAAATGAAAAAAGCTCTCAAAATTTGAGAGCTTTTATCTTTATATTTTGGTCTTATCATCTGAAGCGAAGAGAAGAGAAGATTCTTAATGGTTCTTAATCCTTAATAAAAAACTTAATGGTTAAAAATTAAAACATTAAGAGACAATTGAGTTGTTAAGATCATTAAGTTGAGATGGCTTTGTCACTTCGTTCCTCGTAATGACAGTAGTTTTATTTGTACCCTAAGATTTTCAAAATATCTTCCGGTTCCTGTTTCTCACGGAAAACTTCATACTGAAGCTCACCGTTTTCATCTTTCTGGATCAGGACGTGTCTTGGCTGAGGCATCAGACAGTGGTGAACACCTCCGTACCCTCCAATTGTTTCCTGGTACGCTCCAGTATGGAAAAATCCGATATACAGAGGTTTTGTATCACTGAAAACAGGCAGATAAATGGCATTTGTATGCTGTTCAGAATTATAATAATCGTCAGAATCACAGGTCAGTCCACCCAGGAACACCCTTTCATAGGTATCTTCCCATCTGTTCAATGGAAGCATAATGAAGTGTCTGGAGATTGCCCATGTATCAGGAAGTGTAGTCATGAATGAAGAATCAATCATATTCCACTTTTCTCTGTCGTTCTGACGTTTCTGAGAAATGATCTTGTAAAGGTTTGCCCCACTTTCTCCAACCGTAAAACTTCCGAATTCCGTATAAATATTAGGTTCTTCCACTCCTTCCTCTTCACAGAACTTTTTGATCTGAGAAACGATTTCTTCAACCATATACTGATAGTCGTACTCGAAGTTTAAAGAAGTTTTGATAGGGAAACCTCCACCAATGTTCAGTGAATCCACTTCCGGAGCAATTTTCTTCAAACGTGCATATACGCGAAGACATTTGTACAATTCATTCCAGTAATACGCAGTGTCTTTGATCCCGGTATTAATGAAGAAATGAAGCATTTTCAGTCTCGCATTCGGGTGCTCCGCGATCTTCTGGCTGTAATAAGGAATAATATCTCTATATCCGATCCCTAACCTTGAGGTATAGAATTCAAATTTAGGTTCTTCCTCTGAAGCAATTCTGATCCCGATATCGAATGTGGTATCAATACTTTCTGTAAGCTTATCCAGCTCACGGTAGTTATCCAGGATCGGGGTAATATTTTCAAAACCACTGTTAATCATCTCGGAAATTTTCGCCAGATAATCGTCAGTCTTGAATCCATTACAGATGACCTCAATATTTTTATCTACTTTACCTTTCCCATATAGAGATTTGACAATATCCATGTCGTATGCTGAAGAAGTTTCGATAGAAATATCATTCTTTAGAGCTTCTTCAAGCACAAAATTGAAATGACTGGATTTTGTACAGTAGCAGTAGGTATAATTCTTTTTATATTCGGCTTTCTCAAAAGCTTCCCTAAACCAGCTTTTCGCCTTTTGGATATTTTGAGAAATTCTTGGCAGGTAGCTAATTTTTAGCGGGGTGCCAAATTTTTCAACGACTTCCATTAAAGGAACATCGTGAAATAACAAATTGTTCTCAGAAACATTAAATTCCTCTGTAGGAAAATACAATGTCTGATCAATAAGTTCCGAGTACTTTATTTTCATTTCTTGACAAGTGAATTACGAAATGCAAAATTGCTAAAAAAGTTTGATTTTTAAGCGTTAAATTTATTATAAATTTAAAAATGACATCCTGTAAAAACCTCTACAGATTATTGATTCGTGAACTTCTTAACATATTCCTCCCTCATATTTTGTGAAATACCCAGAACCTGTTGAATATAAGCATTCGTTGAGCCATATTTCTTATTGATTTCATCAAAGGCTGCATCCAGGTAAGCAGGTTCCACCCAACTTAATTTTTCCAAAACTTTGATATCCATTTTAGGATATAGAAAATGCAGATTATCTGCCAGTTTCAGCCTTTTAACAACCAGTTTACTCCTGTAATTATTGGATAAAAGGTAGTCATTGTAAATAGTGGCCTTATCAAATTTTAAAATCGTTAAAATTAAAGCCGTAGTAATTCCTGTTCTGTCTTTTCCGGCAGTACAGTGATAAAGAACCGGATGATCGGACTCCAGAATTTCAGTAATTATTTTTTTGATTACTTCAGGGTTCTCCGTAACGTATTCGCGGTAGAAATCAATCATTCTTTTATCCGCATCAGCACCATTTACTTTTCCTTTTAAAACAAGCTTTTTTGCCTTAGTAAGCTGATCTCCTTCATCTTTAAAAGCCGAATATTTTTTATATATAATATCAGTGGGAAGCTGGTCGGGTTTATCAGATATTTCTTTTGAATTTCTAAGATCAATCACCTCTTTTATTCCCAGATTTTCCAATTTTTTGAATGATTTTCTCTTGAGTTGATGAAGATGTCCGCTTCTGTAGAATATCCCTTCTTTTAAGGTCCGGCCCTCAGAATTTTTGATATTTCCTACCGTCCGAAAATTATTTACTTTTTTGATTTCAATAGGATTTCCGGTTTCACTTTTTCCATATTCAGGTTTCATAAAATCCTGTGTTTTACAGGAAGAAACACAAAATATTGCGATGAGCAGGACTGGTATTTTTATGAATTGTTTCAATATATTGAGGGGTATTCTATTTCATTAATTCCTACAAAAAACAACAGATCTCCGGATTCATACTGAATGGAAACCTCATCTTCAACCGCAAAATTCCTGGTTCCGATTCTTGAAGTGATGCTTAGACTTGCATGGGTTAATGGCCAGTTTAATCCTGTTGTGGTCATATTTCCGACAGAGGGAAAAGGATACAATGAAATCATTTTATTTTTAACGCCTTTCAGCTTAAAATTGTTCGGAACAAAATAATATTCTGAAAATTCGTCATAGAATTTAAGATTCATTTTATCTTTAAAAGCATAAGCAACCGTTAGATTTCCTAAAAAATGATCCTGTTCACCTCCGCTTCCTCCAAAAACATCAACATTGGTAAAGCCTTTTTCCAGAATAATTTCCAGAGCTTTATGAAAGTCTGTTTTATCCTGATCCAAAGTCAAAATAAATTTATCCTCATAAACACTTTCATCCGATCCCGAATGGGAATCAAAATCACCGGAAATAAAATCCAGCTTGTCTAAAGGAAAACCTAACTGCTTCAAGTAATGAAAAGCACCGTCAGTACAGGCAATCAAACCATATTGATCGGGATCCGGAAGGTTTTTTGGGTGATCTCCATTGATAAAAAGTAATACTTTATCTCTCATTCGGATTCCAGTATTCTTCAGGTTCGTTGTTGATTTTTGAAATATATCTTGCCAAAACAAAAAGGTAATCAGATAGTCTGTTCAGGTATTTGATCAGTTCAGGACGTACTTCTTCAGATTCGTTTAAGAATACAAGGGAACGTTCTGCTCTTCTGCAGATGGTTCTTGCCGCATGTAAAAATGTTGCCGGTTTTCCACCGCCTGGAAGAATAAAATATTGAAGAGGCTCCAGCTTATCTTCAAAAGCATCCATCCAATTTTCCAGTTCTTCAATCTCCGTATCTGAAATAACCAATGGCAGACGGGATTTTCCGTTGGCCAACATTAATTTATCCACCGGTGTAGCAGCTTCTGAACCTACGGTAAACAGATCAAACTGGATTTTTTTCAACTGCCTCAAAACGTCTTCATCCTCAATATGACTTTTAGAAATACCAATGAATGAATTAAGCTCATCTATATTTCCGTAGCTGTCAACTCTGGCACTGGCTTTGGAAACTCTTGTACCACCATATAAAGCGGTCTGTCCTTTATCTCCTGTTTTAGTATAAATTTTCATCGTACTAAAATACTTTATTTTGTACAATGTAAAAAGTAAAATGTAGGAATGATTTATAGTTTTATCTCCGTACAGTTATAGCCCTATTATTGATTGAATGAGAGAATCCTTCGACTGCGCTCAGGATGACATAGCTAATACTATCTGTTTTTATTACACGTTGTCATTTCAGGTGTCAACTGAAGATTTACAAATGCAGTTCACGAAGGATATTTTTAATTTCATTTCACCACGGATTGCACAGATGTAAATTTTTAGATGTTACGAATAGGTTTTGGCCAGAGCCGAATTGATGTGACTATTTTTCTAAACGGGATGTATCCCATTCGTATTGAATTTACATAGATTTAATCAAAAAAAAATGACCGGATAAATCCGGCCACTCACAAATTATTTATTTACCTCTACGTATTGTATGATGGTCTGGTTTTTTGGGTTATAGATTATCGTACTGTTGTTGGGAAACCTTTTCAGTTTATAATATTCTATATCTTTATCATTTTTAATATCTTCCACAAAGCTGGTGTCAAAAGTATTTTCAGGAAGAAATTTGGAGACAAAACTTATTTTGTCAATGATGCTTTGTCCGTCTATTTTACGGGCGGTTTTATCTGATCGGTTTTCATCGGTAGTGGGTTGCTTCTCAAGAAAAGGAAGCAATATGGCGATGTCTGATTTGTATTTAAAAATATATCCTTCGGAACCGTTCGGAAATTTAAATTTCTTTCCGGTCTCTTCTGCAACGACAGATTTTCCTCCATCAGGGAATACCTGATTAAATTTCACGTCCTGAGAATTGGTTAAAGAATTAATGGATTCACTCACCGTTTTCTTCACGGTCTCTTCCACTGCCTGTTGAGCTTTCTGCTGCACCGTTTCTGTGGTTTTCTGAACAGTCTGATCTATTTTCTCTTCAATCTTACTGCATGACATTAATAGAAAAACAGGAATAACAGGCAAAATATACTTCTTCATTTTGAGATTTTAATAACGTTGCATTCTTTTTAATGATGCAATTTAACATTTAAACGAGAAACACAGGTTTATATTTTAGCAAAGAAAAAAATTTTTTTTCACCTTCAAAAATCCTACTGACAAACTGTTGTCATCCTCCCATCTTACCTTTGTATCAACAATAACACATTAAAACAATACCATTATGACAACGACAACAACAGCCACAAAACAGTTTATGACTTCTGACCAATTATTGGAGCACTGGCAAGGGCACAGAAACCTGACAAGAAGAGTAATAGAAGCTTTCCCTGAAAAAGAATTATTTGAATTTTCTATAGGCGGAATGAGGCCTTTCGCAAAACTGGCAGGAGAACTGATCGGCATTGGAGGATCCGCTTTAAAAGGAATTGTTGAAAAGAATATGGAAGCTTACAATGAAGATGGTTTCAGCCCGAAAACAAAAGAAGATATTTTGAAAAAATGGGATGAAGAAACTGAAGTGATCAACCATTATTTCAACCAGATCACTGAAGAGCGTATGCAGGAAACTTTCAATCTATTCGGACAGTACGAATTTCCGGTGTATCAGAACATCCTTTATTTTGTAGATAATGAAATTCACCACAGAGGCCAGGGATATACCTATCTGAGAGCTTTAGGAATTGAACCTCCTTTTTTTTGGGAGAGATTTTAGGATCATTAATGCCTTTACTCAGACTGAAAATGATGATTCAATTCAGACAAAAATTGGAAACCACAGAATTACAGAACACATCATTTCCATTTTCCATTTATTAAATAGAGATAACCGGATTTTGCTGTTTTTATTTTTTTTTGCTAATTAGTTGAATTAAAATTTTCTTTATTCAAATCATATCAATTTCCAAAACTCCGGCTTCACGAATGTGAAGCCGGAGTTTTATTTTCTATTCCATCTTTTTGGAAATTTCTGAGGCCAGATTTCTGAGTTTCGTTTTTAAGGATTCCGGTTCTAAAACGGTTGCATAATCTGCAAAAGTAATCACCCAGCGCGGAAAACCTTCGTCTATCCATTCTGTATCAAAGATCATTTCGATCCCGTTTTCGGTTTCAGTTTCTTCAATAAACCCGTAGTATCTTCTGGAATTCACAATATGCCCTATTATTTTTTTGTCAACTAAAAGCCTTACTCTTGTTTTCTCTCCGTTGGAATATCTTCTGTAATCATTAATTTGTCCGTATTCCTGTGAAAATAAGGTCTGAGTTTTGAAGATCTGCAGTATTCTGTCGACCCGGAACTGTCTGAAATCTTTTCTCAGCGTACAGAAAGCCATGATATACCAGTAATTGAATTCAAAGAAAACACCCACTGCTTCCACTGTTCTGTTCGTTACGGTAGAATCAACGGTTTTATATTCAATAACCAGCTGCGTTTTATCGGCAATACTTTCCAGAATTGTGGGAATCACATTTTTAACCGTGTCACCAGGCTGAGTGTGATCATTAAAAACATGAATCTGTTTTTCAATATTCTGAATCAGATTTTTATCTGAATGCCGAAGTACCGACCGTACTTTTTCCATCGCGGTCTGATAATGATTTCCAAGACTTTGGTGGGAAAATTTCTGCATCAGTTTTTCGGCCGTGATAAAGCTCAGTACTTCTTCTTTTGTAAACATAATGGGTGAAAGTTTGTATCCATCCATCAGGGAATAACCGCTGCCCGCTTCGCCTATGATGGGAATTCCGGCATTTTCAAGAGTTTTCACATCACGATAGATCGTCCGGATGCTGACATCAAACTTGGCGGCAAGATCCTGTGCTCTTACGATCGGTTTTGATTGTAATTGAGTGAGAATTGCCGTTACTCTGTCCAGTTTTTTTAGATAGTGATCGTTCATATTGCCAGGACAAATCTATCAATCTTTTTTGATCTGTAAAATATAAATTTTTCTGCTTTTATGATATATACGGCTCACCATACAAAGAATAACAAAATCTCATCTTTACCTTGCTGAAAACCTTTGATTTTCTTCTCTTAAAACAGTTTAATATTTAAATCTGTGCGTCCTGGCTTCTAAAACCTTGCAAAAACAGAAAAACTAAAATTAATTATCTTTAAAAGAATTCACCAGTTTGTCAAGATTTAAACTTCTCGCAGATGCATCAAAAATCTCCCGGTAGGTGCCATTCATCTGAACTAATTCATCATGGGTTCCGTTTTCCACTACCCTTCCTTTTTTCATCACATAAATGGTGTCGGAATCCAGAATCTGGGAAAGGGAATGAGAAATAATGACTACAGTACGGCCTTCTTTAATGGCATCAAGGGAGTTTTTGATCTGTTCTGTAGCAATAGCATCCAGACTGGCTGTTGGCTCATCCAGGAAAATGATCGGTGGATTTTTAAGGAATAGCCTCGCAATGGCAATTCTTTGCTGCTGCCCTCCGGAAAGCTGGGTAGCATCATGCTGATAGCCATCCGCGAGATCCATGATCTGCTCATGGAGATAGGCTTTTCTGGACGCTTCCTGAATTTCCTCAAAACTCGCATTCATATCACTGTAACGGATATTATCTTCTATACTTCCCTGAAAAATATGGTTTCTCTGAAGCACGAGACCAAGGTCATTTCTAAGAAAAGTATTATCAAAATCATTTAAATGAACTCCGTCCAGAAGAATTTTTCCGGAATCAGGAAGATAAAATTTGCAAAGAAGATTGATTACCGTAGATTTTCCAGCCCCACTTAATCCTACCAATGCTGTGGTTTTCCCATTTTCTATTTTCATAGAAATATCATGAAGAGCATGGGTTCCGTTCGGATAGCTAAAGTTGACATTTTTCAGTTCAAAATTACCTTTGATCTGTTTTTCCACATAGGTTCCGTTCTGCTCTTTTTCGTCATCTGCATTCAGGATTTCAAAGTATCCTTCAGCATAAATCATCGCGTCATTCATATCATCATAGATTCTGTGCAACTGACGGATAGGAGCCGAAATATTGTTGAAAAGCATAATGTGAAGCATGATTGCCCCTATGGTCATCTTCTGATCCAATACAAGGTAAACGGTCAAAAGAATAATTAAAACCACTCCAAACTGCTCAATAAATGTTTTTAAACCGTCATAAATAAAGTTGGTTTTTCTTGTGAACATCTGGCTTTCCATCAGCTCCATCTGTAGATCATACTGCTTTTTACCTTCAAATTTTTCCCGTACAAAACTCTTGATTACCATGATGGAATTGATCAGATTCAGCAATCCCGAAGTTTTTCGTTCCCTCTGATTTCTGAGCTGGCGACGAACTCCTCCCAATTTTTTTGCCTGAAGAGAACTGATATAAAAATAAATCGGAACAATGATCGTAGAAACCAATCCCACATATACATTCTGCATGTACATAATGATCAGAGCAATAATCGCATTGGAAAAAAGAGGCAAAATATCAATAAAAAAGTTTTGTACCAGCTTCGTTAAACTTTCAATACCCCGATCTATCCGGATCTGCAATTTTCCGGATTCGTGATTCTCATCATTGAAATAGGCGACTCTATACGACAGAATCTTGTCGATGGCAGACTGTGCCAGAACAGAACTTACATTGATCCTTATTTTTTCACCATAAAATTTCTGTCCGAAGTTGATGAAAATATTGAGCAGCTCTTTTCCCAGTAAAATAATCGAGATCACCACCAAAATATGAATACCTTCCGACATCGGATGCGGAAGATGGGTAAGATTGGTTACCTCATCTACCGTATATTTTAATACAAGAGGGTTAACCTGTGCTGCAAGAGCTCCTAAAAAAGTAAGAAACAACGTCCAGTAGATCATGGGACGGTAAGGTCTGATAAATGGAACCAGCTGTTTATACACTCCAAATAAAGTGACTGTTCTGTTAAAAGGTTTTGCCATACAAGTTATTTAAACTAAAAAACGTACCGTTTCTGAGAGAAAAGGTACGCTTAATTCTATTTTTCAGCAAATACTTTTAGAGTATCTGTGGTTTTTATCCTTCGTAAAAATAAGTGGTAAGATAATGCAGTTCAGGTTGGCTTACCGCTTTAGATTCTGCTTCAGCCTGTTCCAGAGTATACTGAGAGGTCAGTTCTTTTCTTTGGAAAACAAAAGAATTATTAGCATTCTTGTCTACCACTTCATTGAAAATATGTTCAATTTCAGAATTGGCAAGTGATGCGAAACTGGAATCCTCGATACCGTACATCAGTCTAAGATCGTCAAACTGCCCGAAGTTTTCATCTACAAATCCCTGAAGCTGTGCTTTTGAGTCAAAATTACCTGCCCAGATATTATAAATATATTTCTTCTTTTTCGGTTTGTCTAAAATACTCTGATAGACAAAGTTTTCTCCAAGATAGGCCTCTCTTACCTGAGGATCGTTGGCGAGATCTTCCGGAAGTCCTTCTTTCAGGATATTCCCTTCAAACATGATGTAGGTTTTATTGGTAATAGCTAACGTCTGCTGAACGTTGTGGTCGGTGATCAGGATCCCGATATTTTTGTCGACCAGACTTCTTACAATCTTTTGAATATCCTCTACCGCAATCGGGTCTACCCCTGCGAAAGGTTCATCCAGGAGAATAAAGTTCGGGCTGGTAGCCAGACAGCGTGCAATTTCCGTTCTACGTCTTTCCCCACCGGAAAGAAGATCACCACGGTTTTTACGCACGTGCTGCAATGAAAATTCTTCGATCAGCTCATCACATTTGATCTGCTGTTCACGTCTCGAAAGTTTGGTGAGCTGTAAAACACCCATGATATTTTCTTCTACCGACAACTTTCTGAAAATAGAAGCTTCCTGCGCCAGATAACCGATTCCCTTTTGAGCACGACGATACATCGCATCGGTAGTGATTTCCTGTTTATCAAGAAAGATTTTCCCTGAAGTAGGCTTAACCAATCCCACAATCATATAAAAGGAAGTAGTCTTTCCTGCTCCGTTTGGACCAAGCAAACCAACAATTTCTCCCTGTTCAACCTGTACAGAAACTCCTTTTACTACTTTTTTAGGACCGTATTCTTTGATTAAGTTTTCTCCTCGTAAAATCATAGGAGCAAAGATAAAGTTTTTTTGAATTCAAATTTTAGATTATACATTCTATCCAATGTTTTTTGAATGAATGACTTTTATTTTTAGTATTGATTGATAAAACAGGCTTCGCAATGTTGAAAACGGATCAACCTCTTTTCACTGAAAAAAGCCGAAAATTTAGACCTCTATTCTGTAACTCCCATTCATTTTTTACGACCTATCAGAAAATTATTTTACTCATCACAAACAAATTAGCAATGGAAAATTACGGGTATACCAAAACAGAAAATGGCCAGAATCAGCAAAACAATGGTCCTTACCGTTCAGAAAAGAGAATTCCGGCCGCTTTATTAGGAATTCTTGTGGGTTGGCTGGCTTTAAATAAATTTTATCTCGGGTATAAAAAGGAGGCTCTAATTCAGCTGGGTCTGAATATTATTACTTGTGGTGCCGCTTCTGTTATTCCTTTTATTGAGGGTATTTTATATCTTTTTATGAGTGACAAGCAGTTTGATGATACGTATGTGTACGGGAAAAAAGGATGGTTGTAAACCTTTATTATTTTATTTCCTACTTTTATTCCATCAAATCAAGAATTAAGTTATTATGGAAAATAATCAAGACCTGACCGATCTTCTTGCACTGGACCTGGGTGTCAATATTGTGAACAGAAGGCCTTATGCCAAGGAAGTTTTCAAATGGCAGGATATGGATCTTCTTCCCCACTCATCCGCAGACACCTTGCTCTGTGAGATTTTTGAATGGAACGGACGAAACTGGAGAACTACCGAAAACAACCTCATCGGATTTCTGTTTTCCGGAGATCTCCTCAATACCGTAAAGCAGCAGCTGATGAATACCCCAAAACATCCTGCTCTCATCCCGGATTTTGAATTTACAAAAGACAGCATGGAGGAATACGGCCTGTCGCTTCCTTCTTTATTCAACATTGGAGTGAATGGGAATATCAACAATGCAAAAAGCTTTTCTGTACGGGTTAACGGCGTTACAAAATCGCGGGTGACGAACATTGACTCTCCGGGAATTGAAATTCTGAGAAGCTATTCTCAGTTTACTCAGGACCAATCTAAAACGTACCGAAAGAATATCAAGTTCAATTATCTGAGTACTTCGCTGTTTTATGCAGAAAGTGTAGAAATCTTTCTTGAAAAAGAATCAGGTGTAGGACTGGATGTCAGTTTCCAAACGACCAATGTGGAGGTGGATGCCAAAATAGATACGGATACGAAGAAACATTTTGTATTAAAATATTCTGGAAATCAGGCTCCTTTTGCTGCGAAATTTACGAAAGGAAAAGATTTCAACATCATGTAATCCATATTTATTATCCTTTTATTAATAAAATATTTTGCCAAGAAAAACACCTCAATTACAATGAGGTGCTTTTTGTTTTATGATGGTATGATCTTTATTTATTTAAAATCATGGCTGCTTCCTTGGCAAAATAGGTAAAGATCAGATCTGCTCCGGCTCTCTTGAAGCAGGTAAGACTTTCAATAATGGTTTTATCATTATCCAGCCAACCGTTCTGTGCAGCTGCTTTTACCATGGCATATTCTCCGCTTACGTTGTAAACTGCTATCGGAAGATCAATCGCTTCACGGATCTTGGAAACAATATCCAGATAAGGAAGTCCCGGTTTGATCATAATAATATCAGCACCTTCATCAATATCTTTATACACTTCATTTAAAGCTTCACGGGAATTGTGGAAATCCATCTGATACGTTTTTTTATCTTTAGGAATTTCCATATTGTCTTTCGGTGCACTGTCCAGAGCACTTCTGAACGGACCGTAGAAAGAACTCGCATATTTTGCGGAATAGCTCAAAATTCCCACGTCTGTAAATCCGCTTTCTTCCAACGCTTCACGGATCGCCAATACTCTTCCGTCCATCATATCACTGGGTGCCACAATGTCAGCTCCTGCTTCGGCATGGGATACAGACATTCTTGCCAAAGCATCATTGGTCGCATCATTCATGATTTTTCCGTTTTCGATGATTCCGTCGTGTCCGTAAATGGAATAAGGGTCTAAAGCGACATCAGGCATGACAATCATTGCCGGAACTGCATCCTTGATTGCTTTGATGGTCTGCTGCATCAATCCGTCTTTGTTCCAAGCTTCTTTTCCGGTATTGTCTTTCAAATGTTCTGACACTTTCATGTACAGATTGACCGATTTTACTCCTAAAGAAAATAATTCTTTACATTCCTTCACCGTCAGATCTATACTCCTCCTGAAGATCCCCGGCATAGACGGGATCGCTTCCTGCTGGTTTTCGCCCTCCATTACGAAGATCGGCATTACAAAATCATCAGTTGTAAGGATATTTTCTCTTACTAAACTTCTGATAGATTCATTAACTCTAAGCCTTCTATTTCTTGAATGTATCATTTTGGAATACTTTTTGAATAAGTTTCCACAAATTTACTACAACTTATATAAAAAACTATTGTATAGAATTGTAGAATTGTTTATTTTTGTTTTAATACATTCGAGAAATTATAATTTGATGAAAAAACTTTTACTTTTATTTCTATTTACAGGCGCTTTCGTTGGGTTTTCCAACAATATGCAAGCACAGCTGAGAGAGCCGGGTTCCATCACACAGAAGTCTGATGACGGTGTATTGGTGGCTTATCCAAATCCAGCAAAAGATTTCCTTCTGATCAAGGCCAAAGATGCTGCTTTAAAGATCAAAAGTGTAACCTTTTATTCAATTCTGGGAACACAGGTAGCCAATTATTCTGTCAACATGAATTCCGGAGAGATTAATATTGAAAAATTAAAACCCGGGAAATATCTGATTCGCTATATTTTAAGCGATAATACCCAAAAGGTGACTCAAATTGTAAAACAATAAATATTTAATCCTGATAATCATCAGGATTTTTTCTTTTACAGCAGTTCTACCCTATTATTTATGTAACTTTAAGGACTTTTTTATACTCATTGTAAAAACAATTTAATGCTTAAAGCTGAACATATCAGAAAGACCTATAGTGCCGGGAATAAAGTAGCATTGGATGATTTCAGCATCCATGTACCTCAAGGCAGTATTTATGGTCTTCTTGGCCCGAACGGAGCCGGAAAAACTTCTTTTATCCGTATCATCAACCAAATTACACAGGCTGATTCCGGAGATGTCTTCATCAATGGGAACAAGCTGAATCCAAGCCACATCAGAGATATAGGTTATATGCCTGAAGAAAGGGGTTTATACAAAAATATGACCGTGGGGGATCAGATCCTTTATTTCGGGGAACTGAAAGGAATGACCAAAAGCGATGCTTTACAGGAAGCCAAAAAATGGTTTGAAAAGCTGAATATCGATCAATGGTGGAAAAAGAAACTTTCAGAGCTTTCAAAAGGGATGGCACAAAAGATCCAGTTTGTAGTTACTGTCCTTCACCGTCCGCATCTTCTGATTCTCGATGAGCCTTTTTCAGGTTTTGACCCTGTGAATGCGAACTTAATTAAAGATCAGATTATCGATCTTAAAAATAACGGAACCACCATCATCCTTTCTACTCACCGAATGGAAAGTGTAGAAGAAATGTGTGACTATGTGGCGCTGATTAACCATTCTAAAAAAATCATCGACGGAAGGGTTTTTGACGTAAGAGAAAAATTCAAGAAAAATATTTTCGGCGTTACTCTTTCTGAGGTAGATGAAGCTCAATTTAACAGTTTCAAAAGCAGGTATGATATTTTTAATTTTTCTAATGAAAATAATCTGGTTTCTTTTGATCTCAAAAATGAAAGCGGACAAAATGAAATCCTTCTGGATCTTGTCAACATAGGAAAAGTGAGATCATTCGACGAGAGAATTCCGAGCATGAATGAAGTGTTTATTAATGCCGTAAGTAATCATTCTTAATTTTATGAACAATATTTTTTTAATCACAAAAAGGGAATTTCTTACTCAGGTTAAGAAAAAATCCTTCATTATATTAACGCTGCTCGCTCCTCTGTTACTTGTTGGATTTGGAGCTGTCATTGGATTGATGTTTAAAGCTAATGAATCACACAGCATCATTGAGGTTGTTGATAAAAGCGGGCTTTTTAAAGACCATCTGAAATCTAATGACAAACTGAACTATGTATTTGTTTCGGCTGCGGATGAGAAATCAAAGATCAATAATCTGAAAGACAATGAGTCACTGGATGGCATTCTGATCCTTCCAGAACTTAAGGATCATGATTACAACGGATTGGAAAACAGCACAAGACTGATTGTCAATGCAAAGATGGGCTTTGATACGAAGCAGAAGATTGTTTCGGATATTACGGAAGTCATCAAGAAAGAAAAAATCAAACAACTTGGAATCCAGGAAGCACAGCTGAACAGTCTTGATAAAAGCTTTACTTTAAAAACGATTAATGTTTCCAATAACAATAAAGAAGATTCGGACCTTGCTTTTGGAGTAAAAAGCGGCTTGAGTATTCTTTTAATGTATGTGACCTTTATGTTCATCATTATTTACGGAGTAAGGGTGATGAGAAGTGTTCTGGAGGAGAAGAATAACCGTGTGGTAGAAATCATTATTTCTTCTGTTAAACCTTTTGAGCTGATGATGGGGAAAATATTAGGGGTAACTCTGGTAGCTTTGACGCAGTTTCTGATCTGGATCTCGATGTCGGTGGTAGGAGCATTGGTTTTAAATACGGGGTTTTCATCTTTTCAGAAGAATATTCCGGGAGGTAATGAAGAACTTGCCAGTAAGCTGGACGTCGCACAGATCGCAACTCAGATCTCGCACAGTTTATTAGAACTGAATTTTCCGTTGATTATCTTTGTTTTCATTGTATTTTTCCTTTTAGGATATATTTTCTACAGTTCAATATATGCAGCCATCGGTTCTGCGGTTGATAATGAAACAGAGACCCAGCAGTTCACTTTATTTGCGATTTTACCGCTTACTCTGGGGATGTACGGGAGTTTTTCATTAATGAACAATCCTGACGGTCCTTTGGGCTTCTGGCTGTCTATTATTCCATTTACATCACCGGTTGCCATGATTGCCAGAATACCTTTCGGTGTTCCTGCGTGGCAGATTGCTCTGTCTATTGTACTGCTATTGGCTACTACTATTTTCATGATCTTCTTAGCTGGAAAAATTTACCGTGTAGGCATTCTAATGTATGGTAATAAAGCGACTTTAAAAGAGATCTGGAAGTGGATCAGAGGATAAGTCTAAAAGTTCTTTTGTCTTGAAACAAAGTGAACCAAAAGTTCAAGGCTGGAATCTTCCGCTAAAAATTAAAACTTGCTCCTAAAATTCCCAAAACTCGTGCGGATTTACTGGTGCTTCTTCCACTCAATATTCTACCCGCACTCAAACAGTGGTAATTTTTTAACGGATCAAGATTTAATTTTTTTAACGCTACAGCTTCCTAGGCCACTATAGATAGATTTACTGACAAATTTTAGTCATATAAAACAAAAATCCCGGAAAATTCAATTTCCGGGATTTTTTATCGTTGAATAACGAGTTATTCTATTTGAAAATATAGCTTAAGCTCAAGCTCATTACCTGCTCAGACTTGCCTTTAGTGGTACCACCCTTTTCTTTAGCAAGATCAGGATAGGTATCTGAAAGACCAAGATCATATTTAAGAGTGAGTTCCAGTTGTCTCTTATAACTATAGCCTACTCCTAATCCAAGGGCGAAATTAAAGCTTGCTGCTTTACCGCTTACTGAAGGATATAAAGGATCGGTAACATCCGGATCATAATAGGGTCTTCCTACCGGTGCGTTTTTAACATTCTGATTCATCAGAAAGTTAAATCTAGGACCGATCATTCCAAAGAATTCTGATTCAGCTTCAGAAAAATATCCTTTAAAATAGACAGGTACGCTCAGATAATTGTTACCATATACAGCATCATAACCATCTTTTCCTTTAGCATCTTTATCTTTTCCGGTTTCTCCTGCACCGTAATACACGACTTCCGGTTGTATATAGAACTGGTTTGC
Source organism: Chryseobacterium carnipullorum (assembly GCF_900142785.1). Lineage (GTDB taxonomy): Bacteria > Bacteroidota > Bacteroidia > Flavobacteriales > Weeksellaceae > Chryseobacterium > Chryseobacterium carnipullorum. The sequence goes on along the minus strand of NZ_FRCD01000027.1, from coordinate 24,639 downwards.
TTTTCCTACCGGGATAAGAGCTAAAGCTCCACCCTGAAAGGCGTATCTGGGACCAGAAGGGTTATGGGCATTTCTTACTCTGGAATAGTTACCTCCTGCCGTGACACCGAATCTTGTATTAGAAAAGTCGATTTGGGCAAACGACAGAGTTGAAAGGGCCAATGCTGAGGTTAATAAAAGTTTTTTCATATGTTTTGTTTTTGTATAGCTATTATCCTAGAACTTTTGCAACAGTAACACCGATATCAGCTGGAGAATCTACAACGTTGATTCCGTTTTCTCTCATGATCTCCATTTTTGCCTGAGCTGTATCTTCATCACCTCCTACGATAGCCCCTGCGTGTCCCATTGTTCTACCTTTAGGAGCAGTTTGTCCAGCAATAAATCCTACGACTGGCTTAGTAGATCCACTAGCTTTGTACCATCTTGCCGCTTCAGCTTCCAGTCCACCACCAATTTCACCGATCATTACTACCGCTTCAGTTTCAGGGTCATTGATAAATAATTCAAGAGCTTCTCTTGTAGTTGTTCCAATAATTGGGTCACCACCGATACCGATTGCTGTAGAAACACCGTAACCGGCTTTTACTACCTGATCAGCAGCTTCGTAAGTAAGAGTACCTGATTTTGAAACGATACCTACTTTACCTTTTTTGAAAACGAATCCTGGCATAATACCAATTTTAGCTTCTTCAGAAGTAATAATTCCCGGACAGTTTGGACCGATTAGTCTGCAGTCTCTGTCAGCGATGTAAGATTTTACTTTCACCATATCCGCTACAGGAATACCTTCAGTAATACATACAATCACTTTGATCCCAGCTTCAGCAGCTTCCATGATCGCATCTGCAGCAAATGCAGGTGGTACGAAAATGATACTTACGTTTGCTCCAGCTTTTTCAACAGCGTCAGCTACTGTATTAAATACAGGCTTTCCTAAGTGCTCAGTTCCTCCTTTTCCTGGAGTTACCCCTCCTACTACGTTGGTTCCGTATTCAATCATCTGACCAGCGTGGAAAGTACCTTCGTTCCCTGTAAATCCTTGTACAATTACTTTAGAATCTTTGTTTACTAAAATTGACATTTTATTGATGTTTTAATTTATTTAAATATTTTATTAATGCTCACAAATTTACTTATTTTTCTTTGATTTTGGACAAAACCAAGAGAATTGTTTATTTGAGATTTCTCAGCTTTACTTCTTTTTTCAGATAGCCTTTAAAATCCTCTGCAAACATACCGATATAGGTCCCTTTTTTAAGATCTCTGTTCACTCCGGTTTTACCAAGAAGAACAGATCCACCCTCAATTGTATTACCGGAAGCGATGCCGACTTGTCCCCAAAGAGTCACTTCGTCACCGATGATACAGCAGCCAGCAATTCCTACCTGAGAGGCAATTAAACATTTTTTTCCGATCACCGTATCGTGTCCGATCTGAATCTGATTATCTAAAACCGACCCTTCTCCGATGACCGTTGAATCGGTAACCCCCCTGTCGATCGTACAGTTATTTCCGATCTCTACATTGTTTTCAACAACCACATTTCCCACAGAAATCAGACGGTCAAAATTTCCGTTTAGTTTTCTGTAATAGAAAGCATCACCTCCCAAAACAGTTCCTGACTGAATGATGACATTATCGCCGATTTCGGTTCTGTCGCCGATCACCACATTAGGAAAGATAAGGCTGTTTTTTCCAATCTTCACATTATTTCCAATGACTGCAGAAGAGTGGATTTTGGTCCCTTCTCCTATTTCAACATCATGGAGTTCTTCCGTGAAATTATATATTCTCGTAAAGTGAGTATTAATCTTATTGAAGTCTCTGAAAGGATCATTAGAAACCAAAAGAGCTTTTCCTTCCGGACAATCTACCTTTTTGTCGATCAAAATAATGGTAGCGGCAGAATTCAGTGCTTTATCGTAATATTTCGGATGGTTGACAAAAACAATATCACCTGGTTTTACCATGTGAATCTCATTGGTTCCCAATACTTCAAAGTCTTCCGGACCAACAAATTCCGAGCCTATTAGATCGGCAATCGATTTGAGCTTTTGCGGAGAATGGAATCTCATAACAATGGATTTTTCTTATAAAAACAAAATTCGGACTGCTAATGCAAACCGAATTTATGTAAATTTTAATTATTATTTTACTCTTTCCAAGTAGCTACCGTCTTCAGTATTTACTTTGATCTTATCTCCCGGCTCGATGAACAAAGGAACATTTACTCTTGCTCCTGTTTCAACGATGGCATTTTTAAGAGCATTCGTTGCTGTATTTCCTTTGATACCCGGATCAGCTTCAATTACTTCCAGATACACAGACTGAGGAAGTTCGGCAGAAAGTGGAGTTTCGTCAACTTCTTTCAGAATGATCGTTACTTCTTCACCAGCTTTCATAAACTGAGCGTTTTCGATCATTTCTTTATCTAAGTATAGCTGAGAGAAATCATCATTATTCATGAAGTGGAACCCATTCTCATCATCATAAAGATACTGGAATTTTCTGGTGATTACTTTTACTTCATCAATTTTGTGTCCAGCAGAGAAGGTATTATCAAGTACTTTTCCGTTGGTTACTGATTTTAGTTTTGTTCTTACGAAAGCTGGTCCTTTCCCAGGCTTTACGTGCATAAATTCAACTACTTTGAAAATATCATTGCTAAATTCGATGCAAAGTCCTTTTCTTATATCGTTACTTGTTGCCATTAATTTATGTTATCTTTTATTTTTAGTTTTTATGAGGGCCTATTTAATTTGCCTCTTTTTTTAATTGCTTTCCTTACTGGTTCCGTATCCTTTTACAATACCTCTCGGAGAGTTTTGGATAAACTGAAGGATTTCGTCTCTTTCAGCCGTTGGAAGCATCTCTTTTTCAATAAATGCCAAGGCCTGTGAAACGTTCATCTTCATCTGGAAAATAGCTCTGTATATTTTTTGAATTTCAAAGATTTTCTCGTTGGAGTATCCTCTTCTTCGTAATCCTACGGAATTGATCCCCGCATAAGAAATCGGGTCTCTAGCTACTTTTACGTAAGGTGGAATATCTTTTCTGATCAGAGATCCTCCGGAGATCATGGTATGCTTTCCGATTTTGCCAAACTGCTGTACTGCGGATAATCCTCCCATTACGGTAAAATCACCTATTTCTACATGTCCTGCAATACCACATCCGTTAGCAATGATGACATTATCTCCAATGATACAGTCATGTGCAATGTGAGAAGTTGCCATAATAAGGCAATTGCTGCCGACTCTGGTAAATCCTAACGCTTTGGTTCCTCTGTTGACCGTGACACATTCTCTCAAAGTGGTATTATCACCAATAATGGTTTGTGTGTCTTCCCCGTCAAATTTCAGATCCTGAGGGATGGCAGAGATGACGGTTCCCGGAAAAATTTTACAATCTTTTCCTATTCTTGCTCCATCCATGATGGTAACATTCGGTCCGATCCAGGTTCCTTCTCCTATTTCCACGTCCCCTGCAATTGTAGTAAAAGGTTCTACAATAACATTTTTGCTGATTTTTGCGCGTTTATCTACGGCGGCTAATTGATGAATCATTTAATCAACTTTATTTTTTGCAACTTGAGCCATTAACTCTGCTTCTACCACCACGGTACCTCCTACATATCCATAACCCTGCATATGTACAATTCCTCTTCTGATGGGTTCTATCAATTCAATTTTGAAAATAATAGTATCCCCCGGAACTACTTTTTTCTTGAATTTCACTTTATCTATTTTGATAAAATACGTAGAATAGTTTTCCGGATCCGGAACACTTGCCAATACAAGAATTCCTCCCGTCTGTGCCAAAGCTTCTACCTGAAGTACTCCAGGCATTACAGGCTCCTTAGGGAAATGTCCTACAAAGAAAGGCTCATTCATCGTTACATTTTTCAAACCTACCACATGAGAATCTGAAAGTTCAAGAATTTTGTCAATCAATAGGAACGGTGGTCTATGAGGCATAAGACGCATGATCCCGTTGATATCAAAAACAGGTTCTTTGGTAAGGTCAAAATCTGGCACGTTTTTCTTTTTCTGAAGTTTCCACTGGCGGTTCAGTTTTTTCGCAAACTGGGTATTTACATAATGCCCTGGCTTGTTTGCAATGACTTTACCTTTTATTTTTACACCAGCCAAAGCCAGATCCCCCACTACATCAAGTAGTTTATGTCTCGCTGCTTCGTTTGGATAGTTTAAGGTAAGATTGTCAAGAATACCGTTCGGTCTGATAGAAACATTATCTTTTCCGAAGGCTTTCTTTAATTTCTCAGTGGTTTCCGGAGTAAGATCCTTATCCACATATACGATTGCATTAGAAATATCTCCTCCTCTGATCAATCCGTGATCCAACAACATTTCAAGCTCATGTAAAAAGCTGAATGTTCTTGCAGAAGAAATTTCGTCCTTGAATTCTGAAATATTTTTAAGAGTGGCATTTTGGGTGCCTAAAACTTTGGTTCCAAAGTCTACCATCGTAGTCACTTCGTAAGTATCGGAAGGAATAATGGTAATTTCTGATCCTGAAGCAGGATCTGAGTAGCTCAACACTTCTTTGATCACCAAATATTCTCTGGCTATATTCTGCTCTACGATCCCTACACTTTCAATAGCCTCAACAAAGAATTTTGATGATCCATCTAAAATTGGAGGTTCTGAAGCATCCATTTCGAGAACAGCGTTATCTACATCACAGCCTACTAATGCAGCCAACAGGTGCTCACAGGTAGTAATTTTCACGCCCAGTTTCTCTAATGTTGTTCCTCTTTCTGTTGCTACTACATAATTAACATCAGCTTCTACCTGAGGACTTCCCTCTAGATCTGTTCTTACGAACACAAAACCTGTATTTTCTTTAGCAGGTTTAATGGTAAGTTTTACTTCTTTACCTGTATGAAGGCCAATTCCGGAAAGCGTTACTTCTTTCTGGAGTGTTTTTTGCATATCACTCATTAGTTTTATCTTTTGAGGTATCCTCAAGATTATTTATTCTTCGTACGATTTCAGTAAAGTTTCTGAAATGTACATAGTTTCTAAGATAGTCGTTATAATTTATTGCCGGAGATCCGTAAAGTGTATCTCTGTCACTTACGTTTGAATTCACACCGCTCTGCGCCTGAATTTTAACCTGGTTACCAATTTTGATATGGCCTACCACGCCAACCTGACCTCCGATCTGATTCCAGTCTCCGATCGTAGTAGATCCTGCAATTCCGGCCTGAGCCGCAATAACGTTGTTTTGCCCTATTTTTACATTATGGGCAATCTGGATCAGATTATCGATCTTCGTTCCTTTTCCGATGATGGTAGAGCCGATTGTGGCTCTGTCAATGCTGCAATTTGAGCCGATTTCTACGTCGTCTTCGATAATCACGTTACCAAGCTGAGGGATTTTTTTGAATCCTTCTGCGGTATGCTGAAAACCAAATCCGTCGCCTCCCACCACCGTATTGGAGTGGATCACACAGTTGTCACCAATAATGCAGTAATCATAAATCCTTGCGCCACTGTCTATTTTACAGTTTTTACCAATTTTTACACCTTTACCGATATACACATGTGGATAAATCTGTGATCCTTCTCCAATCTTAGCCTTCTCCGAAACATAAGTAAATGCCCCTATATAGACTTTTTCTCCGATCACCGCAGTATCATGAATAGAAGAACCGGTCTCGATTCCCTCTTTTCTGCCCTGCATTTCCTGATACAGATTCATTAAGATCTGGAAAGAAAGGTATGCATCCTTTACAACAATTAAGGTAGGATTGTAATTATCTTTATCAATAAGTTTTTCCGAAACAATAATAACGGAGCATTTAGAGGTATCTAAAAAATGAGAAAATCGATCCTGTGCTATAAAAGAAAGATGCCCTGATTCACCATTCTCAATTGGTGAAACCCCTGTAATAACCGTGCTTTCGTCGCCTATTATTTGTCCGTCAATAAAACTTGCAATTTGCGAAGCTGTAAATTCCATATTCTGCAAAGATAAGAAATTCTATAATTCGCAAACATTTTTTGCTTTTCGGAACGTGAATTTTAATATTATTTAAGAAATTATCTGGGAAATATCTCTTGGAAAGGTAAGAATATACCTGGCTGTCTTATGCACCATAAGCCCCGATAAAAGCTGGTCCTGGGACTCTTCAAGCCTGATCTTCTGACCATCTTTCTGAAGAAGATAAATGGGTTGCTTTTCGGTATCGTAAGGCAGTAATTTTCTTTTAATCTCGTGTACAAGCTCCTTTCCATTATCAATTCCGAAAAATTCGTTAGTTTTTTTTATTTTTTCTTCAACAAATTCCGGATCAAAAGGACGCGTTGAAATAACGGTTTTCGGAAGATTTCTCTGAATTACAGATTTGCACCAATAAGAAAGAATAAAGTCTTCTGAATTCTGCCAGGATTTCATCGCATGAATTATATCATTATCATCAAGCTGGTTAAACCGATAAATATCCTCATCGGTGGCTGAACTTTTTGCCCGGTGCAGAAAATACTTCAGATTCTCCCCTGCAGGCAGAGCCATCCCCTTGGAAACCAGATATTTAGCTCGTTCGAGAATTTTAACCAAAAGAAATTCCGCCAATGCCGAGGTCTTATGATAATACACCTGCCAGTACATAAACATTCTTGCAGTCAGGAAATTTTCAATAGAATATACTCCTTTCGCATCAATCACAAGTTCGCCTTCACCACAAACATTCATCATCGAAATAATTCTCTGGGTATTAATATTTCCTTCGGAAACACCAGTGAAAAAGCTATCTCTGTTCAGGTAGTCAAGCCTGTCCACATCCAGTTGAGATGAAATCAGCTGATTAAAGAACTTCCGGTGGTATTTACCCTGAAACATTTCGATCGCTACTGAGAGCTGGCCATCAAATTCTTCATTTAATTTATTCATCAACAAAAGAGAAAGTTTTTCGTGATGCCAGTCGTCCATGAGCATATTTTCCAGTGCGTGGGAAAACGGCCCGTGCCCGATATCGTGCATCAGAATAGCAAGCATGGCTCCTTTTTCTTCTTCTTCAGTGATCTTAATTCCTTTCTGCCGCAGAGTTTCCAATGCGGTAAACATCAGATGCATTGCTCCCAGTGCGTGGTGAAATCTCGTATGCGTGGCACCAGGAAAGATCAGATTCAGAAGCCCGGTCTGCCCGATTCTTCTGAGCCTTTGAAAATAGGGATGCTCAATAACGTCAAATAAAATTTCGTGTGGGATTCTGATGAAACCATGAACAGGGTCGTTGATGATTTTTAGCTTGTTCTGCATTTGAAAGGTAGATATTAGTAAACAAAGTTAGGGATTTTAAATTTTAGCATTATTTAATTTTCGTTCATAATCCTCTCTAAACTCAATTGAAAGAAGAAAAAACACAGAATTACACCGATTATCTCATTTAATTTGATTATATTCAATTTCACAAACCGCACAGTAATTATTGATCAATACCCACCTTAATTACTTCTTGCAACCCATTAAACTATGAGTGACAAAAAATTTAATATCGCTATTCTTATTGATGGTGATAATGCACAAGCCAAGTTATTAAAAGAAACCATTGAAGAGGTTTCAAAATATGGTAAGGCTACCATCAGAAGGATTTATGGAGACTGGACCTCTCAAAGTATGAATTCGTGGAAAGATCTTGTCAATCTTTACTCTATCAATCCCATTCAGAAATTCTCTTATACCAGTGGAAAAAACTCAACAGATGGAGCCATGATTATTGATGCCATGGATATTTTGCACGGAAAAAGTGTTGAAGGTTTCTGTATTGTTTCAAGTGACAGCGATTACACCGGTTTAGCCAAAAGAATCCGTGAGGAAGGACTTTTCGTGATGGGTATAGGAGAGAAAAAAACACCAGAAGCTTTTGTAAAATCCTGCGACATCTTTACTTATACTGAAAACATCACTCCTAAAGTTAAAAAAGAATCAAAAGCTGAAAGCCACAAAATAAAGGAAAATAAAACTGAAGAAACGGTAAAAAAAGAGGCTGTAAGTCCTAAAGTTCATGAGTTTCAAAACTTCTTATCCCGGAAAGATGAAGAAACGATTTCAAAAGCATTTGAAATCTCTGCTAACGAGAACGACATGGCTTTTATCTCAACACTCGGTACCAATATCAGAAAGATCGATCCGAGTTTTGATTCAAGAACCTACGGATATTCTACTTTATCCAAATTATTTGATGATCTGCCATATTTTGAAGTAGTGAGAAATGAGACCAATCATCCGCTGCTGAAAAGAAAATAAGTTCATCAGAATTAAGATAAAATACAAAAGTCCATTTTTTTTAAAAAATAATAGGTACTCATCTTTTATGGTATTTTTTATACCCGTAATCTGTATTAAGCTTTGCGTGATATGGGTTTTACATTTACCTTTGATCGCTTTAATCAACTAGTATCCTTAATGAAAAGTTTATTCATTATCATCCTATCCTTTTTAAGTTTCAACTTTTCTGCACAGGCTTTATCTGAAACTCAGAAACTCGAATCGCTTTGTAAAGTCTGGGGATTTTTAAAATATTACCATCCTCATGTGGCAAAAGGGGATTTTGACTGGGACAGACAACTTATCCAAAAAATTGACGAGCTTGATCAGATTGATGATAAAGTTCAACTGAATGAATTGTATTCTAAATGGATCAGCAGTCTTGGGAAAGTTGATGATTGTAAGAAATGCTTAATACCAAGCAGAGAGAAAGTCTATTTTTTGAGAAACTTTGATCTCACATGGATCAACGACAGGCATCTATTCGATGAGAAGGTAAGCCGTGAACTCCTTTTTATTCAAAACAACAGAAATCTTGAGAGTAATCACTACTTTGGAATTGGCGGAAAAAAGGTTTATTTCAAAAATGAAAATTCTTACGGTTCAAAATTCACATCCAAACAAACGAGTCTTCTGGAGCTTTTCAGATACTGGAATCTGGTAGAGTATTTTTTTCCATACAAATATCAGACTGATCAGAACTGGAATGATGTTTTAAAAGAAATGATCCCGAAATTCACAGAGATTGCCAATGATGAAGATTATCATCTGACTCTTGCGGAGCTGGTGACAAAAGTGGATGACTCCCATGCCTTTTTATATTCTCCTATCATTAATACCTATCAGCATGGAAGAAGAAAAGTTCCGGTGGAATATATTTATGCGGAGGGAAAACTGGTCGTAACTAAAATCATTCATCATACATTGAATGAAGAAAGGGCCTTAAAGACCGGAGACGTAATTTATGATATCAATGGCAGGACGATTCCTCAGATGGTCAATAGTTTAGGGAAATATATTCCCGCCTCTAATTCATGGGGAAAAATCAACAAGGTAAAAAATCTTTTCCTTTTCAGTAATAATGATTCTATTGCATTAAAAATAGAGCGCGACGGGCAGAACCTGAGTATGACCGTTCCAACTTATCTTCTCAAGGATATCATCCCTGAAAAGCCGTCAGTTCGAAAAAAATGGGAGTTTCTGGATTCTGACCATAAGATAGGTTACGTCAATATGGGCATCATTGAAAGAAGTGATCTGGATGATATGTATAAAGATTTAAAATCGACCACCTCCATCATTTTCGACCTGAGAAATTACCCTAAACTGACTATTTTCCCCCTAAGCAAAATGATTCTTCCTGAAAAATCAATTTATTATCAATTTAATTTCCCGGAGACGGATTATTTGAGTAAATTTTATAGCGCTAAAAATAGTATCGGCAGAAAGAATCCGGATTACTATAAGGGAAATGTAGTAGTTTTGGTGGACGAGAATACGCAAAGTCAGGCAGAAACTACAACAATGATGTTTAAACAGCATCCTAAAGCGAAAGTCATCGGAAGTAATACTTCAGGAGCAAATGGTGATATCATCCGGTTTAAAATTGCAGATCTGGACACTTGCTTTACGGGACTTGGAGCGTACTATCCTGATGGAAGAGAAACGCAAAGGATTGGAATTATCCCTGATATTGTTATAAAGCCTACAGTAAAGGGCGTACAGAAAGGAAAAGACGAAGTTCTGGAAAGAGCTTTAGATTATATAAAGACTGGTTTTTAAAGAAATTAAATATCTGCTGTGATGAAGTGAATTTTCATTTAACTAATATTTAACTTTTATTGTCTCTAATTTGTGAGAATTTAAAAGGAATTGGTCAACATTTTGATGCTATAACCATGTAAAAAAATAAATTATGTCGGAAAAGATATTATGGATAGATGATGAAATAGATTTACTCAAACCCCATATCGTATTTTTAGAAAAAAAAGGTTACCACGTAACCCCTGTCAATAACGTCAACGAGGCTCTGGAACTAATGGATTCGGAGAAATTTGCATTGACGCTTATTGATGAAAATATGCCCGGCATTTCGGGATTGGAAGCCATTCCCATGATCAAAGAGAAAGATAATGCTCTTAAAATTGTTATGGTCACAAAAAGTGAGGAGGAACATATTATGGAAGAAGCAATCGGATCACAGATTGCTGACTACATTCTTAAACCTGTAAATCCTAACCAGATCTTATTGTCATTAAAAAAGAATCTGCAGGAGGACAATCTTGTAGAACAGAAAACAATTCTTCAGTACCAGCAGGAATTCAGAAACCTGTCTATGGAACTTTCCTATATCAGAACTTATCAGGAATGGGCAGAATATTATAAGAAAATTCTGAGCTGGGAAATTAAATTTGATAAAGTAGCGGATAATGAATTTTCGGATCTTTTGCAGTCGCAGAAAGAGGAAGCAAATATTCAGTTTGCGAAGTTCATAGAAAAAAATTACGAAGGCTGGTTAACAGATTCTGAGAAGCCTTTAATGAGCCATACTCTATTTAAAGAAAAAGTAAAACCGGAAGTAGAAAAAGAAAAAGTTCTTCTCCTTATGGTCGATAATCTTCGTTTTGATCAGTGGAAAGTTATAGAACCATTATTCACAAAATATTACAATAAGATTTCAGAGGATTATTACTACAGTATTCTTCCGACGGCTACACAGTATGCAAGAAACTCATTTTTCGCTGGTCTGATGCCATCTGAGATTGAGAAACGTTTCCCTGATAAGTGGTTCAATGATAATGAAGAAGGAAATAAAAATGAATTTGAACGTGATTTTCTGGAAGACCAGATGAAAAGAATTGGTCTTGGATCTAAATCGATGAAGTATCTTAAGGTATTGAATGCTGATTTTGAAAGAAAAATCTACGATGATTTTAACCAGCATAAAAATAATGATCTTCTGGTAATCGTTTATAACTTCATTGATATCCTTTCGCATGCTAAAACGGATAATCATATTGTAGATCAGCTGATCCGTGATGATAAAACTTTCAGATCCCTTACTCTTAACTGGTTTGAAAATTCATCATTATTGAAAATTATCAAAGCTGCGGCAGAAAGTGGTTATAAACTTGTAATCACTACAGACCATGGAACGGTGTATGTAAAAAAGCCGAGCAAAGTTGTGGGGGATCGCGAGACCTCCACAAACATCCGATATAAAACAGGGAAAAGTTTAACCTACGACAGCAGTGATGTATGGGCTATTACGAATCCCGAGAAACTTTTTCTACCAAAAGGGAATTTAAGCTCGAAGTATATTTTTGCAAAAAACAATATTTTTCTGGCTTATCCTAAAAATTATAATCACTTTGTGAATTATTACAAAGAAACCTACCAGCACGGTGGCATCTCATTGGAGGAATGCATCATTCCTTTCAGTATTTTAGAACCCAAGTAGTTTTTTCTCATAGTTTATTTAAATTTTGGGTTCAGGGGCGGCAAAAATCAAATGATTTTTGCCGCTTCTTTTTTCCCGCCTCTTTTAATAATCTCAAAGACTTCATATCTTAGCAAAAAAACAATGTTTATTATTTCTCTTACGTATAAAACTTCCCTGGAAAATGTGGAACACTTTATCCGGGAACACAATGATTTTCTTGAAAAATATTACAACTCCGGACACCTGATCACTTCTGGCAGAAAAGAACCCAGAACAGGAGGAATTATTCTTGCTGATGCACATTCCAAAGAAGAAATTCAGGATATCATTAAAGAAGATCCTTTCTATAGTAATGACATAGCGGATTATGAAATCACTGAATTTATTCCATCAAAATATAACGAACATTTTAAATCTTTTATCAAAAACTCATGAAGTTAATCACCTATAATGTCAACGGAATCAGGGCGGCTTTCACAAAAGATTTTTTAGGCTGGCTGAAGACTGCTGATCCTGATATTGTCTGCATTCAGGAAAGCAAAGCAGGAAACGATCAGATCGATATTGAAAGTCTTGAAAAAATCGGTTATCATAGTTACTGGCACTCTGCGGTAAGAAAAGGCTACAGCGGGGTCGGAATCGCGTCTAAAATCAAGCCGAGTCATGTTGAATACGGATGTGGTATTGAAAGTTACGATAATGAAGGCAGGATCATCCGTGCAGATTTTGACGGCTACTCAGTAATTTCTGTTTATGTGCCTTCTGCGAGTAATATCGAAAGACTTGAATTTAAGATGCAGTTTTGTCATGATTTCCTAATCTATATAAAGGAACTCAGAAAAACGATTCCTAACCTTATTATTTCGGGAGATTTCAATATTTGCCATCAGGCTATCGATATTCATGATTCGGTGCGTTTAAAGAATGTTTCCGGCTTCCTGCCGATGGAACGGGAATGGATGACCAGCTTTATCGAAGAATGTGAACTGATTGACAGTTTCCGCTTTTTTAACAATGAACCGGACAATTACACCTGGTGGAGCTACCGACAGAATTCCAGAGCTAAAAATAAAGGCTGGAGACTTGATTATAACTTTGCCACATATACTTTAAAAGACAAGCTTTCAAGGGCCGTTATATTAAAGGAGGCCGTACATTCGGACCACTGCCCTGCGTTGCTAGAATTAAACGTCTAAATAAAAAAAGACTACAAAATAAAAAGCCAGCTGAATTCAGCTGGCTTTTTTAAATTTAAATCATAAATTTAGTCGACAATTTCATATTCCACCGGAATTGTACCATGATTGATATCTCCGATTTCGTCGAACGCAGCTTTAGAAATATCTAATGCTCTTGATGCATGGAAAGGTCCTCTATCATTAATCTTCACTATCACCTGTTTTCCATTGTTCAGATTGGTAACTTTAATATTAGTTCCAAACGGAAGCGTTCTGTTGGCAGCGGTAAACTTTGAATTACTAAAGATCTCCCCGCTAGCTGTTTTTCTACCGTTAAATTTATCGTGGTAGTACGATGCATAACTTGTTTTCTTCGCATCTAAGGCATTATTTGTAAAAGAATAAATACCTAAGGTTGAAATCATCATTATGATTACGAGAATGAATCTTTTCATCATCTTGAATTTTATTGGTTTTGACGGAGCAAAAGTATAAGGAATGTTGTAAAGTCCCTACTCCGTATGTTAAAAACCGTTAACGAAAACAAAATTATATGTTAACGAAGCTTGTAACTCCCTATTAACAGGGGTTTTAAACCACACTGTTAAAAAACGTTAAAAAAACAAGCTAAAAGTTAACATAATTAACTTATTACCAAAAAAATTCAAAAACAGAATTATAAAACTCGTTGAATGTCAATAATTTACGTAAATCATAAAAATCTTATAATGCAGATGAAATGATTTAAAAAATTAAAATTTTTAAGATGCTTAAGGTAGAGAACAGGCTTGGTAGAAGTTATTTAAGGCCGTTTATATCATCACTCGTAATTATTTTAACATCACTATTTAACATTAAATCCAAATACTACCTGATATTCTTTATTTACAACTACAATAATTGATCTCTATTTCAAAAGCTATCTTCTTCATTATAATCAAATTGAATACCAAATCGATTTTGTAGCCGCTAAAATATTATCCTAATTTAGCCTTGTTCTTACTTTCGGATTTGATTCCACATATTATCAAAAAAAAAAACCAATGATTGCTCATTGGTTTAAATTATATAAATAAGTATTGATCTTATTTTAAGTATTCTATTACATAGTCATAAGTCCCTGAAGGATATACGACTGACATGCTTGGTGAACCAGTAATAGCATTTCCTGCAGTGGTTGCTAATGTATAAGAATATAAACTTCTGTCATAAACAGTGTTTGTACCAGCCTTATAAATAGTGATACCATACAATGCAGTCATCCCTGTAGGAGCAGGAATATCAACAGCTGTAGAGCTTCCTGTAGCGGTAAACTGTCCTTTGATTGCGTATACCTGAGCATTGTTTACTAAGGTATTCGTTGCTACTTCAGAATTCGTAAAGTTTACTTTAGGGTTTCCTGCAATTGGCAACCAACGACCACCAGCCGTAGTATAATTACCAGGACCTGCGGTAGGATTAGAGAAATAGTAGAATCCAGGAGTTACCGCCTGAGCTCCGACACCAGATCCTGTAGCAGGAGTATTACCTGTCCCTGAATTATAAACGATCATACCGTCATATCCTGTAGGAAAGTTAAGTGCTCCGGTAGTTGGAGTTACAAATGTAAAAGTTGTAAGGTTTGTACGTGGAAATGCAAGACCTTTACCGGAATTAGTACTTCCCGAAAATCCATTAGCAGAAGCGTCAAGAAAAACTGACTGTCCTCCAACTGTGGAACTAACAGCATTGTTAGATCTGATCTGAGCGAATGTGCTACTTGTACCTGAAACGATGGCAAGTAAAATTGTTGTTATATAGAGTTTCATAACTTTGTTCTTAAATTATTAATCTGATAATTGAAATTCCCTTATTAGAAACCGTTGAAAGTATACCAGTTAGTACCATCGCATATATAAGTCAATGTACCACCTGCCTGGATTGGTGAAACGGTTGCAGACGAATGTGCTCCTGTAACACTAAAACCAGTTCCATTTGGAGTAGTATCAATGAAAGAGATAGTTTTTCCGTTAGTTTTGGTTAAGATACTTAAATCAAAAGTAGTATTTGAAGTAACAAGTATAGCATTACCTAAATCTGCATCGGAAATAGTACCAGCAGTCTGAGCTCTAACCGTCATACCAACTGGAGCAGCGCCCCCACCAAAAGGCTTCCATTCAGGAACTACATTATCAAAATAATAAAATCCTGCACCAGTAATTTTAGCCTTTCTAGAGCCAGTACCGGTACCTGAAGTAATGTACACTATGGCACCATTTTGTGGAGCACCATAGGTACCTGACGTGTTGTCTTTAGCAGATAGCTCTGCAGCTGTCATACGAGGGACTAATAAGGCATCAGGTCTGGCATTATCAGTAGTATTGGCTACTACGTCTAACGTTGCGGAAGGTGTAGTCGTGTTAATACCTACACGTCCCTGCTGAGCCTTGGAAACTGCCGAAAGGCCAACGAGCATTGTCGCTGTTAATAAAAATTTTTTCATAAGTTTTTAAAGATTTAAATTACATTATTTCCCATCAATATTTTCCAAAATGGAAAATGCATCTCAACTTGTGCTTCTTTTTTAAACTGAACATTTTCCAGTCTAATGGATAGGCAACTGATTGAAGCATTTGATTTTAAAACATTGCTTATTGCGCAAATTTAAGACATAATTTTCGAATTTATTCATTTTATGTAAAAAAAATAATAGACTTTTATCTACAAAAACAATAAAGCATTGTAAATCAGAATTATCGATAATTTAACAACTGAACTAATTGTGTTAAATTTTATTAATATTTTTAATTATCTGCGGAAAGTATGCAAATAATACAATTTTGATAAGAGGCACATTATCAGACTAATTCCCCATATAAGTCGAACTCTTCAGCAGAAGTTATTTTCACCTCTGCAAACTCTCCGATAGAGATATAGGTTTCTTCAGCAGATACAAGAACTGTGTTGTCAACATCCGGCGAATCGTACTCTGTCCTTCCGATAAAATAATTGCCCTCTTTTCTGTCAAATACACACTTGAACGTTTTACCAATCTTCTCCTGATTCTTCTCCCAGGAAATCTGTGACTGAAGCTCCATGATTTCTTCCACTCTTGCTTCTTTCACTTCCTGTGGTACATCATCTTCCAAAACATAAGCACCGGTATTCTCTTCGTGAGAATAGGTAAAGCATCCCAATCTGTCAAACTTCTGTTCTTTTACCCAGTCTTTCAACTCCTGGAATCTCTCCTGAGTTTCTCCCGGATAACCTACGATCAAAGTAGTTCTAATTGCCATGTCCGGAACTTTTTCTCTAAACTTGGCTAATAATGCATCGGTTTTTTCGTGGGTTGTTCCTCTTTTCATAGATTTCAACAAATCGGAGTTGATATGCTGAAGGGGAATGTCTATATAGTTACATACTTTGGGCTCTTCACGGATGATATCGAGAACATCTTCCGGAAAACCACTTGGGAAAGCATAATGAAGACGGATCCATTCAATACCGTCAACTTTCACCAGCTCTTTTAAAAGCTCGCCAAGGGCACGCTTTTTATAAATATCAAGACCGTAGTACGTAAGATCCTGTGCTATAAGAATAATTTCTTTAGTTCCTTTCTTGGCCAATTTTTGAGTTTCCAGGACCAATTTTTCAATAGGTGTAGAAACGTGCCCTCCTCTCATTAATGGGATTGCACAGAAAGAGCAAGGTCTGTCACAGCCTTCTGAAATTTTAAGGTACGCATAATGTTTGGGAGTTGTTGTCAATCTCTCTCCTACCAGTTCATGTTTGTAATCTGCACCAAGATGCTTCAACAGAATAGGGAGATCTCTAGTTCCAAAATACTGATCTACATCCGGTATTTCTCTGATAAGATCCGGCTTATATCTTTCTGAAAGGCAACCTGTAACAAAAACCTTTTCGACTTCCCCTCTGTTTTTAGCTTCTACATAATCAAGGATGGTATTAATGGACTCTTCTTTTGCATTGTCAATAAAACCGCATGTATTGATCACTACAATATCTCCACGGTCTTCATGAACCACCTCTTTACCATTGGCTTTCAGCTGGCTCATTAATACTTCAGAATCGTATACATTCTTGGAGCATCCAAGTGTAACCACATTGATTTTCTTCTTCCCTACAGATTTTGTGCGCATCGTTTTGATTTTGAGTGTGCAAAGATACAAAATTATAAAAGAGTAAGGCTTAAAAAAGAAAACCACTTTATAAAAGTGGTTTTCAATGTTTTATTTAAAAATTACGTTCAGAAAATTTTGGAAGAGATTCGTCTTTTTCGGAAAGCTTGATAACTTCTTGTGGTAATTTCCAATCAATATTAAGATCCGTATCATTCCATATAACACTTCCTTCAGAATCTTTATGATAAAAATTATCACATTTATATGAAAAAATGGCTGTCTCGCTCAAAACAGAAAAGCCATGTCCAAATCCTCGTGGAACATACAACTGGAATTTATTTTCGGGAGTAAGTTCAATTCCAAACCATTTTCCGAATGTTGGAGAATCTTCTCTAAGATCTACTGCCACATCCCAAACTTTGCCTTCCAAACATGAAACTAATTTCGCCTGTGCATGTTCACCCTTCTGAAGATGAACACCACGCAGAACGCCGTAAGAAGATTTGGAAATATTGTCTTGCACAAAATGTCCATTCATGCCTGTTAATTCTTCAAACTTCTTTTCATTAAATTTTTCAAAGAAGTATCCTCTTTCATCTTCGAAAATTGTTGGTTCAATGATATAACAATCTTTTAAGGGTGTTTCTTTTATTTTCATTTTTGGTATTTATAAATTATATTCCTTTTTTAAACTCCATTTTAATCCTAAATAAATTCCTCCTGTGGGAATAAATATAATCAAAATAATAGCCCAAACCGGAAATTGTGAGTTAATTAAAAATATATTAATTACTAATTGACAAGCTGCATAAACAGAACTTACCAATAAATGAGAGACTTTTTTTTCATTGGCAAAAAGCTGATAGAGATGTCTTCTGTGTGCTTCAAAAATATTTTCTTTTAAAGAGATTCTTTCAATGATGGTAAGAACCACTTCTATTCCATAAATAGCAAGTAACAAAATGTATTTGTAGTCCCCTGTTCTCATTACGAGTAACGTAATTAGTCCGATCACCCAAAAACCTATTCCCATACTTCCGACATCACCTGCAAAACATTTCGCTTTTTTTCTAAAATTAAAAAAAAGAAAAACAATACATGCCATAATCGGATACAATATAAAGTTTTCGTCTGTAAATTGAATAATCTCTTTGTTGATATACGCTAAGGAAGTAAGAGTTACAATACTATAAAGTCCTGTCATTCCATTGATACCATCCATAAAATTATAAGCATTCAGTGTTCCGATTATAATCACGAACAGTATAGGCCATACCCAAAATGGCATCAAGGTAAAAGCTCCTGTAAAATATAGAAGCAAAATAACTGAAACCAAGTGAACTGAAAGCCTAATTTTATTTGACAAAGTTTTAATATCATCAATAAAGCTAATGATACATATAGCCAAAAGTCCTAATCCAAAAGACCAGTAATTTTGAATTACCTCGTTGAAATTGAACAAACAAAAAACAATAAATGAAATAGGAAAAATAATTCCACCTCCTCTTAAGGTAATTTGTGTATGCGCACTTCTATGATTGGGTTTATCTATAATATTATATTTATCGGCTATTTTGAAATATAACAGTATGATAATAAATAACGTAACAACAATAATTATATATTCCATAATTATATTTTAAAATTTTCAATTACATTAGAGGGTGAAAAATTTAATTGTTCTTTTATCTTTTCATTTGAAAAAGTAAGAGAATCTGTTATTTTCTTTAATTTATTTGAATTTATTGGAAATCTACTTCCTAATACATCTCCAACAATAGCTATTAATTTCGCGAAAAATTTAGGAATATTATGTGGGGATTTTTTATGAAGTAGTTCCGCAACTCTACACGAAACATCTTTAAAAGTTGGGTGCATATTATCACATACATTATATATACCTCCCATATTTACTATAGTTAGTTCAGTAAGCTTTGCAAAATCTTCAACCCAAAAAATGCTTTTTTTTGCATTTCCATCTGAAATATTAAAGTATCTTCCCTTTTTTATTGCCCTAATCATATCTCTTAAATTTCCTGGAGCACTAGGTCCTGCAATTAGAGATGGCCTAAAAATGAATAATTTCACTCCATTTCTTTTACACCATTCACTAAGAAATTCTTCTGCTTTAATTTTGCTTTTAGCATAAGCAGTAGCACCTTCTAGTGGAAAATCTTCACTAATATTGTAACCATCTTCTCTTCCATATACAGCTACAGTACTTATAAAAATAAAAATTTCAGGTAACTTTTTTTCTAATGCTTGACAAATATTTTTAGTCCCTTCATAATTTACATTATAAAATTGATTTTCTTCTTCTCTTGTTTTTGGAATTGAATGAGCTTTACCAGCTGCGTGAAAAACAATATTAAAGCTTTCATCAAATGCGGGAAGCTTTTCTCTAATATCTCTTATAAAGTCTGCATCATGTGTACCTAAAGTTTTTATGT
This sequence comes from Chryseobacterium carnipullorum, assembly GCF_900142785.1. Lineage (GTDB taxonomy): Bacteria > Bacteroidota > Bacteroidia > Flavobacteriales > Weeksellaceae > Chryseobacterium > Chryseobacterium carnipullorum. Next base: position 5,150 of record NZ_FRCD01000027.1, on the reverse strand, counting down.
TAAATGATTTTTCACGTAGCAAAGGAATAACATTCTTTCCTACAAAGCCATTACAGCCGGTGAATAAAAGTTTCATAATATTTGTTTTTCTATAATATCCCAAACTTTAGTCTGTTCAAAGTTTTCAACAATAAAATTTCTTCCTTTTTTTCCAAACTCTCTTTGTTTATCAGAGTTTTGAATAAAAAATTCAAAACTTTGATAAATAGCCTCAGCATTAATTGATGTTATAATACCTGTTTCTCCTTCAATAATTGCTTCTTTACATCCAGTTGCATTCGTCGTTATAATTGGCAATTCCATAGATGACGCTTCTAATATAACAGTAGGAAATCCTTCTCGATAAGAAGGCAAGATAAAAACATTCATTGTGGCATAGTATATCGCTACATCTTCAACTTCTCCTACATGAATGATTGAGTCGTCATTGAGGATAATTTCAATAGATTTATCCGATATTTGATCTCTTTCTTCTATTGGGCCTACAAGCATCAATTTTACATTATTATATTTTTTAGAAAAATCATACCATGCCTCAATTAACTCGTTAATCCCCTTATCTCGTACAATTCTTCCTATGAATCCAAAAACAATGTCACTGTCATAAATATTAAGCTTACTTTTTAATACTTTAACTTCTAAATAATTAATTTTATTAGGATTAAATCGATTATCGCAATCAACCCCACTACAAGTCCCCATTCCGAGAATTATATTTTTAGACTTTTTATTTAATTTATCCGAAATACTTTTTTCTTTAATTCCATTGCTAACGCAAACCACCTTATTTGCAATTCCGCCTGAAAGCTTTTCAATCTTTTTTAATAATTGTTTTTTTAATCCCTTGCTAGTTTCATAGACTAAACCATGTCTAAAATAAATTTTATTCTTTACCCCTGCAAGTAATGCAGCAATCATAGCTATCATTCCTCCTTTCGGTGTATGTCCTATTACTACATTAATATTGTTTTCTAAAATAAATTTCCTGAGTTTAAAGATCGCTCTTACATCCTCAAAAGGAGTTATAGCTCTATTAATTTGCAACCCAAAACTCTCAAAATCATATTTTACTGATAAATCTTGTAGATTTTCTGAAGGTGAACAGGCCACAAAAAATTTATAATTTTGTTTACTCTTATTAAAGTACTTAAATTGTTCTCCTAAAAAATAAGAGATAGAAAACGGCACTGACACTACGTGTAAAACTTTTTTTTCCATTTTTTATGTGTTAAATAAAATTACCAAAATTCACAATTTTATTTATATTATTCTTTGAATATTATAAGTTGATTTAATTTATCCACCTATGGTTACTTAGTATATATTCCAGATTTTTATAATTTACTATGATCATATTACCTACAAGATCGCAACTATTCACTTTATACTAATTATCAAGAAATATCTACACTATCTTTTTTCCAAATTTTTCAATAAAAACTTGGTCTTATGCAATAATAATATTAAATATTGGATAGATATATAGCTTTCTTTTAAGCTATATATTGAATAATTACAAAATAATAGAAAATTTTCATCATTTTAAACACTTATCCTAAATTATAAATAAATGAAAATCTTATCCAGTAAATTACTAAAATTATAACAACAATCCACTTAAAATTACTCGTCATATATCTTGTACTTCCTATAGCAATTATGTTACCAAAAAAAAGAACATTTGGTATTCTAATTAAAACCATATTGTCTAATGTGTATACATAAGATACAAATGTTAATAATGAAACAAAATACAAAAAGTCGCCTTTCAATTTACTAATATAAAATGTGACTAATAAGTATAATGAAAACAAAGGAAGGAAATAACCTGTTTTAAAATTTTTAAAAGCATTTTCGGTAACATATACTGTAAGTTGTCCAGGAAGTAAAGAATTTGATAAGTATTCCAGGTTCGGTATATAAATTTTTATTATTATTATAAATATCAAAAAAAAATAATAGAACCATCTTTTTGTTTTATACAATTCCCATAATATAATAACTCCAATACACATTAGAGCTATATTATGGAATGCCACACCTAATAAAAAAAACAAGCCTGAATAAAAATATTTTTTTTTAATATACATCATTATACATAATAACATAAATGATGTTGCCATAGCGTCACGTATTTGAGACAGTTCTCGTAAGTAAAAAAACAATACAAAATAAACGAGTATAGAACTAAAAGGAAATCTTGTGAATCTGTATAATAAATAAGACTTGATTCCAAATGAAATTATTGCACAAAAAATAAGAAATGGTCTAAATCCTAAACCACTAAATACTTTATTTAATAATAAGTATCCTATTTCTTTTATTCTGCCAGAATAGTGAAATAAAATATCATTATAAGTCATCTCTCCAATCTCTCTGAAAAAGGCTTGATACATTGCACTATCATTATCCCTTCCTATCTCTCTCCACCCCACTATGTATATCAACAGGAGCACAACTGCTATAAAGATATTTTTTTTATACTTCTTATATATTAGAGACTTATAAAATATAGTCTCCAAAATAGTAGTACATAGTAATAGAATAAAAATTATCTGCACAATAATTTATTGATTATTTATCTGATCATAAAGATTAAGCAACTTTTGAATAGTCTTATCAAGACTATAACTTTTACTTTTTTCAATCCCAGCATTAGAAATTCTATTATATAACTCTGGGCTTAATATTAGGTCCAAGATATTTTTTTTCAAATCTTCAACATTTTCTGTTTTGAAAAGAATCCCACCTCCTCTAACTACGTTATTTAATCCACTTACATCTGAAGCAATCATTGGAGTTCCACTTGCCATAGCTTCAACGGCAGCAAGACCAAAACCTTCCCAATAAGAACTAAGGATGGCTATATCACTCATTTTATACAACGGATAAATATCTGATCTAAAACCTAAAAAATTCACCCTACTTTTTAAATCTAATTTTTCTACTAGATCTTCTAATTTTGCTCTCCTATTACCGTCACCTACTAATATAAGTTTATAATCATCAGGTAATACTTTTAAAGTTTTTATAACAGTATCCTGATCCTTTCCTTCCCTAAAAGCAGCTACCATTATTAACAATTTATCACTTTCCGCATAACCAAATTCTATTCTTTTTACTTCATTTGCAATCTTTATTTTCTCTATATTAACTCCATTCTCAATGATAATTAATTTAACAGAGTCTAAATTTAATTTTGATTCTAATTGTTCCTTTACTTCGGGAGTAATACAAATAACTTTTTGATAATATGAATATATAAATCTTTCTATAGGTCTTAGAATATTTTTATTTAAACGCTTATTACTAGTGCTATGTTCTGTAAAAACAAATTTAGTATTATTGAATGACAACATCTTTGCTAATGCAACAAAATACATCGAAGGAAATAAATGTACATGAACAATGTCATATTTTGATAAATAGAAAATAATTTTAAAGATATATAGGGGATTATAATATGAATTCCCTAATGAAAATATTCTGCACAGTTTTTGTCTTTCTAGCTCTTCATAAAAAGATGTTTTTTTACCATTTAGTAATAATACATCTACATCATTTGCATTTTGAACCAAAAATGGTACTATATCCACAATTAATTTTTCTGCTCCTCCACCTTCGAGACTATTAATAATATGAAGTATTTTCAAAATTTTGTATTTTTACACAAAAGTATTAAAAAAAATGATTAAAATTATTATTACCCTCTTCTATATTTGTGTATTTGGTACTGCTTTAGCCTGCAATAATAAAAAAGAAGTTAAAATAAATTACCCTCTTGAACGAATTTTTTTTTTAAAAGATTATGCGAAATTTGATTCTATAAAAATTGATAATGATACTATTAATGGAAGTTTCTTTGGTATTAAAGCTGACTTTAATGGCAAAAAGGGGACAGATAATAGAAAAGCACTACAAATAGCACTAGATTACTGTTCTAAAAATAAAAAAATATTGACTTTACCCAAAGGAAAGATATTATTAAATTCATTCGGTATCAGCGATGCGGCAAGAGCTCATGGTAATATTATAGATCTACGCTCTGAAACAGTAATTATCGGTACAGATTCTGAATTCGTTATAGGAGATTTTTTTGACGATAAAAATTTTGTTGTATTTTCAGGTTTTAATACGGTAGATCCTTTGAAATTCACAGAAATTGAAAACATCACATTTAAAAATATTACTATAGATTTTAACGCTGCTACTTCGTATATGAAAACTGGTTATCGTCTGAGGAAAGGGATCGAATTTGGTCATACAAAAAACGGATACCTTACAGAATCTATTTTTAAAAATGGTGATCTCAGCTGTGCAGTAGCGTCAGGCTACGGAAGCAAAAATATAAGTTCAAACATAAAAATTTATAATAATAAATTTTTAGATCTAGTCAAGTCCGAAAAAAATGAAGATCACACCTCTGTCTATATAAATTCGCAATTTTCAGAAGTTTATGATAATGAATTCGCTAACACCTCTACATATTCGAAATTAATGGCCTGTGCTGCAGAACTTCATAATTCTAACACAAAGTTTTATAACAATACAATTTCAGGATATACACGAATGATGTTTATAGCTGCAATGGAAAAAGAAAATTATAATATAACAAATATAAATGTATACAATAATGTAGCAAGTATAACTAATGCAGCAATTTATCTATGGTTAGATAAAGATACAACAATTAAAAATCTACTTATCGAAGATAATAAAATAACGAATACACATGTAAAAGGGTATTCGATGCTTTATAATGGAACCCAAGGATTATTGGCTGATTCTAACAATAACAGCAATACCAAAATACAAAATATGATCGTAAGAAATAATAGTATTCATATTAAAAGTACAATCATAAAAGGAAGAGCAGTAAAGTATGCTACTCATCATCAATTTGTTGATCAAAATAATAATTGTAATGGTTGCGATGACGGCAGTAATTATAAGAATTAATGTAGTGTTTTTCACTTGAAGACTTTTCCTTTGTAGTGTCTCACTAACTGTGTAAGTTGAAAAGTTATTGTGGAAAATTTTGAGCCTTTATGAAGCCTTTCCCTTTTTCAAACAGTTAATAAATATAAAATACACTCTAATACACTAAAACTTCTTTAGCATACAGCCAAGGACTAAGTCCATTTAACGAT
>NZ_FRCD01000023.1 GCF_900142785.1 Chryseobacterium carnipullorum | reverse complement strand
TTACGCTTTAGTTTTTTTCTTACTTGGTTGTATATTGTATGTCAATGATCTTTTTTCTTTCCGCAAAACATAGAGAAGCTTTTCTGTCGTTATGTTCTCTATTTGCGGTTGCAAAAGTAATTATTTATTTCTAAATGACAAAATGTTTTCCAAAGAAAATTTGAAGTTTTTTAAGTAACCTTAACTCCCTGACAAACATCCGTCCTTACTGCTTCTGCGCTCCGTTTAACCGGACTGCAAAGATACTAAAATTTTTAAACCCCACAACTTTTATTTCTAAAAATTAATCAGATCATTTTCTAGCCCTTAAAAAGCATTTTCATAAATAGTATCGCTTATCTAAAAGCTCTTCTGTGCTACTAAACAACTCGCGTTTTTCAGTGGGGCAAAGATAACAACTTATCACAACGCAAAACAAACTTATTTAACATAAAATTCATCATCCCGTCATATTAATGCATAAACAACTGGCTGGCAGAGAGAAAAATTTAAACTTATGTTTAGTTTTAAAGTCTACTTGAATACAAAGTGCAGCCCTATTGTTTATTTTGTACATAGATAAGGCTTAAAAAGTCAGCATAGGACTTCTTCAATCCATAAAGAAGAGAATATAATCTTCGAAGATTTGAATACAGAAGTACTTTTAACTACATATATTATGCATTCTGAAACTTTACTGATAAAGGAAATTTCTGTCACGAAAAATAGAGAATGGCTGATCTTTCAACGTAGAATCAAAAGATTATTAAATTAGCGCCTACAAAAGTTTGAAAAGCTCTTTTACTTTTAATGAAGTATTCCTATATATATGTATAAAGGCAAATACGTAATTTTTGATTGGAGAATTTAAAACTGAAAATGAAAGAATATTAAAATTTCATGAGAATGAATTTAGTTATAATATTAATCATTAATACAATAATGCTTACTCATAGTCATCTCTATCAAACTATTTCAATCCTGGTAAATATCTTTCTTCAATAATGCTCAGGTGATGATAATTGTGTCCCACTATCAATTTTCCGATCGTTTCTACAGTCAGTTGGTTTCCGTTGGCCCTACCTATATTTTTTAAAACAGATGGCTCCAGAGTTTCAAGTAATATTTGTGAAGACCTTCTTATCAGTTTATATTCATCAAGTAAGGATTCTAAAGATCGGTTATTGGCAAAAGAAGCTGCAGCATAATTTTCTTCATCGAAGCCGGGTAATTCAGCCTTCTCCCCTCTTGCAAAAGCCAGAATTCTGTATTGAAATATTCTTTCAGTATCAGATAAATGTAGCAAAAGTTCTTTTAGTGTCCATTTTCCTTCTGCGTAGGCAAAAATAGATCGTTGTTCGGAAATGGCAGAATATATCTCCACCGTTTTTTCCCCAGATCTTTTTAATTCTCCTATCCAATCTTCAGAAGGGATCTGATCAAGGTATCTTTGTATGTATTTTTGAAAATCAGACATATTTTTTGAGTTATTACGTTATTAGTGATGAATGAAAAATCAGTGGTGATGGTTTAGAAAAGATGATTGAACTATCCTATTAACAATTCACATTCTAATTCTTCATTTTTAATTTATTTTGTTTGTCCATTCATAAAAATTCACTGAATCATACCGTTCAAAACCGCAAGCAGGATATAATTGATTTCCTACGTCATTGTTTTTTCCTGTTTCCAGAAGGATTCCACAAGCGTCTGATAATCTGCAAAGTTCTTTTGCCTGCTCAATCAATTCTTTGGAATATCCCTTCCCTCTATGGTTTTCGTTGACATAAAGATCATTCAATAACCAATAGCGCTGCATTCTTGTGGATGAGAATATAGGATAGAGCTGGACAAATCCTGTCAGTTTTCCCGCTTCCTCTGCAACAAAAACTTCAGAGTCTCTCTTCTCGAGTCTTTCTTTAAGAAAATTTTCCGCAGAATGGATATCAGACTCTTTGTGATAAAAAATCCTGTATTGGTCGAATAATTCCGCTAATTGACTTATATCTTCGAAAGTAGCTTTTCTGGTATTCTTCATATTGATTATAAATGATGATCGTAGCTCAATACTTGTTTCATTTTCCATTGCTTATCTTCAAGAATCCACAAAATGGTAAATTTTGCACGGCTTCCCTGATTCCATTTTCCATTTGAAAATTCAAAAAAATCATGTTCGCCTTCTTCTATGAAAGCATACAAAACATTATTATTGTGCAAAGGATAAACTTTCATACTATTCGGAACAAGATCACGTCTTACTTTATTAGGTCCTCCACATATATTATTTTTAATGGAAGCAGTAAAAGCTTTCTCTCCGGAAGTAATTCCTCCTTTATCGTGGTAAAACTCCAGGTCGTCGCTTACTATAGATTTATAATGAGAAAGATCACATTTATTAAATCCTATATCAAAGATCAGGCTGTCCAGCTTTTTAGCTGTTTTGTATAATTCATCGGTAGTTTTTACCTGGGAATATACGATCTGACTAAAAAAACTTAAGATTAAAAAGAATTGAATCTTTCTCATTATATTATATTTTAAAGTATTAAGAAAAAGCTTTCTCAAGATCTGCAATAAGATCTTCTGCATCTTCGATCCCAACGCTTAAACGAACAAGATCATCTGTAATACCTAATTCCTCTCGTTTATCAGCAGGAATAGAAGCATGGGTCATCAATGCGGGATGATTGGCTAAAGATTCTACTCCTCCTAAAGATTCTGCTAAAGTGAAAACTCTTACTTTTTCCAAGAATTTAACTGCGTCTTCTTTTTTGCCTGATTTAAAAGTAAAAGAAACCATTCCTCCCGGCTCTCTCATTTGAGATTTTGCCAGTTCGTACTGAGGATGAGATTCCAGTCCAGGGTAAATCACTCGGTCAACTGCCGGATGCGTTTCAAGATATTTAGCTACGGCAAGTCCGTTATCAGAATGACGCTGCATTCTTAATGCTAAAGTTTTGATTCCTCTTAAAACCAGATAAGAATCGTGAGGTCCTAAAATACCACCACTTGCAAACTGAATGAAGTGAAGTTTTTCTCCCAGTTCAGCATCTTTTGCGATCAATGCTCCGGCAATGACATCTGAATGTCCGCCTAAGTATTTTGTAGCTGAGTGCATCACGATATCTGCTCCCAGATCAATAGGTCTTTGAATATAAGGTGTTGCAAAAGTATTATCTACAGCCACTAAAATATCTTTTCCTTTTGCCATTTCCACTACCGCTTTGATATCTACCAGTTTCATCAAAGGATTCGTAGGAGTTTCTACCCAGATCAGTTTGGTTTTGTCTGTGATGACATCAGCAATTTTAGAAACATCATCAAAATTCACGAAAGTAAATTTGAGCTGATATTTTTCAAAAAGTCTTGTAAACATTCTGTATGTACCCCCGTAAAGATCATCTACAGCAACGACCTCATCACCAGGGTTCAGTAATTTCAACACACAGTCGATAGCTGCCAGTCCTGAACCGAAAGCAAGACCTCTTGCTCCGTTCTCAATGCTTGCCAAAGAGTCTTCCAATGCCTGTCTTGTAGGATTGGCTGCTCTTGAATATTCGTATCCGGAATGGACACCCGGACTTTTCTGTGCAAATGTAGAAGTTAAAAATACAGGAACATTTACAGAACCTGTTGCAGACTCGTGATGCTGCCCTCCGTGAATAACTTTTGTATTAAAATTCATAATATTTTTATTTTTATAAGCCTGCCATAAAAAAGTCAAGGCTTTTTGAAACGTTGTCCGATTTTCTTTTTACTTCCAGCTTTCCGTTAAAAGCGTACGCTGCAGCTTCTATCTCTTCCGGAATCTTCTCAGGAACAGTCGTTGTGTAAGAAACCAGATAGTCACTGTTTTCATATTGATCTTTCCCTGTTTCTTTCAGTTCTTCAAACTTTCCATTGATTTTGAGAATGATTTTTTTCAGAGAATGATCTATATAAGCAATATCTGAGCCGTTTCCTTTAATGAAATCATCCATACCAGGAGCAAGCTCCATGATCGATTCTCCTTCCATGTCATGAGGATGAAGGCTTCCCTTTACCATCGCTGCAGGAATTTCCTTTTCTTTGAATAAATAAACATCGAGATCTGCATTTTCAGAAATTTTCTCCGTCCCGGAAACTTCTCTATTTTCAGAAGCAGGAAGTTTTTCTGTCCTGACAACAGAGTCTCCCGTTTTTGTTTCTTTGAGTTCGTCTTTTTTACTGCATGCGGCAAGCAATACCGCTGTACTGATGAGTAAAAGTGCTTTTTTCATATTATTTTGTGATTGGTGCGGAGTTTTGATATTATGATCTGATGGCTGACTTGATAGCGAATTCATCCGCAATCTGCTCCAGCCATTGTGCGACATCTTCTTCTCCGGTAGCTCTCTGGTATGTACTCCCTAAAGATACCAAAATCTGATGAATAAACATTTTCATCTGATCTACGGGCATTTCTTTTGTCCAAAGATCAATTCTTAAAGCTTCCATTGTTTTATCATCCCAAACAGAGATCATTGTAGCTTTTGTTTCCTCTTTTTCCACCCCGCCGTCCTGAGCGTTCCATGTTATGCTTTCAGGAATGTGGTTCTCATCCAACTCTACATCTATTGTAATCTGAGTTTTTCTCATATCAATCTAAAATTTTTCCGCAAAGTTACTACTTCTTCAGCTTATCTAAAATTTCTGCGAAGTTATCTTCATCAGGAAATGATGATTAAAGTAAAAAAGAATTCTTTCGTTGAAGCCGCAATAAATATCGGGTTTCACATAAAAAAATAACCCTCAAATTAATTGAAGGTTATGATGTATTTTAAATGTTAAGGTTTTTTGGGCTTGTAGACTGCTTCATTAAATATCTTTGTGCCGTCAAGCTTTAAGAAATCCACCAGTTTGGTTTCTGGTTTCTGCCTGAAATAAGCTTTGCAGATCTGCCATCCGGTAAAGATTCCAATTTGTGGGGAAGACTCGTTATCAATTTCCGTATAGAATTTTGAGAAAGGTCCAGGAGAAATAAAACGTTCTACCAATCTTGGATCATCCCCGAAGATGAGATTACTTTCAACAAAATAATTCCAGATATTGGATTCATTAGATACCGCCCAATCGTACTGCTTTTTGGTATAGTTCATTTTAAGATAATCCGGCGTATCCGGAAGGAAAGCATCCTGTAAGATCATGATTTTTCCATTAAGAATTACTTTATCTATGAATTTCTGATGATCCGGATCTTCTGTTACAATATTTTCGGCAAAAATCTGGGAAACTTTAGGAACCATATTCTGTGGGTTCATCGACTTCTGAAAATATAATTCGAGTCCTTTGTAATTGGCATTGCCATCACCCATAAATCCTGTGATATCGATGAACAGAAGATTTCCTTTTGAGTCATAAAAAATAGGATCCTGAACCATCTGCAATGCTGATGAAAACAGATAAACCTTAGGATTTTTGAACTGCGGGAAATAATATTTTATATGAGCAAACAGGTCCTGAAGCTCTTTCTGAAGCTTGGTTTCATCTATTTTGCCCGCTGCTTCTTTATAAACCTTGATCTCTTCCACATCAGCTCTTCTTTTGCCAAAATCGGCATCTGAAACGGTTCCCTGGAACCATGGAAATTTAGCTTTAAATTGTTCAAGAGGAATATCCTGATTGTAAAACTGTTTGGAAATATCCGTTAATTCAACTTTTTCTGCAGTATCTTTTACTTCTACTTTCCACTGGTTTTCGGGTTCTTTTTTACATGAATGCAAAGCAAGAACTAAAATGGAAGAAAGGGCAATAATTCTAAAAATCTTCATTATTTTTACATGAAATTTAAGTGTACAAAAATAAGGATTAAAAACACAATCGATGAGGAAAATTAAAATATTTGCAACCCTCTGCGTGATTATTTCAGGATTTTCTTTTTTTTATGCTCAAAAACTTAATTTTAAAGATCAAAACTTTGAAAAAGCTGTGCTGAACAATTTCGATCTTAATAAAAACGGTTTGTTGGAACAGGAGGAAGCAAATGCCGTCAATAATTTATTTTTGGTTCAAAAAGGAATTAAGTCCGCTGAAGATGTGGGCTTTTTCCCCAATGTTAAAATGATTGTACTTGATGACAATACTATCTCCAGTGTTTCACTTGACAATTTCGCCTATCTCGAGCTGTTTTCCTGTACAGGATGTGGAATGTCTTCTTTTAAAGCAGAAAGACTTAAAAACCTGGCCTCACTGTATCTTGACAACAATCTTTTGGAGAATATCTCATTAAAGGAAACTCCGAGAATTGATCAATTAACATTATCTTTAAATCAATTAAAAACCATCGATATCACTGTGCTCAAAAATCTGAGAAAACTGAACGTTGAACACAATAAGATTCAAAAACTTGATATCTCCGGAAACCCAGCCCTTCAAACACTGAACATAAGCGGAAATAAAATGAAGGAAACAGACATCAGGAAAGGAACGAAAACTGATGTTACAATTTTCGGAACCGATCTTTAAATTATTACCATGAAAATAGAAACAAAAAGACTGATCTTAAGAAAACTTGAAGAAACCGATGCTGAACGGATGTTTCTTCTGGATTCTAATCCTGAAGTAATGAAATACATTGGCGTTCCGGTACTCACAGAACTTCATGAATCATTAAACGTGATAAGAATGATCCGGAACCAATATGATGAAAATGGCACAGGAAGATTGGCTGTCATTGAAAAGGAATCAGGACTTTTAATCGGCTGGAGCGGTTTGAAACTGCTTACAGAAGAGACCAACGGTTATAAGAATGTATTGGATCTCGGTTACCGTTATTTACCTGAGTCATGGGGTAAAGGTTATGCAATGGAAGCAGCAAGAGCATCTCTGGATCTTGGATTTATTGAGATGAAAGCTGATGTTATCTATGCTTATGCTCATTGTGAAAATGAGGGTTCCAATCATATTCTAACAAAATTAGGTTTTGAGAAAACCAGTGAATTTGAAGAACCTGATGGGATCTGTAACTGGTATGAACTCAAACGCGAAAAATATATACCATAATATACTGTACTAATCAGGAAGACCGGAGTACAGCTAATACTTCGCAGACATTTCAATTATCCTAAGTCAGATTACGAAAAAACCTGTAATTTTGGAATCTCTTTTCCGTTTGAAATTCCTGAAGTTAACGCATTGGCTGTTGAGCCAATTAAAGACGGATAAAAAATGAATTTGAATAGATTAAAAAAATATAAATAATGCAGACTCAAAAAGTAATAGATCATATTGTAGACTGGTTAAAAGATTATGCTGTAAAAGCTAAAGTAAACGGATATGTTATTGGTGTTTCCGGAGGTGTGGATTCTGGTGTGGTTTCTACTCTTGCCGCTATGACGGGATTGAAAACCCTTCTTATCGAAATGCCCATCCGTCAGAAGCCGGATCAGATAGACCGTGCCTGGGAACATATGAATGATCTGAAATCAAAGTTTCCCAATGTAGAGGCGATGTCTGTAAATCTGACTCCTGCTTTTGAAGAACTTTATAAGTCGTTTGATGTCAAAGATGAACTGTTTCCTAATGAAAAGCTTGCTTTTGCCAATACGAGATCACGTCTTAGAATGCTGACGCTTTATTATTACGGACAACTGAATGGTCTTCTGGTATGCGGAACAGGAAATAAAGTGGAAGATTTCGGGATCGGGTTTTATACAAAATATGGTGATGGTGGTGTAGATGTCTCTCCTATCGCAGACCTTTACAAAACGGAAGTATACACGCTTGCAAGAGCTTTAAATCTGGTTAAAAATATCCAGGAAGCCATTCCTACAGATGGTCTTTGGGATGTAGACAGAACGGATGAACAGCAGATTGGTGCTACCTATCCTGAACTGGAAAAGATTCAGAAAGAATATGGAACCAAAACTGCCGATGACTATGAAGGCCGTGATAAAGAGGTCTTTTTAATTTTTGACAGAATGCATAAAGCAGCTCAACATAAAATAAATCCTATCCCGGTTTGCGATATTCCTGAGGAATGGAGAAATGATTAGTTTTGAGTTATAAATTTTATATATGAACGGTAAAATAAGGTCTGTATTTTTTATTTGTCTTGGACTTCTCTTCGGAATGTCTGTGATGTATATCTACAATAATTTTATTGCAGACAAAAAGGGAAATACAGGGACAGCAAAAACAGAAGCTTCCCGCTACGGAAGTACTTCTATGGATTCGAAAGGCACCATTGGAAATAGTTCATCACCGTCTATCGACCAGCTGACAGAAGAAAAAACAGTCATTAGCTACGTTAAGCAAAACCACAGGCTTCCTGATTATTACATCACTAAAAATGAGGCAAGAAAGTTGGGCTGGAATCCTTCAAAAGGAAACTTGTGTGACGTATTACCCGGAAGAGCTATCGGTGGTGATCGGTTCAGCAACCGTGAGAAAAGACTTCCCGCAAATGAAAAATATTATGAAGCGGATGTGAACTACCGTTGTGGCAACCGAAATGCAGACCGTATTATTTTTACGCAAGACGGCGATGTGTATCTGACCAAAAACCATTATAAGAGTTTTGAAAAGCAGTAATTGAGCTTGTCATTTCGAGGAGAGCAGCGACGAAGCAATCTTTATGATAAAAGGACCATGAAACCAGGTTTTGTTTATATAATGACCAACAAAAACAAGACAACTCTCTATACAGGAGTTACTTCAAACCTGCCCAAACGTGTGCAAGAACATAAAGCAATGTATTACCAGCAAAGCTTTACCTCAAGATATAACTTATACATACTGGTCTACTAGGAATCTTTTCAGGAAATAGGAGATGCTATTTTCGGGAAAAACAAATCAAAGCAGGCTCAAGACAGAAAAAAATAGATTTAATAAATTCAATAAATCCTGATTGGAGAGATTTAGCAGATGATATCGAAAATATCACGGATGTTTTTTGAGATTGCTTCGTCGCTAGCTCCTCGCAATGACTAATATTAAATGAATAAAAAAAGAATATGAAGACAATATATATCGATTTTACAGACATCGGCGACTACGACGATTTTTACGCCCAATTAAAGGAAAAAGTAAGTCTTACGGAATATTTCGGAGATAATCTGGATGCGCTTTCTGATGTCATTACCGGAGAACTGGAGATGCCGCTTCACCTTGAATTCGTCAATATGACGGTAGACCAGCTGGAAATCTTTGAAGATCTGCTGACCACTCTGGAAGATGCTGAGGACGAAGCTGAAGACTTTACCTTCACCTATTATCTGGAACAGTACGATGATGAAGACGAGGAGGAGAATGATGGTGAAAATGAATAGATAACAAATTTTAACTACACTATTTTAATATATAATATTCTCTTTTTTTAGGTTGTTTTACAAATAAAAGATTAATATTTGCAACATAGCAATCATTAATCTTTCTCGTAAAACTAAACCATGAAAAGAGTATCATTTTCTCTTCTATTCTTACTGACACATTTTGCTTTCACTACTGCTCAAACAGGCATCAACACTCCTTCTCCATCTTCTACACTGGATATCAGTGCAAAGAATTCAACAGGAACTTCCACAGATACAGAGGGATTGCTGGTGCCGCGGGTAGACAGACAAAGAGCACAAAATATGACCACAGTTCCTGTATCAACATTAATCTATGTTAACAATATTACCACAGGAACATTAACCGGTACAGCAGCCCGTATTGATTCAGCAGGATATTATTATTTTGATGGAACAGTATGGACCAAACTCGTTACTTCACTCAACATTTATAATTCTGACGGGATTTTATCTGATCCCAGAACGGTAACAACCAACGGTAATCTTTTAAGCTTCATTAATGGAGTCAACAATGTAAAATTTGGTACTTCAGCCACTGAAGCTTCGCTTTCAGCCAACGGATCGTCCAGAGGATGGCTAAATCTTGCCGGAGGTTCTGCAAATCTTGATTATTACGTAAACAACACAGGTGTTGGCCAATTGGTTTCCTTCGGAACTTCTACTCAACTAAGTATTGGTTCTACCAATGCCTCTCCCCTCGCCCTTAAAACAAACGGAACGGATCGAATTACTATTTTAAGTAATGGAAATACAGGTGTAGGAACCTCAACCCCCAATACAAAACTGGAAATTTCTTCCGGCACAGCCAATATTTCAGGGACAAAACTTACGAACCTTACTTCATTGTCTCCCATCAGCACAGGGCAGACTTTAGGCGTAGATTCTGCAGGAAATGTAATAACTGTAGCCAACCCAGCGCCTGCAAGTGTCACAACTGCTTCTGTAAACAGTACCACGGGAGCCAGTTTTAATGTAAACGACACGACTGTGATCATGGTCCCGGGAACGTCACAGACTGTGGCTATTCCTACAGGTGGAAAAGCATTGTTTATCAATTTTATGCTGGGAATAGATTATGGAAGCAACCCTACAGGAAGTGGCGCCTCTTACTATGAAGCAAGATTGTATCTGGACGGTGCAGCCACAGACTGCTATATGCGAACCCAGGAATACGGACCTGGTGGATTCAGTGCTCAGTTCAGCTTTAATACGGTAAAATTTCTTGCAGCCGGAAATCACACAATCGATGTAAGAATGACACGAACCTTTAATAATGGAGTGGCTTCGGGTACCAATATGCTCTGCATTCCGATTTCTATGTCATTCAATGCCACGTATTTGAATTAAGGTAATTATTCAAGTAATCCTATTACATTCTTTACCGTAAAAATTAATGACGTATCCTCTTAAAAAATTTCCCATGAAAAGAATACAACTCTCCATATTATTGATTATTTCAGGCTATTCACTTATGTATGCACAAGTGGGTATCAACACTACCACTCCTCTTTCCACATTAGATATTAATGCCAGAAATGCTACAGGTACTTCCACAGATACAGATGGAATACTAGTCCCCAGACTAGACAGACAAAGGGCACAGAGTATGAACAGTGTTCCTGTTTCTACAATGATTTACATCAACAGTATTACCACCGGTACCCAAAACGGCACTGCTGTCAATATAGATACAACTGGATTTTACTACTATAACGGAACTTCCTGGATAAAACTCATTCCTTCTAACACTATTTATACTTCAGACGGCACTTTAAATGGACTCAGACTGATCACAACCAATGGAAACTCTATCAGCTTTGTCAACGGAGCCAGTACTATAGGCATTATCACCAGTGCAGCAGAAGGAGGCTTTTCAGCAAGTGGATCAGCTAAAGGGTCTGTCATTTTATCTTCATCTGCCGAAACATTGGAAACCTATGCAGATAATGGCAATGCTACCCAAATGAATTCTTCAGGAACAATCACAAAATTAAGTATAGGAACAACGAATACAGCCCCTCTTTCTCTTAAAACAAACGGAACAGAAAAACTGATCTTACTGAATAACGGGAATGTAGGAATCGGCACTTCTTCCCCTAATACTGCATTGGAATTAACTTCGGGAACGACAAATACATCCGGCTTAAGATTCACTAATCTTACCTCTACCTCTCCAATAGGTGCGGGACAGGCTTTGGGTGTGGATACCAATGGAAATGTAGTGACTGTTGCTAATCCCAATCCTACTACTGTAAGTACTTCATCGGTAAACAGTACAGCAGAGGTCAACTTTACGGTGAATGATGTCACCGCTACCATCATCTCCGGAACATCACAATCAATAAATGTTCCCGCAGGTGGAAAAGCTTTATTTATCAATTTTATGCTTGGAGTGGATTACATCAATAATCCGTCAGGAAGTGGAACCGCCTATTATGAAGCAAGATTATATATAGACGGTATAGCCACCGACTGTTATATGAGGACACAGGAAATAGGAATCAGTGCGAATGCTTCTTTTAGCATCAGTACCATAAAATTTCTTGCTGCGGGAAATCATACAGTCGACGTCAGAATGCAGAGAACCTTCAATAACGGGACAGCCTCCGGTGCAGACATGCTTTGCAATCCAATGTCAGTATCATTTAATGCTTCTTATTTAAACTAAGCTTCAAATCATTAAGATCTGAATAATTAAATAGTACAACAATTAATCATTATTTTAAACTTAATTCATGAAAAAATTTCAATTCTCCATTATATTTCTTTTAAGTGGCATTTCTCTTGTTCTGGCACAGGTGGGAATTCATACCAGTCTACCGCTTTCTACCCTTGACATTAATGCAAAAAATTCTACCGGCACAAGCAACGGTGTTGATGGATTATTAATCCCCAGAGTAGACAGAGAAAGAGCTCAAAGCATGACTTCCGTTCCCATTTCAACATTGATTTTCATAAACAGTATTTCAACAGGAACATCAGCAGGCACTGCTATCAACATAGATGCAACAGGATATTATTATTTTAGCGGAACAGCATGGGTAAAACTGGGAACATCCAATTTCTATAATTCGAACGGCAGATTAGCAGGGACGAGAATAGTAACAACCAACGGAAACCCTATAGTCTTTATGAATGATATGACCAGTGTAGGAATTGTAGCAAGCTCAGTTTTGGGAACTCTTTCTGCCAACGGATCTTCACGAGGATCTCTGTCATTGACCGGAGGATCGTCGCATCTCGACCTCTATGTGGATGACAATAATCAGGCACAGATTAATTCTTACGGAAACTCTACTCAATTAAGTATAGGTACTACCAACGATGCTGCATTAGCTTTAAAAACTAATGACAGAGAAAAAATTATAATACTGGGTAACGGAAATGTGGGTATAGGAACCAACACGCCCGGTTCAAAATTTGAAATTGCTTCCGGAAATGCCAATATCTCCGGATTAAGGTTCACCAATCTTACCTCAGCTTCTCCCACCGGTACAGGACAATCTATAGGTGTAGATACGAACGGAAATATAATTACGGTCGCCAATCCTTCTCCGGCAAGCATCAATACAGCTACCGTGAATAACACCAACGGCATTGATTTTAATGTGAATGATCTTGCAGCTACAGTCGTAACCGGTACATCGCAGTCTATTACAATTCCTTCCGGAGGTAAAACTTTATTTATTAATTTCATGCTTGGAATTGATTATACAGGCACCCCTGAAGGAGGTGGAAAGGCTACTTATGAAGCCAGATTATATATTGACGGAGTGGCAACAGACTGTTATTTAAGGACTCAGGAAACCTCAGCCGGAACCAATACCCAATTTACCATCAATACGGTTAAATTTCTCAACACGGGAAATCACACATTAGATGTAAGAATGATAAGAGCAGTCAACAATGGAACGACCTCTGGTGTCACCATGACTTGCAGGCCTATTTCAATGTCGTTTAACGCTTCCTATATTAATTAGAAATTAAATAAAAGGATACAAAAACTCTCAGCATTTCTGGGAGTTTTTTTTGGGTCAAAATATTTAATCAAAAAAATATTTAATTTTTTTTCAAAAATAAAAACCAAACAGTCATGCATCTCGTATATACTTTAAAATGCAAGTATTGATAATAAAAAAGGACTACCGAAAACCTACTTATCAATCAAACTAAAAACCATTTAACCATTAATTATTCATTAAAATACCGATGTAACTATTGGAATTTTTTTGATCAATTAAATAAAAAACTAAACAGAGATGAAAAAAAAGAATTGTGTGGTTGGATTTCTACTGGTTGGCTTTTCACTTGTAACAGCCCAGGTTGGAATAGGGATATCTTCTCCGAATACCAATGCAGCATTAGACATCACAAGTACAAATAAAGGACTCCTTCTTCCTAGAGTTGCTCTTGTTTCCACGAACAGTGCCTCCCCGCTTTCAGCCCATGTCGCCGGAATGACAGTTTATAATACAGCCACCAATACTTCTGTGGCTGCCAGTCCTGTATATCCGGGAGAGTATTATAATGATGGTACACAATGGTTAAGGAAATCCACGTGGAATGATGCCAGAATGATTACCGGAGGAGGAATAAATGATGCTATATCATTGACCACAGCAGATGTTGTTGCCGAAACGGCATCGACTACCATACTCAGTACGATTTCTTTTACATTAGACAGGCCGTCTACTGTGGAGTTCAGTGCTGATGTTTCTACGCGCTATACTGCTTCAGGAAGCAATACCACACCTTTATCAGATGGAGCTGTAAAATTGTGTACTCTTAATTTCCAGTTTACGACGGCCCCTGCAGGAGTTTCAACAACCGCTTTTTTTGGTGATCATTCTGCCTCGTATACTACCGCACTTTCTGCCGCAGCAACAGCAACGGGAGATGTTTATCTGAATCCTTACGGAGTGGTTACCTTACCTGCAGGAAGTTATGTCCTTAATTTAAGAGGTACAGCATTAAGCGGAACTGCATTTAGAATTGGTTATGGTGGAGGAACTCATGATATGATCCAGATCAGAGCGACTCCATTACAGTAATCAAAGCTTCATCAATTTTTTAACACCAATAAATATCACAAAATGAAAAAAAATAGATATACGATCCCTTTATTTCTGGCCTTCTTTTCATTCACAAACGCCCAGGTAGGTGTGGGATTATCTGCTCCCAATACGAATGCAGAGTTGGACATCACAAGTGCAACCAAAGGTATTTTACTACCCAGAGTCGCATTGACTGCTACTAATAATCCGGCACCGTTAACAGCTCATGTGGCAGGAATGATGGTATATAATACGGTAACCAATACTTCAGTTGCTGCCAATCCGGTATACCCCGGTGAATATTATAATGATGGAACCCAATGGCAGAGAAAGTCTGCACTGAATGATGTAAGAATGATCACAGGAGGGACTATTGCCGATATCCTTTCCTCTACTCCCGTAGATATTGCTGCAGGCACTCCTACTACGACTACTTTAAGTACATTTTCTTTTACACTGGACAGACCATCGAGTGTAGAGTTCAGTGGAAATATTTCGATGTCATTTAATGCCAGCGGTGACAGTACGATACCCTTAGGAGATTCAGCCATAAAACTAGTGACTTCCAATTTCGTTTTTACCACAGCCCCAAGCGGAATAGCTGTGAATACACCTTTTGGAGACAGCACCATCACTTATATGAATGCAACTACAGCCAATATTACAACCATTATAGGAAATTTTTATACCGCGCCTCATGCCACGCTTCTGTTACCAGCGGGAAATTATGTGGTCAATGTCAACGGATTGGCATCCAGCAGTAATGCATTTAGAGTTACGTATGGATCTGGAGTCAGAGATATGGTTCAGATTAAGGCCACTCCAACAAAATAGTTGGGAAAATTTTGACTTTAAACGTACTAAAAACATAATCAATGAAAAATTTATTTGCTGCATTTATCATTCTTTCAAGTGTTCCATCAACAATGATGGCGCAGGTAGGAATAGGCATTGCTTCCCCCAACGCTAATGCTATGCTTGAGGTCAGCAGTACCAATAAAGGACTCTTGCTTCCGAGAGTAGCGCTTACAGCGACCAATAATCCCTCTCCTCTTTCAGCGCATGTTGCCGGAATGACCGTATATAACACTGCTACCAATACCACTGTAGCAGCCAATCCTGTTTATCCGGGAGAATATTATAATGATGGAACACAATGGCAGAGAAAAACAGCTTGGTTTGAAAAAACAATGCTTTCAGGAGGAACCATAGGTGGCGATGCACTTGGTACAATCAGTTTAGATGTTCCGGCAGCTACCACGACCGGATCCATTACAACTATTACTTTGGCTACTGTATCATTTACTTTAAGTAAACCTTCTGTAGTGGAATTTGATTCCAATATCTCGGCAATTTTCACCAACTCAGGTATTGCCCCGGGCGGTACAGGAGCTGGAATAACGGATAACGCGGTTAAGCTTTGTAATGTATATTATTCATTTACGGCAGCTCCTGCCAGCATACCGATCAATACAGTATTTGGGTTATCCACACTATCGTATACGAATAGTTTTTCAACTTTTATCACAACCGGTAATTTTTATCTTGTACCCCGTTCTACTTTAGTATTACCAGCCGGAAACTATACTCTTACAGTTAATGGTGCCGGTGGAAGCGGTACTGCTTTCAGGATAACATTTGGTTCAGGAAACCGCGATGCCATCAATATAAGAGCAACACCTTCCAAATAAAATTTTGTCAACAGATATAATTTGTTTGAAATTAATACCAAAAAAAGAGATGCAGATTATGCATCTCTTGGATATTATACTACTTAAAAATCTCTTGGATTTTATATTCCATTCGTTTTCAATTAAGAACAGAAATATCAAATACCAAAGTGTAATTATCCTTATTTCTATTCACAGTTGGGTAGGTATATTATTTCTGTAGTTTTCAAACAAACTCCATTACAGCAGATATGAAGTTGCGGACATGTAAGATCAACTGAACATGCATTTCCGCTACCCTTGATCATTTTCAGATTTTCTCGTGATAATTTTTTCATGACTCAATATTTTAATTAGTATTCCAAATATATAAATATATCCCAAAATCTAGAATTAAATATAATTGATTATTTAAATAAACGTTTGAGGGCTGACCATATCCAATGAAAACCCGGATTAAAATTTTTATAATTAGCACGATCTATCAAAAAAAAACATTCCCCGAAAGGAATGCTTTGTATACTTTGAAATTTTATTACCTTCCAATAACCTCTGTAATCGGGTTTCCTACATTTCCACTCGGGAACTGAATTTTCAGCAGTGATGAAACAGTAGGGGCAATATCGGTCATGTGATATTCTTTATTACTTTCTCCCTGATGGATTCCCCATCCCATAAAGATCAGTGGAATGTGAGAGTCATACGAATTCCATACACTATGGGTAGTTCCTGTTTTAGAGTAAGGAGGAAGCATTGAATCATGAGAAATAAGCTGAATATCACCGCTTCTCTGTCTGTTGATTCCGTTGATGATTCTCTGTTTAATCGGTTCCGGAATCGTAGCTTCCTGAACTTCATCTACAGACACGGCATACAAAACAGTAGGATCTTTCTGCAATTCTTTGATGGTAAAATCTCTCAGGTCATCCAATTCTATTTTATTATCCTTCATCAGCTTTCTGTCAAAATAGATCTGATAATTATCTACGGCATTGATGAGCTGATCAACTCCGAATTTATCTTTCAGTTTCTGGTTGATATCTTTTTCCATTCCCTCTCCGAAGAATCCTGTGGTGATCTTATGTTCTTTCAAAAATCCAACTGAATGAGCTCCACCGTGGTCAGCAGAAAGGAAAACCGTATACTCGCCCTTTCCTACTTTTGAGTCCAGATAGCTGAAAAACTGAGCCAGATCCTGATCAAGTCTTAAGTACACATCTTCTACTTCGATAGAATTGGGCCCGAATTTGTGACCTGCATAATCTGTAGAAGCCAGGTTGATGGCTAAAAAGTCAGTAATATTATCTCCCCCTAATTTCTCTCCTTCTACAGAAGCTTCGGCCAATTTCAGTGTCAGTGTATTTCCGAAAGGCGTATAACGGATATTATCTTTTTTAGTCTTATAATCCTGAGCTAAATTGCTGTAAGGAAAAACAGGGGTCTTTGCACTTCCGAGAAGGCCTTCCCATGAAGAATTATCAGGTGAGCTTTCTGTATATTGGTTGATCGGAAGTAAAGTGTTCCAGCCGTTTGCTACTAATTTTTCAGGAAGATTCTGAGAATTGAAAGACTTTACCCACTGAGGCAGGTCATTCATATACCAGGTACTTGTAATAAAATTTCCTGTACTGTCATCAAACCAAAATGCTCCGTTCGGCGTATGGCCTGCAGGAAGAATGGAAGCACGGTCTTTCAATGAAACTCCGATTACTTTTCCCTGGAAATTGGTCGCCAGCCTCAACTCATCAGTCACTGTGGTAGACCAAAGATTTTTTGGAGAATGACTTCCTGTCTTTGTATTGGTTGTTCCTACCGGCTGAACGCTTTCGTCTGCCGTACAGTATACGTTTTTTCCTGTTTCTTTATCTGTCCAGTCGTTTCCGGCAATCCCGTGGATGGCAGGTACAGAACCTGTATAGATGCAGGTATGTCCCAAAGCAGTAATGGTAGGTACATAGGGAATGTGAACGTTATTTAAAGAATATCCAGTATTCAGAAGTCTTTTAAAACCATCGTTTCCGTATTTATTATAAAAACGGTACAGATAGTCCCATCTCATCTGGTCAACGACTAATCCTACAACTAATTTGGGTCTTTCTAACTGAGAATTTTTGTTCTTCTGAGCATTGATTGTAATTACGGACAATAAAGCCGCTGCCGCAATTGAAATTTTCCTAAGCATCTAGTAAATTTTTGTTGATCACAAATTTACGGGTTTTGAAAGTTTTGGCGTGTGAAATTTCATTAAATTTGGCGAAATCATCCATATAAAATTTTGGAAAGAAATATTGAATTAATAACAATCCAATCAATCAAGGAATTTCCTAGCATTGACTATATCTCAAATATTCCCCGTCATAAACAACTTAGATTAATTTTTAAGGATTCTGTTCAACATTTACGAGAAGATTTTGGCTCGGATTTAAAGAAAAGATTTCCGGCTTTTCAAATCGCCATTCCTACTATAGAACACGAAATCAACATCTGCAAACTGATTACAGATGAAGAAATAATAGCCAATCAGCTATTTTTTACACGCTGTGCAAAAGATTATAGAGAATTGAGTACCGAACTCATCAATCTATTTATTACGAATAAGAAAGTAAAATTAAATAAAGATTTTCCATTTCTTACTTTTAATATAATTAAGGGACAAAGAATGAGCAGGGGAAAAGTTGGACAATGGAATTATTTTTTCCATGGCTATCATTGCCAGTTTCAAAATACAAAAACAAAGCAGGAAATTGAAGTGCCTTTTATGTTTGGAATGGAGTTTGGAGATTTGGATCCTTATTTTTTCAGTATTTACATTAAATCAACCCCACAATATCAGCCATTACCAGTAGAAATTTATGACGAATTTGCTGACGGATGTAGAATTCTTGAAGTCATGCTTAAACTTGACCTGCTGGAGAAAATTAATTCGAGTATCGGAAATCACTCCGGCACCGTTATAAAAGATCGGGAAAAGATTCAAATTAAAGTATTTAATCCAGAGACAGATTTTGAAAAGCGCCAATCTAAACTAACAAGGATAGTACAGTTTTTGAAGTTTAAAAAATCATAAGAATAAAAAAATGATATTAGGAGTATACTGGTATTTCAAATTTCCCGAAAACTTATACCGTTTCCAGTTTTTTACATTTATCAATGGAATGGGAGGTCATGCTGACAATCTTGCCGGACTGGAAGCAAGGGTTTTGGTAAAACAGCCTGAGAACCTTCTGAAAAAACTGGAGGAACTCCACTTACGCTTCAAAAGGATCTATTTAGACCTCAAGATCAATGGAAACCAGCTATTGATCTCAACTGGTGACTATACCCTTTTTGATGAACATTTCCAGTTCGTTTCAGAAATAGAACAATTACTGATTCTCTCCCATGCTCATCTGACTGAAACTCCATTTGAAGCAACATCAACCAGGAATTTCAGACCCGAAAATAAGCCCTATGAAACCATACAACATCGGTTTATTCAGATCATTGGATCAGATTTCAAAAAAGACAATGCAGAAAACCTTTCCATAAGAATTGATTGTAATCTTCCGCTCTCCTGTAAAAAAGACTTGATTAATCATCTGACCCTCCTCTGTCATGAAGAGAATATTCATGTTTTCTACTATTACGAGAAGGATTTTAAAAGCCAATGCAATCTGATGCTCATTTTCTCCAACGGAAGACAAATGGAAAATGCAATTCAGAATGTCCATATTCATTCGTTCGGAAACAAGATCCTTCAACTGACTCAGAAATATCCGCTCCACTTCGGTCATTTCGGAGGGATGGATTACTATCCTTTAGATGGCCCCTTTGTACAATTGATAAAAGATGAAGAATATATTTTAATTAAAAAATAAAGCAATTATGATCAAATTCAAATACGTTATTTTATATGTTGAGGATGTTGAAAAGTCCATGAACTTTTACCAAAATACATTTGATACCCCTATAAAATTTATAACACCTGAAAAAGATTACGGAGAATTGATAACCGGAGACACCAGTCTTTCTTTCGCTTCCGTCAATCTTGCCAGTTCTAATATAAAGAAAGGATTTTTATCTTCTCAATCTCAGGAAAAACCTTTCGGGATAGAATTAGGATTCACAACGGATGAGGTAGAAAAACTTTTGGAAAAAGCAGTTAAAAACGGAGCAGTCCTGTATGAAGATATGGCTGTAAAACCCTGGGGACAAAAGGTAGCCTATATCAAAGATCTTGACAATTATTTGGTTGAGATCTGCACAGAAATTCAATAAAAACCAATCATATTCTTTATTTTCATGGAAATAAAAAAATTAGAAAAACTGACTGAAAACCCTGCTCTGAAATGGGGATTGAACGGCTATACCACTGACAAAATACTATCAATCTCTTTTGTTGAGTATTCCGGTTCTTTTGAATTTGTATTGAGAGAAAAATCACTGAGCTACAGCAAGATCTGGGAAACCACTTCTGATGACATGGACGATCTTAATGAGAGGATTCAAAAAGGACATTCTTTCGGAGTTTTTGAGGACGGTGAACTTATGGGCTGGATTATTGGTGAGCACAGAATCTGGAATAATAGTTTTTATATTGAAAATATCCTGATCAGCGAAAAATTCAGAAGAAACGGAGCCGGAGCCCAGCTGATCAAAAGTACGGTGCGCGAAGCCAGAAACTTAAACTGCCGCATCATAGAGCTGGAAACACAGAATACAAATTATCCTGCAATACAGTTTTACAGAAGACTAGGCTTCAGCATTACGGGATTGAATACAAGAATGTATGAAAACCCTGAAGAAACAGCTGTGTTCATGACCTTGGATTTGTAAAAAAACAAACCTGGAATCAGCCGGCAAGTTGAACGATCGACAAAAACTATAAAACCTATTGAAATTTTTATTTTGTACCGAATGGTACAATTATATACCTTTGTCTCAGAAAATGAATCCCGATGGCAGGAAGACCTAAAATATTTAACGAACAGGAAGCTGTGGCAAAAGCCACTGAAGTTTTCAGGGACAAAGGTTATGATACAGCCTCTGCCGAAGAATTGCTGGGCGCTATGGGAATTGGAAAAGGCAGTTTTTATCTTGCTTTTAAGGGTGGGAAACAGGAGCTTTATGTGCGCTCCATCACTCAGTTTTCAGAGCGTTTTTATCAAAAGCTTTCCCAAAGTCTTGCTGCATCTGAAGACAAGATTCAGTTGATCAAAGATTTTTTTATAAGTCTGGCGTATGCTTCGGATTGTGATAAAGAGCGTGGCTGTTATTTAGGTAATGCTTTGGTCCAGCTTTCTGAAAAAGATCAGGAAATTAAAAAGGTCACGGCCCAATTACTTAAAGAACTTCAGTCTCTTTTTGCTAAAACCATCAGACGTGCCCAGGAAAAAGGTGAGATGAACAGCACAGAAGATCCGGAAATCATCGGATGGCACCTCAGCAATCTGTGGAACGGAATTCATGTTACCAGAAGAATGGAGAGTTCACCGGAAATCCTGAAAAGCATCATTGAAATGAATCTTAAAATACTGGATTAAAATTTTTCATTCAATTTTGTACCGATTAGTACAATTTAAAATACTTATTAATTTAATACAAAAATGTCATGAACATTACCAACAACATTATTCTTATCACGGGTGGAGGCTCAGGAATCGGATTAGAAATTGCGAAAGCACTTCACACCTCCAACAAAGTTATCATTGCAGGAAGAAATAAAGCTAAACTTGATGCAGCATCAGCGGGTCTCGAAAATATCTTTACCATCCAGGCAGATATTACTGATGAAAAAGATGTAGAGCGACTGGTTGAAGAAATCAAAGTCAGTTTCGGTGGTCTGAATATCTTAATCAACAATGCCGGACACGCTTACGTGTATACTCTTTCTGATACATCAGACACGTACCATAAGGCAACAGCAGAATTTGAAACTAATTATTTCGCTCCGATACGTCTGACCGAAAAACTCCTTCCATTACTAAAAAAACAGGAAAACGCAGCAGTTGTGAATGTCTCTTCCATCGTCGCACTGGCCCCGGGATCACATCTTCCTACCTATTCTGATTCTAAAGCGGCTCTTCATTCCTATACGAAACTTTTAAGATATGAACTGGCCAAAGACACCCCTATTAAAGTTTTTGAACTGATGCCGCCATTGGTTAACACTGATTTTTCTGTTGAAATCGGAGGCCGGGAAAATGGTATTCCTGCTTCGGAAGTGGCAGAAAACCTTGTGAAAGGGCTCCTTGAGGATACTTATGAAATCCGAGTAGGGAATACAGAAGTTTTATACAGCAGTTTCTTTGCGGACTCTGAAGGTGCTTTTGATGTGATGAACCAATAGCCGTTTACATCCATTCTATACTGCGGGAGAAAGAAGAATCTTTGCCCGCAGTTTTATTAGTGAAGTATCCTAACCCACTACTTTATCATCATTTTTTTCAATTATTTCAATATTAAATCTTTAAATATTAAATCATATTGATTAAATCACATCATCGTGTATTAAAATTTCTTATATTAGTAATCAACAAATTAAAAACAGTAACTGCTATGAAAAAATTTAAAGAAATTAACTAGAAAGCAGCTTGAACTCATCAGCGGAGGAGATACTGCTTACGCCATTTGTGATGCTGACGGTTATTGTCCGCCCACTATCGGATCCTATTATTGCAGTGGCGGTATGTGCTACAGATCTTCAGAAGGAGGAGGCAATCCGGGAGGAAGCTGCACGGAACCTAAGCGTTTATGTCAGCCGTGGGAAACGGGATGTGGATGTGTTTACTTTTAAAGGAAATATTGTTAGATAAAGAAGGGGGCGGTTTTTACTGCTCTTTTTTTGTCACTTTTAATGATGAACACAGGTCTTTTACCAGGGTCTTGTGCAATAAAATATAATCTTGCAGGAAATCAACAATCTCTGACAGATGAACAGTCCCTTAAGAAAGATAATTGAAGTGTGTAAGAATCATTCGGACGAAACTCTTTTAAAAGGTTTTAAATTTCTTCCTAACGGAAAAAAGTTTATAATGATTCTTTTGATGTGAACTACTGGCAAAGAAAAGAACTGATTTTTGAACTGTAATACGTAATAAATATTGTCTCTCAAATGTTATTACTATATGAAAACCATGCACTTAATTCTATCCATCTTCCTTTCTTTGACGTTTGCTTCAGCTCAGAAAAGCAGTTACAAAAGTGTTTTTGAGACTTCCGATCACGTTAAAATCAACTATAAAGTTTCGGGAAACGGAGAAGCCTGCATCTATGTTCCGGGAGGTCCTGGACAAGGATACCCGTCATTTGAGCTCATGGGCGGAAACCGTCTTGAAAAAAACATGAAAATAATCTATATGGATCAACGGGGATCCGGTGAATCGGGAACATCAGAGAATTATCATCTGGAAACTATGGTAAGGGATATTGAAGAACTGAGGCAGCATCTGAAACTTGACAGAATTTTTCTGCTGGCGCATTCTTTCGGTGGCATTATTGCAGTTAATTATGCTAAAAAATATCCTCAGCATACCAAAGGATTGATTTTAACTAATGTGACGCTTCATTTTCTCAATAATGAATCCGTCAAAGAACAGATTGAATACGGAAACAACCTTCTTCTACAGGAAAATAAAGCTGTTCCTGAAGACCGTCTTTCTGCAGAACTTTCAAAAATAAGCGCTGCATTAAGAAAGAAGAGAATAGGCTATAAGTTTCTTACGGAGGATATTGAAACCATCAAAAAAATGGACAAAATAGATTCCCTTCATCCAAGGATTATAGATTTTGGAATGGCTGTGATCTCAAAACCGAAGGAATATCCGGAATATTATACTGATTATGCACCGGTTACAAAAGACATTCGTGTTCCTGTATTAATTATCACCGGAAAAAAGGATAAAGCTGTAGGAAGCAGACACTATCAAACGTTTCAGTTTCCCTGTCAGAAGGTAGTTTCTATCGATGGCGGACATATTTTGTATTACGAGAAAAACAGGAAATTCATCAATTCTGTTTGGAATTTCGTCTTCAGACATTATTAAACTTAAATAATAAACACTCAACACCCCCCCAATAAGTGTGTTGTATTTTTTATACTGACTTTGAAATTGTATCACCATAAAATCATATCTTTTCCCCGTTATTTACAGTAAAAATATGAAAAAACTACTATCCATTTTTTGCATAATTCTTGTCCAGTCATCAGTTTACGGTCAAAAAGACCAATATCGTCTTTTGATAAAAACATGGAACTTTCTAAAATATTACCATCCGGATCTGGCCAGCGCAAAAAAAGACGCTGACAGTTTATTTTTAACGACTGTGGAGAAAGTAAATGATCAGTCAGACGCCAACTCAGTAATTAAAGTCCTGACTGAAAACCTGAATCATAAATTTTCAGGAACTCCTGTTAATGATCAGGAAAAAGATATTCTTTCTGCCAATCAGGATTTCAAATGGTACCAGAAAAATAAAAAGATCAGTACCGAAAATAAAGCACTTCTTAAAGACATTTATGATCACAGATTCATTAGTGATACAGGGGGAAAACAAAAGCCCGGAGATAAGAAAAAAGATTCATCTCCTAAAGATAAAAACTTCGCTTTACCAGAAAGACTGCTGATATTTGCAAAAATTCAGGGATCCATCGATTATCTGTATCCTCACAAATATCTGATGCCAAAAAATTCTGATGCCTACTTTACGGATCTTTTGGATCAAACCATTCACTGCTCGTCAAGAAAAGATTTTGATATCATTCTGGCTAAAGCGGTTGCTAAAATGGAAGACAGCCATGCATTCAATTTTTATAATCAGCTGAATTATAAGAATGAAATTTACCATCGGTTGTATTATCCTCCATTTGATTATGTGATTTTTGATGATCATCTGCTCATTACCGATCTTATTTTTCCTGAAATCTGTTCTAAAGCCAATATCCATACGGGAGACAGGATCATGAAGATCAATGGCAAGAGTATTCCTGAGGTCATTAAAGAAAAACAGGAATTGCTTTCATCCTCCAACAGAGAGACTCTTTTACATATGCTTTCAGATTATCAGAGAAATCTGATCTGGACAGACGACAATTTACAGAAAGAACTTACAATACAATCAAAAGAAAATCATACATCCTACCCGGCAAAGGTTGATTTTCTCAATTTCACCGATAAGCAGCAACTGGCAACGGTTACGGAATACATAAAAGGGAAAATCCGCACCAAAGATAATCATACGATGAATCATAAGGATATTGCTTATTTTAAAATAAATGACGTGATCTCCTTCAGTACTGTTCCGGAAGATAAACAGGATGGCTATATGGACAGTATCTTTACGGAAGCGTCATCCAAAAAAGCAATGGTATTTGATATGAGAGGTTATCCCGATTGGGGTGGATTTGTATTTCACTATATCTACAAATACTTTTCTCCTGTAAACAATCATTTCGGAAAATACTACAAACCCAATATTAAAAATAGAGGCACTTACATTGCCATCAGCTATAAAGAGTTTGGACATTACTATCCAAAGATTGAAGATAAAACCGTTCATCCATACAAAGGAAAAGTTTTCATCATCGTCAATCCAGAAACATTAAGCATGAGCGAATGGAATACCATGAATCTGCAGAAGGTCTTCCCTCAAGCCCTTACAATCGGTCAGAAAACAGCCGGAGCCGATGGTGACACCACCACTGTACCCCTCACCGATGATTATGATCTTGTATTTACCGCGAACGGCATTTTCTATGATGACAATACACCCACTCAAAAAGTCGGCGTACGAATCAATGAAATGATAAGATATACGGATGATGATCTTATCCGGAAGAGAGATCTGGAATTTGAAAGGGTTTTGAAGGAGATAAAATAGAAGATTATTAAAAGGTAACTAATTTCGGAGCGGCCTTTGGCCGCTCCGAAATTAGTTACCTACTTATGAAACCCTTTATAAAAAAGCTCAGCGCGGCCTTTGGCCGCGCTGAGCAAATATTATGTAGAGCTAATCTAATTAAAACTTAAGATCTCCGTTCACCTCTCTTACCGCATTAGCAGCTTCAGCAAACTTCAACTGCTCCTCTGCAGTAAGCGTTACGTTAACAATTTTTTCTACTCCGTTGGCTCCGATAATAGCTGGAACACCTAAGCAGATATCATTTTGTCCGTATTCACCTTCAAGCATTAAAGAACATGGGATCATTTTTTTCTGGTCGCAGGCAATCGCCTGAACCATTACAGAAACCGCTGCACCTGGAGCGTACCAAGCTGAAGTTCCTAATAATTTTGTTAAAGTAGCGCCTCCTACTTTAGTTTCTTCAATAACATATTTCTGCTGCTCATCATCTAAGAATTCAGTTACAGGAACACCATTTCTTGTAGCTTTGCTTAATAATGGAAGCATTCCGGTATCACTGTGTGCAGCGATCACCATACCGTCTACATCAGAAATAGGGCTTTCCAAAGCTTCAGCCAATCTGTATTTGAATCTTGCAGAGTCTAATGCACCCCCCATTCCGATGATTTTGTGCTTAGGAAGACCTGACGTTTTGTGTACTAAATAAGCCATAGTATCCATTGGATTAGATACTACGATGATGATCACTTCCGGAGAGTTTTTTACTAAGTTTTGAGTAACTTCTTTCACGATACCAGCATTGATACCGATAAGTTCTTCTCTCGTCATTCCAGGTTTTCTTGGAATCCCTGAAGTGATAACCGCTACATGAGAACCTGCAGTTTTGCTGTAATCTCCTGTTGTTCCGGTAATTTTTGTATCGAACCCGTTCAGCGATGCCGTCTGCATCAAATCCATTGCCTTACCTTCAGCAAATCCTTCTTTAATGTCTACTAAAACTACTTCTGAACAGAAGTTTTTCATTGCGATGTATTCTGCACAGCTTGCTCCTACAGCGCCTGCACCTACTACAGTTACTTTCATATGGTATACTTTTTTTAAATTATTTTTTAGTTTAGTCTAAAAATTGAAACGCCCAAATTTAACAATTCCTGAAAATGTGGGCAATTTTTCAGGAATTTAGTTAGGGTTCAATGAAATTAATTGACGTTCAGTAAAAACGTATATAGCTTTTTTGCTCCTGAAAGGACTTCATTATAGTTTTCTTCAGTTACTTCAGTATCCAGAACCTCTTTGAAATTTTTCCACATTGGTCCTGTATTTTCCTGATAGCACCCAAAGAAATTGAATGTTACATGATCAAAACCTTCCGTTTTAGAAAGCTGTTTTGCAATTACGTTTCCACCTAATGTAGAACCTTCGATCACATACATTGCTCCTAAAGCCTCATGTTCATTGTCCAGCTGAAGTTCGTGTGAAGCTGTCTGGTTTTCCAAAGAAAGACTTTCAAGGTCTTTCTCGATAAGAGGAAGTTTTACTCTGCTGTTAAGCTGGAGCCTTTCCGAATATTTATCAGCAAGACTTCCGAATATTTTGTCCTCACTGTGAAGAAGCATCAGATAATTCGTACTGATGATCTTTTTATAGTCCTCTAAAGTGAACGTTTTATTAAAAATTTTTTCCGAATTGAAAAGTTTCTCTGCAGCATCGTGATACTCCGCTGTATTTTGCTTAAGATACTCTGATACCATAAATAAGGTTTTTAAAGTTGCCCAAATTTACGGTTTTTTGAACGTTAAAATGAAACAAGTCCCCTCTTTATTGCTATCATATTCCACATTTCCACCAATCCTTTTCATAATACGGTGTACAATGGACAGGCCTACTCCGTTTCCTTTAAACTTTTTAGCATTATCCATTCTGTTGAAGATTTTAAACATCTTGTGCTTTTCTTCCTGTGGAATTCCGATTCCGTTATCAGAAATCCTGTATACAATATTTCCTCCCTCTTCCGTGCCCCAGATTTCCACTTTCGGCTCGTCCCGGTGGGAAGAGTATTTCACAGCATTGTTGATGACATTCAAAAATACCTGATGAAGCATCGTTTTGTCAGCAAGTACCTCAGGACATTCTTTAATAATAATCTCACTTTTAGGACTTTCGAAAGTGATCTTTGCATTTTCCGAAATCTTAAGGATTGTATTCGCAGGCTGCAAACGTTCCAGCTCTATCTCGCTGTGCTTCGCGCGGCTGAGTTCCAGTACATCATGCATCATTTCCGCCATATTGTCGATTTCTTCAACAATAGAGGTCAGTTTATTTCTATTTTTTTCTGTCTTTTCAAAATTCGAAAGCAGCATCTGTGCATTCAGTTTCATGACGGTCAGAGGGGTTCCCAGGTCATGTGAAATGGTATAAGAGAAACTGTCAAGTTCCTCATTTACTTTTCTCAGTTCATTGTTAAGCGCTTTGATCGCATTATACTGCTTGTGAGAAGTTTCAAGGATCACATCCCTAACTGCTTGTACAGAACTGATATCTCTGGAATTCCATCTTTTTGAATTTCCTTTTATATTTTCAGTAAAAAGATGAAAAGATGTTCTTGGTGAAATAATGTGTTTCTCTTCCCCATTCTGCAAAAAGACTCCTAATTTTCTCTCTGGATTTCCCGCCCAATTGATGTGCTCACTGAACTCCTTACGGAACCAGATCAGCATTTCTTTTTTGCTCCTTTCAATAAAATAAATAATGATTCCGGCTGCATTTTCAGTCAGTTCCAGTTCCTCTCCGTAATCCTTAAGAAAAGTTCTGCTGACATACATACTTTCTTTCGTATTTTCAAGAGCCCAGTGCGCAATTCTGTCAATCGTTTCACGTTCCGGCACAGTTCCTACCGTTACTGGTTCTCCGTCTGAAATAATCACCAGACCATCTGCTTCAGGAAGCTTTCGGATCTTTCCTTTATTGTCTGCCAGGGAATCAAAAAGATTATTATGTTTTAAAAATTCTGCTTTCAGCTGTGAAGCTCTTTCGTTCAGTTCAAGACGGTAGTTCAGTTCATTTTTAGATTTAAAGGAAGAATAGGCATTGGAAGCAAGGGCTGTAAAGATCCCCGCCTGCACTCTGTCTTCAAGATCAATATGCTTAGCCTCCGAGTTCTGACAGGTAACCAGTCCCCAAAGATAATCATCAATAATAATGGATACACTGAAACTGGAAGAAGCTCCGGAGTTTTTGACATACTGTCCGTGAACCGGTGACATTCCCCTTGAACCTACAAAAGTAAGATCAATATTTTCATCTGTCCTGCTTATAAGCGGAACGGTCTCCGAATAAACATTACTGAATATTCTTTTCCTTTTCTTTAAATAAAGATCTCTGGCTTGTTTCGGAATATCAGACTCCGGATAATGAAGACCGAGATAACTTTCCATATTCTCATCTCTTTTTTCTGCAATCACTTTACCAGAGCCGTCCATCATAAATTTATACACCATCATCCGGTCATAATTGACGATCTTGGATAGAGTACTCAGCAGCTGCTCCCAAAGCTCCTTCTCATTGTCGATAACATAAAAATTATCATACTTATTGGAAATACGCTTATTGGGATTTTCCTGTACCGCTTCAAATTCAAGAAAAATATGTTTGCCACTTCTTAAGATGGAAAAATGATATTCCTTTCCACTGATGAATACCTTATCAAAATGAGTTTCATTTTCTCTTTTTGTAAAATCATGAATAGAGGTATAAAGGTCCGAATCTATAACAGACCGGAAGATTTCAGGAAAATCCGTAAGCTTCCTGTCAAAAAGCTGTTCTGCATTTTCGACCCTAAATATATCCTCAATATTCCTGCTGAAAAAAGTAATGGTATGAGATCCTGCGTCAATGCCAATCAGATATCCAAAACTTTGTATATACCCAGGGATATGGATGGGTTCTTCATGACACTCTACAAAATTCATATAATTCTTTGATCAATCAAAGATAACGATTTTTTTAACGACATATTGCTTTGTGGTATCAAATCCTGAAAGTACGTAAAACACAGTACCCAAAGATGCCACAGAGGTATAACACCTTGAATTTCAAATAAAAAAAACTTTAATTTTTCAATACCTCCAAAGCATTTTCACCTTTAATATACTAAAATTTTTACGGCAGATCAAGTTTAATTTTCTGATCATGATTCATTACATGAATTTTACATTAATATCCGAAATACTTATGTTAATTAAACAAAATTTATTAAATTTATATCACCAAATAATGAATACATTTAAAAATTCCTGAATTTCTTTGTATTATTTTCAATGAAATATTCTTTAAAATTCAAATAATAGCACTATGAAAAAGTTCCCTTTAATTATCTTCACATTGATCCTTACATTAGGAATTGGAAGCGGGTATGAGGCCTGTACGAGAGTAGTCTACAAAGGTACTGACAACACGGTGATCACTGCAAGATCCATGGACTGGCGTGACGAGATCCCCGCTAATCTATGGGTTTTCCCGAGAGGCATTCAGAGAACCGGCGAAGTAGGACCATCTTCAATACAATGGACTTCAAAATACGGAAGCATCATCAGTTCCTCATGGGACATCACCTCTGCCGACGGGATGAACGAAAAAGGACTTGTAGCCAATATGCTATGGCTGGGTGAATCCCAATACCCCGAGTTCAATCCTAAAGGACGACAAAAAGGACTCGCTATTTCTCTTTGGGCACAGTATTTTCTGGATAATTTCGGAACCGTAAAAGAAGCGGTAGACCATCTGAAAAAAGATCCTTTCATTATCGTAAGCGACTATATTCCCGGCACGGAAAAATTTGCTACCGTACATCTTTCACTGTCCGATGCTTCAGGTGATAATGCCGTATTTGAATACATCAACGGAAAACTGGTTGTGCACCACGACCCCAAATACACCGTAATGACCAACTCTCCTGTTTTCGATGAGCAGCTGGCTTTAAATAGTTACTGGCAGGGCATTCCGGGAACCATCATGCTTCCGGGAACCAACCGTGCAGCAGACCGTTTTGTAAGAGCATCCTATTATATCAATGCGATTCCTAAAACCAATGATACACGTACCGCAGTAGCCAGTGTATTCAGCGTGATCAGAAACTGTTCAGTACCTTACGGAATCACTTCCGATACAGAGCCTAATATTTCATCCACAAGATGGCGTTCGGTTTCTGACCAAAAAAATCTCGTTTATTATTTCGAAACCGTATTTACGCCTAATACATTCTGGGTAGATCTTAAAGATTTTGACCTGAATCCAAAAGCCAAAGTAATGAAACTGGATCTGAGTAATTTCCAGACTTACAATGGAAAATCCAACAAAGATTTTAAGGAATCAGCCCCTTTTAAATTCTTAGGGATCTAAATCATATACTCATTAAACACAAATACTATGACCCCTTTTTCAACAAAAAAAAGAAGCCTGATCTTTTGTGCCCTACTGGCTGGTTTTTTCGCCAGTGCACAGACCCGGGACTCTCTGCAGCAGAACAAACAGGAGGAAGACAACGTTAAATATCCGGTGCTTCAGATTAAAGGCCTTTTCCAGGCCCGCTACCTTGTCGATATGACCAAAGATGTAGACGTGAACGGCTTGCATCATGCAGACGGATCAGGAACCAGTAACAATTTCATGCTCAAATACATGAGGGTTCAGGTACGTGCACAGATCAGCAAAAGAACAGAAGTTGTGGCACTCGCAAATCTGGCTGACTTTAAAAACGATCCTAAAAGCCGGGTTCTTGAAAATGCTTACCTTAAATATACTTTCAATCCTAAACTAGCCCTTACTGCAGGACAGTTCAGACCCTGGTTCGGTATTGAGGAGACCTATCCTATTGATATCATCAAGTCTCTGGACTGGTCCAATCAGTATACAGAGTTCGGAAAACTGGGCTGGACAAGCTTCCAGATCGGACTTTCTGCCACCGGACAGCTTCAATTAGGTAAAATTCCTTTTCAGTACGCTGTTTCAGTCGTCAACGGAAACGGGAAAAATCAGGTAAACGATAATGATAACGGAAAACAATATTCTACAAGACTGGTTTTCGGTCTGTCAAAAAAATATAATTTCAATGTAGGACTGAATGGTGGTATAGGTGAAGTTTTCAGCAAAAAAGTATATGCAGTAGGAGTTGATCTCAGCTCACTGATCCATTTTGATCCGAAATGGAGTCTGGATATGCAACTGGAAGCCAAACAGGCAACCAATCACGTTTTGTATAATGCTGTCAGTCCTGAACTGAGACCTGACAATCCAGATCAATACCTGATCCGTGGAGCTTATTTTCTTCCGAATGTAAGATACGAGATCAATCATAAAAACCTCAGCGCCTTCGAACTTTCTTGCCGTTATGAATATCTGGACACCAACTTCAGACTGAATTCCAACCCAAGACAGACGATCACCCCCATGCTCGGACTTGAATTTCTGAAAAATTATGGGGCAAGGATACAGCTGGGCGTACAGTTCGACCGTTACAAGCATCAGGTAGAAAACACCTCACAATACAACAACAATCTATTCATTGTTCAGGTACAAAGTAGATTTTAACCGCTTAAATATTTAGAGATCATGAAAGAAATTAATATCAGAAATATCGCGATAACGTTTGCCGTTGCGCTGATCATATGGTTTATTCCTGCCCCGGAAGGAGTTGCTGAAAATGCCTGGCATCTGTTTGCTATTTTTGCAGCCACCATCTTAGGAATTATTCTTAAAGCGGCTCCCATGGGAACAATGTGTATGATGGCTATTGCATTTACAGCGCTTACTCAGGTAGTGGCTCCCGGAGATGCAGGAAAGTCAATTACAAAAGCCCTTTCCGGATTCGGGGATAAAGTCATCTGGCTGATCGGAATCTCATTCTTTATCGCCAGAGGATTTATCAAAACAGGATTGGGAAACCGAATCGCTTTTTTATTCATCAGAATATTTGGTAAAAGCTCATTGGGACTGGCCTACGGACTTGGGCTTGCCGATGTATGCCTTGCTCCTGCTATTCCAAGTAATACGGCAAGAGGCGGCGGAATCATTTATCCTATTATGAAATCTATGGCTATAAGCTTTGACTCTGTTCCTGAAAAGCCGGAAACCCACAGAAAACTGGGTTCTTTCCTTACTTTGAACAGTTATTATATGAACCTCATCGCTTCTTCCATGTTTCTTACCGGAACAGCAAGTAACCCGATGTGTCAGAAATTTGCAGCAAATTTAGGAATCAATATCACGTGGATGTCATGGGCTGCCGCCGGATTCGTTCCCGGAATGGTAGCCTTCTTTGTGGTGCCTTTGGTTTTATACAAATTGTATCCACCTGAATTGAAAAAGACAGGGGATGCACCGAAAATGGCAGCTCAGAAATTAAAAGAAATGGGACCTATTTCCAGAAACGAATGGCTGATGTTATTAGCTTTCTTTATCCTGTTGGCCCTTTGGATATTTGGAGGAACATTATCTATTGATGCTACGACAACCGCTTTCATTGGACTTACCATGTTACTTCTTACTTCAGTACTCACGTGGGAAGATATCAAAGGGGAAAAAGGAGCCTGGGACACGATCGTATGGTTTGCGGTTCTGGTGATGATGGCCAGTTCTTTAAATGAGCTCGGTTTTATTGGCTGGTTCAGTGATCTGATTAAAGTAAAAATAGGTGGACTAAGCTGGCAGATTGCCTTTCCGGTGATCATTGTTGTCTATTTCTTCAGTCACTATATTTTCGCAAGTGCAACGGCCCATGTCGCAGCGATGTATGCTGCCTTATTAGGGGTGGGTGTTTCTTTAGGAATCCCACCGATGCTACTGGCCATGATGCTGGGTTTTCTAGGTTCAATTTATGGAGTACTTACTCACTATGGTCACGGTCCGGCTCCGGTATTCTACGGAAGCGGCTATGTAGAGCTGAAAGCCTGGTGGCTGCGGGGTCTTGAAATCGGGATCGTGTTACTCATCATCTATATGGTCGTCGGAGGACTTTGGATGAAAGTTTTAGGATATTATTAATCAAATAAATAAAAAAATATGCTGTCAACCTTGTCAAGAAAAATGCTGATGTGCCTTACAGGACTATTCCTGAGCTTCTTTCTGTTGATCCATTTCTTGGGAAATCTTCAGCTGTTTCTTCCACCGGAGCAGGCGCACCTGCAGTTTAATGCCTATTCGCATTTTCTGTCCG
This sequence comes from Chryseobacterium carnipullorum, assembly GCF_900142785.1. Taxonomy (GTDB): domain Bacteria; phylum Bacteroidota; class Bacteroidia; order Flavobacteriales; family Weeksellaceae; genus Chryseobacterium; species Chryseobacterium carnipullorum. Next base: position 43,890 of record NZ_FRCD01000023.1, on the reverse strand, counting down.
GAAATATTCTGATCAAGATGGTATCCTATGTATTGTATGCAAGTATTATTCTGCATGCACTGGACGGATTGGTCATTACTTTAAAGAATAAAAAATCGGGAGGCAATTATCAGTCGGAAAGACGGGGAAGAGCCAGCAAATGGTATTCCCGGAATATGGGAATTCTGGGTACTTTAATTCTGATCTTTCTGGTGATCCATTTTCAGAATTTCTGGTATGTGTACAAATTTGGGAATCCTCCGCTGGACGATAACGGAAATAAAGATCTGTACATTCTGGTAGTAACTGTTTTCAAAGAATGGTGGTACGTCATCATTTATGTATTGTCTATGATCGCTTTATGCTATCATCTGATTCACGGGATTCACAGTGCGGCCAGAACGCTTGGATTATACCATCCTAAATTCGTAAAATGGTTCAAAACCGCTGGAATCGTCTATTCAGTCATTATCAGTGTCGGTTTTGCGCTGATGCCGGTGTACATATTCTTTACTGCCCATTAAACAGAAAAATTATGATCTTAAATTCAAAAATACCACAAGGCCCGTTAGAACAAAAATGGGATTATTATAAAAAGAAAGCCAAACTGGTTAACCCTGCCAACCGTAAAAAGCTGGACGTTATCGTTGTAGGAACAGGGCTTGCAGGAAGTTCTATTGCGGCTTCTATGGGTGAAATGGGCTATAATGTCAAATCATTCTGTTTTCAGGACAGTCCGAGGAGAGCGCATTCCGTAGCTGCACAAGGTGGTGTGAATGCCGCTAAAAATTATAAAAACGACGGAGACAGTGTCTACAGAATGTTCGTAGACACCCTTAAAGGCGGAGATTTCCGAGCCCGTGAAGCGAACGTCTACCGTATGGCAGAATGCTCTTTAAATCTTATTGATCAGGCCGTAGCACAGGGCGTTCCGTTCGGGCGTGAATATGGCGGCTACCTCAACAACCGTTCTTTCGGTGGGGTTCAGGTAAGCCGGACGTTTTATGCAAGAGGACAGACAGGACAGCAGTTACTTCTGGGGGCGTATCAGGCCCTCATGAGACAAGTGGGAAAAGGTACCGTACAGTTATATTCGAGACATGAAATGCTTGATCTTGTCATGATTGATGGCAAAGCAAGAGGAATTATCGTCAGAAATCTAGACACCGGAGAAATTGAAAGACATGCTGCCCATACGGTAGTTCTGGCCACCGGAGGGTATGGAAAAATCTATTATCTCTCCACTCTGGCGATGGGATGTAACGGTTCTGCGATCTGGCGTGCCCATAAAAAGGGAGCTTTAATGGCTTCCCCAAGCTGGATTCAGGTACACCCTACTTCGCTTCCTCAGTCCGGAGATTATCAGTCCAAATTAACCCTGATGTCGGAATCATTGCGTAATGACGGAAGGATCTGGGTGCCTTCAAAGACGGATGAAACCAGACTGCCTAATGATATTCCTGAAAACGAAAGAGATTATTACCTGGAACGGAGATATCCTGCTTTTGGAAATCTTGCTCCCAGAGATATTTCATCCCGTGCCGCCAAAGAAAGAATTGACGCCGGTTTTGGAATCGGACCTCTGAAAAATGCGGTCTATCTTGATTTTTCAAAAGCAATAAGAGAGCAGGGAAAGGAAAAGATTCAGGAGAAATATGGAAATTTATTTGACATGTACCTTAAAATCACAGGGTACAATGCTTATAATGAACCGATGATGATTTCTCCCTCCGCGCACTTTTCAATGGGTGGACTTTGGGTAGATTATGAGCTGATGACGACTATTCCCGGCTTGTTTGCCTTAGGAGAAGCCAATTTTGCAGATCATGGAGCCAACAGACTGGGAGCCAACTCACTTCTTCAGGCTTCTGTAGACGGCTATTTCATTGCTCCTTATACGATTGCCAATTATCTGGCTGATGAAATTCATACGGGAAAAATTTCTGTGGATGCTCCCGAGTTTGAAGCGGCAGAAAATGCTGTAAAAAAACAAATTAACGATTTTATGAGTATCAGAGGAACCAAAACCGTTGACTACTTCCATAAAACATTGGGTAAAATTTTATACGATTATTGTGGTCTGGCCAGAAATGAAGAAGGCCTGAAACATGCCATTGAAGAAATCAGAAAATTAAAGCATGAATTTTACAAGGATGTGCGGGTTTCCGGAGAGGGAGACCAAATGAATACGGAGCTTGAAAAAGCAGGCCGCATCGCCGATTATTTTGAAATCGGAGAATTAATGTGCTATGATGCTTTAACCCGAAACGAATCCTGTGGTGCTCACTTCAGGGAAGAATTTCAAACTCCGGACGGAGAAGCTTTAAGAAATGATGCTGAGTATCAGTTTATCTCCGCATGGGCATGGGTAGGTGAAAACAATGAACCTGAACTGATCAGAGAACCGCTGGTATTTGAAGAAATACAGCCAACGGTAAGAAGCTACAAATAAAAAACAAAAATTATGGATTTACATCTTAAGATATGGAGACAGAAAGACAAACAGAGTGAAGGAAAACTGGTCAGTTATGATCTGAAAGAACTGAATCCTCACATGTCTTTTCTGGAAATGCTGGATACTTTAAATGAAAAACTCATTACGGAAGGCGACGAACCTGTAGAATTTGATCACGATTGCCGTGAAGGAATCTGCGGACAGTGCGGCATGATGATCAACGGAATTGCCCACGGACCTTTAAAAAATACAACGACCTGCCAGCTTCACTTAAGGTCTTTCAAAAACGGGGAAACAATTTTAATAGAGCCTTTCCGGGCAGAGGCTTTTCCTGTAAAAAAAGATCTTAAAGTCGACCGATCGGCTTTTGACAGAATTATTTCTTCAGGAGGATTTGTTTCTGTGAATACAGGTCAGGCTCCAGATGCTACGGCCATTGCGGTGACCCATCAGATTGCCGAAGAAGCATTTGATTCTGCCGCGTGCATCGGATGTGGTGCCTGTGTGGCTACCTGTAAAAACGGAAGTGCCGCTTTATTCACTTCTGCGAAAATCACGCACATGGTCCTTCTCCCTCAAGGGAAGGAGGAGCGGAGCAGCCGTGTTCTGAATATGGTTTCTCAGATGGATCATGAGCTTTTCGGACACTGTTCGAATACAGAAGCTTGTGAAGTAGAATGCCCACAGGGAATTTCTGTGCTGAATATCGCCAGAATGAATTACGAATTTGGAAGGGCACTGTTCTTCAGGAAAAAGTAACTTGAAAATATCTTTGAATATTCATGGCAAGGTTGTGAACCTTGCCATGGATAATTTCCAGCCTAAGGATTGATGATGGCCACCACTCTGGCAGGAGCTGCGGAACCGCCCACAATTTTCAACGGAAATACACTGACTTTAAATCCTGAAGGAGGCAATGCGCCAAGATTGGTAAGCTGCTCAATATGTAAGTATTCTTTTTCAATGCCTACCCGATGACCTTCCCAGAAATATTCGGGATCATTGAGTTCTCTTGCTTTTTTAGCCATATACTTTAGCGGAAGATCCCATCCCCACTGATCGATTCCCATGACTTTTACTCCCTGATCAATCAGCCATTCTGTAGCTTCTTTACTCATTCCTGTTCCTTTTTCTACAAAATCTGCGGTTCCCATCATTTGATCCCGGTCTGTCCTGATGAGGACAATATTTCCTTCCTGAATGGAAAGTCCGTTTTTATCAAGATCTTTTTTCAGATCATCAATGGTGATGGCTACGAAATCTTCTTTGTGGGTGCAGTCGATGACAATCCCATCGCCATAGCACCATTCCAAAGGGATCTGATCAATTGTTTTGGCGGGTTTCCCTTCTACAACAGGTCCATAATGCCATGGAGCATCAAGGTGTGTTGTTGCATGAAGTCCCATATTTTTGATGGAATCATCTGCCCATCCTGTCCAGTTTTTGGGAAAAAGCCTGAAGGGAAGATTCAATGCCAGACGAATTAACCAGTGAGATTTTTTATGGGCTTTATGTTTAATCTTAACTCTCATAAACCAGGGATCTCCGGCATTATACTGAATGGGTTTGGACAGATCAATAATCGTTGTTTTCATTGAATAAATATAGTGAAAGGTTAAAAAGGTAAGTACTTCCAATCAAACTCCCGGAATGGTTATTTTCTTAGGATTATTTTGATCATACAGGATCTCGATGGTACCTTGTTGCGGGACAGAGGCCAGGTCAAGAAGCCTCACTATTTTTTTGTAAACGGTGATATGCTCAATGCCTTTAAAATCTTTGAAGCTTACCTGAAACAGGAGCTGCGGCTGATCATTAACGGTCAATCCGGTCTGGCTTACGCTGATAATCTGTGCCTGTGCATTTCTTCCGGCAAAAAGAATACGTTCTTCTTTTTTATTTTTCACAAATTTTCCTACGATTTGCTTGTAGACTAAGATCGTCAGCAAAAACATGACCCCACTAAAAATAATAGGATGCATAAAGGTTAGAAACCTCCATCCAAAATCAAATGACTCCCTGAGGTAAAAGTAACTGTAAAGACCCATGATATAAACTATCATGAAGACAACAAACACGATCCTTAAGATCATATTTTTAATTTTAAATCTGGTCTGTACACCGCTCAGAATAAAATAAGGCTCTTTCGACGTGTCAGGATTCAGAAGGACTTTAACGGTCTTTCCCACATCAAATCTTTTTTCCTGTGGTTTTGTATCATAGAACATCATTTCATGCCTGATCTGTATATTGCTGAGATTCTTAAAGGAAAGGACAATATGGATTATATTGATATTCTTCCTGGCATCATACTTTATGAGTTTGTAACTGATAATTTCAGCCTCTCTTGGAATTCCGTTCTGTGCAATATAAGTGATTGTGTTTTTCTCTTTAAAGGTATTAATGAATAGATTTTTAATAAAAAAGAGGAGAACATAAAGCCATACAAGCAAAGAAAAACCGAGATATACATAGCTCAAAGCAGGTGTATTTCTCGGTTCAGTTGTGATTTCCGAAGTCATCATATAGATAAATATCGGAAATGGTATGCAGAAAACAAGCATATAAAGCGTCCAGAAAATGATCATAAATTTCATAACTGTTATTTTGCGATGCATGATAAAGTTATGATATTATTATTTAACGGACTTTCTCTCTATTACACTTCTTTTTCAAAATAAAGTCTGTAGTATTTGCCTTTGTCATCCTCCCCCATTTCCAGTTTCTGTCTGTCGCCATGGATGTAGATATGGAAGTTTTTATCAAGTTTGATGATGCTTTTGAAATGACGTTGTGTTTTCTTCACTGCGGCTTCACTGATCGGGAATTCTTCCGCAATATTAACCTGCATATCCTGCTCGTAATCGGTTTTGAAATTCACGAAACTTTCAATGACATGCTCGTCTCCCAATACTTCTGTAGCAAATTCATCCAACTTAAATTCTTCTTTTTCTTTGAAGAAATTGATGGATTTATTTAAGAAATCGGCCTGATCCGCTTTTGACACTTCAAATTCCTGTGGAAGCTGTTTGGTAATGTAGTCTTTGTAAACCATCAAAGCTTCCTGAGTGTGGAAATATTCGTCGTCACGCTGTTTTACTTTCAGGAAATCTTCAAACCAGTAGTACATATCTCCGTTTTTATTGTTGTCAACCACGGAAAGTACATAGCCGGTCTCTTTGTTATTGTTGTAAATCAAAGCTGCTTTGTCAATTTTAGACAAACCGATTCCCTGATCTTTTTCGATATCAAAAGTTTCTTCCTGAGGGGAAATTTTAAGGAAAGATTCTCTCTTTTCTGTTTTAAAGATTCCAATCTTATCTACTTTATCCGGACGGTCGCTTTCTTCTTCAAAAAGCACAATAAACAATTCTCCGCCCTGAACTCTTGGATTCTCAGCTGCTTCGAAAAGGTGTTTGGCAATATTTTCAGATTCCCAAAGGAATTTCGATTTGTCTTCAAAAATCTCGGATACGGAACTGTAAACCGGATTATTGACCAAATACGTATCGCTGTAAAAATTGAAGGTCTCTTCCGATTTAAAAGAACCTAAAAAATAATCTTCCAGCAGCTCTGCCATTCCTTCTTCCAGCTTGAGCTCTTCCTGAGACAGCGTTAAAGACTCTCCATTGATTTTATTTCCTACTCTGTGTACTATAATTTTTGAAAACATGTCCTGAATAATTTGGAGTGCAAAGATATTCATTCTATTCTTTCTATCATACAAATAAAAAATACAGAAGAAGCTTATTTTCGGGGAACACAGTATCTTTGGGTGAAAATATAGATTAATTATCTTTTTGTATTATATCTGAATTGTAATCAGGCTATAATTTGGTTACCATCTATTTTATACACCCATTTATTTGAAAAAAAACATTAAAAATATCAGGTTCAATCATGAGAAAGCACCGTACGGATGTGAAGTACTGGAACTGGATGATTTATTAAAAAAAATTTCTACCTTCACTTATTTCGGCAAAACAGAACGAATCCATTTTTTCATCGTCATGATTATTACAGAAGGAAAAGGAAAACATTTTGTAGATTTTAAGGAATACCACCTTGAAAAAGGAACGATTCTGTTTATAGCTCCCGGTCAGATTCAAGCCTATGAAACCAAACCCCAATATAAAGGATATATGCTCCTATTTACTGAACATTTTTTCCGTAAACAGGCCAATGAACTTAGTTTTCTGAATCAATCTTCCATATTTGACACCACTTTATCCAATGCCTTAGTAAAACCTGATCCGGATACGTTTTGTCAAATGATTCAGCTTGTACTTTTATTGATGAAAGAAATTTCATCCCACTATACCTTTTCTAAGGAAGAAAGCCTTCAAAAGCTGACCAGTTTATTTCTTATTTACTCTGAAAGGCAAAAACAAATGGATAATAAAAATATTCCCAACCACCACTATTTGTCCCAATACTATCACTTCAAACAATTACTCGAACAGCATTTTCTACAAGAACGCAGTGTAGACTTCTATGCATCGCTAATGGCAATTACTCCCAAAACACTCAACAGGATCACCCGGTCTGCTATTCAGAAATCCGCAAAACAATTCATCGACAACAGGATAATAATCGAAATAAAACGTCTTTTGTTGTTTGAAAGACTCAGTATAAAAGAGATTGCTTATACGCTTCATTTTAATGAACCCACCAATCTCATCAAATATTTTAAGAAACATACAGGACAAACCCCAACATCATACAAGGAATAAAATGTCCGTTTTTTATCATTTTTTGTCTGCTTTAAACCTTTTAAGATTCACCCTAATAATACATCTTTGTGTTTATAACATCTCCATGAAATTATTTCAGATTTAAAAACACAAATTTATTCTACATAAAATCCGGGAGGTTATACAACTTCATACAAACTGATTGCATGTCTTAAACATAAGCTTGCGGGAAGGTAAAAACACAAACAAAAGCTGTCTCTACTATTGAGGCAGCTTTTATTGTTTCAGGTACGGCTTTGCATACCATCTTTTTATCATATTCCCTATTTTCAGTAAAAATCTGTCTCATTTTGATAGCAACCTTATCATTTTGACAGGATTTATAGAATATAAAACCTCAGCGAAAACAAATTAACTAATTGATATACTGATAATTAATAAAATTAAATTCTCAAAGGAACGCCATTCGCTTCATCATCTTCAAAACCTACACAATGGACTTGAAGACTTTAAACCGCATAGACAAGTTAAGAAGATTAAAAAGCAGAGGACCGGCGACTCCAAAGTGGCTAAAACCTTATCACCTGATTCTCATGGCTTTTCTGACTGTTTTAGTCTTTGGAACAATCATTAAACTTTTAGAACAAAATCATTAATTATATGAACTATTCAGAAGCCGTCCGGGAAATTGCAGAAGTGATTCCCGACTTTGAAAATGAACTTACAACTACTACTCCCCAGAATTCTTACAGTGTGATCCGAACTTTCACTGAACGGATCAAAGGGATGATCCGACAGAATGACAGAAATGTATTATTTAAAAGTCTCCACAAGATGGACAAAATTTACACCAATGGAGATCTGGCTTTAAAAAATGCTGTGGAGGGAATTTTCATCTATTCACTGGACAATTTTACTGCTTTTTGCAGTGGCGAATACCGGAAAGTGATCTTTAGTCACATTTCAAAGGACTTGCAACAGACCTACTCGAGACAGATTTACAATCATGGCATTTAAAGTTTTATTACATTTTTCATCTGTTTCGTTACAAAAACAAATTTTGCTTAAAAATTAAAACTACTAAAAATCAATAGGTTATGAAATCAAAAATAAGAAGAATATCCGACTGGAAAACATGGAAAACCACGACCAACAGGCACAATACAGAGGTATTGCTTACTCACATCGCTGTGATTATAGGTGTTTTTATTTTTGCGGCCATGCTGTAAATTTTGGTACACATTTCGCTGCAAGATAAATACTGAAAAATATTAGTTATGATGAAAGTACAAATGCAAGCTATTAATAAAAAAATAGCCGTTGAATACTTAAAATTTTTCTATCCACCACTCCGAAAGGAAATCACACAGTTATCTGTGCAGGAAAACTTTGCCGGCATTATCCAGGCTACGATCAACTATTTAAAGGATATGCTGCAGGAATCGAAAATCTATATTGTAGCCCATCACATCAAACTGATGGACTGGATCTACAGAAACGGCGATTCTTACGTAAGAACCGTGATCGAAAACCTTTTTGTAAGATCATTGGAGAGCTTTAAAAAGCATTCTAAAATCCAGCAATGGAAGCTTCTTTATCAGAACATGCCTGATAATTTTCAGCTTATTTATAATGAGCAACAGAAACAGGACGAGATCTTTTTCGGTAAGTAAGAAATAATTTAATTTGTAAATAGGCTCTTCAGGCATTTTTGTCTGGGGAGTTTTTTATTTTCTAAACGTCAAAGTATTCATTTTCAACAATACAGCTTCTCAATCTTTAATTACTTCATAGCGTAAAAATGAATCTTCATATTCTTTACTATGCATCACTAATATTTTATTAAATTATATTTCACTATGTGGTGCAAAATAGATACTTTTGCAAAAATTATCCGATGAAATACTTTTCGCTCCTTATTCTTGCGGCGTTACCGATGATCTCATGCAGTGGAAATGATGATGCAGTAACTGAAAATATAATGCCTGCAGAAAAGCAGGTGTACACTTTTGAATATAAAAATTATACTGTACAAAGTATCTCAGTCTATAAAGGTCCGTCAGGTCAAAAGACTGATCCTTCAGAATCTTATCTGAACACCTATTGGAGTACTTATCAGCAACCGGCATGGAAGAAAATAAGTTTAGATCTGAAAAACAATTCTTTACAATTGATCTCCGGAACATCTTCAGATGTCACGTATGCCGTGAAGATTGAAAAAGATTCTGTATTTATCAGTGAAAATAATGAGCAGACTTTTGCAGGGATTTTTAGCAGAAGTGAATCTTCTTTCACGCTAAAAAGATCGTTTCGCTACATTAAAAAGATGCCAAGAGACCCTAACAGTGCTCTGACCATTTCCCAGAAAGCTGTTTTCGGAATAACCGGTTACCAGGATATTTTCGGTAATAATGTTTTCAGCAGTCCATCAGAAATGACCGCAAACGGAGATGATATTCTTTGGTCTAACATTGATTATCACTACAAAAACTTATAACAAATTTTGACGATGTGTACTCAGGTCCTAGAAATATCCTTTCATACATTTACTTGATCTGAGAACAGCCTCCCCTAACTAAGTGTTTGGGGAGTTTTTATATGATTTTTATCACTAACAAGAGAACTATATTAATTACAATCAATAAGTTATATTAAATTAATCTTTTATTAATAATGGTTAACAAAGATTTAATCATCATATATTTCACTACAATGTGTAAAAAGTATACTTTTAGGGTCTCAAATTAATTTATGAAAAGAATCATTGTACCTATTGCGCTATTGGTTGTAGCGACTATTTCTTCCATCTCCTGCCGTCAGGATATCAACGAAGAAACAACAACTGTTTTAGAAGGAGCAAAAGCTTCGAAAGGAATCAATCCTGTCGTAAGCGTACCTTCAAAATATTTAAATTATGATGAAGTATCTGTAGGAGGAAAGCAAGTGGCTTCCAAAACGACTACAGTAACTTTAAACAGCGACCAGATGGTGGTAACATCACCGAACAAAACGTTTATTGGCGGGGTTTATAATTCCACTACTCTGGACAATCTTTCGTACACCCCTATTTCTTATCCTGTAAAGCCGATCACGGTTTCTTATTCTTTCCCATCTGATTTTATTGTAGATACGATTGAAAAGCCTACACTTTCGAGCATGAGATCTTCGATCTTCAAAGCGATGCAAAGTGCTAATTTCAGTGGTCAGCAGTCTCTTGCTTTTGACTACAACATCAAGCAGTTCTCGTATTACAGCGAACTTAAGATTGCATTTGGAGCTAACGTGAATATCGGAAGTATTTTCAGCATTGATATCAGCGGAAGTAATAATAAGGTGAAAAGAAATACAGGGATCTTTGCCAAGTTTACCCAGAAGAATTTCACGATCGATATGGATCTTCCGGATAACGGCAATATCTTCAAAAATGAATCTGACCTGAACCTGGCAGCTTCTAAAAATCCGGTTTACATCAATTCTATCACTTACGGAAGACTGGGAATCATCTCTCTGGAATCTGACTATTCGTATAACGAAACAGCGTTTGCTTTAAAAGCGGCATTAAATGCTAAAATGGTCAACGGATCGATCAGCATTGATGTTCAGAGTAAAAAAATTCTTGAAGAATCTGACCTTAAAGTGTACATCCTGGGAGGTATCGGTTCTGATGCCGTACAAGTGGTACAGGGCTACACAGGCTTTATCAACTTTATTGTGAACGGAGGTCAGTTTACAGCCAATGCTCCGGGGGTTCCAATTAACTTTACTGCAGCTCACGCAGGAGACAATTCAGTATACTACACCACGTTTACTGTAGATAAATAAACATGAAAAAATTAATCTATTTAATGGCAGCTATTTCTATAGCTGCCTTACAAAGTTGTGCGAGTGAGCTTGAGGCCTCTGCAGAAGCTCAGGAAATGTCCCGCTCTCCCCAGCAGGTCGTAAATATTACTTCATTCGGAACTTATCCATCTGCTCTATCCGGTAAAAACAGAAGCATGCTCGCTAAAGGTGGTAATGCAGAAGAGTTTACGGAAACGAAGGAATTTGAATCTTCAGAATCGATCGTCCTTCCCCATCTTCAGATGTACATTTTCCCGGGATCTCTGTTGAAAGGTAACTCTATCCAGAATATGGATTTCAAGCCTATTTCAGCCTCTGTAAAGCCTGTTACCGTTTCTATGTCTATTCCTGCTTTGAACAAAAAGACAGCCTTCACCATAGACCAGCCTTCTTTATCCAAAACGAGACAGCTGGTACAGGATTATATTCAGTCTGCAGATTTTACACAGAACGGCACGCTGAGCTACAGTGTGGAACAGTTTACGTCATATGATGAGCTTAAAGTAGCTTTCGGATCAAATGTAAATACAAGGTCTTTATTTGGTAAAAATTCTTCCTCAACGAATATTGAAGAAGGGATGATTGCCAAGAGAACAGGATTCTACGTGAAATTTTACCAGACCTCTTTCACACTGGATATGGATATTCCAGCCGGATCACTAGTTAATGATAACAACTTTGACAGTGGCGGTGTGGAACCTGTATATGTTAATTCTATTTCTTATGGAAGGATGGGTGTTTTAACGATCGAAACGAATGAGCTGGCAGAAACAGCAAGAACCACTATTAATGAATCATTCAGCAAATTGTTTGTAAAAGGAGAAAGCTTTCTGACTCAGGAGGAAAAAAATTTCCTGAACGGAGCCGACTTTAATCTTTACCTGATAGGCGGAAGTGGCGTTACCGCTGCACAATCTTTTAAAGGATATGAAGCTTTTGTGAATCACATTTCAAAGGGAACTTTCTCTAAAAGTCAGCCCGGTGTACCGATCTTCTGTACCTATTCTTATTTAAAGGATAATTCGCCGGTGAAGACTACGTTTAAATTTGATATTAAAAATCCACCGGTTTATGTAAAGCTTGTGAAAGAAAATATAACCAGCGGACGCAACAGAAATGTGGATCTAAAACTGTATTTCTATTCCAGTAAGAGCCAGACGAATACGATTGCCCACCCAAGCATCCGCTTTGTGATCAACAAAATATCAAAAGTAGGGAGAAAAAATGGCGGTATGAACGGACCATGGACTTACACCACTACCAATGAACCTATTATTCTTCAAAATGCGGGAATGAATATTAATATGAGTATTCCCAATCAGGTACTATCCCGTGAAAACGGGCCTTGTGTACCAAGAGGAAGATTCGGGTGTGAGGTTGTACCGATCTACACAGAGGATGTGGAATACAGCATAGCACCAAGTGATAAGTACAATTACCTTGTCATCGATTAAAAAACAAACTTTATAAATGCACGATCAGATTATAGAATATTTTTGGTTTAATCTGAACAAGAACTCCCCGGATAGTGTCCGGGGAGTTTCTTTTTATTTATCCTTTTTGACAAAGACTTTCTGAATAGTCTGAAGTTCTTCTTTATTCATTTTTGAACTCTTTTCGAGCTTGGCCAGAAATGAGGAAACTTCTTCGGGAGTTGCTGGTGATCCCAGGTTATCTCCTTTACTGTCAAAAGAATCGGCAAGCACCTCTCCTTTTGGATTTAGGATGAGCCAGAAAGGAAGTCCGGCATTTTCTCCTTTGTATTTATTCATCAGTTCCTGTCCGCCCGGGTTTTCAAGTTTCTTTTTTTCTCCTCTTTCCTGAACATCGATGTAGGTGGTCACAAATTTCTTCTCGAAAATAGGTTTGGTTTCAGGAAGGTTCATATTTTTTTCCATCAGCTTGCACCAGCCACACCATGAAGCATGGAATACCAGCAAAACATTTTTCTTCTGGGCTTTAGCTTCTTTAAGGGCTTTATTCAATTCTATATCTGCTTTTTCCTGTGCTATACTTAGCTGAAACAGCAACAGGGCAGCAATGACAATAATTTTAGAGTATTTCATTCTGAATTTTGCTTTAATGTTACACGAATGTAGGTATTTTTCTGTAAAAAACGGCTGGTGTTTTTGTATTCAGAATTTGATTGGGGCTGTTCCTTATCTGTAAAAACTCCGGGACTATAAGAATCACCAACATTGGTTTTTTCTTCCGGCAATTATGCAAAAAAAGATAAACCCAGTAAAAAGAATTCAAATGATTATTAATTTCTGATGTTTTCTTTTTTTAGAAGTGTTATGATTTGGGTAATTCCGGTGGACGCATTTTGTATTTATAGCTGTTAAGGGTTTTTAAAAATGCTACAATATCAAAAACTTCTTCATCCGTCAAATGAAGTTTTTCCACCATTTCTGATTTATGGGGAAACTTAGGATCATTGATCTGATCACCTTTTGGAGTTTCTCTGCCCATTCCGGCATTGTACATCATGACAATATTGGCCAGTTCAGGAAAAAGCCCGTTATGCATATAAGGCTTGTTTTCGGATACTTCTCTCAGTGTAGGGGTTTTAAACTTTCCTACATCTTCGTTTTTTTTGGTAACCACATATCTTCCGAGATCCTCATATTTTCTTCCGTAATAGGTGAGCCCAAGATTATGAAATTTCTGATCAGAGAAATAAGGGGTATTATGGCAATTGATACAGTTTGCTTTAGTTCTGAACAGGTGAAGTCCGTTCACTTCAGCATCTGTTAATGCATCTTTCTTCCCGGAAACAAATTTATCAAACTTAGACGGCGGACTTATCACGGAACGTTCGAAAGTTGCGATGGCTTTTGCAATTCTATCTTCTGTCACGTCTCCATTTCCAAAAGCTTTTGCAAAGAGCGGTTTATAATTTTTAATTTTCCGGATATTCTTTACCGCCATTGACATATGAAGATTCATTTCCACAGGATTTTCAATAGATTCTTTCCATATCCAGCATCTAAAAGCACCTTAAACGCTTCGTTTCTGTGATTGAACCATACCAAGCTATTCTTCCACAAAAGATTCTGCTGCTCCAGACGATAGGTTCTATATTCTAAAGGATAATTATAATTGGTATCAAGCTGATCTTTGTAGGTAATTGCCGAAGCCCATCTTTTTCCGTTATAGTTTCCTAAGAAATTAATGTAGAAGCTGTGTAAATCAGTCTTTAGCCCTGAGTATTTTGTATAATCTTTATGGTATACGTAACTGGCATCCTGGTATTCATAGATCTTATAAAAGCGTTCTATCACATTGGTATAATCATATCCGGCAGAAAAGTGAGTATTGCCATTATTGAAAGCATATTCTCCACCCTAGATATAACCTCCCATCTTATATTCGGAAGTTTTATATTGTGTATTACCGATATACTGGTTACCATAGCCTTCGTTATAGCGGATATAAATGCTGTCGTTAGCAGGTATATTTCCCCCTTGATTCACAAAAATAATATCATTATTCTTGTAATGGTTAACGTAACTCAATTTACCAAAAACAGAGTGCTGTAAGTACAGAACTCTTTTAACTTATTATTAATTCAAGAATTTTAAAGTTTATAAACAGTACCTACAAACTTAAGGCAGATGTATTAATTAGGAAAACCAACAATGTAATAAGGAAATGTTTTAATGGAGTCTGAGCTCAAATATTATAAAAAAAAACGACTCCTATTGTAGAAGTCGTTTTCTTATATTTTCCGGAAAAATTATTTTTTTAAATCTGCCTTTACCTCTTTATAGCCATCTGCAACTGCATCTGCTCCTTTTACAGCGGTCTTTTTAACACTTTTCGCACCTTTGGTTGCTGTTTTACCAACCCATTTTGTGCTTTTTTTCACCCCTTTTTTTGTCGCTTTTGCTCCTTTTTGAGCTTTGTCACCCACCCATTCTGCACCATCTTTAACACCTTTTTCTGTTGCTTTCGCGCCTTTTTGGATCGCAGTGCCTACATTTTTTGCTTCTTGCTTTACTGTTTCCTGGGCATTAACAGCTACTGCAAATAAACCGAACGCTAATAAGGCCAATACCTTCTTTTTCATGTTGTATTTTTTTTAAATTAATATAATAAATATAACATAAAGCAAGCCAAACTTGTATGACAAAAAAAAGATTAATGAAAATAATTCAATCAAATTCAAAAAAGACAGTAACAATCGTTTTCTGTACCTGCTTTCTGTGCTAATACATCACTTAAGGACAGTTTCATCTCCTGAAATACTTTGAGGGAGAGTTATTGACTTTTTCTTCTTTAAGATATCCAATAATGCCTGAACTGTAAATGTTAGAATCAAGTATAATAGTATAAGCATTAATACAAATGCAATTCCATGTTGTCTGTATCCAAAGATTCCTTTTCCCCAGGAAATCAATATCCACTGTATCATATACATCGACGTTAGGTTTCTACTGCAGTATTTTAAAAGGCTGGTGAATTTATTTTCTTTCATTTTTGTGGTTATTCTGAAAATAGCCCACAGAAAAATCAAGGTCCATCCTGCAAAATAGATAACACCGCCCGGTCCCATGTGGTAAAAACCATTGTAATGATAGTCGCCGTATAAAAATACTAAAGGGGCACCAAGCGCTACAAACAAAAGTCCCCCATATAACATATTCCTAAATAATTGTTTGCTGTTGTAATTGAGCTCCAGATACCACTTTCCAAAAAACATCCCGATGATAATAAAAGACATCCACGGAAAGACAGGAAAATAAATGTAGGCAGGATAATCATTACTGAAAAAAAGATCTGAGATATAATTAAAGACGGGATAATCTACATGAATTCCGCTCACTTCTCTCGAAACTAAGGCTATCAATAATGCTATAGCCAGAATACCATATTTGTTTTTTACATATTCCCGGATAAAGCCTACAAATAGTAAAGAAATTCCTGCTAACTGCAAGATGTCTCCCAACATGACGAGGTACATGTATTGTTGTTCGATAGGACCATGCCAACCATATTTCTGAATAAAATTATCGGGAGCAAACCCCAAAACCGCGGGAACAATAAACTTCATGAAATTCATAAAAAAAGCGGCTAAGAGAAGTAAAGCTCCCCGTTTAACAGAGCTTTTAAGACTTTGATGGGTAGAAGTCATAAAGGTGATCCCCATGCAGATCATAAAAATTGCCGTTCCTCTGCCCAAAAAGACAATAAAACTGCCAACAGCCGATTCTGATTGTGATTTTACATTCGCAAAAATGAGCATGGTGTGTATAATAATCATTCCGATGACACTCATTCCCTTGATAAGATCCAGGGCTGCGATCCTTTTACTTTTCTGTTCCATAGTTTTTTTTAGTTTTTAACAAGTCTGCAAATCAAATCGAGAATAATTGATTGAGAGGTTCCGATGACCATTTTGCAGAAACACAAAATTAAGTTTTTTCAATATTAATATTTATTTATTCTAAATAAAAACAAATATACCTATTAAAAGTAAATAATAATTGAGTTCATTAATAAATTATTCTGATGCAGATTAAAAATTCCCTAACGATGCTTACACTTTATGTCATATCAACTATAAAAACCTAGTCTACACGTATGTTTTAAACATGCAGGCATTGGAAACAAAAAAACCGCCGCAAACATGGTTTGCGGCGGTTGTATAATCAAATGTAAGTATTATGGTACTTACAATGTACTTATTTCACTTCTTCGAAGTCTGCATCCTGTACATCATCTGCACCTCCTGCATTACCTCCAGGATTTTGAGCGCCTGCACCTGCATTAGCACCTTCAGCCTGTTGTCCTGCTGCATACATTTCTTCTGAAGCGGCCATCCATGCTGCATCTAAAGCTTCTGTTTTAGCTTTTACTTCGTCAACATTTTTAGTTTCAAAAGCTGCTTTCAATTCTGTGTGAGCTGCTTCTACAGCTGCTTTTTTGTCAGCAGAAAGTTTATCACCGAATTCTTTTAACTGCTTTTCAGTCTGGAAGATCAATCCGTCAGCTTTGTTGAAGATTTCAACTTCTTCTTTTTTCTTGGCATCCGCTGCAGAGTTTTCCTGAGCTTCTTTCTTCATTCTTTCGATTTCTTCGTCAGAAAGACCTGAAGAAGCCTGAATCTTGATCGTTTGCTCTTTTCCGGTTCCTTTATCTTTAGCAGAAACGCTTAAGATACCGTTAGCATCAATATCGAAAGTTACTTCGATCTGAGGAACTCCTCTTGGTGCTGGTGGGATATCTGCAAGATCAAATCTTCCGATCTCCTTGTTGTCGTTGAACATCGCTCTCTCTCCCTGTCCTACTCTGATGCTTACAGCTGGCTGGTTGTCAGAAGCTGTAGAGAATACTTCAGATTTTTTAGTTGGGATCGTAGTGTTGGCATCAATTAATTTAGTGAATACAGAACCCATTGTTTCGATGCCTAGAGAAAGTGGTGTAACGTCAAGAAGCAATACATCTTTTACGTCTCCTGTCAATACTCCTCCTTGAATAGCAGCTCCTACAGCAACTACCTCATCCGGGTTAACTCCTTTTGAAGGTTTTTTACCAAAGAATTTTTCTACTTCTTCCTGGATGATCGGGATTCTTGTAGAACCTCCTACCAAGATTACTTCGTCGATATCAGAAGTTGATAAACCTGCGTCTTTCAATGCTTTTGCTACCGGCTCCATAGATCTTCTTACAAGATCAGAAGCTAATTGCTCGAATTTAGCTTTAGTTAAAGTCTTTACCAAGTGCTTAGGACCTGTAGCTGTAGCTGTGATGTAAGGTAAGTTGATCTCAGTCTGAGCAGAAGAAGATAACTCGATTTTTGCTTTTTCAGCAGCTTCTTTTAGTCTCTGAAGTGCAATAGCATCAGTTTTTAATTCTACTCCTTCTTCAGCTTTGAACTCATCTGCCATCCAGTTGATGATCACATCATCAAAGTCATCCCCTCCTAAGTGCGTATCACCGTTTGTAGACAATACTTCGAATACACCGTCACCTAAATCAAGGATTGAGATATCGAAAGTACCACCTCCAAGGTCATATACAGCGATCTTCTGATCTTTATGACTCTTATCCAAACCGTAAGCTAATGCAGCAGCGGTAGGCTCGTTGATGATTCTTTCTACGATAAGACCTGCAATTTCTCCAGCTTCTTTGGTAGCCTGTCTCTGTGCATCATTGAAGTAAGCCGGAACAGTGATTACCGCTCTTGTTACTTCCTGTCCAAGATAATCTTCTGCCGTTTTCTTCATTTTCTGAAGGGTCATTGCAGAAATTTCCTGTGGCGTATATTCTCTGTCGTCGATTTTTACTTTTACGGTATCGTTTGGTCCTGCTACTACTTCATAAGGTACTCTTGAGATTTCTTTAGCATCTTCTTTGAAATGAGTCCCGATAAATCTTTTGATAGAGTATACCGTTTTCTTTGGATTCGTTACAGCCTGTCTTTTTGCAGGATCCCCTACTTTTCTTTCACCATCTTCTGTAAACGCTACGATAGATGGAGTCGTTCTTTTACCTTCAGCGTTAGGGATAACAACAGGGTCTTTTCCCTCCATTACAGCAACACAAGAGTTGGTTGTTCCTAAGTCAATTCCAATTATTTTACTCATAATATTTATATTTTTTCTAATTTTTAAATTTTAATTTACACTCTCAATTTCTCAATATCTGTACCATTTAAAATTTTGTGACAAAATGACAGAATCAAAAATATCTGTAGTTAGTATCGTCTTCCAGATTATGTTAAATTGTACTATTCAAGACAGTTTGAACATCGGATATCTAAAAAAATTAATCAAAGTTTAACTTTAGAAACAAGAATTAAACTGTACGAATTGCTATTTTTGATAAAATATACACTTTAGAATGTCAGTACACTTTAATCCGCGAGATATTACATGGCTTGCCTTCAATGAAAGGGTCTTACAGGAGGCCATGGACGAAAATGTCCCTTTACATTTAAGAATACGTTTTCTGGGAATCTTTTCCAACAATTTAGATGAGTTTTTCAGGGTACGGGTAGCAGGATTGAAGCGTGCAATGGATTTTAAGGAAAAAGTAATTGCAGAATCTTTCTATCAGCCCCCTTCAAAAATCCTTCAACGGATTAATGAAATCGTGATGAGACAGCAACTGAATTTTGATAAAACCTGGAAACATATTCAGGTAGAAATGGCTAGCCTTAAAGTTTCTATTAAAAACTCTAAAAATCTCACCGCCAAGCAGAAAGAATTTGTAAGACAGTATTTTGATGAAGTGGTGGAATCCAATGTCATCCCTATCCTGCTCCATGAAAATACTCCGATGCCTTATCTTAGGGACAAAAGTCTTTACCTGGGGGTAGCCATGAGAAAGAAAGACTGGCAGTATTCCAGCAATTATGCAATTATTGAGATTCCGTCACGATTTGTAGGAAGATTTGTCTTACTGCCAACGGAAGATCCGGAGGAAAAAAATGTCATGCTGCTTGAAGATGTCATCACCTTCAACCTTCCGCATATTTTCTCTTATTTCGGGTATGACGAATTTGCCGCTAATGCTTTTAAAGTAACAAAAGATGCCGAACTTGACCTGGATAATGATATCCGAACCAATTTCGCAGAAAAAATAGAAAAGGGGCTTAAAAACAGAAGAAAAGGAAAGCCTACCCGTTTTGTTTTCGATAAAGATATGGACAAAGCGCTATTGGAGCTTCTGATCCGAAAATTAAATCTAACCAAAAAAGACAGCATTATCCCAGGAGGAAAAATTCATAACTTCAAACATTTTATGGATTTTCCAGACGTTTTTGAAACCTATGAAAGACCGGCCGAAAGATCTTCTTTTACTCATCAGGCTTTTGAAAATGGTGAAAGAGTGACCGACGTTATTTTAATGGAAGATGTTCTTCTTTCTTTCCCCTATCATAAATACAATCCGGTGATTGATCTTCTGCGTGAAGCAGCCATGGATCCTGATGTAAAATCGATTCAAATTACGGCTTATCGTCTGGCGAGCAACTCCAAGATCAGCAACGCTTTGATTTACGCCGCGAGAAATGGTAAGGAAGTAACGGTGATGCTGGAACTTCAGGCAAGATTTGATGAAGAATCCAATCTTAAATGGAAAGAAATGTTTGAACCCGAAGGAATTACCGTACTCGTAGGTCTTCCGAATAAAAAAGTGCACGCTAAACTGTGCATCATTAAAAAAAGATCTCATAACAAAACACTTCAGTATGGCTTTGTGAGTACCGGAAACTTCAACGAAAAGACCGCAAAGATTTACGGCGATCAATTATTAATGACATCGGATCGTGGAATTATGGCAGATATCAACAAGGTATTTAATGTGTTGAAAAAACCAAAAGATGATTTCCTTCCGGTTTTAAAGACCTGCAAAAATTTACTGATCTGCCCGCAGTTTATGCGTGAAAAAATCGTCCACCATATCGATAAGGAAATAGAAGAAGCTAAAGCCGGACGAAGAGCAGAAATCATTGTCAAAGTCAATTCTATGAGTGACCGGGCCTTGATTGAAAAACTTTATGAGGCAGCAAAAGCAGGAGTGATCACAAAAACCATTGTAAGAGGAATTTACTGCCCCGTCAATCAGAAAGAATTTAAAGAAAAAATAAAAGCAATAAGTATTGTAGATGAATACCTGGAACATGCCAGGGTGATGTATTTCTATAACAAAGGGGCGGAAGATCTTTACATCTCATCTGCCGACTGGATGACGCGAAATCTTGACTATAGAATTGAGGCGGCTGCTAAGATCACAGACAAGAATCTAAAGAAGGAATTGAAAGATATTCTCGACATTCAGTTGAGAGATAACGTAAAAGCTCGTATTTTAGACAAAAAATTGAGCAACGAGTATGTCAGGAATGATAAAAAGGAATGCCGTTCTCAAATAGAAACCTACAAGTATTTAAAAGCTAAAACAAGCAAGAAATGAAGATTGCAGCGATAGATATAGGAAGCAACGCCGCCAGACTTCTGATCAATGAAGTAAAGATCAGCAACAGAAAACCGGAATTTATAAAACTTAATCTCTTAAGAATTCCTCTAAGACTTGGCATGGATGTTTTCACCATGGGAATGATCGGAGAGGAAAGAGAAAAAATGGTCATCGATTCCATGAAGATTTTCAGTGACCTGATGAAGATCTATAAAGTAGATCACTACAGAGCCTGTGCCACGAGTGCGATGCGTGATGCCTCCAACGGCAATGAAATCATCAAACAGGTAAAGGAGACTTCCGGGATTAATATAGAAATCATCTCCGGTGATGAGGAAGCCACTCTTATTTATGAAAACCATGTTGCAGAAGGGCTTGATAAAGAATTTGCCTATCTGTATATCGACGTGGGCGGAGGTTCCACAGAGCTGACCTTCTATGAAAACGGAAAAATGGTGTATGAAAAATCATTCAACATAGGAACTATCCGACTTCTGAACAACCTCGTCACTCCGGAAAACTGGCAAGAAATGAACGACGAAATCAAGAAGAATATTGTCAGTAAAAAACCGATCGTTGCCATCGGTTCAGGAGGAAATATCAACAAGGTTTTCTCGATGAGTAAGACCAAAGACGGAAAACCGATGACTCTGGCGCATCTTAAAAAAGTGTATAAAGAGTTCAATGAACTTTCTGTAGAGGAAAGAATGACCAAACATACCCTGAGAGAAGACAGAGCCGATGTTCTGGTGCATGCTTTGAGAATCTTTAACAATGTCATGTCATGGTCTGATATCAGCAGAATCTTTGTACCGAAGATCTCCGTGGCAGACGGGCTTATCCACAACATTTTCAGTCAGCTGCACGAAAAGAAATAGATTTCTGACACCTATATATTAAAAACCAGCTATCCATTAGCTGGTTTTTGCTTTGTATACACTGCCATTGCTAGCAAAACAAAGCCTTCCAACTTATATTTTAAAAAGTAAGAAGGATTTGAATATGTAAAACAATACAATAGGTTACAGATCCATCCTCTCCATCTCTAAAACTTCAATAGATTCATATTATTTTCAAAAATGTAGATTTTTTAATGTAAATTTAAAGTAATACTAAAAGTTAATACGTCATACATACTATCAAGAGAAAAAAATGAATCCGATCAAAATAATTCTTACAGGAGCAACCGGTATGGTAGGTGAAGGGGTTTTAATGGAATGCCTTGAAAATCCTGCCGTTTCTGAAATATTAAGCATAAGCAGAAAACCTTCGGGAAAAACACATGCCAAACTCAAAGAATATTTAGTTCCGGATTTCCTGGCCATCGATCTTCATGATGAACATCTGAAAGGCTATGATGCGTGCTTTTTCTGTGCCGGGATCAGCAGTGTAGGAATGAATGAGGAAGATTATACAAAGATTACCTATGACACTACCCTTCATTTTGCTCAGGCCGTTCTGAATGAAAATCCGGATATGGTATTCAACTATGTTTCAGGCGCTCATACCGACAGTACGGAAAGCGGAAAGCTGATGTGGGCCAGAGTAAAGGGCAGAACTGAAAATGCTCTGAAGAAACTGGGTTTTAGAAATGCCTTCAATTTCCGTCCCGGATTCATGAAACCTGTTGATGGTCAGACCCATGTAAAATGGTTCTTCAAACCATTTATTTGGTTTTTTCCTGTTTTTTTTCCTTCAAAATCATTAACTTTACACGAAGTGGGCAGAGCTATGATTAATGCTGTATATAAAGGCTATCCTACGTCTGCTTTGGAAATTAGGGACATCAAAAACTTAACTATATGAGAGAAATGGTAAAAAGAATTGTTCTGGTGATTTTTGTACTATTGGTTCTGACTGCAATTTCAGGATTTTTCTATATGCAGAAAAATCCCCTGGACGGAAAATCCTCCGTCAATAAAGCATCAATTTTGTCAGGAAATCATGCAAAATAAATAAAAGACTATCCTCTGAAAATTCAAATAAGCTCATTTGCTGTTTTGCTGATTCATTTTTTATATTTTCCCATTTAATGTTTTCTATTTTCATCTCTTTGTAATATTTGTTCCCTTTTTATTAAACATTTATTAAAATTCCATTAAAATACTTGCGAAGTATAAAGTTCATTTTTGCATACATCTAATTGTAAGTAAAAATGATCAACAACTATTTTTTAAAAGGATCTGTCATTGCCGCATTTTTCCTTCAGGGCGGACTTTTCGGACAGAGCCTTATCCATTACTGGAATTTTAATAACAATGCATCTTCAGCATCCATTACAACTCCTTCTTCCACTTTAGTCAGCGGATCTCTTGCTCCGGTACCTGGAGGTACCAGTGAAATAGATTTTGCAGGCGGTACCGGACAAAATTTTAGTGATGCCAATTTAAATACGAGAAACGGTGATCCTTCGGGAACTCATTTAAGATTCAATAATCCTATTGGCGGAGCATTACAGTTTAATCTTCCTACCACAGGGTATCAAAATGCTGTTGTAAAATTTACAACCAGAAGATCGGGACAGGGCGCAGGAACCCAGACCTGGTCTTATTCAACCGACGGAACGACCTTTGTTCCGTATCAAACCGTCAGTCCGCAGGATGCCAGTCCTCAACTGATTACTTTTGATTTTTCTGCGGTTTCCGGAGTTTCCAATAATCCGAATTTCAAATTAAAAGTAGAATTTTCTGCTACGGGAGGCGGAAGTGGAGGCAATAACCGTTTTGATAATTTCACGGTAGATGCTACTCCTGCGGGAGGACCAGATACGACCGCTCCTACAACTTCATATCTTCCTTCACACAACACAAATAATGCTTCAACATCTGTAAATCCAACCATCTCTTTTAATGAAAATGTAAGACTTACAGACAATTCCGCGATCAACGATTCTAATGCACAAAATCTTGTAGATTTCCGTATCGGAAATGCTTCAGGTACTCCAGTTCCCTTCACGACAACTTTTAACAATAATAAGATTACAGTCATTCCGGTATCATCCCTTAGCCCAGGGCAAACTTATTATCTGGCTCTTAAAACCAATACCGTTGAAGATTTAAGTGATAATGGGATTACAACCACAACATCCAGCACCTTTACAACGGCCGGAACAACAGTTTCTCTGGATAAGAATTTTATTAAGGCGAATGAAAATGCAGGAACTCTGGCATTCAAGATCAATGTTTCCAATCCTTCTGCGGCCACGGTCAATCTAGTGGTAAAACCTGCTCCTTTCAGTACTGCCAACAGCGGTGACTTTACATTATCCAATCAAACAATTAATATTACACCTTCCACAACCAGCTATACCGTTAATATCCCAATCATTGATGATACCCTTGAAGAACAGCAGGCAGAATATTTCGTGGTAAGTTTAGAAAACCCAACGGGAACAACCATTTCAGGAGATAATTCGGCGACAGTTTATATTGTGGATAATGATCAGCCTGCACCGGTTCCTTCCGGACAAATCCAGCTGAACTATATCGGCAGCTTTGATCCTTCCGGAAATAATAACAGTTCTACCGAGATTGTAGTTCATGATCCTGCTTCACAGAAACTGTTCACCATCAGTTCGATTACAGATGTTTTTGATATTATTGACTTCAGCACTCCAACTGCTCTATCGGTGGTAAAAACCGTCAATATGGCTCCATATGGTGGAATCACAAGCATCGCGGTTAAAAATGGTATCATTGCTACGGCTTCTCCGAATGCAGATCCACAACAAAATGGTTCTGTCGTTTTCTTTGATATTAACGGAAACTTTCTGAAACAGGTAACTGTGGGTGCTCTTCCAGATATGGTGGCTTTCACTCCGGACGGAACAAAAGTGATCACGGCTAATGAAGGTGAGCCGAACGATGCCTACACGGTAGACCCTGAAGGAACAATCAGTATTATTGATATTTCAGGTGGTATTGGAAATATTACCCAAGCCAACGTCACGACTCTGAATTTCAATAGTTTCGATTCTCAAACCGCTGCTTTAACAGCAACAGGACTACGCAAAGTGAGAACCAATAATACGCTTTCTCAGGACCTGGAACCTGAATATGTTACGGTAAGCGCAGACAGCCAGAAAGCATGGGTAACGCTTCAGGAAAACAATGCGATCGCTGAAGTTAATTTAGCAGCGAAAACGATTTCAGGCATCTGGGGATTAGGAAAAAAAGATATGAGCCTGCCTGGAAATGGTTTTGACGCTTCTGATAATAATGGAGAAATCTTAATTGCCAACTGGCCAGTGAAAACGTATTACACGCCGGATGCTGTTCAAAATTTTAAAGTTGGAAATACCCATTATATTGTAACAGCCAATGAAGGTGATGAAAAAGATCTTTCCGGTTTCAGTGAAAGAACTACTGTTGGAGCCAATGCTTATACTTTAGATCCTGTTCTTTTTCCTCAGGCGTCTGTCTTAAAGGCATCTCATAATCTAGGCAGATTCAGGGTTTCCAGTGCGACCGGAAATACGGATGCAGATTCAGATTTTGAAGAAATTTCAGCTTTAGGCGCCCGTTCATTCTCGATTTTTAATGCAGACACAAAGCAATTGGTGTATGACAGTGGCGACCGATTTGAAAGATACATCGCAACCTATCATCCCCTGATCTTTAATGCCGACAATGAAGGCAACGGTGCCAAAAACCGAAGCCGTGCTAAAGGTCCTGAACCGGAAGGAGTTGCTCTGGGAACGATCAACGGCCAGACGTACGCTTTTATTACCTTAGAGAGAACCGGCGGAGTGATGGTTTATAATATCACCGATCCTAACAATCCTACGTTTACAGATTATAAGCATTCCCGATCTACGTCAGCTTACGGTGGTGATAATGGCCCTGAAGGCATCACGTACATCGCTCTGGGAAACACCACCACCGGAAAGGGTTATGTCATTATTGCGAACGAGATCAGCGGAACATTATCCATGTATCAGGTTGCTTTCCCTGCTACCTTAGCAACGGGAGAAATAAAAACGGAGAAAGCTCCATTTAATGTATTCCCCAATCCGATAACGAAAGGAAATATACTGTATTTCAACAGGGCTCAGGATTATGAACTGTACGATATGTCAGGAAAAATGCTTGGAAAAGAGAAAAACACATTAACCATCGATACTTCAAAACTATCTGCAGGCGTTTATCTTTTGAAACCTTCAGAAGGACCCATTAAAAGGGTTATTGTAAAATAGCCTATAAATATAATTCAGTTGATAGGGTCCCGGATTTTCCGGGGCTTTTTTTTGATCTGCAAATTCAGTAGATTTAAGGCCGTACTATGTCTTGAAATAATTTAAAAAAAATGTTTGGATTTACCTTTGATAGTGAAACAGAGCCGGAAATCATTGCACTTATGGATGATGTAAGAAATATTGAAAGCCCAGCGGGCATTATTTACCGTACCATACGATTAATTAATGTTGACGACGCTCACAATCTTTTATCAGCAATAGAAAATGCTGCAAAAATCTATGAAAACAATGGTTTCATTTGTATGCTTGATGATACAAAATCTATTGTAGCCAGAACTTTTATTAGTAATATCAGAATATTAAAGTCCAAAAAAAATAATATCACTTTATATGGACAGGTATGGTGTCATCCAAATCAAAGAAGTAAAAAATTATTTAAAACTAAGTTTGATGAAATACTTGAAATTTTTGAAGATTACCGTGTACAGGTTGTTTTAAAATAAAAAGTTCCGGGCGGAAAGCTTCGCTTTCTGCCCGGAACTTATCTCTATACTTCAATATTATGCTTTCGGAACTTCAGTTTCCGGATTCATATCATCAAAATTCTTTTTCTCTTTCTTCTCTGGAACGATTACAATCTCCTGTTTAGCCTCATCCGGCTTTCCTTTTAAATACTCCGGTAAATTAAGTCCGGCCATATTAAACAGGTCGTTCAATGGAGGTACAGATTTCATCATTCCCGAAACAAAATTGGCGGTAGAACCATTTCCATCCTGTCCGTTTCCACTGTCCCAAACCGTGATTTTATCGATTTTAATATTTTTAACAGCTTCTACCTGCGTTTTAACCAATTCAGGAAGTTTTTCAATTAAAAGCAACTGGAAAGCACTGTTGGTATCTCCACCTGCAGCCTGTACGATTTTGTCATACCCCTGAGCCTGTTTGGTCAGGATTTCATAAAGCCCTTTTGCTTCAGCTTCCATTTTAGCGAAAATAGCATCAGCCTCTCCTTTCGCCTGCAATCTTATTTTCTCAGCTTCTGCCTCTGCGTCAATGATGGCTTTCTGTTTAGCAATTTCTGCATGTACTACAATATTGGCCTGTTGCGTAGAACGTTCTCTTTCTCCTCTGGCAACTTCCGCTTTCTGTTCTGCAAGGTAAGATTCTTCCAAAGATCTTGCTGCCTGTACTTTTTCCGCAGCGGTAGCAATTCTTAAGGCTTCCGCTTCTTTTTCTCTTCTTTCAGCATCAGAGTTCGCGATAGTGATCTTGGCTTCATTTTCCCCTTTTACCGCAATAGAGTTGGCTAGTGAGGTGGCAATTCTTGATTCCTTTGCGGCTTCTGCTTTACCGATAGACTCATCTTTTATGGCCGAAGCAATACTGATTTCTTTATCTTTTTGCGTGATGGCAATTTTCACATCTCTGTCTCTTTGGGTTTCAGCAATCTGAGTGTCTTTTTCCCTGTCGGCAATTGCTTTACCCGTTTCCCCGATTTTAGTCTGTTCCGCAACACTGATGATGGCTTCGTTAATCGCTTTTGCAGCGGCTTCTTTACCCAAAG
Organism: Chryseobacterium carnipullorum; assembly: GCF_900142785.1. Classification (GTDB taxonomy): domain Bacteria; phylum Bacteroidota; class Bacteroidia; order Flavobacteriales; family Weeksellaceae; genus Chryseobacterium; species Chryseobacterium carnipullorum. The sequence goes on along the minus strand of NZ_FRCD01000023.1, from coordinate 16,237 downwards.
CTTCAATATATCCGGATTCATCTCTGATATCCGTAACGTTCACGTTGATCAGCTTTAAACCGATTTTCTTTAATTCCGTATCGACGTTTTTAGAAATATTGTCTAAAAATTTATCCCTGTCTGAATTGATCTCTTCAATGGTCATTGTTGCAATAACCAAACGGAGCTGACCGAAAAGGATGTCTTTAGAAAGTTCCTGAATCTGCTCCTGAGCCAGACCTAGTAATCTTTCTGCAGCATTTCCCATAGAATCAGGTTCTGTAGAGATGGCAATGGTGAACCGGCATGGTACATCTACCCGGATGTTCTGTCTGGATAAAGCATTGGTAAGATTAGCCTCAATGGAGATCGGTTTCAAATCAAGATAAGCAAAATCCTGAATAACAGGCCATACGAAAGCACCACCTCCGTGGATACATTTTGCAGAGCTGCCTCCTGTTTTACCGTAAATCACTAAAATTTTATCCGAAGGACATCTTTTGTACCTTGATATAAGGGCCAAAAACGTGACGAATAGTACAAGTACAATAACTAATGTTAAAATAAGACTTCCTGGTATTGCCATAAATAGTTTTTATAAAATGGTTGATAATGAATTAAATTTTTGAAACGACAAGGATCTTGTCATAAATGTAAGTAACCCTCACAGAATCGCCGGACGGGATTTTTTCTTTTTCTTCTGTCATAGCCGGAAGTTCGTGGCTGGTGCCATTGACAGAAATGGTAATCTTTCCTTTACCACTCATATCCGGAGGAATGGTAAGATAAACTTCGCCTGCCCTGCCAATGAGATTTTCCATCTTAAAGGTATTATCTTCCGTAAGTTTCATGATCTGAAGGATCAAAATAAAGAATAAAAATATAAATCCTGCCCCAACAATGACGGCAACAAATACCAGCAGCGATTTGTTTCCTATGGAATGATAAAATGCAACACCACTCCATCCAAATCCTAAAAGGAAATTGATAAGGTTTCTGAAAGAAAATAACTGAAAAGGGCTGTCAGCATGACTGTCTCCGCTAAAATCAGAATGCATTACGTCTCCATGACTGCCTCCGACAAAAGTAAGAACTGTTTGAATTAAAAAGATAAAGCTGGCAGCTATGGCTGTATACCAGAAGCCTTGCTGAAGGGGTTCTAAATTTTGAAGAAATTCAAACATAAGATGCGTTTTTAACAAATATACTTAAAAAAAACTGATCTTTTAAATTGAAAATAATAAAAAACGAGAAGGCCTGATGGGATAATAAAACGTCACTATTTAAAGCTATCAGTCAATATATCATGTTTCAAACAGGATTGGTTTTTAATATCTTCGCTGCTTTAAGATAACTATGAATAAACTTTTTACAAGTGTAGCAATGGTAGCTTCTTTTTATAGCAACATCAATGCTCAGACAATCAATTTAGACCCCAATTTTGGAAGTGGAGGAATTGTCTCACTTCCATTAAATGGAGAAGCAGATGACCTGCAAATTACCCTAAGTTCTGATAATAAAATCCTTGCGTACGGAAAGGACATTATGACATCCGGGAATGTCAATCCCAATAAAATTTATAAATTAAATCTTGACGGGGCTTTAAACACAAATTTTGGAAATGGCGGAATACTCACACTTCCCGACTACATAGGTGATTTTATTGTCCTACCTCAGGGAAATGGGAAAATTCTTGTGACCTTCCAAAGAACATCCGGTAGTGCTTCTTCTGAAACAAGTATTCTGAGATATGACCTAAATGGTATTTTGGATAACAGCTTTGGAAATAATGGGGAGTTTAAAACTTCTTATAACGGACCAAATGGTTTCAGATCTAACAATGCGGTTGTTCTTTCTGATCTTTCTATTATTTTAGCAACCGGAAGCCAATTCATTAAATTAACTCCGAATGGAAGCATTGATACTTCTTACGGAAATAATGGAAGCATCAGTCAGGTTAACAGTGGGAATATCCAACTATCAAATTCCAATATACTCGCCTTTTACGATCATAAGATTGATAAAATAACTTCCACCTTAACTCCGGTCAGTACATTTGGAACCAATGGAACCTTTACGTACCCTGACTCAGGAAGCTACTTTTCAAAACAGGCTACAGATAACAGTATCTATACTTTAGATTTAGATGGTAACACTTTCTACAATATCAGTTCCAATGGAAACTTATCCAGTACCGTTTTATTGACTGATGACAATAATAGTCTTGATTTCTACAGCAATTTTGACTTTTCAGGAAATAAAATATACTTTGTAGGAACAACATCTGCAGAGATTCCATTCATTGTAAGCTATGATCATTCAGGCAATCTTGTTCCTCTTAATTCCCAAAATTCTTACAAGGAGACATCTTTAGCACAAGGAAATTATACTTCTGTTTTAGCAAAAGACAATGTCATTTACGTAGGAGGTGACCAAAAGGATCTTTCAACCAATAAGTGGTATTATGTAGTGACAAAATACAATGTATCAGCATCTACTTTATCAGCGAATGGAATCCAGCCTGAAAATTCCATTTCATTTGAGAATCCTGCTCAATCCCATTTGGTGTATTCCTCAAAAGAGAAAGTAAGAAAAATTGAACTCTATTCTACAGATGGAAAATTGTTAAAAATAATAACTGAAAATCATTCCAATATTTCAGATCTATCTAAAGGTGTTTATCTTTTAAAGGCTGAATTTGATCATGGAAAAATAGTGACCCGGAAACTGATCAAAAACTAATGCTGTTATAAAAGGACATTAAAGTTTATCATCCATTAGTTTTGAGTCAACACAAAAGCGCAGGGAATTCTGAATAAATCTATTTTAAGGGGAAATCCTTGTGCCTTTTGTTTAAAAGTTTTTAGCAAAGAAGTGATCGTCTACAGTCATCTCATCTTTTTATAAAATGTTTTTATACTTTTAATATCATTCATTTTGTACAAATTATACAACCTGAAAAAGGTAAAAAAATTTAGGTGATCCGTAGGAGATTTTACACCTATACTCTAAATGAAATCAGAACAAAAAAAAGACAGGCTGAAAAAACCTGTCTTTAAAAAATATTTCGTGTAATTTTTTACTCTACATTGATTACTTTTTGAATCTCCGGAGCGTGTTGCTTGATGGTATTTTCAACGCCCAGTTTCAGGGTTGAAAAATTCAGCGAACATCCGGAACAGTTACCCAAAAGTTTTACAAAAACCTGGTTATCCTTCACGTCAATAAGCTCGATATCCCCTCCATCCTTATTCAGGAACGGTCTGATGCTTTCCAGAGCTTCCATTACTCTTGTTACTGTATCTTCGTGTTTTATATTTGTTTCCATATTTCTTTAATTCAATTCGGTTTTTTTTCAAACTTAATTGAAAATCATTATTTTTTAGCTTTCGGCGAGCATCCTGCCATGGTGGAAATCTTTACCGCTTCTGTAGGGGGAAGATTTTTATTTCTTTCCAAAAGACTTTCTACCATTTTTCTTGCGGTTTCGGTGTAGATTTCTGCAATTTTAGAACCTTCCTGAAGGGCTGCAGGTCTTCCTACGTCTCCAGCTTCTCTGATACTTTGAATCAACGGGATCTCTCCCAATACCGGAATTCCCAGATCTTCAGCAAGATACTGAGCGCCCTGCTGTCCAAAGATGTAGTACTTATTGTCCGGTAATTCTTCCGGTGTAAAATACGCCATATTTTCGATTAATCCAAGAACCGGAATATTAATACTTTCCATCTGGAACATCGCAATCCCTTTTCTTACGTCTGCTAATGCCACGTGCTGAGGGGTACTTACGATCACCGCACCCGTTACAGGCACTTCCTGAATGATAGACAAGTGAATATCTCCTGTTCCCGGAGGAAGATCGATCAATAAAAAGTCAAGTTCTCCCCAGGCTGCATCTCTGATCATCTGGTTCAGCGCTTTTGAAGCCATTGGGCCTCTCCACACCACTGCCTGATTGGCACCTGAGAAATATCCTATAGAAAGCATTTTTACCCCGTAATTTTCAACAGGTTTCATCATGCTCTTTCCGTTGACTTCTACAGAGATGGGTTTTTCACCTTCAGTATCGAACATCGTAGGAACTGATGGTCCGTAAATATCGGCATCCAGTAATCCTACTTTGAAACCCATTTTTGCTAAGGTAACTGCCATATTTGCAGCAACCGTAGATTTTCCTACGCCTCCTTTTCCGGAAGCAATAGCAATAATATTTTGAATTCCCGCGATCTGTTTACCTTTGATCTGGCTTAGCTGAATCTCACTGGGTTCCGGAGAAACTATTTTAAGCTTCAGATGAATATCTTCTCCAAACTCACTTGCAAAAGCCTGCTTCATCGCTGCTTCCAGCTTTTTCTTTTCGTGCATCGCAGGAGAATGGGCAGTCATGTCAATATAAACATCATTACCCATGATCTGAAAGTTATTCACCAAATCATCTACCTCTATCTCTTTAAGGAAATCTTGAACCTTTTCTTTCGTCAACATACTAAATATAAATTGTTCACAAATTTACGGATTTTTTTGATAATTTAGAATCAATAAAATCTATAACCCAATGTGATAAATAACATGACAAAACAAACTTTCTCTATATTCTTATGCTCATCTTTAAAACACATTTTCATCATTAAACATATTACCTATGAATTCTACTATCTACCCCTCTAAATATACATCTCCGAAAGGTATTTTCGCGCTGGGAACAACCAGATTCAAATGGTATGACCTCGCAGAAAATCTGGCTGACATCTCACCTCTGGATATCAGTAATGCTAAAATCTGTATTGAAAATGCTGTCGAAAATTTTCAGAATAAAGAAGATCTGGGATTTGTCATACTGCACAGATGTGGCAAAAACTATCTCTTGCTGGTCTGTACCTGGAGAAGTGAAAATGAGCTTTGGGAAAGTGTTTATTATGACGGTTCCGGAACATTTGAAGTCTGGGACAGAAATACAATTCATCTTCCTACGTATTGTGTTTGGGAAATGGGAATTGTATACCACGAATCCCAATCATGGAAAAAATTCCTGGGAACAGACCGTTCGGAAATTCATCAACAGTATTATCTGGATGACCTTTTCGAGGGAGAAGTTTAAGATCGTCTTTCAATTCAATAGCAACGGGCTTTAGCCCGTTTAGCAAATATACCGCCATTCACCTGGCTTTAGCCAAAACCTATTCAAACACAACCATTGTCATATCATTATTACATTCTGTTCTGCCGTTTTTTCAATATATTCGTTGACATAAATTGATGATATGAAAAAAAAATTGGCAGTTTTCTCCTTATTCATTGCTCAGATCATATATTCCCAGAATTACGCTCAATATGTAAACCCTTTTATAGGAACCGGGGGCCACGGCCACACCTTTCCCGGAGCCATTGTTCCTTTCGGAATGGTACAGCTTTCACCCGATACCAGGATAGACGGAAGCTGGGATGGATGTAGTGGCTATCATTATTCAGATGCGGTGATCTATGGTTTTTCGCATACCCACCTGAACGGAACCGGAGTTTCCGATTACGGGGATATCATGCTGATGCCTACGATGGGAAATGCAAGCTTAAACAGCAAAGACTATTCTTCAAAATTTTCGCATAAAAATGAAAAAGCATTGGCCGGATTTTATGCTGTGAAATTAGACAAAAACAATATTGATGTTCGCCTGACGACGACGAAAAGAGTCGGTTACCATGAATATACATTCAATAACTCAGGGAAGGCCAATATCATTCTTGACCTAAACCACAGGGATAAACTGCTGGAAGGCGAAGTAAAGATCATTGATGATAAAACGATTGAAGTTTTCAGGAGAAGTGAGGCGTGGGCTACCAATCAATATATTTACGCCAGAATTGAATTTTCAAAACCAATGAAGATCTCAAAAAAAGAGGTTAATGGCAAGCAGGAAGACCGGTTTTTCACAGGAACAAAACTAGCTCTTGCCCTTTCTTCCGATGTTAAAAAAGGAGAAAAAATCAGCGTAAAAGTTGCCATTTCCCCAACAGGCTATGAAGGAACAGAAAAAAACATGCTCGCCGAAGGACAATCCAATGATTTTGAAACGGTAAAAAAGCAGGCAGAATCAGAATGGAACAAAGAGCTTTCAAAAATTGAAGTTAAGTCTGACGATAAGGATAAACTTTCTGTCTTTTATACAGCCCTTTATCATGTTTTTACCCAACCGAACATCAACATGGATGTGGATGGAAAATACAGAGGTCGCGACAACAAACTATACACCACCACAGGGTTTGATTATTACTCCGTCTTTTCACTTTGGGATACATTCAGAGCTGCCCATCCGCTGATGACCCTGATCGACAGAAAGAAAACAGCCGATTTCATCAATACTTTTATCAAACAGTATGAACAGGGTGGAAAACTTCCGGTCTGGGAGCTGGCTTCCAATGAAACGGAATGCATGATCGGTTATCATTCTGTTTCTGTGATTGCAGATGCAATGGCTAAAGGAATTAAAGGTTTTGATTATGAAAAAGCATTCCAGGCCTCTAAAAATTCTGCCATGCTGGATATTTTTGGGTTAAATGCTTACAAGCAGAACCATTATATCAGCATCGATGATGAACATGAAAGCGTTTCCAAAACGGTGGAATATGCCTACGACGACTGGTGTATTGCACAAATGGCTAAGATTTTAGGCAAAAAAGAAGATCATCAGTACTTCATGAAACGTTCTCAGAACTGGAAAAACCTATACAATCCAAACAGCGGCTTTATGCAGCCCAGAAAGAATGGAAACTGGTATGAGCCTTTTGATGCAAGGGAGGTAAACAATAATTATACGGAAGGAAATTCATGGCATTATTCCTACTCCGTTCAGCAGGACATTCCAGGATTGATCGCAGCACATGGCGGAAAGGAAAAATTTGAACAGTTCATTGATGCTATTTTTGCAGCACCGGATAAAACCACAGGCAGAGAACAGGTAGATATTACAGGATTGATGGGCCAGTATGCTCAGGGGAATGAGCCGAGCCATCACATTGCTTACTTATATAACTATGTAGGCAAGCCGGAAAAGACCGATGCCAAGATCAAATATATCCTTGATCATTTCTATAAAAATACTCCGGACGGGCTTATAGGAAATGAAGACTGCGGCCAGATGAGTGCCTGGTATATCCTAAGTTCACTGGGAATCTATGCGGTTACTCCGGGGCTACCTGAATGGCAGACCACGACACCTTATTTTGATGAGGTTAAAATTCATCTGGAAGATGGCACCACAAAAGTGATCACCAAGAATACCAGTAAATCTGAGCTTCAAAAACTAGGTTTTGAAAACAGCAAACCAACAAAGGATTTCAAATACACCCTACTCACCGCATCACCCGTTATCGCTTCCGACAGGATTTTCGATTTCTCTTCAAAAGTACAGATCACTCCACTGAATTCTGGTGATAAAGTTTATTATATGACCCTTAATTCAGATGATGCGAATGTTAGAAAAACGTTTACGGCATACAAAGGTCCTTTCACCATTAGTAAAACCACTCAGGTTCTCGCGTATTCGGAAAGAAATGGTGAAAAGAGTTCAGTGACCGTAGCCAATTTTAACAGAAGGCCTAATTATTGGGATATCGACATCCACTCAAAAGCAACGCCGCAGTATACGGCTAATGGAAAACTGGCCCTGATCGACGGGATCAACGGTGATGTAAACTGGAGAAAAGGTGAATGGCACGGCTATCAGGGACAGGATTTTGAAGCCGTGATTGATTTAAAATCGCCTCAGCAAATCACCCAATTATCCTCTACTTACCTTCAGGACAGCAGAGCATGGATTCTGATGCCTAAGAAAGTGGAATATTATGCTTCCATGAACGGGAAAGACTTTGTTCTTCTGAAAACTACAGACCATACCATCGATCCAAAAGATGAAAAAGTACAGATCAAAGATTTCGGAGCAGAGATCCTCCCGACGGAAGCCCGCTACATTAAGGTAAAAGCGTACTATTTCGGAAAACTTCCCGAATGGCATCAGGGAGCTGGCGGTGAGGCTTATATTTTTATTGATGAGATTTCTGTGAAATAAATGATCAAACTCAATAGTATAAAAATTCCCCTTTGAAAAGTTCAAAGGGGAATTTTGTTTTTTAATTCATTCTCTCGGACCACTGCAATTCTTCAGGCAGCTCCATATCAGAAAATTCTATATGAATCACTCTTCTTCTCCTGCCATCAGTCGTTCTGTTGGAACCGTGCAGGGTAAGGGGCTTCATGATCATGATACCCCCCTTCTGTACATCGCAGAATTTTTCGATTTCCGTTTTCCAGTCCATGGTTTCCGGTCTGTAGATTCCTTTGGTGTGAGATCCCGGAATGACTTTCAGTGCTCCGTTATACTCATCCGTATCATCCAGATGGATCCTGATGGTACAGATATTTTCAAGAAATGGTAGTGGCGGCTGAACAGCAAACTGATTTTGCTTTGCCGTCCAGGGTCCGAAACCCGCTATTTCCATTTTTTTATCTACTGAAATTGTGAGATCCTGATGATAGGCCACATACCAGTTGGACGTTTCGGGTTTGTCAAAATAAATACTTTTTACAGCAAAATATTTGTCTCCGAAGAGTTTTCTGACAATGGTTTTAATGGTATCATTAAATACCAGATCTTTAATTTCCGGAATTTCTTTCAGGAACTGTCTTATGGCAAAAACGTCAGCAGACTTTCTGAAATTTTCTTTTGAGGCATCGGCCTTTGCGATACTCTTTGTTATCTTTTCAATCTCATCATCAGAAAAGATTGAATTGATTACGGTAAGACCTTTTTCAAGGAAATATTGTTTATGGTTCTCTAAATATTGTTTTGTCATGTGCGTTTTAAACTTCCTGAGGTGTATTTTCAAGCTGTCCTTCCCATTTGGAGACAGCAGAAGTGGCCAGGGCATTTCCTAATACATTGGTCATACTTCTTCCCATATCACAGAAGTGATCGATTGGCAGGATCAAAGCGATCCCTTCCGGTGGAATACCAAACATCGAGCAGGTCGCTACGATGATAACCAGTGAGGCTCTTGGAACTCCGGCAATACCTTTGGAGGTAAGCATCAGTACTAAAAGCATCGTAATCTGCTGACCCAATGACATTTCAATACCATAGATCTGAGCAATAAAGATGGAGGCAAACGTCATATACATCATACTTCCGTCAAGATTAAAAGAATAACCTAATGGCAGAATGAAAGATACAACCCTGTTATTGCATCCGAATTTTTCAAGCTCTTCGACCAATTTAGGGAAAACAGCTTCTGAACTCGTTGTAGAGAAAGCGATCAGCAAGGGTGCCTTGATTCTTTTAAGCAGTTCGAAAAGGCGGTTTCCAAGGATCAGGTAACCTACCAACAGAAGAACCAGCCAAAGAACGGCTAATGCGAAGAAAAAGTCCCGCAGATAGACCGCATAAACGATAAATATCTGGAATCCGTTCATCGCTACTACTGCGGCAATTGCTCCCAAAACTCCAAGGGGCGCAAACCACATAATGTAGGCTACCATTTTAAGAATAGCATGGGCAATAATATCAAAAAGTTTAACCACCGGTTTTGAGTATTCTTCACCCAAATTGGCAAGCGCTACCCCAAACATAATGGAAAAAACCACGATCTGAAGTACTTCATTGGTGGCAAAAGCTTCAAATAAACTTTTAGGGATCATGTGTTTTACAAAGTCTTCCAGAGAAAAACCTTTACTGCTTTTCAGAAGATCTTCTGCAGCAGCAGCATCCTGGATGGGAAGTTTGGTCACATGACCAGGCTCAAGCCAGTTTACAAGTATCAGCCCGATAAACAGGGAAACCAGTGAAGCAGAGATAAACCACAACATGGCTTTTGTCCCTACCCTTCCGATCATTTTGATATCACTCATTTTGGCAATTCCTACCACAAGCGTGGTAAACACCAGCGGTGCGATGATCATTTGTACGAGTCTGATAAAAACAGTTCCCAGCAGTTTGATATTCTTGGAAAAAGGTTCCGCACTTTCAGGATATTGTGTGTGTACAACACCTCCAATGACTACTCCCAGGATAAGCGCAACGATAATGGCTACAAAAAGTTTATTTTGTCCTTTCATATATATTGTTCAATTCCCACAAATATAGCAGTTTTTCAATTGGTACAAGATTTTGTCCGAATCCGGTGAAGTTGAGATTAAGTTTATGATCCATTAAAATTAAATCCCTGATTTATAAAATATTGCAAAAAAATTAAGAAACATTTATTGATTTTTTATTCTTTTGATACAAATTTTATTATTACATTTGATTGTATTAACAACATTAATAAATATACAATATGAAAAAAACTATCGCAATGGCTGCCTTAGCTGTAGCTGTATCTTTCGGAGCAGTTTCTTGTAAAAAGAAAGTTTCTGATGCCGATCTTCAGACTCAGGCTACAACCATCGTAACTTCTAATCCCAATGCTTCTGTAGAAGTAAAAGAAGGAGTGGCTCATTTAAGCGGAACTTTCGCTGACCAGCAGTCTAAGGATGCTATGATCACACAATTAAAAGCGATCAGCGGAGTAAAGGAAGTAATGGACATGTCTACTGTAGCTCCTGCTGCACCAGCACCTGTTGAAACGACATCTGCTGTAGATCCTGCAGTTCAGAAAAAAGTTCAGGATGCTGTTAAAGATTTCCCTTCTGTAAAAGTAGAAGTTGTGAACGGACAGCTTACGCTTACAGGAAATGTTTCAAGCCTTCAGGCAAGAAAAATCAAAGAATCTGTAGATGCTTTGAAAATCGGAAAGTATAACAATAACCTAGTCGTAAAATAATTTTAGAGATGAGTACATTACAAGATAAATATTCAAGCGTAGTTTCAGCAGCACAGTCTGCAGGAATTTCTAACCTTCAGGTTCAGGAGCAGGATGGTATTCTTTATGTTTCAGGAAGTGCTTCCAATACAGCTGCAAAAGATGCAGTATGGAATGCTTTAGGAACTATTGACTCTACTTATTCAGCTTCCGATATCAATATTGACGTACAGGTTTCAGGATTAGCTTCAGGTGCTGCTTTAACAGTAGCTACGGAAGATTCTAATCTTAACATCAGACAGGAGCCTTCTACTGAAGCTGCTGTAGTAGGAAAAGCGGCTAAAGGTACATCGGTAACTTTGATTGAGCAGACTTCTGATGACTGGTGGAAAGTAAAGACTGATGATGGTCAGGAAGGCTATGCTTATTCAAGATATTTGAAAGCATAATTTTTCGAAATATAAAACTTTTGAAAAAATCAATACAGACATCCCCGATCGGGGATGTTTTTTTTATATTTTTACGCCTTTAAAGAAAGCACTGAATGAAGAAAATCTTATGGCTGCTGTTACTGGCATTCAATGGTATGGTCCTGTATGCACAAAATTTACAGATCAACGGGAAAGTGTCTGATTTTGATCAAAAGCCGGTGGAAAACGCCACCATTTACCTCCTTAAAGAAAAAGATTCCTCCATCATCAATTATACCGCTACGAATAAGGAGGGCAAATTTTCTCTGAAAACAGATGACCTGAATGAGCCTTCTATTTTAAAAATCAATGCTGAAAAGCTTTCGCCGTATTCTAAAAAGCTGGAAAAAATCAGTCAGTCCCTTAATTTGGGGGATATCGAACTGGAAAAAAATAATGTAAAAAATATTGAGGAGATCAAAATTACAGTGTCCCCTGTGAAGATCAGGAAAGATACCATAGAGTTCAGCGCTTCATCCATCAAAGTCCGTCCGGACAGTAAAATTGAAGAATTATTGAAAAAAATCCCGGGTGTGGAGATCGACAACGACAAAAAGATTACGGTGAACGGAAAAGAAGTCGATCAGATCATGATCAACGGAAAGCCGTTTTTTGATAAGGACGGTAAAATTGCTCTTCAGAATCTTCCGGCCGATATCATTAAAAATATTCAGTTTACGACTACCAAGACGAAAGAGGAAGAATTAAGCGGTAAGAAACCTAAATCCAATACGACCACCATCAATTTTAATATTGACGAAAAAAAGAACAAGGGACTCATGTCCAGACTTACACTGGGCTACGGTTCAGACAAACGTTATGAAGGCAGCGGGCTGCTGAGTTATTTTAAAAATGACACCAAAATAAGTCTTATCGCTTCATCGAACAATATCAATTCTCAGGGCTTTTCCAATGATGATGTGTTCGATAATATGGGGGCAGGCAGAAATTCGTCGGGAATGCAGGGTGGAACTTCCTCAACAGGCAGAGGAAGAAAAGGAATTCAAAAATCTACGACCATCGGAATCAATTACAATGATAAATTCGGAAAGAATGCCGATCTGGACAACTTCAGTTTAAGCCATTCCAATTCTGACACGGAAACAGCATCCAAATCTTCAAGAACCACTCTCCTTCCGGAATATACACTCACTACGCATTCTGAAAGTAAGGGTGAAAGTGAAACCCAGCAGTACAGTGCAGATGCATCCGCAAAAATTGTACTGGATTCTTTAAGTACGATTTACATTTCACCTCGATTTAACAATAGCCACAGCACCAGTATTAGCAATTCAAAATCATCTACGCTAAGGGATAATAAACTGCTCAACGGAAATACGTCCTATACGGGCAGTGAATCCGAAAGCAATTCATTTAATCCCTACCTCTATTTTTCAAAACAATTCAGAAAGGAAAGACGTTCGCTGAATGCTAAAATGAACAGTACACTTTCTGAATCCAACAGAGATAACCTGAACAGATCGGAAACTTTATTTTACCAGGGTAGTGAACAGAATGACAACAGAAACCAGCTGTCAAAAACAAAAAACCAGAACAATACCTATAATTTCAGTGCCGGATATACTGAACCTGTTTCAGATTCTGCAACCGTAAGTTTTGAAGTCACTTATAATTCAAAAATTTCAAGAGACTCTAGGGATGTTAATGATTTCAATGCTGCCACAGGACGATATTCTGATTACAATTCACCTTTATCCAACAGTCTGAGGCAGAAAATCAACCAACTAACTCCAGAACTTTCTTTTGATCTCAATAAAAAGAAATTCAGCATCTGGGCTTCTTTGAATTTTGACATCTCAGAGATGAAGGTCAATTCTGTCTACAATGGACAGCACTATCGTCTGCAAAAAGATTTTGTACTTCCGGGATATAATTTTAATTTACGTTACCAGTTTTCTGAAAGTAAAATTCTGAATCTTTCGAACTATGCCAATTTTACGATTCCCGGAGCCGAGCAGCTTACTCCCTATGAAGACACTTCAAATCCCCTGGTCACTTCTACCGGAAATCCTAATTTGAGAAATACATGGACTAATAGCAGCTCTTTATTTTTTAATAATTACAATCTGATAAAAAACATGAACTATTACGTCAGTCTTAGCTTCATGTACAGAAATAATGATGTGGTTAATTATTCCCGATATGATAATTCAGGAAAACAGCTTGTGACGTATGACAATGTGAGTGGAAATAAAAACATGAATCTTGGAGGCGGATTTAGCAAAACTTTTAAATGGAAAGACAGTAAACTTACTGTAAACCCAAGGTTTAGCATGCAGTATAACTACAATAAAGGGTTTATAAACGGACAGTTTTTCACGAACGAGTCTTACAGCCTTAATCCTGGTTTGAATGTGACCTACGAGCTTAAGGATAAACTGAGCATAAAACCTTCTTACAGGCTTGGCTATAATTTCTCGAAATACAAGAATTACAGCATTGACAATATAAATACCGCCAATCAAACCCTGAAACTGGAACTCACCCAGTATCTTTTCGACAGCAGAGTGGTTTTTGGAAATGATTTTGAATACAATACGAATTCTAACATTGCCCCCGGCTTCAAAAAAGATTTTTACTTCTGGAATATGAGTTTAGGATATTCGTTCTTTAAAAAACAATTGACGGCAAAAATGAAAATCTATGATGTTCTGAATCAAAATCAAAGTGTCAGGAGAACCATTTCGAGTTCTTATATTGAAGACCGGGAAGATCTTATTCTGAAACGGTATATCATGTTCTCTCTGAGTATGAAACTGAACAGATTTGCAGGAAAAAAGATGCAGTAAAAAATCCCTTTAATCTATAAAATCAGCAAGTGTAAAAAATCTCCCGCAGATCGCACAGATGAAAATCAAACTTCTTTTTTAGATTCTTCTGTATTTTCATTGAAAGTTTGAGCATAGGTAGTATACCGGAGCTATTTTATTTTTAAATTAGCTGCAAATTTTATTTATGAAGATCCATATTTCAATTTTATTTATTTTCTTTTTTATCCTTGGACGTTCGCAGACTCCAGATCAGAAGGATACATTCGTAAAAGATAATTTCACCAAAAAGGAATTTTACATTCCGATGCGTGACGGAGTAAAGCTTTTCACAGCAATCTACGTCCCGAAAGATATCTCAAACAAAAACAAATATCCTTTTCTGATGCAGAGAACCTGCTACAGCATTGCTCCTTACGGTGAAAATGAATACAGATCCAAACTGGGACCTAACCAGTATCTGATGAAGGATAAGTATATTTTCGTATTCCAGGATGTACGCGGAAGATATATGAGTGAAGGAACTTTTACCAATATGACCCCTCAGGTGGACCGCAAAACAAAAAAAGATGTAGATGAAAGTACGGATACGTACGACACGATAGAATGGCTTTTAAAGAATGTTAAGAACAACAATGGTAAGGCGGGACAATATGGAACTTCATACCCTGGATTTTATACTGCGGTAGGAATACTGGCTCAGCACCCGGCATTGGTAGCTTCCTCTCCTCAGGCGCCTATTTCTGATTTCTGGAATGATGATTTTCTTCACAATGGCAGATTTATGCTGGGCTATTTCAGAACGTTCCCTGTTTTTGGGATTCAGAAAACAAAACCTGAAAACAAAGCCTGGTATATGGATACTTTCGTGAAGCAGACTTCGGAAGATGGTCTTAAGTTTTACAGAGATATGGGAACATTAAAAGATGGCTACGAAAAATACTACAAGAACAATTTCTTCATGACGGAGATCATGAATCATCCTAATTATGATGAGTTCTGGCAAAAAAGAAATCTTCTTCCTCATTTAAAAAATGTCAACCACGCAGTAATGACTGTTGGAGGCTGGTTTGATGCGGAAGATCTTTCAGGACCTCTGAATATCTATAAAACGATAGAAAAGACCAGCCCTAAAGCTAAAAACACGATTGTGATGGGACCTTTCTCTCACGGAGCATGGGCACAGGAGCAGGGGAAACATTTCCATAACCAGATTTATTTTGGAGACAGCATTGCAACCTATTACCAGAAAAATATTGAAACTAAGTTTTTCAGTCATTATTTAAAAGGAAATACAAAAGAAGATGCGGGGCTTCCGGAAGCTTTGATGTATGATACAGGATCCAAAGAATGGAGAGAATTCGCTTCTTATCCTCCAAAAAATGCCCAAAAGGTTAATTTCTACTTAGCTGACGGAACATTGAAGAATGCTTCAGGACAAGGTTTTTCAGAATACTATAGCGACCCGAACAATCCTGTATTGAGTTCTGACAATCTGAAAGATTTTAACGGATTCACTCCTAAAAATTATATGTCGGAGGATCAGAGATTTGCAGTAGGCAGACCTGACGTTTTGACGTTTACTACAGATGTTTTGACAGAAGACATGAGTTTCGCGGGAGAGATCATGGCTAAACTGAATATCGCTTCGTCTTCTACCGATGCAGATTTTGCAGTAAAACTGATTGATGTTTATCCTGAAGATTTTAAACCAAAAGAAAAGAAAGACGGGGTGATCTATCCTAATTATCACCAGATGGTAAGAAGTGAGATTATGCCTGCCAGATTCAGAAATTCGAGAGAAAAGGGCGAAGCTCTGGTTCCTAACCAGAAAACAGCTGTTAATTTCAGACTGCAGGATGTGATGCATACGTTCAAGAAAGGACACAAAATCCAGATCCAGATCAGCAGTACATGGTGGCCGCTTTTCGCTATAAATCCTCAGAAATTCATGGAAAATCCTAATTTCGCCACGAAAGCAGATTACACGAAAGCTTTTATCAAAGTATATAATGACAGCTCTATTGAAGCTGAAGTATTGAAATAAATTAATGTGTCTAAAGCCACAAATGGCAATAGACACTTGTTTATAAAACATAGAATCCGGTCGCTTTGGACTGCCCCCAAAAAGTTAGACACTTTTTAGGGGCATTTTTTATGTATAGAAAAGAAAAATTTAGCGTTGCTTTCAAATTAGAATGTATTAAA
>NZ_FRCD01000008.1 GCF_900142785.1 Chryseobacterium carnipullorum | reverse complement strand
ACCGATTAATTAAATCAGTTTAATCTATTAAAACAAAACCTTTTAATAGATTTTATCCTTAACGTACAAAATTTTACTTTTCGTCGACTGACCCCATAACTGGGGTGCAGCGGGAGGATTTAGCATGGGATTATTCTCTATCGGAGCTAAAGCCGGAGGAAAAAACGAAAGAACCCAGATCAATTCAGATTATACAAGCATGGATATTTCCTTCAAAATCGGAAAGGTAAGAGTAGAAAGAGGCTGGTTCAATCAACAGTTTATAGAATCTAAATACTGGAAGCTGCACGAACAGTCTCCTCAAACTTTGAACGGCGATATGATCAGCGATGGAAAAGGTAAAGGATTAATGCCATCGATCATCACGGAACTGATCATTGCAAAAGATGTTTCTCTGAACTTTAAAGACAGCAGTTCGGCATACACCGAGGCTAAAAATTCGATATCTGCAGGCGGCGCGGTAGGAATAGGACCTTTTGTGATCGGAGGAAACTACAGCTACGACAATCAGAACGTAAAGTCCAGCTATGAATGGGAAGGCAAAAAGCTTGTCTCGAAAGGAATTTACATCATCGGATACAAATGCCACATCGTCCCTAAATCTCCCAACCCAAATCCAGAAATCAAGAAATGGGCAGACGGAAAATCATAATCCTATAGATCCTTCTCAATAAGAATAGCCGGCGGAAGTTTTTTCTGCCGGTTATTCACCTAAACCAAAAACTATACCCATGAAATATTTTGTAGCCGTCTACCAGAAACTTAAGAATATCTATATGTCGCAGAGTTCGATGGAAAATGACCTGCCGATGATCTGCCCTTCTCTTAGAGTTTATGATAACGAGGAACTGGAACTTCTGAAACCTCAGAGTCTGCTGAACGATGAACAGAAAAAAGCACTTTCAATCATTAAAAAGCAGAATGTCGCTTATGAACTCAACTCCGTTCCTATTTCACCGAATTTCTGGGATCTGAATCCTAACAATTCTTTATTTGATATTTACAGAGATATTCTTGACAAAAACAACCTTAAAGACCTGGAGGAAAATCTGGACAAAGTTCTGGATCATAAAAGTCCTGTTCTTTTCGACGCTAAAAACAGTGATACAAAGGAATTTAAAGCTTATAAAAAATACAGAACGCTATTTGAAGAGGCTGTGAATAAAATAACTGATCACCTTGTACAGTTTGAGGGTCTTGATACTGATGAAGAAAAAAGCAACTGGAATGACAAACTTATCAATCTTAATAATCTTAAAGAACTTACTTTTTCTGAATGGAAAGTAAAAGGCAGTAAAGACCATATTGAAAAGGAACTGGCAAGGATCAACAAATCTTCTGATGCCGACCTCTATCTTGCCATGGCGCAGAATGCGAAACAAACTTTTGAAGCCGCGGAAAAAACAGATGTGATCAGCAATTCTTCGATTCATGATATTCATTTCATTCCGTATGATTTTATGGAAAATGAATCCGGGTGGAACAGCTTGCGTATTGAAAAATCTGAACTGGAAGGACTTCATGCCGAAGCTAAAAACAGTAATGAAAATATCCCTACTGAGATTTTATCCATCGATTATGATGAAAGTATGATTCAGGCTGTAGAACTGGATTATTCTTTTGTGCATTTAAAAAGAAACTGGTTCAACAAAAATTTTATGCTTTCTGATTATTTTGAATGGAAAGAACCTAAAAAAATAGCAGACGGAGAAACAATTTCTAATGATTTTAAGCTTCCCGCCTTTCCGAAAACCATGATTCTTATTAAAAATCTGAAAGTGATTCTGGATCCATCTATTGTCAGTGCCAGTGTGAGCAATACCGAACAACTTATTTATTTTGGCCCGATGGTGATGAAACAGCAGGTCTTTATCAACAAAAACAATAACCAAAGGTTTCTGAAAGCGATCACGAATGTAAAAACCATCAAGTCTGACCAACTTAATTATTTAGCAAAGAAAACAGTCATTGCAGAAAATAAAGCACCCATTATCAGCAGCTTCAACGCTAAAACAGCTATCGGATCTGAACCTGCAGAAACTATGAAGACAGCAACCCATGCTTCTTTCTCCGGAAAGACAAATAGGGGAAATATGATTAATGCTGTTAAAAATTTACAGCCCCTTAATCCTGTGCCTCACGGAGCGAGTCCGGTTCAGCCTGTAAATCAACCCACAAACCCCATTAAAGTACCCTGGGGTTCCTGGGTACCGAAATTCCCAACTATTCCAACGCCTACACCAATTCCTATCCCGGTTTCATTGCCGCCGGAAGGAGCCGTTGTACAGTTCAGGGTTTCGGATAAGATCAATAATGATCCCATTTACAAATGTGCTATTTCCATCAAGGGAACCAATAACAACAGGATTTTTGAGATTGAAAGCAATGAAGCGGGCATGATCAGTCAACTCATTCCTCCCGGGGATTATAGTATTGAGCTGAGAATAGATGATTATGCAATTTTAAATCAAAACTTCAGCATCACCAACATATTGCCGCTTAACCTGGAATACAAACTACAGAGGGAGGAGGTAAAATTTAAATCATACTTTTTAATTGGGATGATTTGTGAGAGAATGCCGCGGATACCTGTTAATTAGACGTTAGATTTCAGACATGAGACACAAGACCTGAAGATTTTCAGATTCTGATGTTTATCTAATATCATTCACTATTCACTATTCACTATTCACTATTCACTATTCACTATTCACTATTCACTATTCACTATTCACTATTCACTATTCACTATTCACTATTCACTATTATTTATAAAAAAACATACCCATGAAACTTTTAAAATATTATACAAAAGCACCGGAAGTACTCACCTTATGTGAGATCCTGTACAAACTTGGATACAGCATTAAGATTTCTAATGCATTCACTTTGGAGGTGGATGCCGCCGTGAAAGATTTTCAGAGTAAAAATTCTTTGGTTGTAGATGGAATTGTAGGCGTGAAAACCTGGGCTGTCCTGTTTGAAAAAGACGAAAGACCTTTAAGTCAGACTGACAAATTTCTCAAAGAAAGCGATCTTGTGAGTTTCGCAGATGAATACAGCCTTGAACTGGCTGCAGTAAAAGCCGTGAATGAAATTGAAAGCAGCGGAAAAGGGTTTTTGATCAATAACAAACCTAAAATTCTGTTTGAAGGACATATTTTCTGGAACGAACTTAAGAAAAGGGGCATTGATCCTAATTCTTATTATAATGCAAACAGTCAGAATGTTCTTTATCCGAAATGGACAAGAGTACATTATCAAGGCGGCGTTAAAGAATACGACCGACTTAATGAAGCGATTGGTCTGGACAACAGCCCTGATTTTGAAGAGGCTGCATTATCTTCCGCTTCCTGGGGCAGTTTTCAGATCATGGGTTATCATGCTGAAAATTTAGGCTATACCGATGTTTATCATTTTGTTTCGCAAATGGAAGTCAACGAAGGGGAACATTTGAAAGCATTTGGAAAGTTTCTGGAGAAGAACAACTGTCTTGTACATCTCAGAAATAAAAACTGGGCGGGTTTTGCCAGGGTATATAATGGATCCGGATATAAGGAAAATAAATATGATGAAAAGCTGGTGAAGGCTTATGTAAAATATTCTCAAGATTAAATATTTTTCCCCACAGATGGCGCAGATCTCTCAGAGGATTTTGTGAAATCTGTTAGGATTATTTTTGTGAACGCTGTGACCACCCCGTCAAAAATTCAAAGAATTTTCGACACCCCTCCGTGGGAGGGGAATTGTTGCCCATTCAATAGTTGTTATGATGAAGATCAAAGATTTTCTTAGACCTTAAGTGATCTTTTTCACAATGCTTTCCAACTTAAAAATAACTGAATTGTTTAAAAAATTTTATGATTGTAATAAAATTATAGTGGATATCAGATTTTATTCTTAAATCAATTTAAACAGCACTTCGGTTCATAATGAATTCAGTCAATTCAAAAGAAATACTACTTTTGAATGGTTCTTCCGAAATCGTCTTTATGACAAATCGCCAACCTGCTAGAGTTCAATTTTTTACAAAAAGTAACTTTCCAGTTACGAATTGATAATCAAACGGTTATATTTGTCTTTTTTTAACATTAGTTTAACATTTTTGCTTATCTTTGCTTTTCGTCAAACAATCAAGGATGTCTTTATATCAACAAATTGCAGAAAAACTACAATATATAAGTCCGAGTTTTTACAAGAAAAGATATTTTAAGAATTTAAACCATCTTACTCAAGCTAATTTTTCGGTACGGAATGTAGAACCGGAACTGGTATGGATCAAGGAATACCTTCCCAAAAATGCTGTAATTCTGGACATCGGAGCTAATGTAGGAACTTTTCTTTATCAGTTGGAGAATAAACTGAATCATGAAAATATTTATGGTTTTGAACCGAACAAAAAGCTTTACCGACGTCTGAAAAGACTTTTTCCGGCAATGAGGGTATTTCCCTTAGCTCTTTCTGACGAAAACACTACTGCAGAATTTAAAGTTCCCATCATTAATGGCAGACAGATCGCTTCCCGGGGCACTTTAAACACATCATACAAAGAAAAAGGTGAGGAAAAAAGCTACACCGAGGAGGTGAAGGTGATCAAACTGGATGATTGGGCTGCTATAGAACATTTCGACAGACTGGACTTTATCAAAATAGATGTGGAGGGAAATGAAATGAAAACCCTTTCCGGCGCTAAAGAAATCATCACACGATTCCTTCCGACCTTAATGGTCGAAATGGAACAGAGACACCACGACAATCCCATCTGGAACGATATTTCTGAAGTTAAAAACTGGGGATATGAAGCCCAATATCTTAACCGTAAAAGTTTTAAGCTGGAACTTCTGACGGAAGAGATCTTAATACACAATACCAACGATGAAAAAAACAAAACCAGCTATATAAACAATATCATTTTTACGCCAAAAAACCATTAAAAGAACATTATGAGTGTAGTAGCGAGACAGGGCTTCAAATATTCTATCATAGGTTATATTGGTTTTTTGCTGGGAACCTTTTCTATATTTATTTTCACGAATAATCTTGAGTTCTACGGAACATTAAGATACATTATGCCAACCGCAGAAATGCTGGTTCCTTTTGTCGTTTTCGGGATCTCCTATTCCAATGTGAAGTTTTTCCATAAAGTAGATCAGGATGGAAAACGGCACAATATGCTCACGCTTTCGCTGGCTGCCGTTTTTATCAATTTCATTTTATTTTTGTTCATTTTTTTTCTGCTCCCCTACGTTTTTCCGGGATTTAAGAATATGAAAGCCTGGAAGATTAAGGAAATCATCCTTCCTCTTACATTAATGCTTTCATTTTGTGCTATTTTCAATAAATATATTTCAAATTATAAACGGATTGTTGTTTCCAATATTTTTGATAATCTTTTTCCCAAAATTGCTAATCTCGGCGCGTTCCTGATTTTCATATCTCTGGTCTCACACTATCCGGCAACCTCATCGATACCTGAAAAAACAGCATTGCTATTTTTCTTCGGAATGTTTTTTTTAATGTTTATCGGTTATATTTTTTACACGAACAAGCTGGAAAAGATTCAATTTGATTTTAGTACGGAATACTTTAAAAAAGATCATTTTTACAAGGAATTTGCCGCTTATAGTTTCTTTGGATTTTTAGGGACTTTTGGAAATTATCTTGCAATCAACAATTTTATGATTGGAGAATTTCTGGGAATGGAAGAAGTTGGAATCTACTCTATTCTTTACGCTCTGATTTCATTAATCTCTGTTCCACAGTTAGGACTGTTTAATATTTCTGCTCCGATCATCAGTAAAGCTTTGGCTGACCGTGATATGGATGAACTCGACAGATTTCACAAAAAGACATCTTTATCTTTGTATTTTTTAGGTGCGGTCCTTTTTTCATGCATTATGGTAGGCTTCCCTTATCTTACTCATTTTATGCCAAAAAACGGAGTCATGTTAAGAGAATACGAACCTGTAGTCTGGATTTGGGGATCTGCTGTTTTGGTTGATTTGGCAACGGGATTTAACGGAAATATCATTTCACTTTCCAAGTATTATAAATTCAATATTCTGGTGATGCTTCTTCTGGCAGGACTTACCATTGGTTTAAATTTCTATTTTCTAAAAAATACAGATCTGAAGTTGATTGGTGTTGCTTTGTCCACCGCTATTTCTCTCACAACATATAATGTAGTAAAAATTGTATTCAATTACTTTGTGTTTAAAGTTTCTCCGTTGACGATCGAAATGATTTTCGTTTCAATCATCTGTACTTTAGCGATTACCGTAGCGATTGTTTTACCTACTTTCAATAATAATTTCATCAATTTAGTCTACAAACCAAGCGTTGTTTTGATCTTGATTTATATTGGAAATCATTTCACTAAAGTTTTCCCGATCGAGGATTATGTGAATGCAAAATTTATTAAGAGTATTTTTAAATTTAAATAGCAATCAATCCGGAAAGGACCTTTTCAAGCTTTTTCAGCACTGAATTTCTGTTGTAATTTTTCTGGAAATCGAAACGGGTGTTTTTAAGCTCTTTAAACTGCTCTAAAACATTTTCCTTCTCAGGGATAATAAATTCTAATTGGGAAGGATAATCTTTAGGAAAAACGGCTATTTTAGAATATCTGATGGCATCTCCCAGGTTTCCCGTCATTTTTGTACGGCCGTATATTTCTTCCCTGCTGAAAAATTCTGCTTTCTGCTGAATAGGACACCAGAGAATATCTGCCTTCTGCATTCCTTTTTGAAAATCGGTATTCGAAACTCTGTCAGAAAAATAGTGTACGGAGATGTTTTCAGGAAGTTGCTGAGATAGTTTCTGAAGCTGTTTCAGTTCACTGTCTGTCGCTTTTCCCAGAAATATAAATTCACACTTTTCTTTTGTTTTTACATGTTGAATGGTTTCAAAAACGTGGTGATAATCTCTCCTTTTTTGAGAAACTCCTCCGGGAATAACAACGGTAAGATGCTTATTTTCCGCTTTTTCGAAATTTTCGCTGTAAAAAAGAGGCAGAAATTTATACTTATCTGATGAAAGCTCTTCATCCAGTATCAATAGATTTTTGGCATTCCGATAGACTTTCGATGTATAAAACAAACCTTCTTTCCACCAAAGTTTCAGTCGATACACAACATCGCCCTTAAAAATACTTTTCATCAAAGCACCTTTGGAGGCGACTGAAAAATTGATATTGTGAACAATGACTGCGGTATTGTATTTTTGGACTAATGCGTGGAAAGTATTGAAATACCGGTGAACAGTTCCAATAATGATCAAGTCATATTTTTTCAACTTCAGCTGTTCCATAATCATCGAACTGTCTGATAAAAAAACGGTTTCTCCAGTCTGCTCCACTCTATCTTTTATCTTTTTCGAAAAATAATACTCTACATTACATTCTGAAGAGTCCTTCATAATATCCATGAAGGCCTGTGCAATTTCTGCGTGGGTGTCTATTTCGATGTAGGCAATTTTTTTCAATTAGAGATTAGAGATTAGAGATTAGAGATTAGAGATTAGAGATTAGAGATTAGTAAAGGTAAATGGTTTTAATGAATGTTAGTCTATCATTTTTAGATTTTAAGCCATTTTTTCCTGAGTGTTTTCCAGCGTTGAGCGTTGATGGCTTTCTGCTCGTCTTTTGAGATTTTCAGTTCCAGTTTTTCTGTTTTACAGGCTTCGTAAACTTTGATGATGCTAAAGAAAAAAGAAACAGATTGACTCTTCGCCGCTTCTTTTGAGGCAGCAATATAGGCGAGGAACCTATTCAGTCCTAAAAAATAAAAATATCTGCCGTAATAATCTGCCGGCCTGATGGTATAGTCAGCTCCTTTCACTTTGATCAGTTTTACCTGAAGTTCGGGAAGGACGATTTCTCTCCAGTTCAGATTTTCCAAAAGAATGGAATCCATATTATCCCATCCTAATGTTTCCCTTATTCCGCCCATCTGGATAAAACATTCTTTGCGGTAAGCTTTCACAGGGCCTCTTACATGATGTCTATTTGAATTGCCTTCATACACCCAAGCTCCCTGTTTTTCCACGTACAACAAGCCGCCAACAAGTCCGTATTCAGGGTTGTGTTTAAAAGCATTTTGTATGGTCTCCAGATAATTTTCAGGAAGAATAATATCGGCATCAAATTTACAGATGATATCAAATTCATTTATATTCCGGGTTTTCAGTCCGTTTTTAAATGCATGGACGACTTTAGAACCTGGCTGATGTGATGATTTCTGAAGATCTACCGTTTCAAAACGGGAATCCTGACCGGTATATTTCCGGATGACTTCCTGTGTTTTATCCGTAGACCCGTCATTAACAATCACCGTTTTAAAATCTTTAAAGCTTTGCTGCTGTAAAGAATCCAGGGTGAAGGGAAGATTTTCTTCTTCGTTATGGGCAGGAATGATGATTAAAAACCTCACGTGTTTAAGTTATGAGTGATGAAAAATGAATGATCAATGATAAATTCCTGACACAGAAGTATCATTCATCATTGATCATTCATAGTTTTTCTATTTGTTATGCGGTGTCAGCATGTTTTTAGGATCTAGAATTTCATCTAATTTTTCCTGGGAAAGAATACCTTTCTCTAAAACAAGATTATAAACACTGTTTCCGGTTTCCAGGGCTTCTTTTGCAATCTCTGTAGACTTTTTGTATCCGATGTAAGGATTCAATGCCGTTACAATACCGATGCTGTGTTTTACCATGTTCAGGCAGATCTCTTTATTGGCTGTAATTCCTACCACACACTTATCACGAAGCGTATCCAATGCATTGCAAAGGAAATTAATGTTTTCCATGATCGCATGAGAAAGCACAGGCTCCATGACGTTAAGCTGTAACTGCCCTGCTTCTGCGGCAAAAGTTACGGTAAGATCATTTCCGAATACTTTGAAACAAACCTGATTGACCACTTCCGGAATAACAGGGTTTACTTTTCCAGGCATAATAGATGATCCCGGCTGCATCGGAGGAAGATTGATCTCAAATAATCCGGCTCTAGGTCCTGAGGAAAGTAATCTTAAATCATTACAGATTTTTGAAAGCTTTACAGCAAGACGTTTTGTAGCAGAAGAATAAATTACATATGAACCTGTATCTGGTGTTGCTTCAACGAGATTGGGTGCGGAAACAACCGGAAAACCGGTAATCTGAGCCAGATTTTTCGCACAAAGTGTAGCGTAGCCTACCGGAGCGTTTAATCCTGTCCCGATCGCCGTAGCTCCCATATTCACTTCTACGAAAAGGTCTGCATTGTTATTTAATTTAGAAATATCTTCTTCCAATGTGGCAGCATACGCTTCAAATTCTTGTCCCAAAGTCATTGGAACGGCATCCTGAAGCTGAGTACGGCCCATTTTGATCACGTCATGAAACTCATTTCCTTTTGCACGAAAAGCTGCAACAATTTTCTCCAGTCTGTCCACAAGGCCAATGTTCATGTGCAGCAAGCCCATTTTGATTGCTGTAGGATACGCGTCGTTGGTGGATTGGGAAAGGTTGATATGGTCGTTCGGTGAGCAGAATTCGTATTCTCCTTTATTTTTTCCTAATTTTTCTAAAACGATATTGGCAATCACTTCATTCGCATTCATATTGATTGAAGTTCCGGCCCCTCCCTGAATCATATCTACAGGAAACTGGTCGTGGTATTTTCCTGCTACAATTTCATCACAGGCTTCCGCTATTTTGAAATATAGGTTTTCATCAAGCAGACCCAATTCATAATTGGTTTTTGCTGCGGCTTTTTTTACAAAAGCCAAACCTTTGATAAAATCCGGATAGGAAGACAGAAGCTGTCCTGAGATTTTAAAGTTATCGATCGCTCTTTGCGTCTGTACCCCGTAATAAGCGTCTGCAGGCACATTTAATTCGCCTAACAGATCGCTTTCTTTTCTGAAATTTTCCATTACAGATAATTTAGCTGTTTTTTATTTTTAGATATAACAAAAACGCATCTTAACCGATGCGTTTGAATTTTTATTTCGCTGGATATTTTTGATTTAAAGCCTGAAGGATCGCCCATGTTTCGGCGTCCATGATCCCGTCATAATTCTGAGGACGGAAATGATACTGGAAAGCTTCGATTGTTTTTTTCGTTGCATCATCCCATTTTCCACTTAAATCCAAATAGTATCCGAATTTCTGCAATGCAGTCTGAACAACAAAGATAAACGACGGATCGATATATCTTACAGAAAAATCTGCCTGTGAAAGAGTGAGGAAGTTTTGTTTTGCCGTTTCGTCATACCACATTCCAAGCTGGTATTCATCGTAAAGCTTTTTCCAGGGAAACATTGGTCCCGGATCCTGTTTTCTTGTAGGTGCGATATCTGCATGGGCCAGTACATTGGTTGCCGGAATCTGATATCTTGTTACAATATCTTTAGCAAGAGCGGCCACTTTCCTGATCTGATCGTCACTAAAGGCTGCGAATATCTTTTTTCCTGCAGCATCAGATGTATATCCTGTATTAACGATTTCAATGCCTATAGAGGTATCATTAAGATTTTTATCATTTCTCCATGCACTTACGCCTGCATGATAAGAACGCTTATTCTCATCAACCAGCTGATAGATTTCATTGTCTCCGGTATTATTAACCAGATAATGGGAACTTACGCCCTGCTGGGTAAGTACAGTAATGGATTTATCGTCTGGAAGTGCTGTATAATGCAGTATAAGGTATCGCTGTCTGAAATTCTGTGCAATGGCAGGAAAATAAGTCTTTACTACTTTATATCCGATGGGTTTCGCTGAAACGATAGAACCGTAACTTGCGGTGTTATCATTTTTTGCAGGATCTGCCAGATTGGTGGTAAAGAATTCTACCCCGTGTTCATTGGTAATTTTAGGTTTCGGAGTTTCGGCTACCGGAGTTTTAACTCCAGGTTTGGCCTGTGATACCGGGGTTTTCGGCTTGTAAGTATTTTTTTTTACATTTTGCTGGGAAGTACATGAAAAAACAAAAGTACTTAATCCGATGATATATAATGTCTTACGCATCAGTTTATTTTTTTAACCATTTATCACTTCAAAAATACGCAAATTTTTCTTGAATTTTATTTGGTAAATAAAGAAATCTGTTCTATATTTGCACTCGCAATAACGGAACAACGATCATTAAAAAATAAGAAAAAAGGAGGGTTGCCAGAGTGGTTAATGGAGCAGTTTGCTAAACTGTCGACGTGCAAGCGTCGCAAGGGTTCGAATCCCTTACCCTCCGCTATTTTTTCTTACACTATCAATATATACTTCGGGGCGTAGCGTAGTCCGGTCATCGCGCCTGGTTTGGGACCAGGAGGTCGCAGGTTCGAATCCTGCCGCCCCGACAGTTTTATTAATTTTCTCAAAATTATTTAATGGGTGCGTAGCTCAGCTGGATAGAGCATCTGCCTTCTAAGCAGACGGTCTCAGGTTCGAATCCTGACGCGCTCACTTAAAAAGACTTTACATTTTTGTAAAGTCTTTTTTGTTTCTATTAGTTCCATGTGCTATCTATACATACTCTATTCAGACAATATTATGTTGGACATTCTTCAGAAGATCTGAAGGAAACGCTAAGGAAACCCCTTCACATCACAAAGGATTTACTTCAAAAGCCAAAGATTGGGCGATTGTCTATTCTGAAATTCTAAATTCATACAAGAGAGAACAAGAAATAAAAGCATGGAAAAGCAAGTCTAAAATCAGAAAACTAATTGATACATCAACCAACATAGAGCATCCCGATTTATAATCGGGACGGTCAAAGGTTCGAATCCTGACGCGCTCACTTAATAACACCATTAGGATAATTTAGGCCAAATGGTTTCATTTTATTTATGAAAACAAATATTTTATCTTTTTCAGTTTGTCTTGAGGCTAAAACTCTTTAAAAACAAAATGATTCAAACAGGATTTGAACTTGCTCTAAAACACTGAAAATCATTTTTTTTTAATAAATCATATATTCCTTAGAAGCAAAAGTTCAAAACCTGTCAAGTTATTCAGAAAGGCTTCGAATTTCTTCATAATTCTCATTTGGTCCAACAATCTATTTTGCATTTTTTTGTAAATTATAAATATAATCAGTGGGGGTTATACCTTCTATTTGCTTAAAAACTCTATTGAAAGTTGATTGGCTACTAAAACCGGATGATGTATAAATGTACATAAGGGTAATTTTACTGAGATCATTCTCGTTGATCAATTTTTTAACATGTTGTATTCTACAAAAATTGATATAATGACTAAAACTTGAGTATCCGTTTAGTTTAATTGACTTTGCAATATATAAATTGTTCACTTTTATCAGATGAGATAGTTGTGAAATAGTAAAATCAGCATCTTTAAAACTAAGTTGTTTTTCAACGATGTTTTGAACATTTTGAAAAATTTCAGAATATTTATTAAAATCTTTTTCACTGGAAAAATCCTGTTTTAAAATTTCATTATTATCATTCCTGTTAATCTCCAATTTAGATTCTCCAATGCTAGTAGAATTTATATCCTTTTCAAAATTTGCAGCAATTTTCACGGATTTTATTTTATCGTTATAATATAACAGCAAAACAACAATAATGATATTTGTAGATCCCACTAATGCATCTGAAAAATCAGTGCTATTGTAACTTGGAGTTTCAAACCATAAAAATTTACTCATAAGGGTTACAAAAATAACAATCAACAGAACGTACAATGTATACACATATACATATTTCTTTTCCAGAAATACATATGCACCAATAGGAACAGGCATTACCCACAATGCTGTTCCAGCTGAATATCTCCAAAAATAGAGCATTATAAAAGCGGAAAAGAGAGGATCAAAAATTAAATAGAGATGAACCAATGTCTTAATATGATAGGTTTTTCTTCTTAGAAGAAATGTATACAATAAAACAAGAAAGTAAATGAATGTAACCAGTGCAAAATTTTCATCCTTTAACGTGACATAAACTATAATTGAATACAGGCATAAAGCAACACATAATAGATATACAATTAAAGATATGCAGCGCCTCTTTAAATCATCTTCGGTATTTTCAGATATACTATTATTATTCAAAATCATATAAATATAAAATTTGACTTAATTAATCATCTGGTTTTAAATCAGTTAATACATTTTAAACTAATTTAAAAATCTGATTTATGCTCATAAATTATGACTGTCACAAGCAACTATCTTTGCATGTAAAGATAAAAACTATATATTTTGCTTACAATAAGATGATAATTGAACTTTTCAATTAAAATACAATAAATATATTGCATTTACTTATGATATTAATTTTAAAACCTCAATATAAATATCAAAATCCCACCTCTTAACCTGTAATTTTCAATAGAACATTATTTGGGTCATTAAAATACCATATTTAACCACCCTACATATTCATAAGAAAAAACCTTAATTCCCTCATTTCCAATCTGATTCAAAAATATTCTGAATCAGAAAGTATTGAGACATATAAACCCTGTCCTTTACTATAATAAAGCACACATAATGAAACCCTTATTACAACTGTTGAAGCCTATTTTGCCCTTATACAAAAGGGCTTCACTGTTGTTGTTTTTAATTTCAGCCACACAGACGCTCAATGCTCAGTCTTTTTATTTTGTAAAAGGTACTGAAATCACAATTGATGAAACCACAACATTCTTTGTTACAGACTCCGGAAAAATAAGCCAGGAAAGACTGAGGGATTTTGAAGGGCAAATTTCAATAATAAACCACCCTTTAAGTGAAACAACACAGCTTATAAAATCAAATCTGAATCCAAAGAAAGAGAAAAAGCAATCATTTTCAAAATCTTCCAAAAAAAGAGATGAAACCTACCAAAAAGCAAAAGCCTCTGAATTTATAAAGTCTTTCCCTTATAATTTCTTTTCATCCTATCAGGAAGAGGTAGCGATTTTAACATCTGTTTCCAATATTAAATATGATCCGAAGTTTTTAAATGAAAATATAATATTAAAAGCCTTACAAGGATATTCCGCCCATATCAACAATGAAATAATCAATAATACTTTTCTTTTTTTTAATGATTATCATTTGTCACAGTATATGACCCGTCCTCCACCTTCTGAATTTTATTTTAAAGAAACATATTCTCAATATTTAAAATTTTAAAGAAAATTAAGGTGAAAAAAATAAATACTTTAATGGGTATATTCCTGATGATGAATATGCCCATGCTCACAAAAGCGCAAAGTCCCGGTGGAATTGCCGGACATCAGCTATGGTATAAAGGTGATGCTGGAATAATAACTGCCGGAAGCAATGTGATTGGATGGAACAACAGCGCTTCTGCTTTATATAATTTGGTTCAACAGGGCGGAGCCACTACTTTGCCCACGTCAAGTCAGATTAATTTTAATCCGTCCATAAGATTTGACGGTACAGATGACCGTTTAGCCACAGCCTCTAATATTCCACAAACTGTAACAACTACAGCTTCAGCTCCCTATACAACATCGCAATATGTTGTTTATCGGAAACTGGGCTCAGCAATGAATCCTATCTACAATCATTCCGATGGTGCCGGAGGAACCTGGAATGTGGGTGGCAATTCAGACGGTGGGATGTTAATCACAAACCGCAGCATTATCACAACAGCTCCAACTATAAATGAAACCCGCCTTCAATCACTCAATGGAACTTCTAACGCAGCTACGGCATATCTTAATGGAAATCCAATATCCACTACATTTAACAATAGTACTGATATAGCAGGATCCGCAAGATTCTGGGTGGGAGCCGAAGGTACCAGTATCAATAAGTTTGCTAATGCCGATATTGCTGAAATTATCATTTACAATACAACACAAACTACAGGACGTCTACAGATAGAAAGCTATCTTTCTTTGAAGTACGGAATTACAAAATTTGGTAATTACATTGCCTCGGATGGAACAACAAATTATTGGAATGCCGTCACCAACGCGGGGTACCTCAGTAATATCACCGGAATTGGTAGAGATGATAACTCTCTATTGTATCAAAAACAATCGATGAGTATTAACTCAGGGCAGCAGATACTGATTGGACTTACAGGTATGGCCAATACCAATGCTTCCAATTCCGGAACGTTGACCGATCGGCAATTTCTTCTTGTAGGAGATAACGGGTTGGCAAAAACACCTTCGGTTGCAATCAGTGGTATTCCGGGAGTTAATTATCGCTTTGACGCAGTCTGGAAAGTTCAGAATACCTCGTCAGTAGGCACAGTAAGAATTATGTGGCCTCAAGGATTGAATAATTTAAAACTTGTTCAGAATAGCTCAGATCCTACCTTTGCTGTAGGTAATACCGTTACCGATATGTTGGCCAATACGCAGACTATCAACGGAGTTGTTTACAACTATGCTGATGTTTCGCTAGCAGATGGACAGTATTTTACTTTTGCGGCTCAGATATATGCTCCCGGAGGAGTCATTAATAACCTTCAGGTTTGGAATAAAGCCGATTTTGGAACAAATACAACCACCGAAGGCGGTACAGTAACATCCTGGAACAATTCAGCAGCCGTTGGCGGACAGCTCCAGGCATTATCGGGATTCATCAATCATAGTGCAAGTCCTACCTACATGAATTTGGGGTCCAATTTCAATCCGGCAGTAAGAATGGTTGCGGGTGCAGGATTAGGAATGCTCAATGCTTTTTCTGCAACAGCAACAGCAACAGGAACCGGAGGAACATTCTACAGTGTATCTAAAGCAGGTGCCGGAGGTTCTCCTTCAGTTGGTTATAATGTACAAATGAATGTAAGCGGAGCTCCATTAAATTTATCTGTGATTTCACCATATAACGCTGCAGAAATGGGAGCATATATTAGTAATGCTACTACTGCAGGCTTATTTACGTGGAATACAAGTATAGACAGAACAGTAGCTAACTTATTCAATCCATCCAATAACAATATTTTAGGTTGGGCATATATTACAGGAGTGGCAAGTGCTTATCCCTACAAAATAAATGGTAAAAGTGATGTTCCAGCCAGTTATACACCTCCCTTATTTACAGGTAGAAACTTTCACCTGAATACAGATACGGACGGAGGTCTGGAAAGAGGAGGATTTGACTATCAGGAAACTATTGGATATGAAAGACAGATAACTTCTGCTGAGCAGAACAGAATTGAAAGCTATCTTGCAATTAAATATGGTGTTACTTTAGGCACCTTTGCATCTCCTGTGAATTATACAAGTACTAACGCTACCAATGTATGGTCTACAGCTGCCAGTTCCTATCAGACCAACGTGATTGGTATAGCAAGAGACGATATTGAAGGTTTGCATCAGAGAATTTCAAAATCACAGGATGCTGTAGCAGATATTATTACCATGAGTACCAACAATGATTTTACCACCGCAAACAGCGGTGCTAATCACACAGATATTGCTAATGATCAGTTCTATTTCATAACGGGGAACAACGGTGCGGCAACAACCTACAATGCGCAGAACATAATGAACCGCAGATGGAAAGTACAATCCACAGGAACAGCACAGAATCTGTATATCAAGACCTCCGACATTCAGGCTACTTATCTGGTTTATGCGGATGATGCTGCCATCACTACGAATGTTGTGAATATACCTTTAACAAGCAACGCTACTCCCGGGATCCAAATTCCAAACGGAAAGTTTTTTACGTTTGCAAAATTCAGCTTCTGTACAAAAGACCCGAATACCTCTCCTGCGGATACCATTACAAAAATCGGTATTACCATTCAGACTAAACAAAGCGGATGGCCGGAAAACCTTCCAAATGGTGCTGTAGCTCTGGAATCAAAAACAAGAGGTTTCGTTGTTACACGTTCTCAAAGTTCTCTTGTGGCAAACCCTGTAGAAGGTATGCTTATGTACGACATAGTAGATAAATGCATGAAACTTTACAACGGAACAAGTTGGCATTGTGTCGTGAGAAGCTGTAATGAGTAATAATTTTTAAATTAATTAAAATGAAAAAAATAATAATCGCAACAATCATTTTGGCCAGCTTTTCTTGCCTTACAGCACAGGTGGGCATGGGCAAAGCTTCTGTAGATGGAGATGCTATTCTGGATTTTCCTTTATCCAATACAGGAATTATCCTTCCTATGGTAGATACTCTTCCAACAGGAACTGCGGCAAGCAATGGAACATTTTTGCTGGACAAAACAGATCTTAGAGTAAAAATGCGTGAAAATGATTTGTGGGTATCGCTATCCGATGCCGGAAGTCTTACGGGCACAA
This sequence comes from Chryseobacterium carnipullorum, assembly GCF_900142785.1. Lineage (GTDB taxonomy): Bacteria > Bacteroidota > Bacteroidia > Flavobacteriales > Weeksellaceae > Chryseobacterium > Chryseobacterium carnipullorum. The sequence goes on along the minus strand of NZ_FRCD01000008.1, from coordinate 201,270 downwards.
TGGCCAATGCTTCTGCGGAAGCAGGAGGAGGTGTCATTATTGGTGCTGCAAGCTCTCCAGCACAAGGAGTATTGGTGCTTGAATCAGCTAGCAAAGCATTGGTTTTACCCAAGGTTAATAATCCTGTGACAAGTATGAAAAGTCCTGTCGCAGGAACGATATGCTACGATATAGTAAGTAAAACAATCGCTGTATTTGATGGATTGAAATGGAGCTTTTGGAAATAAAAGTATTCTCATAGCAATAGCAAGGTCGGCACGAATATGCCGACCTTTTTTTGGAATATAATGTAAAACCTTGGTCAATAATTGAAGATTAATCAACAGCTACAGACTTTCCGGATTATGAGTTTTCCTTTGTTTTGATCATCGTTATAAACTCGGATGGGGTTATTCCTTCGATTTGCTTAAACACCCTGTTAAAAGTAGATTGATTTGAAAACCCGGATTCTGTGTAGATGTACATCAAAGTAACTCTGCTGATATCATTTTCATGAATCAGCTTTTTTACATTCTCGATTCTGCAGGTATTCAGGTAGTGATTGAAGTTTGAAAAACCATTTAATCTAATTGATTTAGAAACATATAAATTATTAGATTTCAACATATTAGAGAGTTGAGAAATCGTAAAATCTACATCTTTAAAATAAGCCTTCGTCTCTACCATGTTTTTCACCTCTTCAAATAAAGCTATATACTTGTCTATGTTCTCGTCCTCTGAGGAAATCTCCTTATCTTTTTCAATGAATTCAGCAGGTATGCCCACTTGAGCATCATTTGTAAAATTAACATCCACTTTATTCTGATTGTCCGTATAAGAAAATCCCATCCTATTATGGGTATTCTCTTCTATTTTCACTTTCATGATTTTTTCATTGTAATACAATAAAACTAAGAATACAGCCAGATTCACCAAGCCAACAAAGGTGTCAGAAATTACAATAACATTTACATCGTTTAGCGCGAAATAATCAAACGTAAAAAATCTGTTAAGAATACTCACTGCAACGATGATCAGAAATATATATACCGCATAAACATAAACGTATTTTTTACCGAGAAAAATATGAGCTCCCAGTGGCACCGGTAACAGCCACATTGCAGTAGCAGCAGAATATCTCCAAAAGTCAAGCATGATAAATCCTGCAAATAACGGTGCATACGTCATGTAAAGATGCACAAGGACTTTAATATTGTAGCTTTTACGGATAATCATAAATGTATAAAACATTAAAACGGAATAAGCCAACGTACAGGCTGCAAAAAAAGAATCTTTAATAACGAAATAAAATACCAAAGAGTATCCTAGTAATATTCCTGACATTAAATTCACATACTGAGAAATCAATTTTCTCTTTAATGCATCCACAGATGTATTTATCAATTCGTTATTAGTGACCATCATAATGTATTTCAAAAAACAACTTATACAAAACACTGATTTACAACATATTAAAAGTTATAATGAAATTTAAAATTCAATTTAGGGTTGAAATTTTTGATTGTTTCTATCAACTAATTTTGCAAAAGTAAGTTACAAATCTAATAATATATGAGGACATTTAAAATAATGAAAAATATCAATCATTTTTCAATTTCTTATATATAACTCTTTATATAGGGAAAGAATATTATGAAACCTATAGTCTATCAGACAAAAAAAACACTTATAAATGAAAATACAAATATTTACAGAAAAAAAACTTAAATGAATAGTGGAGATATAAATAAGCAATAAATTCTGCCAGAACTATTTTACAACGGACAATAAAGTACGTCTAACACAAATAATATAATATTCTCTACAATAAAGACTTTACACAGTACTTTTCACCCCCTCTAGTATTTTTCAAGAAAATTTTAGCCATGTATTAATACTGTAGCAGTCTTTTTTACTTTTTAATACGATTTATTTTAATGAATTTTAAAGATATCAACATTGGCCTCATGGTCAGTAAACGAGTTTTGGAATGTGATGTAGACATTACCCAGCTTTGCAAGTTTTTCAAGTGTTCCAGCGAGGATATTTTAGCTATGTATAATTCTAAAAGCCTTGATTCTGAAATTCTTTTGAAATGGTCCAAAATTCTGGAATATGATTTTTTCAGATTTTATTCCCAAAACCTGATTCTTTATTCTCCGGCTTCAGCAGATAATAAAAAGAATAAAGAAAATTCGAAAATGCATCATTTTCGTAAAAATATATATACCAGAGAGGTAATTGATTTTATGCTTGAAATGGTTGAAAAGAGAGAGAAAACAAAAAAGCAAATTATTGAAGAGTACAATATTCCTAAAACTACTTTGTACAAGTGGATAGAGAAAAACAGAAAATAAACAAATATTGCTGAAAATCATTCAGCTTAAACGAAAAAAATTCTGGAGCAATGAAGTATTTTAAGAGAGCCCTCATCACCATCAATCTATTTTTAACAAAAATCACAACACAGATTATCAACTATTTAAATAAAATGAGGTAAAATAATAACTCTTGAAGAATTAATAGATCTAAAAACCGCCCCACAAGAATGAAAAAAGGAAAACACGAAGTAAACCCACCCTACTATAAAAAAATATATTCTGACATCCTTGCTAAAAAATTTCCCGATAAGCTCAACGAATGCGAATCTATACTATCAAAAAAGCAATTAAGTGTTTTGGACATTATTCAGCTTAATCAAAGGATTTTTGGCAACCATGAAATATTTTCAGAGAATCAGCGGCTTCGTTCTTATGATGATCCATCTATTCTCAAAATACTCAATTATCAAAAAAAACACAACCTCAATAATACACAATTGTCAATTCATTTTAAACTAAGCCGAAATACCATCGCCAAATGGAAAAGCAAATTCAAAGTTTAGATTCTACATTTGAATACTGAGAATAAAAAAAAAATTTTAAAACAAAAATTAATGATTAAAATTATTTCGACAGTACTGTTACTCGGTACTATGATTTCTGTGCATGCTCAAAGCGCAGGAAATGTTGGGATCAACACATCTACTCCTGAAAAGGAACTGACGGTGAATGGCACCATGAAAACGTCGGGGATGACATTAAAAGATCCGATTGAAAAACTGGGACCAGATGAAAATTATTCTTTTTTAATTAAATCTCCGTCTCCCCAGAACAAGATCACATCTTATAATGATTCTTTTGTGCCTACTACTCCGGCACCTATTAATCTTATTCAGTTTAAAATCACCTGCAATAATGATGATAAAGACTGGATAGATGAGTATGATACTAAAATCAATTCAAACAAGTTTTTAGTGGTCATAGCTTCCCATGGATTTACTCAGCCGATATATACAGTTACTGCACAGTGGATTACTCCTATGCCCGATATTTTTGCTTACAGTTCAAATGGCACCTGGAAGCTTAGGGCGGATTATGTAGGGTTCTCAACCGATGATACTCTTCCTAAAGGTGTATGGACACTCAACTTATTGGTTTTCGACAGAGCTTATGCTAGAGAATTCAATTCTGCACAAACCATTAATACCGCCGGAACAGGTGCTGCAACTGCTCCTTTAATCCAATAATTCAGATCGTATGAAAAAGATAACCACATTTTTATTTGCTGCATGTACTTGTTTCCATACTAGCGCACAAGTTGGAATAAATACAAAGACTCCACAGGGAACACTGGATGTTTTAGGAGCATCTCTGATAGAATCCTATGTAATTGATACTGTAAATTCATATGCATCGGGGAACTATTATCTTCTTACCCGTTCAAAAGATACAATGCCAATAGGTAAAGTAAAACTCCTTGATATTGCCCTTCGAAACGTAGCCCCTGTTAATACCTATAACATTATTCTTAAAAATGTAAGCCAGGATGATGTTGTCAACTTAAATACAGGATTGGAAACAAGCAAATATATCGTTGCCATCACAGGTGCCGTTTTTACAGATGCCACACCGGGCATCAATACAACAACAAGCATCAAATCATTTGGCGCGTATTCCACAGAAGTAACTTCCATCACAAACGCAGGAAAAACCTACAATGCAATTACCTTAAGCTTTCAGGGAGCAGGCACAACATCTGCCCAAAACGGAACCTGGTCACTTACCCTTTGTGTTTATGAAAAAGCACTTGTTAAAGACTGGGGAACCTATACAGGAAATATAAACAACACATTTACAGGAGTTTCAACTAACACCCCCATAGGGCTTCAATAAAAAATCATGAATAGAAAAATATATACTGTAATAATCATTTTTATAGGATTGTTCATTAATGCTCAGAATACAAAAGTAGGAATTAACACAGCAAACCCAACAGAAACACTGGATGTAAATGGCTCAAGCTATACCAATTCTTTATACCTTAGAAATCCCGGTGAACCTGATAAAACAGGCGGACATTTTCTTGCCACTTCTAAAAATACACTGGACCTGTATGATCCAACACTTGAAAGCAGCGGATTATTTAATTATATAAAGCTTACCATTTCAGGAGTTCCTGCAACGGGAATCACAGATTATGACACGAAAATAGATGCTACCAAATTTTTAGTGGTTGTGCATAATTATTCTTTTCAGCTTAATAATGGCTCTACAAAAGTTGCTCTTGATTATGGTAGTAACGGGATTAATGATAATAAACAAGGGTCTCCCAATGTCAATACATTTAAAAGCAACGGAACTTGGCACATTAGAGCTAATTTTATCGACAGTAAATTAATGGATTATTTACATCCAGATGGCACTTACAACAATTTTAAAGTTGATCTGTATTTAATGGCTTATAAATATCTTATAACCAAGCAAAATATCAATGATGATACCCAAGATCTTGGAGGCACCAACGGGTCTACACAGGCTTTAAATAAACCTTCCGGGTTTTAATATTCAGTACTTTATTTAAAATAAGTAAAGAAAAAAAATACCATTAACTGCATTTTAACAACGTTTTATTCGCTAGTCCAAACCATCAAATTCTGAAAAGCTATATGGCAATTATTATAGCTTTCTCATGAAAAAAAAGTTTTTTTCTGACCTTCTCAAAACAGGAATACAATAACTTTTCAACCTACAAAATCGATTTATTTTTGCGTAGATACTATTTCAATAAAAATGAAGGAATACATAATAACTTTTTTATGATATAGAATATAGAATATAGAAAAAAACTTGCGGAAATTGCCTTTGCAAGTCACCAAATTATGAACAACCAATTATTTCAATCAATTTTGTTGAATAATGAGCTTACCACTGAAATCATTTTAGATGTTATCAATAAAGGGAATGCATCCCGAGATCCTTACATTTAAGAACATCTTATTTTTAGATTAGATCAAACTAAAACCAACTGGAAGCCAAGACAAAATAATTTCAACCATATAATTATCAACCACATACATTTAAAACAGATTCAAGATCTTCTAAAAAGAGGTTTGAAAGTCGTCCAAAGAAGTTCATTTAAAAGACTTTACAAAAATGTAAAGTCTTTTTTGATTATATAGCCTTCTTCTTTTTATAGTGATTCCTTTTTCTGGATCAGTTAATCATCTGTGAAATTCCTTCTCTCTTTGTACTCCTTATAATTCGTAGTATCAAAATTATACTTTGTGCTAAAAAAAGAGTATTCTATTTTTCGTCAACTATTTCAAATGATCCATTTCCACCTGACCTCTCTTCCACTTTTAATTAAATAGTTCTGCTTCCGTTTAACATTAATTTATTTTACTGCCTGAAATAGCCAATGACAATTCGTCACAACTTTATCTAATGGCACTATTTTCATTATTCTTATAAATAATTCATACCTAACCGTAACATTATTTAACAAAACAGCACTTATCAATAAAAACAAAATAAAATTTATCAATCTGTAAATTTTAATTCATGAGAAAAATACTTTATAGTTTTATCATTTCTGTAATGGCCATTTTTGTGCTTAACCAAATGATATATCAGGAAATTCCGGAGAAGGATACCAAAGAACAATTGTCAGAAATTGAGCGTTACAAACATCCTGTAAAAAGTATTTCTATGGAATACACTGACAACAGTGATCTGACAATATTTGACTCTATTCTGAAGGACAATAAAGTACTCATACTTGGAGAAAATACTCATTATGACGGCTCCACCTTTGAAGCAAAAAGCAGACTCATTAAATATCTTCACGAACATATGAACTATAGTGTTGTGCTTTATGAAGCGGGACAGTATGATACCTGGATCATGAACGATGAAATGAATCACCACAGACTTAAAACTTCTGCAGATTCGATCGGAGGCCTTGGACTTTTCGAATTCTGGTGGAACGCCAAAGAAACCCAGCCACTGATCCGGTATTATCAAAAAACGAAAACATCCGTTAATCCTATTGAAATCGGAGGTTTTGACATCCAGTTTTCGGGAAGCGCATTAGCATCCAAACGCGGAAAGCTGTTAAAGGAATTTTTAAGCCGAAATAAGATCGATAGTACTACTTTTCCTATTTTAAATAAACATACCGGTGAGCTCAATCAATTTATGTATCCAAAGTATGTGAACAGGGTGTTAAAAGGAAATCAAAAAAATGAATTCCTCAAAGAGATCACCAGACTTGAACAGATTGTTTTAAGGCTGGATAAAGCACCAGAAAATACAATGTATGCACGATATTTTCACGACATAAAAGATAATATGACTAAAAACTGGAAATACAAACCGGGATCTATGCCCAGCATGCATTTCAGGGATTCCCTGATGGCCCGGAATCTCATGTATCAAATCGATTCTGTTTATCAAGACAAAAAGGTAATTGTATGGTGTGCCAACATTCATTCTTTTGCAGAAAGATACAGTAAAGATTATCTTCCACTAGGTTCTTATATCAGAAATAAATACGGAAAATCATCATATATCATTGATTTTTCATCATACGCCCAGCAATACAACAATGGAAGTATCTCTGACAGACCAGGAAAGTTTGCGATTGAAAATATATTTCACAAGACAAAAAGCCCCTATTTCTTTCTTAACCTAAGAAATGTTCCGGAAAACTCATTCCTGAAGAAAGAATTTGTATCTACGATCAACCAGAGAATGGATATGAAAAAGAACTGGAGCCGTTCTTTTGACGGAATATTTTATATAGACACCAATATCGTTTTAACACCAATCAAGAAATAATGGAAAGTATTATTACTCAAGACCTGAGCTATACCATAGGTTCTAAAGCTATTTTAAACAATATCAGTTTAAATGTTCCGGAAGGCAGTGTCTATGGCTATCTGGGAAGAAACGGAGCCGGAAAATCCACGACTATAAAGCTGCTTCTGGGACTTTTGGAAGAGACGGACGATAAAATTTTCATCCAAGGTAAGAGTTTAAAACAAAACCGAACAGAAATTCTCGCCTCCACGGGAAATCTGATAGAATCACCCTGTTTTTATACGAAACTGACGGTTCATGAAAATTTAAAATATCTGGATATTATCTACGGCAAAGGAAATAAAAGAATTGATGAAGTTCTGGAGCTGGTAGATCTTCACAAGGAAAAGAAAAAGAAAGCCAACGCGCTATCGATGGGGATGAAGCAGCGACTGGGAATTGCCATGGCCATATTTCATGATCCTCAACTGCTGATCCTGGACGAGCCTCTGAACGGTCTGGATCCCCAGGGAATCTTTGAAATGAGAAAACTTTTCCAACATCTGAATGAAAAGGGTAAAACGATTTTCCTTTCCAGTCATATCCTGAGCGAGCTGGAAAAAACAGCTACTCACATCGGAATTATCGAAGGCGGCAAAATGGTTTTCCAGGGAACCAAGAACGAACTCCTGAGCCAAGTGGAAAAAGATCATATCCTAAAGATCAGCAACAGCGAAAAAGCAATTTCCGTCCTGAAGGAATCTTTTTCCGTTTCGCAACACAGTCTAAATAAGATTTCAGTAAAGGCAAGTGGTGATGAAAAATTTAATTTACTCTTAAAAACAGTTATTGAAAACGGAATTGAGATCTACGATATAGAATCTCAGAGCACAAATCTAGAACAGATCTTTATTAATTTAATTTCTAAAAGCCATGACTAATACTTTCTACAAAGCTTTTTCTTCCGAGCAATACAAACTTTCCAAGAATAAGGAAATTTTCGGTATCCTTTTGCTTCCCGCCCTTATCATATTCGCTATCGACCTTTATAACGTCTACAGCATTGTTACCGACGGCGGAACGGGAGTGATAGAAGGAACATCCAATCCGTGGAAACTGATCTTGGGAAAGTCAGTATCTCTGTTTCTTTATATGCTGTACCCAATACTGGTTTCTCTGTTTGTCTATGCCTGTTGTGATGTAGAGTACCAAAATAACAATTATAAAATTCTTTTTACCATCCCTGTTTCAAAGTCGAAAATATATATTTCAAAAGTCCTTTTCATGTTGATGACGGTTTGGTTTTCTATGATTTTGACATACCTTGTTTTTCTTCTGAGTGGTTATCTTTTCAGTATTATTTTCCCGGAACTCGGATTTCAGAATTATGATTTCAGAGAGGTGATATTTTATGTTTTCTTAAAATTCACCATTACCCTTTCTGCCATCACCATGATTCAGCTGACTCTGAGTCTTATTTTCAAAAGCTTTATCTATCCTATAGGTTTTAGTGTGTTCATGCTGATTTTTTCAGGGCTTGCCAATGAGAAAAAGTTTTCTGATTTTCTGGCGTATACGGGAGGTTATAAGTTGTATGGAAATTTAATGTCTGAAAACATTTCTTTTGAAAGATTGGATTACTGTAATATAGCTGCAGTGCTTATTTTTGCGGGAGTGAGTTTTTATTTGTTTGTGAGGAAGAAGGGAGTTTGATTTTTATAAAATGGCTAAATCTGGTGCTTTGCCAAATAAAAAAGAATCCGTCTCACAAATTGTTTGTGAGACGGATTCTATTAATCTGAATTCTTACACTAACGTGTAAAATAATATTTCTGCCGGTCTTTTGACAGAATTACCGTATCCTTTTTTTTATACGATTTTATTTCAGTTCTGAATACCTGCGGATTTTCCTGATCCGGGTGAAGTATTCCGTACTGTGTTGAAATAACATTAAAATCAGCATTTTTCGGCTCTTTAAATCTTGCGATTAAGTAAATTTTCTTATCACTGGTAAAATCATCCACAATCCCGACCTTTACCTGAATGGTATCGGAGTTATTCACAATCTTATCATATTCTGAATGGTTTTCCCTGTCTGATCCCACCGGAAAATATTTATTAAAATTTCCTCCGGGACATGAACATAATGATAAGCATACAAGCAGAAAAGCGCTGATTTTAAATATTATTTTCATTTTTACTTAAGTCTATAGCAATTGCCATCGTTAGCAAAAACAGTACATCCTCCTACATTCTGAAGGGCTTTTTCTGCTCCATATTCATTAGTTCCAGGTGTAATGTAGCTGTCCTGCCCGGTAACTACCTGATCCCAGATCCCGTTCCCTTGCATTACTGACCAGCCTTGGGTTCTAACCTGAATGATATGTCCGAACTCATGCCCGTAAGTATCCGAATTTGTACTGTTGAATACAGCGACATTATTTCCCCATGTCACTTCTCTCTTACCTCCACCACTTGTCCAAAGAGGCTGTAAAACCTGATAAAGTCCTCCTTTTCTCCATCTTACTCCTTCCGATGAAACACCCGTTTTTTTGGACATTTTTTCCACCTGCTCAAGTTTCGCTTTATCTGGAATAAATGTAGCTCCAAAGGTAACGGTCATTGCAAAACTCTGAGAAGCGGCACCGTAAGCACCATTAATCATTCCTCTCTTCATGCCTTCTCCCATATCTTTTCCGCTTAAGGCAGCAGCCACAGTACCTGACACACCTCCTAATATAGCACCTTTACCTGCATTATATACAAGTTCTCCGGTTGCATTAGCCAGCCAGTTTCCATCAATCGCCTGCCATTCGCTCATTTTCGCTCCCATATAACCGCTTACAACACCTGCTGCAATAGTTCCCCAGCCAATGCTGTCTCCCATAGCTACTCCGGTACCTACCTGAGAAGCAACACTTGTCAGCATATTCATCGTAGCACTCTGCCAGAAAGATCCTGCCATCTGGGCGGCGGCGGCCCCTATACCTCCGGTAATAGCCCCGGAAATGGCTCCATATAAAACAGAAGTCCCGAGTCCTTTCAGATTCCATGAACCATTTAATAAGGCAGGAATAGAATAAGTTACCACTGCAATGGCAGCACTTACAAGCGCTCCGTATGCCATTCCTATCAGAATAGGGATAAAGGCAAACTCCCCGCTAGGATCGGTATACATTAACGGATTATTTAAAACGTAACCATACCTGTTGTAGCTTTGTGTATTCAGCGGATCCTGAATATAATTATCCGTAGATAAGAACGTATGCAGGTTAGGATCATAAAGCCTTGCATTCATATGAATAAGGCCAACCTCAAATAAGTGCTCATGCCCTGTATATCCTCTTTCGATGATCATACTTCTGGAACGGATAGTAGCACCTGCCTCATTGGTTAACTTAACCAGATTACCCCATGCATCAAAATGCCTTCTTTCCTGTACATTTCCATTCTGATCGGTGATCGCAAGTAATGATCCCTGAAAATCTCTGTGCAGATAGTGGATACTGGTTTTAGTAAGTCCGGAAACTGTAAACTCCTGAATTTGCATTGCCGGAGCCGAATAGGCATCCCCACCTATGTAAGTAATAATCTTTTTATTAACAAAAGTCCCGTTAGGTCTGCCTATCAGGTTAAAACTGTAAGCTTCAACACTTTTATCATCAGAATAATATTTATGCTTTGTATAAATCAGGAATCCAGGTTCGTAGCCTGACATTGCAGACGATCTGTTCTCATGGATATTATAGCCAAATACCATCTTTTTAATTCCGTCATGAGAAATATGTACCGGTAGCCTGTTCGCATTATATTCTATTTCCTGAAGCTGATTTACGCTGTAATAAGAATCTCCTATCGCATTTAAATTGATTCCTTTCTTACGATATCTGCTCGCTGCGTCATATTTATAATCACCAACGTTGCTGCTATTGTTGATTCTTCCATAGTTGTCATAGCTCTGAGTCTGGGTTCCTGAAGGATCCGTCCATGAAACCAATCGCTGCAAATTGTCATACTCAAAGGTTTCATTCCAACCTCCCGGCTGAATTGAGTTATTGGATCTTGACGCCAATGTTCCCAGTAGTGCATTAAAGTTGTAGGTATTATCCAGAACAGCAATATTATTGGCATTCATATGATTAATACCTGACAAATAATAATTGGAATCGTACGAGTTATTGATCTGTACTCCATTTCCTAATGTAGCACTCAGAATCTGTCCTTTCTCATTGATCTGATTCTTTTTCCAGATTATCACTCCTGAAGTAATGTCTTTGATCTTATCCAGAATTCCGCATGAAGCATATAGTTTCTCAATATTCACAAAGCTTACGGCACTCCCTGATTTGGTTTCCGTAAATTCTGTTCCTATTCTTCCAAAGCCGTCATATGTATATTTTTTTGTAACAATGATGTGGGCAAGGTCTTCTACTTTTGTCTTGGTTCTGAAATAGTCATCATATTCATAGGTGAATGAATTAGGCATTCCGTTTGCCGTTCCGATTTCTGATTCCAGCAATCCGTTAGGCTTATAGGTATAATTAATGCTGATGTCTGTATTGTCTCCCAGAATCTTTTTGGAAACAGTTCTTCCGTACTGGTCATACACATATGTTGTTTTACCTTTAGAATCTTCTTCTTTGGTAAGCTGCCCGATAGCATCATAGGTATAAGTACGGTCACCATCTATAGACGGATCTGTCAGCTTGGTTTTTCTTCCCCATCCGTCCTGCTCTGTTGAAACAACGTGTCCGCCATAATTAGAGGACTTTACATTACCGTTAGCAAAATAAGTATAGTTAATTTCACCGCCATTATCTACCATTTTAACTTTATTCCCCCATGCATCACTTGTAATGGTCTGCGTTTTCTGTCCTTCTGTTACTGTTACTGACAGGCCGCTGTATGTTGAAGAAGCCGTTTTTCCGGTAGGCAGTGTTATTTTTTTCACTCTGCCATAATCATCTACTTCCGTGGATGTCCATCTTGTAGGAGAAGATGTTGAGAAATACGGGTCACTTACTTTATATGCTCTGTCCAGTATATCATACTCTGTTTTTACATTGATCCATTTGTTATTGATACTCAATTCGCTTTCTACACGGTTTCTTCCCCAGATATCCGCAAATGTTTCTTTTACAGCTCCTGTAGGTGCTTCCGTTCTCAGCTTGATTCCGTTTACAAATTCACCTGACGTAATCCAGTCATAGAAGTATTTGGTTTCTTTATTATAGAAATCTGTTTCTTTAGTTTTCTTCTGCCAGCCATCATATGAATAGGTGATTGCCTGGTTAAGATGATTGGTTTTAGAAAGCAACAGACCGAAGTTCGTATCATAGGTCATGTTATCTTCAAAGCCAATTGTATTGGTAAGTTTTGTTACAAATCTTCCGGAAGGGTCGTACTGAGTTTTTTCTATTCTCGGTACTATTCCCACTGCTGTTAAAGTTTTTTTATTAACATTTCCGAAGGCATCATATTCGTAATCTTCCGTTACATAATCCGTATTGTTTCCTTTTTTCTTTACCTGGCTCAAAAGGTTGTTGGCGTATACAAAGACCTGTTCGGTAGAATAAGATTCACTTCCCAGTGTCTGTGTTTCGTTTTTCTTAGTAGGTCTTCCTATATAATACTGATTGGAAACTCCCGCCTGATTATTATCAAATTCAAAAAGTGTTACTTTTTCTCCACCCGGAGCAACTTCTCTCAGCTTGGTAAGGTTATTGAAGCTGTCGTAGATATCATAAAAAGTAGTTTTGGTAACTCCTGTTAAATTATCAATTTTTGCAGCCTGTGAAACAAGATTGACAAATACTTTATTAGGCAATAAAGAGGTATTATAAACTTTTGTACTTTTTGTGATAAAATTTGAAGGTGAATTAAAATCAACAAAATCATTCAGAAGATAAGATTCAACATTTGCGCTTCTTTTTTGAGGCGACTGTTTTGTTATCGTCCATAGTTTTTTCGTGATATCACCACCGTAAACTGATGAAGTAGCTATTCCTTTGTATCCAAGGAAACCTAAACCATCCAGATTGGTTACCGCGCCTTTGTATTTATAATCCTGGATTTTTTCTTCCCCATTAGCACTTTTGGTAACTTTACTTACAATCTGTGTAGACGGTGAAATATTAATATTCGCAAAAGGATATACTTCTTCGTTATCCGCCGTATAAATACCACTGCCATTATCAACAAGAGGACTGTAGGTAATAGTGGTTGTAATCCCGTTTTCTTTGATCCTTTTCAGAGATGTATCAATACGGTTATCTTTTTTGAAAGAAACATATTTGATTTTATCCCCACCAAAAAAGGCATAGTCCAGATTTTGGTTGGTAACACTTGAGTTGCTCAGGAAAATTGGTGTTCCTTTGTTAATTGCTCCTCCATAAGTGAAATTGTTCTGCCATCCGTCAATATATCCGGAAAAATTAGGCAATCCGAAGGCATCGCTTCCTATATTATATCTTACGCCTCCTTTATCCCTGATAGAATAATTATCTCCATAATGCAGATAAGGATAATTATAAGCCTGTCCTCCCTGTGGATAGTTATATGGGGTAAGAATATCATGGTAGAAAGCATCTGCTTTGCCGTCGCCATTAATATCTGCGAAAGTATAAAAATACTGCTGAAGCATATACCCGCATAAATTACCGCCAGAACCATCAGGATAACATGTATTGATCACCTGCGGTTTGTAATAGTTCATGCCGATATCTTTTGAAGACCCGTTAAAATGCTTTCCGTTCGCCGTAAAGAAGAACCATGTGGTATTGGCATTTCCTCTCGGAACAACGACATCCGTTTTACCGTCTCCGTTAAAATCTGCTACAAAAACTGGTAAATCTGAATTTAACTGACTGTTTAAGTAGCTGTCTGTTGTTTCATGAACCAGCTTAAAAACGTTATCCTCTACCGTAAAGACATACATCTTTCCGCTGTTGATCACATACAGATCGGACTTCCCATCCCCATCAAAATCAGCAACGTATAATTTTGATGCTGAACTGATCGCATTGGTATATCCAATACTCATTGGCTGCTGATCTGAAGAATCAGTAGCATTAAGTTTTAGCAGGTAAGCGCTGGATCCGGACATGGTGTAACTTTCCTGGCAGCAGTGCGTAGGAATGGTTTCTCCCGGAAAAGGATTGGGATCTATAACAGGTCCTGAAGGTCCTCCACTGCATATTGTAGGATAATATACCGTATAAGGAAGAGATATAGCCAAAACATCTGTAATTCCATCTCCGTCAAAATCTCCACTGATATATCTTTTAGGAATTCTTGAATAATACACATCATCTCCCCCTATAGGATAACATCTTTGATTGTAAGCTGCAGGAAAAATAAAGGTATTAGTAAAGGCCAGATCCAAAGAGCTGTAAGAAGTATTTGAAATATAATTATTCAATTTAACAGTTTCCTGATCCATAGCAAGAATACCGTCTGAAACCGTAGTAATAGCATCAAGATTGTAAAATTTATTATTGCTGAGTACCAGTTTAGAGGTAAATACATCTGAAAATTTTGGCACACTGATCATTCCTCCCGCTACATTCGAGGTAGAATTCATCAGCTGGCTGGAGTTAAACCGGTAAAGCTTATCCTTAGAATTCGGATAGGTCATAAAATCCAGAGCACCGTCATGATCAAAGTACCCGGAAACATACTGCCAGCTTCCGTTATCAAAAGCCGGAGAAACACTGGTAATTGTTTTGGAATTATTTGTGATTCCGTTATCCGTTGTATCATATTCAAAAGTTACAGGTGCAATAGATTCGTTGCTGCCGTTATATTCCTGAACTTTTATAAGACGGTCATAATTCAGTGATGTGGTGTTATACTCCAGTTGATATTTACGGAAAAGCAGATTATTGGCCAGCACTTCTATCTTATCAAGCTTTCTGGAAATATTTTTAGACATTCCCCCATAGAACTGAGTATTTTCAGTACGTGCGGCATTGTTGTAAGAAAACTTTATTTTATTGATATTAGGAGTTCCCGCAGAGGAATTTCCGCCATAATCTATAGCTTCAATATATCCTACAGAATACGTAAAGCTGATGGTATTATGCTGTGCATCCTCCATAGAAACCATTCTGTAGTTAAATACATCTGAACCGTAGTCCCAGGCATATTTGGCCACAGAACCGTTAGGATGATACACCAAAAAATAAGACGGTGTATACGGATCTGAAGAAGCAACAGAAACTACCTTTACATTGGAATAGTTTTCAAGTTGGTATTCAGCATTTCCTCCATAGGTTCCCGATTTCAGAATCAGCTTCTGCCCATCCATAACAAATCTGTCCTTTTCATCCAGATCCACCGGGTCTACTCCTCCGTCATGGAATCTGTTGGATGTCGTTCTTATAATGGAAGACAGTCCACTGATGTTCCATCCCCATCCGGCTATACCGTTTCCAGACTGACTGGAATAATCCAGGGAAATACTGGGCGCAACATCTTTTATCCCCGGTAAATTTTTAATAGGAATAGAATAGCTGGCTCCTCCACTTAAGGATACGGAAAAAGCCCCAGCAGTCTGTCCTATACCCTGAGCATTCACAAGGTTTGCCATGCCTATTAAAAGCACGACAAATAGTGAGAGTTTTTTTCTCATTATACAATAATTTAAGTTATATGGTTAGTGTTTCAGTACTTTGTAAGTAAGTTTTTCTCCGTTGTTCAGATAGAAGATAATAACGTACATTCCTATTGGCTGATCTGAAAGATCCAGTACCACTTTACCTTCTCTTTTGTTAAAAGGTAGCGGTCGGATCTGGGTAAAATTATAGGTAACATAGTCAATTTTTTCGATCCGGTCTCCCAGTTCAGGGCTCCAAACCAAATTAACCTTATCTGTTGTAGGGTTGGGATAAAGTTTAATTTGATCAACTGAGGGAACAAATTTCTCCGCGGTGATCAGCTCCTGTTTTACAACTTTACTGTATGGAGAGCAGGTAGCACAATACTTCCTGATTTTTTGGTTTCCACCTGTATCATGTTCAAAACTTAGGGTCTGTGCCACTACGCTTTGAAAAAAAACTACAGGTAAAATGAGTAAAAAGTTTTTCATGTAATTAATTTTCTCCAAAAATAGTGAAATAGTTAATATTGACAATAGCATCATCTTAATTCCATATTAATAATTTAAAATTGATAATGAAAAGTATTTCGCTCAATTTCATCCTAAACGTTACAAAATAAGGAATCATTTATAGAATTCATTTTAATAAATAAGCTCACAATTTTCCAATAAATAGCGATCCCCATAGAATAGAGCTATATTCTTAATATGCGAAACGATCAAAGAAAGCATCGTACATTATTTCTTTTGAGTGGCTTTAAGACTTTAATACTGCTAAGTTATTTTTGTGACAGGAATTTTTTATTCGTGTGTGCAGAAAAAAATTACTGCTAAAAAAAGTTACTACGTCCAAGGGAAGCAAAAAATGAATAGCTATAAATGTAAAACACTGATATTAAACAATCAATGATCATTTCTTTCGGAAAACAGCCCTATATTTCTGGCTTTACCCTTTTAATGCAGGAAAATTTTATTAAATATTTTTTCACATTAGTCTTTTTTATTCAAAATAATTTTCTATCTTTGCACTCGCAAAAACGAAGTAAAATTCGTTAAGATGACCTAATAATCGGGGCGTAGCGTAGTCCGGTCATCGCGCCTGGTTTGGGACCAGGAGGTCGCAGGTTCGAATCCTGCCGCCCCGACAGTTTTAGTAATTTTTTCAAAATTATTTAATGGGTGCGTAGCTCAGCTGGATAGAGCATCTGCCTTCTAAGCAGACGGTCAAAGGTTCGAATCCTTTCGCGCTCACTTAAAAAGACTTTACATTTTTGTAAAGTCTTTTTTGTTTGTATTACTTCCATGTGCTATCTATTCAGACTCTATTGAGAATCTTTAGACCAATACTACATCGGACATTCTTCATAAGATCCAGAGGAAAGACCAAGTCATTCCCTCAAATCCTCTAGGTATTGTGACTTTAATTTTCAGTTTACGATGTTGCCGTCTATACACCTCATTTAAGGCAAAACTAATGATATGCTTCAAGGTTATCCGGAACAAGGGTATTTAAGTCATTTTCGGCCTTTAAATGGACAGTGTGAGACTAAACATCATTTATCCTTTCTCTATATCTTTATATATATTCCCATTATCAGTAGTAAAGTCATATTCACCTGCGTTTTTAGGGTACTACAATTGATTCTATCAAGAACAAGAGGATCAGTTTCTAATCTGTATTGAACACTCAAAGACTGGCGGGACTTATTTGCGCTATACGTCATATCAAAATTGAGTAAATCTCAAATGGACATCATTGAAATTTCCTATTAAAAAAAACTCATAAAAAAAACACTGCAATTCATACAGTGGTTACATTTATTTTTATTTAAAAGCTTATTTGAGCTGATAAGAACTTCCATTCCAGAGATAGGTTTTGGATGAACGTTTTTTCTTTTCCCTGTCTTTATCATCTCTTTCCATTTCCTCGATTTTAAAGATAAAGGCATTCGGAATTCCTCCCTGGTCGTTAGGAAATACAAATTTCTCACTGTGATAGTATACATCAGCATCACCTACATTGGTAAGCTGAGGAAGGGCAACCAATTTTTTATCTCTAAAAAGCACATACTGGTCATAGCTTGCAATTCCACAGGCTTCGCCGGACACCATCGCTTTAAGGGTTAATTCTACATTTTGTAGTTTATGACCACTTTCAATGGTAAATGTGCCATAACTCAGCTCCTCGCCTCTTCCAGTATCAAAATACACCTCATCGATCAGCGTATTTCCCTCCATCACTTTTATCCCTGCGATATTCTGCTTTTCAGTTCCATTATATTCTTTACTCTTGCGGTCTATCGTTTTTGATAATCCAAAAAGGAAGTCATATCCATTTTTGTTACGATAGCCTACAGAGAGGTTACCACCCCAGATGTACCCTTCAGAGACAGCATCTCCTTTCTGATAGGAAATCTTGTACCAGTTGGCGCCTCTTTCACCCAATCTCAGAACGGCTTCTTCTTTTTTAAGGATCATTATCTGCTGATTGGTGTTCAGGGAGTCGGTTACCTCTGATTTTACATTGGGTTCCTTTCTTACTCTGGTCCAGTCTGTGAAAATTTTCTGGGTTTTATTTTCTTCAAAGCTGAAAATGCCATCAGGATAGGTCATATTGTCTTCCTGCGCTGAAAAAAGCTGGATGAACAATACCCCTATAACCGTTAGTAAGGATTTCATATTAATAGTCGGTTTCATTATTTTTCAAGTAACAAACTTACCCATTCTTCACGCTGAAGTTTCTTTTTCAGTTCAAGTCCGCTTTCTTTGCATACTTCAAGAATATCATCTACATCAAAGAAACATAATCCGGAAAGAAGCAATTTGCCACCTTCATTCATGACAGAAACATAGGTAGGAATATCAGAGATCAGGATATTTCTATTGATATTCGCCAGAATAATGTCAAAATTCTCTTTTCCTAAGTTTTCTGCAGTTCCCAGTTCAATATCCAATTCCACACCATTTCTTGCAGCATTTTCTTTTGAATTTTCCACAGACCATTCATCGATATCAATTGCTTTTACCTCTCCGGCTCCCTGCTGCTTTGCGTAGATCGCCAGTACAGAAGTTCCGCATCCCATATCAAGTACCTTCTTACCGTTAAAATCAATATCCATCATCTGCTGGATCATCAGATGGGTCGTAGGGTGATGGCCTGTTCCGAAAGACATTTTAGGCTGGATGATGATTTCATGCATTCCAGGTACAGATTCATGGAATTCTGCCCTGATCATTACTTTATCATCGATATTGATGGGTGAAAAGTTCTTTTCCCATTCCTCATTCCAGTTGATGTTGGGCATTTCTTCAAAAGAATAGGTGATTTCCACATTTTCGTTTTCAAAAAGCGGAAGGGTCTTAAGATCCTCTTCCTTAAACAGTTCTTTCTGAATATATCCTAAAATTCCGTCGATCTCTTCTGTAAAGCTGTCAAAACCTATTTCGATAAGCTCTGCCATTAATATCTCATTCCATGGCTGTAATGGAGAAATCTTGAAATTGAATTCTAAATAATTTTGCATGTGCGTAAGTAATTTACTGCAAAAATAAGAATGTTATTACGGTAAAAAAAACGGAACCGTTATCCGTTCTATTTTTTTCTTGATTTTATTTTTATTTTAATGTCTTTGACGCTAAGTTTTTGAATTTATCGATTGATTTTTAAGATCGAAGGTACTTCGCTCAGCAGAGGCTGGAAAAATAAAAGTAATTTTTACATATGACCACTGGTATCAATTAAAAAAAGCGAGCAAAAGCCCGCTTCTATTGAATATTTTTATTGCATGATTACTTCACTTCGTATGATCTGCAACCACTACCAATCAATTGTTCTTAAGGATTTGTAGAGAAAATAGAAGCATTGGCAATCAACGCTCTTCTGTTCATTTTCAGAATATCTCTTACCCATTCTGCAAAGTCTTCCGGCTGAAGAACTTTATCCGGATTTCCATCTGTAAGTCCTCCCTGAATACTCATATCGGAAGCAATGGTACTTGGTGTCAGGGTGATCACACGGATATTCTGTTTTCTCCATTCTGCCATCATGGACTGAGACAGAGAAACGACTGCCGCTTTTGAAGCCGCATACGCAGACATATTAGGCCCCCCTTTTAAACCTGCAGTAGAAGCTACATTGACAATATCACCTTCCCCATTTTCTTTCATAAACGGATGAACCGCTTTAGCCGCATAGTAGACTCCAAATAAATTCGTTTTAATGACCTGTTCCCAGGTTTCAGAAGGCATGTCTTCGATGCTTCCAAAGTCTCCGATCCCTGCATTATTCACTAAAATATCAACCCCACCAAGTTGTTTTGCAAGGGACTCAATCCCCGTTTTTACTTCAGATTCGTTATCAATACTGAAAACCGCATAGGCAGAATTTACTCCAAGCGCTTTGATTTCTTCCACTGTATTTTTAAGGTTCTCTTCATTTCTACCGGTAACCGCAACATGTACGCCTTCATTAGCCAAAGCTAATGCAACCGCTTTCCCAAGTCCTCTTCCACCACCTGTTACGATGGCATTTTTTCCGTTGATGTTCATAATAATATTGTTTCTTAGGACAAATTTACGAAAGAACATTTTGACAAGCCCCAGAGAATATGGATTTAATAGAATTTTAATAGTTAATAGCACCTAGCTCAATTTTTTTAACCTCAAAAGGAGCAAAATTTTATTAATCTGCTTTATTTTAAAATTTGATATTTCTAAACTGAAAGTTCTTGTATTAACAAACAGTAATTCCCCTCCCGCAGAGGGGTGGCGAAAATGCAAAGATTTTTTGACGGGTGGTTTATAAAAAAACCTGCCTCCAAGAGACAGGTCGTTAATTTTGAGTAATAAAAAAATATTATTTATTTTTTAACTGATCAGGAATATTGGTGGTCACAAAACCGATCCCCTGATTTTTTAACTGGTCGTATACTGCAGGATCATTCACTGTCCACGCATTCGTGATAAGACCTAAAGCCTTACCTTCTGAGATCCATGTAGGGTTTTTCTGAAAAACGCTGTAATGGTAGTCCATCCCGTCAAGGCCTTCTTTCTTGATCTGCTCAGGAGATAATTCTCCGTTCAGATACTGCACTTTGAATTTCGGTTCCAGTTTTTTGATCTCTTTACAGATGTTTAGACTGAAAGAAATATATTCACTCTGACCTTCCAGCTTCATGTCCTTAATCATTGTAAGGGTTTTCCGGGTGATTTCGTTTTCTATTTCCGGCGTTTTGGCAGGTTTGATCTCCACGATCAGCTTTAAAGCGGGATCTTTTTTTCCCTGCTTCAGGTAGTCCTTCAGTGTAGGAAATTTTTCGCCGTTCGACAGCTTCAGTGCTTCCAATTCTTTGAAAGAAGTTTCAGAAATCTCCATGTCACCGTGATGCTCATCATGATTGATCACAAGAACGCCGTCTTTGGTCATTCTCACATCGAATTCGGATCCGTATATTTTTAATTTCTGGGCATTTTCTAAAGATTGAATAGAATTTTCCGTGGTAGGCGGTTGTGCCTGGAAATAGCCTCTGTGTGCGATAATCTGGGTTTGTGCCTTCATTAGGACTGTACTTAAAACTGCTAACCCTAAGATAAAATTTTTCATAATACAATTGAGATAATTAAATAAAAATCTTAAAAACGTTTGATAAAGGTAGTGTTTAAATGTTAAAAGCTATATTTGGCACCGATCTGAATCTGGTAAGGATTTCCTGAAAGAGGGGCTAAACCGCTGGTATTTTTAACGTATTCAAACTGTCTGGTAGCCTGGTTGAATTTTGGTGCTCTGTAAAGTGCCATATTTCCGTAGGACTTATTAACACCCCATTCTTTGTTAAGAAGATTCGCCAGGTTGAAAATATCTACAGAAATTTCAAAGGCGCCGATTTTTTCAAACTTGATTTTCTTGGCAACACGAACATCCCATACTCCGAAGAATCCGTTTTTACCACCGTTACGTTCTGCTATGGCATTGTTGTATTTCTCTACATAATCTTTCAGGGCCTGCCCTACTTCAGGATCATTGAGAAGCGGCTGGGTAATGATTTCCGGGAAGATGTAAGCAAGATCATTCGTGTCTACGAAATCTCCGTTAACATTTCCACCTGCTGTTACCGAGAAACGGGTTCCTCCGATTCCTGAATACCTTACTCCCAAAGTAAATCCTGCGATGGTAGGTGAATTACCGTACACTACAATCTTATTTCTGAACTGATTATCAGAATAGGTCATTCTCAAATCTCTCGGATCTCCCTGAACCATCGTGGACAATGTTGCTGAATTCGCTACATTTCCGTTGTATGAGGTATTGTCTTTGATATCCGACCAGGTATAACTTGCCGTGATCTCTCCATCTTTCCAGTAACGGTAGCTGGTATCCACTACAAATGAGTACTGGTTCACTTTTCCATCACTTACAAGCTCAAGCACTCTTCCAAAGTTATTATTGATTCTTCCGTTTTTCCAGTCTATTTTCGTTCCGTTGATCGATGCCGCTGGAACATACACTCCTCTTCCGCCTTCATTAGCCAGCGTGAAATAAGGATCAGACACCATATTTCGATCATAATAGAAGTAATTATTTCTTCCCAAAGCCATATATCCTGCAATTCCTGCTCTGAATCTTTCGTTAAAGAAATGGGTGTAGGAAATATTCGCTTTATAAACGATAGGAATCTTTGCATCTTCCCCGGTGTAGTTGATCGTAGGAATCTGATACTGCGCCAGTGAAGGAACAGAACTGTAATCATTTCTGTATCTATAGAAATCCGGTGTAAGACCTGCTGTAGCAGGATCTACATCTACTGTTGCCAGATGTTTTCCGTCAAACACAAGATTGTTGATTACCATATAATTATTGATATCGGAAGAGAAGATTCCCGCTCCGAATTTCAGGAAGTCTTTATTCTGCTCGTTGAAGTTCCATTCGAACTGGAATCTTGGCTGGATCACAAAAGATTTTATTTTATTATCTGTTCTTATGCCCATCTGATCATACAGTTTTTGGTTAAACTCAGCTTTCGGATATCCTCCATAGTCAAATCTTAAACCTCCCATTAAATCAAGACCCTCCCCGATCTTCGTCTGAAACTGCCCGTAAAGACCAATATTCCATATATTGGATCTTACAGACGGGTCTTCCATTAAAGGTACTTCTCTGTAAAACCTGTATGCGATAAGGTTATCAAAATTATACAGATTACCCAATCCTAATGTTGGATCTTCCCTGAACTGAAATCTTCCGTTCACCTCACTTCCATATATTGATTTCGCATGGGTATACATCAGGTCTGCACCGAAAGTATATTTTACCTTATCCGTATTGTAGTATAAGTTATCTACAATCTGGATCACATTATTCCTAAAACTTTCCTGCCCGAAACGGTGTCCCCCGATCTGAATATTGGTAGCTCCCAATCCAGGGGTTACAATATTTTCTACAATGGCTCTTGGAACAGGCCTTCCTAATTCATCATTCTGATAACTCTTCTGGAAAGTGTAGAGATATTGAGCCTTTAACTCGTTCGTAAGGTTGGGCTTTAAGTTTGATCTTAAGGTTAAGAGTAAACTGTTGTCGATATTTTTATCATTCCCGTAAGACTCAAAGAAATTGATCGCGGTATTATCTGCCAATCCGTTTTTATTCAGATCGTAGGTAAAATTATTTCTTAAGGTCAATAAATGCTTAGGACTGATCTGCCAGTCCAGACGTAAAAATCCGGCATCTGAATTTCTTACTTTATCAAAACTTCCGAATTGTGGCGTATTTCCGACCCCGTATTTTTTTCTGGCAATATCAAGAAACTGATTCAGCGTCTGCGTGGTTGTATTCAGTCTTTTCTCATCATCCACAGATTTGATATCTGCAATCTGCAAAGGTCTTGAGTCCAGCTGATGGTCCCATGCCACAAAGAAGTGTAATTTATTTTTAATAATGGGTCCACCTAATGAAAATCCAAACTGGGAAGTGGAGAAATCATTTTCTCTTTTGTTTCCTCTGATATCATATGGACTGGAAAGCCAGTTGGTTCTTAAATATTCCCAGGCACTTCCTGAAAATTTATTTGTTCCGGATTTGGTAACGGCACTTACTGTTCCCCCTCCACTTCTTCCCAGTGTTACATCGTACTGGTTGGTTGTTATTTTAAATTCACGGACTGCTTCTATCGAGATAGAAAACGGTGCGCCGCTCCGGCTTGTTGTAGATCCGGCAGAAGTTGGATTTTTGGCCGTCATCCCATCGATGGTAAAGTTGGTTGAAGATCCCAGTTGTCCGGAAAGGTTTCCGCCTTTTCCGCTTAATGGAGATAATTCAGTAAGATTGGTGAAATTTCTTCCATTCACCGGAAGCATGCTGATATTCTTGGCAGAGATGGCAGTGGCTGCTCCAAGGTTTCCGATTTTGTTTTTAAGGTTTCCGGTGATTACTACTTCTTCAATCTGCTTTTCGCCACCACCCAAGCTCATATTTACGGTAACCTGATCTCCGAAGTTGACATTATATCCTTCTTTTTTATCCTCATTCACGATGACCGTATACGGACCGCCAAGAGGAATTTCTTTAAAAATATATTCTCCTTTCGAATTGGTTTCTGTTTCCGTCCTGAACCCTGTAGACTCGTTCACGATCGTTACTTTCACTTTTTCCTGAGCGGTACTGCCCAGTCCGGTTACTTTTCCCACAATAGATGCCTGCGTAGTCTGCGCATAAGCCAGTGTTCCAAATCCCAAAAACAATAATCCTAGTACAATCTTTACTTTTCTCATCTCTTCCGAAAATCTTTTTATTTAATTTTTATGATCTTCAGGAACCTGTATAATTTTTATTTTTATCATATCATTTTAGAATGATACAGGTTTCTTCAAATCAGATGTGCAAAGGTATTTTGACTTTCCGGGCTGAGTGTTTAAGGGAGTTTTAACAAATTTTCAATTAAATCATAACAATATGTTAAATTAGTTTAAACAAGTATTTTAAATTATATTCAATCAGTAACTTATGTGATATTACGTGTTTTTAATCTTTCTATAATATTTAATTGCGGTATTTTTTAATGAAATTAGTTTAGCTATTTTTGCTCAAAAGATAGAAAGGAATGTCTGAAAATATACAGCAAAAAATAGAACAGCTAAGAAAAGAGCTTCATCAGCACAATGAAAATTATTATCATCTGGATGCTGGTACGATCTCTGATTATGAGTTTGATATGCTTCTGGAGCAGCTTCGGGATCTGGAAGCCAAGCACCCGGAATTTTATGATGAGAATTCACCTACAGTCCGTGTAGGAGGAGGAATTACAAAGGTTTTTCCTACGATTCAGCATAAGTTCAGAATGTATTCTCTTGATAATTCGTATGATTTTGATGATCTTGAAGATTGGGAGAAAAGAATCATCAAAACCATCAATGATCCTGTAGAATTTGTTGCAGAGCTGAAATATGACGGTGCTTCTATTTC
Organism: Chryseobacterium carnipullorum; assembly: GCF_900142785.1. GTDB lineage: Bacteria > Bacteroidota > Bacteroidia > Flavobacteriales > Weeksellaceae > Chryseobacterium > Chryseobacterium carnipullorum. Next base: position 176,117 of record NZ_FRCD01000008.1, on the reverse strand, counting down.
TATTCTTTATGAAAACGGAAAACTGGTTCAGGCGGTCACGCGTGGAGATGGTTTCCAGGGCGATGAAATCACTTCAAACGTCCGAACCATTTCTGATATTCCCCTGACATTGAAAGGTGATTTTCCAGCCTCTTTTTTTATGAGAGGAGAAATTTATCTGACCAGAAAAAATTTTGATAAGCTTAATCAACTTCGTGAAGAGGAAGGATTGGATCCGTTTATGAATCCAAGGAATACAGCCAGCGGAAGTTTAAAAATGCAGGACAGCGCGGAAGTAAGAAAGCGTAGTCTGTCTTCTGTACTTTATCAGTTCATTTCTGAAGATGTTCCTGCACAAACGCATTGGGAACTGCTTCAGAAAGCACAAAGCTGGGGTTTTAAAACGTCACAGCAGGCTAAACTTTGCACAACCATGGATGAAGTGAAGGCGTTCATCAGTTTCTGGGACACGGAGCGCCACCATCTTCCTTTTGAAATTGACGGAATTGTTTTAAAAGTGAATTCTTTACAACAACAAAGGCAGTTGGGATATACAGCAAAATCGCCGCGATGGGCTATGGCTTATAAATTTAAAGCTGAAAAGGTAGAAACTGAACTTCAAAGTGTATCTTATCAGGTGGGAAGAACGGGAGCGATTACACCGGTGGCTAATTTAAAACCTGTTTTGCTGGCAGGTACGATCGTTAAAAGAGCTTCACTTCACAATGAAGATATCATCAAAAAGCTGGATCTCCATGAGCATGATTTTGTGTATGTGGAAAAAGGAGGGGAGATCATTCCGAAAATTGTGGGAGTGAACACTGAAAAAAGAACTTCCGAAAGTAAAGAAATTGAATATATCACCAACTGCCCTGAATGTGGAACCGAGCTGGTGAAAATTGTGGACCAGGCGATCCATTTCTGTCCGAATGAGCTTCATTGCCCTCCTCAGGTTGTGGGAAGAATGATTCATTATGTTTCGAGAAAGGCTTTGAATATAGATAATCTGGGAAGTGAAACCATAGAACAGCTTTACAGGGAAAAATTAATTGAAAATCCTGCTGATTTTTATGCCTTAACGAAGGAACAGATTCTTCCATTGGAAAGGATGGCTGAAAAATCTGCTCAGAATATTATTTCGGGAATTGAAAAATCCAAAGAAATTCCGTTTGAAAAAGTTCTTTACGGAATCGGGATCAAGCATGTGGGAGAAACGGTTGCCAAAAAACTGGTGAAAAACTTTGCTACTATTGATGAGCTGAAGGAAGCGACGGTAGAAGAGCTTTGCCAGGTGGAAGATATTGGGGCGAAAATCGCTGTAAGTATCGTGGAATTTTTCAAAAATTCAGAAAATATCCTGATGATCGAGCGTCTGAAATCGTATGGAGTTCAGCTTGAAAAAGGGGAAAGTACGAATGAAGTTTTATCGAATATTCTGGAAGGAAAAACGTTCCTTTTCACAGGAAAGTTATCACTATTCACAAGAGAATCAGCAGAAGAAATGGTGGAAAAACACGGGGGAAAAAATATTTCTGCAGTGTCTAAAAACCTTAATTTCCTTGTGGTTGGTGAGAAGGCAGGAAGCAAACTAAAAAAGGCTCAGGATATCGGAACCATCGAGATTCTTGACGAACAAGAGTTTCTGAATCTGATAGAGAAACAATAATCTCTTTAACAAATTATAATTAAACCATTGGGATTAGATTCCAATGGTTTATTTTTAATGTCAATGGAAGAATTATCAACTCAAAGGCTGTAAGTGGAAATTCCATCAACGTTTCTGAACTTATAAAAGGTCATTATATTATTAAATTATTCACAAAAAATAAAGCTGTAAGTCAGAAATTGATTAAAAATTAATTGAAACAAACTTGTTGAAATTTAAGACTGCTTCTTTCCAGGGCAGTCTTTTTTTGTTCTTAATGATAGAAATAATATTTTTAATTAAATCAAATAACAGTAATATTTTTAACTAAACATGAATAATCAACGCTTTATATTATAAAAATAAAATATATCACATAATAATATTTTATTTGTACATTTAACAAAACAAATCACCAAACCATGAATATACTTTACTTTTTTGTACTTTTTCTAGCACATCTGTCACTCAGTGCACAGATTATTAACTTCCCGGATCCACAATTTAAAGCGAAACTTGTTTCAGCAAGTCAATGGAATTATTTTGCGCAGGATCTCAATGGAAATACGAGTGTTATTGACACCAACAATGATGGTGAAATTCAAGTCAGTGAGGCTTTGAATATTTCGAGCATCACCTTAAATCAAACCCAGATTCACGACCTTACCGGAATTCAAAATTTTGCTAATCTAAAAATGCTTACAATACAGGGAAATATTTACATCGATGAAATCAATGTGAGCAATATGACTGGCTTGAAAACTCTAAGTGTGATTAACAATGCAGTAGATATAATAAACACTCAAGGCTGTACCCAGCTTGAAAATTTCAATCTTACGTTTAATGGAGGATATGTGACCAACATGAATTTTTTACAGAATTCTTCTTTAAAAAAATTAACCATCAGAGACAATGCCCACTTAGCCAGTGTCAATATTTCAACGCTTACCGGTCTTGAAGAAATTGAACTCAGTGACAACACTATTTATCCCAACACCGTTACAAGTTTGAATCTTACCAGTAATGTCAATCTTAAAAAAATTGTCATTGACAAGATTAATCTGAACTCATTAACATTAGGATCTTTAAACCAGCTTATCCATTTCAATATTAAAAATACAAAACTGACCTCCCTCAATCTAAGCAATGCGGCTCTGTTGCAATATCTAGTAGTGGATGCCAATCCTTTATTGAGTTCATTAAATATCCAGAACACAAATAATTTGGAAAGTTTACAGGTACTGAATTGTCCTTTAATCACATCCGTTGCCCTTCAAAACAAGCCGAACCTTTCCTCATTAAGCTTAGGCGGAACAAATATCACGTCCCTTGATTTTACAGGAACTCCGGAAATTATCAATATGAGCATCGGTGGCAATGCACTGACCGCTCTTGACGTCTCTCCTGTTCTAAGATTAAAAGCTTTCAATTTTAATGAAAACGGAGTAACAAGCATAAATTTAAGCCAAAATACAGAATTAGAAGGCGCCACCGTAAGTGGAACCGGTATCAAAAACATCAATGTTAAAAATGGAAATCCAAATTTGAATTTTTACGCGGGATCATCAACGTACTCACCAAATCTGGCATATATATGCTGCGATACAGATAAAGTACAGCAATTTTCCAATATGCTGATCAGTCAGGGGCAAAATCATGTGGAAGTCAACAGTTATTGCTCATTCGCTCCAGGCGGAACAACGTATACAATTCAGGGAAATACAAAGTATGATTCCAACAATAATGGTTGTGATACCAATGATGTAAATAAAGCATTCCAACAATTTAATATCACAGACGGAATTAACTCCGGGAGCTATATAGCAGATGCCTCCGGAAATTATTCTATTTCTGTTCTGGAAGGACTACACATGATCACTCCGGTTGTTGAAAATCCTGCTTATTTTACTATTTCTCCAGCCAGTATAACAGCGGATTTCCCGGCACAGGTGAGTCCATTAACTAACAACTTTTGCGTGAGTGCAAACGGCACCCATCATGATTTAGAAGTTGTCATCATTCCCATCAACAATGCCAGACCGGGATTCACTTCTCTCTACAAGATTGTTTATAAAAACAAAGGAACAACTGCCCAATCTGGAACATTAGTATTTAATTACGATGACGCGCTGACAGATTATCTAAGCTCAACCACTGTTCCCACTTCCCTTTCAACGGGCGTTCTCAACTGGAGTTTCACGAATCTTTTACCTTTTGAAAAAAAGGAAATCACCGTTAGTTTAAAACTCAATACTCCGACACAAATACCAGCATTAAATGGCGGAGAAATTCTGCATTACACCACCCAAATCACAGGAGCAACTGATGAAACTCCTGCTGATAATCATTTTGTGCTCCATCAAACCGTTGTCAATTCTTTTGATCCGAATGATAAAACCTGTCTGGAAGGAACATCCATCGCCCAGGTGCAAGTGGGAGACTATGTTCATTACCTGATCCGATTTGAAAATAAAGGAACGGCCAATGCCCAGAATATTGTGGTAAAAGATGAAATCGACCTGTCAAAATTTGATATTGCTTCTGTAGTTCCATTATCGGGAAGTCATGGTTATACCACAAGAATAAGCAACTCTAATGTAATCGAATTTATTTTTGAAAATATTCAGTTGCCTTTTGACGATGCTACTAATGACGGATATATTTCATTTAAAATTAAAACAAAAGCGACCCTGACAATGGGTGACAGCTTCAGCAATACCGCTAAAATTTATTTTGATTACAATCATCCTATCGTAACCAACACGTTCACAACGACTGTAAAGAATGTACTGGCAACATCAGAAGTAAGCAAAGGAAACGACATGGTCACTATCTATCCTAACCCTGTACAGAATATTTTGAATATTCAATCTAAAAACACGGTGATCAAAGCGGAAATTTATGATGCCAACGGAAGAATGATCAGCTCAGCAAGTGTAACAGGAAGTTCTATCAACGTTAGCGAATTAACTAAAGGAAACTATATTATTAAACTGTTTACCAAAGACAAGACTGTGACTCATAAGTTTATCAAAATTTAAACTAATCATCTTATTTATATCTGTAGGGCTGTGAATTTTTTCACAGCCCTTTTTTCTTTATACCACAAAAGAGATAACAAGTAATATAAACCATCAGTTTATTTGAAAACGAGAATCGTGTAGTTATCCTGCGTAGTTTTGGGATAAACCATTCTGATCTGTGCTTTATTTTTAAAGTAATCCACATAATTTTCACCGGTAAGAACCTTTCCCTTTTCTGTTTGTTGATAACCTGCCGCAAGAATTGTTTTTATATAGCTATCATGTTCTTTTTTTTCTTTGAACTGAAATTCTATATGATCCTGGGATTTGTCTTCCGTATATTCAAACTTCCCAATCTTATAGGTAAAATCCGGACTGTCATATTCGAACAGAATAAATGCAGGACTTTCTGTTTTGTCATAGAAAGTATATTGATACTTCTTAATTTCTGTTTTAAAAGCAGCCCTATCAAGCTTATTGAATGCGGCCAGCTCTTCCACTTTGAATGCCTGCCCTGCAAGCTGTGAATGCATAAGGGTGCAAAACATACTGATCAACATTATTTTTATCGTATTCATTTTTTAATTATTCTTTGATGTTATTTTCCCGGATAAAATTTTTATAATTTTCTTCCCAGACCGGAAATTTTTTAAACTCTTTTTTTCTGCTGACAATAATAGCCGCCCCTTCACTGAAAAGCTTTTCATCTTTCAGCATTTTCAGACCATCCATGATATCCAGGGCACCATAAGCATTTTCATTATTTCTAACCCTGTCCAGAAGAACATCCTTATGCTGAAATACGGTATTATTGTCTTTCAGTTTTGAAATGAAACGGTTCAAATCAAGATCATCCAGATACTGAAGAGAATTTCTTACTGCTTTTTCATAAGTTTCTTTGGAAATCTTTTTTGTTTTTTCCAATAGGGTAACAAGTCTTAAGTTATCATCAAAAGTCATTTCACCGGAAACATCATCCTCCACATGATCCATATCGTATGCATTCACTGCAATCACTTCTGCTTGTCCTTGTTTCAAAAACCCGTCCAGCAAAAATTTTGCGGTTTCTTTTGGGGTGTGCGTTTTTTCATAGGCCTCCAGAATATCAAAAGAAATGATTTTATCTGTTCCCCAAAGATCGGCCAGCACAGAATCATACAGTGTACATTTTTTTATGGAAATCTGCTGATACAGGAAAGCCAGGCAATTACCGCCACAATCCTTTTCTTTATTGATTTTCTTATTGTATTCAATAGCTTTGATTACGATTTCTTTAGCCTCTTCACCGCAGAATTCAGATAAGGCAAACATGAAAGCAAAATCAGAAGAATCATTAATACGTTGCTTCATCATCGGCAGAAACGCCGGGTCCGGAAACTCTTGAATAGCCGGATAAGCTTGTTTTCCAAAACTTTTGATCAGTTCTATATCATTAGGATTTTTATATTTTGCAAGATTCACAAGGAGTATGGGTGATTTTGTTTCCATCACCAGCCTTCTGATTTTGGTATAGCTATCATGATCCAGCGGCAGGTCATAGGTCAGAGTTTCCAGAAGCTCCGCATTAACAGGTTGGGCATTCAGAGCAATTGATATCATTTCGCGGTGAAGATTCTCTTGTTCTTTTTCTGAAAAATTATCACCTACAGAAACTGATTCAAAAATATATGCAGATAAAAGATGTTCACTTACAATACATCCTCCTCTATAATCTAATTTATCCTTTGAATGAAGATTTTTCCTAAAAACTTCGAGTATTTTATCACCCTCTTTTTTATGAACCAAAACATCAATCGCTACTGCTTTTATATGAACATTTTTGCCTTTCTCTGCTAAGTAGACAAGCTCTTTCGGACTCGCTTCTTTAAACAGTAATTCTTCTATTTTTTTTATCTCTTTGTCTTCACTTGAATAAAATAATATTTCTTTTTCAAGAGGTTTAATGATAGTCGCGGTTCTCTTTGAAACCTGCGAAAAGGCGCAAAAGAAGAACAAGAAAAATAACAGGCTGATGAGGCTTTTCATGGAATGGTTTTACTTTTTTGTAAATGTAAAAGAATTTTGCTAATGAAGAGCAGAAGGCATTCTATTCTTTAAAGCTTCCTGAAAAAGCATAATCTGTTCTGGAGTAAGATTCTGCAAGTAGATGGTCCGTTTCCCATTAACCAAAAATCAGGATACGATACCAAGATCAGTGTACCTCTACTAAAACTAAATGCTCTTAATACAGTAGGACTTTTCGTATTTTTCTTATCGGAATTAAAAGTAAGATTAATGAAACGGCTTGAAATAAAATAGAAGTCGGACGGAAATAAAAAAACAGAGTTTGGATTCAGAAGAATCTCAAAGCTACACCAACGGATATTTTTTCTTAAAAGCCCCTTTTCTGTAACAATCTTTCCTCTAATTTTTTTTAATTCCCTGGAATCAGGCTGTTTGTATTTCGTTATTATTTTTTTATTCTGAAAATAAAAAAATATCGCTTGTAGAAATGCTGATGCAAAACAGATGAGAAGGAAGTAAATCAAAGATATGATCAAACATTGATAGCTATTAAATTAATGTCTTTTGGGTTATTTTTCTCCCAACCATCCTTCAATATCCTGATTGGCTTTATCCTCTGTAAGACAGGCTGAGTTTTTGTATTCTACCTGTGCCTCAGCAATTCTGTTTTTTTGAGGTTTAGTAAGAACGTATTCGTTTTCATTTAATTCAAAATCTAACAGTTTTTGAATCTCCTCCATAATTTTCTTTTCTTTTAACTGACTGATTCTGTTAATCAAATCAGCTTTTGGACCTGATGTATTCATCTTGTGTGATTTTCATTCAAATTTAAAAAATTTTATTTAAAATCTGTTTAAACAATCGGCAGCCTGAAATAAAAAGTACTTCCCTGATTCGGAGAACTCTTCACTCCTATCTCGCCATTTTGCTTTTCGATAAAATTTTTGGAAATAGCCAATCCCAGTCCTGTTCCGTTCTGGTGCTCTCCGGGAACCTGAAAATAACGATCGAAGATCTGACGGTGATATTTTTCATCAATTCCGCTTCCGGTATCGGTAATGCTGAATTGGATCATTGAATCCACCTTTTCTACTTTGATATCAATATTTTCATCCTGAAAAGAATGTTTTACGGCATTGGTCAGGAAATTATTCATCACCCAGACTGTTTTGTCAAAATCGGCAGTCACGAAATCATGATCGCCTGCAAGATATTCAGTATTGATCAAAACGTTTTTCTGCTCCGCTAGTTTTTCTACGTTCTTCACGGCAGCCTGTACTACTTCTTTTGGAGAACATTTCTCAACGGTAAGGCGGATATTTCCGGTTTCAACCTGTGAAAGATTCAACAATTCTCCGGTGATATTGAGCAGTCTTTGTCCGTCATCATTGATGCTTTTCAGCAGTTCTTGCTGCTGCTCATTCAGTGCTCCGAATTTCTGATTTCCGAGTAATTGCACCCCCATTTTTATGGCAGATATTGGTGTTTTGAGCTCATGCGAAATGGTCGCGATGAAATTGGTTTTAGCAAAATCAAGTTCTTTAAAAGGGGTAATGTTTCTGAGAAGAATGACCTTTCCGATGTATTTGGTCTCTTTTTCTCCTGTTTTTACAATATTGATGGGAATAATATCCTGTTCAAAATAGTTTTCTTTATTGTCACGAACGATCTTGATCGGCTCTTTTACCGGATGGTCAATATTTTTAAGAAGCTCCCGCAACAGATCATTATTGATCGCTACTTCATGAGCTGTTTTCCCGATGATTTCCTCTTTATGCAGGTTGGTTATTTTTAGGGCTTCATCATTGATCATGTAGATGAAGTGATTTTCATCCAGACCGATCACTGCATCATGCATATTATTCACCAGCGTTTCAATTCGTTTTTTATCCATCAATTGTTTAGAAAGGCTGCTGCTTTCGTACTCCTGGAGCTTTTCCGCCATGGTATTGAAAGAATCCGCAAGACTGTTGAATTCTTCACTGCCTTTGAAATGTACCCTTTCATTATAATTTTTAGCGGCGATCTGCCGGATACCGAATGTCAGCTGGTTGATAGGTTCCGCGATCGTCTGGGGAAGATTAAACAGCAGAATAAAGGCAATCAGAAAACAAACCGTTCCCAAACTTACGATCCAGAAAGTGGCATTTTCAGCGGTAATGATGGCTATATCACTTTTTCTTTCAATCCCTTTCATATTCAGGGACATGATTTTTGCGAGGTCTTCACGGATCAGCTTTTCCTTTTCCAGAGAAGGTTGCTTCAGATAACTGTTGAAATGAAGATTCAGACTTTGAGTGGCTTCCTTTTCACCAAATTCAGTAAGGTTTTTCTCCTGCAGCTTGTTATTTTTCTGAAAATCATTCACGGCAATAGCGCTGTCCGTGCTTATTTTATCAAGGGCAAGAAGCATATTTTTGGAAAATTCCAGACTGTTGTAATTAGCAGTAAGGATCTTCTCCGTATCGGATTTTAGTTTATTGATATAGACGGATCCGATCACTGACATGAGAACGATCAGTAAAAATAAAAGACCTACGCCTAAGGTGAGTTTTGTTTTAAGTTTCATTACTTCTAAGATAAAATAATAATATCTATCTGCTTTTCATTGAGCCTGTTCATCAACGTATAAATCCAGCTATAGCCGGAAAGACGCTGCCAGAGCTCAGCGTGGGGTTTTCCGATACATACCGTCGTGATATTATGGGCGATCACATACTCCAGAATTCCTTTGTGGACACTGCTTTCTTTTACCCGCACCACTTTCGCCCCCAATTCCTGTGCTAAATTAAAATTATTAATCAAATACCGCTGTTTATCGAGGGCAATTTTTTCAGGATTTTCTGATGGCTTCTGAATATACAGCACGGTCCACTGACTGTTGTAGTAACTCGCCAGACGGGCTGTTTTTCTGATGATATTTTTAGCAATTTTTTCATTACTGCTGATACAAGCAAGAAATTTTATGGGTTTAAAATTCTCCGTTTTAATTTCGGTTTCAACCTTTCTTTCGACGTGCGCAGCGACTTCTTTTAAAGCAAGTTCCCGGAGTTGCAGAATATGTCCGCTTTGAAAGAAATTCGTTAATGCGGTTTGTATCTTTTCTTTTTTATAAATCTTTCCTTCTTTCAGACGGGTCAGCAGTTCATCGGCAGTAAGGTCTATATTGACTACCTCATCAGCAAGGCTCAAGATCTTATCAGGAACACGTTCAGCCACTTCTATTCCCGTTATATTCTTGACTTCTTCATTCAGGCTTTCAATATGCTGGATGTTCATGGCACTGATGACATTGATTCCGTTATCAAGGATCTCCAGCACATCCTGCCATCTTTTTTTATTTTTTGAACCTTCTACATTCGTATGGGCCAATTCATCCACAAGAACGACCTCCGGATGTTCATTGATAATGGTCTGAAGATCCATTTCTTCAAGATTTTTACCTTTATAGAATACTGATCTTCTGGGAATTTCCGGAATTCCATCGGTAAGGGCAACGGTTTCTTCCCGGTCGTGGGTCTCTATATACCCGATCTTCACATCAATGCCGTTACGCAGAAGGGATTGTGCCTCCTGAAGCATCCGGAAGGTCTTCCCGACGCCTGCACTCATCCCGATATAGATCTTGAATTTTCCTTTCCGGGATTTCTGGATCAATTCTAAAAAATGTTTTGCTGATGACATTGATTTTTTTTGCTTTATTTTTTTTAATACAAAAGGCACAAAAGGTTTATTTTCCACCGGTTTAGACTATATAAGTAAGTTACGATTATTTTGAATAGTTTTTTTTTGAACCACCTTGAACCACCCCGTCAAAAATTCTTTGAATTTTCGACACCCCTCCACGGGAGGGGAATTTTTGTCGGCTTAATAATTATTTCCATCAGAATAAAAATCCTCGGTTTTTGAGAACTTATGTGAACTTCTTTTCTCAAAGCATTTAAACTTCAAATAGCTTAAGTGTTAAAAGCTTTTGTGCTTTTTGTGGTTAATTATTTTTCATTATTCACTTTTCACTTCCTAAAACCAGGCTGCCAAACTTGTTGTAATAAAGAAATTACCTTGTTTCATCTCATCATTTTTCACGAAAATGGCATCTTTCGAGGTAAATCCTCTGGCTTCTGTACGGAAGACCACGTTCTTCAAAATCGCATAATCTACATTCAGGGAATACCCGAAGGTCTGGAAGCCATTGGGAGTTTTGGTGCTGATGATGACCCCGTTTTTATCATTATAATATTCGAACCTTCCTGCCAGAGCCCATTTGTTGTCAAGCTGGTATTTCATTAATACATTGGGAGTATACCAGATATTGTAGCTGCTGCTTCCTTTTGTTTTCTGCTCTGCCCCGATATCAAATCCCAGCAAGGCTGAGAATTGATCTGTCAACTGAAAACTTCCGTAGAGATCATGAAAGTAGCGCATTCTTTTTTCCTCTTTTGATTTGTCGTTTCCGATAAATGAACTGCTGTTAAGCGTAATCTTTTCAGTGGGTTTGTAGGTTATCTGATGTCCGAAAGAAATGGTTTGGTTTCCTTCCGGCTTTGCGATACGTTGCCAGCCATTCAGTACCAATCCGCTTAAAAACCATTTTCCGCTGTCAGAGGTGTAAGAAACTTTTGCTCCGGTTTCAAAATAAGGTGAATTTTCAGCAGCAAAACTTCTTGTCAGGTTGATATTGTCTTTTCCAATAGCGCTTTCCCAACCGATGTGGGAAGGCATAATTCCCGCATCGATCCATAAGTTTTTGGTCTTTGAAATTTTGATTCCCACGTTTGCTTCATTGACATATCGTAATGCATCCTGTTCTGCAGCCATATTATCCTGTGCGTAAGTTCCTGCCATTAAAGCCACATTGGCACGAAGGTTCTCACTTTGATAATTGGTCTTGATTAATCCTAAATTAAGATTAAGCTCATTATGTCGGTTGTAGGAGTACAAAAAATTCTGACGAAGGTGATTGGCAGGTTCATTAAGATCATAAGTATAAAAAAGTTCTGCATAGGCAGAAAATGTCACTTTCCCTTCTGTTTTTAATGAATCAGATGATTGTGCTTTCGGTAAAAAAATTCCGAATAATACTGCACTTGTAATGATATATTTTTTCACGATGATGTTTAGATTATTTTAATTGGTCTAAAGCGATATTAAGCTTCAGTACATTTATTTTTGACGGACCTAGAAGTCCTAAAAACGGTTTTTCTGTTTGGTTTTTCACTAAATCTCTTACTTTTTCTTCGGAAATATTCCGTACTTCAGCAATTTTCTTCACCTGATACAAAGCGCCTTCTTCAGAAATGTCAGGGTCAAGACCACTACCACTGGCCGTTACCAGTTCTACAGGAACTTTTGTATTTGCCATTCCCGGATGTTCCATTTTTAAAGTATCTATTCTTTTCTGTACAGTTTCCAGGTATTCTTTATTGCTTGGACCTTTATTGCTTCCGCCGCTTCCTGCCGCATTGTAATTAACAGATGAAGGACGTCCGTGGAAATATTTTTCTGATTTAAATTCCTGTCCGATATTCGCATAAAACTTCTGTCCGTTTTGCGTAATGATTTCTGCATTTCCTTTTGTAGGCAATACTTTTGATCCTCCGTATACGATAAGCAAATAAATTCCTACAATAGCCAGCATTACAAAAGTCAGTCTGAATGCTGCAACAATATGATTTTTCATTTTTTTAATTTTAATAGAATAAACTGATCACTAAATCGATGATTTTGATCCCGATAAACGGAACAATAACACCACCCAAACCATAGATTAAAAGGTTTCTTCTTAAGAGCGCACTGGCACCAATCGGTTTATAGGCAACTCCTTTTAACGCTAATGGAATAAGGAAAGGAATAATCACGGCATTGAAAATAACGGCTGATAAGATAGCTGTCTCCGGGCTGTGAAGGTTCATAATATTCAACTTTTGAAGTGAAGGAATGAAGGTGATAAACAATGCCGGAATAATGGCAAAATATTTCGCAACATCATTCGCAATACTGAAAGTTGTCAGCGTTCCACGGGTCATCAGCAGCTGTTTTCCAATCTCTACGATCTCGATTAGTTTCGTAGGGTCATTGTCAAGATCTACCATGTTACCAGCTTCTTTTGCCGCCTGTGTTCCGCTGTTCATTGCTACTCCCACATCGGCCTGAGCCAGTGCCGGAGCATCATTCGTTCCGTCCCCCATCATCGCCACCAGCTTTCCTTCCTGCTGTTCTTTTTTGATGTAATTCATTTTGTCTTCGGGCTTGGCTTCGGCAATAAAATCATCTACGCCTGCTTTTTCAGCAATGAATTTTGCAGTCAGAGGATTATCTCCGGTTACCATTACCGTTTTTACCCCCATTTTTCTCAGTCTCTGGAAACGTTCCTGGATTCCTGTTTTAATGATGTCCTGAAGTTCGATAACCCCCCAGACTTTTTCATTAACGCTTACAACAAGAGGGGTTCCTCCGTTTTCAGAAATTTTGGTAACGGCATCCTGGGTTTCTTTCGGGAAGATATTCCCGGCTTTTTCAGTCAGTTTTTTTATGGTGTCATACGCTCCTTTTCTGATCCTTGTGTCTTCAAAATCGATTCCTGAGGTTCTGGTTTCTGCTGAGAAATCAATATAGACCGGGTTGGGAACAAGAAGGTCTTCTGATTTCAGCTGGCTTAATTCTATAATGGATTTTCCTTCCGGCGTTTCATCTGCTACTGAACTTAAGGCAGATGCTTTAATAAAATCCGGTAATCTGATTCCGTCTGCCGGGTGAAATTCTGTTGCTTTACGATTTCCGATGGTAATGGTTCCTGTTTTATCCAGAAGCAGTACATCAATATCTCCGGCTGTTTCTACCGCTTTACCACTTTTGGTAATGACGTTCGCTCTCAAGGCTCTGTCCATTCCGGCAATCCCGATTGCAGAAAGCAGACCTCCAATGGTTGTGGGAATCAAACAAACGAAAAGTGAGATAAATGCCGCAATAGTAATGGGAGTCTGCGCGTAGTCTGCAAAAGGTTTTAAAGTGAGTGTTACGATAATAAACGTCAGGGTAAATCCTGCCAAAAGTATAGTTAATGCGATTTCGTTAGGTGTTTTCTGTCTTGACGCTCCTTCTACAAGGGCAATCATTTTATCTAAGAAAGATTCTCCGGGTTTAGTGGTTACTTTCACTTTTATTCTGTCGGAAAGTACTTTTGTTCCGCCTGTTACAGAGCTTTTATCGCCTCCGGATTCACGGATCACAGGGGCACTTTCTCCTGTGATTGCTGATTCATCAATGGTAGCGAGTCCTTCAATGATCTCTCCGTCCATAGGAATCTGATCACCGGTTTCGCAAAGGAAAATATCACCCAGTTTCATTTCGGCAGACATTCTCAGAACGGTTTCTACCTGAAATCCGGGTTTGTTGTCCACCACTACTTTGGCGGGAGTTTCTTCACGGGTTTTTCTGAGGGTATCCGCCTGCGCCTTTCCTCTTGCTTCAGCAATAGCTTCAGCAAAGTTGGCGAAAAGAACCGTAAAAAATAAAATAATGAATACGGTAAAGTTATAAGCAAAACTCCCCTGTGATTTGTCCCCCGTAAGGCTGAAAAGACTTACGATAAACATCACCACTGTTCCGACTTCCACCAGGAACATCACGGGATTTTTAAACATGATTTTCGGATTCAGTTTGACGAAGGACTGTTTAATCGCTTCGTTCACCAAATCTTTTTGAAACAATGTCTGTGATTGATTTTTCATTTTTTTGAAAGAGTTATATAATTGTAATCAATGGTAACCATTAAGAAAGAATAAAACTAAAAGGAGTGGAAATGGATAATATATTCAGGTGAACGTTTCGATGAGTTATAGACTGATTCCCTTACATTTCAATCTTCCTAATGGTTGACTATTGATTTTAATTTTTAATATTTATTTAGAGAAATACTGGATCTGTTCTGCGATAGGTCCCAATGTGAGCGCCGGGAAGAAAGACAAAGCTGCTATAAGGAGGATCACTGCAAGCGTCATAAAACCGAAAGTGGCCGTATCCGTTTTCAGGGTTCCTGAACTTTCCGGGATGAATTTTTTCTGTGCCAATAATCCGGCAATCGCTATAGGTCCGATGATCGGAATAAATCTGGATAACAGCAATACAATTCCTGTTGAAATATTCCACCAGGGAGTATTGTCGCCAAGTCCTTCAAATCCGGAACCGTTGTTCGCAGAAGAAGAAGTAAACTCGTACAACATTTCACTGAATCCGTGGAAACCCGGGTTATTCAATGTCTTTGCTCCAAATTCCGGCAGATAGGCAGTTAACGCTGTTCCTACAAGGATTAAGAACGGGTGGAAAAGAGCGACGATCATTGCGATCTTCATTTCTTTGGCTTCGATCTTCTTACCCATGAATTCCGGTGTCCTTCCCACCATCAGACCACTGATGAATACAGCGAGAATGATAAAAATGAAATAATTCAGGACTCCTACTCCGCAGCCTCCGTAGAAACAGTTAATCATCATCGCCAGCAGCTCATTCATTCCTGAAAGCGGCATGGTGCTGTCATGCATCGAATTCACGGAACCTGTTGAGATCACCGTCGTTGCGATACTCCAATATCCTGAAGAAGCACTTCCGAAACGGATTTCTTTACCTTCCATAGCTCCAAGGCTGCTGTCAGTACCCATTTCTGTGATAAGAGGATTCCCGTTTGTTTCATTGACAATATTCGGGACGGCAAGTGCCAGGAAACCAACCGTCATTACGGTAAAGATCACCCATGACAGCTTTCTCTTTTTCAGATAAAATCCTAAGGCAAAAACCAATGCAAACGGAATGATCATCTGAGTGACCATCTCGGTCATATTCGTCACATAGTTCGGATTTTCAAGCGGGTGTGCCGAGTTGGCTCCGAAGAAACCTCCTCCATTGGTTCCTAAATGCTTGATTGCCACAAAAGCCGCTACAGGACCTCTTGAAACATCAATTTTCTGTCCTTCCAGCGTTGTGATATGATCTTTGCCTTCGAAAGTCATCGGACTTCCATTAGCAGAAAGAATCAAAGCAACAAGGATACTGATCGGAACCAGTATTCTGATCACAGATTTGGTAAAGAAATCATAGAAATTTCCTAGTTCTGTAGTCGTTTTATCTTTAAATGCTTTGAAAAGAACAGCCATGGCGGCCATTCCGGTAGCTGCGGTCACAAACTGCAGGAACATCAGATAAAGCTGACTTAAATAACTCACCCCTGTTTCTCCTGAATAATGCTGAAGGTTACAGTTCACCAAGAAGGAAATAGCCGTATTAAAGGCGAGATCAGGTGACATATTCGGGTTTCCGTCAGGATTTAAGGGAAGCCAGGACTGAGTCATCAGAATCAGGAATCCTATCACGAACCAAACCAGGTTGATCGTCAGCATGGCATACATATTCTGCTTCCAGGTCATCTGACGGTTTGGATTGATCCCCGATATTTTATAAATTAATTTTTCAACAGGTTCAAAAACAGGATCTAAAAAGGTCTTTTTGTACCCGTACACATTAGCGATGTATTTCCCCAGAAATATTCCAATGACTAATGTAATGACAAACATGGCAATAACGCCTAAAATTTCTGTATTCATGACCGATTAAAATTTTTCAGGTTTCAGCAAAACGTAGCAGATGTAAACGAAGGCCAGAATTGAAAGGAAAAATAAACTCCACATATTTTTATATTTTATCAAAAAATTCAACAGATTTATAAAGAAGCCAAAACATCACTGCAAAAAGCAGGATCAAACATATAAGCATCATATCGATAGTATTAAGGTTAATAGGGTCAGTAGTACGTACGATACCATCAGCAGACTGAAGCCCGCATGCTCACGTTTTTTGAACGTTTTTCTTGAAATTGTCATTTTTAAAATATTTTATTCACGTCCTATAGGCCAAAAAGAGGCCCATTCTGAAAACAAAATATTTAAAAAGCTAAATAGCAAATACTTACAAATAATAACTCAACGATACCAAAATACAAAAGCCTATCAAAATGATAGGCTCGTTTATTGAAATGATAAGGAGTAGAAGTTAGAAACTAGATTTCAGACTTTAGACATCAGACATCAGATTTCAGATATGAGATTATTTTATAGAAGCTTTCAGCCAGCCACTAAACGTTAAGCTAAAACTCTCAAACTGTCCGACTCTCAACCTCGCAGTACGCACCCAGGAATTCACCTACCTCAAACCATATTCCTCCAGCTTACGGTACAGCGTTGCAATCCCTATTTCAAGTAATCTGGCAGCTTCAGCTTTATTGCCTTTGGTATATTGAAGAACTTTTTGAATATGTATCTTTTCCAGAGATCTTATACTTAAAGAGTCGCTTTCAGGAACTGCTTTATCTGAGTAATGCGGAAGGCTTCCGGCATCCAGAATATTGTCTTCCATTAAGATAAGGCTTCTTTCCACTGCATTTCTAAGTTCGCGGATATTTCCTTTCCAGTCGTTTTTTTCCAGCATTTTATAATAATCCGGATTGACCTGAAGGTTGGAAAGATGAAGTTTTCGTGAGAAAATATCAATGAAGTTTTTGGCCAGCATTTTCAGGTCGTCTTTTCTATCACGCAATGGTGGAAGATGGATCTCGAATACGTTCAGTCTGAAATATAAATCTTCCCGGAACTGGCCCTGCTTTATTTCATGCACCAGATCTCTGTTGGTAGCCGCAATGAGCCTGAAATCAGATCTTGAAACTTTCGTTTCACCCATTTTGATAAATTCTCCGGTTTCTAAGACACGGAGCAGTTTGGCCTGCAGCTCTATCGGCATCTCTCCTATTTCATCCAGAAATAAGGTTCCGCCATTGGCTTCTTCTATCAGGCCTTTTTTATCCTTTACAGCTCCTGTAAAAGCCCCTTGTTTATGTCCAAAAAGTTCGCTTTCCAGTATTTCTTTGCTGAATGCTGAACAGTTGATGGCTACAAAATTATTCTTCTTTCTATCGCTACCTTCATGGATGGCATTGGCAAAAACTTCTTTTCCGGTCCCTGTTTCTCCGGTCAGAAGAACGGCAGCATCTGTTAAAGCTACTTTTTCAGCCAGTTTTTTGGACTGAAGGATTAAAGGTGAAGTACCGATGATCTGTCCGAACCCTTTTGATACAGCTGGTTTTTGAACAGTTTTAGATTGGTTGTCCTTTACTTTTTCGAGTGCTTTGTACACCAATGGAATGATCTTGTCATTATCATCTCCTTTCACCAGATAATCATACGCTCCGTTTTTCATAGCCTGAACAGCATCGATAATATTCCCGAAAGCAGTCATCAGAATAATTTCGAGATGCGGATATTTGGTTTTAATGGAGCGGACAAGCTCTACCCCGAAAGCATCGGGAAGGCGGACATCGCATAAAACGACTTCAAATTCGTACTGCTCAAGCATGGTCATTGCCGATCGTGCTGTAGAAGCTTCTTTAACGCTAAAATTTTCTTGGGAAAGGATCATCCCCAGTAATTTAAGGAGTTTGATCTCATCATCGATGATCAGAATGTTTCCGGACATAATGGTTGTTTTTGGAAAACCTGATGCAAACTTATTGATTTTTTTCACCAAATGAACAGTAGTGGGACGAAATTTAATCTAAACCTTGGGGAAATGAAAGAGATAGAAGAAACTGTAAAGGTGAATTTTGCTTCGCAAGTGAATGGTGAATGATGGATCAGGAAAAAATCACCTTTTTGTTGTTGCAAATCGAAGCTATAGATGTAATAGTCACAAAAACGTATTGGAATTTTTTTTGATTGCTTACATTTGTAGTGCATTCGGATCTAAAAGGATGAAATGAGTTAGCTTATGATTGATAAAAGATACAGAGAGACGGTTCATACAGATAAAAACAACTACGAATATATTACAGTAACGCATGATGAAAATAAGGTAAGAATCTATACCCTGAAAAATGGCTTAAAAGTTTTTCTTGCCCAGAATTTTGATGCCCCAAGGATACAGACTTATATTCCCGTGAGAACGGGAAGTAACAATGATCCATCTGATAATACAGGGCTTGCCCATTATCTGGAACACATGATGTTTAAGGGAACTTCTAAGATCGGAACGCAGAACTGGGAAAAGGAAAAGGAACTTCTTGACCAGATCTCGGCATTGTATGAGGAGCATAAAGCGGAACAGAATCCTGACAAGAAAAAAGAGATTTATAAAAAAATAGATGAGGTATCTCAGGAAGCCAGCCAATATGCGATCGCGAATGAATATGATAAAGTAATTTCTTCACTGGGTGCTACCGGAACCAATGCACACACCTGGTTTGACGAAACGGTTTATAAGAATAATGTTCCGAACAACGAGCTCGAAAAATGGCTTAAAATAGAAAAGGAAAGATTTTCAGAAGTTGTTCTCCGACTTTTCCATACCGAGCTGGAATCAGTGTATGAGGAATTTAACAGGGCACAGGATAACGATTCAAGATTGGTCAATTATGAATTGATGGATGCGCTGTTTCCTACCCACCCAAATGGTCAGCAAACAACTATCGGAGATCCCGAACACCTCAAAAATCCTTCGATGAAGGCCATTCACAAGTATTTTGATGAATATTACGTTCCGAATAACTACGCGATGGTTTTGGTGGGTGATCTGGATTTTGAGGAGACTATTCAACTGGTTAATCAATATTTTGGAACGATTCCTTACAGAGAACTTCCCAAAAAAACACCTGTGATTGAACAGCCTTTAACGGAAATTATAAAAAGAACGGTAAAAAGTCCTACGACTCCAAGGGTTCAACTGGCATGGAGAACTGACAGTTATGGCACGAGAGAAGCAATGTTGGCAGATATTGTAGCCAACATTCTCAGCAACAGAGGGGAAGCTGGCCTGCTTGATCTTAATATTAATCAAACGCAGAGAATGCTTTGGGCGCAGGCTTTTTCTGTAGGTTTGAAGGAGTACGGATATTTTTCCATCGTCGCTGTTCCGAAAGAAACCCAGACCTTAGACGAAGCGAAGGAAATGGTTCTGGAACAGATCGAACTGATTAAAAAAGGCGATTTTCCGGACTGGATTCTTCCAGCGATCATCAATGATTTTAAAATTCAGCGCCTGAAGGGACTTGAAACAGCTGATGGGCTGGCTACCAATCTGTATGATACCTATATCAAAGGGAGATCGTGGGAGCAGGAACTGAATGAACTGGACGAATATCAGGATTTTACAAAGGAAGAAGTGGTAGATTTTGCTCAGACTTTTTTTAAGAATCATTATGTTGAAGTGTATAAAGAGAAAGGCATTAATGACCAACTGGTACGGGTTGAAAATCCAGGAATTACTCCTATCAAAATCAACCGGGAGGCACAGTCCGAATTTTTAAAAGAAATTCTGTCAGAAAAAACGGAGGATATACAGCCCGAATTTATTGATTATGAGAAAGAAATTCTTACATATATCATAAAGGATAAAAAACTGAGCTTCGTTCATAATAAGTACAATGATATTGCACAAATTCACTTTATTTTCCCTTTCGGAGGGGATCATGACAGGGATCTTGGGATTTCTACCCAGCTGCTCCAATACCTTGGAACGGAAAATCTTTCGGCTGAGGATTTAAAACAGGAATTCTTTAAAATCGGGGTTACGAATGATTTTAAAACAACCCATGATCAGCTTACCATCTCACTGAGCGGGCTTGAGGAAAATATTGAAAAGGGCATTGCTCTTCTACAAAACTGGATGTATGAGGTGAAACCGGACCAGGAAATTTATACTCAATTTGTTGAAACTGTTCTGGAAAACCGCCAGGCCTCGAAAAAAGATAAAAACAGAATCATGACTGCCCTTACCAACTATACAAAACTGGGTAGTTTTTCGCGTTACACGGATATCATTTCAAAGGAAGAACTGGAAAGCAGCAGTCCTGAGGTATTTACCAATCGGATGAAACAACTTTTCAACTATCCTTACCAACTATTCTACTACGGGAAAAAACTTGAAAACTTTAAACAGTATATTGGAAAATATGTAGAAAATGCAAGTTTACAGATTCCTGAACCCAAACAATATCCTGAACCTGAAACGAACGGAAACGTCTATTTCACGGATTACGATATGGTCCAGATGGAAATGAGCAAAGTAGGAAGAGGTTATGAGGTGAACACTTCAAACTTCGGAAAGATCAATGTTTTCAATGAGTATTTCGGAAGAGGACTTTCTTCTATTGTGTTCCAGGAGATCCGTGAAAGCAAAAGCTTAGCGTATTCAGCCTATGTTTCTTATGCTGCTAACTCTGAACTGGGACATGCGGATTATATCACAACGTATATCGGAACACAGCCGGATAAACTTCAGATTGCCGTAAGTACAATGAGTGAACTGATGGAGGAACTTCCTGAAGTTCCCATACAGTTTGAAAATGCCAGAAATGCAGCATTGAAACAGATCGCTTCCACCAGAATTACCCGGAACAATATATTTTTCAATACCTTACGATTGAAGAAACTGAACATCTATCATGATTTCAGAAAAGATATTTACGCACAGATCGAAACTCTGAAATTTGAAGATGTAAGAGAATTCTACCAGACAAACATCAAACCGATTCATTTTAATACCGCCATTATCGGTAAGAAAGAAAACCTGGATATGGATGCCGTCAACGAGATGGGCCCGTTCAAAGAGTTAAGCCTGGACGATATTTTCGGACATTAAACAATAAAGACCGCTTCAGCTATTGAGGCGGTTTTTTTTTTGAAAGAGGGCAGATATCGAAGCCCATACTCTTTATAGTACTATAATGATGATCGTATTTTAGAGACAAGAAGAAAGAACAAAGAACAAAGACTAAAGAAGAAAGATTGCAGAAAAGAGAGACCGGACATTTCTACTGCTACTGGTTGCTTTGGCTTCACAATTTCCTGTCTTTACTATTTTCCACTGATCTCATAGTTACTCGCAAACACAAAAATGCTCAAACTCTCCAACTCAAGATCCGTCTACGTCATCATACAATCTCCATCACCATCCTGATACCTGGGATCAAATCCTTTCGGAAGATGCTCAATAAGCTGCTTGTGAAAAAGGTATCTTCTTTCAAAATCACGTTCGTAGATTTTGGGAAATGTTTTTGACTGTTTAATTTTTTTGTTTAATTCCTGCTGATAACTTGTCAGTGCTTTTACTTTATTTTTAACGATAAAATAGCTTAAGAAATCAGTGAAACGGTCTAAACCGGTTTCAGAAAAGAGGTAAGGAATTTTAAGATAGCCGTCTCTTAAAAGCAGCAGTGAACATGTTGTTAAAGTATTATTTTTGTCATATATTTTAATCCAGAAATACCTGAAGACCTCAGCATGGCTTGAAAACAAATATTTGTCTTCTTTACTTTTACTTTGCAGCACCCACGGATTTTTTATAAATATATTGATCTCATCTGCATTTCGTCTGCTCTGGAATTTGGACATGAATTCAGAACTTTCGGTATCAATATGATCAAGAATTTCGAATCTGAAGTCAGGTTTTTTTATCGTCAGGTTTTTTAAGGCAATCAAAGAATTGGCTGCCGCATCTGCCCATTTAAAAACAGGCTTTAATGATTTTATTTCCGGCTTTTTTTCAGGAATAATATGGGTTGCGTCTGAACGGAAATAATATCTTTTCCCCGGTTTTGGAAAAACGTATTCGAATACGCCTAACCTATTGTACAGGGTTTCCGCTTCTTTGGTGAATTCGGTTGCAATGATATTTCCGTCATATTCAGCAAACATTTTATTCAGCAATGTTTTTGCAATTCTTTTTCCACGGAATTCTTCACTCACATACAATGTACTTAACCACGCATAATGGAATATTTTCCCATCTATAAGATAATTATCGGGAAAACATCCCACATATCCTGCAAGCTTTCCGTCATAAAATGCAAGGACCAAAAGGGTCTGATCATCTAAAGCTTTCAGGTTTCTGATATGGGATTCTGCCCTGTGTTCTGATATGGGAAGAAAATCAAAATTTCTGAAATCACCTGATGTAACAAAATCGTCAAGTTCTTTTTTATTCAATGTCTTCAGCTCTGTCATCTTCTCACTATTTTATTTTTGTTGATGATCTTCTTCAATCTGAAATAAGCGATTTCTTTTTTTAAAGTTTGCTCTCCGCTTTCACCCATTTCCATTGGAATCCTGTGAAAAAGCCGTTCGACACTGTCGAACTTTACACCCGCACTTCCGAAACAGCAGAACAGATCTTCATTTTTAAACAGCTCATCAAAAAAATCTTTTTTCACTCCGAAATCGGTGAAAGGAAACGCAAAACTATCATACATCAGGTTATTTTCCTTTAAATAATGGAAGGTACGTTCTGTAGTTTTTATTTGTTCCGGCAAGGATAATTCATGGTATTTTGGATGATCCCAGCTATGGGAAGAGATTCCGTAACCTTTCTGAGTGAGTGTTTTTAACTGGTCGGTTGTCAGATATGGACGATACTCTTTTAGGTAGGTTGTACAGTCGATCTCAAATTTTTGGGTGAGGTTATCCAGTAGATCCTTTTGATGATAATTAATGTTCAATATGTACTGTTTAAGCTGCTCTCTGGTTGGACTGTCTAATGACAATATCCTGTACACTTCAGGATTTATCTTTTGGGCCTTTCCGATTTCGTCAATGATTAAACTGGCCTTACACCGGAACATCAATTCTTGGTTGTCAATAAAAGCAGGATTTATAAAATTGCAGGCATAGATTCCTTTCCGTTCCAGAATAGGAATTACGGTATCATAAAACTCCCTGAAGCCATCATCAAAAGTGAGCAGAGCAATCTTTTTTCGAGGCTTAAAATTTCCGTTGACAAAGTCTTTGAATTCTGACCAGCTTACCCATTGGAAATGTTTTGAAAGACCATCCAGATCTTCTTCAAACTGCTTTGTATTTTTATATTGAATGATGTGTCTGATGTGGGGTAAATTTTCATCAGAAACACAATGATAAACAGGCAGGCAATATTCCATAGGAAAAGATAGGCCTATGTTTCCGGTTTCGAAAGCAGCAAGTAAACTGATGATCTTATCTTTCATCTCTGTACAATAAAAAAGAATCTATTTAAATGATATTCAAATAGATTCTTAAAGGTATTACTTTTATGTATTATTTAACCACCTTCATTTCGTCGATAAGCCATTTTGAATCGGCAAATTTTTCGATAATGAAGAGAATGTATTTGGTATCTACCATAATGTTTCGGCTGAAACGCGGGTCATAGTTAATGTCACTCATCGTTCCCTCCCACTGTCTGTCGAAGTTAAGTCCTACAAGGTTTCCGTTAGCATCAAGGGCCGGGCTTCCTGAGTTTCCTCCTGTGGTGTGGTTGGTCGCCGTAAATCCTACCGGAACATCTCCTGTTTTGTCTTTATAATTTCCGTAATCTTTTTTATTGTAAAGATCGATCAGTTTTTTAGGCACATCAAATTCATAATCTCCCGGAATATATTTTTCCATCACTCCGGCAAGATGCGTCTGGTAACCGTAGGAAACAGCATCTCTCGGCGTAGAGCCTTTTACTTTTCCGTAGGTAACACGAAGGGTCGAGTTGGCATCAGGGAAGAATTTTCTGTCTTTATCCGTTGCCATCTGCTGGGCCATGAATTTCTTCTGAAGGTCATCAATTTTTCCCTGAAGAGAAGTAAACTGGGGATCTGCAGTTTTCATGTAGGTTTCCTTCATAGAAGCATACAGCTGATAAACAGGATCTTTTTTCAAAGTCTTGATCAGTTTGTCCTGATTAGAAAATGCTTTTTCAATATCTCCTGTCAGAGCTGCTCCGTTGACCTGTGATCTTCCTGTGACGATTGAATTTTTAGACATCTCCTCGATCATCGGGATATTCTGGTTTTCGTCTTTATATTTGCTGAATCCTGCAGGTAAGAATTGGGGTGCGGTTTTATTTACGTATAATGCGAGTAATTTCGCTGTTACTTTTGCATCTAGTTCTGCACTGTAATCTTTATAGAATGAGGTTACCTTTGATTTTAATTTGGTAAGCTCTTTCTCTTCCATTTTCCCGGATTCTACAGATGCTATATAATCGTAGTAATCTCCTGCAAGTTTAAGGGTTTCTGCATTTTTTACAACTTCTGTATAATAGGCATTGTTCAGGGCATAAGGAGCCTGGTCATTGTACAGTTTATTCAGCTGGTCCAAAGTCGTTTTGATTTCATGGTTTTTTGCCACCAGAGAACCTTCGTACATTACTTTTTTCTCAACGGCATTGGACTTTTTCAAGCCTTCCACTTCACCAATCCATTTTTTCCAGTAGTTGGCTACGGAAGCATATTTTGAAGCATATTTGATACGTGTTTCGCTATCTGTACGCATTTTTTCGTCTAATGTTTTAAGCGCAACCTCACGTACAGCAATTCTTGCAGGATCAATATCTTTCATGATCTTCTCTACCGCTACTGCAGGAAGATATTCCGTAGTTTTCCCAGGGAATCCGAATACGAAGGTGAAATCGTTTTCAGCTTTATCTTTGATAGACACCGGCAGATAATGTTTCGGAACGTAAGGAATATTATCTTTTGAATATTCAGCAGGTTTGTTGTCTTTCCCTGCATAAATTCTGAACATAGAGAAATCTCCTGTATGTCTTGGCCAAACCCAGTTGTCTGTATCACTACCGAATTTCCCAATGCTTTGAGGCGGTGCCCCAACCAGACGGATATCTTTGTAGGTCTCGGTAGTAAACGCATAAAATTTGTTACCATAGTACATCGATTTTACAATGATCGACTGGTAGGATTCTATTTTCTGAGAGTTCTTATAAACTTCGATATTTTTATTGATCTTTTTAGTCAGTTCAGGCTCCACAAGGTTGTCTGTTCCTTCCAAAATAAAATCCGTCACTTCTTTGATGTCTACAATGAAGTCTACTTTTACGCCAGGATTAGGAAGTTCTCCGTCCGGATTCTTAGCCCAGAATCCATTGGAAAGAAGATCATTCTGAACCGTAGAATGTGCCTGAATCTGCCCGTATCCACAGTGGTGGTTGGTAAGCAGCAATCCTTTAGGCGAAATGATCTCCGCAGTACATCCACCGTTAAACTGGACAACAGCATCTTTTATGCTCGGCTTCTGGGTATTGAAAATGTCTTTGGCAGAGATCTTCATTCCCAAATCCTTCATTTCCTTCTCATTCAACTCTGTCGGAATCCACATTCCTCCATATTGTTGTGCGAAAGCCATAACAGCCGGCAAAATAAATACGGATAAAAGTATCTTTTTTGTCATAATCAAAATTTTGCCCCAATTTACAAAGAATATTATATATATGCCTTACGTGGCCGTTGAAATATGGAGGTAAAAATCAAGATTTCAGAAACAAGAGCCATGATTTAAGATCCCGGACATAAGACATGAGATATGAGACTTTAAGGTATTGATTCAATAATTCCCGGACTTTTTAGAATAGTACATCTGCATAATTAACGCTGAACTCATTCATTCTAAAACCTTACTACTCTCAAACTCTAAGATGTTGCATTCCGAAACCCCTCAACCCTTCTACTGGCTCAGTTTTTGTTCCTGATAAAGCACCTTATTATTAATATATCTAAATTACTTCATTATGATGAATAGCAAAATGCTTATTCTTGGCATTGCATCGGCTCTCTTTTTAGCATCGTGTAATCCAAAAGAAAAAACGACTGACCCAACTGATACGACCACAGATTCTGCCACTGTCGGCACAACACCGGCAGACAGTATTACAAAAGCAACGCCTACTGCTGCAGGAGACACTTCGGAAAATGCTCTGGATTGGCCGGGTACTTATGAAGCCGTTGTTCCTTGTGCAGACTGTCCGGGAATTAAGACTTCTTTGACTTTAAACAATGACAAAACGTTCAGCATAACGGAAGAATATATCGACAGAAATTCAAAAAACCAAGATAAAGGAAGTTTTGAATGGGATGCTTCAGGAAGCTCCATTACATTAAAAGGAAAAACGGCCAGTTACAAATATAAAGTGGGAGAAAATATTCTTATACAGCTTGATATGGATGGCAAGGAAATTACCGGACCCAACAAGGATCTTTATATTTTCAAGAAAAAATAAAGGCTCCGGCCTTTATTTTTTGCTTTGTTCTAAAATTGATAAGCTGTGATTTTAGGATCATTGATGAGACTTTTTATAACCTCATCATGCTTTGTATTATTTCCGGTAAGCCTCCAGGTTACAGAGAGGTTCCCCTGAGTATACTGTAATTTAAGCATCATGTGTTTCAGGTGATGTTCATCAAATATCGTTTCGCAATGGTTAATATCTTCGGGACTCACCACTGTTATTCTGTATTCCCTGATTTTATGGCTGCTGTCTATAAAATTCTGAAGATAGATCAGTGCACTCAGAATAATGAGTACCAGCGCGGTTCCAAGAAGGGACAGGTAGACATATCCTGAACCTATGGCCATTCCTATAGAAGCAGTGGCCCAAATGGTTGTAGCCGTTGTAATTCCTTCTATTCTATTGTCTCCTTTAAAAATAACCCCTGCTCCCAGAAAACCAATCCCGGTAATAATATTGGCCGCAAGACGGTCAGGATTCTGCACGCCTATTTTAATGGAAAGGATGGTGAACAGACAAGATCCGAAACATACCAGAATAAAGGTACGGAGCCCTGCAGATTTATTCCGATATTCGCGTTCTGCACCAATCAAAAGTCCCAGAAGAACTGAGATCAATATCAGCAGCAGCTCGTTTTGGACCACATAATGATCCTGAAGAAATTCCATGGTATACAATTTTACCTGAATAAAATTACGATAAAAAAGTTTATGATCACGTTTTTTGACAACCTGACTTTGTACTCTCAGATTCTCATTTAAAAGAAAAGTTTTGTAATATTACATTTTAATATGATTAATTAAGATTCGCCATGGCACCAATTTTTTTTTCAACAAAGGAAGAATTCAGAAAGTGGCTGGAAGAAAATCATTCGAAAGAAAAAGAAATCCTGGTGGGATTTTACAAAAAGAACAGTGGAAAACCTTCCCTGAACTGGTCTGAGTCTGTAGATCAGGCTTTATGTTTCGGGTGGATCGATGGGGTAAGAAGATCCATAGATGCGGAAAGTTATTATAACCGGTTTACCCCAAGAAAACCCAATAGTAACTGGAGCATAATCAACATTAAAAAAGTTGAGGAGCTTACGAAAGCCGGCCTTATGACCCCAGAAGGGCAAAAAGCATTTGAAGCAAGAAAGGAGGATAAAACGGGAATCTATTCGCATGAAAAAGAGCTTATTCTTGATTCTGCGTATGAAAAAGCGTTTAAAACCCATCCTAATGCATGGGAATTTTTTGAAAAGCAGGCTGCTTCTTATAAAAGGACCATCATTCATTGGCTGATGAGTGCCCAACAGGAAAAAACAAGACAATCGAGACTTGAAAAAGTCATTAACGAAAGCGAACATTCGAGAAGAATAAAATAAACATACGGTATACTTAAAAAATAATTTATGGAGAAAGAGATTTCACACTTTTGGTTGGGATATTTTAAAAATGAAGATGACTTTAATGATTTTGCTGAAGAAGATGAAAGTTATTATATTGAAGAAGAAAATGAAGACCTTTACGTCTCAAAATTTGCTGAATCACAGAAAATACAATGGTTCGACTATGATTTTCTGGAATATGGTTTTGAAGATGAAAATTTAGGGATTTATGAAAAATTTACAGATTATTCTTATGCGGATCAATGGCTTCCGATTGTGGAACAAAAAATCAATGAACTTGGTTTGGAAACTCCGGTCAATTCTATTATTTTCGGCACGAAAAACGTCATTCCCAATCCTGTTTCTGTGAATGAAGAGGAGTATGCCCTCTACTACATCGGTGAGATCGAATACAATATCTAGCCTTCTCTGAAAAGGGCTTCGATAAAGGACTACGAAAATCTGCTGAAGGTTTTTGTGGTCCTTTTTCTGTTTTTAGGTACTTCAACTATTTATTTTTTTTAACTATCTTAGGATTAATAATTTATTGATGAAACAAGCTCTGTTTATTGTACTGATATTGGATGTATTTTTTGTTTCAGGGCAGAAAAAATGTACCCTAAAACTTGAATCTACCACCTCCAATCTTCAAAGTACGGGGATTGTAGAGCTTTCTGTCACGAATGCAGGTAATAAGAAAGTTAAGATCAACAAAGATTTCTCACCTTACAGAATGCAGCTTATCAAAATTACAGAAAGCAGTCCCAATGTTGGTAACAAAATCAACTATACTGCTGACGTAGATTGTTTCAAAGACTGCATTAAAAGTACAGTAAGACTAAAACCCGGGCAGACTTTTACTTATACCATTCCTGTCAAAGAAACCATCCAATATACTCAACTGCTCAATGAACATACCTATAGTTTTCACCTGTTTTTTGATCTTATAGATCTTACTTCAGAAAATTGCTCTGTCTATGGATTGAAAGACGATGAGATCATTTACAGGAAAGTAAATCATGAATAAAATTCTACATTTCTTCTCCTGCTTCCTCTGCTTTTTAAAGTTCAAAATATTAAAAAAATAAAACCTTTCATCTGTTGAGTATCGGCGGAAAACCTTATTTTTAAATAGTAATAAAGTTGTCTGATATGTACAAAAAACTTATTATCATCAATTTAGCGGTCATACTGCTGTTGACTGCTGCGTATATTGCAGTATATTATTTTATAAATTATCCTATGCAGTTTAATCTGTGGTACATCATTCAAGAGTGTCAGCTCCAGTACCTGCCAGCCATTTTTGCGGTAACTGCATTGGCTTCTTATCTGGTGAGCAGTCTGGATTTTAAAAAATTAAACTTTAAAAGTAAATTTTTAAATGTATTCCCGCTTTTAAATGCTCTGGCTCTTGCTTTTTTTGTTTACATCGCTGCAGATGGGTTTATAAAGAACAAAACAGGGCTCAGAAATCAAGAGGATCATTATACCAAGGAAGCTGAAAAAGATATTAGAAAAGGTCAGATTGTAATTAGATATACAGGTGGCTTCTCTCTTCCTGTTGACAATGAGAAAACAACTAGAAAGGTAGATAGCATCGCTAAAAGATACGGCATCATTTATAAAAACACGGGATGTGTCATTGATAAAATTGATCAAAAAGCTCAGGAAAGATATAGTGAATTAACCCATGCTTATCTTGACAGAAGGAATGGAAAAGGTTGGGAAGAAAGAATGGAAAAAACAATCCATGATGTGAAGAAAAATTAGGAGCTCTACAAAATAAATAAAGGTATTGAAACATGAACGAAAACAGGCAAAACGAAATCAATTTACACTCAGCAGGCGCTACTGTAAGGCACCGATCTGATTTTGATCACTTGAAAAGCCATAAAAATGATTTTGAATTGAGTAAAGAATTCATTGACCAATGGGTCTTACCGTTCTATATGGAAATGCGGCATACTTCAGGTTCGTGGATTGAAGATATGAAACAACTTAAAGATGAAATCACTGAAGAAGTTACATTGGCACTTCTCGGAGATTTTAACTGGAGAACAAGAACGGTTGGAGCATATCTTTCTGCCATAAAAAATTATGAAAATCAGATCGATATTATTGGTGTACATCTACTTAAGAGTGAGGTATGCTATGCCGGAGATCTTTACGCACTTGTTTTTGCTTTTTATAATAATCAGAAAACCATTGACTACCTGAATCAGTATCTGGATTATTATTTACAAAAACCTCAACTTTATTTTGATCAGGAAAGGGTAATGGAAACACTGGTATATCTCGATGGAATCAATGGAACCAATAACTACTCAAAACACCTAACTCAATGGGAAAAGATGCTGCAAGACAGACATGAAATCTCTAAAATAAGAAATTTACAAACTGCAGAAATTATTAAGCAGCAGGAAGGAAAAGTTAAAGCTGAAGAATTTCTAAAGGCTACAAATAATTTTAAATTCAAATATAATTTAGATACGGAATGGATTACAGAACAAATTCACCTGCTTAAAGAATTGAGAGAATTTTGAAGACTAGTATACAAGTCTGCAGCAAAAAATATTTTTTGACCATTTGAAGGATGTTTCTATCGCTACTGATGGTATTCTAAGTTTTACTAAAATCAAAAAAACAGATACGGAAGAAAAAATAGATATTCCACAATATCTGATGACTGAGCGATCATTTATTGATACCGACGAAATGCTCAATAGAAAACTCAAAAAACTGGAACATTATTACGGATTAAAACCAACGGATGACCTTGCTATGATTAGAATGATAGGGTCTTATTAAAATATTTTATGAAAAAAACTTAAATTTACCCAAACACAAAACTAAAAAAACATTGAAAAAATTATTTCCTCTACTGGCTCTGTTTCTTTTTCTGTATTCCTGCAAAAAAGATGAAAAACCCAATGCAGATCAGAAAAAAGACACTACCAAAGAAAAAAATATTCAAAAAGATACTGCAAGCAACCTGCTCCCTGAACAGCACACAAACTCTATTCAGTTTGGAAAAAAACCATCTGATCTTGTTCCGGACGGATATGAAATCCAGTATGATGCGGAAGGAGATCTCAATCAGGACGGACTGAGTGATATGGCATTGGTGATTAGAAAAAAAGAAGATACACTGGCTGACAGAAAGATGATAATTTTATTAAGGAATACGGATAAAACGTATCGTGCTGATAAGATATCAGACACCGTTTTCCCTTATGAATACAACGAATTTGGCTATAAAATGCATGATCCGGAAGACATTTCGATTGAAAATGGAGGTCTGAGCATTAATTTATATGATATTGGGCCTAACGGAAATCAATTCAGCAGATTTAAGTATCTGAATGGCGATCTGGTTCTTACTTATGTCGAAACCTATAATATGGGAGCAGGTTCTCATTCTGCTCTCTATTACGAGCCTCTGAAGGGAAAGCTGATCCATGAAACCATAAATACCATGGAAGAGGAAATGCCTTCGAAATCTAAAACGATTCACCTTAAAAAAGAAAGGTATTTATTTGAAAAAATGTCTCCGGATGATGTGGTAAGGAAAGCTTATGATGCAGTTCACGAATAAATATTTTCTTTCATTCTCATCAAAAACTACCCCAAAAGTAGTATTTCACAGAAGGTTTTTCTTTTATATCTTTATTACCTCATCATTAGAATGCATAATTCTTTTGACAGACACAAAACGAAGGTAAGATCAATGAGGTGAAAAATGATTACAAAGACTTTATGCGAAGTGCAAAAAGTTGAGAAGGCTAAATTTTTAGTCTTCTTTTTGTTTAAATTGCTTTACTAAATTAAGACAAAAAATAAGGTGAGTTTTTGGAAACTCACCTTATTTTATCTCTGTAACATTTTTATTAATGTGCTTCCAGCCAGTTATTTCCGACGCCCACTTCTACCAATAATGGCACCTGCGTTTCTAAAGCACGTTCCATTTCAGTTTTAATCAGTTTTGAAGCGATTTCAATCTCGTCTATCGGAGATTCAAACACCAATTCGTCATGTACCTGAAGAAGCATTTTGGTTTTTAGCTGCTGGGCTTCCAGTTCTTTATCAATTTTGATCATGGCAAGCTTTACAACATCTGCTGCACTTCCCTGAACCGGTGCATTTACGGCATTTCTTTCTGCATGACCTCTTACCACGAAATTATTGGAATTGATATCTTTTAAATGACGTTTTCGTCCTAAAATAGTTTCAACATAGCCTATCTGACGGGCTTTGCTCACCTGCTCGGCCATGTATTCCTTTAGTTTCGGATAGGTCTCAAAATAGGCTTCAATCATCTGTTTCGCTTCGGTTCTCGATAATCCGGTTTGTTCCGCTAAAGCAAAGGCTCCCTGTCCATAGATAATTCCAAAATTCACCGTCTTTGCCTGGCTTCTCTGGGTTTTAGAAACCTCTTCCAACGGAATTTTAAATAGTTTGGCCGCTGTTGAGGCATGAATATCTTCTCCGTCCTGGAAAGCTTTGATCATATTATCTTCTCCTGAAATCTCGGCGATCAAACGAAGTTCGATCTGTGAGTAATCGGCAGAAATGATCTTTTTCCCTTCTCCTGAAACAAAAGCACCTCTGATCTGCTGTCCACGAAGGGTTCTGATCGGGATATTTTGAAGGTTCGGATTTACGCTCGCCAGACGGCCCGTAGCAGCCGTAGTCTGTGAGAAATTGGTATGAACCCGGCTGTCCTGCTTATCGATCTGTGAAGGCAGTGCATCCACGTAGGTCGACTTTAATTTCTGATAGGTTCTGTATTCCAGAATATGCTTGATGATCTCATGCTTCGAGGAAAGTTTCTGAAGAACATCTTCAGAAGTAGCATATTGCCCGGTTTTTGTTTTCTTCGCTTTTGGATCCAGCTGCATTTTTTCAAACAGGATTTCTCCAAGCTGTTTTGGTGAATTCATGTTGAATTCTTCTCCAGAAATCTCAAAAATGGTGGTTTCCAGTTGTCTCAGATCATTTTCCAGATCGATACTTTCCTGCGCCAGCCATTTTTCATCCAATGAAATTCCGGACAATTCCATTTTAGCGAGTACCTCCATCAGCGGCATTTCTATATTGAAGAATAGGTCTTCTAAATTTTCTTTTTTAAGTTGTGGCGCGAAGAGTTCATACAACTGGAAGGTAATATCCGCATCTTCCGCTGCATAATCGGTCTGTGTTCTCAAGTCCGCATCTCTGAAGGTTCCCTGATTTTTACCTTTCTTTCCGATAATGGTTTCAATAGAAACGGGTTTATAATTCAGATAAACTTCTGAAAGATAATCCATTCCGTGTCTTCCGTCAGGATTCAGCAGATAATGGGCGATCATGGTGTCAAACATGGCCCCTTTTACCGTAATATCGTACTGTTTTAATATTTTATAATCGAATTTTAAATTGTGGGCAATTTTCAGCAAATCTTCTTTTTCAAAAAATGGTCTGAAGATTTCCAAAGTCTGAAGGACTTCGCCTTTGTCCTCGGATAGAGGGATGTAGTAAGCCAGACCTTTTTTATAAGAAAAACTCATTCCTACAAGCTCTGCTTCCAGTTCGTTCAGTGATGTGGTTTCTGTATCAAAACAGACTGCTTTCTGTTTTAATAAATTGTTGACCAGAACTTTCTGTGCTTTAGGATTATCTACAAACTGGTACAGGTGATCATTGTGTTCTATTGTCGATTTTGTAGAGGTTGCCTGATCCAGCTCTTCAAAATTGGCAAACAGGTCAAGCTGCATGGCTTGTCCTTTTATTTCTGCGCCTGAAGGTTTTTGGGTTACTTCAACTTCACTCACGATTAATGTTTCTACAGGAGCAGAAGCAAAAGCTCTGTAAAGGTTTTCATATAATCTTCTGAATTCAATTTCGTCAAAAACTTCTTTTACTTTATCGAAATCCGGCGTATCAAGATCATATTGTTCCTGATGAAATTCTACAGGGGCATCACAGATAATGGTGGCTAATTTTTTTGATAAAATTCCACGTTCAGCGGAGGCTTCTACTTTTTCTTTCAGTTTTCCTTTCAGTTTATCCGTATTCTGTAAAAGGGTTTCAATATTACCGAATTCTTTAAGAAATTTCATCGCCGTTTTCTCTCCTACTCCATCCAGTCCGGGGATATTATCCACAGCATCACCCATCATCGCAAGGAAATCGATGACCTGCTTCGGATCTTCAATCTCGTATTTTGCTTTTACTTCTTCTACTCCAAGGATCTCAATATCTCCACCTTTTAAACCGGGTTTATAAATCTTGATTTTATCGGTTACCAACTGAGCAAAATCTTTGTCGGGCGTCACCATAAAAGTGGTATAGCCTTCTTTTTCTGCTTTGCAGGCAATGGTTCCTATAACGTCATCTGCTTCGTAACCTTCGACCCCTAAAATCGGGATATGCATCGCCTGAAGAATTCTGTGAATGTATGGAATAGCAATTTTGATCGCTTCAGGAGTTTCGCTTCTGTTGGCTTTGTAGTCTGAATAATCGTCTGTTCTTACACTGGCCTGTCCTACATCAAAAACAACCGCCAGATGGGATGGCTTTTCTCTTCTGATCAATTCTATCAAAGAGTTGGTAAAACCGAAAATAGCAGAAGTATCCAGTCCTGTACTGGTAAGCCTCGGATTCCTGATCAATGCGTAATATCCTCTAAAAATCATTGCATAAGCATCGATAAGAAAGAGTCTTTTATCTTGTGTTGCGTCCATAATATCTATAATGAACAAATATAAGAAAATAGGAATATTTTCAGGAGGTATAAGTGATGAATTATGTGGGATGTGTTCTGGAGTGTGAGAGTACAAGGGGTTTAGGGTGAATGAATACAGCGTTTATTATTTTACAATTCTAAATATTGAATCAATAGCTTAAAAGTCTAATATCTGTTATCTGGTCTCTAAAATCTTAACGCATATTCATCGCATTTCATAAAAAAACAGAACAGCATTTCTGCTATTCTGTCTTGATGTTATTTTTTTATTAAAAGACTTGGGTCTATTAATTATTGACCTCCTGGCCACATTCCACGGTACTCAGAATTCCCCAGAGTGATCACCTCTGCACTGATCACAAAGCTGATCAACATGCTGTTGCTGTCAATAGCATCGAAGTCTACTTCGTGTTGAATTACATATCCGTTTTCCCACTTCAAAGTCGTTAATGTACCTTCTTCGTGAGATTTATTGAAAGTAACTTCACCTGTTGTAGGCTTATATTTTCCGTTCAATAAACTTTCCAAGATATCAGATTTTTCAGTAGCTTCTACTGTTACTTTGATCAAAGCGTTTGAAGGATCTGATGCTACACGTCCTGAAACGTCTGTAGATCTTGATACGCTATAATTAAGCTTTAATAATTTTTGTTCTCCTCCGTTGTTGAATTTTAAGATTCCTCTTGAATTTGCTGCCATGATTGGTGTATTTAATTGTTATATAATATTGTGATTAGTGATTGATTACAGAACAAAGATAGACCCGATACAGGTAAAGAAAAAGTTTTTAGAGGTAAATCTGAAATATTGTAGTAATACTACGATTTGATATAGTAATTCTACGACTTTTGATTTAAAAAAATATCTTAATTACCTATTTATAAAAGGTTTAACCCTATCTAAAATACCATTAATTACTATTATTTTACCCCATTACGGGAAATAATAGAAATAAGAAAGAGGGTATGCTAGCGGGAATTATTTAATATTAATTATATCGAATATCCAGCTCACAATCTATATTATTAATCTTGGTTGGAATACCAAAAGACACTTTGATAATTTTTCTTTCTCATCATTGAAAAATGCAATTCCATTTGAGCTGACTTCAGAAATTTCTTAAGATTTTCCCCTTTCTCTTCTTCATATGGTAAACTTCCCCTTTTTTGAAGACTTCCCCTTTTTTAAACAGTTGATAAATATCATATGAAACACATTTGATCTATGAAATGGGTGCAAATACTTTGTCACATTTTCTGGCTGATAGCATTTTGTAATGAAAAATTCACTTACTAAAAAGATAGTACAGCTACAAAAATTGCTCATGAAGAATAGCCAATTTTTTTATCTTTATGTTTTTTGACATTTACAGATAGATTGATACTTCCTAATAGAAATTACTTAAAATTCATGCATCATTTGCATTGACCGCGATACTATCTGTATTATCATTTGAAAAATCTTCTGCAGCAAGTCTTATGGCATTCTCTGCAAAAAAACTGCTGACAAAAGGTGCTATTAGAGTAATTATACCTCCCGCTACTTTTCCGGAAGTTTCAATGTTTAATAATGTGTTAGCTTTAATCGAAGCTTTACCATTTTCATGATGAATATTGACTGCACTTCCAACATTCCGCTCATTAACCATTCCCCTTAAATTACCACTTTTATTAGTGATTTTGTCTTTAAGAACACTCCCAAAATCTCCATTTTTCATCCTGATTATTATTTCCTTAAGATCAGGATTATTTTTAAGTGAATATGTTCCTTGCCTCTGTGCTTCAGCAACTCCGGTTTCAAATTTTGCAATATCACTTTTTGTTGCTTTATTGTCAATCATTCGCTGTTTAATATTCGGGATATCTTTAGCATCCATAGCTACCGAATATGGATCCCAACTATCGGTTGGCTGAATTAAGTTTGTTGTACTTTCACCTGCTCCTTTAACATTTTCATAGCTACCATCACCTATTCCCGCATTAATTGATGTGGCAGTGGATGAAGCTAAAGGATTTATTAAAAAATACCCAATCGGTAAGAAACCTAAAAAAATTGCAGTTTGTTTTGCTACATATAGAGACCTCGCTCCTCCTAATAAACCTCCGACAGGCAAACTGGTACCCATACTAAAACCAAACAAAACCCCAGCAATAAGTCCAGAACCTATATTAACCCATTTTTCAGT
The DNA here is from genome assembly GCF_900142785.1 of Chryseobacterium carnipullorum. GTDB lineage: Bacteria > Bacteroidota > Bacteroidia > Flavobacteriales > Weeksellaceae > Chryseobacterium > Chryseobacterium carnipullorum. Next base: position 139,109 of record NZ_FRCD01000008.1, on the reverse strand, counting down.
GTTATTATTTAGAGAAATGCTATATGCTGCGCTATTTGCAGAAGTACGGCTGATAAAAGGTAATAAAACCCCACCCTCCTTACATGCTAGCATTGAATTCTTTGTCAATGCCAAATACATATCTTTATTTTTAACTTTATTACTATCAAAATGTACTGTCGTATGATGATTTTTCCACTGACTTTCCTCAAAGCCAATCATTTCACTACACGTTGGTCGTTGACTCATTTGCCAAAGGCCATATCCAATGGCTGCAATTGCAATTGCCCCTCCAACGATCCATCCTGCGACGGGAATAGTTGCTGCAGTTGCAGCTACTAAAAGCATTCCTCCTATAACTCCTCCTCCAAAAGCTACAGTTCCTAAACCAGAACTCCAACCGCTTTTACATTCAAAATCCTCTGATAACTTTTTATCAATTTTAACCAGAAAAACTCTATTTTGAGTACCTAATTTCACAGATTTAAATTGTCTGTTATCGCTCAGATTAAATTGTTTATAGTCTGAGTTTAATTGATTTGTACAAACTGCAAATACATTTTCAGGTAAGTAAACTGCCATATTTATATTATTTAAAAAAAATATATTCCATAATATTTACAAAAAGTATCATTATTAAGACTAATATTCCTAAAATAAATACCACCACTTGCCAAGGTTTCATTCTATTTATTATTGAGTATTTTATCTTTTCTTCTTTTACTACATAAACTCCAAAATTTGGAATAATATTAGGTTGTACAATATTTTTAAGCACTTTTTCATTAAAATGCTTATCAATATAAGGTTTTAAATATTGAACAAATGCATCTAATTCATCTATATCTTTTTGCTTAGAGAATGGTGCCAAGCCTGTATTACCTACTCTTATTTTAATTACATTATTTTTCGTCTTAATTGTCAGATAACGCAATCCAATATTTCCCAAGTTTTTGATTATTTTAATATCAGATAATTGAATATGATGATTAATACCTCTGAATTTCAGATTTAAAAATTTATCATCTATATTTATAATCCATTCTTTTTCTCTGACCAGATTAGTTAATTGTTTTAAGATAATAATGCTTATTCCTACCGTTGTTGTAGCTCCAAAAAGAAGCGGCATGAGAAAAGATATTTTAGGAAATAAAATATGACTGCCATATAATATTCCAAACATAATCATTAGACTTGGAAAAATTAACATTAAAGCCAATTTAAGCTCTGTTTTAGCATCAAGACCTTGAAATCGGAACTCTTTATTATTCATACTTATGGAGTAAAATTTTCTAATTTCTTAACTGTAAATATACATTCATTCTCAATGTTATCAGAAATTTCTTCTTTTAAAACAACTCTTGCGTTATTAATAGTTTTGGTCTTAGTATTCATTTCTATAGTTGATCGAAAAATAATCTTGTATGCAGTAAAATCATATTTAACAACTGCCCTATGAAGTTCATCGTATCTGTTTCTAATTTCAGTTAGTAGTTTTTCGGACATTTCATATTCTGCTACCTTCCTAATTGAAACAATTCCATCATTCTCATCTATCTTATCATATCTTAAGTTTAATGGAATAATTATTGGCGGAACAATTGTTGATATAAAATCAAATTTTACGTTTTCCCACTGGCTTTCCTTAAAGAGATATTGATCAAAACAACAAAAATAAAAGAAGTCTCTCCAATACTCTTCCTCATTGTTAGCTGATAATGAGAATTGTTGATCTCCCATATCTAATAATTCTTCAACAGCTCCCCTATTCGTTTCTCCAATTTTTTTTATGAAAGGTATATTATAAAACTCCTTCTGTTTAAAATATAACCAGTTATCATTAATCTCCTTTTTATTTAAAATTTGTTTTGGTTTACCCGTTTCAATATCCAGATTAAACAATACATTATTTTTAATTCTATCGGTTTTCTCAATAAAATCAAATGTTTCTTCTAAAAATTTGGGAGAAATTTCTTTGTTATAATCCTCCAATTTAACATATCCTGTTTCAAGAGAAAGGTTATGTTTAAGAAGATATTGAAAGTGTTGTTCAACATAATGAACCAAATTATTATTAAATTTAGAAGTATTTATTTGCTCACATCTATATCTAGCTTGTTGATTAAAATCTAATTCTCCGCTCTTTGCCTTATTCTTCTTTTTTTGATGTATTATATTTTTGTTGATTAATATATACTTGAGATGCAACGGTAAATCGTCATTTAAAATTATTCCAGTTATTCCACAATTTTCGTTATGAAATATCTTCATCTCATTTGCATCCAAATCATATTTTTCAGCAATAGATTTTAAAGTATCACCTTTTTGTATTTCGTATTTTATAAACTCCATTTTTTAATTTATATCTACAGATGTTCCTGTAATAGTAGTACTTCCATTAAAAATTGCTTTTGCTGTCCCGGTTCCTTTTATTTCTACCTCAGCACTGGTTATTGTAATTTTAGTACCTGTAATTTTAATCTCACTACTTCCTACCTTAAGTGTTATTTTATCAACTCCTGTTAAATTTATAACCCCTGCGTTATCCATTGTAAATATACTTTGCTCTTTTCCTACCTCCACCTTATGCGTATTTCCTACATCTGTTATATGGTCACATCCAACTTCGAGTTTTTTATTATTACCAATTTTATCCGTTTTATTGTTACCAACTGTTTTTGTACTGTCATTATTTGCATTGTGGACTACATTCCCCGCTCCATCAAAAAACATATTAGCCCCTCCCTGATCCTTTAGATTCATAGATCCGGCTCCATTGTCATATTTCAATTCTGCGCCACTTCTTCCACTAAAACTCATCACATTATTCCCGGCTCCACCTCCGGCACCAATCCCTCCATGAAACATTCCTCCCATCACAAAAGGACGGTCCGGATGCTGATGAACAAAGTTCACGATGATCTGATCACCTACTTCAGGAACAGACATAAAACCACGGTTTTTATTGACTTTATCACTGCTTCCGGCGTCAGGAGACATGACGCGGATAAATTCGGTAGTATCCTGCCCTGCCTGCCAGTCAAACTGTACTTTCACTCTGCCCTGATCTGAAGGATCGCTGTTGGATATTACTTTGGCAAACTGAGGTTCTGCTTTTGGAATTTCAAATTCCGGGCGGGGAATAAATCCGGTGTCTGCAGCAATAGCTTCAAAAGTGCCTTCATAATAACCTCTTGCATCCACTTCATGGGTAACTCCAATGATCATTAATTTTGTAAAATAGGCCGTATCACTGCTATCTGCTTTACGCATTTCAATATCTGCAGTACATCCCGGATATAAGAACGGAACGGTAGTCGTTCCTGAAGTAATGAAAACTTCCGATGCCTTACTACCTGCTGTGCCTTTCTGCGATGCATCGATATCCATAAAAGAGGTGGCTTTAATAGGGGCTACTCTTAATGAGGGCGTCTTAAAAGTTCTCTCTGATATTTCATAAGCCCGTTTGGCAATATCTGAAGTATGACTGATCTTTGAACTTCCGGTAGTCAGCTTTTCATTTTTACTGCTGTTGTAACCGTAAAAACTTGGACTTACATGCTGTGCTTTCATTTTGATAGCAATATCACTTACACTGCTGCCATAAGTAAGCATCACCGGTTTTTCCTGTGGCGGAAGCTTCCCGAAATGCAGTACTTCACCATCGTAATAAAACTGTTCTCCGTATGCTTCGGCAATTCTTGCCAGATAATTATAATGCGTTTCTTCGTATTGAGAGCTGTAGGGAACATTTCCATGCTGGGCATCTACCCTGAAATCAAATTTATTTGATCCAAGACCTTCTTTGATCACATGATGGGCAATACTGTTTAAGCTCACTTCCTGCCCACCTCCGAAACTCTGGATATGAGGTGCCGCATCCAGCAAAACCGTAGGACTGAATCCGGTAAGGATGATATTTCCAAGATTCCCTTTTTCCTGACTGAAACCTACTTCTGTGATAACCCCGACAAAGTTACGTTCGGGCCCTTCTTCAATATCTTTATATTGAAATACTACGGTAATTCTTTTGCCTAAAAAATTCTGCGCTTCCTGCAGATTATGATTTTCCGGACTTCCCAGAGTATCATGAGCAAGGGTCAGGCTGAATTCATGATGCCTTGAGGCACTCTGAGCCAGTTTAAAATGCTTGAAATGTTTAATAATCTGTCCTTCAATGACAATATCAAGCATAACAACGCGGTTGATTCCGGCAATTAAGCTTTCAGGAATGGCGGCAGCATTGTGTATTTTTGAGGTGGGCTGTTTTGCCCAGACCTTATTTTCGGTAATGGATGGATTATTCGGAACCAGCGTTTGGTTCATGAACATTTTTGAGTTTTGGGCAGTACCGGAATAGATTTCCTGAGCCTTTTTTGCTGACTTTTTTACAGCTTCATCTGCTTTATGAAGCTTTTCGTCTATTTTTTGTACGGCATTATTTTCAGCATTTTTAAGCTGTTGTGATGCCATTATATTTTTTTTGACACTGCCTTTAGAGCTTTGTCCTTTTATCGATTGATCATCCTTGAACATATTATGTGTTTTTTTAATTAGGAATCCGTATTGAATCGCTTCAGGATGTTCAATTTTTTTTGAAGATTCATTTTCAATTCTTAAAAAAAAATTAAATAAGAATTCCTACAGGATTCGTTTTTTTGGAGGTTCAATTGGCTAAAAATAGCAAAAACAGAATAGCATATTCCTGCGAATACACTATCCTGTACCAATTTATTTTTACTAAGGTGATTGTTTAGATTATTTTCCGTCTGAAGGCCACATTCCACGATACTCAGAGTTACCAAGGGTGATCACTTCCGCGCTTACGACAAAGCTGATCAGCATGCTGTTTTCGTCTACAGCGTCGAAGTCTACTTCGTGTTGGATAACATATCCGTTTTCCCACTTTAAGGTAGTTAATGTACCTTCTTCGTGAGATTTGTTGAAAGTAACTTCACCTGTAGTAGGCTTATACTTTCCGTTCAATAGGCTTTCTAAGATATCAGATTTCTCAGTAGCTTCCACTGTTACTTTGATCAAAGCATTGGAAGGGTCTGATGCTACACGTCCTGAAACGTCTGTAGATCTTGAAACACTGTAATTAAGCTTTAATAACTTTTGTTCTCCTCCGTTGTTGAATTTTAAGATTCCTCTTGAATTTGCTGCCATGATTGGTAAATTTTAATTGTTAATATTTTGTGATTTGGTGATTGATTACATAGCAAATATATAACGTCATATTTTGATAATAAAGCTTTTGAATATAAATTTGAAAATTTGTAGTAATTCTACGATTTGATGTAGTAATTCTACGACTTTTGATTTAAAACAAAACCTAAAAACCTGAATTAAAAACGATTAACACAATAAAAAACACTAATTCTACGTACTTTTTTTACACTATAAGGAGAAATAAAGAAAAAGAATTATAACAAATCCCGACGTTTTACCAAGTAATATAAAGACATAAAAAAAACCGTCACTAACGTAACGGCTATAAGTTTATTTATACTTTTTGGGTTTATTGTTGTACCCGATTTCCTTCTTTTATAGAACGTATTAGAATTTTATTTTTCCTCAAAAGAAAGTCCGGCATAAGATCCGTTGGAAGATAAAGAGGGCTCTCCCCTTTTTTCTGAAGTTCTTCTACAATGCCAGGATTCCAGGCAAGAATTTCACTCATTCCAATGTTCAATTCATTAGCAATGATGTCCAGATTAAATCCTGCATTGATCTCTGTTTCCTGCAGAGATACACCAGAATTCCTGCTACTTCCTCCCTCGGTAAAGAAAACCTTATTAAGCCTGGAAGAATTATAGTTGTTTAAAACACTTTCCAGCTCACCGGTTGCATAGCATGCATTCAGATATTTTTTTACGTGATTGATTGTTTCTCCAGGGAGGTATTTGGAAAATAGATGATATTGGGTCGAACCTGCAGACTCCATCGCTTTGGCAATATTTCCTTCGCCACAGTTATAGGCTGCTACTACAGTAATCCAGTCACCATACTTTCTGTACAGGTTAGCCAGGGAAACTACTGCAGTCTTGGTACTTTTATAGACGTCTGTACGGTTCTGCTCTGTAAGTCCATATTGGTTGGCATGGGCGGTCATGAACTGCCATACGCCCACCGCTCCGGCTCCCGAGGTGATATTCCTGTTAAAATGTGACTCAATGAGCGCCAGATTTCTCAAATGTTTGGGCAGACCTTTCTGCACCAATGAATATTCGATAAATTCAACGATTTCCTTATTGGAATTTATAATGTTATTGTACTTTCTTACACTGTTTTCAGAAGTATCTGAGGCGGCAAGAAACTGTCCCTTCACCATTATAAAACTCCCTGCCAGCATCAATCCTGTAAAGATATTTTTGAATAGGATTCTCATTTTAATTCATTATGTTTTTTCAAAGAAAGCTCATAAGATGAAAGACATGCGGTCCTTGTACTGATCAGCTTTCTTTGTTTATTGTTAATCTACTTTCCAGCTTATTTTTTCCTCTTCGCTGTTCCAGTCTACATGAAGCGTCTGTCCGGATTTCACTTCTTCTCTTACGATCATCTTTGAAATCGGTCTCGCCAGTTGGGCACGGATTACTCCGGAAATCTGTCTTGCTCCGTATTTACTGCTGAAGCCTCCCAATGCAAGATTTTTCACGGCTTCGTCTGTAATTTTCAAGCTCATTCCTAATCTTGTAAGTGAGGTATGGAGTGATTTCAACTGAATATTGAAAATTCTTTCTGCAATAGATTCCGTAATCGGTGCAAAGGGAATAATCTCTGTGATTCTTGCTAAAAACTCAGGTCTGAATCTTCCTGAATTGGACATAATCTGCATCAGCGAAGATGATTCGGGAACTTTACCTTCTTCAAACTGTTTGACAATCTCTTCACTTCCTATATTTGAAGTAAATAAGATGATCGCATTGCTGAAATCTCCTTCTTTTCCTAATTTATCATGAACCTTTCCTTCATCCATGATCTGTAAAAATACATCAAAAACGGAATGGTGTGCTTTTTCGATTTCATCAAATAAAACGACGGTGTAGGGTTGCTGTCTGATCTTATTCACCAACATTCCTCCTTCTTCGTAACCTACATATCCCGGAGGCGCTCCGTATAATAATGCTGCTGAATGTTCTTCTTTAAATTCAGACATATCAAAACGAACCATGGCTTTCTCATCGTTGAAAAGCAATTCTGCCATAGATTTGGCCAGCTCGGTTTTTCCGGTCCCGGTAGGTCCCAGAAGGAAAAATGATCCGATAGGCTGTCCGGGTTTATTAAGTCCGCTTCGGTTTTCAACAATGGCATCCGAAAGGATTTTCAGAGCATGATCCTGACCTACTACTCTGTTCAATAGAAGAGATTCCATGTTCAGAAGTTTTTCTTTTTCCTGAGCCTGAATCTTCCCGATTGGAATATTGGTTTTGGCCGCCATCACTGCTGCCAGCTCCAGACGATCTACTTTTTCTCTTTTTTTGGCCGCGTGCTGTAAAAGCTCTGCATACGTGTCATCGATGATTTTATGGATCTGATCAACAGGCATAGAATTATCGATAGTAGGCTGCTCACTTAATGATCCCCAAAGAATTGGGCTTATTTTATCCCTAAGAAGATTATAATTCCAGATCAGTTCATTAGCCTGATCTTTCGTGTCGGTATATTCTTCTTTTACAATAGTTTCATAAGTTTCTTTCCAGCTTGCCAGCTCTTTTTCTGAAAGTTCGTCCAGCATTTTAATGGCGGCCATGGTTCTGTCTAGCAGGTCAATCGCTGCATCGGGCAGTTTTTTACCTTTTGCATATCTTTTTGCCAGACGTACGCACTCTGGAATAGATGTTTTTTCTACTTCGATTCCGTGGTGTTTTTTGTAACCATCAAGAAGGACATCGATCATCTTTACGCAGGTTTGTTCATCCGGTTCATTGACTGTTAATACTTCAAAACGACGGTTAAACGCCTGTTCCGGTTCAATAATTTTTCTATATTCTTCCTGTGTTGTAGCCCCGATTACTGTAATTTCTCCTCTTGCCAGTTCAGGCTTCAGGAGGTTGGCTACATTCCCAATACTTCCTTTGGGATCTAAAAGGGTGTGGATTTCATCAATGAAAAGAACTGCTTTTTCAATTTTCTTACATTCATTGATGACTTTTTTAAGACGGTCTTCGATTTCGCCTTTGTAGGATGTTCCTGCCAATAATGCGCCTGTATCCAGTTCAAGAAGGGTGGCATTTTTAAGCATTTCAGGAACATTTCCTTTGGTAATTTCAGTAGCAAAACCTTCTACCAAAGCTGTTTTTCCTACACCAGGCTCACCGATAATGATTACATTGGGCTTACTTCTCCGGCAAAGGATTTCAACAAGCATTCTGAGTTCTTTGTCTCTTCCTATGATATTTTCCAGATCTCCTTTCCTGGCTTGCGCAGTTCTGTCTACACAATAGCTTTTGATGGATGGAAATGATGAATCTGTAAAATCTGATCCGTTTGAAAAAATTGAGGAAAAATCACCGTCTTCAGATACGGCGAAAGGAGTATCTTTTCTGTATAAATTAAAAATTTCATGTTCTCTGAGCGGAAGTGATTTCAATTGCTGCAGTGAAAAAACAACCTGTGGCTTTACGATAGCCGTAAGGATACAGATGGGTGTGATCTCATCCAGACCTAATTTTAAGCGGATATCGTCTGCTTCCTCAACAAGAGTGTCTAATGCCTCATCCTGACGTACCTCATCGGGAAGGTGGGCAGTCTTTGGATAATCTTCAATGCGGACATCTGCCCACTCATAAAAGTAGCCTGGATCTTTATCTATGCTTTTAAGGAATTCATTAAGACCAATATCTTTGTGCATTAAAGCCTGTAAAATATGAGGGCCGCCATACGTTGCATTATAATTTTCCTTCGCTATCGACTGAGCAATATGAAATAGCTGTTTTACTGTTTCGTTGGTTACTAGTACTCCCATTTATAATTTTTCTAATATTAATATGTTTGTGTTCCTGATCGTAGTTTCAGATGATTTGGTGTTATCTGTTGAAAGATACATTTTTTACAAATATATCTTTTTTATACAAAAATATATAGGGTTAAAGATAGTTAATTCTTTGATTAGAGAAGTAATAAGTTTTTGGTCTGATTACTTTTTAAACTGATATATTTTTTTTAGAAGATGTCTAAAAAGAAAAATTTGTTTCTATCATTTCAGATCAATTAATCTGATATCATATTTTTTTCTGCTTTCTTATTGTTCTTTCCTTCTTTGTTTACACCCAACTTTAGGCAAAAAAGACCGTCTTTTAAGGGACGATCTTTTTCTATGAATGTTGATGTGTAATAGTGTCTTATTTAAGATGGCCATGCTCCGCTGTACTTGGAATTGCCAAAGTCGATTGTTTCTGCGCTTATGACAAAACTAATCAGCATGCTGTTCTCGTCTATAGCATCAAAACTTACCTGATGCTGGATGACATAACCATTTTCCCAGCTTAAGGTGATCAGTGTCCCTTCCTCGTGAGATTTATTGAAAGTAACTTCGCCTGTTGTAGGCTTGTATTTTCCATTCAGTAAACTTTCCAGAATATCCGATTTTTCGGTTGCTTCAACTGTAATTTTAATCAGTGCATTAGACGGATCCGATGCTACACGTCCTGAAACGTCCGTAGATCTGGATACACTGTATTTCAGTTTCAATAATTTCTGTCCTTCTCCGCCATTGAATTTTAAGATTCCTCTTGAATTTCCTGCCATGCTTTTCAGTTTTAACAGTTATTAATATTTTGTGATGTGGTGATTGTTTAACAAATATAAAGTGCTTATTTGTATTCTGAAAGCATTTGAATATAAATCTCAGAATTTGTAGTAGTTCTACGACTTTTTGTAGTAATTCTACGACTTTGGATTTAAAAATCCCGCTTACAGGTCATGAGCAGGCGTTTTACTTTTATCTGTCATCAAAGGAATAAAAGGATATTTTACACTTAAATGAGAAATAGACTGTGTTTCGGAAGATAAAGGTTCTAATTTTTGTTTAAAAGTTTAACGCGTTCCGGATTTTAGTGTTTGATAAATTTTATGATGTGTTGTATGTTTTCGTGTTTGCAGAATAAGAAATAACGGATTACGGGGTCTTTGAATATTGTAAACATCAAATAACCTTTGTTTAAAAATCTCACGTCTGATGTCTGATGTCTGAAATCTACCATCCTCATTCTTACCTAAAACAAAAAAGCAGAAGTTGTACTCCTGCTTTTCGTATAATAAAAAATTATTGATTAGTGTTTTGTGTATTCCGGTGCATCAACGGTCTGTGTAGTTGGCATAAAGTATTCATTAAGCCAATAGAATGTTTGTCCGTTCTGCTGGATTTTCACTGCTGGGTCGTTTCTGTGGGAAAGCATTCTGTCTGCCAATTCTTTGTAGTCTTTGAAGTACTTTCTTACCCTTTCATTTAAGACGATTTTTGATTTTTTCCAGCCTTTCAGCTTGTATTTGGACATCAGTTCATCTTCAGAATTATCAAAACCGGTACTTATTCCTACAGCATAAGACATTGGCTTCTCATACAATTCAGATTTATCAAGGAATTTTAAGGTTGGATTATATTTTTTCAGAAGCTTGATGTATTCTTTAATCGCTCTGGATTGACTGAAATCTGCTCTGTTGGGTTCAGTTTTAAGATAAACTTCAGAATAGAAATTCTTCAAGTTATCGTATTCTGTTTCAGAAATAAGAATTCCTTTTTCTATTCCCGGTTTATAATCTTTTAAATCTTTAGGGATATATCCTTTCACCAGGAATGGGTTTCCATAATTGATCAGCTGTGCAGCAATTCCAGCAGAAACCGGATTGGTAAGACCAGGGAACAGGTATTTGTACTTTAAATCCACATCTGTTCTTCCTGCTCCTACTGAAGAGTGGAAATATTCATTAAGCGATTTGTCAATGGTCTGATTGTCTAAAGTTACCTGTGCAATCAAGCTGTCTACAGATTTTTTCAGATAACCTGGCATTGCAACATCACCCTTTTTAGGGAAAATAACAAATCCCTGGGACATACTCTGCTTTGGATAATCCAATGAGAAGAACCCGGCATCACCTTCTATAAGACTGAAGTTATTTTTCGTAAGAACATCACTTTGATTAATGATTTTCTCTTTTTTAAGTTCTGCAATATTTTTTGCTGTATTGGTCACTACGTTTTCAGCCATCAATACAAAGTCATTGTAGGTATCAGATGACCTTGCGCTGGTCTGGAACATGATCAATCTTGCCTGTGCCTGCGTAAGAGAGCTGATGACACTGTACATGTTTCCGCTCTGGTTGGCAGAAGTACCTACCGTCACCACGATATTGGTCTCATCCGGAACATTGGAAAGAAGATTTCCTGCTGCTGACAGGGCTTCACCTACGGGCTGATATCCGCTGTTACTTGCACAGTTCATTTCATTGGTCTTTTCGGTAATGAATGTTGTGATCTTGCTATAATCAGTACTTAAGTTCGAAACCAAAACATTTTCTCCACATGGATTGTTTTTATACAAAACTACCCCATATTTTACCCCGCTGAAGTAAGAGGGCTTTTCAAACCTAAGCTGAAGATCCTGAAGAAGAGATTTTACGATCGGCGCATAGGGCGCATTAGGAGCACTTACGTCAAGGGCAAAAACAATGTTTATATTTTTATCTCTTTCTGTGATCTCTCTGTAACGGTCAAAAATAATCTTCTCACCAAGCACATTAAATATATAGTTTTTACTATAGTCTAAAATATTAGTAAAATATTTTGTCTTGGAATCAGGGGTTGGCGCTTCATCCAAAGCAAGATTTACCGGATAAATATTTTCCAGAGGTGTCCTTTTATGAGTTTCTGTAAGCAAAACTGCAGTTCTGCTCTCTGCATCTGCCGCTCCCGGATACCCTTCATGGATTCCCAATGCAGATTCAGTAACCTTGGTGTCATTTTTCAATTTAATGGCAGAACGTTCACCCCATGCAGAGATAACGTTGGCATTTACCCATCCGTAAAGATTAGTACTGATGCTGTCTATATCAATGGAAGGTTTTTTACCTACCAAAAATCTCTTGTTATTTTCTGCCTGCTTATAAACATACACCATCTGTCCGTTTGGAATTTTAACGTTGGCTGTTTCTATAAGACTTGGTGAGTTGAACACCATAATAGAATCATTCTTGTAGTATCTCTCGGCACTTCGAATGACTTCACTGTTATTCGGAACTACAGCGACTCTTACAGGATATCCTGTTTTTTCGCTTTTTAAAGAATTATTCCATAGAAGAAGATCGGATTCAGGAATCCATCCATAGGTCTTAATAGATTTTGAGGAAACTTTTTTCATTAAAGCATCGGGAATGTATTCCGCCACTTTTACCATTCCATCTCTATTCTTAAGAACCATTAAAGGTTCCAGAAATTTAACTTCTTTGTAAGACTTTTCGTCGCTTTTATCAAGATAAGCCGTATTTCTTGACCGGTCTGAAATAACGATCCATGGAACGGCCTTTTTAGGATATCCGTTCACTACCGGGGAGTTCTCTATCTGTCCGTATTGTGATGGTTCAGGGGTCCTTTTAGATGGCAGCTTCACCTGACAGCTCGTTATTAATACTGATAATCCGATATAATATGCTGCTAGAGGAAATTTATTTTTCATCCTATTTTATTTTTATGATTGGTGGGGTCCGGAAATCCGGATCGTATTATTTGCTTTGGTTGATGTCAACTTTAGTTACACAGTTTTGCTTATCATCTAAGTTCACTTTTACACTCTGGATCACTACGTTTTTATCAAACTGAAGTCCTGCGCAGTACATGTAGAAGTTATTAGCCTTACTGTCGCTCACTTTTACCACCGTATTTTCATTGTTACAAAGGTAAGTTCTCAGCAGGTAGTTGTAATGCATATTAAAACTGTTTCCATTAGCAATCTGCTGCAGGTGATATTTGAAATCGTCATCAATTTTTTTATAAGAATCTTCTACCGGCACTTCATCTTGCTCAAGGGAGTTGTAGGCCGGAAGAATTTTGATCATGTGATAAATTGGCTCCTGACTTTCTTCGGTAAATAATGTCACGCGGTAATCACCCGGTTTTTTATAAGAGTAGATGGTCATCTTCTCTTTGGCATCCGTATTTCCCGTTTCACCAAACTTCCATGCAAACTGAGTCGCATCTGAAACTGCACGAAACTGTACATTCTCATTCTGCATAGCCTGTGCAGGAGCTTCTATGATCGTTGCCATCTTAGCACTGTCTTTTGGCTTCACGTATCTGGCTGAAACCATTACAGGAAAAGTTTTGGTATACTTGTTGTCAATGATCAAACTCACCGAATAATATCCCGGTTTATCATAAAAGTGGATGCCTCTGTTTTGATCGGAAGTTTTCCCGTCCCCAAAATTCCATCTCTTGGTTTTTGCGAACTGGGTTTTATCCTCAAATAATAGGGTATCTCCTACAGATAGTGAGGAAGGATAGACTACTCCTACAATATCATCGGCAGAATGAATGACCTTTTTCTGTAGCCATAACGCGACGAGGGCTGCAATGAGCAGCGTCGCGATAACACCAATAATAATGTTTTTTTTGTTTTTTTGAAAATAATTCATAATTAAGTGATTGTGATGTGTTTATTCCTTTAATGTTTATTTTTTTGATTACTGAGTTCTTTCTCTCATAGCATTGTTTCTTTCATAAAGACGGTCTTGTGTATTCTTAAAACCAATTCTGCAGTCTTCCACATCTTTCTCGAATTTTTTTACATCTTCCGTCGTCGTCGAAATAACTTTCTTGTCTTCAAAATACATTTTATAGAATTTGGCGATCTGCGGGTAGGCATCTTTACGAATATCCATCACATCATTACCATGAAAATAACTCGCCAGACCATTAATGCCATTAAAGATATTGTTTTCTACAAAAGGTTCCGGAGATTTATCTGTAATTTTACTGATCATGACATAAGTACTGTCCATTTCAGGTTGCAGAATCTTTTGCTGACGTTCAAATGCTTCTTTCTGCTCAAGACTCTGAAGTCCCCGCACATCTTCATCGGAGAATGGCGATTCGTATCCTTTTAAGAAGATAATTCCAAGGAATATCAACGCTGCTAAAAGCATCAGTATTAAATAAAGAAACTGATAATGCCTTTCTTTTTTGGATAATGTAATGTGTCCCTGCATATGTTTTCTTTTTTATTATCTTCGTTTACCCGTAAAATTTCTTGTAGGATCTTTTTTAAGCTGATCATTTGCTCTCCCTACTTTCCCCATACATTCTTCAAGATCTCTCAGGACAGTCTTTTTGTTGTACTCAACTTTTATAATATCTCCCTTTAAATTCAACATCGGCTCTATCTGCTTCATCAGAACAGCATAATGCTTAAAGTTATCCACACTGTCTTTACCCATGATATTTTTCACCTCTCTCACCTCATCCATTATTCTGGTTTTAAGGAAAACATCGTTCTGTACTTTGTTAATATTAAGCTGGTTCATCTGCTCGTAGATGTTATCTACCTGCGTCTTAAGAACGTCACCTCGGGCCATCAGTTCTTTATACGCATCTGCCTGTCTGGTGATTCCTTCCCGCTGAATACTGTAGCTTTTGAAAAAGAGGAATAAACACACAAAAGATACTACCGATAGAACGGCAAAAGACAGAATAAACCTCCAAATACCTATTCGGACATCAGATTTGTTTAATTTTTTTTCCCTGTTAGTAGACATATGTTTGCGATTTGTTTGGCCAGTGAAAATATAAAAAAAAAAAATTATGTACAATACGTATTTTCCCTAAGGTATTTTGGGGAAAACCCTATTTAACCTAAGTTTAATTTCCACTTTAATAAGTTTTTCATAAATTAGGCCTCTGAATTTTAAATATCTTATACCAAATCGATATTAAAAGTGAGTAAACTATTATCAAACACCGTGCGGTTTTCTATAGCAGACAGTGACTTCTATTTTAAGAAGATCATGATCAAAACGCTGATGGAAAATCCATTCTATATGCTTCTGAATGACTGTAACAACGGGCA
The DNA here is from genome assembly GCF_900142785.1 of Chryseobacterium carnipullorum. Taxonomy (GTDB): domain Bacteria; phylum Bacteroidota; class Bacteroidia; order Flavobacteriales; family Weeksellaceae; genus Chryseobacterium; species Chryseobacterium carnipullorum. The sequence continues at coordinate 124,068 of NZ_FRCD01000008.1, read as the reverse complement.
TGAGCTTGTGAACAGGATTTACAGGAGACAGGAGGATGTGTTTATCATAGAACTCTTTATGCCGGTGTTAAGCGGTATTGAGGCCATTAAATATATCCGGAAAAACAACGAGGAAACGCCTATTGTCACTTATTCCAACACGTATCAGGAAGATATGGCAGAAATTCTTTCCAAAATCCCCAATATTTACTACTGCCAGAAAAAGAGCACGATCATCAAAGATATTATCAAAGGGAGTATTGCTTCCGAAAGCTTCGACTACGAACAGTATTCTAAAGAATGGGAACAGCAGCCGCTCGCAGTGCAGAACTACATGGAAAGGCAAAAAAAAGGACAGGAAGAGCTTTCTCCTACTGAAATTCAGCTGATGAAATTCTGTTATGAAGGCTATAGCAATAAGGAAATTGCAGAAAAATTAAACTTAAGCACACGGACCATTGATACCTATATCAACAGACTTACGGAAAAGCTGGGACTGAAGACAAAACTGCATCTCATCCGTTTCTGTGTGGAGAATGGCTACTACAATTCCAGCATGTAGGGTGATTTAATGTAATATTAATATAGACTCAACATGAAAACTCCAACTCTTTAAACAAAAATATTTTACCACTAATTTGCTAGTATTCAATTTTTTTAACTAAATTTGCACACCTAAAATTTAAAATTAAAAAAGGAAATGACAAAGGCAGAATTGGTAAACACCATCTCAAATAAGTTGGGAACAGAAAAGAATGAAACACAGAAAGTTGTAGAAGCTTTTATGCAGGAGATCAGGACTTCTATGTATAATGGGGATAACGTTTATCTGAGAGGTTTTGGATCTTTTATCATTAAAACAAGAGCTGCTAAAACAGGAAGAAATATTTCTAAGAACACTGCAATTGAGATTCCTGCTCATAACATTCCTGCTTTCAAACCTTCAAAATCTTTTGTTGAGAAAGTAAAAACTAAAGTCGCAGTAAAATAAAACATTAACTGAATATTAACTAGTTACTAAAAAATTAAAATTATGCCAAGCGGAAAGAAAAGAAAAAGACACAAGGTTGCAACTCACAAGAGAAAGAAAAGAAGAAGAGCGAACAGACATAAGAAAAAATAATCTCTTTTTCTCGAGATTTACAATATAATAATATAGTTGGTGGTTTTAATTTTTTAAAGATCACTGACTATATTTTTGTTTGCAAGTATAAGATCCCAGTGGAAAACAAGGGCTTTTGCAGATATTTTTTAAAAAGATGTATCAATTTCATTCTAAATTCTTATATTTAATATTATTTATCTGCTAAAAAATACGCCAGTTCCCTATGATCTTAATAATTTTTATCTTATAACAAAATGAAGAAAGAACTAATAGTTTCGCATGAAGATGATCTTACAAAGATTGCACTGCTGGAAGACGGAAGACTATGTGAACTTCATGAGCAAGAGGACAAAAGCGAATTTATAGTTGGAGATCTGTTTGTAGGAAGAGTAAAAAAACTGGCACCAAACCTGAATGCCGCATTCGTTAATATAGGATATGACAAGGATGCATTCCTGCATTATCAGGATCTGGGACCACAGTATCTTACCTATAAGAAGTTTTTAAAAGATACTATTTCTAAAAAACAGAGCACTTCAAGCTTAAAAAATTTCGAGATACAGCCCGAAATAGACAAAAACGGAACCGTAGAAAAAGTCATTGTAAAAGATGATCTCGTTCTGCTTCAAATCACCAAAGAACCCATTTCCACAAAAGGTCCCCGGATCTCTACCCAGGTTTCTTTGACAGGACGTTTTCTGGTCCTGATCCCTTTCGACAACAAAGTCTCTATTTCCAAAAAAATCAGAACCACTGAGGAAAAAGAAAGACTGAAAACCCTTATTGACAGTATCAAGCCTGAAGGTTTTGGAGTGATTATAAGGACGGTCGCGGAAGGAAAAAAAGTAGCAGACCTTCACAATGATATGAATCAGCTGATCCAGAAATGGGAAAGCACTTTCAAAAACATTCAGAAAAGTAAGGTTCCGGCCAGAGTTTTAAGCGAAGAAGATAAAGCTTCAGCTATTTTAAGGGACAATTTCAATCAGGATTTCGTGAGTATTATTTGCGATGATGAGCAGATGGTAGACGAAATGGCCAACTATGTGGAGGTCATTGCTCCTGAAAAAAAGAATATTGTTCAGTTTTATAATTCCCACATCCCTCTTCTCGAATATTACAACGTTGAAAAACAGCTCAAACAGAGTTTTGGAAAACACGTTAATATTCCAAGTTCAAAAGGTGCTTACCTAGTTATCGAACACACAGAAGCTCTTCATGTCATAGACGTTAACTCCGGAAATAATATCACGACCGGAAACTCAGCCAATAAAGAACACGCTATGAACGTGAACAAAATGGCGGCAACAGAAATCGCAAGACAATTGCGTCTTCGTGACATGGGTGGCATTATCGTTATTGATTTTATCGACATGCAAAACCCTGATCACAGAAGAGATTTGTTTGAACATTTGAAAGAAGAAATGAAACGTGACAAAGCACGTCATAAAATTCTTCCTCCTAGTAAATTTGGATTGATCCAGATTACCAGACAAAGAAACCGACCGGAAAAACAGATCGAAACCAAAGAAGAAAACCCAAACAAAGACGGAGAAATCACAGCTCCAATTGTTGTTGTGGAAAGAATGGAAGAAACCATAAGAAATATTATACAGAAAGATAAAGGAAAGCTTTATCTGCATGTACACCCTTTCGTGGAAGCTTACCTTACAAAAGGTATTAAAAGCATCCAGATGAAATGGTTTATAAAGTATAAAAAATGGGTCACCATTATTCCCCGGGATTCTTTCAAATATTTAGAATACAAGATTTACAATTCGAAAAAAGAAGAATTGATTGGATATTCTAATTAACACAAAATTTTAAACCTCTGGCTTGTCTGGAGGTTTTTTTGTTATATTTGCAGTCTTAAAACACATATACACAATGACAAAAAATTTATTTCTTGTGCTGCTTCTTGCAGTACAGACTGCTTTTGGACAAATTATTTCTAAAGATTTCTCTTTCGCTTCAAATGGAGAATATTTAATCCCTTTCAACATTAGCAGTACCGGCTATTATAACTATCCTGACTCTTGGTCAATGGTCCAAGGCTCTGATAACAGTATATATGTAACCTATAGTACCGGTGATGTGTCTCTCACTACAGTACCCCGAGAATCTTTTGTATTAAAACTTACACCTGACGGAATTGTAAATCAATCATTTGGAACCAATGGAAGAATTCAATTGCCTCACCATATCAGCCTAAACAAGATAAAAAGACTGACAGATGGTAAATTGCTGATTTTTGGTTTCAATGAAACAGAAGGAGCAACGGTGTACAGAATGCTTCCCAACGGACAATTAGATCCTACTTTCGGAACAGGTGGCATTTCGGTAATTCCCCAAATTAATAGTGGTCAGAACTATAACGCTTTCGGATTTCTTTTACAGAATGAAAAAATAATTATTCATGGGATCAATGGCAATAGTATGTCTGAACACTATAACCGCCATCTAATTTACAGGTTAAATGCAAATGGGACGATTGATAGTGCTTTCGGAAACAACGGGGTTACACCTACACAGGGGAGCACCTTTTCCAGAATGGATTTATTCATTGATAATCAATCTAATATCAACTGTTTCAACAATAATTTTATTCAAAAATTTGATTCGAATGGACAAACAATGACCAGTTTCGGAAATAATGGAGTTGTATCATTAGCAGATGCTAACGGTTTTGGTCAGTACGGAACCGCTGATCATGTATTTATGGACAGTAATAATAAGTTTATTTTCGTAGAAAATATAAATACTAATGGAGTTTTAAAAATAAATCCGGATGGAACGGTTGATAATACTTTTACGAATAACTTATATGCAAGCTTCGGTACAGGCACCTCCATTTCAAATATGATTGAAAAAAATGGATATTATTATATTGTTGGATATAGTCCTGTAATCACAGCAAATGGTTCATATTTTATTTCAAAAATAGCCCAAAATGGTTTAGTAGATTCCAGTTTTGGCTATTATTTGGATTCCAACATTTATGATTCATTCTATCCCGAGATGTTTGTTAACAGCAATAATATCATTACAAACACAGGAATTATCGTTAAATATCTTTTAAACAGCCCCGCATTATCCACAAAAGATATTGCAAAAACAAATACTGATATTTCTTTTGAAAATCCGGTTAAACAGAACTTGACTTTCAGCACAAAAGAAAAAGTAAGTAAAATAGAAATTTATTCCGTCGATGGAAAACTCGTAAAAACTTTAAAAGAGAAAAATACAGATCTTTCAGAAATATTAAATGGAACTTATGTAGCAAAAGTTACATTCGAAAACGGAAAAACAACCGTAAAAAAACTTATTAAGAACTAGTTTTAAGATAATCTTCGTTCTTATGGAAAGGTATTTACTTAATTTTGGTAAATACCTTTTTTATTTTTAATCTTAAACAAAAAATTACAGAATGGGCAAAGAACACCACTATAAAGCAACCATCCATTGGATAGGAAACAAGGGGACCGGTACCAGCAGCTACAAAAACTATGAGAGGAGTCATACGATCAATATTGAAAATAAAGAGGCTATTGAAGGCTCTTCTGACCCAGCATTCCGGGGAGATAAAACCAAGCACAATCCGGAAGATCTGTTCCTTTCTTCCCTTTCTTCCTGTCATATGCTGTGGTACCTTCATTTTTGTTCTGAAGAAGGGATCATTGTCACCGATTATACAGACGAAGCAACCGGAATTATGACTGAAACGGCAGATGGAAGCGGGCATTTTACATCAGTTACCCTTCATCCTGCCATTACTGTTACAGAAGAATCAATGATTGAAAAAGCTAAAGAACTCCATCATAAGGCTAACCAGTTTTGTTTTATGGCCAGGTCGGTGAATTTTCCGGTAAAACATATCCCCACTGTGGCAGTTAAATAATTTTAAACACAGATTTAATCTTACAAAAAGTCCCATTAATAATACAGTTTTACTATGATAACTCTAAAAATTCAATCTAAAACTCCACGCAAAGAGATTTATTTATCAAATAATCAATAAAATTTCAATTTTACGATCATTTATTATGTAAAAAATTGCAATTAATTATTATTATTACGTAAAATGTAAAGTTTTTTTTATATTTTTATATAAACAAAACTAACCATGATGAAACCAAGATTAACCATTTTTGATGAGCCTCTACTCTATACAGAAGGTTTATCAAAATTGCTCTCACAAAGCAAAATTTTTAATACGATTGACATTTGTAATTCTTATGAAACCTTATTTGAACAATTAAAAGAAGATCCCCCTGAAATTCTGGTTATAAGCTCCAATATGCTGATGCTTACCGATATTTTCAGACTTGTAGAAGACATCACCTCCACCAACAAAGAAATCAAAATTATTGTCATAGGCAATAGTTACGATATGACTGAGATCCGGAAGCTTTTTAACAAAGGCATCAAAAGCTATCTTGATAAAAACAGCAGATACGATGAATTTGTAAAATCAATAAACGTTCTGCTTCTGAATGAGATCTACATCTGCGACAACGCAAAAGAAAGAATGATCAACTTTATCAGCAGTGAGGAAGGAAAACCGAATCCTCACATCAAAGAACCGCTTACGCGCAGAGAGATGGAAATCCTCAGACTGATATGCGACGGTTTCAGCAGCAAAGATATTGGTGAAAAACTATTCATTAGCATCAATACCGTAGAAACCCACCGCAAAAGGATTCTTTTAAAATTAAACGCAAAAAATTCCGTAGGAATTGTAAAATACGCCTTAGAAAACCACATTATTGATTGATAAAAAACCAATTTCGATGAACTCCAAAAAGAATCCAAACCTTAGGTTTGGATTCTTTCATCATTGCTTTTTTATTAGATTTTAGATTTCAGTATAAGACTAAGGTTGAAATTAAGAAGATCAAAGGAGATTTTACTATTTGTATCGTCAAACTTTTAAACCCTCCTACTCTCAAACCCACAGCACGCTCTACTCATAATCCGGCATTTCACCATTGGTAAAAAGAGAGACTCTGGAAAGATCGGTCATGGTCGTATTGAGATCAATCACCATTACATTTTTCTGGGAAATATTATCGTTCGAAGTATTCATAAAGATGATCTGGGCGTTATTTGGGGAAAATCTGGGATCAAGATCGTTGGTTCCCAATGGTTTTTCGCTTTCCGAAGAAATATCAAATACCGTATCATTGGTCATATTATAGATAAAAATATGAGAATCAAGCTGCCGGTAATTTCCACTTCCGTCCTGGTATCCTGATGTATCTCTCGTATATACAAGCATTTGCCCGTCCACAGAGAAATTCAGTCCGCCTGAAGCTCCCGGAGATCCTGACAGAATGGTTTTCAAAACACTTCCTGTCGTATCAATAATATAGATCTTCGTATGGTAGCCGCTGTAATCATTCGTTTTTAAGGCGATCTTGCTGCCATCGTAGCTCCAGTCACATTCGGAGATCATGCTGCCGTCCGGAGTGGTAAATACTTGGGTAAGGCCACTTCCGTCCTTATTAATCCTATATAATTTATTAAAATTAGAATAAAGAATTTCCTGCCCGTTGGTACTCCATGCAAAATCCATCTCATAATTATTAAAGCCCGCTGCCGGAACTGTCGTTACTTTAAAAGGATTGGATCCATCAGGATTTGCAGTGAAGATATGAGTACTTCCGCCTTCAGTTCGCAGAAATGCGATCAGTCCCGCATTATTATTTTTGCGTGGTCGCCAGCTGTTGTACGATGAATTGGTGAGCTGAAAACTGTTTCCCTGCCCGTCACTTGATAAAATAACAAAGTTTCCGTTCTGTTTCTGTGCATAATGATACCGGTTTGCAGGCACGGTGTTGGTGGTAAACTTGCCGACAGAACTTAAAACTGGCGGGTGAATGCCGTCCGAAACAGACACCTGCCAGAAGTAACTAACACCAAACTTCAAATTTGAAAGCGAATAATGCTTCGCTGTCAAATCATTAACCTGAATCACATGAGTATCGAGGTTATTTTTAATTGCTAAACTATATTTTAAAACATCAGCCGTATCCGGATCTGTAGCGGTCCATGTAAGTTCAACACTCAAAGGCTGATTCACCGCATTGTCTACCGGACTAAGCAACTGCGGTGCGGAAGGAGGAGAATTAAGTGATTCATCATCATCCATTTCAAAAACCACGGTGACTACCTGATTTTGGGTTTGCATATTAACCCCCTGAAAAGTGGTAATATAGCCGGACAGTTCTGCTTTCACAGAATAATTTCCAAGCGGCATGGCAGCAATTTCGAATGTACCGTCTGTCCCGCTGAAAACCGTCTGTGTGGTAGGTGCTGTAAAAATTTTCACATTAGAAATAGGCACGTTGGTCCCTCTTTTTACTACCTTTCCTTTCAATGTTCCTGTCTGAGCCTGATCCACAAGATCTTCACTGCATGAAAACAGATAACAAGTAAGGATCAACAGGCTGAGTATTTTGATTAAAGTTTTCATAGTTCATGTTTTTATTGGTTTCCAAGGTAAAAATTGATTCCCAGTGCAAACCGGAGTGCCTGATCTTTTCTTTTTCCATTTACCAGACCTTCCCAGTCATCTTTAAAGCCTATATCATACTGTGATGAAGCACGGATTGCAGTATTATTCCCGATCATATATTCAAGTCCGCCACCCACCTGTCCTTTGTACTGAGGTTTGTATTTTGAAAACATCGCTCCCATTCCACCGTACACGTATGGACTGAATCTGTATTTCGGGAACAAAAGAAATTCAAGATTGAGTTCAGGAACTATGTAATTTTTTTTAATAATATTTTGATTCTCTAAAGTGAAATAGCTGCCGCTGGCTTCAATATTGAAATTAGGGTTGATAAAATATTTTACACCCACTTTTCCACCGACATTCATTTTAGGATTCACATAATCATCTTTGATCTTCTGGGATTCTATATTCGCAAAAAGTGAAATTTTCTGTCTGTAGTTCTCAGGAAATTTATTCCCTACCGTTCTTCCGACATTTTCCTCCTGCTCTTTATTGTAATCATTGATCAAACTCTGGTAACCCGTTAAGTTTTCAGATGATTTTCCCCATATTTTATCCCTGATTCCTTCAACAATCAGAGATCTTACTGCTTTCTCAATCGCTTCAGTGACAGCAAGCTGAACGGGTTCATTTTGGGTAAGCCCAACTTCTGCTTCCAACAGCCTTTCTGTATCAATATATCTGAAAAAGCTTCCGTTCACACTGGTGGAAAGAATCGTTTTAGAGATATAGACGGTTTTGAGAATTTCACCGTTAAGGGTCGATACGGCACGAAGGTAAATAGTGATTCTGTCCTGGCGGTATTGGGTAGAAGCTCCTATTCCGAAGTATCTTGCTCCCAGACCTCCGGTCATGACATTGCTATCATAAGAGATCACCCCACCTTCCAGAAGAATTCCTGCATAGAGAAGAGGGGGAAGGGCCTGACTGTTTTTATCAGCGTCTTTCATGTACTCCTGTCTTGTGGACCGGATGATCTGTCTTTCGTTTAAAAGATTGGCAATATTTTCTCTTTCAATGGGGATAAACCACCGACTGTCCTCAAGTGCTTTAATCAAAATGGTGGTGGTTCCTTGTGGGACTGCCGTACTCCAGTTATTTCCGTTTTCGGACGGTTTATACTGGCCGGTCTGGTCCCTGAATTTGTACACGCCGATGACTATTTTTTCTTTGGGAAGAGGAAGGTTTCTCAATTCCGCAGTAGAGGGTGTGAGTTCTCCCATGGTAGATCTTTCAGGATCGGAAGGGAGTCCGAGGATGGAACTGCAGGCCTGCATGAAGCACAGCAGAAACGTACAGAAAAAAATTCTGGTGTAAGTATACGTTCTCATGGTAAGTTTGGTTTTTAGTTATTTTTTATTTTGGAATCACGATCTCGGACTGATCGCCTGAACTGGTATCCAAAATATTGATCAAAAGTCCCTGAGCTGTTGTAGTAATCTGGAGATAAAGCGATCCGAAAAGATAATTTCCGGGTTTTAAACTCCCCTCCCCAAACTGATCTTCAAACAGTTTCCTGGACAGCTCACTCAGCACCTGCCGATTGATACTCTGGCTGAAACTGTCGAGAGAATTAACATTATCGAGCAAACTGCTGTAATCTTTTTTTTCGTCAAACTGATTCTGCGCATTTGCAGAACTTAGAAGCCACTGATAATTAAAAGTATCACCACCGAATGCCGGATTGATAGGCTTATAAACAAGCTGCTGAGATTTTCCGGAGAAAATACCCGCAATAAAGATTAAAATAATGGTAAAGGTTTTCATGGCGGACGTTTTTAGTACATAAATTCATTTTTGATGAGGTTTTTCTTTGCATTAAATTCTTTGATATATTTTAAGGTGGCTGCCAGCTGTTCATTCAGGTAATCTTCGTTGGGATTGGTCATAAAACTGTAAATCACTTTGTCATCAATCTGAATGCTGATCTGGCCGCTGGTGCCGCGCAGGGGAAGTTCAGAAATGGTAACTGCCCCACTGCTTTTATCGGACATCTGACTGTACTGCATATAAAAAATGTCATAAAAGTCTTTTCCTACCTTTGTTTTGGTTTCATCAATGGTAAGCCCTTTGAGCTCGAATACCGCATCTTCTTCAGCCTTAGCGGTTTTTTTCCTGAACAGATCATTGTTGATTTCCAGGCTGTCTTTAGCAATCAGTTTCTGAGTTTCTTCATCTCTTACATACAGGAAAGCTTTAAGGGCATCTTTGGATTCAAGATTGACATTGATTTCAGATAAAACTTTTACTTCATTAGGATTAATAGAGAATTTTCCGCTCTGCTGATTGTTGGAAAGATTTCCTGATTTTCCTTTTTTAATGGAAATTAACAGATAATTGAGTTCTTTGTAAACCTGGGTATTGTTGGTGATCACAGCTTTCAGTCTGATCTGATTTTCGAGAATGCTTCTTTCTATCCTGGCATTCACTTTTTTATCTTCCTGCCCTTTAACCATTGCAGACAGGAAGATAAATAAAGTGCACAAGCTCAAAGAATATAAAAATTTCATCACGTGTGTTTTAATAATTTCTCATGAAAATCGTTTGGTTGTCACCTTTTACATTAATCTTCATTCCATCTGACACCGTATTGCTTCCGGTAATATCAATGATATTGTTGTTTCCCTGTGCAGTAACGGCAGTCTTCGTTTCTTTATCTGTAAATGAATTAATGAAATAAAGGGTATTGTAATCTCCTAGTTGTTGGATGGCAATATTGGTTTTCGCGTTAAGAGAAAGTTCCGCGTTGTTTTGATTGCCTATCTGAATAATATTGGAGCCATAAAGTTCCTGCTCTGTCTGTTGTTTTGAAAGAAGATCAAGAACTGTACTGCTGTTGACCCGGTCCCAGTCTATCTGTTGTGCTTGTACGCACAGTACTGCGAAAAGTGTAAAGGCACCCCACCCCGGTTTAAACATAGTCATTAATTTTTAATAAAGGTACATGAATAGAGTATCTGGAAAAACACACCCAGCAGGTACATCTGTAAAATCACGGTTTCCGGGTATGCTGATCATTCTAAAGCTTAAAAAAAGGAGAAAACCGCAGCTTCTCCTTTTATTTTTGATTACAGTTCATTGATTAATTGGATTGGTTGACTATCATTGAGTTTCCGTTACCCATCTGAGTTCCTACGTGAATGTGGGAGTCTCCGCTTTGAGCTACCCAGGTAAAGTTATTGTTACCCATCTGAACATCAACAGCTGTATTGGAGTCTCCCAGTTGAAGCTGATAAAGCTGGTTACCATTTCCCACCTGTGCTCCTATAGCTGTATTATCATCTCCCATCTGAACTGAAGCGGCGATATTATTGTTACCAGCCTGATCATGAGTAGCACTGTTATCATTGCCATCCTGATATTGTACTAAAAGGTTGTCATTACCTACCTGAAGACCGCTTGCCTCATTTCTTCGTCCAAGCTGAACCTGATAAGCATCGTTACCGTCACCTAACTGAATTGCAGAAGCATCATTTCTTCTTCCATCCTGATATTGTACCACTGTGTTTCCTACACCCAACTGTATAGAAGAGGTTTCGTTTCTTCTTCCGATCTGAGTTTGTTCTGTAGAGTTAAAGGCACCAAGCTGCCAGGTTACTGCAGAGTTTCTGTTTCCTGTCTGGCTCACCTCATTTGTATTGCCAAGACCCGTTTGATCTACGTCAATTGAGTTTCTGTTTCCCATACTTTCAGCGGTATTACTATTCAAAACACCTACCTGATCAATATCTGCCGTATTACGGTTTCCATCCTGTGTCAAAGAGTTGATATTCAAAAGACCTGTCTGATCAACAGTAGCAACATTCAAGTTTCCAATCTGGGCAGTAAGATCAATATTTGATTGTGCGAAGCTGAAACTCATGGCCATTAGTGTAAACACACCTGTGATAAAGTTTTTCATTTGGATAAAAATTAATTGGTTAATAGTATGACAAAGGTATAGGCTAAACCTAAGCGAGAAACCACTGATAAAGTGTAAATTTTAAAAATCACTGTTTACCGTTCCGGATGTAACTGTTTACCGTTTTGTCAGTGTAACGTGTTTCAGTTACGTAAAAATACGGTACAATATCATATTGATTAACAAATAAATACATCAAATAACTCTAATTTCAAAAAATAAGAATAATATTCATTTTCTGAACCTTGAATTTGTAAATCTTTGAATCTTTAAATCTTTCTCAATGGTTAATTAATGTTAACGCCTATTCTTTTCTTCAGTATATATTGCTAAATTTGAAGTATGGAAAGTTTTGGAAAAGATTTATTGAGGAAAATTACAAACGTAGAACTGCCAGGAGTCAATGCTCATGGAGTATTTTCGCCACCTTCCCGTCCTGTATTTACCTATGATGAAATACTGGCAAAAAATCCAAAATTTGCAGCGGTTAATATTGTCCTATATCTAAAAGACAATGAATGGTATTTCCCACTGATCCAGAGAACGATCAATGAACACGACAGACACAGCGGACAGATCTCACTGCCGGGTGGCAAGCGTGAAGAACTGGACAAGGATTTCGCTGAGACGGCAGTACGTGAAACTTCGGAAGAGATAGGAATAGATAAACATTATATGAGAGTCATCAGGGAAATGTCTCCCATCTATGTTCCACCGAGTAATTTTTATGTATACCCGTACATTTCGTATACTAAAAAGAACCCATTGTTTGTTCTTCAGCAGAGCGAGGCCGTAGAAACTATAGAATTTCCGATCACTTCTTTCCTCAGTCTTCCGGATAATCCTGAAATGATGGAACTTCCTAGTACCGCAGGTCATGAAGTCCCTGTCATTAATTTCAACGGATATATTATCTGGGGTGCTACAGCAATGATATTGAGCGAGTTTAGCCAGTTGTTGAAAAAAATGTAACTTTGCACTACCGTGTTTAATAGAGAAATGGCGAAGAAAAATATTTTCACCGATGCATTCGGAACACCTTATTTTTTAAAAAGGTTTATCATTTTTATTTTAGGAATTGTATCCTACAGAAGGTTCAACGGCTTTAATAAACTGAAGATAACCGGTACGGAACATCTTGTGGATCTCCCCGATTCCAACGTGCTTTTTGTATGTAACCATCAGACCTACTTTGCAGATGTAGCAGCAATGTATCATGCGTTCTGTGCTGTAAACAACGGATATCTGAACACGATCAAAAATCCGATCTACCTGCTTAATCCCAAGATCGATTTTTACTATGTAGCGGCAGAAGAAACCATGAATAAAGGGATTCTTCCGAAGATCTTCAAGATCGCCGGTGCGGTAACTGTAAAAAGAACCTGGAGAGCAGAAGGTAAAAATGTCAACAGAATGGTAGATCTTACCGAAGTTGACAATATTATGAAAGCCTTAGACAACGGCTGGGTAGCTACTTTCCCTCAAGGTACTACTTCTGCCTTTGCTCAAGGACGAAGAGGAACTGCCAAACTGGTTAAAAACCAACGCCCTATCGTGATCCCTATCAAAATCAATGGTTTCAGACGGGCATTTGACAAGAAAGGTCTCCGGGTAAAGGTAACAGGCGTAAAACCTACCATGGAGTTCAAACCACCTCTGGATATAGATTACGACAACGAAAAAGCGCCCGAAATTTTATTGAAAATCATGACTGCCATTGAGCAAACAGAAGATTTCAATGTACTACACAATTATGATGAAGAACTTAAAGCTAAAAAATTAGAACAAAAGGATTCAAATCATTAAAGTAAGTAAAATTATGAACAAAATATTAGGGATCTTATTCGCGGTCATAGTATTAGTTTCGTGTAACAGCCAGAAAGTATATTCAGATTTTGATATCAGCTATTCCAGAAACGGAGGCATGAGCCCCATCTATGAGAATCTTCTGATCAAAGGTAATAATGCACATTATTCATTTGAAGGACAAGGTAAAAAGCATAAACAGGATTTTAAAATCTCGAATGAAGATTTAAAAAAACTGGATCAGACCCTTTCCCAAAACAACTTCAGAAGAATAGAGGAAGATCGTAAAAAGCTGTATGACAACATTACCACTTCTATCAATATAAAGAAGGGGCCCAATGAAGGAAGTAAAACAGATGCCAGCATGGTAATGCCTAATTTTACCACAAACTGGGCCAACATTCTGAGTGCTTTCCAGGAGATCATTACTAACAATGTAAAAAACAATAAATAAAGTTGAAAACCCACTTCATTGCTATCGGCGGAAGCGCCATGCATAATCTTGCTATTGCGTTAAAAGATAAAGGATATCAGGTTACAGGTTCAGATGATGCTATTTTTGAACCCTCAAAATCCAGATTGGAAAAGAAAGGAATTCTGCCTCAGGAAATGGGCTGGTTCCCGGAAAAGATCACTTCGGATATTGATGCTATTATCCTTGGAATGCATGCACATCAGGACAATACTGAACTGGCAAGAGCAAAAGAGCTGGGTTTAAAAATTTATTCATATCCTGAATTTCTTTACGAACAGTCAAAAAACAAAACAAGGGTAGTAATCGCGGGTTCTCACGGTAAAACAACGATTACGTCAATGATTCTTCATGTTTTGAACTTTCACCAGAAAGAGGTAGATTTTATGGTGGGTGCACAGCTGGAAGGTTTCGACTGCATGGTAAAACTAACTGAGGACAACGACTTCATGGTCCTGGAAGGTGATGAGTACCTTTCCTCTCCTATCGATCTGCGTTCAAAGTTTCTTCTGTACCAACCGAATATCGCTTTAATGAGCGGTATCGCATGGGATCACATCAATGTATTCAAAACTTTTGATGATTATATTGATCAGTTCAGAAAATTTGTAGCAAGCATCACTCCCGGTGGTGTTCTGGTATACAATGAAGAAGATGCAGAAGTAGTAAAGGTAGTGGAAGCAGCTGAAAATTACTTCAGAAAAATTCCTTACAAAACTCCTGAATATGAGATCAGCAACGGAAAAGTTTATCTGAAAACTGAAATGGGAGATGTTCCTCTTTCTGTTTTTGGAGCCCATAACCTATTGAATATGGAAGGGGCAAGACATATATGCCGTCAGCTGGGAATTATGGATGAAGATTTCTACGAAGCGATTATGAGTTTCAAAGGTGCTTCCAAGCGTCTTGAAAAAGTGGAAAGAGAAGATCAGGGAACGCTTTATAAAGATTTTGCTCACGCCCCGAGTAAAGTGAAGGCGGCGGTAAAAGCTTTCTGTGAACAGTTTAAAAAGGAAAAGAAATATGGTTTTCTGGAACTCCATACCTATTCAAGTTTAAATCCTGCTTTTCTTGAACAGTACGACCACGCCATGGACGGTTTGGATGAAGCCATCGTTTTCTATTCTGAGGATGCTTTAAAAATTAAAAGAATGGATCCTATTTCTCCAGAACTGATCAAAGAGAAATTTAAAAATGAAGGATTAAGAGTATTGACCAATGCGGAAGAACTTCATGCGTATTGGGAAACTCTGGACAAAAAAAATGGGGTTTTCCTCATGATGAGTTCGGGTAACTTTGGCGGATTAGATTTAACGAAATAACAACGATAAACAAGCCTTTCAGATTTCTGAAAGGCTTGTTCTTTTCAATTATTTTCAAAGATTTATTTTATTTCAATCTTTGAATTCCATGATAACAAAAGTAGGACATACGCTTTTGTGTAGTATTCGATTTTCATTTTACAGATTGCTGACCTCAGGATTCAGCAAATATTCTTTTCCATTTCGCCACTGTATTTCTACTAAGTTTAAATACATTAGCCGTCTGCTGATTATTAAGCCTATTCGATATCTGATACTGTAAAATTTTTTTAATACTTTCTTCGTCATAGGAGCGCAGCCTTTGATTTAAAAAATCAGTTTCTTTATTTTGGTGATTAAAAATGATATTATTAATCTTGATCAGTTCAAGAGAGTTCTTGATTTCTTTTGAAAGTAAGTGAGCCCATTTTTCTTTTTTTTCAGGAAATTTTCTTTCAATGAGATCATTATAAATTTTATTATAGTTGGGTAAGCTCATATTTTATCATTTAGTTTTTGTGTTTTTTTTTCTTAGTATTTTGAATTGACCTGCTCCTGTTTAGCAATCCATTTGTATAAAGTAGTTTTTGGGATATTATATTCTTCAATAACCTGCTGCTTTGTTTTTTCTTCAGTATTAATTAATTCCAAAATAAAGTCTATGATTTCTTTTGCATAGATACGTTTCCTGAATACAGGAAGATGGCTTTCCTCATTCTTTGAAGGCATATTGGCAGCAGGAGAATACAATATTAAATGTTGTGAATAAAGCCTGAATAAATCATATTTCAAAAGTTTACTCCATCTTAATAGAATTTCAGAACTAAGATTTTCAAGGGTAAACATATTCAATATTTCTTCTTCAGATCGTTTCATAAAATTGCAAATGCGTAACATTTCTATTTGGTCCTCTTTTACTTTTTGCTGTATCAAATTTCCAATATGTATATTTTTAAAATTAATGCCCATGATGTAATTCTTTTTTAAAATAAATTGTATTCATAATAGTAAGTGATCTGGTCTTCAGACAATAAAACAAGCCCCCTTTTGGAGCTCTCTCCCATCATTTGTGTATATATTATTTAATCCGGGGGCCTGTTTTTTTAATTTGATTATTCTTTCATTACTTTATAGGTCTTTGTCTCTTTTTGTCCGGAAACATGAATCAGATAAATCCCTTTGCTCCAGGATGAGACATTCAGGCTACGATCTCCTTCGTTCAGAGATTTTGTTTCAATCAGCTGTCCGCCGGCTGTATAGACTGTGATCATAGCTTTTTCATTAAGACTGATAAACAGTACATCTTTTACAGGATTAGGATAAATTTTCACACTTTTTAAAGTGATATTTCCCTCTTCAGCTGCTTTTGAAGAACTCATTTTTGCCTTTGAAAATGTCAGTGATTGGGCTTCCCAATTTTCAGGCAGGGTATTATCAAGATCGGAAGCCATAAGTTTCAGATAATATTCCTGCCCATTGGCTTCCACCGGCCATGGGGAAACATTCATGTAAGAAACATAATCTACAATATTTCCTGAACTGTCTTTAAAAGTCATAGATTCTCCGGAATTGTTAAGACTGCCGCTGGTCCACTGGTATTTAGCATATTGATCAAATCCTGAAATCAATGACAGGTTTTTCGCAAGCATAATAGTTTGATTTTTTGCGATGAGTGTTCCTTGAGGGAAAGTATAATTCACAGCATCAGAAATACTATAACCTGAAATATCTAAATCTGCATTGCCAGGATTTGAAACTAATATAAATTCAGCATCTCCATTAGATAACGGTTTATAATTGATTCCTGTAATGAGAAATTGACCAGCCTGTTGTGCATCAACTTTTATTGCTTTTGAAACCAGCGGTCCCCAGTTATTGGTTACGAATGCACGTGTTGCAATAGTATAGCTTCCGGCAGGTAACGAAAATGTTCCGTTATATAAATGGGCATCTGAGGAAACAACCCCATCATTCCCCATTGGATCGGTTCCGTTTAAGGTATAATAAAGCGCTGTTCCGGAATTGGGATTATCTATTTGAATGGTATCCGTATCTGTTAAAATGTTTGGAGAAATAATACTCACCTGAGAAAGCGTATGTGCCATATTAAATTCAAGCCATTTTTTCAAAGTAAACCCTACTCTTTCAGGAACCTGAGCAAGAATACGAGGATAGTCTGTATTTTTCCACTGCTGGTAGACATTGCCCGTGTAGCCCATATAGGCGGCATCCAGTTTATACACTTTGTCCAGTTCGTTGACCGTTGCGGTGATTTTATTCTGCACATTCAATACAGACAATGGAGCTCCGTCTGCTCCGGAGAAAGTACCGGAAGCCGGACCAATATTCCTCAACACAGCATCTTTAACCAGCGTTTTAAATTCAAGATTTCCTGTAGAAATATTGGTATTTGAACCCATAAACTGGCCAAAAAGCTGGCCCGCACCATTTCTGCTGATGGTCCCCTGCCATTTAAATTTATAATTTCCGCCACCGCCAGCAAATCCTATTGGATTCAGTGCTATGGTAGATGATGAAGCAGTTAATCCTCCGAAAAAGGCTCCGTCCGTATCATTGATCATGAATTTGGCTTTCATGATATTAGCATCCGTATTATGAGTGATTGCCTCTGCTTCGTTTTCACAATCGATAAACATAAACATGATCTGGAATTTGATGAAATCATCGATATCGACAAGATTTTTAAACTGCTGAAAGTTCTTGGTCGTGGCGGCAGTTTTTATAGCATTCCATACCGCAGGACTTCCATCTCCTGTTTCTACAATACCGTTGGTAAAAGATCCATCCTGAAGAGTTATTTTAGTGTAATTGCTGTCATCATCGCCAAATAGTTCTTCAATATTCTTGGTTCCAAAATCATTGCGCAGCGTTTTTAATCCACGGTATCTGCCATTGATGAACAAATTGACATAACGGGTATCCAATGCATATTTCCCCATTTCCTTCTGCAGATTCATCGTTATTTTTTCACTGAAGCGCATATATCCAATGTTGAATACATTTCTTGTTGCATTGTCCTGGCCCTGTTTTAATTCGATATTGTGAATTTTTTCAGGAACCTCAAAAGCATCGCCGGGATAGTTGTCGAAGAAAGGGTAATTAGCTTTTTTCACCTTCGCATCAGAATTGAATTTGACGGTAAGATTAGGATTGTAGAAACCTAAACTTTCCTGTCCGAACTTCCTTGTCATGGAATTACTGAAAAAATTAGATCTTCCGCTGTATACGTTATTATCAATATACTCGAATGACCCTTCTACCCAGTTAGCACTCGGTTCTGTATTGGTAGAAACCGAAACAACAGGTATCTGAGCGATCGCCTGAGCATATTCTTCTGCTGTAATAGTAGACTTATATGACCATTGATTATACCCTACACTGGTGTTTTCATTCCCATAATTGTTTTGCAGGACATAAGTATGCGCCACAACCCCTGAATTACCTGTCGTGTTATAAGCATATACTTTAACAACAGATGATTTGCTTATAGTAATTGGGGCAGAATAAACCGAACCTATGGTTTCTGAAGGGTATTTCCCATCAAGTGTGTACTTAACGGTTGTCCCTGCAGGTGCAGAAATTGTCAAATCAAAACCTGACGGATAGATTCCTCTTTCCTTACTGAAAGCAAGATCCAATTTTTGTTTTCCATTGGAATTGGTTTCTTTGTAAGTCGGTACAATAAAGTTGACAAGGCTTCCTGCTCCATCCGGTAGTCTTCCTACAGACTGATTAAAAGGTAAACTTCCATACGTAAGTTCATTCTGAGAAATAATGTTTTCAGCCACTTTCCTGGAAAGATAAAGGGTCGCTCCGGAATTTTTGAGATCAAAATTCAGATGATGATTTCCTTCCGCCGGCTTTTTATCTGCCTGAAAAACAGCGTATCCATGAGCCGGAATAAAAATATTTTTAAGCTCATGCAATGTTTTGTCCGAATTTTTATTAGACAAATAAACGCCGCCTTTTATGTGCAGATTATCATTGCTGTTATTATACAATTCTATCCAGTCTTCACCTTGGGTAACGGTTCCCTGAGAAGACACTTCATTGATATAAAGCTGATCCATTAAAGCAGGATCAGTTACTGCTCCTTCAATAGATGCACCCAGCCCGTTATTTAAATATTCTACAACCAGCTTCGGGCGGTAATTGTCCCCCCCTTCATACGAGCGGGCCAGTGCTCCGCTATTCGTTCCCAATCCATTAAACTGAAAAGCAAGGCTACTTCCGGACTGCCATCCACTCAGCCTGTTTTCCTCAATAATATTTTTAAGATTAGGCGTACGGTTTTTGGTATTCCCTGAGGTCCAGGCTGTGGTTTCCCAATTAACTTTGTTAACAGAACGCTCTCTTGAAGTTATATTTTTAGCAGCAGTTGTATAAGCATTCGGGGTTCCGATTTCAGAATAAATATCCATATTTCCAGCCTGACTTGTTCCGTATGAGTAAAACTCGATATAGGCATCTGTAATTTGGGCATCTGCAGGAATCTGAACATTTTGGAATCGGACTGCATGCTGTTTCATATCCGATCTTCCACCAAGTATCAGGTAATCTGTTCCTAAATTAACCCCTCCAGATGTATTTTCCCATCCATCATCATTATTGGCAGTTACTACAGCTGATAAACTGCCCTGCATAGACCAGTAATCAATGACCAGCTTTGGTCTGTAATTAGTATTTGAGAAAGATCTTACCGTAAAGGCACCTTGCTCATTTCCCTGTAACCTAAATGCAAGATTCGCATTACTGATTCCATTGGGAAACATTTCCTGAAGAACACTTTTAAGATCCGGCGACTGATATTTCTGATTGGCAACACAGCCTGCGGTTGTCCATTCGGCAAACGTGGTAGTATAGTTTCTGGACTTTATATTCAGTCCTGTAGTGGCCGCAGTAGATAAAGGATAAACCAAAGAACTTCCTGTTTCCCCCGTAATTTTTATAACTGTTGGGGTACTGCTTGGTTCATCACCATAGAATATTAGATAGGCATTATTGATGACGGCATCTGAAGGTAATGAAACCCCTTCAAATCTTAAATAGGTTTCCTGAGAAATGGTACCTTCTTTCCCTGAAAGCTCCAAATCGGAACTTCCGAAATCTACCGTATGATTTGCCCTTACTTCTACATCGTTATTTTGGGCAGAAACCTCCATCTGAAAAATGTTTTGGGCAGATAGCGCGAAGGGAAGAAATATTGCTGATATTAGAATTTTTTTCATTTTATTTTTTTATTTATAAAAAGAGCTGCCTGTTTTGAAGGCAGCTCAAAATTTACAGGAGCATAGCCCATTTGTTATGATAATTCCATATTTTATCGTCAGATATGGGAGATCATTGATTTAATATACCGGGGCTTCTTTTATGAAATAGGCAAAGACATCACACAAAACTCTTGCAAAATTTTGCTTCGGTCCTGTTGAAGTTGCCGGACCATCTCCGAATTTATCTCCAAACATGATTATATTTCGGGTAAGATCTATTACTCCTCCTCTTCTTGTCCCTACATTGATAAAATTGGTCCCTTGACTTGTGGAAATCTGTCCGGCATTACCGCCGTCATACCCTATATTTAATCCAGAAGAGATATTAAATGGCTGTCCTGTACTGAAGATCTGTGGGAGACTATTTACATTTGTATTCAATATACCATCTGTAGTACTTCCATTTTCTACATAAAATTTCAGTACATCTGCCAGACCTGATTCACTTACAGAGTCTGCATAATTGATGATAAAACCTCCAGTAGATTCATTCCATTCTTTGATAACGTTAGCAAAACCAGCACTGATGCCGTTATTGGCACCAACAGTAATCCCCGAAGCACCTTCCAATGCATCCTCTAATGCTGCCAAACTATTCAAACTGACATTTACAATCTGAATATCTGCTGTTCCGGAATAAGAGAGAGCAGAATTAGACGCCCCAATGGTATTTATTCCGGTTAACCACTGATATACCAATCCTGATGAATTAGTCCCTGTAACTAGTGATGATCCGTCAGAACCAGACACATTTACTATTTTCATAGTAGCACCTGCTCTGTTAATAAATGAAACAGGAACATTGTTACAGATAATCCCTGACGAGCCAGCTGCTGTGGGAGATACCGTTACAGAATAATTGAAAACTCCACCTGCTGGAGTTGCCGTGATAGCTGTAGGATAAAGGTTTACCGTTTGAGGCCCTAAATTCACAAAAGTCCCTTGAGCTGTGAATGTAACACCATTAACCGTATTTGTGGTATATGAATAACTTCCCAGTTGGGTTACCTTCACCGGCACCTCAATATGAACGGTCTGTACACTAAGAGGTTTGTCCGTCACATATTTACCCACAACTTTTATAGAATTACAGTCAATAAATTCTACAAGTCCCTGCTTTTCACCACAAAGCGCAGTCCAGCTTCCCGTTCCCGTTCCGGAATTCCAATTCCAGACATTGTAACAGCTGGTACTGGTGTTGTAGATGGTTAAACCATTTTCAGCGGCACCAGGTGCAATTGTAGCTCTTTCAGCTGTGGTATACCGTTGTATAATAAGTCCGTTAAATCGGTCCGGTGCAGCAGTACTTGAAGGGTCATTCCTTTCAGATACGTGTAAACCGGATTTCGGATTAGGTTTTGAAGTATTGATACCTACCTGCCCAAAAATCAATGAGCTGGTCATAAGTGCGAAAAATGCAATAAAATGTTTCATCATAATGTTTTTTTAATTGATCATATAAATTACCTGGCATCGCAGTGACAGGTTTTTTGTGAATTTTAAAAATGTACAGATCTTTTCAGTATGGATGTTATTTTCTGATAGGATGATTTGCAGCAATAAGTACAGATCTATGGATCTTATGACACCTCATCCATATTCTCTACTGAATCCTGTACTTTCTGGTAAAGTTTTAGTATTTACATTATCAGGAAGGGAGGCGGCCTTACTTTTTGATTATCAATAAGTAAACTATAAATAAATACAATAGCATATTCTTTTTCTAATGACTTTTCCAACGAAAAATCCTTTAGAATATTAAAATTTAAAAGCACAGTTACCGCTGTTTTTATATTGATATTACTGAAAGGAAATACAGCGGTATGATTACCATGGTTACTTGCAGTAAAATACTCACTGGAGTTTGGCGGTAAGACATATTCAGCGGAAGAAGCCTTCTTTTCAGCAGGATGAATTGGAGAATGAAATTCCAGTCTACCGGCAGATAGTTTCTTTGCAGAGTTCTTATTTAAACTTAGTTTGGTATTCATCGTGTCGCTTTTTTGCTGCACGATGGAGTGAGAATCACTAATATAAATTATACCATAGACTTTTGCCTTATCATCAATAAAAACAACAGCATTCTTATCATCACACCATGTAGAAGAAGAGTCTCTTTCTCTATGCAATAATGTTCCCGTATTCACGTGCAGAGAACCCTCTTTATCCATTAATGTCTGTGTATAGAATGCTGTAAAACAAAAAAATAAACAAAAAATTCCCAGACACTTTCCGATGACAGGAAAGTATCCGGGAAAAAAAATTTTCATCATTTGTTTTTGTGTCATTGCCTGATAGGAAACCTTTCAAAAATGAGGGCTTTATTTTTTCGAAAGGTTTCGTTTATTTTGAAATTAATTTTTCTAACGAAAGAGTCATCACCTTCCATCTTTTAATGAAAATAGAAGGGCGTGAAATACTTTTACAGGTATAGACTATCTACCCTATATCAAGAATTCCTGTCAGTTGATACAATGGATGCGTGTATTATTTTGAAGATTCATCATTTGGTGGTGTGTTTTTTTATCATTGCAAAATTGTTTCTAATTCATTTTTTTTGCAACAAAAACCACCCTCATCAACACTCGCAAGGGTAAAAACTCACGAAATTGAGATATAAAAAAATAAGGGAAAACTCTTAAATACTTAAAATCCACTGAGTTATTTCTATATCAGAAGGGATATTCAATTTTTTCCTTAATCTGTACTTTTTACTTTCCACAGACTTGATCGTTGTATTCGTATAGGTTGCTATCTGCTTGGTATCCAGATTTAATCTCATCATCGCACACAAATGCTGATCCGATAAAATGAGTTTGGATCCGATATGATCCAGTCTGGAAAAGAAATCCGGGAAAAAAAATTGAAACTTATCTAAGAAAAAAGGATCATCTTTTTGGGCGAGCTTCATAATCTCATTGATGTTCTCTTCTGTGAGATTATTGGCTATGAACTGATTTTTGAGCAATCTTTCGTTTTCTGTCTGTAAGGACTTTATAGTATTGATATTTACTTCGTTTTCAGTACAAAGCATAAAAACAATGGATCTTTTACGCTCTATAAAGTAATAGTCAGCTACAAAAACCAATAAACTAAAGGTCACATTTAAAATCATCAACTTTTTTTCATATCCGTTACAAATAATCATTGAATTTGGTTCAACCAATCGAAAGTCATAGACAATTGTGATGTACAAGCTCGCGAGGATAAAACAAGCTATAAAATAAACAACATTCCTGTCTTTTTTAATCTCGAAAAAAAATGCCAAGGCAGAGAGAAGGGGAAAATAAAACAAAAAAACTCCGCTTTCCTGCCCGCAATATGAAGAGTAGTAGGTAATGACAAGACACAAAAAGATAAAAACAAAGAATAAAATTTCTTTATTCTTCCTGTACTCTTTTAAAAGCATTAATAATAGCCATAAAAAGGAAATGCAGCCTAAAAAAATGCTGTCTATCGTTATTTCTAAAAATAAAATAATAGAAATACTGTGAAAAAAGAAAATAAAGAACAGTAATACCAAATGCTGGTTGATGAGTACTGTAAAGTTTTTTTCAAATTCGTTCGCATTTTCATTGATTCCCCATGACGAAATGTAGTTTAATAATTGAGAAATTTTTGGAATAGTTTTTTTTATCAAAGACATAGTGTTTAGCATTAATACCTACCTGCCCAAAAATCGTAAGTTGTAATCACTGATACCTTTATGATACAATTTTTATTTTTTTTAGGTAAGATTTAATAAGACGGCAAAGATATTCTTATTGACTTTAAGTATAAATAAAAAGCGCACTCATGAATACTCACGAGTGTAATACCCTCAATATAAATAAGTAATACACCTGTATACTTAAAGTAGGCTGCTAAGATTATACTTAACAGGATTTTTTATTTTTTTTTGTTCCTGGTTCTTTATTATCTTAATAGCTCATACTCGTCTTCATGCCATCAAATGAAATTGCTTAGACCTAAAAGTCAACAACGGGAAAGAAGAGTTATTCTACCTCAAGAATAAGATTTTTAAGAATATCCTCTGTCGAAAGACTGCTGTAATTATGGATGGACTGCCCCACCCAAATACTTACAAAATCTGCGTTATTCAAGGCTTTAGAAACCCGTCTAAGTTCACCGGTCAGCTTATTTTGATAAGGATATGGCAAAATAAAGTCTGATTTTTCAAGAGTCTGGATGTATTTATTTGTAATTCCTCTGGCAAAACGTCCCGAAAAGCTTCTTGTCAGGACAATTTCTTTTTCGGTTACATTTTTAAGCCTTTCTTTTTCAAACGGTAGCAATCCGCTTTCCTGCGATGCAAGAAGAATACTTCCAACCTGAAATCCCTGAGCCCCAAGTTCTTTTGCGGCTTTTAAAGTCTTTCCATTATATATTCCTCCGGCATAGATGAGTGGAATTTTAACCTGATCATACACCTCAGACAGTAAAGCTATTCCACCGATAAGCGGAATATGTTCAGCATCAAAAGTTCCTCTGTGTCCGCCTGCTTCAATTCCCTGTACACAAATCAGATCAATTCCCGATTTCTCCAAATCCAATGCTTCTTCCACAGAAGTACAGGTGCCGATAAGAATTACTTCTTTTTCTTTCAGTTTTTGAATGCTTTGATCATCCAGATTTCCAAAAGTAAAACTGAGAATTTTACATCCTTCTTCAATTATCGCATCTATCTGTTCATGATAACTGTTTACCTTAATATCTTGAAGATCCGGAAGCGTAACTTCCATATTATTATCTTTTGCCAGCTTTGTTAACAATTGTTTGGCTTTAGCATATTGTTCTTTCAAAGCATCAGTTATTTCAGGAATATGATGAGCAAAAATATTGACAGCAAAGGGTTGATCAGTCATTTCTTTGGTCTTCCTGATAAGTTTTACGGACTGATCCCCTGAAAGATCGGCTAATGCAAGGGATCCCAAGGCCCCTGCTTTTGCAGCGGCTGCAGCCATCTGAGGTGTACTTACTCCAAACATAGGCGCTTGAATTACGGGATATTTTATTTGCAAAATTTTACTGATGGTGTCCGGCCAAAACATAACAATTATTTTATTTAAAATTAAAAAAAGTCTCCTGCAGATTAAACTTATTGAACAGATAATTGTATTAAAAATCTGTCAGAGCCGTTTAATCTACAGGAGAAAAATATGAAGATATACTCTTAAATATCTGCTACAACTTTAAGCATTTTCTCTTCCCATTCAGGATCTTTGGGATCGAAAAACAGCCTTTTTCCTGTATCTAATGAGCGAATAGCATTCATTTCCTCTTCACCCAGTTCAAAATCAAAAACATTGAAATTTTCTTCAATTCTGGAAGGCGTCACCGATTTTGGAATCACAACAAATCCTTCCTGAAGATGCCATCTTAAAATGACCTGAGCTACTGTTTTATTATATTTTGTAGCAATTGATTTTAACTGGGAATTGTTCAGAAGATCTGCATTTCCGTTTCCAAGCGGGCTCCATGGCTGGGTGATGATATTATTTTCTTTGTTGTACACCTGAAGTTGTTTCTGCTGGAAAACAGGGTGCAGTTCGATCTGGTTGATCACCGGAAGTACCGATGCATTAGCTTTTAATTCTTCTAATTTCTCTACCGTAAAATTACAAACCCCGATCGCTTTGATCTTTCCTCCAGTGTAAAGCTCTTCCAAAGCTTTCCAGCTCCCAAGGAAATCCCCGTAAGGCCAATGGATCAGGTACATATCCAGATAACTCATCTGCAGTCTTTCCAGTGTTTTCAGAAATGCCTTTTTTGTCTGTTCGTAGCCGTGGTCCTGAACCCATACTTTTGACGTGATAAAAAGCTCATCTCTGCTCACTCCACTATCTTTCACGGCCTGGCCTACTGCTGTTTCATTCTGATAAATAGCAGCGGTATCGATCATTTTGTATCCGGTGTGAATCGCTTTTACTACTGCCCTTTCACATTCATTCAGGTTTTCCATCTGCCAGACTCCAAATCCTAAAGCCGGAATGTCCACTCCGTTATTTAATGTCACTACAGGCTGCCCTGTATATGTTTTGTTTTGCATAATTTTTTAATTTCAATTTTAATATTATTGTATAGCCTAACAAATTTGCGATAAAAAAATGGCATTTGTACTTACCATTTTTACTGTTTTCAAAGATTCAGATACTGTTGGTAAGTGTTTTTTACTACCCGTCTTTTTGCTTCGCAAAAATCCACCACTTCAAAGAAGGGGAATTGCTAATTGTCTAAAATATACATCTTTCTAACCTCTAACTTTTTGTTTATAAAATCAAATTTTTCCTATTTTTGCAGAAACCTCAAAATAATGTCACACCCCATCCGATTGGCGCTGGCTGAAGATTATCCTAGAATTATGGAGATCTGGGAATCTGCAGTAAAGGCCACTCATCATTTCCTCGCTGAAGAAGATTTCATCTATTTCAAAAAAGTAATTCCACAAGATTATCTTCCTGATCTGGAAGTGTATTTAATTATGGAAAACGGGATTGCTGAAGGTTTTGCGGCTGTAGCTGAAGGTCATCTGGAGATGCTTTTCATCCATAATGATGTACGGGGAAAAGGATTGGGCAGAACTTTATATAAATTTATGAAGGATACAACAGGTTTGACAAAAGTAGATGTCAATGAACAGAATCCTCAGGCCATTGGGTTTTATGAAAAAATGGGGTTCAGACAAACCGGAAGATCAGAAAAAGACGGTTCAGGGAAAGACTACCCCATCATTCATATGAGTCTCTAGCATGGAAAAGTTCACTTTAAAAAAGATGGACCCGGATTCAGATATTCCTTATCAGTTACTTCTTCTCGCTGATGAAACCATTGAGGCGATCAATCAATATATTTTTGACTCCGATATTTATCTTTTATCCGATGCTATTCAGGATATTGCCGTGATGGCATTGTACCAAAACAGCAGTACCGAACTGGAGATCAAAAACATGGCAGTCATTGGAAGTTATAGAAGCCAGGGAATCGGGAGTGTTCTTATTGATAAAACTAAAGAAATTGCCAAAGAAAACGGCTATACAATTTTGACTGTAGGAACTTCTGACACAGGATTCCAGCAGATTAAATTCTATGAAAAGAACGGTTTCCTCAAAAAGGGAGTGCGTAAAAATTTTTTTATAGAAAATTACACAGTCCCTATTTATGAAAACGGATTACAAATGCGCGACATGGTCATTCTTGCTCATGACCTTTCGGAATAATCCTTTGATGTGCTCAATTTCTGAGTGATAATTTGTTTTTTTTCTGCATCCGAAATACAGTGTATTTTCCAATTTTTTCTCCCCTTCCCAGATGAGTTTCAGGTCTCCGTTCTCTATTTCATTTTTACAGAGAAAATCCGGAACCACGGCAAGTCCGGTTCCGCCTTTCAGACAACGAATGATGGAGTTTAGATTCGGAACAATATAATTAGGCCGGAAATTCGGTTTATGTCCGAAGTTCATGATCCAGAACTGAAACAGGTGTTCCATATCGCCAGTGGTTCCATACCATTTTTCCTGTTTCAGCCAATCCTCAATATGCTCTGTTCCTTTAGTTGTAACAATTTTTTGAAAACTCTCCGTATCTACATTTTTTCCGCCAACCAGAATAATCTGTTCAGAAGAAAATGCTTCATGTTCAATATTGGGAGAAGCTCCTTTTTTCGGGGTAATAATCAGATCCAGAATCCCTTTATCCAGCTGGTCCAGCATTTCCGGATACTGTCCGAAGCTGATGATCAGGTTAAAAGGTAATGTGGAAACATATTGTTCCAAAGTCGTCTGAAATGTTTCAAAACACATTCCCACACTGATCGTCGGCGTTAGTTTTTCTGTGGATTTCTGAAAGTTTTTCTCCACATCTTCCAGCTTGGAAAGCGGTTCAGATACGGCATTGAATAAGACCTTTCCTCTTTCAGTCGGCATCATTTTCCTACCAGTCCTGTCAAATAATTTATAGCCTACATAAGCTTCCAGCGAGCTTAAATGAAGACTTACTCCGGGCTGCGAAATAAACAGGGAATCTGCAGCACCCGTCAGTGTTCCGGTTTTATATATCGCTTTAAAAGTGCGGTACCATTCTAGATTGACCATAACTTTAATTATTAATATTCTGATACAAAGTTATGGAATAATTATTATAATGATATACCTCCAAATATTTCATCGAGTACACTCTGCATATCCTTTGCTGTATTTACGCCACTTTGGTTGGTTATAATAAAAACGCCAAGATTATATTTTGGTATGATGTAGATAAAGCATTGTGCACGAAATACGCCGCCATGATGCTTATACAAAGTTCCCAATTTTTCATCCGTAATGACTCTCCACGTATATCCTGAACTGAACGTATCATCAATTTTAACCAAAGGCTTATGCGATTCTGCTATTTCAGGAGTATTTTTTAATTGATACTTTATGTATTCCATCATGTCCGGAAGCGTTGTTTTCACGTTACCTGATGACCCCCAAAGTGATGACATTAATTCAGGAGCTATGGCATTATAATCACAATGATATCCTACGGCAAGATGGGCTTCTTCTTTTTTTGATAAATTAATCTTCGTATGCTTCATTTGAAGGTTATCAGCAAAATATTCTTTTAATATCACTTCAAACTTTTCATGATATACTTTTTCCAAAACAGCACTTAAAAGTTCAATGCCGGCATTTGAATAGGAAAATTGATGTCCCGGTACTGCATCAAGTTTTACGGTGTGCAGGTCTCTTAAAAAATCTTTTTGTTTATAGTTTTTCAATATGTTATTGGTATTCTCAGGTGCTTTTTCATTAGTGAAATCATTCAGTACCGCATTTGCTTCCAAAGGAAGCATTTTAGGTAAGCCACTTGTGTGAGTCACCAAATCCTTTATAAGAACGGGATGACCGTTGAATGACAGGTTAGGATAATCTTCAGATAAATATTTCTGAACAGAGTCTTCAAGCTTTAATTTTTTATCCAAAACAGCTTTCGCCACTAATGTTCCGGTTAAAGTTTTACCCAGGGAACCGATCTCATAGATGGTTTCATTATTCGGCAGGTTGGATTTTCCTTTTTCCAATTCACCATAATGCCCAATGTATTCCTGCCCCTGGTAAACGATTCCAATCGATACCGCATTGATCAATGGTTTTTCAACCATTTTCTGAGCAGCATGGTCCACTATAGGTTTAAGGTTCATCTTTTCTTTTACTGACTTTTGCCCTAAACAAAATACCGACAGCAATGACAGGGTAAAAAGAATTGTTTTCTTCATGGTTTCTAAGTTTTGGTCTGAATTAATAATCTAATGTTTTGATGATTCTGTTTTGAAATAATTCCGGTTCATCTTTATGGATCTGATGTCCTGAATTTTCAAACAAGAACAGATCTTTCTTCGGAGCTTTTACCTGCTCAAAATATCCTTTTGTAATGACAGTAGAAGTTTGAACATCGTTTTTACCTACGAAAAAATAAATCGGGCACTCTACTTTTTTCAAGGTTTTTGGCAGATCAATTTTCATGACTTCTTTCCACGCTGGCGACCAGGTTTTAGACCATTGAAGAAAACCTTTTTTGAAATCATCACCGGTTACGTATTTTTTACCATCTTTATAAAAAAGCCATTTTCTAAGATAAAACAGGTCTTCGTCATTGGTAAAGGGAATATGTACACTCCCCAGTTCTCTGGTGGCAACAGCATCTTCTTTAAAATGAACTTTCAAAATCGTAAGCAATTCTTTTTCACTGGTTAACTGGCTGATGACAGGATTTACCGCAAAATAAGCATGTAAGAGCTCCGGATGATTTCTAACAATATAAAATCCTAAAGCATTTCCCCATGAACTTCCTAATAAATATATTTTTTTCTGCTTCAACTGCTTTCTAAGAATCTGAATTACTTCGTAGGTATCTTTTCCCATTAAGTCAACGGATGGTTGTACTGGCGAAGGATTCAGTTCCAAAGTTTTCCCTGCATCTCTCTGATCCCATTGGACAATAGTAAATTTGTTTTTTAAAATACCGGTAAAAGAGTCCGCATTTTTCATCATGGAGCTTCCGGGACCACCAGATAAAAAGAGAAGTATCGGTTTACCGGAATCATCTGTTTTAATTTCTATCGCTTGTTTGATCCCTCCAATTTCCGGTGTGATAATCGTATCAATTTTTATTTTCTGTACCTGTGCTAAAGAAAATACGGATAGGAGTAAAAAAATAAAGAGGTTGGTCTTTTTCATGATTTCTAAATTTTAATGTGACGTTAATAATCTTATGCAAATATGCTTCGGAGAATTTTCAAAAAAGTCTCAATAAAAAAAGTCGAACGCATTTTACGAATAAAATACGTTCGACCATTTACAAACAGAAGTACGGATAATTACAAAAATTTAAAAATCAAATATTTACACTCATTAAAAAACTCCGCTTATTGATTTACAAGTAAGATAAATGAAATCATTTTAGACTATGGAAATCTTTTCATTTCTTAAAAAAGAAGCATAATAGTTGGGAATGTCACTTTCTTCAATGCCACGAACGGCTTGTTCAATGGGATAATCTATCTGAACAATCTCAGGAATAATCTCTTCCTGGCTCATCGTTAGGATCACATAGGAAGCCAACCGGTTTTCTTCCTTGGACCGCCCCACAGAACCGCAATTGACTGCCCATTTTTTATTTTCAAAAGACTTTTTGAATGACAAATGGGTGTGTCCCATCACAACGATATCGGATTGAGATTCTTCCAGCATATTCACAAAAACCTCATCATCTTCGGCCTCGTACAGATACGTATCATTACTGGACAGACTGGAATGGACAAGTTGAATATTCCAGTGCCTATTCCCTATTTTATAGTTTAATTTTAAATGAAAAGGAAGTTGTGATAAAAACTTTTTATTTTCTTCCGTCATATTCCTTTTAGAATGATCAATAGCAATGAATCTCGCTTTGGTTTCTTCTTCCGAATGCTTGTATAATGGAACAACAGGGATATCAAAAGCAATTCTTTCGTCATGGTTTCCCATCAGACAGGAAACATTTAAATCTCTTATTTTTTCGATGACTTCATTTCCCCACGGAGCAAAATCCACCAGATCTCCAAGACAAAACTTCTGTCGGATTCCTCTCCTCTCTATATCTTCAAGCACTGCATTCAGTGCAGGAAGATTTCCATGCACATCACTAAAAATCGCAATTTGTATCATATTCATTCAATTGACTGAAACAAATTTACAGGAGAACTCTCACAATATGACCACTGATGCGTATGATATTTCACATCAATGATAAAATCAAAACTATCATTATTCTGATAATTAGTTATTATTTATGCTATTTTTATAATACATCACAGCCAACTAACTTTGCATCATAAAATTTAAACAATCATAAAATGAAAAAAGTATTGATCATCAACGGAGGACAAAATTTCGGACATTCCGGAGGGAAATATAATAATACGATCGCTGAAAATACACTGGAAGTACTTAAAAAATTCGGCAATATAGAAGTAAAGACAACACAGGTTTCAGAAGGCTTCGACAAAGATGAAGAGGTAAAAAAGTTCGTTTGGGCAGATGTTATCATCTACCATACACCGATCTGGTGGTTTCAGCTTCCAAACGGTTTTAAGAAATATATTGACGAGGTTTTCACAGCCGGACACGCCAAAGGAATTTATATGAGTGACGGAAGAAATGCAGAAAATCCTGCCATAAACTACGGAACGGGAGGAATGCTTGGCGGAAGAAAATATATGGTCACTACCAGCTGGAACGCTCCAGAAACAGCATTTACACTTCCCGGAGAATTCTTCAATGAAACCAGCGTAGATAACGGACCTTTATTTGGTTTTCATAGAATGAACGCCTTTGTTTCTCTAGAAAAAATGGATAGTTTTCACTTTCATGACGTAGAAAAAAACGCCAATATAGAGCGTGATATGAAACTTTACAGAGAGCATCTTGAACGTGTTTTTGCACAGGAATTAAAACCACAACCAGCCTGATGAAAATTTATCTTACCGCCGTTATCAAAGCCAAAGAAGAATACAGAGCAGAAGTTCTGGAAATTCTTCAGAATATGGTATCAGAAACCACAAAAGAAGATGCAAACGAACGGTATAGCCTTCATCAGGGAATTGAAGACAAAAACCATTTTGTCTTCTACGAAATCTGGAAAAGTGAAGAAGGACTGGCTCAGCATAATCAGCAGCCGTACATTCAGGCTTTCGGAGCTATTGTTGACGAAAAATTACAGGAAAAACCACAAATTTATACCTCCCACATTCTTTAATATGAAAAAACTGGCATTTTTATTATTAACCTTATTTACCATAGGATTTATTCAGGCACAAAACCAAAAATCTAACCGTATGAAAAAGAAAATTTTATTTGTCGTGACCAGTCATGATAAAAAAGGAAACACAGGTGAAGATACCGGATATTATCTGGGTGAAGTTTCCCATCCGTGGGAAGTTCTTCACAAAGCAGGATATGAAATTGATTTTGTAAGCCCGAAAGGCGGAACACCACCAGTAGACGGATTCGACTTAAAAGATCCTGTGAACAAAGAGTTCTGGGAAAATAAAGAATACAAAAACAAAATCGATCATTCTTTACAGCCTTCTCAGGTAAATCCAAATCATTACAGCGCGATCTTCTACGCCGGAGGTCATGGTGCGATGTGGGATTTCGCAGACAATACTGAATTGGCAGACATCGCTTCAAAAGTGTATGAAAACGGAGGTATTGTAGCAGCGGTATGTCATGGTCCGGCAGGTCTTGTCAATATTAAGCTGAACAACGGAAAATATCTGGTAGATGGCAAAAAGATCAATGCCTTCACCAATGAGGAAGAAGCTGAAGTACAATTAACGAATGTCGTCCCTTTCCTTCTGGAAGATCAACTTAAAGAAAGAGGAGCACAATTTGAAAAATCAGGACGTTGGCAGAATCATGTGGTAAGCGACCAAAGAGTCATTACAGGACAGAATCCTCAGTCTGCAAAAAGTGTAGGGGAAGCTATTTTGAAGGAACTTAATCAATAATCAAATTTATTTAACCACAAAAGGCACAAAAGTTTTTAGCACTTAGGTTATTATAAGTTTAAAGGCTTGGTGTATAAAGAATACCTCCTAAGTTCCGTGAAAATCTTTGATTTTAATAATGACAAAAATTTGTCGCCCCAGAATCCCCCTCCCTTGGAGAAGTGGCGAAAATTCGAAAAATTTTTGACGGGGTGGTTCGGAGTAGTTCAAAAAACAATGTCTTTTGCGGTTTAAAATACTAAATAAATAATCAAAAAATGGAATACAGAAAATTAGGAAATACGGAACTGGAACTCTCTGCAATTACTCACGGGGCATTTGCTATCGGAGGAAATATGTGGGGCGGGAATGCAAAACAGGATTCCATCAATTCAATTCATGCTTCTTTAGATCACGGGGTAACTTCTATTGATACAGCACCTTTTTATGGTTTCGGACTCAGTGAAGAAATGATCGGAGAAGCGATTAAAGGAAAAGACCGTTCCAAAATTCAGTTATTAACCAAATTCGGTTTGGTATGGGACGGCAGCAATAACGGAAAAGGTGAATTTTTCTTCGATGCAGAAGATGAAGGCAAAACATTTCCTGTCTATAAATATGCTTCGAAAGCTAACATCATCAAAGAAGTGGAAGAAAGTTTAAAAAGACTGGGAACCGATTATATCGATCTTTTACAGCTGCACTGGCCGGACAGCACCACTCCTATCAGCGAAACGATGGAAGCGATGGAACTTCTGATCCAGCAGGGGAAAGTTCTTGCAGCGGGTGTAAGTAATTATACAGTTCCACAGATGCAGGAAGGCAACAGAACGATGCACTTAGCCAGCAATCAGGTTTCTTACAGCATGCTGAATCGTAGTATTGAAAATGATCTCGTTCCTTATTCTTTGGAAAATAATTCAGGAATTATCGTTTACAGTCCCATGGAAAGAGGTCTTTTAACCGGTAAATATTTCAAAGAAGATCAATTAAAAGAAAATGATCACAGAAGCGGTTATTTCTCTCAGTTTGATTTAAATAAAGTAAAAAATTTCTTAGAAAAAATAGAGCCTGTTGCCCAGGAAAAAGGAGCTTCCCTTTCACAGCTGGTATTGAGATGGACAACTTTGCAGCCGGCGATTACAGTAGTTTTGGCAGGAGCCAGAAATGCACAGCAGGCAATTGAAAATGCCAAAGCAATGGATATTGATCTTTCAAAGGATGAATTGAACTTCATTACTGCTGAATTGTCACAAGTTTAATATCAGATGATTGGTCATTGAAAACCAGGTGAAACAACCTGCATAGACAAAATAGCCTTCAAAATGAGGGCTATTTTTAGTCAATAACTTTAACAGAAAATTACTTGGCAATCGGTAAGTGCGTACTTACTGCAATTCTGTTCCATGCATTGATGGTGACAATCGCCATGATGATCTGTGCAATCTGTGCATCATCAAAATACTGTTTTGCCTTTTGGAAAGTTTCCTCTGAAAGACCGTTATGGCTGATCAGCGTAATCTCTTCTGTCATCGCTAAAAGCACCTGTTCTTCTTCGCTGAACAGCTCTTTTGCTTCCCTCCACCCTTCAAGAATGAAAATTCTCTGCGTTGTTTCTCCATATTTCAGAGCATCCTGGGTATGCATATCAAGACAGAAAGCACATTTATTGATTTGTGAAGCTCTGATCTTGATTAATTCTTTTTGAATAGGGGTTAATGAAATCGTCTGAAGGTATCCTTCCAATCCCATCATTGCTTTGTAAGCAGCTGAATCTACAGTGGCAATATTTAATCTTGCACTCATAATAGTATTATTTATTGGTTAAATGATCGATACTAAAAAAATATTTCGGCTGAACAGCCAGTAAAAATGCTCCGGCACTTCCTACCCAGACAGAATAATCCAGAGGAGCCTTAATTCCTAAAGCCAAAGTCATAAACAAAGCAAAGACCAGCAGAAGAAACCCTGATCCGTACGCTCCAATCCTGGTTTTCCAGCCCAGAAGCAGCATCAAAGGAAAAAGTATTTCGAAAAAAGTAGCGGTATAAGCGGAAAATACACTGAACCCTTCCGGAAGAAAAAAAGTAAGTTTTCTGGTGTAAATTTCAAAGTTCTCCCAATTTCCCCAGGCAGAATTTTTACCCCAAAAACCGAACCGGTCTGCCACTGCAGAAAGCATGGTCACAGCAATGGCAAGTCTTAAAAATAATTGTGGAAGATGAACATTTTTTTCTGTCATGATATTGGCTTTTAATAACATGACAAATCTCCGACTTATGGATGATAAAAATCTTAAACTGGTTTAAGATCGTAATTTCGCCCTGATTTCACTCAGGTATTCGGGAGTAAGATTTAAAAAAGATGCAATCAGATATTGGGGAATTCTCTGGATAAACCACGGATATAAAGTACTGAAATGAACATACAGTTCTTCTCTGGACATTTCATAGAGATAACGGATCCTTCTTTCTGAAGCAGCATAAGCCCTTTGATAAATCATTCTGAAATACCGTTCCATGATCAGATGTTTCTGCAACAAAAGTTCCTGCTGTTGAAGATCAATAACAAGAACCGTAGAACGCTCAACGGCCTGGATACAAAAATCTGATTGGGTCTGTCTTTCATAGGCGAAAGTATCTGTGATCCACCAGTTTTCTATCGCAAATTCTGTGGTCTGCTCCGTTCCTTTCTCATTCACAAAAAACTTCCTCAAACAGCCCGCAGAAACAAAAAACATCGATCTGCAGATCTCCCCCTGAAGCATCAGACTCTGTTTTTTTTTCACTTCGATCTCCCTGAAAAAAGAAAATATAGAAACATATTCTTCATCAGTGACCGTAATAAATTTATTTAAATGCGCCTTAAAAGTATCCATCTTTGCAATTGATTAACCAAACTTAACTTTATTTTTTTAGTTTTACAATCTTAAAAACATTAAATAATGGAACTTATTGCTAAAATCCTGATTGCCATCGTTGCACTGGAACACCTCTACATCTTATGGATGGAAATGTTTGCCTGGGAAACCAAGGGAAAAGAAGTATTTAAAGCGGCATTGCCTGCTGAAATGTTTAAGCCCACCAAAGGTCTTGCTGCCAACCAGGGGCTTTATAATGGTTTTCTCGCTGCCGGATTGATCTGGTCATTCCTGATTGAAGATCCCAAATGGCAAACCAATGTCGCTCTGTTTTTTCTGGGTTGTGTAGCTATTGCGGGAATTTATGGTGCTATTTCAGCGACCAAGAAGATATTTTTCGTACAGGCATTGCCAGCGATATTAGCGATCATTGCGGTCGTATTGAGTAATTTTTCTCATCTTATGCAGAGATAATATTATTCATTAACGCAAAGGGACAAATTTCTTTCCAATTCGACTGATGTAAAGCGCAAATCCGATATCTCCGATAAAATTGAATACGATAGTCATTGCAAGGAATGAAGCAATCTCAGAAAAAGATAGATTTGAGATTGCTTTACCTAAAGGTTCGCAATAACATTGGATTTCCCACAGATTATGCGGATAAAACAGATTTTTTCTTGTTGTGGAAAATGTATACTGCAAAAAAATCTTTCAATTTTTAAATTTTTCAATACTACCCCATCGACTCCCTGATCTTCTCCCGATGAATAATTCCCCAATTCACCAGAGTTTCCGTTACCGGAAAAACTGACTTTCCGTATTCTGTCACAGCATAAGTTACAGTAATAGGTTTTGTATCCTGAATTGTTCTTGTGATGAGAAGATTCATTTCCAGTTCTTTCAGTTCTTTGCTGAGCATTTTAGCTGAAATTCCGGTAATACCCCGTTGCAGCTTTTTGAAATGAATCTGCTGATCTGTTCTGTTCGTGAGATACCGAATAATCATCAGTTTCCATTTTCCTCCCAAAACATCCAGACTGTCACGCATAGCAAATAGCTCTTCCGTACAGTTGGCTTCTCTTTCTATTCCGTTTTCTATGATTTTCGCCATAATAGTTTCATTAAGGTAACCGGTTACCAATAGTTAACTGGTAGCAAATATAAACTATTCTCTTTTTACATTTGTCTATCAAATTACTCTTATGAAAGCCATTGTATTAAATGAAAAATTCCAACTCGGAGAGGCTGAGATAGAAAAACCTGAACCGAAAAGTCATGAAGTTTTAATTCAAATCAAAGCCAGTGGTTTTAACCCTATTGATTATCAGATGATGGAGAACGAACTGGAACGGAAACTTCTCAAATCACCTGTTTTAGGCCGGGAAATTTCGGGAGTTGTTGTTGAAAAAGGTGCAGATGCCCACCAGTTCAATATTGGAGACGAGGTATATTGTGGAAGTGGATCTATGGGAAGCAACGGTTCTTACGCTGAATATATTGCTGTTCCCGAAGCTATTGTTGCTTTAAAACCTAAAAACAGTTCTTTTGAACAGGCCGCTTGCATTCCATCAGCCGGACTTACCGCATTACAGATTTTTAACCGTTTAAAACTGAACCACGATGATTCTGTTCTGGTTACCGGAGCAGCAGGTGGCGTTGGTTCTTTTGTCATCAAATTATTAATGGCTAATCATTTTCAGAAAATTACAGCAACTGTCGGAAGTGAAGAAAACAGACAGAGCCTTCTTGGATTAGGATTAAAAAGTGATCAGATCATCAATTATAAAGAGGAAAATCTCACCAAAAATCTTTTAAAAGCTAACGATGAACAGCTTTTCGACTTCGGAATTGATCTGGTTGGAAATTATATGTCTGAAATCACGGCGGATGTTTTAAAAATCAATGGCATGTATGCAGATGTTACCGCACTGGTCACAAAAGATGCCCACGAAACCCTTTTCAACAAAGGAACCGTGATCATGAATATCTCCAATTATTCCTACAGCATGAATAAAGACTATCACTATTACAAAGGAAGCCTCGAGGAACTTTCGAGACTTATTGAGAACGAAACCATCAGTCCGCCTAATTATAAAACGATTGGAAATCTTTCTCTGGACACGGTTTTAAAGGCTCATTCCATACTTAAAAACAATCAGACTCAAGGTCATAAACTCATCATGAAACATTAAACTATGAATACAATACCCAGACGTATCGTCACAGGAATTAAAAACGGAAAATCTGTTATCATAGAAGATCAACAGACAGAAAATGTAGTAGAACATCTTGCGGGCCTGATTATTTCGGATATCTGGAATACTCAGAAAATGCCGGCAGGACTGGACCTTGAAACCCGAATTCCTAACACAGGATTTCCACAGACCCCTAAAAACGGAACTTATTTCCGTTACGTGGTTATTCCACCGGATAAAGACCTCGGCGTTGAATTTAAAGCAGGAGAACCTCATCCCATGATGCACCAGACGCAAACCCTGGATTACATTGTTATTCTTTCAGGAAAACTCCATCTGATCATGGAAGACGGAGAAACGCTTCTTCAACCCGGAGATATTGTCATTCAAAGAGGTACCAATCATGCCTGGAGTAACCGGTCGGATGAGCCGTGTATTCAGCTCGCTGTACTGATTGATGCGGAAATTCAGATTTAAAAATTGAAGAATTGAAAGATTGAAAGATTTTTCCGGAGTATACATTTTCCACAACAGTAAAAAATCTGTGTCATCTGTATCATCTGCAGGAAACCATGTGTCATTGCGAACCTTTGGTGAATCAATCTCAACAAAAAGATATAACTACAAAGCAGAAATCTCCAGAAGTTTCTGCTTCATGGTTTCAGGTGCCAATAATCCTTCATGATAATACACCAGTTTCTGATCTTTATCCAGAACAATCCACAAAGGATAAACAGCCTGATTTTTGTTTTTAGATAAAGCTACAGCCAGCTCATGGATTCCTGAGTTTCCATTCTGCAGATATCTGAATTCCCGACCCTGAAACCTTATTTTATCTTTCGTTTTTTCAGCTTCAAAATTCACCATATAAAAATTTTTATTGATCAGATCAACAATTTCCTGGTCTTTATTCAATGCAGACTTTTCCATTTTGCAAACTGAGCACCAGTCCGTATACAAATGGATGATTACAGGTTTCGGATCTTTTTTCATAGATGTTTCAAGATCAGAAAAAGTGCCTGTCTTCATCTGAGACAGATAAAAACAAGGCACTAACATTAAAAATAAAATAAAAGTTTTCATTTCAAAGTATATTTTACCCCCAGAAAACCTCTGATTCTCTGCATCGGTGCGTAGCCGTAAGCAGTGTCAAAAGTATAATGGTTCGGATTACTTATCGGATCGTCTGCATACTTATCAAAGGGGTCAAAAGGTCTCATCAAAGGATCTTTCGGTGTAAAATTGAAGAGATTCTTAACTCCGCCATACACTTCAAAACCGGATTTGAAACTTTTTGAAACCTGAATATTGGCTAAAGAATAAAACGGCGAATATTCCGGACGGTAGTCGTTTGGCAATACCGGAAGTCTCATCGGCCCGTAGAATTGTCCTGTAAAATCTAAAGTCAAATCATTGGTGAACTTATACGAGAGATTATAAGTCCCGCTCCACTTCGGCGCATGCAGCTGCTGTGATTTTTTATGATCCTCATCAAATTTCTGATACACATCGAGATAGGTCACTCCTACATTGACGCTCAAAGGAAAGCTGAAATTGAAATCCACATTCATGGATGCTCCTCTGGAAATTCCGTATCCATGGAGATTATCATAAATAATTTTATCCGGATCAGTATCAAAATCTCCTACGATCTTATTGCTGAAATAAGTATAAAATGCAGAAGCATCAAGCTGTAACAAACGGGTTCCAACAGGAATCTTCCAGATGTAATTTAAATTTCCATTGACCGATCTCTCAGGCTTCAAATCAGATTTGATCATTACTTCCCGTGACCCCGTCAAGGCTGCGTGATCTTCGGTAAACAGATTGACTACTCTGAATCCGGTTCCGAAATTGAACCTCAGCGTATGGTAAGGATTCGGGGAAAATTTCCAGGCAAACCTTGGCGAATGTACTTCATGATGGATCTTATCATAATCAAAACGGTAACCTACCAACAGAGTATTCTTATCATTGATTTCCCATTGGTCCTGAACAAATGCTCCCCAGATAGGAGATTTCATCGGTGCGTTGGTGATTCCGTCTCCCGATAAAGTTCCGGGCGTATTGTCATCATAGAAGGTCCGTTTGAAAGTAATTCCTCCTGTCAAATCATGGTTCCCCAGCTTTTTACTCCAGTACGTTTGTGCAAAAGCCACTTTTTGAAGCGCATTATAGGGATTAGTACCATAAAAAGAATTCTGATCATGATAATTGTAAGAAAACTGGGTAACGATATATTCTTTTAAAGGCCATTGATACAATCCAAAAACTTCCGCTCTGTTGGTATAAATACTCTCACCATAGACATCACCACTTCCACGATAAGATCTGTTCCACTGTATTTCTCCACCAAAACGGTCTTCATAGAGATACCTCATGGCAAAACTTGCCTGACGATTTTCTTTTCGCTGAAAATTCCATTTATTAAATACTGAAACTCTGCTTTGTAATGCTGCATCGGTGAAATTGTCTTTGTTCTGGTCTATTTTTTCTTTAAAGCTGAAATAGTTTATACTTAACAAAGACGCCGCATTCTTTCCAAGATTAAATTTCGTTGAAACATCAAGATTATTTTCACCCCATGTGCTCGTCATCATGTCAACACTCAGTTTGGGGGCTGTCAACGCATTTTTGGTGATAATGTTAATCACCCCACCCATTGCTTCAGAGCCGTAGATAGAAGAAGCCGGACCTTTAACCACTTCAATTCTGTCCACAAGGCTGTTAGGAATTCCACTCAGTCCGTAGACCGTAGACAATGAGCTTACAATAGGCATTCCATCAATCAGAATCATCGTGTAAGGCCCTTCCAGACCATTGATGTGAATATCTCCGGTGTTGCATACCGAGCAGTTCAGCTGAGGTTTTACCCCATTCACCATGGCAATGGCCTCAAAAATACTGGGAGTAGGATTTTTCTGAAAAAATTTCTGGCTGTAAACTTCTACGGCTACAGGACTTTTTGATCTGCTGAAGGGTTTTATCGTTCCGGTAAGAACCACATCATCAATGGTACTCATTCTGACTTTAGGTTGGGAAACTGCAGATGAATCCTTTTCTACAGGGTGCTGCCAACTCAGACTATCGGTCTCCTGAGAAAAACAGTAAGAAGATAAAAGAGTTATAGAAAATAGTATTCGCTTCATGAAATTAAAATTGTTAGACAAATCTAACAATTATTTTTGAATTACAAAACACCATGACAAATGTTGTTAGAATGAATTCACGAAAAATGATTAAATTTGAGAAACTAGATATAAAAGTACTATGAGATATCATCAGGCGGGAAACATCCCACAAAAAAGGCATACGATTTTCAAATCACCGGAAGATAAATTTTATTATGAACAACTTTTCGGAACGGAAGGCTTTCATGGAATTTCATCGCTGCTTTATCATACTCACCGTCCTACACAGATCAAATCTATCGGAGAGCCGAAAGATGTGACGCCTAAAATTGCGGTAGAAAAAAATATTGCTCCGAGAATGTTTAAGGGAATGAATGTAACGCCCGAAGATGATTTCATGGACAGCAGAAAGATCCTTCTGATGAACAATGACCTGAAAATGGGATTGGCAAAACCAAGAAAGTCGATGGATTATTTCTACAAAAATGCTGAATGCGATGAACTTTTATACGTTCACAACGGAACCGGTATCCTGAAAACCTTTGTAGGAGATCTGGAATTTGTAACCGGTGATTATCTTATTATTCCGAGAGGAACCATCTACCAGGTTGAGCTGAAATCAGATGATACCGTATTTTTCGTACTTGAAAGCCACTCTCCTATTTACACTCCGAAACGCTACAGAAATGAATTCGGACAGCTTCTGGAGCATTCTCCGTTCTGCGAAAGAGATATGATTGCCCCTGTATTCAAAGAGCCAAAAGATGAAAAAGGAGAATTTTTAATTAAAGTAAAAAAAGAAAACCAGATCACGGATTTCATCTATGCGACACACCCGTTTGATGTCGTAGGATGGGACGGATATTTTTATCCTTACAAATTCAATATCAAGAACTTTGAACCAATTACAGGAAGAATTCACCAACCGCCTCCGGTACATCAGAATTTTGAAGGTCATAACTTTGTCGTGTGCTCTTTCTGTGCCAGAATGTATGACTATCATCCAATGGCTATTCCTGCCCCGTATAATCACTCCAATATCGATTCTGATGAGGTTTTATTCTATACGGAAGGTGATTTTATGAGCCGTAACCACATCGATCTGATGGACTTCACTTTACACCCGGGAGGAATCGTACACGGACCTCACCCGGGCGCTATGGAAAGAAGCATCGGTAAAAAATTTACTGAAGAATACGCCGTAATGGTGGACCCTTTCCGTCCGTTGAAAATCACGGAAGAAGCTTTAAAAGTAGAAGATCCTTCTTATAAAACTTCATGGCTGGAAGAATCAGACAAAACCATGGAAGACCGTTCTCAGGAATAAAAAAATCATTCATAAAAAATTTCATTATGTACAATTATATTAGTGCAGAGGAAGCCATATATACTGTAAAAAGCGGAAACCGCGTATTTTTCCACGGAAGTGCATGTACTCCGAATTATCTTATTGATGAACTGGCAAGACAGTCTCACCGTCTGGAAAATGTGGAAATGGTTTCCATTACGCAGCAGGGAAATGTGGAAATTGCAAAACCTCAATACAAAGATAATTTCTTTGTTAATTCTCTATTCGTATCAACTCCCGTGCGGGATGCGGTAAATTCTGAGCGGGGAGATTTCGTCCCTGTTTTCTTAAGTGAAATTCCTATCTTATTCAGAAAAAATATACTGCCGCTGGATGTAGCTTTAGTCACCGTTTCTCCACCGGACAAGCATGGTTTCTGTACCCTTGGAACCTCTGTAGATGTAGCAAGAGCAGCAGTAGACACGGCCAAACTCATTGTGGCTATCGTCAATCCTCTGATGCCGAGAACGCACGGAGACGGAATGATCCACATTAGCAGAATTCATAAGCTGGTATGGCATGAAGAGGAACTTCCTACCGTAGACTATGGTTCAAAGGTAGGTGAAGTTGAAATGCTTGTTGGTAAA
Source organism: Chryseobacterium carnipullorum (assembly GCF_900142785.1). Classification (GTDB taxonomy): domain Bacteria; phylum Bacteroidota; class Bacteroidia; order Flavobacteriales; family Weeksellaceae; genus Chryseobacterium; species Chryseobacterium carnipullorum. The sequence continues at coordinate 80,560 of NZ_FRCD01000008.1, read as the reverse complement.
AATGTAGCTGAACTGATTGATGACAGATCTACTCTTCAAATGGGGATTGGAACGATCCCTGATGCTGTTTTAAAGTGCTTAACGAATCACAAAGACCTCGGCGTACACACTGAAATGTTGAGTGATGGAGTCATTGATCTGATTCAAAATGATATTATTAACAATAAATATAAAGGTTACCACGATAATAAAACGATCACAAGTTTTTGTTTCGGAACCAGAAAACTCTATGATTATGTAGATGACAATACGGTTTTTGATTTTAAAGACGTAAGTGATGTGAACTTCCCGATCAATATTATGAGGAACAAAAAGATGGTAGCCATTAATTCTGCTATCGAGATCGACCTTACGGGACAGGTATGTGCAGATTCCATCGGAACCCTACAATACAGTGGAATCGGAGGTCAGATGGACTTTATGAGAGGCGCAGCCTTAAGTGAAGACGGAAAACCCATCATCGCCATCACTTCAAGAACTAAAAAAGGAATCTCCAGAATCGTTCCGTATCTTAAACAGGGTGCCGGAGTGGTAACCACAAGAGGACATATTCATTATGTTGTGACAGAATATGGTACCGCTTATTTATATGGTAAAAACCTACGTCAGAGAGCTCAGGAACTGATCAGTATCGCACACCCTGATGACAGGGAAATGCTGGAAAGAGCTGCCTATGAACGATTTAAACATTAAATATTCTGAGTGATGGTTTTTCTTATCCTTCTTTTTCATAGGTGAAATCAACAAAATATGAACAAAAACAAAACTAATCTTAAAAAAAATTTAACATTTTGGCAGTGTTTTTGATAAACTCATTTAAAACATAAGGAAATTGAAGACTATATATAATTCGATAAGGGAAGAGGTTGAAAAGCATTTAAAGGTAAGGAATTCTGTTTTGGGAAATGTGAGTGAATGGAAACGAAGCCATTATATTATTCTTTCCGAAATTATAAAAGATGAACTGTCTGACTCTGAAGAATTAAAAGGGGGAAAAAAATTTGAAATAGGAAATACGATATCGCACGTTACTTTGCAGCGTTTTTTTGAAAATGACTATCAGGATAAAACCCATAATGATCTCAGGTTCCTGAAAACACTTGATAAAATATGTATTTTCCTTGGATATAAAGATTTAAACGACTACATACAGTCGGTTAAGTTGAAAAACAGGGAGAAAGAACTCGATGACGATCTGGAGTTTCTCACGAAAATGGTGTATGATTATTGCGCAACCGCATTTGAATTTTATAAGCATTTTCCCGAGCACAAACCGGAATTCTTTAAAGAACTGGTATTTGATGACTCTCCATTTTTAGAAAGAACTTCACAATTCAGCAAAGAATTATGTGAAAGGGATTTCAACCTGGTGACCAAGAATAACCGCTCCAATTATGAAGTTTTTGATATTCATGTTGTGACTGATGAACCTGAAAAAAAAATATTGGAAACTCAGGAATTCTGGAATCTTTTGTTTAAGGTCGGTGAAAACGGAGAAGAACATTTTGTCAACCAACTTAATACACAAATTTATTTTATCCGTAAAATAGACAACGTATGGAAAATTTGGGATAATTATAATCCGGATGCCGGAATCCTCAACAGGAAAGTAGACCGATAAATAAAAAAGCCGTAGAATCTCCTACGGCTTCCTTTTTTCGAAAATATTTTTTTTTCACTTGTTCTTTGTATAACAAATGTAGACATCCCATCTCATTTTAATTAAACTTAAATATACTTAAATGAACTCTTCTTTAACTTTATGTTAAGTATATTCAAGGAATCCTGTTGAATATTTTCGCTATTTATAAGATTTTTGTAATTTGCATTCCATTAAAATAAAAGTAAAAATAGAAATATGTCAACACTTACATTTGCCGAAAAAATTGCTCAAGCTGAGAATTTTTTACCGATCAACGGTACAGATTACATTGAGTTTTATGTAGGAAATGCTAAACAGGCTGCCCATTATTACAAAACCGCTTTCGGTTTTCAGTCTTTAGCATATGCTGGTCCCGAAACAGGAGTAAGAGACCGCGCCTCTTATGTTCTTCAACAGGGGAAAATAAGATTGGTATTAACAACGGGGCTTAAATCCGATTCACCTATCAGCGAACACGTAAAAAAACACGGTGATGGAGTGAAAATTTTGGCACTTTGGGTAGATGATGCTTACGCCGCTTTTGAGGAAACAACCAAAAGAGGTGGAAAACCATATCTTGAGCCTGTGACTTTAACAGACGAGCAAGGTGAAGTAAGAATGTCCGGTATTTATACCTACGGAGAGACCATTCACATGTTTATTGAAAGAAAAAATTATAAAGGAGCTTTCATGCCAGGATATGAAAAATGGGAAAGTGCTTACAATCCTGAAGACGCTGGTTTATTATATGTAGACCACTGTGTCGGAAACGTAGACTGGAACAGAATGATCCCTACCGTGGAATGGTATGAAAAAGTAATGGGCTTTGTCAACATTCTTTCTTTTGACGATAAGCAGATCAATACAGAATATTCTGCATTGATGTCTAAAGTAATGTCAAACGGAAACGGATTTGCCAAATTCCCGATCAACGAACCGGCAGAAGGTAAAAAGAAATCTCAGGTAGAAGAATACCTTGACTTCTACGAGGGAGAAGGTGTACAGCATATCGCTGTTGCTACAAGGGATATCATCCACACTGTTACTGAATTGAAGAAACGTGGGGTAGAATTCCTTTCCGCTCCACCGGAGGCTTATTATGACATGGTTCCTGAAAGAGTGGGTCATATTGACGAAGATCTTAAAAAATTACAGGACTTAGGCATCCTTATTGATCATGATGAAGAAGGATACTTGCTTCAGATCTTTACCAAGCCTGTAGAAGACCGTCCTACCCTGTTCTTCGAGATCATTGAAAGACACGGTGCACAGAGTTTTGGTGCCGGAAACTTCAAAGCATTGTTCGAAGCACTGGAGAGAGAACAAGACAGAAGAGGAAATCTTTAATTTTACAATACATTACAAGTTTTGTCAGGAATTTTCATCCTGACAAAACTTTTTTTTAAAAACACATATTATGAGAAAAATTTTAATGGGGATGTTTTTTTTCGGAACATTAGGGCTTAGTGCTCAGTATGGAACCTTAAATGAGATCCTTAACCGCCTGGAAGAAAGAAAAGGCATCAATCAACATCTTGAAAATGAAAACATTGACAATAAGAAATTTGTCTTCATTAAAGATGCAGAAGACCATACAGAAAGAGATTTTATCGTTATTAAAGGAAACCAGGCTACCTATGTAGAAGTTTTTGATGACAAAGCTACCGGAGAAAGCAGTTCCAACGTTTTTACAGGCGACATTGTCAGAAGAAAAAACATTGTTTCTCTAAGGGCAGATAAACTTGAAAACAAAAAAGTTCCGATGCCGGTGACCAAAACATTACTGCTCACCAGGCAGAAAGATATTCTGTATCTTATTGATGTGAACACAAAAGACAGATGGATAGATGAGGCTTCTTATTCCAAAAATAAATAAATTCCCACGAACATCAAATCGGGATAACAGATTTCTGTAGATTTGTTATCTTACAACTTAATTTAATTCTAAAACTTTATGAAATCATTTGTAGAATATTCTTCGGATTCAGATTTTTCTATACATAATATTCCTTTCGGAGTAACAGTTTTTAACAAAGAATATATCGGATGCTGTACGAGAATCGGAGATCAGGTCGTGGATCTTGCCACTCTCCATGATCTGGGGTATTTTGAAGACATTAAAGGATTGGAAGATAATGTTTTTGAAGCCTATACTCTCAACGAGTTTATCGAACTTGGAAAGCCAATTACCAATGCGGCACGTACCAGAATTCAGGAACTTCTGCAGGAAGGTTCTATTTTGTCAAAAGACGAAAAAACGATTGCAGATGCATTCTATGACCTGGACAAAGTAAAAATGATGATGCCTGTACACATCGCGAATTACACAGACTTTTACAGCAGCATTGAACACGCCACCAACGTTGGAAAAATGTTCCGCGACCCTGAAAACGCTTTACTTCCCAACTGGAAACATCTTCCGGTAGGATACCATGGAAGAGCTTCCTCCATCGTAGTTTCAGGAACCGATATCAACCGACCTAAAGGACAAACGAAACCTGCAGATGCAGACCAACCACTTTTCGGACCTAGCAAGCAGCTGGATTTTGAACTGGAAATGGCCTTTATTCTTAACAGAAACTCAGAAATGGGCGAAAGTATTTCCACAAAGGATGCTGAAGAGGCCATCTTCGGAATGGTGATATTCAATGACTGGTCGGCAAGAGATATCCAGGCTTGGGAATATGTTCCGCTGGGACCTTTCCTTGGTAAAAACTTTGGGTCCTCTATCTCTCCATGGGTAGTAACTATGGAAGCACTGGAGCCATTCAGAACGGCTTCTCCAAAACAGGAGCCTGCAGTTTTAGACTATTTACAGTTTGAAGGTGATAAAAATTACGATATCAATCTTGAAGTGTATCTACAGCCTGAAAACGGTGAAGAAAACCTGATTTCAGAAAGTAACTATAAATTCATGTACTGGAATATGACTCAGCAATTGGCCCATCATACCATCAACGGATGTAATGTGGAAGTTGGAGATCTATACGCCAGCGGAACCATTTCAGGAAGTGATCCAAAGTCTTTCGGATCTATGCTGGAACTGACCTGGAGAGGACAAAACCCGTTACAGCTGAAAGACGGAAAAGAAAGAAAATTCATTGAAGATAACGATACGGTGACTATGAAAGCGTGGTCTGAGAAAGATGGCATAAGAGTAGGTTTCGGAGAAGTTTCCGGTAAAATTATTCCAACACCTTAATATTTTCAACCACAAAAGTCACAAAAGATTTTTATGATTACACGGTCATATTTAACTGATCTGACATACAAGATAAACGGCGCCTGCATAGAAGTTCACAAAATTCTAGGCGCCGGTTTATTAGAAAGTGTATATCATAAATGTCTGGAAGAAGAGTTCAGATTAAGAAACATTAATTTTCAATCTGAGCTAAAAGTTCCTGTAGTCTATAAAGGAAAGGAAATCAAATGTGACTTTTTTGTGATTTTCTAGTTGAAGATTTAATTGTTGTCGAATTAAAATCAGTCACTGAGTTCAATGATATTCACCGATCTCAAATTTTAAATTATATTAATTTAATGAAAAAGCCCAAAGGAATTCTAATTAATTTTAATGTAAAAAACTTGTATCATGAAGGACAGGAAACTTTTGTAAATAAATATTACAATATGCTTTTTTGAACTTTAAAACAATTGATTTTACTTTAAAAACTTTTGTGACTTTTGTGGTTAATAATAAACAATGAAAACAGTAATCCCATCCGAATTATCCCCCGTACAGCTTCAGACCATTATGCAGACCGCCGTGTCTCCGCGTCCGATTGCTTTAGCATCTACGGTAGATAAAAACGGAACTATTAATTTATCACCATTCAGTTTTTTTAATATGTTCAGTACGGTTCCTCCGATCTTGATTTTTTCACCATCGAGAAGAGTTCGTGACAATACCACTAAACATACTCTGGAAAACGTTCTGGAAGTTCCCGAAGTAGTTATCGGAACTGTAAATTTTCCAATCGTACAACAGATTTCTTTAGCTTCCACTGAGTATGAAACCGGAGTGAATGAATTCATCAAATCCGGACTGACCATGAAAGAAGCAGATCTGGTACAGCCTAAGCTGATTGAAGAATGCCCGGTAAACTTTGAATGCAAAGTTTTGGAAGTAAAATCTCTGGGAGACCAGGGAGGCGCTGGAAATCTTGTGATTTGTGAAGTTCAGAAAATTCATATCAGAGAAGAATATCTGAACGAAGCCGGAAACCTGAATCAGCAAAAACTGGATATGGTGGCCCGTTTAGGAGGCAACTTCTATTCAAGAAGCAATGAGAACAGCCTTTTTGAGGTTCCAAAACCATTGGTAACAAAAGGGATCGGTTTTGATCTTCTGCCGGACTCCATCAAATACAGCAAAATATTTACAGGAAATGATCTGGGAATGCTCGCCAATGTAGAGATTCTTCCCGCAGGAGATTTTCATGCTGATGAGAATGTTCATAGAAACGCTCAGAAATTACTTTTGCAAAGTAAGATTGATGAGGCCTGGACGCTTTTAACGATATTATAATTCAAAAAACAAAACCAGCCTAAATTCAGGCTGGTTTTTATAATATAGCTATTCTTTTATCTGTGGTAAAACTTCATTATCCTCATGGTCATTGCAATGAGCAGAAGGAATACTATTTAGATTTTAATGTTTCAGTAACTGTAATCTTTCCTTTTTCAGCAAAATCTGTTACTTTTCCGTTTTTATCAATAGACACATTAAGATTGTCATTCTTTGAATCGTAGAAGATGGATGTGGAATATCCCGGGCAGTCATGCTGCTTACATCCTGTTACTTTATAGATTCCATTTTCAGATACTACAGGAGATTCTACGTTGAAATTTTTAAGCATTTCATCATATTGCGTTCCGGTAAGTTTTTTAACCCTTTCGGCAAAACTTTTATCTTCAAATAATTTAATAACATGAGGATATTTTCCCTCATTTTTAGTAATGATATTATCTGAGGAAGCATTAGCAGGTGAAGCTGCTGAGTCGGTTTTTGGAGCTGCCAAAGAATCATTTGATGCATTGACGGTGATTGAATCCGTACCGGTAGAAGAACTCTCAGTTTTTACTTCTTTTTTACAGGAAACTACGGCTAATAAAGAAAACGCACATGCGCTTAGGATCAATTTTTTCATCATAATTTTTAATATGTTCATTTATATTTGAACGTTGATATTCAAATTTTATTCCACTATTAAAATTATTTCATATTTTTATTTATAAAATCGATGCATTTTTCTGTGACGATGCTGAGGTTTTCCGGAAGCTCTTTTTCTGTCCATGGTTCTTTTGAACCGAAAGTATGATCTGCATTTTCAACTAAAAACAATTCTGAATTCGGATTCAGGATATGAAGATGTTCCGCATTTTTTACACTGACACTTTCATCATCGGTTCCGTGGATGACCAGTACGTAAGCTTTGGCCATTTCTGTCGCTCTCTCTACGTCAAAACGGTGAATATTATTCTCAAAATCTTCATAAAACTGATAATAATGGGGCATTTCCTGTTGAGTTCTTCCGTTCAGTACATAATACACCCCTTCTTTTTTCCAGTTTTCCAGGGCTTCATCTTTTGGAAAACGTTCCAAAGTATCTACACTGGCCAGTGTGATCAAACCGTTGATTCTTTCGTCTTCATATGTCTTTATAATAGAAATTCCGCCACCTCTGCTGTGTCCGATCAGAATTATTTTCTGATCATCTACCTGGGGTGCTTTCACAAAATGATCAATCACAACGCCAAGATCAGAAAGTTCTTTTGAATAATTGTTATTACCAAAAGCTTCCAGATCGGCAAAGTGGTGTGGATCTTCAACGGTGGTTCCGTTGTGGGAAGCATTGAATTTCACAAAGAAAAAGCCAGCTTCTGTCAACTTTTCAGCCATCAGATTCCAGGCTCCCCAATCCTTATACCCTTTATAACCATGAACAAAGATCACCAATGGTAATTTTTCATCAGTTTCAGGATAAAATGCGTCTGCCAGAAAATCTCTTGTCTCAGGATTTTGAAGCCTTATATTGATCTCTTTTATCAATTTCATATCATAAAAACGTTTTATATACTGTTTGCAGTATTTCACATGAACCTAAATATATGAAAAATTTGTTAGTTGTTTATTTTTGTCTTTCTCAAATACGACACGCATCAACCGGAATTCATTTTTTTTAAAATATAAAGCAGGCCAAAAAGAATACACTAGAAAAATAACCTTAATTTTGCGGTATGCTGGATTTAAGAACGGTAACCGTGATGCGTTACATCCTGCCGCTGAGGGAAGGCGGATCTCTTCCTGCTTTGGCAGAAGCTGATGATGATTTTAAATATGTACTGAAATTTCGTGGCGCAGGCCACGGAGTTAAAATGCTGATCTCTGAACTTTTGGGCGGTAAGATCACAGAAGCTCTGGGACTACCGATTCCTGAGCTTGTATTCGTCAACCTCGATGTGGACTTCGGAAGAACAGAAGCTGATGAAGAAATCCAGGAACTCCTGAAATTTTCAGAAGGACTGAATCTTGGACTGCATTATCTTTCAGGTTCCATCACTTATGACCCTGGGGTAAAGGTGGATCCGCTTCTGGCTTCAAAGATTGTATGGCTGGATGCATTTATTACCAATATTGACCGTACTTTCAGGAACACCAATCTTCTGATGTGGCATAAAGAGCTTTGGGTTATCGACAATGGAGCATCATTTTATTTCCATCATTCGTGGCAGAATTTTGATGCGGCAGCTAAGACTCCCTTCAAATATGTGAAAGATCACGTTCTGCTTCCGAAGGCAAAAATGTTGGATGAGGCCGATACATTTGCCCATGAAGTGCTGAATGACACCTTATTCAGGGATATTGTCAATTTAATTCCTGAAGACTGGCTCCAATGGAAGGATGCAGATGAAACACCGGAGGAGATTCGTGAGATCTACTTCCAGTTTATGAAAACCAGGTTAGAAAATTCTCAAATCTTTGTAAACGAAGCGAAAAATGCAAGAGGATAAAATATACGAATACGCTGTCATACGCCTGGTGCCGAAAGTTGAAAGAGAAGAATTTTTCAACATCGGACTTGTGATGTTCTCTAAAAAAGAGAAGTTTATCCGTGTGGAATTCTATCTGTGTCCGGATAAATTCAAGCTGATGCACAGTAAAATTGATTACGACGACATTATCCAGAATCTGGAAAGCTTCCAAAAAATTGCAAACGGCGACAAACAAGGAGGCCCAATAGCTTTGATGGATATCCCCGAACGTTTCCGATGGTTAACCGCTGTAAGAAGCTCTGTAGTTCAGACCTCAAGACCTCATCCGGGAAAATCCAAAGATCTGGAAAAGACTTTTGGTAAACTTTTTGAAGAGTTAGTAAAGTAACCATCTACTACAAAAAGTATTCTATGAAATCATTGACAAACAATATATCAATCTACAGGTTTTTCACAAACCTGTTTTTTGTTTTATCTTTAAGTATATTTCATTTAAGTTATTCACAAGACCAAAATCAGCTCGAACCCAAGACAGGGAAAAGCACCCTTCTTCCAAAAATATCAACAGTAACAGAGAATGTCACGTATAAAACCAATGAAAAAGGAACTCCGCTCCTACTGGATATTTATACGCCGAAAAATGTTGCTGATGAAAAAATGCCCGTCGTAGTCTATGTTCATGGAGGTGCATGGGTAAAAGGCGATAAAACGGTAAGAGATGGGAGCTATATTGAAACATTCATTGCAAAACTTCTCGACAAAAAATATGCAGTCATCAGTATAGACAATACGCTTCTCAATGACAGCATTCATTTTCCTGTTCCTTTGGAAGATACCAAAGATGCCGTAAGATGGGTAAGAAAAAATGCGGCAACCTATCATTTTGACCCTGATAATATTGGATTTTTCGGTGCTTCTTCCGGGGCACACCTTTCTATGCTTGCGGCTTACACCCCCGATAATCAATTTATCGGAAGCCAGGAACTTTCTGCTTATTCAGCAAAGGTTAATTATGTGGTAGATCATTACGGGCCTTCAGACCTTAACAAACTGCTGCATACAAGGCTTGGAAAAGTACCGGTATTCTTGTTCGGACTGGCAGCACAAAAAATTGTAGACCTCAGATCAGATCTTGTGAGAGGATTGTCCGGATACGATATTAAAAAAGAACAAAGAAAGGCTGTTGACTATTTCAAAACAATTTCTCCTCTAACCTATGTTTCGGGTGGTGTTCCGACCTTGATCATGCAGGGAAATAAAGACAAAGTCGTTCCCATGCAACAGTCTAAGAAGCTGCATAGAAAACTTACCCGGGAAAATGTTCAGAATAGCCTGATCATTGTAAAAGATGGCATTCATGGTTTCGGAACAACAGATAAAGCGTATATGGATCAACTCACAGATCAGATGGTGGACTTTATCGTTTCCAAGAAAAAATAAAAATACATCTATTTAAAAATTACATTCAAATTAAATAACTAAAAATCAATCAAATAAATTATCGAATTTAACAGTATATCAAAAATTTGCTAATTTAATATACATATCATTATTTTTTACACCTAAAATAATTAACTTGGCTTTTGTTTAAAGTATTCTTAACAAAATGTCCAATATTTTTAATTATTCATTCTTAAAAAACAGATGGTATGGATTTTCTGAATAACACCAATGCACTCACGCTGATATTTGTTTCAGTCCTTATTTTTGCGATTGCGTACCGCTTTTATGGTATTTTCATTGCCAATAAAGTCCTGCGACTTAATGATAAAAACACTACGCCTGCAGTAGAATTTGCAGACGGAAAAGATTATGTAGCCACCAATAGAAATGTTCTTTTTGGGCATCATTTTGCAGCGATTGCCGCTGCCGGGCCTTTAGTTGGACCGGTGTTGGCGGCCCAATTCGGGTATCTTCCCGGTGCATTATGGATCCTGATAGGATGCGTGCTTGGCGGTGGTGTTCATGATATGGTCGTTTTATTTGCATCGGTAAGACATAAAGGACAAAGTCTTGCTACGATTGCATCTAAAGAAATTGGAAAGACTACAGGAACGGTTGCCGGTTTTGCCATTTTATTTATTCTGATTCTTACATTGGCCGGCTTGTCACTGGCCTGTATCAATGCCATGCATGAAGCTTCATGGTCTCTTTTTACTGTTGTCATCACAATGCCTATTGCAGTGATTATGGGATTGATCATGAGATACAGAAAAAACAGTGTGCTTTTTGCGAGTATTTTGGGCGGTATCCTTTTAATAGCTGGAATCATTGGAGGACATAGTTTAATGCAGAATGAAACGATGAATAATCTGTTTACATGGGATATAAAAACCATTTCTATTGCGATTCCGCTGTATGGTTTTCTGGCTTCTGTGCTTCCGGTTTGGCTCCTTCTTGTACCAAGAGATTATCTGTCAACCTACTTGAAAATAGGAACCATTATTATGCTTGCTGTGGGGGTGATTGTCATCCATCCTACAATTCAGATGCCTGCGCTTACAGAATTTGTGAATGGCGGAGGTCCTGTTATTGGAGGACCAGTACTTCCTTTTATTTTCATTGTGATTGCATGTGGGGCGATTTCCGGTTTCCACGCAGTCATTGCAACGGGAACAACACCGAAGATGCTTAATAAAGAAAAAGAAATCCTTTTTGTGGGGTACGGAGCCATGCTTGTAGAAGGTTTTGTTGCTTTAATGGCTTTGATTGCAGCGTGTACCTTAATGCCCGGTGATTATTTTGCCATTAATACGCCGAAGGAATCTTATGATGCTTTCCTGGCAGCCCACCCTTCTCTGCACGGTGTAGACATCGATTATTATTCACAAAAAATTGGCATTGAGCTTCATGGAAGAACGGGTGGAGCGGTGTCATTAGCTGTAGGAATGGCTCATATTTTCAATAAAATACCCTATATGGATCAGCTGACGGCTTATTGGTACAATTTTGCCATCATGTTTGAAGCCGTCTTCATCCTTACCGCTATTGATGCGGGAACGAGAGTTGGCCGGTTCTTTTTACAGGAAATGCTGGGATCTGTGATTCCAAAGTTCAATGATAAAAACTGGGTTCCCGGAATTATTATCAGTAGCCTTTTGTTTACATTCGCATGGGGATATCTGGTATTCACGGGTAATGTGAGCAGTATCTGGCCTCTCTTTGGAATCAGTAATCAGTTGTTGGCAGCCTGCGGACTTATTGTCTGTACAACGATGTTAATCCGGATGAACAGGGGTAAATATGCATTATGCTCTGCAATTCCAGGCGTTTTCATGGCTGGCATTACTTTCTGGGCGGGTTATATTCAGGTCACTGCAATCTACCTTCCTAAAGAACAGTATCTGTTGGCAGCTTTAGCCGTAACAGCAATGGTTCTGATGCTGATTGTATTCATTGGAGCTTTTATCAAATGGTATCAACTCTTGCAAATCAAAACTACGGTAACAGATTATTACGGAGAGCCGGTCAAAGAGCTGGTAGAAAGATAGGAACCATTATTCAGAATCCTTTGCAAGGGTTTTGCAAGCTCTGATAATTTTTATACATTTGTTTTGCTTTAGGGGTATTCTGAAAAAGAATTGAGAGAGTCCCTTTGAACCTGATACGGCTAACACCGACGTAGGGAAAAGCAAAATGACATTGTTAACAGTGTACTTTTTGTTTTGGATTTTTTCCTGAAGCTATTTTTATTTTAAACGATATCAATGGAAAAAATTCTTTGGGAACAGGTACAGATTGTCAGACAAAAATCTCCCCTTGTTCATAACATCACCAATTATGTGGTGATGAACAATACCGCCAATGCCCTTCTGGCTGCAGGAGCCTCTCCTATCATGGCACATGCAAAATCTGAAATTCAGGAAATGATTGGCATTTCCCATTCGGTGGTTATTAACATAGGTACTCTGGATGAGTATTCGTCCGAATCTATGATCCTGGCAGCTAAAACAGCCCATTCAACAGGGAAGCCGTGGGTTTTAGATCCTGTAGGTGCGGGAGCAACTTCTTTCCGAGATCAGGTATTAAATCAACTTTTACCTTATCAACCTACCGTTATCAGAGGAAATGCCTCTGAAATCATTGCTCTTGCCAAAGCCAATACAACGGCTACCAAAGGGGTAGACAGTACGGCACAGAGTAACGAAGCGGTTGATGCTGCCCGTAGTCTTGTAACCCGATACGGAACGATAGTCTGTATCTCCGGTGAGACTGACATTATTATTGATCATCAGCAGGAAATTTTCATTAAAAACGGACATCCGCTTATGACTAAAGTAACCGGTCTTGGATGTTCTGCGACAGCTTTAATCGGAGCATTTAATGGAATTGCAGAGGATAAAGTAATGGCAGTAGCTGCTGCTATGGCATTAATAGGTATCGCAGGGGAACTAGCCGCTGAGGAAAGCAAAGGTCCTGCAAGTCTCCAGGTCAACCTCATCGATCAATTGTATACGATCACTGAACAGGAATTTTTAAACCGTTTAAAGATAGAGCGAAAATGAGTTTACATCCCTTTCCCTATCAACTTTATCTGGTGATTTCTGAAGCTGACTGCATGGGAAGAAATTTCGTAAAAGTTGCTGAACAGGCGATTCTCGGCGGAGTGGATGTTATCCAGCTAAGAGAGAAAAACAGCAGCACAGAGTCGTTTCTTACAAAAGCCCTCCAGCTTATAGAATTGACCGAGAAATATTCTATTCCCCTTATTATTAATGATCATGTTGAGGTTGCTGAGAAGATCAATGCAGCAGGCATTCACGTGGGTAACAGTGATGCTGCCCCCACTTATTTAAGACAACAGACTCATCTCAGTAAAAAAATCATAGGCTACTCGATTGAATATCTTTCCCAGCTTGACAATGAACAGACTGCCGTATCCGATTATTTGGGAATTAGTCCGGTGTTCAGTACTGATACAAAAACTGATACGGTAACAGAATGGGGACTCGAAGGAATTAAAACGATCAGGCAGCTTACAGAGAAACCTTTAGTAGCCATCGGTCATATTCATTCAGGAAATGCAAAAGAAGTCATCAACGCAGGAGCAGATTGTATTGCAGTTGTTTCTGCGATCTGTGGTGCTTCTGACCCTCAAAAAGCAGCCTACCAATTAAAAAATGAAATTTTAAAATGAAAAAATACACCTATCCATCGGTATTAACGATTGCCGGATTTGACGGAAGCGGCGGGGCAGGCATCCAGGCTGATATTAAAACGGCCTCTGCTCTGGGATGCTTTTCGACATCGGCATTAACCGCTTTACCGGTACAGAATACGCAAGGCGTAAGAACAATATACCCCATTCCGGTAGAAGCTGTAGCCGAACAGATCGAAGCCATTCTGGATGATATTTTTCCTGACGCCATTAAAATCGGAATGGTTCATACCCCACAGCTGGTCGAAACGATTGTTTCTACTTTAGGTAAGTATAAAAAAATACCTCTAGTATTTGATCCTGTCATGGTCGCTACAAGTGGTCATCGTCTGATCGAAGAGGACACGATATCGGCCATCACGGAACAGCTTTTCCCGATTGCTGATGTAGTTACGCCCAATATGGACGAAGCTGCCATTTTAGCCAAGATGAAGGTTAAGACTGTTGAAGATCTCTATGCCGCCGGAAAGGAAATAAAGAAACTGGGCTGCAAAAGTATTCTTTTGAAAGGCGGACATCAGGAAACCTCAACCATTACTTCTCTATTCTACGATGAGCACGAGAAGTACCATTCTTTTGAAACTAAAAAATTTAGCACCAATAACACCCACGGCTCCGGTTGCACACTTTCTTCTGCCATTGCAGCGTATCTGGCTCAGGGTAAAACTTTATATGACGCCGTTTCTTTGGGACAAGACTATGTTTATCAAGCCATAGAACACGGAAAAGATGTACAAACAGGGCTTGGAAACGGTCCGCTTAATCACTTTTTTAATCCTCAAAAACTCATTAAAAATGAAATGGTCTGAACACACCTGGCAAGCTATAGAAGAACGTTATCAGTCTATTCTGGACATGCCGTTCATCAAAGAATTATCAGACGGTACTTTACCTCAGGAAAAATTCCGGTTTTACATGGCTCAGGATTCTTTATATCTTGAACACTTTGGCAGAACACTTTCGCTGATCGCTGCTAAAATTCAGGATCTTCAGGATGTGCTGGCTTTTATGCGATTTGCTGAAAATGCCATTGTGGTGGAAAATGCACTGCATGAATCTTATTTTATCGATTTTGGGGTTAAGGATAAAGGAATAGCAGAACCTGCCTGTCACCATTATATTCACTTTCTGAGAAGTACTGCAGCTTTAGAGTCTGTGGAAATTGCCGTTGCAGCAGTTCTGCCATGTTTCTGGATCTACCGGGAAGTCGGAGATTATATTTACAACAATCTAAATGCGATCAACAATCCTTATCAAAAGTGGATTGACACCTATGGAGGCGAGGAATTTTCTGTTGCCGTAGATCAGGCTATTGAGATCTGTGACCGACTGGCCGAAAACAGTACGGAGGAAACAAGAGAGAAAATGACCGAAGCTTTTATCATGTCCACGAGAATGGAATTCCATTTCTGGGAAGGTGCTTATGAGCTGAAAACATGGAAATAGATTAAAGATAAAAGCGGATTCAAAAATTTGAACCCGCTTTTATTTTGTATATCAATTAAAAATTAAAATTAAGTCTTGAAAACACATATCTCCCGTTTTGTCCAAACTGAGATGTAGAACGTGAATACACGAACTGGTCATTGTTGGTAGATGCGGGAAGATTTTTGTCAGGATAAATATCAAAAAGATTGTTGACTCCTACAGTCAGGCCTACATTTTTTGTAAACTGATACCCTAAGGAAAGGTCGGTAATGATCTTCTCTCCGATCTGCTGGTGTTCGTTGAACCCTGTGATTCCGTCACCATTCGCATCAATCACGTCTGCGCCTGTCACTTTTCCGAAATAGGTATTTCTAAGATAAACCGTAGCATTTTTCCACGAAAGGGTATGAGATAAACTTGCTTTTACCCTTGGAACAGCTTCCTCCAGATATACTCTTGATTTCTCTGAAAAATAGATTTTCTCAAGATTCGGAGATTGTAAAAGTCCTGAAGAGTGAGTATCTCCAACTTTTCTGGTCTCGCTGATATTAGCCGCAAAACTGTTCTCCAATTTGAATCCTGAAAATCGTGCATTGTGAGAAATCACAACATCCACTCCTTTGGTTTCCGTATCAATAGCGTTGGTGAAAAACTGGGCTCCATTAACTCTCTCGGCATCAAAAGCGGCCTGTGCAGCTGCCGGCACATCTGATCTTAAGAACTGATCGGTAAGAATGATTCGGTTATTAATTCTCGTAAAATATCCATCCGCTGTAAAGGTCAGACTTGCGGAAGGAATTCTGTAAGTAAATCCTACGCTGGCAGATTTAGATGTTTCCTGCTTCAGTTTCGGTATTTCCAACAATCCTGCGATTTGTGAATCATTGCTGAAGGTTCCCACTTCCAGAAGCTGGCTGTTGGTAAACAAAGTAGACGTCACGTTGTAATAAATCTGATGGATAGAAGGTGCTCTGAACCCGGTAGATCCCGCCAATCTCACATTAAAATTGGGAGCGACTTTAATTCTTGATGCTAATTTATAATTAAAAGTAGATCCAAAATCTGAGTAGTTTTCATATCTCGCCGCCGCATCCACTAATAACCAGTTGGTGAAATTAAATTCCACATCTGCGTAAGCGGCTACTGCCTGTCTGTTTTTATCAATTGCATTCACCGGCTTAAATCCTCCGAAAACCTGCGATCCTCCCGGCAGTGCATTTCCAAAGAAATCCGTAGCTCTCGGGGTTGTATTATTCCACACATTTCCTGCGGCATCATAAGTGGTGTACGAAGCTTCGTCACCCTGTGTTATTTTAAAATTCTCATAGCGGTGTTCTGCACCAAAAGCTACGTTGATTCCGCTCCAGACATCATATTTTTTAGAAAAATCTAAATTGATTGTGTTTTGGGAGAATCTTAAACCGCCTGCATTAAATTCTTTTGGGGAAGCAAAACGTAAAGACGTATTTCCTGTGTTCTGAATATTATAACTGAATGAATTCTGTCCGAATGTATTGCTCAGATCGATATTCCAGCCGTTCCAGTTTCCTTTAATTCCTGAAGAAAGCGACAGATCCTGAATATCGGTTCCGATCTGTGGAAGATATCCGTCCGGATACAATCCTGTAAAAGTTCTGCTCTGGTTGGGTTTTCTGTAAAATCCTCCTGAAGTTCCGTGTCTGAAGCTATATCCCCCGAAAGAGTATACTTTCCAGTCATCATTAATCGGAACTTCAATATTGGCAAAAAGCTGATGGTTATTCAGTTTTGACTGTCCCACCTGCATATTGAAATCTTTTCTGCCCAGTCCTCTGTAAGCCAGTTCCTGATCGGTAACATCGAAATTTAGCAAAGACTGAAGCCCCTTTTGGATCACATTCCCTTGGGTATCCTTTATATCCTGAATGATAGAAGTATTTTGAATCGCAGCCTGTTGTTGCGCACTGAAATACCCTACTCCTTGCGAATACTGATGAATGTATCCAATGAGCTGTTGTGAATTCGGGGTATTGTTAATGTTACTGAAAAGAGAAGAAAGATTTACGCCATCGTTCTGAGCCCGTTTTTCAATCGCGTTATAGGCGTTATAGATCGATCCGCTTTCGGCTCCGGCTCTTGAAGTAGGATTTCTGAACTGTGAAGACCAAGTGATGTTATAGAAACCTCCTTTACTTCCGATCTTATTTCCGTAATTAAGGTCTACCTGAATATTCTGTCCGTCAAAATTTCCGGTATGGTCATTGGCGGTAGGGGTGAGATTTCCTCCGTAGCTTACCTGACCGGTAAGTTTACCAATATCTCTTTTCAGTTCAAGGTTAATAACTCCGGCGATTGCATCAGATCCGTATTGAGCAGAAGCACCGTCACGAAGGACTTCAATTCTGTTTAAAGCAAATGAAGGAATGGAGTTCAGATCGGTTCCTACGGTTCCTCTTCCCGGTGTTCCGTTAACATTGACCAACGCTGACGTGTGTCTTCTTTTTCCGTTAACCAAAACCAGCACCTGATCTGGGCCCAATCCTCTCAACTGAGCAGGATCCAAATGATCTGTTCCGTCTGAATTGGTTTGAATCGTTGAAGTGAAAGACGGCGCTACCGCATTCAAAATCTGTCCTATACTGGACTGCGGAAGAACTACGGATGTTTCTTTTATATTGAAGACATCCACAGGAACCGGGCTGTCTATTTTAGATCTGGCACCAGCTCTGGAGCCCAGCACCACAACTTCTTCTACAGTATTGGTTTTTACGCTGTCTTTTTCTTTTTCCTGCCCGAAAGCATAGGTTCCGAGGAAAAAAAGTACAGAAGCTGATAAAATAGTCTTTTTATTTTTCATACCCTTACATCAATTTATAGTTTATGTTTTTTTGAGTGGCAAATGTAGATCAAATTCATTAGTCTACAAAATTAATAGACTTTAATTTTATGAAAATTTAAGATAGTTTTGATCTATTGCTGTTTTAAAACACAAATGACACCAATATCTTCACAAATGGCACTAAGACCTAAAATACATTCGTGTTATTCGTGAAAAACATTTCTGTTATCTGTGTTTAAATAAAAAAACGGACTCCAAATAGAATCCGTTTTAAACTATGATAATCAGCTTTTTCGCTGAAAGAATATCATACTATATTTTTGTCAGTTTAGCATACTTCAGGATGAGGTTTTTCTCTCCTTCATGAATGAAAATCACTTTGGCTTTGATGTTCTGAGGATCTGTACCATCCAGGAAAGAAACTTCCCCGATTCCGAAACGATCATGTCTTACTTTATCTCCAACCTCAATATCCTGGGAAGAAGCTCCGCTTGGATTGATAATTTTCGCTGTACTGACCGGTTTTAATTTTCTGACTTCCGGTGCAGGTTTTGAGCTATCGCCTTTGTCAATGGTTTTCTTTTCAACCCTTCTGAAGGATTTCTGCTCGGAAGGATGTTCATCAAAAATATTGGACTTGATCCCGGTATTATTGATAAATCTTTTTTCGAGAACAGGATTTAAAAATTCAATATACTGATCATCAATTTCGCTTAAGAATCTTGAAGGCTCAGCATCGGTGATTTTCCCCCACTGGAAACGGGAAACAGCATAAGAGAAAAAGACTTGCTTTTCAGCTCTTGTCAGGGCTACATAAAACAGACGCCTCTCTTCCTCAAGGTCTTCTCTTGTCGCGGAGCTCATAAAGCTCGGGAAAAGATTTTCCTCAAGACCAACAAGATGGACCACAGGAAATTCCAGACCTTTCGATAAGTGAATGGTCATTAAAGAAACCATATCTTCTTCTAAATTTTTATCCTGGGTATCCGCAGAAAGGGCGATATTTTCAAGGAAATTCGGAAGACTCGGATCTCCGTCTTCCAGCTGAATCTGTTCTTCAATGAATCCCTGCATAGAGTTCATCAATTCCTGAACGTTCTCTACACGGGAAATCCCCTCCGGAGTCTGGTCATCTTTTAAGAATTTGATCAATCCGGTACGTTTGGCAACTTCCATGGCAACACTGTAAGCCGTATCGGTTTTCAGTAATACCTGGAACGCTTTGATCATGGACCAGAAATCATTCAGTTTCGTTAAAACACCATTATTCAGGCCCAATTGAGGAGCATATTGCGGCAGATTATCCAGTACCTGCGAGATGGTTACATTATGAGAATCGGCAAAAACGATCAGTTTATTCTGTGTGGTTTCTCCAATTCCTCTGGTAGGATAATTAATGATCCTCATCAACGCCTCTGAGTCGTTTTCATTGACCAGAAGACGCAGATAAGCGATAAGGTCTTTTACTTCTTTTCTCTGGTAGAAAGAAAGTCCTCCGTAAACTTTGTAAGGAATATTTTTACGTCTCAGTGCATCTTCAAATGCTCTGGTCTGTGAGTTGGTTCTGTATAAAATAGCGAAATCACTGTATTTTCTCTGGTCAGTATTTCTGAGCTCCCATATATTTCCGGCTACGAAATTGGCTTCATCCGCATCGGAAAGTGAACGGTATATTTTAATTTTATCTCCTTCTTCATTATCACTGAAAACATTCTTTTTAAACTGCTGAAGGTTTTTCGCAATGACAACATTGGCTGCATTCACAATGTTTTGAGTAGATCGGTAGTTCTGTTCCAGAGAAACCGTTATCGCATCCGGATAATCTTTCTTAAAGTTTAAGATGTTATAGATATTTGCTCCACGGAAGGAATAGATGGATTGGGCATCATCCCCTACCACGCAGATATTTTCAAACTTTGAAGCTAAAGCTTTTACGATAAGATACTGGGAATGGTTGGTATCCTGGTACTCATCTACCATGATGTATCTGAATCTGTCCTGGTATTTGGCCAGCACTTCCGGAAAACGAGTCAGCAATTCATTGGTTTTTAACAATAAATCATCAAAATCCATCGCTCCGTTTTTGAAACAGGCGTCTACGTATCTCTGATAGATCTGACCGATGAATTTCATATTTGCTTTTTCATCAGCTTCCATCAGTTCCGGATTGTTGAAATAAGCTTTTACGGTGATCAAATTGTTTTTATAGGTCGAAATTCTTGCCTGAACTTTTTTAGGTTTATAAAGATCGGCATCGATATTCATGTCCTTTAATACTTTTCTGATGACATTCAGCGCATCCTGCATATCATAGATCGTAAAATTGGATGGATAGCCCAGATAATGGCCTTCAATCCTAAGAATTCTTGCGAAAACGGAGTGAAAGGTTCCCATCCATAAGCTTCTTGCATTGCTGTCTCCTACCACTTTTGCGATACGGTCTTTCATTTCGCGGGCGGC
Source organism: Chryseobacterium carnipullorum (assembly GCF_900142785.1). Taxonomy (GTDB): domain Bacteria; phylum Bacteroidota; class Bacteroidia; order Flavobacteriales; family Weeksellaceae; genus Chryseobacterium; species Chryseobacterium carnipullorum. The sequence goes on along the minus strand of NZ_FRCD01000008.1, from coordinate 60,058 downwards.
TTTGTTGGTAAACGTCAGCGCCAGGATATTGAAAGGGTCCACCCCGTTGTGGATCAGGTGGGCAATACGCATGGTCAGCACACGCGTTTTTCCGGAACCGGCTCCTGCAAGTACCATCAAAGGTCCCTGTAGAGAGGTAACGGCTTCATATTGTGATTCATTGAGTCCTTTCAGATAATCCATACGGCAAAAAAATTTTGGGAACACAAAATTAATGTATTCAAAGGACAATTCAAATTATGAGCTTAATTTATAGAAAGTAAAAAAATTAAGATGGGCATTCTTCCGGATCAAAATAGGTTTAATCATTAAAATTTTTCGTCACCGTCCATTTTCCGTTTTCGTATTGATAATATTTTACAGGTTGTGAAAAGTATCCGGATTTAGGATTCGAGAAACTAAGCATAACAAGTAAACCTAATTTTAAATCCTTATCATATTGTGCCACCATAGAAATTCCAAAACTAACTTCCTGCACATCAACAAATTTATTGTCTTTTCTGACCATAGATAATTCTTTGACAGGTTTTTGAGGTGCTACATAATAAAAATTGCTTTCCTTTCCGTCATCAGTTATTTTTCCATTATAAAAAGGCGGACTTCCTGTAGTGACGAAAAAATCATTTTCTTCTTTTCCCCAGCCAAAAAAAAACTTTTCACCTCCAAACACGGCCGATACGGGAATAATAATCCCATTTCCTGTTTTCTTTCTGAATTTGGCGAAATTATTCCTGTTCCAAAGTTTATTAAAAATTTCCGACTCTATTCTTTTTTCATAGTGTTTACAGTCGTAGTAAGGATCATTTCCACATTCAGGTCCGCCACCAATGATGGTTTTTCTCAGAAAAAGAACTTTTTTAGATTTTAAAAAGAATGTTTTAAAATCCGGATCCTGGCAGATCAAATCAAAAAGACTGTCGAAATTCATTTCACTAAGCTGTTCAACGTTTTTTTCGTAGCGTATTTTCTCTTCCTCATACAGTTTTCCGCAGTCTCTTTTACGCGGAGGGCAACCCTGATTTTCCACCATTCCCGGCAACGTAGGACAGGCATCATCTTTATCCAGAACGCCGTCTCCATCCGTATCAAGCCACGGACATCCGTTATTTTCAAGGGGTCCTGCTACATCCCGACATTGATCATCCTTATCCCGAATTCCATCTTTATCTTCATCCGGCCATGGACAGCCCTTATTCTCTGTTGATCCCTGCTCTTTAGGGCACTGATCCAGATAAAAAAGAATTCCGTCTCCGTCTTCGTCGGAAAGACAGGTCTTTTTATTCCATTCTTTTCTGCATTTTTTCAATGCATCCTTATCGATGATTTCCTGTGCCTGCATCATAAAAAGGGAGAAAAGAAAAAGTAAAGTATAAGAAATTCTCATAATGGAGTTAAATAGTTTTACAAATAAACATAAAAAGTAGAATAATTATGTAACAAATACCGTGTTTCCTCTACTAATTTATACAAAACAATTTCTACTTTATGAAAAAGCGACTTCTTTCTGTAGCAGCAGCATCTTTCTTCGGAATGGTCCTGAATGCACAGCAAATTAAATTCGAAGAGTATGACCTGCCAAACGGCCTTCACGTAATTCTTCATCAGGATAATTCTGCACCGGTAGTGACTACAGGGGTAATGTACCATGTAGGGGCCAAGGATGAAGTAAAGGGAAGAACAGGTTTCGCGCACTTCTTCGAACACCTTTTATTTGAAGGAACCCCCAACATAAAAAGAGGGGAATGGTTCAAGATCGTTTCTTCAAACGGAGGTCAAAATAACGCTAACACAACGAGTGACCGAACCTATTATTATGAAACGTTCCCTTCCAATAACGAACAGCTTGGTCTTTGGATGGAAGCTGAAAGAATGCGCCACGCGGTCATCAATCAGGTGGGAGTAGATACTCAGAGAGAGGTTGTAAAAGAGGAAAAAAGATTAAGAATGGACAACCAGCCTTATGGAAACCTTTTCCCTACGATTCAGAAAAACTTATTCACCAATCACCCGTATAACTGGCCTACGATTGGTTCTATGGAAGATCTAAACTCTGCAAAACTTGAAGAATTTCAGGCTTTCTATAAAAAATACTATGTTCCGAACAACGCAACATTAGTGGTTGCAGGAGATATCAAGCCTGAACAAACTAAAAAGTGGATTCAGGAATATTACGGAGGAATTCAAAAAGGAACGCTTTATCCAAAAGATTTCCCGAAAGATGCTCCTATCACTCAGGAAAAAGAAGTAACAGCTACGGATTCTAACATCCAGCTTCCGGCATATATTTTTGCATACAGAACTCCTGCTAACAAAGAAAAAGATGCTTATGTTCTTGATATGCTTTCTTCTTACCTGAGCAATGGTAAATCTTCAGTTTTATACAAAAAATTAGTTGATCAGGAGAAAAAAGCGCTTGCTGTACAGGCTTTCAATCAGGGTCTTGAAGATTACAGTATTTTCGCATTCTTTGCGATCCCAATGGGACAGACAACAAAACAGACTTTACAGGCTGACATTGATGCTGAAATCAAGAAACTACAGACAGGGCTGATCTCTGAAGAGGATTATCAGAAACTTCAAAACCAGTATGAAAATCAGTTTGTGAATGCGAATTCAAGCATTCAGGGAATTGCTGCTTCACTGGCAACCAACCACGTATTGATGGGCAACACCAATTTGATCAATAAGGAAATTGACATCTACAGATCAATCACAAGACAGGATCTGCAGAACGCGGCTAAAAAGTACTTGAATTCCAATCAAAGAGTAATCATCAATTACGTTCCTGAAAAAAAGTAGTCATTTAAAACTTTCAGGTTTAAAAAATGATTATTAAAATTAAATTTTTACAAATGAAAAAGCAATTAACATATATAGCTGCAGCGTTTTTTTTCGCAGGAACGATTTCAGCACAAAAAATTGATCTTAACGCAATGCCGAAACCAGGTCCTACTCCTGCGATCAACATTGCCAAGCCAAAAACTTTTCAACTAAGCAATGGTCTTACGGTAATGGTTGTGGAAAACAATAAATTACCAAGAGTAAACACAACGCTTTCGATGGACAGACCTCCCTTCAACGAAGGAAGTGTAACGGGCGTAAGCTCTATCATGGCTGAACAGTTCGAAAACGGAACAACCAATGTAAGTAAAGAGGATTTCAACAAAAAAGTAGATTATCTGGGCGCTAACTTAAGCTTTTCTTCCAATGGTGCTTTCGCTAACTCTCTTTCAAAATATTTCCCGGACGTATTAAGCTTAATGGCTGATGCGATCACTAATCCTAAGTTCTCTGCTGAAGAAATTCAAAATTCAAAAGAAAGAGCTTTAGAAGGGTTAAAAGCTGAAGAGAAAAATGCTTCTGCAATCGCTTCAAAAGTTTCCAATGCTTTAATGTATGGTAAAAATACATCAAGAGGAGAATTCGAGACGGTAGAATCTATCAACAAAATCCAGTTAGCTGACGTACAAAATGTTTATAAAAAATATTACGCTCCGGACAATGCTTATTTAGTGATTGTAGGAGATGTAAAATTTGACCAGGTAAAATCATTGGTTGAAAAAGCGTTCAGTGGATGGAAAAAGGCTAACACGCCTATCGCTCCTCTTGAACCATCGGCTAATGTTGCTAAAACTGAAATTAACATTGTAGATGTACCTTCTGCGGTACAGTCAGTAGTTTCAGTAAACAACCTGAACAATCTTAAAATGAAAGATCCTAACTATTTCGCTGCTACGATGGCCAACTACATCCTGGGCGGAGGTGGTGAAGCGAGACTTTTCATGAATCTTCGTGAGAAAAACGGATTTACATACGGAGCGTACTCAAGCCTGAGTGCAGATAAATATTCTTCTGATTTCTCTGCCAGTGCAAGTGTGAGAAACGAGGTGACGGATAAAGCAGTTAAGGAATTCATGAATGAACTTAATGCGATTACAACGGTAAAACCTGAAGAACTGGAAAATGCGAAAGCTAAACTGAAAGGTTCTTTCATCATGTCATTAGAAAAGCCGGAAACGATTGCAAAATTTGCCTTGAATCAAAAGGTTCAGGATTTACCTTCTGATTTCTATACAAATTACTTAAAATCAATTGATAAGGTAACGGCGGCTGATATTTCCAATGCTGCAAAAGCTTACATATTACCTAACCAAAGCAGAATTTTCATCGCTGGTAAAGCTTCTGATATTTCTGAAGGACTGGAAAAATTAGGATATCCTGTGAAATATTTCGATAAAGAAGCCAATCCGGTTGCAAAACCAACAACACAAAAAGTGGATGCCGCGGTCAGTGTTTCTTCTATTGCTGATAAATACATCAATGCGATCGGAGGAAAAGCTAATATTGCCAAGATTACCTCTTTTGTCATGAACGCTTCTATGTCTATGCAGGGTCAGAATATTGATTTTAAAATCTCTAAGGCTCAAGGCGGTAAAGAATTAACGACTGTCACTGCAATGGGACAGGTTGTTCAGAAGCAGGTTTTTGACGGCAAACAGGGGTATTCTGAGCAAATGGGTCAGAAAGTTGAGATGAAGCCAGAACAGGTTGCTGAAAAACTAAAAAATACTGAACTTTTTGAAGAACTTGGTTTTGCAAAATCTCAGGATTATAAAGTGGCCGGAATTGAAAAAATCGGTGGTGAAGATTCTTATGTAATTAAAGGAAAAGACACTACTTATTATTACAGCGTAAGCACAGGCTTAAAAACAGGAGAAACAAAGACGGTAAAAGCACAGGGACAGGAAATCACCGTGCCTACTACTTTCTCTAATTATAAAGATGTAAACGGAGTGAAAATGCCATTCACCATCACCGTTAATCAAATGGGCATGGACATGACGATGAATGTAAAATCATACGAAGTGAACCAGGCTAAAGATTCTGATTTTAAATAACAATACTGTTGATTGCAGAAAAAACGGCAGCTGACGCTGCCGTTTTTATTTTTAATAACATTTACCATGATCTTCTTTGTCATTCGGTAAAAAAAGATTAAATTTGCCCATTCAAAAAGATATCAAAATTAATGGATACTATATTTATACTATTGATGGTTCTTATTATGATCGCCAGCATCTTATTGGTAATCATCGTTATGGCTCAAAATCCTAAAGGAGGAGGCCTTTCCAGTACTTTCGGAGGTGCATCACCTGCACAGTTTGGAGTACAGAGAACCAATGATTTCATGGAAAAAGCAACATGGACTCTTGGCGCAGTAATCATCGTTCTTATCCTTATAAGCGTTGTGATCACAGGTAAGCCTACAACAACAGCTCCGGCACAGCAGCCAGTGAAAAAAGAAGCTCCGGCTCCAACTAAGCAATCTGCTCCTGCAGCTCCGGCTCAGGTACCCGCAGCTCCGGCTAAATAATAAAAGATCTATCTTATATAAAACAAAAGCAGTTCAAATTGAACTGCTTTTTTATTTTAGTTTAATCTTCTCAATCTTGTGGCGGAGTTTCAATCCCGCTTTTAAAAATGAATACTGCATCGGCTTGGATTCTCTGTAATATTTATCGATAAAGATCTGCATTGCGCCATAAAACCGGTCAAGATACACTTCATCTTTAATGGTACTTTCTCCTTTATGATGAAGAATAGAAGCAGCCCCGTAATAATAATTCTTATAACCATTTCTCAACAGCGTATAGCACAGATCAATATCTTCCCCATACATAAAATACGTTTCATCGAGACCTCCGATCTTTTGGTAAATATCTTTTTTAACCAACAAAAATGCTCCTGTAACCACCTCTACTTCTTCCACCGCATACTCATCAATATCACTTCTGTAGTAAGACTTTGTATTGCTTCTTTTAAAATTCGTAAACAGTTTTTCAAAAGAATTGAACATATCCGGCACAGAGCGTTTACTTTCAGGAAGAAAAACACCTTCCGCATCATGCATTCTTACCCCAAGACCTCCAAAATCCGCCTTGGAATCTGCAAAATCCAGAATCTCTTTCATATAATATCCTTCCAGCTCAGTATCAGGATTCAGAAGCAGAACATAGTCTCCGGTTGCTGTTTTTATAGCTTTGTTGTTGGCACTAGCAAACCCTTCATTCTGTTCTGAAGAGATAAAATACACTTCAGGGAATTCCGCAATAAGGTCTCGCCAGGAGGCGTCTGTAGATGCATTATCTATTACAATGACTTCATAGTCCTCTCCTTTTGTATATTTCTCAATAGACAGGAGACAATTTCTCAACAGCCTGGTCACATTATAATTAACAATAATTATCGACAGCTTCATATTTAATCTTTTTCGTTGTAGGGTAATCTGTTCATAATAGATCTGCCCAGTGACACTTCATCAGCATATTCTAATTCATCTCCTACTGAAATTCCTCTCGCAATACTTGAAAAATTCACATTGAAGTTTTTAAATTTTTTATAAATATAATAGGCAGTGGTATCTCCTTCCATCGTAGCACTCAATGCGAAAATAAATTCTTTTACCTCACCCTGGTTTACTTTCCTTTCAATACTTGGAATATTCAGCTGGTTGGGTCCAACGCCTTCCATCGGTGATATCTTACCTCCCAGAATGAGATATTTTCCTGTAAACTTTCCTGTATTCTCAATAGCGATCACATCACGTACATCTTCAACGATGCAGATCACCTCGCTGTTTCTTTTATCATTACTACAGATCTCACAGACCTCAAAATCTGAAAAATTGTGACATTCTTTGCAGTATTTTATTTCATTAACCAGATTAATCAATGAATTTCCAAGACTTACCGCTCTGGAATTGGGTTGTTTTAACAGATGTAATGCTAATCTTAAAGCTGTTTTTCTGCCAATTCCGGGCAGTCCAGAAATTTCATCTACGGCTTTTGCTAAAACTTTGCTAGGGTAATCCATAGGTACAAAAATAAGGAATATTGTTGAGAATTGGTGCGGGTTTCGGGGTTTGAAAGTTCTAGTTTAACGTTTAGTTGCTGATTGAAAGTTTCTATAAAAGATCTCATATCTGAAATCTCATGTCTAAAATCTTGTATCTTGAAGCCACCATTCACTTTCACTTACAAAGCAAAATTCACCATTGCCGTTTATCCAACCCGAATATCAGCCTCGTTCTAAAGTCTCATGTCTCATATCTGAAATCTCATGTCTGCAGTCCACTCTATCATTCTAAAAAAAACCTCTATCTTTGGGGTTCTAATATGAAAAAAATAAACTAAATGGTACTTAAAAATCTAAACTATCCTCTAGATTTCAAATTCAAAATCTCAACATTAGCGAGTGATTTTAATATTACAGATAAAAACGGAAGCTATGTTGCGTATGTACGTCAGAAAATGTTTAAACTGAAAGAAGACGTCATTGTCTTCAATGACGAAAGTAAATCCAAAGAGCTCTTCAGAATCAAAGCCAATCAATGGATTGATTTCAATGCTTCTTATTCTTTAAATGATCTTGTCGACAACAAAAACTACGGAAGACTGGCCAGAAAAGGAATGCGTTCTATCTGGAAATCTTCGTATGACATTTTGGATTCAAACGATCAGCCGAAATTCAGTGTTACAGAAGATAACGCATGGACAAAATTCTTCGATGGAATGGTAAGTGAGATTCCAATTATAGGGATGTTCACAGGATATTTTCTTAACCCGGCCTATACTGTAAGGGGTATTGACGGAAAAGAATATTTTAAATTAAAAAAAATGCCGTCTTTCTTCGGAAGAAGATTCCAGCTTGACAGAATGATTGATATCAATGACGAAGACGAAAGTTTAGTCATCTTATCATTACTGATGATGGTTCTTCTGGAAAGAGCAAGAGGCTAAAACAATAAAAAAGCAGACAATGAAATATCTAATCATTTTCTTTTCAGCGCTTCTTTTGACTGCATGCAAAAAAGATAAAGAAACCGTTCAAAGTTCCACTTCGTCGGATTCTTTAAGTCTTGTCAAAGATTCTGCAAAAACAGAAAAAACAACCGGAAAAGTACTGGTAGACATCATCCCTTTTCCAAAAGAGATCAAAGAATGCTCGTGCTATTTCGCAAGAAACAAAGCTGAATTTGAAGCAGAGAAATACATCTATGCTGACGATGCAGGAAAAACTGCCTATATGAAACTCGACGGCAAAAGATTAGCAATGAATCTGATTTCGTCAAGCGACATGGAAGTAGATGAAGAACTCACCAAAGAGATTGAAAGTGATCACTATAAAATCTCTGTAAAAGGTAAAAAAATAAAACACGAAGAAGCTTTATTATTTGAAGGTACACTTACGATTGAAAAACCGGACGGTACTGTAGAAACAATGCCTATTTATGGTGAATGCGGATGTTAGAAAAACAAAAGGGTAATTTTGCCTTTTTGTCCTGATACAACTTATAAAAAATGCTTCCGGATTCACGGAAGCATTTTTTATTTTGTAATTTTGATAAAAATAAAAGTTCATGGAATTATCTAATATAGAACCGCAGATTATCTGGAAAAATTTTTCCAAATTAAATGCAGTTCCAAGACCCTCTAAAAAAGAAGAAAGAGTCATTGCTTTCATCAAAGACTTTGGTGAAAACTTAGGATTGGAAACCACTGTAGATGAAGTAGGAAACGTTATTATCAGAAAACCGGCTACTGCGGGTATGGAGAACCGCAAATCTATTGTCCTTCAGTCGCATCTTGATATGGTATGCCAGAAGAACAACGATGTAAGCTTTGATTTCGATACAGAAGGAATCAAAATGGAAGTTGACGGAGACTGGGTAAAAGCAAAAGGAACGACTCTGGGAGCTGATAACGGTTTAGGAGTGGCAACCATCATGTCTATCCTTGAAAGTTCAGATATTCCTCACCCAGCTCTTGAAGCTCTTTTCACCATTGATGAAGAAACGGGGATGACGGGTGCTTTAGGTTTGAAACCAGGTCAGTTGACAGGAGAAATTTTATTAAACCTTGATACAGAAGAGGATGACGAGATTGATATCGGCTGTGCAGGAGGTGTTGATGTGACGATTACTCAAAATTACGGAACAGAAGCTGCCAAAGGACAAACCGTAAGAATTGAAGTGAAAGGACTTCAGGGAGGACATTCAGGAATGGATATCCACAAAGGTTTCGGAAACTCCAATATCATTTTGGGAAGACTTCTTTACAGCGGTTTGGAAAAGCAGAACATCCAGTTGATCTCTGTTGACGGAGGTGGATTAAGAAATGCTATTCCAAGAGAAGGTTCAGCGTTGATTTCTGTGAGAAATGCTCAGGAATTTATCGAAGTGGCAACCGCTCTTAAAAAAGACATTTTAGAAGAATTTGCTACCGTAGAACCGGGTCTGCATATCAATATTGAAAACTCTACAACTTCCGACCAGGCCATTTCAGAAGAAGATTCAAAAAAGATCATTCTTACTTTAAAATCTCTTCACAATGGCGTGTACAGAATGAGCCCGGACGTTAAAGATCTTGTAGAAGCATCTAACAATGTGGCAAGAGTAGAATTAAAAGAGGGAGCGCTTAAAATTTTAAACCTTACCCGATCATCTGTTGATTCATCTAAGTATTCTGTGGCAGAACAGTTGAAATCTGTTGCGGAATTAGCTGGAATGAATGTTGAATTCAGTGGCTCTTATCCGGGATGGAAACCAAAACCGGGTTCTGAAATCGTACAGCTGATGGAAAAGATTTATACAGAAAAATTTGGTGAGAAACCTCACGTAGTGGCTTGTCACGCAGGCTTAGAATGTGGTATTATCGGAGCGAACTATCCGGCAATGGAAATGGTAAGTTTCGGACCTACGATCAGAGGAGCACACTCTCCGGATGAGAAAGCCAATATTCCTTCTGCTCAGAAGTTCTGGAGTTTCACTAAGGATATTTTAGCGAATATTCCTCAGAAATAAATAAGAAAATGATGATTGGTACTTGGAAAGGAAAATATAAATATAACTTGAAACAAAATTCTGAATTCAACAAAAAAGAAGTTGGATTTACAGTAGAAATTACAGAATTTGATGGTGAAAGTTTTATTGGAACTATTCAAGACGATGATAAGAATTATGGCACTGAAGGTTTAGGAACAATCGAAGGAAAACTTGACGGTCATGAGATAACATTTATTAAGAAAATGCCAATCAGGTCTATCTTATATGGCAACAACAAACAAAAAGTAGAGTTTGAAAATAAAAAACATATGCCCATCCATTATCACGGCACTTTAAATTTGAAAAATTCTTACATAGGAACATGGAAAATTAAAGGTGGAATAAGTTTTAGGAACTTATTGTTATATGTTTCATTTGGAACTCAAGGAACTTGGGAAATGGTTAAAGTTGATTAAGTATTCCCAGAAATAAATATATTAAATATCCAGAATCATATGATTTTGGATATTTTTTAATTTAAACCATTAAGGTTTTTATTAAGTCGTTAACATGATTAAGAATCTATAGGTTTTAGGCTTAAAAATATCTTTGATATTTTACTTAACTTTCCTTCATAACTTCATTAATCTTAATGGTTCAAATATTATATAACAAGATTTACAACAATGAAAAGTATAACAGTATTCTGCGGATCAAGTTTCGGTACGGATGATATTTTTAAAGACCATGCTTTCCTGCTTGGACAGACGCTGTCCCAACAACACATACAATTGATTTACGGCGGTGCAGATGTAGGTTTGATGGGAGCTGTGGCAGACGGAACTCTAAGCGAAGGAGGAAAGGCTATAGGTGTTCTCCCTCACTTCCTGCAATCCAAAGAAATTGCTCATAAAAACCTTACCGAGCTTATCGTCGTAGAAACGATGCACGAAAGAAAAACAAAGATGAATGATCTGTGCGACGGCGTAATCGTTCTTCCCGGTGGCTACGGAACTCTTGAAGAGTTTTTTGAAATGATCACCTGGGCTCAACTCGGGCTTCATACAAAGCCTATTGGGATTTTGAATATTGATGGATTTTATGATGATTTAATCAGACTGGTGCAGACCATGGTGGATAAAGGGTTTTTAAAGCTGGTGAATCGTGATATGCTTTTGATAAGCGGTAGCATTGATGAGCTTCTGGAGAAAATGAGAAATTATGAGGCACCTACTGTAGGGAAATGGATTTCTAAGGATGAAGTTCAAAAGCTATACGTAAAGCATTAATTAGAATATGTTCTGCATTTTTGGTAAAACAGAAAAACTATCCCCACGGCATTTCATAAAATCACATTGAATCTTCCTGCTTTTTAAAAGTATTAGTGAATTTACGATACAAATCTGCCCTCTGTTTGAATAAAAACACAAAATAAATACTATTTTGTAGATAAAAAAACTAATTTGCGCCTTTTTGAGTAGGTGTTTTTTCCTGCAAAAAGATATTTTTGTGGAATGACAATTAGTACTATGAAAATATTTAATCTACATATTAGGTTTGTGTTTGTTTTAATATTTTTCTGTTCTATCAGTTTTGGGCAGGTGAAAATAACAGCTAGGGACAGCTTGAAAACATTGATTGCAAGCAGCTACAGAAATGATATTTTTGATAATCATAAAGATGTTCTTCGTTATAGTACTGAACTCTATTATTTGGCTAAAAACAAAAATGATCAGGAAAGCATCATGTTTTCCTTATTCGAGCAATCCCGTATTTATTTCATGGAAAATAAATATGGGGTTACTTTAAAAAAGCTTAGTGAGGGTATAAAGCTGGCAAAAAAAATGAAGAATTACAATATGCTTTGCAGATTCACTCTGATCTACCAGAAAGTATTGTTACATCTTGATTATAATAATAATGAAATCAAAGTTTTTATAAATAAATGCACTGAGTTTAATCAGCATGTTAAAAATAAAGACGACCAGCATATTAATACCATATACATCCTTGTTGCCAAAGCAGATTCTTTCCTTAATAATGAAGGATTATGTAATGATATGGATAAGGTCGTAACCTTAAAAACACAGGCTTTTCAGGAATCTCTGAAAATAAAGAATAATAATCCACTGAAAACCTTCACCCAAATCTATGCATTACAATCACTGAGCTGGTCCTGTGCTTTAGCACGGGATTTTAGTAGAGCTAATTCTTATCTTGCCATTACCGACAGTTTACTCTCCAAAAACCCCAATTATTATTTTAATGTAGATTGCCTCATCACTAAAGGAGCAATCGAAAATATACAAAGAAACCACCAAAAAGCAATTGACTATTTTGAGCAGGCCATTAATAAGGCTGAAAATTCTCAGGCCATATATCAATTGTATACTGTATTTCCTATGATTTCAGCTTCCTATGGTGAATTGGGCGATTTCCGACGTGGAATGGAGTATTCATGGAAGGCTAAAGATATGGCTGAAAAATTACAACAATTAAGAATGGAGGGCCACAATGTAGCAGTAATTACAAGCATCAATGCGGAAATTCATCATATGGAAAACAGGTCGGAAATTCCGTATATACTTCTTATCATTGGTATTCTTATACTATCTGTTTTATCATATTACTATTTTAAGAAAAAACACAGGATCATTCCGGTTTCTTTAGAGAAATTAAAAGATATAGATGAGGGAAACTATTCAGAAAGGAATATTTCCGAAAACGATGCGGATAATAATAAAAAGTTGGTACATCTGGCTAAAGAGGATATAAATACATTTTATATGGAGTTTGAGAAAAATTATCCTGTCTTCCAGCATATATTGAAACAAAAATATCCTCAACTGAATCTATCGGATATCAATTTCTGCTCTTTAATAAAAATGAAGTTTGAAATCAAACAGATTGCCACTTATACGAATACGACTTTAAGATCTGTAGAAAGCAGACGCTACAGGATCCGAAAAAAAATGAAACTTAAGGGTCAGGACGACCTCTATATTATTGTTTCTAACATAAGTTAGTTCCACTTAATCAAGGTTGTTCTCATAAGATGAACAGGTTTGAATAAATTTAATCAGCAGAAGCCTATCTCCTGCCTTTTTTTACTATAAATTGCACTATTTCGCGTAGAAGCTTTCTTCACAATCTTCTTTATTTTTGCAAAGAAATAATAAGTAAGTAAGGTTTGAGGGAACAATTATTTATTTAGATTTTTCAAGAATGTTTTTTTTTATCCTAGACAGATCATTTGTGGTTACTTGATCTGTCTTTTATTTATTACAGAGTCCTGATTCTTTGCTTCACACTATATTATTACAATTACTTAGCTGATTCTTTCTACCAAAACCTTTATTAAAGCAATTTTACAATAATTTACGCTTATTTGCGTACTGCATTACACAAAGCGTTTCTCTTAATTTGCAATCAAAATAATTGAATACCCATCATTTCATTCATTTTTATATGCTTGATTTTTCATCACAAAATATTGTGTTAAAAATGAAAATAAAGTAATTAAAATATAAATTTCTGTGAAACATCACTCTTTTTATTAAAAAAAGCAAGAAGCAAAAATAGTATAAAACCCGAATCTTGAAACATGGTAAAAAAAGATTCTAATAAGACACAAACCTTAAATTTTTACAATAAAAACTTTATTTATGAAAAAGAATATTACTTTCGTTTTCTCTCTGATGACAGCTTCCTTGTTGTTTGGTCAGGTAGGAGTTAACACAACCACACCACAGGCTACCTTAGATGTTGTCGGAAAAAAAGGAGCTACAGACAAGGATGGGCTTATAGCACCCCGTCTTACAAGATCAGAACTTACAGCAAAAGGGGATACTCTTTATGGGGCAGCTCAAAATGGGACCATTGTTTTTATTACCGATGTTACCGGAGGAAATGCGAGCTCCCAGAGGATTAATGTTACACAGACCGGATACTATTATTTTGATAGTACAGCGAACGTATGGCAGAAAATACCTAATAAAAATGAAATTGCTGCTTTAGAGCCCTGGCAGGTGACGGGAGGAACGGCAAAAGCTAATTCAAATACACAAAACATCTATCAAAATGGAAACGTTGCTATAGGTGATTACAGTACTTTAGCAGCTACAGAAAAACTTGATATAAATGGAAATCTACGTATTAGGCAATTATCCAACGGTATTAATGTGAGCGACTATATTTACAATATCGTAGCAAAAACAGATGGCACTTTAGGATATAGAACTGCCGTATCACCCAGCCCACTGTCTGGTACTACAAGAGTTGTAGACAGTCCACTTTCAACTGGAGTTTCATTTTCTAATTTCATTCCGGTTATTATTCAAAATCAAAAGCAAGGTGGTGATGCGGCTTCATATATCATGTATTCCAGTGGCGGCACAAATCCAACTTGGCTAATTGATTTTACAGACACAACAAATTCTAGCTCAAATGTGTCCTATTCTATCATTTTCCTTCCCAGATAATAGATAATTCATCAATTTGAATGATTTTCAAAAACATCCACATAGGAAAGATAATCTTGGAATGTGTACACACAAAGGAAATGGATATCACCCGAATATGTAATTTCTTTAACCGTACATCATCTGAAATTGAACAGATGTATGAGTATAAAAGTTTGGAGTCGGATATTCTATTGAAATGGAGCAAATTACTTGAATATGATTTTTTTAGAATCTATTCCCAGCACCTGATATTATATTCGCCTCCATCTCGTGAATATATAAAAAATAAGGATAGGCAATCATCTTTACCTCAATTCAAAAAAAACCTTTATACCAAAGAGATGATAGAATTTTTATTAGAGCTTATCAATTCAGGTCAAAAAACAAAAAAACAAGTGGTAGAAGAATATAAAATACCCAAAACCACTTTATACAAGTGGCTAGATAAATATAATTAACAGACACCAATTTCTACATTTATGAAAAATTCAACTCCAGATTATGCAAAAATCTATCGCGATATGATCAGTATGAAATATCCTGAAAAAGAGTTGCTCTCTAGGAATATTCTCAATAAAAAAGGGATACTTTCTTTAATGGATATCATAAAACTTAATACCATTATTTTTGGTCCAATTACAAACGGCAGTATAGAAAACCAGAAACACAGATCTTATAATAAAGAAACAATACTGTATATTTTAGATTATCAGAAAAAAAACAATTTGAACAACACACAGGTAGCCCACCACTTCAAAATGAGTAGAAATACTATTTCAAAATGGAAAAAACTACTTGTCTCATAAATACTTTTGTCCATTTTAATCATATTAGTCGTGAATCAGCAGGTATCCTGCTGGTTTTTTTATAAAAAGATTAGAACAAATTTTCCCTATTTCTATAATAAAATTCTTTCTTTTTGAATACAAAACCTCCCGAAGAAAATCTTCGGGAGGTTTTTATATTAACTTAAAACTTAAATTAAATATTTTCTAAGGATAAGGAGCAATGGCTACTTCAAGACCTTCCATAGCATCCATCATATGCAGCTGGCATCCCAGTCTGCTGTTTTCTTTTACATGGTAAGCTTCCGCAAGCATCGCATCTTCTTCATCGCCCATCGGCTCAAGGCCCGGATCAGTGATCACATATACCTGACATGAGGCGCACATCGCCATTCCTCCACAAACTCCAATGGTTCCCTCTTCCGCCAATTCATAAGAACGGATGATCTCCATCAGGTTCATAGACATATCTGTAGGTGCTACAACATCATGGGTGATCCCCTCCCGATCGGTGATCTTTATATTAATATCTGACATAATAATGCAAAATTAGTCAATTTTTTTCACAACTGCCTTTTCTGCTTCTTTACGGCTACCGTCAAATCCGTCTACACCGCTTACGGTCGTATATTTAAGTACAAATTTCTTCCCTGGATTCAGCCTGTTGTAAACACTCTGACACATCAAAGTTGCTTCGTGGAAACCACAAAGAATCAGCTTCAGTTTTCCAGGATACGTATTGATGTCACCAATAGCATAGATTCCGTCGATGTTCGTTTGATAATCAAGTGCATTGTTAACCACAATTGCATTTTTCTCGATATTCAGTCCCCAGTTTCCGATCTCGCCCAATTTTGGAGTCAGTCCGAATAAAGGAATGAAATAATCCGTTTCAATATCGAATGCTTCCTGTCCTTCAATTTCTACTGTAATGGCTTCAACTTTCCCGTCCCCTTTGATTCCGGTAACTTCAGCAGGCGTAATTAATTTAATTTTCCCCTGATTTTTAAGATCCTGAACTTTTTCCACTGAATCCAAAGCTCCTCTGAATTCGTTTCTTCTGTGGATTAAAGTTACTTCACTGGCAACATTAGAAAGAAAAACACTCCAGTCCAGTGCAGAATCTCCTCCTCCGGCGATCACTACTTTTTTGTTTCTGAAATGTTCAGGTTCTTTAACAAAGTACTCAAGACCTTTCTCCTCGTAAGCAGCTACATTTTCGAAAGTAGGCTTTCTGGGTTCAAAAGTTCCCAATCCACCTGCAATAGCAATCGCTTTACATCGGTGAACAGTTCCTTTGTTGGTGATGACCTCAAACCACTCATCATCTACCTTTGTATACGAAACGGCTGTTTCTCCCAAAGTGAATCCCGGCTGGAACTGCTTGATCTGCTCCATCAAATTATCAACTAATTCTCCTGCATTCACAGAAGGATATCCCGGAATATCGAAAATAGGTTTTTTAGGATAAAGCTCAGCTAGCTGTCCTCCTGGCTGTGGAAGTGCATCAATAATGTGACACTTCATTTTTAATAAACCTGCTTCAAAAACAGCAAAAAGCCCGGTAGGTCCGGCTCCTATGATCAATATATCAGTGGTTATCATAATAAAAAGATAATTTAATTATACATGTAACTGCAAATTTACTAATTTTAATGCGAAGCCTATTTAATTGATTCTAAATAAAAACCTGAGATTTATCAAATCCTGGTCAATACATAAGAATCTTAAATTTGGCAGTGTTTTTGTTAAATGTCATATCATGAAGAAAATTTTGAGTTTTTTTGCAATATTTACGTTCCTGCTGAGTTACGCTCAGATCGATAATATTGCTGATGGTGAATCTATTACATTCAGAATTCACTATGGAATCCTGAACGCCGGAACCGCCAATCTTACAACCAAAAAAACCACCTATATGGGGGCTCCTCATCTCTATGTGAAAGGAACGGGAAAGACTACAGGCGCAGTCAAAGCCTTCTTTAAAGTAGAAGATTTATATGAAAGCTTCATCAATACAGACACCGGCCTTCCAAGCTTTTATGTTCGAAATGTACGGGAAGGCAGCTATCGCCAGCATTTTGAGACGGTTTTCAATCACGATAACCATACACTGATATTAACTGATAAAAAAACACCAGCCAATGGTTCAAAGGTGATTAAATCGGTAAAAGGAGTTCAGGATATGCTTTCCTGCTTCTATTACCTGAGAAGCAAAAGTACCAGTGAACTGAAAGTAGGAACCGTGATCAACATGAATGTATGGATTGACGATGAGATGTTTCCGTTTCAACTGAAAGTAACAGGAATGGAAGATCTGAAAACTAAATTCGGAACCATCAATTGTCTGAAGATTATCCCTTCTGTAAAAAGCGGAAGAGTTTTTAAGGAAAAAGAAGGAGTAACGATGTGGGTGACCAATGATGCCAATCATATTCCAATGCTTTTGCAGGCTGAACTGGCTGTAGGATCATTAAAAGCGAGTATCGATGATCTTAAAAATGTAAAATACCCTTTAAAATATCTTAAGTAAAAAGCAGATGATCAGTCTTTTTAACTTAAAAAAAATG
This sequence comes from Chryseobacterium carnipullorum, assembly GCF_900142785.1. Lineage (GTDB taxonomy): Bacteria > Bacteroidota > Bacteroidia > Flavobacteriales > Weeksellaceae > Chryseobacterium > Chryseobacterium carnipullorum. Next base: position 42,417 of record NZ_FRCD01000008.1, on the reverse strand, counting down.
CTAGCAAAAATTTGTTAGCATTTTTTTATTTCCCGGTGTAATATATTGTCCTGATTGATTGTCTTATTAATAACAGCAGACATACTAAATAACATGGCTTTACATGATCGTTTTATGTCACTACAAACAAGACAATACACGTTGTAAATTTTTCAATAGAATTGTTTTTAATTACGTTTTGTTTCTTAGGTCAGTAATTAAAAACAAAAACCTCCGGATTTTCCGGAGGTTTATTTTTTATAGTGATTTAAACTGTTCTAAAGTTCTGATATCATTTTCGAAGAACATTCTGATATCGCTCATCTGGTAAAGAAGCATTGTGATTCTTTCAATACCCATTCCGAAAGCATATCCTGAATATTTTTCAGCATCGATATTCACATTTTTCAGTACGGCAGGATCTACCATTCCACATCCCATGATTTCAAGCCAACCTGTTCCTTTTGTGATTCTGTAATCAGTTTCAGAATTTAATCCCCAATAGACATCTATTTCAGCGCTAGGCTCTGTAAAAGGGAAATAAGAAGGTCTCATTCTGATCTTGGATTTTCCGAAAAGTTCAGTAGTAAAGAACTGAATGGTCTGCTTAAGATCTGCAAAACTTACATTCTCATCAATATATAATCCTTCGATCTGATGAAATATACAGTGGGAACGTGAAGAGATCGCCTCATTTCTGAATACTCTTCCCGGAGAAAGAATTCTGATCGGCGGCTGATTTTCTTCCATATAACGAATCTGTACAGAAGACGTATGCGTTCTTAAAAGGATATCAGGGTTCTGTTCAATAAAGAAAGTATCCTGCATATCTCTTGCCGGATGGTACTCAGGAAGATTAAGAGCGGTAAAGTTGTGCCAGTCGTCTTCTATCTCAGGACCGTCGGCTACGGCAAAACCTATTGATTTGAAAATTTCAATAATCCTGTTTTTCACCAGATTGATCGGGTGTCTGGACCCAAGATCCAAAGGAAAAGCCGGTCTTGTAAGATCTTCTTTTTCTGTGATAATAGCAGACTGGGAAGAATCTTTCAGATTCTCCAATTTTCCTGCTACCGCCTGTTTCAAAGAATTGATCTTTTGTCCGAATTCCTTTTTCTGGTCGTTTGGTACTTCTTTAAATTTTTCAAAAAAATCATTCAGAACACCTTTTTTACCATTATACTTAATTCGGAAGTTTTCAATTTCTTCTTTAGACGTAGCATTGAAGCTGTTTACTTCGGTAAGTAGTTCTTCTATCTTTTCTATCATTGTTTTACCCTTTCAAAATGTTTTGCAAAAATACGTTTTTTAAGTTTAATAATGAATCTGTGATAAAAAAATCTGCCCCTTTATGGGAGGCAGACTTCAATCACTTATTTCACTTAAATAAAAAAATTATTTCTTTTCTAAAGCTTTAACGTTGATCTGAAGAGTCACCTCATCCTTGATCACCCCGTTGGCAGCAGGAGCCTGGAACTTTACGCCAAACTCTTCTCTCTTAATATCCTTAGGCTCAGTAGCCACACTTACTTCTCCATCTTTTACAGAAACATTAGCCTTAAACTGAACCGGTTTTGAAATGCCTTTGATCGTTAAATTACCATCAAGAAGGGTATTGTAATCTCCTTCTGTAGCCGGGGTCACTTTTGTAATTTCAAAAGAAGCGGTAGGAAATTTTTCTACTTCAAAGAAATCACCACTTTTAAGATGACCATTTAATTTACCTAACTGCTCAGCATCATTTTTTAAATCTTCAGACGTTAAAGAACCCATATCAGCAACAAATTTTCCGCTTTCAAGTTTTCCTTCTTTTACCGTCACATCACCACTTTCAAACTTAATCGTTCCGAAATGGCTGGTGCTTTCAGACTTGAATATTTTATATCCTTTCCACTCCACTTTACTGTTCAGTGTATCCAGTGTATACTGGTTCCCGTCTTTTGTAGTCGTTACTTCATTGCTTTCGCTGGTAACAGGTTTGTCTTTTTTGCAAGAAACCATTACCGCTGCCACAAATAAAGCAGGAATAGCTAAAGAAAACAGCTTTTTTCTCATTTTTGATATATTTTTATTACTTCTGCTAATATAATAAAAAATTTTATTTTTTCATAAAAACCTTACATTTGTATTATGCTTTTAGAAATAAACAATTTATATTTTTCCCACAACAAAGATAATCCCCTGTTTCAGAACCTTAATCTGGGTTTTGAGGAAGGCAGAATCATTGCACTGGCGGGAGAAAGCGGATGTGGAAAATCTACCATGCTGAACCTTATCTATGGCCTCCTCGACTGGGAAAGCGGTGAAATTGTTTTTAACGGAACGAAGCTTTTGGGACCCAAAGGAAATCTTGTTCCCGGAGAAGCTGAAATGAAACTGGTAGCTCAGAATTTTGACCTGATGCCTTATGCAACGGTTGCCGAAAATGTAGGAAAATTCATATCTAATATCAATCTAGCCAAAAAAAAAGAAACGGTCATGGAACTTCTGGAAGTGGTAGGGCTTCAGGAATTTGCCAATACCCTTCCTAAATATTTAAGTGGAGGTCAGCAGCAAAGAGTGGCCATTGCCAGAGCCCTTTCGGTATTACCCAAACTGCTCATTTTAGATGAACCTTTCAGCAATCTGGATTTTCCGAGAAAAATAGAACTTCGTGAAAGACTTTTCAGATATGTGAAACAGCATCAGATTTCCCTAATCATTTCAACCCATGAACTTCAGGATATTATGCCATGGCTGGATCAGATTGTTATTTTAAAAGAGGGAAGACTGATTCAGAACGACAGCCCGGAAGAAACCTACAGGCATCCTTATAATTCTTATGTAGCCAAACTTTTTGGAGAAGTTAATATTTTCAGTGAAGAAGAAAAGACCGCATTTCAACTGTCTAAATTTTCATACTATCCTAAAGAAATAAAAATTTCCGACGATGGTATTGATGCCGAACTTCTTGAAAGCAGATTTGCAGGAAACCATTACTGGAACAAGATCAAAGTACACAACAAAGAACTTATCGTGTATACAGACGAAAAGGTGGAAGGAACTATTAAAATTTCATTGGTTTAAGCAGAGATATTCACCTCCGGAGAACCCCTTTACCATTGACTAAAACTTACAATTTAAAATACGTAACTCCTACATTCACTTACACTTATTACGAATATCTGGATAAAAAAAAGTACAAATATAAGAAGCTGTTTAAAACTTTTTCTTACATTTGTACTTCCACAGCATAAGGAAATTTTTGGTTAATTCTCTTTCTGCCCTAAGACGGACATTAGCACATCCCTGCAATTAAGTCTTTGAAAGATTACACTGTCCAATCTTTTCCTTTCTTTATTAATGACCGTAAGCAATATCAACTTCACTAAGGCGATTGCCCAAGGACTTAAGCTTTCTTTACAAATTCTGATTTCAAAGCCATAGAACCGAAACCATCAATTTTACAGTCGATATTATGATCACTATCCGGTCTTAAACGGATATTTTTCACTTTAGTTCCTGCTTTTACAGGTTTTGGAGCTCCTTTTACAGGCAGGTCTTTAATAACAACCACAGAATCCCCATCCAGAAGCTCATTCCCGTTTGAGTCCAGGATTTTTCCGTCATTAGATGCTTCAGCAGACGTTTCTTCAGGATTCCACTCATAAAAACATTGAGAGCAGGTCATCATATTATCGCTCGGATAAGTAAATTCAGAGCTGCATTTCGGACAAAGTACAGTATCACTCATATTTTTGATTTTTGCAAAGGTAAGATTTTTGGGATAAAGGGAAATTTGAGACTTCAGATTTCAGACACAAGACATCAGACTGTGAGGAAAAGAGGGCAATGGTGAATTTTGTTTCGCAAATGAAGAGTGAATGGCAGATATAAGAAAAAAGATGCAAGAACCGGAATTTCACACATCAGATTGACACGAATATTTGAAACCGTCAATGGTGAATTTTGTCTTTCAAGTGAAATTAAGCTTAACTATTACGAACAAGCAACGGTCAACAAGCAACTCCTTTCCAACTGACAGATTCCAAAACCCCAACACCCTACTATTCTCAAACTCCTCAACCCAATTCTTAACTCTCAACTATAATTCGTACTTTTGCAAATTCAAACAGCGAAGCAAATTTATGGAACTTATTCACAGAAACTTAGCGATCGGAATTCACGATGCTTTACAGGAAACATTTTTCGAGAAAAATAAATACGCCGATAAGGTCATCGAAAGACTTTTAAAAGCCCACAGAAAATGGGGAAGCCAGGACAGAGCCGTTGTTTCTGAGATTTTCTATAATATTATCCGCTGGAAAAAACGTCTTGAATACTATATGGGTGAGGGGGTAAAACCTACCAACATCTATAAACTGATGATGGCGTACCTGCTTTGGAGCAAGACCAATTATAAAAAGTTTGAAGAATTCGACGGAATCAAGATCGCTGACATTCTTACCAAACTTAAAAAGAATACCGTTCCTACGAAAGCCATTGAACATTCTATTCCTGATTGGTTGGCTGAAACTTTAGAAAAAGAATTAGGACCGGGTTGGGAAAAAGAAATGCACGCTTTAAATGAGCAGGCTCCAACGGTGCTAAGAGCAAACAGCTTAAAAACAACTCCTAAAGAGCTTATTTCTGACCTTTCAGACGAAGGTGTAGTAGCATACACGGTAAGAAATTATCCAGACGCTGTCCAGCTTGAGGAAAAGAAGAATGTTTTTCTTACCACAGCTTTCAAAGAAGGTTTATTTGAGGTTCAGGATGCTTCTTCACAGAAAATCGGATATTTCCTGGATGTAAAAGAAGGCCAGAGAGTGGTAGATGCGTGTGCTGGTGCAGGAGGGAAAACACTTCACTTAGCTGCGTTGATGGGAAATAAAGGTCAGATCGTAGCTTTAGATATTTTTGAACGGAAACTGGCCGAATTGAAACGTCGTGCCAAGAGAGCAGGAGCCCATAATATCGAAACCCGTATGATCTCTGATAACAAAGTGATCAAGCGTCTTCATGATAAAGTAGACAGACTTCTTATTGATGCACCATGTTCAGGACTTGGTGTTCTTAAGAGAAATCCGGACAGTAAGTGGAAAATTGATCAGGACTTTATCGACAGAATCAAAAAAGAGCAGCAGCAAATCCTTCAGGATTATTCCAAAATGCTTAAGGTAGGCGGAAAAATGGTCTACGCGACATGTTCGATCTTACCCTCTGAAAATAATTTACAGGTAGAAGAATTTTTGAAAAGCAACCCGGGATACAAAATGGTTAAAGATGACAAAGTAATGCCTAGTCAGGGTTATGATGGATTCTACATGGCGTTGATCGAAAGAGTTTCTTAATACAACATCGATATAAAAATATACAGCTGCTCTATTTCAGGGCAGCTTTTTTTGTTGAAAATTCCCATAAAATATAAGTTTTTGAAAATAGTATAAACCCGTCTGTAACATCCAGGATACTAATCCCTACTTATAATAGTAAAAGCTTTTAAAGCTCTGAAAACTGATCATAGATAGTATCTTTGCAGAAAACCTGTACCTATGTATATAAAAACGCTATTCAACTTCTTTGCATTATTCTTATGCGGTCTTGCGTATGCACAGACCTATGAGATCCTATACACCAGCTCTTACAACGGAAAAGTTCTTACAGAGCAGTCCCCTACTCTTGTCTGGGCAGATAGCAAAGAAAATTTCATCCTTAGTAATGCGATCAGGGAACAGAAAAGTGATTATCCGTTTGAGATCACCAAAATAGAAAAACCGTCTAATACTGTGGTTTCTTACGCTTTCCTGAAGCCTGGAGACATCATCTCATCTTCGGATGCAGAATCTATAGGAAAACAGACCTTTGAATTAACGAATGAAACAAAAAGAATCTTAGGCTATCATTGTAAGAAAGCAATCACAAAAATCAATTCAAATACGATAGAAATTTGGTATACCAATGACTTAAAAATCAATGGTGGCCCCTCTGTTTTAGGGCAAAATCTAGGCTTTGTTTTAGAGATTGAAAGAAATAAAAATTCACTGATCACTGCCAGTTCTATCAAGAAAATAAAAAAAACGGATATTGATTCTATCATAAAAGGTTCAGTACAGTCTACCGATCTTTCAGGATATAAAGATCTTCTTTGGAAAAGCCGTTTTACCACATTAAAGGTTTTCGAAAATGAAACGATCAATTTTTCTGATGAATCAAAATCAAATGAAAACGTTAGAAAATATGCTAACGGAACCATTATCCTGAAAAAAATAAAATTTCCTGCGATCAAAGAAGGTGAAAATATTTTTGTTGAAGTTAAACAACAATCCAACGGTGATGCCTACGACAGAACCGGAACTGTGTTTTTTATTCCTCAAGACAAAGCTTCTTCTTTCTTTGACGGACTGGAAAAAGGTGCAAAAACACTCCCTGTTTATGAGAATGGAAACGGAAAACAATATTATGGGGTAACAACAACTGAAAATTACAGTCCCGCTATAGAAATGATGCGTTTTTTTACCGCTTTCGGAATTCAAAAATTCAATCATATCCAATTAAAAGGAAAAGACTGGCAGACCATTAGCCCGTACCGTCAGGATATTACAGAACTTAAACCTTCTCTTTCCGACAAAGAACTCTGGGTAGGAGCTTTCATCGGGAATTACGATAAAGGCGGTCATAAAGTAAGCCTTGAGATCACGATCCATAAAAGTGACCAGACTGTTTACAAAAACAATATGGCAATTCCTCTTTTCAATACCTTAAATATTATGGAAATGGCGGGTCAGGATTATTCAACGATGTTCGATCAGGATAAAGGTCTTTTTGTAGAATTTACATTGAAAAAAGACCTGAAAAATGCTCAGCTCAGATATATTACCACGGGACATGGAGGCTGGGAAAACGGTGATGAATTCGTTCCTAAAATTAATTCTATACTGTTAGATGGCAAAATGACATTTTCTTTTATTCCCTGGAGGTCAGACTGCGGTTCTTATCGATTGTACAATCCTGCATCGGGTAACTTTCCGGATGGACTTTCTTCATCAGACCTCAGCAGATCCAACTGGTGTCCGGGGACCGTTACCAATCCTAATTTCATTCCTCTTGGAGACCTGAAAGCAGGAAAACATACTCTACATGTGAAGATCCCTCAGGGAGCCGCAGAAGGCACGAGTTTCAGTTCGTGGAATGTCTCAGGAGTTTTGCTTGGGTCCCAATAAAACAAAACCTTCTTGCAAAGAGAATTGCAAGAAGGTAAAAACACAAATGATGAAAAAAAATTATTTCGAGCGACAAAGTAAGGGCTAAAATTCATATAATAAATTACCATATATTATTAATTATTTCATTTTAATTTTGTATAGAATAATAAATGCTTTTATTGCCCGGCGAAAAAAATTAATTAAATATGTGATTATCGGCTCAAATAGTTAATATTATTCTATAAAATAAATTGTTAAGTTAAAAATATTAACTTTTATTTATTTTTTATTGTTATTTTTAAACATCAAAGCTAATTTTGCTTCAAATAAGTAACAATATGTGTGGAATAGTATGTTTGTTTGATGCCAAACAAAAAACCGAAATATTAAGACCTCAGGTTTTAGAAATGTCAAAAAAAATCCGTCACCGGGGCCCGGACTGGAGCGGTGTATTTCAGGATGACAAAGTCGTATTCTCTCACGAGAGACTGGCAATCGTAGATCCTACTTCAGGAAAACAGCCTTTATTTACCAAAGACGAAAAAGTAGTTTTGGCGGTAAACGGAGAAATCTATAACCATAGAGAATTAAAAGAAGAATTTCCCGATTTCGAATTCCAGACTCAGTCGGATTGTGAAGTGATTCTGGCATTGTACAGAAAATATGGAAAAGACTTCCTTGAAAAGCTTAACGGAATTTTTGCATTTGCTCTTTACGATATAGAAAAAGGAATTTATCTGATCGCCCGTGACCATATGGGTATCTGCCCTCTTTATCAGGGATGGGATAAAAACGGAAACTTCTATGTGGCTTCTGAATTAAAAGCACTGGAGGGAATCTGTAAAACCATTGAAACCTTCCTTCCCGGACATCTTTTATACAGTCCTGACGGATCTGAGCTTCAGCAATGGTATAAAAGAGACTGGGAAAACTTTGACAACGTACAAGATCATGAAACCGATATTTCAAAAATAAGAAAAGGCCTTGAAGATGCCGTTCACAGACAGCTGATGAGCGACGTTCCTTATGGCGTTCTTCTTTCCGGAGGATTGGATTCATCTGTGATTTCAGCGGTTACTGCAAAATTTGCAAGACAAAGAGTTGAAAGTGGAGACACCCAGGAAGCATGGTATCCAAGACTTCACAGTTTTGCCGTAGGACTCGTAGGATCTCCTGACCTGGCAGCGGCAAGAAAAGCAGCCGACCATATCGGATCCGTTCATCATGAAGTTAATTTCACCGTTCAGGAAGGGCTGGATGCCGTACGGGATGTGATTTACCACCTCGAAACTTATGATGTAACCACCATTAGAGCATCTACCCCGATGTACCTTTTGGCAAGAGTGATCAAATCTATGGGGATCAAAATGGTTCTTTCCGGAGAAGGTTCAGATGAACTGTTCGGAGGATACTTATATTTTCATAAGGCTCCCAATGCGAAAGAATTCCATGATGAAACAGTAAGAAAATTAGGTAAACTTCATTTATATGACTGTTTAAGAGCTAACAAAGCATTGATGAGCTGGGGAATTGAAGGAAGGGTTCCTTTCCTTGATAAAGAATTCATGGACATTGCCATGAACGTTAATCCAAAGGATAAAATGATCAACGTTTCAGAAGGAAAAATCGAAAAATGGGTCTTAAGAAAAGCTTTTGAAGATATCCTTCCGGAATCCATTGTATGGAGACAGAAAGAACAGTTTTCAGACGGTGTAGGCTATTCATGGATCGATACCTTAAAAGAGGTTGCTGAAAAAGAAGTCACTGATGAAATGATGACCAACGCGAGATTCAGGTTCCCGCTCAACACCCCTCAAAACAAAGAAGAATACCGTTACAGAACCATTTTCGAAACTCATTTCCCAAGTGAAACAGCAGCAGCAACAGTTCCATCAGTACCTTCAGTAGCTTGCTCCACTCCTATTGCTCTGGAATGGGATGAAGCTTTCAAAAAAATGAATGATCCAAGCGGAAGAGCGGTAAAAGTGCATGAAACGTCATATGGAAGTGAGGCATAAATGATGCGTGACAGGTAACATGTCAATTCTGAAATCTCATCTCTAACATTTTCCGTATAACTTCTAATCTTTCGTTTCTAAAGCTAAAAATTTTATCAATCCTGTAGCCATACAGGATTTTCTTTTGAATAAACGTTAATAATATAATATAATTTAACTGACAATCAAAAATAATATCACAGAAATAATTATATTTGGACAACGAAAATATCAATTATAAAAAAATGAGAAGAAATCTTACTGTTTTATTTGCCTTACTATCCATCAGTTTTGCTTTCGGACAGGGAAAATATGGCAAATACTTAAATTCAAAAAAGCTTGCTTTATCTTATAAGACTGTAAAAGATCAGGATAAGGATGACTATTATCAGCAGTTCTACTGGCTGGTAAAAGCTGAGCAGCTTAAAACGTATCCTCACCTTAAAGATATAAAACCAATTGTTTTATATGAGTTCGTGAAAAAAGTAAATCCTCAGAATCCTACCAAAAAATTAGATGACAGAGGAAAAGAACTAAGAGCCACTGCTGAATTATCTTTAAATCAATATTTTAAGAACAAAAAATTCGAAAACAATTCGGTTTTAATGTACAATCTTGAAACCTATGTAGACCCATCCAAAGGACAGTTCTATACAAAAGTAGATCCTGAAAAGATTAAGGAACTGGTTCCGAAAGAATTGTTTGCCTTCAACTCTTTAAACAGAAATCTGGGAGAAGAAAAAACATATTATCTATGGATCGATAAGAAAAAAGACGATTTAAACATTGTAGATATCATTCCTAACGAAAAAGAAGACAAAGATTTTTACGTAAGATTAAAACAATACCTTCCAGGCTATAAGTTCTCAAAATATGTTCCTACTGTGAAAAAAGGGAACAAATCAGACAAAACGGATATCGATTATTATTACATCATGCCGTTCGAACAGAACACTGATAACATCGAGTATAAAACAAAAGATTTCAAAACGTTCATCTTAAGCCAGTACAGAAAAGCCGGCAACGAATGGAAAGGAGTAGAAAAACCTAGAAAATAAATTGAAAAGTCTTGTGAAAATTCACAGGACTTTTTTAATTTTATACTAAATTCTTCATCTAAGAATCAGACTGTTGAAAAACAGTAATTTCTTACCCATAAATAAATCTGGAAGTCTAACGATTTCCAGTCTACAACGAATGACAGAAACAAGCCCGCAACAAACCTCTGTAAAAAAAATACTTCCATTCATTCTGGCCACTGCTATTTTTATGCAGATGCTGGATTCCACGATTCTGAATACCTCACTGCCCTCTATTGCCAGGGACCTTCATGAATCTCCACTCAATATGCAGAATGCTATCATCAGCTATGTTCTGACACTGGCGGTTTTCATGCCTGCCAGCGGTTTTCTGGCAGACCGCTTTGGAACTAAAAAAGTATTTATTTTTGCCCTGATTCTTTTCAGCATAGGTTCGCTCTTCTGTTCCATGTCACAAAATCTCACCCATCTGGTAATTTCAAGGGTCATTCAGGGTGTCGGGGGAAGTTTGATGACCCCTGTTGGAAAACTTGCATTAATCAAGACTTTTGACAAAAGCGAACTTCTGAAAGCGATGAACTTCGCCATTATTCCTGCATTGATTGGACCTGTACTCGGCCCCTTGGTTGGTGGCTATATGGTAGACTACCTTTCATGGCACTGGATTTTCCTGATTAATATTCCGATTGGAGTGTTAGGAATGATCCTGGGACTGAAATATATGCCCGATTACAAATCTACCGATGTTGATTTCGATTTAAAAGGATTTCTCATTTTTGCCGCTGCATCCCTTCTGTTGTCCATTTCACTGGAACTTTTCGGAGATATGCAGAATATAAGTCCGGTACTTTTTGTTTTTATTCTCGGCTTCTTATTTCTGTATTATTATTACAAACATGCAAGACGGGGTGGAAATCCTATTTTTCCGTTAGATCTGTTTCAGGTAAGAACATTTCGTGTAGGGATCGTAGGAAACCTGGCTACCAGACTAGGGATCAGTTCTGTTCCTTTATTGCTTCCGCTAATGATTCAGATTGCCTATAAACAGTCGGCAGTAACTTCCGGATGGATTATTGCTCCGATGGCTCTGACCGCCATATTCGGAAAGTCATCCGTTATTAAAATTTTAGATCGGTATGGTTACCGGCAGACTTTAATGGTGAATACCTTCATCATCGGAACCCTGATCTGCCTTCTGGCTATCCCCAATATTCACACTTCTTTATACTGGTTTGTTCCCATTATTGCCATACTGGGTTTTTTCAACTCAATCCAGTTTACTTCGATGAATACCATTTCTATTGCAGATCTGAGAAACTTCCAGACCAGCAGCGGAAATTCACTGATATCTGTTAATCAGCAGCTGGCCATCGGATTTGGAATTGCTTTTGGGCTTATTGTTTTAAAATTATTTGAAAATTCAGACTTTATTGAAGGTGAAATCCACAATGCCTTCCGCTACACTTTTCTTACCGTGGGAATATTAACTATTATCTCAGGTTTTGTTTTCAGAAGACTTCATATTTCAGATGGAAAGAATATGAAATCTAAGGAGGATTAATTCCCAGTCTTATTCCTTCTATTTTTTCACCTTTACCGAACTTAACACAGATCAATGTGACTGATTTCTTGCTGCTGTATTTTTGTTATATAAATTCACAATATTATGACAGCAAAAAAAATAGAAATTATAGTAGCTCCAAAACCGGCCCATTTTGTAGGGGATGGTTTTAGAGTTCATAATTTCATACCAGGGATACAGGGATTGGACATGAAAAGAATGGACCCGTTCATTATGCTTGATTATAATTCAAAATTTCATTTCAATGGCTCAGAAATACCGAGAGGTGTAGGCGTTCATCCACACAGAGGTTTTGAGACTGTAACGATAGCTTATCAGGGTAAAGTAGAACATCATGATAGCGCCGGAGGAGGAGGAATTATCGGGGAAGGTGATGTACAGTGGATGACTGCTGCAAAAGGAGTTCTTCACAAAGAATATCACGAAACCGAATGGTCTAAAAAAGGCGGAATTTTCCAGATGGTCCAGCTCTGGGTTAATCTGCCCGCTAAAGATAAAATGAGCTGCCCAAAATACCAGGCTATAGAAAATTCTTCTATGGAACGTGTTGATTTGGGCGAAAACGGTCTTATAGAAATTATTGCAGGAGAATACAACGGACACAAAGGTCCGGCGGAAACTTTCACTCCCTTGAATATGATGAATGCAAAGCTGAAATCAGGTGGAAAAGCTGATTTTAGCTTTCCGCCCCATTTTAATACGGCTGCATTGGTTATTGAAGGAAGCATTATGGTCAATGGAGAAGAAAAAGCAGCAGCAGATCACCTTGTTTTATTTAAAAACGAAGGCGAAACCTTCAGCATTGAAGCTGATGAAGATTCAATCGTATTGATCATCAGCGGAGAACCTATCAATGAACCGATTTATCCTCACGGACCTTTCGTCATGAATTCCAGAGAAGAGATCATGCAGGCTTTTGAAGATTATAATACCGGAAAGTTCGGTTATCTTGAAGATTAAAGAATTAAATTTATCTTAATCTTACATTATTCCTTTTTTACTAACTTTATATACTTATGTTGAGTGAAACGCAAAGACTCACAGTTCTAACACTACTATACGTCTTTGCGATCCTCCAACCTACTTAGAATACAAAAATTTATGAAACCCGAATTCGAAAATATTCCTCTTGTCAAAGCAGAAAAAAGATTTGAAATAGAAATCAACGGACATTATGCATTGATTGACTATCGTGAAATGGGCCATCAGATCGCTTTGGTTCATACCGAAGCAGAGCCTGAGCTGGCAGGAACCGGTGCTGCTGTTGCTGTTGTAGAGAAAACATTAGCTTATATTGAAGAACATGATAAAAAACTTCTTCCGTTCTGTCCTTATGTTTTTGCCTACATCAAGAAGCATTCGGAGTGGAAACGTATTGTTGATGAAAAATTTGAAGGATACGACAAACTTTAATCCTGCATTCAAAGATCTACTCTACTCACTTAAAACAGAATTCAAAAACATTATTTAGTTATGTCAAATATCGGACTTATCATAGAAGAAAAAGCGGCAGATATAGGAAATTTTCTGGTAGGAAGACTTCTTCCCTTCCGTGAAAAAAGAGCAGTCGGACCTTTTGTTTTCATCGATCATATGGGACCTTCAGAATTGAAAGATTACCAGAATCTTGATGTTCCACCACATCCGCATATCGGATTATCCACCTTAACTTACCTTTTGGAAGGATCTATTTTTCACAGAGACAGCATTGGAAGTGCGGTTGAAATAAAACCGGGAGCGGTGAACTGGATGACTGCCGGAAAAGGCGTAGTGCACTCGGAGAGGACTCCTGAATATTTAAGACACAGCGATAAAAGACTTCACGGATTTCAAATCTGGGTAGGTCTTCCAAAACATCTGGAACAGACTGAACCTACTTTTCATCACATTGAAGCGGATGAAATTCCGGTATGGGAAGAAGACGGTATTCAATATAAACTGATTGCCGGAGAAGCTTTCGGAAGAAAATCTGCAGTTCCGGTTCATAGCAAATTATTTTTCATCGAGATCAAAACCAAAGAAGCGAAAAAAATAAGCATCGGAAAGGATCTTTATGGTGAAGCCGCGATGTATGTCCTTGACGGGACGGTTTCCACGGATGGAAATTCTTACGGCTCTAAACAGCTGATGATTGCCAAAGATACCAGGCTTTGCGAATTCGAAATGAGTGAAAACGGCACAGTTTATCTTTTCGGTGGCGAACCTTTTGATGAAGAACGTTTTATATTCTGGAATTTTGTGAATTCGGATAAAGAAATGATCGATCAGGCTAAAGTGAACTGGAATGATCAGAATCATGAAGCATTTCCTTTAGTTCCGGGCGACGAACACGAATATGTTCCCCTTCCCAAGTCGGTTTTAAATAGAAAATAACAGTCTTTAAACAATCAAAACCATGAAAATATTAGCATTTGCAGGAAGTACATCTTCTACGTCGATCAACAGGGAACTGGTCAAATTTGTTCTGAAAGATTTTCAGGATGACGAAATCAATCTGCTTGATCTGAATGATTTCACGATGCCTGTTTTTTCTGTAGACCTTGAAAAAAAGGGATTTCCGGATGAAGCCCATAACTTTTTAAAAGAAATAGAAGCATGTGATGTGATTATCTGCTCGCTCGCAGAGCATAACAGATCGTACAGTGCTGCCTTTAAAAATATCTTCGACTGGTCTTCAAGGATCAATGTCAAGGTATTTCAAAACAAACCTATGCTTCTGATGAGTACTTCTCCGGGAGGTTATGGCGGCGGCAATGTCATGAATACAGCGAAGACATTTTTCCCACAATTCGCTGCCGATATCAAAGATACTTTCTCGCTCCCTAAGTTTTATGAAAATTTTGATATGGAAAGTGGCATCATTAATCCTGATCTGCTGAAGGAGCTTAAAGATAAGATCATCCACTTCAAAGATGAAGTAAAAACCAATGACTAAAGGAAGACTGGAAGCTTTTAGCGACGGTGTTTTAGCCATCATCATTACGATCATGGTTCTGGAGCTGAAAGTTCCGGAAGGGAGCAGTTGGGCCAGCCTAAAGCCTATCGTACCCAGAATCCTTGCGTATATTTTCAGCTTTATTTATGTCGGAATCTACTGGAATAATCATCATCATCTTTTTCAGGCTGTAAAGAAGATTAATGGAAGCATCCTGTGGGCTAACCTTCATCTGCTCTTCTGGCTTTCGCTGATGCCTATCGCTACAGAATGGATCGGGACGACGCATTTCGCAAAGAATCCGGTGGCAGCCTACGGGATATGTCTGATCATGGCGGCGGTGGCTTACACTATTTTAGAGAACCAGATTATCAGGTGCGAAGGCGAAAATTCCAGATTAAAAGAAGCTATTCATTCAAAGTTTAAAGAGTATATCTCGATTATATTTAACATCCTCGGAATCGCAGTTTCATTTTTTTATCCCTATATTGCCATAGGTTTTTATTATATCGTGGCTTTGATATGGCTGATTCCGGACCGAAGAATCGAAAAATCATTAAAAGAAAATTGATATGGAAACTCACGAATATCCCAACGGCAGTATCACTGTCATCTGGCAGCCTCACAAGTGCATCCACTCGGCTGTTTGCGTAAAAATGCTTCCCAAAGTCTACCATCCTAAAGACAGACCCTGGATAAAAGCTGAAAATGCAAGTCCGGAAGAACTTAAAAACCAAATTGACCAATGCCCTTCGGGTGCATTAAGTTATAAATTCAATACACAATAATCATGGCGGTAACCGTAAAAGCAAGTTTAGGAAAAACAAAATATTATACTAAGGTAACGGCCGGCGAAAACCAGATCATTACCGACGAACCCATCGATAAAGGCGGGCAGAATAAGGGTTTCAATCCTATGGAAATTCTGGCGACCTCTCTGGCAAGCTGCACTGCAGCCACTTTAAGAATGTACATCGAAAGAAAGGAATGGGATGTGGAAAACATTCATGTGGAAGTAGCGCTTGAAAATTATCCTTTGACAAAAAGAGCGGTATTCCAAAGAGAGATCACCTTTGACGGTGTTCTGGATGATGAACAGCTGAAAAGACTACATACCATCGCGGATGCCTGTCCTGTCCATAAAATACTAACTAACGATATAGAAATACTAACCAAATTTTCATAATATGACCGAAGTAAAACAAAACAACGACGAGAAACACGGAAGTTTTGAAGCTTTCATAGACGGAAAACGCGCAGGAATGATGACGTATACCTGGGCTGGAGAAGAAAGATTCATCATTGATCATACCGAGGTAGAAGAAGCCTACAACGGAAAAGGTGTAGGAAAAGAAATGCTTCTGGCCGCAGTAGATTTCGCAAGAAAAAACAACAAAAAGATCATCCCTCTCTGCCCGTTTGCCAAAGCAAGTTTTCAGAAAAGTGAGGAGCTACAGGATGTTTTGGTGAACTAGTCCTACTTGTTGTCCTTACAATACAAGCCTTTCAGCGTTTCATCCCTGAAAGGCTTTTTCTTTTTTTAGCAGAACAGAAAAAAACTATATTTGCTAAAATTTAAAAGTTCAGCATGAATTCAGGAACCATCCTTTTGCTATTTGTATTTATTTATTTTATCGGCCTTCTGGTGATTTCCTATTTCACAAGCCGAAATTCTGATAACCAGTCTTTTTTTATTGGTAATAAAAAAAGTAAATGGTGGCTCGTGGCATTCGGCATGATAGGAACCAGCCTTAGTGGGGTTACTTTTATTTCAGTTCCGGGCACGGTAGGAAAGATGACCGGTAGTGAATATATTTTCGGAGGTTTTGAGTATTATATGATGGTGATTGGTTTTTTTATAGGCTACTTTATCGTTGCTGCCATTTTACTTCCACTCTACTATAAAATGAATCTGACTTCCATTTATACTTATTTAGGCAAAAGATTTAATGTAGAGGCTCATAAAATAGGTTCAATATTTTTCATCATTTCCAGAGCGATCGGTGCTACGGCAAGGTTATATCTGGTAGTGAATGTCTTGCAGATCTTTTTGCTTGAAGGTTTGGGGGTTCCTTTTTGGGTTACTGCTCTTGTTCTTTTGCTGATGGTACTTTTATATACTTTTGAAGGTGGCGTGAAAACGATTGTAATTACGGATACCTTACAGACCTCTTTTATGATCATCAGTCTGGTTGCCTGTATCATTTATATTTTATCTAATCTGAATCTTTCATTTGGTGAAGCTTACACTATATTAGAACAGAAAAACTATACTCATTTTATCAATTTTGACCCCAATTCAAAGACCTTCTTCCTTAAAACCATTTTAGGGGGAATCTTCATTACCATCGCAATGACTGGTCTGGATCAGGAAATGATGCAAAAAAATATTTCTGTGGATAATCTTCAGAATTCTAAAAAGAATATGCTGACATTTGCGGGCACACTTCTTTTTGTCAATCTTGCCTTTCTGTTTTTAGGCGGCTTACTTTATCTTTTTGCTTTACAGAATGGCGCAGAATATGGCCTGGCAAAATCTGAAACAGTAACGAATATTTTCGGATTTAAAGATGCTGCAGGAAATATAAAAAATATTATGGGAGACGACCTCTTCCCGGCTTTATCGCTTCAGGGACATTTTCCAATGTTCATTTCTATTATTTTTATTATTGGATTGATTTCGGCACTATTTCCTTCTGCGGATGGAGCTCTGACAGCAGTAACAAGCTCTTATTGTGTAGATTTATTAAACCTTAATGAAGATAAAACCAGAACAGAAAAACAGAAAAAACACCTTCGTATGAAAGTTCACTTAACTTTCACCGTGGTTTTTTTCATCCTGATTATGGTTTTTAAGGCGATGAATGATAAATCAATCGTTTATCTGATCATGGAAATTGCAGGATACACGTATGGACCTCTTTTAGGATTATTCGCCTTCGGAATTTTCACCAAATTTCAGATTTCAAGAAAGTATTCCATTCTTGCCGTGACGCTTTTAGCACCGGTTATTACTTACTTAATCAATTTAGCTGTTACCACTTACACCGATTACAGAATTGGAGTGGAGCTGATTATTCTTAATGGCCTGCTTACTTTTATCGGTTTGTGGCTGGTCAAAAATAAACAGTATTTAAAAGTAGTCTGATCAATATTATTATCTTATCAAGAGCCACTGATGATCATTTATATTTTCAACCGGCACTTGTTGACTTTAAAAAGAAACGATATGAAATTATCAATATTCATAGCCTTAGGCTTGCTGGCAGGCGAATTGGTAAGCGCACAAAGTGCGGTTGATTTTGCTAACCTTGCTAAGTATAAAGATGACAATACGCTCATTCTCAATACAAAGAAAAAAGTGGATGTGGTCTTTATGGGTAATTCCATTACCGAAGGTTGGGTAAAAAGCCATCCGGAGTTTTTTTCTGAGAACAATTATACAGGAAGAGGCATCAGCGGACAAACCTCTTCACAAATGCTGCTGAGGTTTCAAAATGATGTTGTTGCTTTAAAGCCAAAGCTGGTGATCATTAATGCAGGGACTAACGACATTGCCCAAAACACGGGTGTTTATGACCAGCACTTTACGTTCAATAATATTAAAGCGATGGCTGACATTGCCCAAAGCAACGGAATTAAAGTCATCATTGCGTCTGTACTTCCTGCAGCTGCCTTCCCCTGGCGTAAGGAAATAACTGATGTGGCGCAGAAAGTAGATGCCCTGAACAGCAGGCTAAAACAGTATGCACAAAAAAATAAACTTCCTTTCATTGATTACAATGCAGCCATGCGGGATGAAAAAGGGGGCCTGCGTGAAGGACTTTCAAAAGATGGTATCCATCCTACTCTATCAGGCTATACCATAATGGAACCTATGATCAAGAAAGCTATTAATACAACATTAGGCAAAAAATAAGATCAGTGCCTCTCGCTTATTATTCCAAAAACATCATCAATCATAAAAAAAATTACTTCACTTATCCTATTCCTGCTGACATTCTGTTGCGTACATGCTCAAGATTTTGAGGTTTCCACTTTAAGAATGGGGCCCTACAAAGTCTTTATGGAAAAAGCGGAAGCTGAAAAGACAGCAGGTACCGCATTGAAAATGACAGACGGGCTGATCAAGAACAATGTAAAATATAATGGAGAGTTGATCCTGATTGATCTCTACGAGAACTATATCAGCGAAGCAAAACCTAATGTGGTCAGTATTATGGGACTGACAACCACAAGCCAAAAATTCAAAACAAAAAGCGGAATCGGAGTAGGAAATACCAGAGATGACCTGATGAATGCCTATAGAAATTATCCGAGTTTTACCGTGCATCCTGCTTGGGATGAAAAGGGAGAAAAGCGTCTTAAAGATACGGGGTATTTCACTTTAGAAGATCTGGATGCGGGAACTCAGCTTTCTTTTAAATTTGTTAACAACATCGTTACACAAATTTCAGTATACCTTAACGAAGGCTGTTAAAATCAGTATTTCGAAGAAATAATTCTAAATCCGGATCCTGAGTCCGGATTTTTGCATTTCCGTAAGCCGGTAAAAAATTGTAAATTCGCGTGTAAATAAATCAGATATAATGAGTAAAAGTATTGAAGAGTTAAAATCTCTTACTACGCAGATCAGAAGAGACATTTTAAGAATGGTTCATGCTGTCAATTCAGGGCACCCGGGTGGAAGTTTAGGCTGTACAGAATATTTTACAGCGCTTTACGGGAAGGTAATGAATTATCATCTTCCTTTCACTATGGAAGGCAAGAACGAGGATCATTTTTATCTTTCAAACGGGCACATTTCACCGGTTTACTATTCTACTTTAGCGAGATTTGGCTTTTTCCCTGTAGAAGAGCTGAAAACTTTCAGAAAACTGGATTCTAGACTTCAGGGTCACCCCACTACTCATGAGGGCCTTCCAGGAATCAGAATTGCTTCAGGATCTCTTGGTCAGGGACTTTCTGTAGCACTTGGTGTAGCTCAGGGTAAAAAACTGGATGGAGACAATTCTCTTGTTTACACGCTTCACGGAGACGGCGAGCTTCAGGAAGGTCAGGTTTGGGAAGCTTTGATGTATGCTGCAGCTAAAAAAGTTGACAATATTATTTCAACAATTGATTATAACGGACGTCAGATCGATGGTGATACAGATGATGTATTGACTTTAGGAAATTTACATGCTAAACTTGAAGCATTCGGATGGATTGTTTTAGAAGAGAAAAACGGTAATGATCTTGAAGCTGTGACTGCAATTCTTGAGAAAGCAAAAACTGAGACAGGAAAAGGAAAGCCTGTAGTCATTATTCTTCATACAGAGATGGGTTACGGTGTAGATTATATGATGGGTTCACATGCATGGCATGGGAAGGCTCCAAATGACGAGCAGCTGGATACCGCATTCAAACAATTATATCTGGAAGCTCCTGCTGATTATTAATAATCAATGATTAATGATAAATGATGACCGTTTTTAAATCGTTGACCTATCATTTATCAATTATTAAAAACTTTAGTAAAGAAAAAAATGAAATATACATATACAGAAAAAAAAGATACGCGTTCAGGATTTGGAGCTGGATTAGCAGAACTTGCCGACAAAAATCCTAATGTAGTGGCACTTTGTGCAGATCTTATCGGTTCTTTGAAAATGGAGAAATTCATCGAGAAAGCTCCGGAAAGATTTTTCCAGATAGGGATTGCAGAGGCTAATATGATGGGTATTGCTGCTGGTTTGAGCATTACAGGAAAAATTCCTTTTACAGGAACGTTTGCGAACTTCTCTACTTCAAGAGTGTATGATCAGATCCGTCAATCAATTGCTTATTCAGGTAAAAATGTAAAGATCTGTGCATCTCACGCTGGTCTTACTTTAGGTGAAGATGGTGCTACTCACCAGGTTTTGGAAGATATCGGGATGATGAAAATGCTTCCTGGCATGACGGTAATCAACCCTTGTGACTACAACCAGACTAAAGCAGCTACGCTTGCTATTGCTGACTTCGAAGGTCCTGTATATTTAAGATTCGGAAGACCTACTGTTCCTGTGTTTATTCCGGAAGATATGCCTTTCGAAATTGGAAAAGGAATTATGCTTCAGGAAGGGACTGATGTAACCATCGTTGCAACGGGACACCTTGTTTGGGAATCTCTTGTCGCTGCTGACGAACTTGAAAAAGAAGGCATTTCTTGTGAGGTAATCAATATCCACACGATCAAACCTCTGGACGAGGAAATCATCTTAAAATCAGTTGAAAAAACAGGGAAGATTGTTACTGCTGAAGAGCACAACTATCTTGGTGGTTTAGGAGAATCTGTTGCAGGAATGCTTGCAAGAAAAAGACCTACAAGACAGGAGTTTGTTGCGGTAAACGATACATTCGGAGAATCTGCTACGCCTGCAGAATTGATGAAGAAATATAAAATCGACGCTGCTGCTGTGAAAGAAGCCGTGAAGAGAATTTTAGATAAGTAGGATAAGCTATATCATATAACTAAACTCGGGCTGTTTCAAAGAAACAGCCCGAGTTGTTTTACCACCCCGTCAAATCAAAGATTTGACACCCCTCCGGAGGAGAGAATGGTCTCAGTAATTATTTTGACGTTTATAAGTAATTCTGGTCTTTCTACAACTAAGATGATTATTGAGGTCTGTTGATCGGAATATCAAGCACATCAAGTACCGGATATAAGATATTTTCCAGAAATTCATCTTCTTTTATTCTGGATGATTTTGAACCTGAAAAATAGCTACTGATCCTGTAGTTTTTCACAAACTGGTTTCTTTTTTTCCCGATAACATAGTAATATCCTCCGCTTTCATCATTAATGAAATAAGTCATTTCATCAAAGTTCATGATGTTTTTGGTAAAGAATAATTTCCTGTAGATGATCTTTTCCCTTTTATCAAAAATATATTTTACAGGAACTTTGAAAATAAGATCCCACAGAAAATAAACCATATAGATTATCCATATCACAGAAGCAATGGTAAAGGCATTTTCAGATAATATATTTCTGAAATAATACAGCACCGGAATAGCCAGAATGCCAGCCCCCAACCACCATCTTAAAGTACGCAGGAAATTGTAATCAGGCATAAAACTTATTTCACTTCCGTTATCCTCAAATTTATATCGGTCTTTGGTATTCATCGCATGTTTTCATTTAGACCCATGATATCTTCAGTTTCATTGACCATTTTCTGGATGCTTTTATGAGTAAGAGCCTGTCCTATCATAAATTTCTGCTCTTTTCCATTCATATCAAAATAAATATTCAGGAATACATTGGTTGTCAGGAAACCAAGATACTTCATTGCCAACACCTGAAAATGAGTAAAGTCCTGAAAAGAATAGGTCTTTGAAGCAACAAAAACACTTGGTTTGCAGGTAATGGTCTGCTGTTGCGTATCAATCACAAACTTTCTGGCAAAGAAATTCGCGATGATCAATGCTCCAACAGCAACCAGGAATAAGCCCAGTAAAGGAATATTATTTTTATAAGAGATTCCTGCAACAATGAACATAATGATGGCCAATATAAAGCTAAATATCGGCTGGTTCTTAAAAACATAAAGGTTCTCTTCTTTCTTGTAAAATTGATAAGTGTTCATAATAAATAGTGATGTATTTTAATGTTTAATTGTTTTATTTGGATATATAGCGTTCTGCTATCTCATCATCATTAATAGTTTTTAAGGTATCCAGATCTGTTCTGAAGTAGGTATCATGAACAGAGAAATAAGCGTGTACCCTGGTCTCTGTCTGGGCCGAGGCTTCTTTCCAGCATGTACAGAACCAGTCTTCAAACAATTCGTATTTTTCTTCGTTATATTCATCCCATAAGTCATCGAAATCATCATCGTCCTCATGGCGATCCTGGAAGTCTGAAGCTGCGGTCCCTATATTTTCAGGCAAAAATGAATCCCAGTCTTCGTTTTTCCCCATTTGCTTTTTTCTTTGGCCTGGAAGTTTCAGGATATCTGTAATGATTTCTCCGTTTTTATCTACAGCCCAGGCTACAATGTCAAGATTATCATACTCATATTCAAAATACAGAGCTTTGGTATCCACTTTATGCTTGCCTTCAAGATAGTCTACATTTTCTCCTTTAAGAATTTGTACAATATCATTAATAAGCCGTTTTTTAGATTCTTCAAGATGATTTTTTAACTCAGTATTGAGGTTTTTGAGGTTTTGCATACGTTGATTTTGTCATTTTGGTGCTGATGATGGGGATCAATATACAAAAATAGATGAAAAAATAAATCTTTTAAACACGATCTTCTGCATGGTGTACACTAATTTTTTTGTATGTATAGTACCTAATTACTGTATACATTAAAAATATATGAGGATTGATTTAGCAATTCAGTTTTGCGACACCAATTCTATATTATGAATTTTTCAACTGATAAAATTTTATAGAGTAAACATTTTTAAGATTTATTTTAATGTGTACAACCCAATATTTAACCCTTCTAAATTCGCAAAAAATCCACAGTAATACTCACATAATAGAGATTTAATTATTGATAGTTTTGAAATCATCAACGTTGATTGGATATTCAACATTTCACCCGTAAGTGTACAGTATGGGATGCGATGAAGAATAAAAAACCGGGTCAGGGTTTACATGACAACACAAATATTAATTAAAAAATTATTCAATTATGAAAAAGCTTCAAGGAATGAAGAACGGATTTTCTTCATTAGAAAACAAAAAACTGAACAATCCCGGAAATATTACCGGAGGAAGAGCTGAAACGAGCATCAGAACAACTTCAGAAACAGGCCCCAATGGTAATGCAGGAAATACCGGAGATACAGCGATCTGTAATGACGGAAAACATGTTGCGACAATAACAGTTGACTAAATATAAGGAGGGGGAACTCCCCCCCTCTTTCTTTAGATAAAAAATAGGCCAATGAAATATATAAAAATCATTTTTATATTCCTGATTGGAATAGCTTTTCTTTCGTGTAAAAGTAAAAATCTGAATTACATAGATTATTACCATAAAGTATATGCCATTGACAGCATGCAAAGAGTTGACAAAGATACTTTAGCAACGATAAGGCAGTATAAAAAGCTATTCAGGAAATATCCTCCTTCTCAAAATGAACGTATGGAAGAATACGAGGTCTACATAAGATATGCAGATAAATTCCATAAAAAGTTTGGAGGCATAAAAAGTCTGGACAAACTTATAGCACAGTCGGCACCCAACTGGAAATATAAAAGAGAAGATCAGGATTTTTTCAAACTCTATGAAAAGTATGGCATTGACAGTATTGGTGTTGAAAGAAAAGTTCTGCAATGGAAAAAAAGCTTAAATAAAGTACTGATAGATTCTTTCAGTATTGCATCTGCCAGAGACCAATATAATGCCCGCGTGGGCCCAACTGTAGTAAAAGATGATAAAAAAAATGCTGAGCTTTTGATCTGGACATTCAAAAATTATGGTTTCCCCTCAAGGCAAAAAATAGGCCTCTCTGGAAACAATGACCAATTCATGTCTATGGGCACTCTTCTCAATCATATGGCAGGAACGGAGTATTATGAATATTTCAAGACAAAATTACTGGAATATGTAAGGTCGGGTGAATGTACCCCAAGAGATTATATTGAGATGGTAGACAAATACCAATACATTCATCATTTAGAACCTATTTACGGTATATACTCGCATTATGACAAGAATTTTAATGCTGAAGATTCCGTCAGAATAGACCGTAACCGTCAAGCGATAGGCTTTCCCACCTTCAAACAGTCGTCAAAAATCACAAAAGACTTCCAAAGAAAAATGAATAATCATTGATGTATTATGATCCTTATTATCTCTCAAAATAATGAAATTACGACTATAGAAGTAATTAAGCATTTGGTCGTAATGAAGAAAAAATTCATCCGCGTGCATGAAGATGAAGTATTTGAGATCAAAACTCTAAACAAAAGAATTTTGCTTGAAAGTGCCCGTAACAAATTCTTTCTGGATGAAATAGAAAGTGTCTGGTACAGAAGAGGCAGATTAGCATTTAAACGTTTAAAATATTTACATAAGTCCATTCATTTGCATATGAATGAAACCCAGCACTGGCTTGAGGACTATGTTATAAAAACACTTGAAAATAAAAGACATATTAACAAATATAGCAACAGCGATGTCAATAAACTTCTTGTCCTTGACAAAGCAAAGGAAATCGGGTTTGATATTCCGGAGTATTATCTGGCTGAACATACGTCTGAGACAGAAATTAAAAATACCATCATAAAGACAATCAATGGAAATACCATACTGGATGACATCAAGAAAAACTACGGTGGTTTTATGTATACATCGGTTGTTGATAAACATGAAGACGGATATTTTTTCATCACCTTTTTTCAGGAAAAAATTGAAAAAGAATTTGAAGTGAGAACGTTTTATCTCAACGGAAAATGCTGGTCAATGGCTATTTTCTCACAAAACGATGAACAAACCAGAGTAGATTTTAGAAAATACAACAGAATAAAGCCTAATAAAAATGTTCCCTACAACCTTCCCATCGATGTCGAAGAAAAGATTCATCAACTGATGCAATTTTTAGATTTGAACTCAGGATCAATTGATTTTATAAAAAAAGGAAATCAACATTATTTTCTGGAGATCAACCCTATTGGGCAATTTACAGGAATGTCCAATACATGCAATTACTCATTGGAACAAAAAATAGCTGAATATTTATGAAAAAACTCTACAATGAAAAAAACAGATTACCTCTGACCTTCCAATATCTCGAGATATTTAAAACCAAAAACGCAGGTAAAATCCATAGCAACATGTTATACTTTGTACCTTCTGAAAAATACCAGACAGAACATCATATTAGAGAAAAACCTTTAAAACAGCTCACAAGACTTTTATGACATATTTTAATTTATTCAGTAACATTCTGGTTACAAAAGGAGCCAGCCGGATTCTAATCTCAGATCTTCAGAGAAATACTTCAGATCTGTATCCCTTGGAGTTGCATGAAGTTATAGAAGGACTAAAGAATCAATCAATTGAAAATATTCTGAAAGTTTATGATGCAGAATCCAGACTGTTTATCAGGGAATATATAGATATGTTACTTAAAAAAGAATATGGTTTTATGACCGATGGAGATTGGGACAAGAATTTTCCGCCACTCTCCTATACATTCTATGAACCCCATGAAATTTCTAATGTTTTCATAGAAATCAATGATATTGCAGTTCTGGATAAAATAAAACAGTCTGTGGAAAATCTTGGGGTAAAACATCTTGTTATCTACTGTCACAACAAACTTTCGCTCAAAGAATTTCAGGACATTGATGACCAATTTAAAGGCTCTGTTTTAAACGGAATTGAAATATTTTCGCCATTCCATGATGATGTGAATGAAAATTTTATCAGCAGCCTCCATCAAACACTTAATAGAATTTATAGTTTAGTGTTCCATAGCTGTCCTAAGTTTCCAGTGAAATCCAAAGATATTTTCAGATTCAGCTTACAATTTAGCCGGGAAAATCTTAAAATATCCTCCTGCGGCAAAGTAGATCTTAAGTATTTCAACACCAATCTTCCAAAAGTTTCAGAAGCACTCAACTACAATTCCTGTCTCCATAAAAAGATAGGAATAGATCGCAACGGTAACATTAAAAACTGTCCGCTAATGGCTGATCATTTTGGAAACATCAACGATAGTACTCTTGAAGAAGCTCTGATGAAGCCTGGATTTAAAAAATACTGGAACATTACCAAAGATAAGATAGAAGTCTGTAAAGACTGTGAATTCAGATATATCTGTACCGACTGCAGAGCTTATACAGAGCAAACCCATCAAGACAACAATGGATCAGACCTTTCAAAGCCGCTAAAATGCGGTTATGATCCGTATACAGGAAAGTGGGAAGCCTGGAGTAAAAACCCTTTAAAACAGCAGGCTTTACATTTTTATACGCAACAATTAAAAATCTAAATATTCAGAACAATTCTTATCTGAAAAATTTCCATTTTGGTATAATGGCAAGCATTCCAAAGCCAGTGAACAGAAACAGATTGGTGACATCCGTATATAAAAATGTAGACAGATAATAGTTATGCATAAAGAAATGCAGGACCAATAGTGCAGGAAACATTAAGATACCTATTTTTCTGTAGAAAAACATCAGGACCAACCCGATCATCATCAGGACATCAATGGAAAAGATAACGAAAAAGTACCATCTCGGAATCTGAAGAAATTCATGCTGGAGATATTCATCCACATCTATTCCAAGCCCCATAATTGTGAACAGCATCAATGCTGCGAATGCTAAAATAAAACCCCATCCTTTCTTTGGATCCTCGTCAAAGTAACTGTATTCTTCCATAGGTACAAAAATAAAGAACTTATGAATATATTCATAAGTTCTTTGGTATATATTCGTTTAGAATTTGAATTATATAGAAATAGCGTTGATCAATCTGTTTTTGTCGCTCAAGTACTCTTCCATGGAGATCATACTTTCGGTTCTCATTACATCCTGAATGTCGTCTATCTGATAAATAATTCTTTTCGCATCCTCCGTATTCTTAGCTCTTACTTTACAGAAAATATTATATTTTCCGGAAATAACGCTTGCTTCGATTACGTTTGGAAGTACTGATAATTCTTTCAATACCTCTTGAGTGCGGTTTGATTTTGTCAAAAGGATCCCAATGAAAGCTGTAAAGTGATAGTCCAGCTTGCCATAATCGATATTAAGAGATGATCCCAAAATAATACCTGCATCCTCCATTTTTTTCACTCTTACGTGAATTGTTCCAGCAGAAACATCCATCTGCTTTGCAATTTCTGTAAAAGGCATTCTTGTGTTTTCGACTAAGAAATCAAGAATTTTCTTGTCTATTTCGTCCAGTTGATAGTTCATATTAGTTAAATTACAATTTTCTTAAAAAATCCATGTATTTATTGCAAATTTATAAAAAATTATTTAACTAAAAAAATTATATCAAACATTAACAATAATTAACACAGATGACAAAAATCATTAAAATATCACGATTATTTAGCACCTGATTTTGTAGAATCTGTTTTTATTTCACTTTTGGCTTCTGGTTGTTTTTTATCTTTTTTCTTCTTTTTGAATAGAGAATTAAAGCTTTTACTCCACACTACACCCCCACCATACGCTTGATTTGCAGAACCATTCGTACTGATCATTCCTATGTTGGTAGGCTTTGAATATCCTCTTAAAACGAGACTTCCATCATTCTTTTTTGAGATATCATATTCAATAGATCCTTCACCGGAAAGATAATTATTCTGAGCACCTTCAGTTTTTGTCAGTGGAATTCCCAGTCCTGTTTTAATATTTATTCTAGGTGAAACGGCTACGCTTACTCCGGCGTTGGCACGGTCACCTGTGTTGGAATTCTGGTCACCTTTTACATAATTCAGGTCAATCTGGAATTCATTACTCATGGTATTCAATACAGATCCCAACTGTTTAAGAAGCATATTATATCCCGAAGATTCAGCTACTCCTGCCACATCAAAATCTACCCCTCCACTGTTGGATACATTAAAGGTACTCAACAATAGTACGGAACCAAACTGAAGAACTTTCTCTCCTTCCTGGCTCATCTTGGCCGCCAATGTTTCTTTTACCTGGCTGGAGACATCCAGTGCCGTCACATTAAGAACTATTTTTGGATTGATAAGTGATTGGGTAATATTCGCCTGAAGCAGTACACTGATTGGCTGAAGTTTCCCCATACTCAGATATTCACCTGCATTGGAAACCATTCTTACATAATTGGCTGTGATATCCAGTGCCGGCTTCATCGCATCACCATCCCATCTGATGCTGCTGTTTTTTTCGATCTGGAAGGTTTTATTCAAAATAGCTTTGGAAACAAATGTTCCGTTATCTACCTTATAGGTACCGTTCATAGCAATTCCTCCACGTCTTCCCATCTGGAACCTCAGCTTTTCTGCTGTTCCTTTTACCATAATGTTTCCTACATCATCTCCTACCAGTACATTCACCGTAGTTCCCTTATCTACATCCAGACTGAAATCGATATTCATATTGGCCCCGGTCTTCTTCTTTTCTTCCAGCGTGATCAATCCGTCTTTTCCTTCTTTCAGGAACCTCAGCATTTTAAATTCTTCCACATTGGATGTAGAACTGGAGTTAAAAGTAAAAGTACTTCCATTCAATGCCTTCATATTAGGAGTAGAAATACTCAGTCCGGAAACGGGTCCGTCCACATACAGGTCTCCCTGTCCGTACACTCTTCCCCAGAAAAGATCAAGATCTTTCTGTGAGGTATTCAGCATCATGAGATTATCTGCTCTCATCACGAGGTTGACCCCCATTGAAGAAATGGTTTCAAACTGAATCGCACCGGAGATGGCTCCTTTAGAATTGGATCTTCCGTCATGTACTTCAATATTATTCAGGATAGCAAGTCCTTTTGAAAGTGGGATTACCGTATCATCAAATGAATAATCCACTCCTGTAAAAAGAAGTTTCAGACCAAAACCTTTCAAGGCAATATCTCCACTATAATCCAGATTGCTCAACTTACCATTGATTTTGAGGTCTCCTGTTGCTTTTCCTCTTATGTTTCCAAAAACAGTCTGAACAAACTGCTGGGTAAAGGCAAGGTCAAAATCACGCATTTCCGCCGTAAGGTCAATCGTTGGAGAAGCGGTATTATTATTTACAGTCCCTGTAAGATGCAGGTTGTTATTTCCAAGAATTCCGGCAGAAGCTACTTTGACATCAACATCATATACATTAAGAGAGAACCCGTTGGTTGCGGAAATTGTCAGGTCACCCATTTCATTTCCGTTCATTATTATATTATCTACGGTAAGATCTACCAATGGCTGCAAAGTACTCTTATCCATTTTGATCTTCACACTTCCATTTGCCAGACCTTTGATTCCCATAGGATTTCCTCCGGACTGCATCTCAAGAAGTTTTTCTACCGCAAATTCTTCAATATCTGCATCTACATAAAAGTCTTTGGCAGATTTGAACTGTGCTTCTTTAATAAACAGAGCACTTTTTTCTGAATAAATCCTAAGATTCCGTACATCAAAATCCCCCGCACTTTTTCGATAAGTAATAGAATGGTCCAGCTCGGGACTCGTATCTATTGCCCAGGTAACATCATTGAATTTCACTTCTGTAGGCTCAAATCTGAAAACGTAATCTCCGGCAGCATTGGTAGACTGGTCTACATTGATGGCATAAGCTTTAAGATTGTCACTCAGCTCATCTTCCGGACTTCCATGTTTGAAGGTGGTCGCCAGATGAAGGGCTGTATTGTTTTCATTTTTGCCTTTAAGTTCAAAATCTTTGATGATATTTTTATTATAGACCAGTTTGCTTATCCTTGCGTAAAGCTGCTGATCAAGATTAGCTGTATTCACTCTCACCATCACACTGTCGATCATGGCACTGTCTCTGGAAATATTATTCCGGTCATTGATTTGGTATTCAGGATTGGCTGCTGCCAACGCTTTATCCGCATCGGTAATCTCTTCCTTTTTAGTCATGATATACTTTAGGGAAGCAGCATCGAGATTGAGGATCAGATCATTGGAATCTCCGTTATATTCTCCATCAACTACAGCACCCTGAGGAAGTTTCAGATCGGGAAGGAAATAATTCACCACCCCTTGCTGAACATCAAAATTCATCTTAAAATTCTGTCCTCTGTATAATTTTCTTGGTGGAGGTCCAACCAGTATTCTTCCTATCCCGTTCTCCATCATTCCTGCAAGATCTGCGAGGTTATATTTTCCTGAGATTTTACCGCTTGCCGCACCCGGCGCATCAACATCAATGACACGTCCGCCTGCTTCCACGAAGGTTTTCAGCTTCGCATTAGGAATACTGTATTTTTGGGTGGCTGTTGCAAAATGAAGATTATTGGCATCCACATCCAGAGTAAGGTCATTAATAGAAGACATCGACATTTTCCCTTCTACCTGACCGCTTACAATCTGGCTTCCCGGTTTGTTGGTAAAGTAATTCAGATTCAGGGAAGTTACGTCTGCCTTCACGTTCATCGCTACTTTCGAGGTACTGAAGTCTATAAGGCCTTTAATCGTAGCTTTAGCCTGCTCATCATTCACGGTGATGAGTCCGTTATATTTTTTATGATCCAATAATCCGTCCAGATACAGGTTGTTGATCTGCTTATCCATAATCTCAATGCTGGAGATCTGAGATTTAGTGGTTAAACGCATTGTATTGACGTCGAAACTCTGCCCGTTAAGATCAAATTTACCGGAGATCAGACCGACTGTTTTATTTTTCGTGATGACAGAAGTATTCAGATCTTTTACTTCGAGATATCCCGAATATTTAGGCATTGCCGTACTGTATCCGGTAAGATAAAGCCTGGAGATCTTGGCTTGTCCTATTCCGGTCATCAGATTTCCGCCTGCTACATAGATCTGCTCAGGGTTTACTTTTGCGGCTCCGTTATATTTCAGCTTCCCAAAGTCATCTGCAAAATTCTTCATCTTTTTAGAGATAAATGAAGGCATCATGGCTTTAAGATCCTTGTAGGTAAAATCTGTCGAAAGGTCGTTGGTTTCAATGGAAAAATTTCCTTTCAGCAGCCTGTCCACCTTCATGGTTTTTGTGGCAATATTCACGTCAGGATTTCTGATCAGGAAGTTTTCCAAATGAAATTTATTCAAAGGGCCTGTCATTTTTCCTGCCAGGTTGAATGGCTTGAAATTATCCCAGTTGGTAACGAAATAGCTGATGTCATATCCGCTCAACTGGCTTCCCTGTTTAATATCCATATCCCAGCGAACACGGTCTGCAAACTCCGACCATGAACCGTCGTGCAGATTAAATTTGATATTCCCCTGAAGCAACGAATGGTCTGTATTCAGGGTAAGATCTTTTAATGAAAGAAATTCATGGGTTAAAGAAAGTTCTGTAGAGAATGTATCTACCAAATGAGATTTCCCCCATCTGGAAGTGACGAAGGACATATTATTGATAAGTGCCGAAATATTGGGTCCGTTCACCTTGACATTAGGCGCTATTAAATTAAATTTTGTTGCCGTAAGCCATTTTCCTGGTTCTCCCGGAGAGTTTTGACTAACGATGGAAACCTTTGAATTAATAATCTGCACCCGGGAATTCAGCTGAAAAGGGGGCTTTTTAGGGTCTCTTTTTTTTCCGCTGTCGAACAGCTGTGTAAATCTGATAAAATTGGAAATACTGTCGCCTTTGTAAGTGATGACTTTCACATCTGCATTCACAAGGGTAAGCGAGTTAAAAATTAATGAGTTACTGTTTCCGGAAATAGCATTGAATGCTAAGGACATCCAGTCGGAATTGGCACGAAATTCTTTAGCTTTGATAAATTCAAGGCCTTTATAATCCTTGATCTTTAATCCTTTTATGGTGACGTCTCCGAAATAATCTACTTCTACACTTTCCGTAGACATCCCCGCTTTAAAATCTTTGTTTACGATCTGTAATGCCTGATCTGCTGCCCATTGCTTGGTGGCGGGAAGATTAATCACCGTTAATACTCCACCCACGAGAATAACTCCCAACCAGAAAAGGATGAGGAGCAGTCTGGCCCACCAGGAATAGCTGGTCACATCTTTCATCGCCTGCTTCCCAAATTCTTCAGCCGTTTCTACGGGATGATGAATGGCATCTGATGCCAGCTCAGATGCTTCTTTAACGGTCTCCTTCACAGCATCTTCCACATTCCCAACAGTCTTCTGTACCTGATCACTTAGGTTCTCAGCTACTGATTTTTTATTCTCATTCTCGTTATTATTCTCTAACTTTGCCATTATTATGAGCGACTCTATAATTTTAGGTATTGAATCGTCCTGCGACGACACCTCAGCAGCTATCATCAAGGGAAACTGTATTCTGTCGAACATTGCTGCGAATCAGGCCATCCATAAAGAATATGGAGGTGTGGTCCCGGAACTTGCATCGCGAGCACATCAGCAAAATATAATCCCCGTTGTTGAAAAATCTATTACTAAAGCAAATATACAACAAAATGCTATTTCAGCTATAGGATTTACACGGGGTCCGGGACTTTTAGGATCTCTTCTTGTAGGAACCTCGTTTGCTAAGTCTTTGGCAATGAGTTTAAATGTCCCGTTAATTGAAGTTAACCATCTCCAGGCCCACATTTTAGCCCATTTCATCGAAGATGCAAATCCTATGCCGCCTCAATTCCCGTTTCTGTGTCTTACCGTAAGCGGCGGGCATACGATGATCGTACTGGTAAAAGACTATTTTGATATGGAAATTATCGGAAAAACGATTGACGATGCTGCAGGAGAAGCTTTTGACAAGATCGGGAAGATTTTTGATCTGGACTATCCGGCAGGACCAATTATAGATCGACTGGCCAAGGAAGGAAATCCTGATGCCTTTACGTTCAACAAACCAAGAATGGAAAATTATGACTATTCATTCAGCGGGATCAAAACTTCTGTTCTTTATTTTATTCAGAAGGAGGTGAGAAAAAACCCGGATTTCATTAAAGAAAACCTGAATGATCTGTGTGCTTCCGTTCAAAGAACAATCGTTGAAATTCTGATGACTAAACTTGAAAAAGCAGCTAAAGAATTAAATGTAAAAGAAGTGGCCATCGCAGGTGGAGTTTCTGCCAATTCTGCTTTGAGAAAGGCGATGCAGGATCATCATGAAAAATCAGGCTGGAATATTTACATTCCAAAATTTGAATATACAACAGACAACGCGGCGATGATCGCAATGGTGGCTCAACTGAAATATGAGCGAGGAGAATTTACGGATATGAAAACGTCCGCAACCGCAAAATATGATTTATGAAAATACTCTTAGAAGAAAAAGTACTGGGAACCCAATCTAAAAAGAACTCGAAATATTATTGGGTTTTAGAAACGATTACCGGAAAAAATGAAGTGACGGAAAAAACGGAAGATGAAGATTATTTAATGATCAGTTCAGAAATTGGATATGTTCAAAATATAAAGGAAGAGATCGTAGAGAAAATCAATTCAGAAAATGTATTCAGTTTTACTTACGAACCCAAAGAAGGAGATTATCTATCCATCAAAAATAATTTAAGAAAAAACGAATATTTGAATTTAATTTTTATGAACAATAAGTGGGTTGAAGAAATTTACGCATGTTCATACAGAGATTGTGAAGGTGATATTTATACCACAATAAAAACCGGTGTAGCATTTTTAAGCGATAATGAAATTAGCTTTTAATCATCACTTATCAATACAATTCAGACGCATTCTAAATATCAATGTATGAAACTTTTTTTTGGCGAAATCAGTAACGGAAAAGCAATCATTAATGACGAAGAACAACAGCACATTGTCAAAGTTCTTCGGATGAAGGATGGTGAAGAAATTCACGTAACAGACGGGAAAGGAAATGTAGTTTCCGGAAAACTATTGATCGAAGGCAAGAAAGCGAATATTGAGGTTTCTGAAATTAAAACAAATACTCTTGATTTTAATCCAAAACTTCACATTGCTATTGCTCCGACGAAAAATATTGACCGAATTGAGTTTTTTGTAGAAAAAGTTGTAGAAATGGGTATTTGTGAGATTACCATTTTACAGACTGAAAAAACTGAACGTAAAAATATTAATATTGATAAGATCAGAAAACAGGCTGTTGCAGCGTCTAAACAAAGTCTGAGGTTTCATTTTCCCGTCATCCATGATATGGTAAAACTTACTGATTTCCTAAAAAATATTGATCCTGAACATACTTTCGTGGCACACTGTCATGAAAATCTGGAAAGGTTGGAACTTAAAAACATTCCTTTATTAGAAAAACTTACTTTTTTGATTGGTCCTGAAGGAGATTTCTCGGAAAAGGAAATTCAATTTTTATCTGACAGCAACATAAAAGCGGTTTCACTTGGAAATCAGAGGTTGAGAACAGAAACGGCGGGTATATTTGTGGCGGCCTGGAATTATTTCAATATGATGAAAGGATAGGGATTAGACGTTAGGAAAATTCATTCATCATCAAATTATCTCATCATCACATCATTCTACATTTCAAGATGATGATCTCTGAGATATTTTTCAAAGATCTGCTTTCCGCTTCGCATTGAATTCACGGCCCAACGGATCTTCATTTTCATCCGTTTTTCTTCACTTAATTTATAATCAATACCTGATTTGATCAGCTTCTGCTTCAGTTCATACATACAAATTCCTGCTGCTACGGAAACATTGTAGCTTCTGGTCAAACCATACATCGGGATCGCCAGCGTTTCGTCTGCGAAATCTATTACTTCTTCCGATACGCCTTCCATCTCGGTTCCAAATACAAGAGCGATAGGTTCTGTAATCTGATAGTCAGGAAGCATCACGGCATTTTTTTCCAGTGATACGGCCAGAATTTTATACCCCCTGTCTTTGATATTCTTCAAGGAAGCTATATTTTTAGACATTTTCTCCACTTCCACCCAGGTTTCGGCTCCTTTGGTTACCGTAAGGTTAGGATCGAAAACATTCTCCTCCTCCATCGCCACGACCTTATGAAAAGCACAGGCTTCCACGGATCTTATAATGGCTGCCGCATTTCTGAACTGATAGACGTCATCCATCACAGGAAGGACAAAATCGGAACTTTCACTGGAGAAATGTTCTATTTTTGAGAGTCTTTCCTCTGTTAAAAACTGTTTTAAATAATCAAAAGTTTGCGCTAAATCTTCCATTCATTTTCAAATCTTTGCAAATTAACGTAATTTTGGGCTATGAACCTGAACGAGGCTCAATTTCTTACTAAAAAGTAATTCATGAAACGAAAAGTCCTGCTCATCTATACCGGAGGAACAATCGGTATGGAAAAAGATTATGAAACCGGAAGCCTCCGCGCATTTGATTTTGGAAATATTTTCGAAAAAATGCCCGAGATGAAATTAATGGAATGCGAAGTGTTTGTGCATCCTTTTGCAAAACCGCTGGATTCATCGGATATGGGACCTGAGGAATGGAAGGTGATCGCCAATTATATTCTCAAAAATTACGAACTGTATGACGGTTTTCTGATCCTTCACGGAACCGATACCATGTCGTATACCGCCTCTGCTTTAAGTTTCATGTTAAAAGGATTGAGAAAGCCTGTGATTATGACAGGTTCACAACTTCCGATCGGAGATTTAAGAACGGATGCCAAGGAAAATCTTCTGACCAGTCTTTATTATGCCAGTCTTTATGAAAATGACGAAGCCGTTATTCAGGAAGTGGCTGTTTATTTTGAATATAAATTATTACGGGGAAACAGAACGCTGAAATATTCTGCGGAGTATTTTGATGCCTATTCCAGCCCGAATTACCCTATCCTAGGACAATCCGGAGTTCATTTAAATATTATGAAGGATAATCTGTACCGTTGTGATTCCGGGGTGGAATTCCATGTGGATGAACATATTTCTGAAGATATTCTTTTCTGGAGAATTTTTCCGGGAATGCATCTGAGTCACTTTAAGGAAATCCCTAAAATGAAGGTTTTAATTCTTCAGGTTTTCGGTTCTGGAACCATTTTCAGCAGTGAAAAGACGCAGGAAACGCTTCAGGAAATCCGAAACAACGGAACCGAAATTGTTGTGGTAAGTCAATGTATATCAGGCGGTATCTCATTTGGGAAATATGAGAACAGCAATATCTTTTCAAGGATCGGAGCGATCAGCGGAAGGGATATGACCGCTGAAACGGCGATCACCAAAGCGATGCATCTTATAGACAATCCTAATTACTCAGGAACATTTGCCGACAACTTCACCAGAAGCCTTTGCGGAGAAATTACTGACTAATTTTGCATAATAATTTGCAGATT
The DNA here is from genome assembly GCF_900142785.1 of Chryseobacterium carnipullorum. Classification (GTDB taxonomy): domain Bacteria; phylum Bacteroidota; class Bacteroidia; order Flavobacteriales; family Weeksellaceae; genus Chryseobacterium; species Chryseobacterium carnipullorum. The sequence goes on along the minus strand of NZ_FRCD01000008.1, from coordinate 5,829 downwards.
CCAGAAATTACTCTATTTTTGCAATCTCAATTAGAGAGGTGTCCGAGTGGTTGAAGGAGCTACCCTGGAAAGGTAGTATACGGGTAACTGTATCGAGGGTTCGAATCCCTTCCTCTCTGCAAAAATGTAAAAGTCTTAAAATTAATTGTTTAAGGCTTTTTTTTTGTAAAAAGAAATAAAGATGTAATCCATTCCCTGGATTCTAATAAAGGGAACGGATCTATAAATTTCACGCAGATTGGTCAGATTAAACAGATTTTTATTTTTATCTGCTCTATCTGTATAATCAGCGAGAGGAATTCATTTAGTACACAACTTTTGTATCTGATCCTTCCCCTATTCCTAAAACATTCCTAAATCATGGATTTACTTTGTGCTGTTTCTCAACAGTATTAAAATCATTTACATCATTATTTCATGGATAAAGGACCTCCATTGACTACAACAAATCATCATTTTACAGTATCCCTTAATATTCAACTCCATCGTATGACTGAACAGATACTCAAAATACGATTCAACAGATTTTACAGGATGCTCGGAACAGGAAAAATTATTATCGGGATATTTTTATTCAGCTTATGCGGATCATTACATGCACAGATCAGTCCACCGGGCCTTGGAGATGCGAATACTGCATTCTGGTCAGCTTTTGGAGTAAGGCGTCAACTTGATTCGCTGGGAAAGAAACAGACTTTAAGTTATATTGCTCTGGGAAGGAAAAGCAGTCCTGATGATTATAATTTAGTCTCAAAACAGGCCATCATTGTTTTGAACCATGAGGTATATCATTCTTTTACCCCGAATCAGCAGTATAGCTATGCCGTGAGCTATCGTCGCCAGCCAAAGTATGAAAGTGTATCACCGTATGAAAAGGAAGATACAGAGCAGGAATTCAGGATCTACGGAAGGTATGCTTATACTTTTAATCTTGGGAAAGGATGGAAACTGAAGAATACATTCCGTCAGGAATTCCGAAAGTTTTTTGATGCTGATTTTCGCCAGGCAGAGGAGAATTTTCAGTTGAGAATGAGAATTAAAAGTCAGCTAACCTATAGTTTGTCAAAGAAAAACAATCAGAAACTGGCTTTAAGTGCAGAAGGTCTCTTTTCTACAAGCTATCTCAACGAGCCGGATCATCGATGGACGCGCTTCGGATATAAAGAAATGCGTATAGGAGCTTATTATATGTTCAGTATTCCACACTCTCCTTTTACTGTAGATATAGGATATGTAAATGATCTGATCAGAGGAAGCAGAAGTATAAAGAATGGTGGCGTGCATTATCTGGCGGCAGATATTATTTGGAATTTACCGTTTAAAAATAAATGAATAGGTGAATAGCTGAATAGGTGAATAGGTGAATAGGTGAATAGGTGAATAGGTGAAATTAAACAAAATCCTGACAACAATGTCAGGATTTGTCTGGAAAACCATTGGTGGTATTCCGATAATATAATTTAAATATGAATGGTTATGGTAAGATTCAATTACAGATTGTCAAAAACTGATGACTCATCTGTACTTTGAATTTGGCTTCTGATTTTAATTTAGCATAAACCGTATGTTCAAAAGCCTGTACAGACCTCAGCTTCTTATCAATATACTCTGCGATCTGCGCTACAGAAAAAATAAAGTCTCTATACACTGCAATATTGACAGTCTGACCGAAGTAAGGAAGATAAGCCTTTAAGAATGGAACGGCAGCCTGATGTCTGTTGTAATTCACACAATATCCTGCTCCTTCCCTTTTGGTAACAATCTCACGCTCATTGATGAAATCCAGAATTGTTTTACCGGCATCCGGAGAACTGCTATTTTTCAGTATATGCCTGTTGATTTTATCGAGAATATGCTGAGCATACTCCATCATGGTAATGTTTTTCCATTCAAATATATGATTCATTCCTTTGGAGGTTTTAGGATATTTTCCGTTGTCACAACTTGGACAGAAAGAAATTCCAATCTTTTCATGGTATGGGAAAAAGCAGTCTTTGATCTCCATAGAAGCATCCGCCAGAAGTCTGTCATCCGCAAAACTATAGTAGAGATAAGGGCTGTAAAGATCTGCAAGCGCTTTCAGAAAATCGATCTCGCTGGCATTGTGATATTCTTCAAACCATTGTTCAAGGGTATCGTAATAATGGCTTTCAAATTCTTTAAATGTTAAGTAAAACGGCAATTCCATAACTCTGTAATTTTGATAGGACAAAGCTATAGCGGTAATGCGACAAAACTTGACGTGTTATTTTTTTTATAAGAGTCAAGATGCAAGAGCCAGGAATCAAGATTTCAGATAACAGACATGAGACTTTACACTGAGATCAGAAAATGTGAATGGTGAATTTTGCTTCGCAAGTGAATGGTGAATCGCAGATGCCAGATTTCAGACATATTTCGGGATGCGAGTTCCGAGATTTGAACCATCAACAGTCACCAAGCAGCTATATTTTACACTCATATACTCTAAACTCATAAAGACTCCGACACTCTAACCTCGTATCGCAAATCCCGACACTCTAAAACTCTCTGACTCTCAAACCCCGCATTACGGAACCCGAAACTATTTGTCGTAGTTGAGCATCATAAACTCAAAATAATGAATCATCTTCATGTAGTTCTCAATGCTGATGTACTCATTGGTGCTGTGGATGCTTTGCTGTTCTGAGCTGTTGATCTTGATGGGCATAAATCTGTAGATGTTTTTACTTACGATCTGGTATTTGTAAGCATCAGTTCCTGCCATGGTAAGATAAGGGGTAACAATGGCACCCGGGTGAATCTCTTTGATTCCGGCTTCTATTAATTGATAAGCTTTAGTATTGGTTGGGGAAACTGCGGAAGCTTCTCTTGTGTTATCAATCTCTTCCACCTCAACGTCGAAACCTTCTGTAGCTTTTGCAATATGCTCGCGGACCTCTTTGGCTGTGTCACCGGGCAGAAGTCTGAAATTCACAACGAATTCGACTTCGGGTGAAAGAACGTTGGTTCCGTCGCTTCCTTTCATCATCGTCAGTGCGGTGGTTGTTCTCACCAATGCATTGGTGGTATTATTTTTTGTAAGCTGTGACAAAAGAAGAGGTTTCAGCAGCCATTGGTTGGCAATAGCGAGTCTGTTGAGAAATGGCATACTTCCACCGATATTATCAAAAAAGTTCTTGATGAGCGGGGTGATGGTAGGTTTCATCTGATGATCTTCGAGACGCTGCATGATGACGGCAGCCTTTCCTATGGCACTTTCCATCGGTGGCATTGAAGAGTGTCCTCCAAGGCCTTTAACCTTAATTTTTGCTGATAAGAAACCTTTTTCTGCACAACCCACTACGGCAACATCGGAATCTATTCCTGCCACATTGCCTTTTTGCAAGATCAATCCCCCTTCGTCGTAGACTGCATCAAACTTTAATCCTTTTTTCTTAAAATAATTGGCAATCTGTATGGCTCCTTTTTGTCCTCCTACTTCTTCATCGAAGCCAAAAGCGAGGTAAATATCTCTTTTAGGAACGGTTTTACTTTTAATCATTGTATTCATGGATTCCATCAGGGAGAAGAGCATTCCCTTCATGTCGATGGCTCCCCTGCCGTAGATTCTTCCGTTGGCCACATTACCTGAAAAGGGTTCAAAATCCCAGTCTTCCGCTACTTTGGAAACGGGAGGTAACGGTTTGTCATCTGGTCTGAATATATTTTGTTCTTTACTTTTGACATCAGCATCTCCCGGCGGTACGACATCCATATGGGAAAGAAAAAGAACAGGTTCCAGTGAAGGATCACTACCTTTCAGCCGGAAAACTAATGCATGGGTATTGACCTCATTGTTTTCGGTATTTTGATACACCAGCGGATACGATGTTTTCAGGTATTCTTTAAACTGATCAAAAGGCGCATAATTGAATTCTCCCAGGCTTCCTGTAGAAACTGTAGGGAGCTTAAGTCCTCCTGAAAGTCGCATGAGTGCAGAATCATTTTTAACAGGTTTCCATCCTTCAGAAGTTCCTGCTGTATTTTTTTTGAATGGATACGTATAGGTTTTGACCAAGAGTACAGCAACTAGAATAGCAAGAATGCCGAGAACGGCTAAAAGGATTTTTTTCATGGCGGTAAGATTTTGTGCGGTGATGGTCTAACAAATATAGCAAACAAAACGACTATAACCGCGCTAAAAATCAAGTATTTCCCTAAGGTCAGATGTAAAAGCAACAGAAATTACAATTGTTGGCCCAGAGTTTGGAATTGATCTCAAAAAAGATTGTATTGTTTTCCAACCTAAATTTATCAACAGATTGCTTTGCAGAATTGTTGGTAATCTGATGTTCTGAAAATTTGCACTTTTTCATAATGTTTAACAAACTAAATTTAATAATGTCTAGTCCTGAAATATCGATACACAAAAAAAGAATCGTTATGGAAGAACATTTAAAATCCCCCTGCTAGCGCGAGCGTGTCGCTCGTGCCCATCAATAAAATAAGCCACTGTTTTTTACAGTTGTTTTATTATTTTAGCCTAGAAGAAATTAAAAGAGATCTTCGGTACGGACACGACAGATTATTTATACGGTTTCCAGTATGAAAATGGCACGTTGAAATTCTTCCCTACTGCAGAAAGTTATTTTAATTTTGAAACTGGAAAGTATGTATACAATTACACTGATCATCTTAGAAATACAAGACTGAGCTACTTTAAGAACGGCTCAGGAGCATAGATCATTGAGGAGAATAATTATTATCCATTTGGATTGAAGCATGAGGGTATAATGTGTTGTTGGGGAATCCTGCGTACAAGTATAAGTACAATGGAAAAGAGCTTCAGGAGAGTGGGATATGCGTCAGGTAATAAGATGAAAGAAACACCATCCACAATTGTAAGTGATATAATTGTAGGCGGTGGTTTGCTAAAATCTCCATATTATGGAGAAGATCCTCAAAGTGGGGCCGCAATATTACAAGGTGTTAAATATTATAAAAAGTTTTCTAACAATTGGTTTTTTCCTGACAATAAATCTAAAAAATAATGTATAAATTTTTTTTAATTTCAATCATTCTTTTAAGTATTTGTAGTTGCAATGATAAAGATAAGTTAAATGAAATATCGACACATAAAATTAAAGATATTACACTTTATCAAATTAACTGTAGTGATGGAGTTTATTTTTCATTACAAAAGGGAAGTTGTAATAAGCTACCATCAAGTTATTTCATGCCAAAAGGTGATTCAGAAAATTTTTATTCTTTATTTGTAAGAATAAAAAAAAATGAACTAGAAATTTACTCTCCATATAATGATATTATCAAATCTGGAAACATAGATAGACAGGTAAAATTAATAGAATATAAAAATTATTTAGATAATGTGTTTGTACAAGATTCGTTAGTTGGTAAAACCTATGTTATTTCAGGTACATCCTCACTTTAGAGTGCTAAAGTTTAGTTTTATCAGGCTGAGAATGGTATCCGGCGCTGGCACGAGCGTCTCGCTCGTGTTCCTCAATAAAAATAAGCCACTGTTTTTTGCAGTGGTTTTGTTATTTTAGCCTAAAATAAAGTAACAAAAATCTTCGGTACAGAAACCTCAGATTATTTAGACGGTTTCCAATATGAAAACGGCACATTGAAATTCTTCCCTACTGCAGAAGGTTATTTTAATTTTGAAACTGGGAAGTATGTGTATAATTATACTGATCATGAAGACTTTCTCTTTTGGTAAACTTCCCTGTTTTTCAGACCAATTAAAATTATGACTAGTCCTGAAAATCTGATACAGATTAAAGGACAAAAATAAATAATTAAACCAGAGCAAATTTGTTTTTGCTTTGGTTTTTGTTTTTATAA
>NZ_FRCD01000025.1 GCF_900142785.1 Chryseobacterium carnipullorum | reverse complement strand
ATTGTAATCTCGCTGCGTACGCTTGACGTACTGGGTTTCTAAATGTTCTTCCATAACGATGCTTTTTTTGTGTATCGATATTTCAGGACTAGACATCATTAAAATATAAAAACCGCCGGAAGATTTCCCGCGGTTTATTTTTTTGATCTGCCAATCTCAAACAAGCGATTTGCTTATCTTTAATCTTTGGGAGAATATGATTTCTACTGATTTAACAGACTTCAAAGATTAGTTTTTAATTGACTTCATATTCCAGTTTTATGGTAATATTCGCTTCTTTTTCTTTGGAAGAAGTATTGAATGTTCCACCGTAAGAATAGTCTTCATTGGAATTAGGTTGCGTAATCTGAATGACTCCCATGGTCGCTTTTTTGAGACTTCCCAGGCTGCTTCCTGAATTCTCTGCAATTTTCTCAGCGCGTTCTTTGGCATCTTTTGTTGCTCCTGCAATCATTTCCTGTTTTACCGTGGCCAATTTGGTATAAAAATAAGAAGGTGCTGAAGAAGTGAACTCAATACCCCGGTTGATAATTTCGGTAATATTTCTGGAAAGGTTTTCGATCTTTACCACTTCCTTACTTTCAATGGAAACCTTTTGGGTAAGATTGTACCCGGAAAATTCGCCCTGAACATAATTCCCGTTAGAATCGTTATAGCTTCTGAACTGCTTTTGGATATCTACGGAAGAAAACACAATCTCAGTCTGTTTGATTCCTTTTGAAACCAGATAGTCGTTAATCACCTTCCGGTCTATAGCCAGCTCATCATAAGCTGCTTTTAAATCAGAGTTATTTTTGGAAAAGCTTCCGGACCAGGTGATCAGATCGGAAGTAAACTGTTTGGTGCCCAATCCGGTTACGGAAATCGTATTTTCAGATTTATTTCTGTTTTTAATGGCATTCCCTAAAAAGCCAAGCCCAAGGACAAATCCAAGTGCTCCGACTGCTACTGCAATAATATTTTTATTCATAAAAAATGTGATCTGATTGATTCTGTACTAGCAATACATCAATTTCTATTCCGATTTTTAAGAATTCTTTAACATTATTTCTTCTTTTTCTGCTGTTTTAATCTTTCGAGATAAACAGGCATTGTTTCTTCCATTCTGAGTAAGACTCCGGAAAGATTTTTTGCCTTCACGTAGGTTCTTACCTGAGGCTTAACCTCAAAAGAATATTGTATAAATTCTGAGATGCGCTCTTCCGGGATTCCTGCACTGGTAAAGTATTCATTATCGACTCTGTTTCTCACCCACAGAATATGCTCCTGGAGATCATCATACCTGTATTGCCGTTTCTGACGCCTCGCTTTTCCACTGATCAGATCATAGGCACCCTGCACATCCAGTGAACCTAAAAGTATAGGCAGAAGTACTTTTTTCACTTCAGCAGGTTTTTCCCTCATTTTCCCAACAGGTTGTGGCAGTCCTACAGCCTGTTCTACAATTTCGCTTTTATCCACTTTTGCAGCCAGCCTTGAATCGGTTCCCAGATCACCTGTCGGTTTTTTAACAATTTTTACTTCTCCAACGTCTGTGGGTATTGGAATTAAGGTGACCAACAGTTGAGAATTGAATCCGCCAGCAGGAACTTTTGCAGAAACTCTTCTGAAATCTGCTTTTACAAATCTCAGCTCATCATTGGGAGCTGCCTGAATGGAAAACATCCCCATGAAATCGGAAGAAACTTTCTGGTCGGTAGACATATTGATGATCATGACAGCACTTAAATTTTCACCGCTTTCATCTACGATACGGCCCGTTACAGTTTGCTGCGATAAGACGGTATTGAACATAAAAATAAGAAGAAATGAAATTTTCTTCCAATGAGCAATACTACTATTTTCGCATATAAAATTCATTTCTATTCTTCCTTACCAATTAAAGATTATCCAACTTACGGGTTTTCTTGTACTCTGCGAAAGCTACTCTTAATTCATATTCCACCACATCGATCTTAAAGTTTTTTCTGTATTTTTTCGCCATCATACGGGTATCATTGGCATAGAGAAGAAACTGGTCTATGCGCTCCTCATCCATTCCATACTTTTTAAGGAACGTTAAATCCGCTTCCTGCTTGACTCTTTTAATAAAGTCCTGTGTTTCTGTAAAATTAGCTTTGGTAATTTTAAGTTCTGTCGCTTTTTTGAACAGACCAACAGCAGCATCCAAAACGCCCAAAAGGTTAACCTGGCCTGCGCCGTAATCCTGTTTAAAAGTTTTTGAAACCGTATTATCAGGTAAAGCCTCATTCAATGGGCTTTTCATATACTCATCCAGTTCCGATCTTAAAGAAACGATCTTTCGGGATTCATTAAGATGTTTGTTGTCCTTCTCCAGATTTCCGCTAGGCTTATAAGTTATTTTTACTTCAGGAATCTCTATTTCTCTTTTTTCAAGAGTGATCATTAAAGGAGAATTGAAGTCTTCTTTAATCATTTTCTTGTCAAAACGGTAATACCCTTCCTTTACAAATCTGATTTCATCATTTTCTGACGCTTCTATACTAAACCGTCCTGAAGCATCGCTTAATGTACTCTTTTGGTTGGAAACATTAATGACTAAAACCGGATTGATATTGGACTTACCGTTATCCGTAACAATTCCGGTTACCTGCTGCTGGGAAAAAAATTCTGCAGATACAAAAAACGGAATGGTATAAAGACTTTGTTTAATATACGTTTTCATTTGCGTTTATCTTTGAGTTTTTGGAGCGCGGTAAGAAGAAATTCTCGTCAGTACAAACCTTTGAAACCTGTTCAGATCAGCATCACTGCAAAAGCCGTATTTGAGAATTTTTTGTCTCTCAAAACCTCCTGCCAGAACATAGTTGATAAAATGTTCGATCTGAGGTTTTTCGATTTTTAAATTTGTAAAATAATCATCACCAAGCGCTGCATGCAGATAACTGATGAGATCAATATCGTCCCATTTATTTTTCACTTTCCCGATAAAAAAGCCCTGTCCTTTTGGCTGTACAAATTCTCCGGGTTTTGCGGCAAGAATCCTTGGATCTGATTTCTGAGCAATATATCTGTCCATATCTTTGATCAGCTTATCCACTTTTTTAGGTCGGTTAAGATTTTTTGTATCAATTTTCAAATCACCGGTAAGACCCTGCTTGATTTCCACTTCAGGAATTAATATGGTCGCTCTTGCCAAAGTAATATTAAGGGGAGATTCTATATTTTCTTTGGAAACCCTTCTGACAATCCTTTCGTATCCCGCTTTTACAAACCTGAGCTCATCTCCTGCCCTTCCGGAAACCATAAAGTGTCCGTCGCGGTTGGTCACTCCTCTTTCATCCGTTCTGATATTAATTACCGTTACCTCTTGGATTTCTGCATTGTCTTCAGAAATTACTTTTCCGAAAATATAATTCTGAGCATGGAGATGAATGAAAAAAAAGGAAGTTAAAAAAAAGAGTAGTTTAAGTTTCACGGACAGTTTTTTATGAAGCAAATCTAAAATTATTTTTAAAGTAAATGATAAGTTTAACCACAGTTAACGCGTTTTAGGATTTCTTTTTGATTTTTGCGGATCAAACTGTTAAATCGCCGCCCCAAATTGTTAAAATTTCACTTAAAAATTAGCTAACTTGCAGTCTCAATTCTAAATTCAGCAATGCAAAATTCTTATACAGTAATCAATGCTTCAGCGGGCTCGGGAAAAACATATGCCCTTGTCCAGAGGCTTCTGATGATCTGTCTCCGATATCCGAATCAGCAGCAGTCGATCAGGAATATTCTTGCCCTTACTTTTACCAATAAGGCGGCGAATGAGATGAAGGAAAGAATTCTGTCGTGGCTTGGAAACTTTTCCGCAGATAATTTCGCAGAAAACGGAGATCTGAAAAATATTCAGAAAGCATTTGAGGCAGATGGTTTAAGAATCACCATTGATGAACTTCACGTGCGTTCTAAAAAACTGCTGGACTATGTTCTTCACAATTACTCCACCCTGAATATCGGAACGATTGACCGATTCAATTCAAGGCTGGTAAGAAGTTTTTCCTATGAACTTGGTTTAGCTAAAAATTTCAATCTTGAAATTGATGCCGAACCATTTCTAATCGAAGCGGTAGATAAAATGCTTGACCAGATCGGTGAAAATGATAACATCTCCAATTCATTCATGGATTATGTGGATTACAGCCTGGAAAATAATGAAAGAATTAACCTGAATAAAAACCTTTATGATTCTGCAAAGGAGTTTGTAAAAGATATTCACTATGAACATCTGAAAAGTAACAAAAGCTTTGACGACACGAATTATGAGAACATAAAAAACACGCTCAGAAAAGAAATCGTACAGAATAAAAAACAGTCTGCAGATATTGCTGCGAGGTCTGTTGAGCTTTTCAGATCGAGAAATATTGAAATCGAAGATTTTGCTCAGGGTAAAAACGGAATTGGAGGATTCTTCACCAAGGTTCAGGATTTTTATACCCAGAAGAGACCCGGTTTTCCATTTCCTACGACGCAGGAAGAATCTGTCGTGAATAATTACCGAAAGGGTGCTTCATCAAAATCCAAAAGTAAGGAACCTGAAATTTTTGAAATCCTGGATCAGCTTCTTGACAACAGGATGCAGCTGATCCTTTTATATATTGAAACCCAAAAGAAAGAAAAGATTTTATCCGCTCTTCTCCCGTTAAAGGTAAATAAAGATATTCAGGATGAATTAAAAAAAATTGAGGAAGAGAACGATTTGGTTCTGCTTTCAAAATTTAATATCCTGATCAACGAAAATCTCAAAAATGAACCCTCAGCTTTTATTTACGAGAAGGTAGGCTCACAGTTTCAGCATTATTTCTTTGATGAATTTCAGGATACTTCGGAATTGCAGTGGCAGAATTTTGTTCCGCTCCGGGACCATAGTGTTTCTTCAGAAAATACCTCTTTTACGCTGGTAGGTGATCCCAAACAGAGTATCTACAGATTCCGCGGCGGGGAAAGTAAACTGATGCTGGATATCATTAATAAAAAGGAATTCTCTCCCAAACAGGCTACTCTTTTTGTTTTGAAAGACAACTGGAGAAGTGCAAAGAATATTGTTCAGTTCAATAATGAGCTGTACAGATATCATTCACAGGATCTGGAGGAAGAGCACCGGAATATTTTTGGTGAAGATGCTGAACAGAACCCAAGATCACAAATCGAAGGACGTGTCAAAGTAAGTCTGATTGAAAATCTCACCAACGACGATTTTTATCATGATACTTCTGAAAAAATGAGGAAGGATATTCAGGAAAGCCTGGATAATGGTTTTAAATTTTCCGACATTACGATTTTATGCCGTGGCAACTTTGACATTTTCAGCTATTCTCAAAAGCTGGGAAATCTGAAGGTGAAATACCGCGGAGAAGAGACAAATATCAAAACGATTTCGGATAAAGGTCTGACCCTGGAACTCTCGAATACCTTGAAAGCGGTCATCGAATTCCTACGATGGGAAATCAATCCCAAAAACAGACCGAACCTGATCATGATGATGTATTATCTGAATACACTCGGCAGAATCCACATGGAAGATTTTACGCTGGAAATGAAAGCAATCCTTGAGCTGGAAACCCACGAGGAGATTCTTCAGTTGGTTCAGGACAAATATTCGCTTCAACTGAAACAGGAAAATTTCCCAAGATTCAATCTGTATAATTTTGTGGAATATTATATCAATGAATTCGCTGTAGAAAACAAGGAAACAGATTTCCTTCTGAACTTTCTGGAAATGCTTTTCAACTTCACTCAGAATGCGGGTGCCAGCACGAAAGAATTTTTAAAATACTGGGATGAGGAAGCGTCCGGCTACACAATCCAGGCTTCAGAAAACATCGATGCTGTTCAGATCATGACGATCCACAAATCGAAAGGACTGGAGTTCCCTATTGTTTTTATACCAATGATGAATAAAAACAGAGATAGTGAGTTCACCAACTGGTTTGATACCCATCATGACGATGCTTTAAAATCGGTTAATATCAATCAATTCAGTAAAAACCTTGAGGTTTATGATGAAGAAATCGAGGCATTTAATAAAAAGAATTCCTATAAAAACCTCATCGACAGATTGTGCCTTCAGTATGTCGCGACCACCCGTCCTGTAGAACAGCTGTTTTTCTATCTTCAAAAGGCGAATAAAACCTCCAATAATCTGGAGCTGCTGGAATTCTTTAACGAAAAAAATAAGGAAGAGGCTGATGAATTTGATCTGTATGAAGTGCGTCCTGAGATGCTGAAAAAGCATTCTAAAGATAAAACATCGTTATTTAAAACCAAGGATATTCAAAACCTGAAGAACATTAATGAAAACAGGTCTTCCATTAAAATTGCCACGCCTTCCAAAAACTATCAGGTACGGAATGAGAAGGTAAGAATCGGGCTTTTCGTCCACGAATTGTTATCAAAAATCAATACGGAAAAAGATACAGCCAAGGTTCTGGAAAGCTATGTTCTGGATGGGCAGATCACCTGGGAGGAAAAAACTGAGATTCAGGAAACTCTGGTTCAGATTATTCAGAAATATGCCGAATTCTTTGATGAAAAATGGGAAGTGATCAATGAAAAAGATATTATGATCTCCGAGAGAGGACAGAGTCATATTTTCAGACCAGACCGTATTCTGAAAGGAGAAGAAGGCTATATTATTGTTGATTTTAAAACCGGTGAACAGACAGAAAAAAATGAACTCCAGATTGAAAGGTATAAAAATATTCTGGAAGGTCTGGGAAGAAAGGTTTTAAAGACGCAGCTTATTTATCTCTAGAAAAGGTTTTCCACAAAGTTTTCCACAAAGTTTTCCACAATTCATTGTTGATAACTTCCACATAACAAAACAAAATGCTGATTATCAATTAAATACATTTAGTAAAAAGAAAATACATTCCCCATAACTATAAGAAAAGCTTAAAAATCATTGTGGATAAGTTTGGATTTTATCCACATTCTCCCCAATATGATATCAGTAAAAACAAAAGCGCCCGGCCGTTCTTCGAACGGCCGGGCGCTTTTACCAATATATTTTGCTTAAGCTTTTGTTGCCGGTACAAATACTCTTTGAGATAATTCCTGATCAAAAAGATAGAGTGCAGATGGATTATCGCAAACCATCTTGATTTTTGTCACATACTGTGAAGCGCTAGCCTCTTCTTCTACCTGTTCGTTGATGAACCACTGCATAAAAGATGTTGTTGCAAAATCACCTTCATCATTAGCGTTTTTTACAATATTAAAGATACTTCTTGTTACCTTTTTTTCATGCTCCAATGCTTTTTCAAAAATATCAGTAGCATTTTCAAACTCGTGTGGAGGTTTTGCAATTTCTCCGATGATGATCTCTCCGCCTACATCATTTAAAAAATCAAACATTTTATCCGCATGCATCAATTCTTCTTTGCTCTGAACTCTGAAATAATTTGCAATACCATCAAGGTCTTTTCCTGAAAACCAGGCTGACATAGAAAGGTAATATTGTGCTGCATATTGTTCGTGAGCTATCTGTTCGTTAATTAACGTTGCAATTTTTTCGCTGATCATAAGTATAAATTTGTAGTCAAAAATAAGGAATAAAAGCCCGAAATCAAAAGTTTTAATGAAAATTAATACAAAAAGGACGGGTATTTCCCCGTCCTTCCCACATTAAAAAATAAAAATTATGAACACTTAATTGGCTGCAGGAGCTGCAGTATTCATAGGCTTCTTCATCATCTTTCTATCCTTCATCGCTGTCTTTCTCTGCTCCATCTTCGCTTTTCTATCGGCCTGCCATTTATCATACTGATCCGGAGTCAGAATCTTCTTCATATCCGCATCCATCTGAGCTCTCTTAGCTTTCATATCCTCCATTTTGGCCTGTCTGGCGTCCTTGTTCTTATCAAAGTCAGCTTTCATTTCAGATTTTCTCTTTTCATGAAGCGCTTTGATCTGAGCTACCTGAGACGGGTTCAGGTTAAGATCTTTCTGCATCTGATCCATATGCTCCTGATGCTTTTGCTCCATTTTTTGATGCATCTCTGCTCTTTTTGCCTGCTTGTCCTGTGGAGTTGTCGTGGTCTGTTGAGCCATTGCAAAACCTCCTATTCCAATAAATGCTATTGCTAAAACTAATTTTTTCATCTTAAAAAATATTTAATTAATTGTTATATACCTTTTTGATTCATAGTTAAAAGATAAGTTAAATCAGGATATTCATAAAAAATGTTAAATTTCAATACCAAAATCACAAAATAGAAAACAAAAAAGGACAGATCCTAAAATCTGCCCTTCACACCACTTAAATATAATATATGAAAATTATTTATTTGCTTACTAATCTGTTTCTGAAACCTCCTCCATTATTATTCTGAGGACTGGAAGTTGAATTTTCAGATCGGAAACCACCATTGCTTCCTCTAAAACCTCCGTTGTTATTTTCTCTTCTTGGAGCACTTTCTCTTTTTACCTCACCGCTTCCTCTGAAACCTCCATTATTTCCAAATCCACCTCTGGTTCCGCTATTTTCAGAGCTTCCTCTGAAACCACCGTTATTTCTTCCTCCATTGTTTTCGCTACGGAAACCTCCTGTATTTTCAGATCTTCGGTCATTACCAGCCTGATTTCTGAAACCTCCCGAATTACTGCCGTCTCTTACCGGTCCTCTGAAACCATTATTTGCTCTATCGTTGGTTCGGATCACATTAAAGGTTGGATTGTCCATTCTTCGAAATCTTGATCTGTCTACTCTGTATATATTGATATTAACATTTCGGTATCTCGGCATTACCGCATATCTGGGCGCATAATAGGTTCTTCTGTAATTCTGGAAGTAAGCGATCGGGCTTGCTCCCCGGTAATAATTGTTTTGGAAAACGACAAATACCCTTGGTCCTAAAATTCTTTCCAGTGCGTAGAATCGGTCATAATACCATCTATCCGGATTATATCTATAAAAATTATCCCAGGTGGAGAAACTTACATATAAATTATTCAGACTCATGATCTGATCCATCTGCCAGCGGTTCAGCCTGTTTTCTCTGAAAAAGACATTCCAGTTGATATTGGTAATACTGTTTCTGTAGTCATTATAATATCCCTGATAATAATCGCTAGGATAATAGTCCTGAGGATAGTTGTAATAATAATCGTCCGGGAAATAGTTTCTATCGTCCTCATCGGTATAACTTCCTCCGTTCTGATAATATCCGTCATCTCCCCATCCGTTATTTGGATACTGCTGGGCGGAAGACAAAGCTGCCAGCACCAGAGCTAATCCCAAAAATATTTTTTTCATCTCTATAGTCGTTAATTGGTTAATATATAGTAGAATATCTTTATTCTATCTTTTGGATATCAATAAAAAAAAGAAGTTAAATCCTAAGATCAAACTTCTTTTAAATTATAGTTAACCAATTGATAATCAATTGTTAAATTTATGCTCTTCCACTATCTTTTATCCAGTAGGAAATCTTTTGATTGAAAGTCTTCTTTCCTTTCAGGTCCTCAAGCTTCAGATGCATCCTGTATCGCCAGTAATGAGGGAAAACCGCAGGATTATTAATCCTTTCATTATCCGTATTCGGATTGGTAAGTTCAGGATCAGTAGCCATAAATTCCTGGATCGGAAAAATGGCCAGCATCGCATCATTATAAAGATGTTGTTTCATGATAATTTCAGCCAGATGAGAATCCATTTCGTCAGGAGCTTTTCCATACTGAACAAGCTGCTGGTTAAAGTATTTCTGTGTCAAAGCCGGATCTTCTTTCCACCACTGTCTCAGTGTAGAGCTGTCATGGGAAGAAGCTGTCACCACATTCATATAATCAGCATTTTTGGGATTATAAAACGGAATATTATCTGATGGCATACGTTGTACTTTCAGAGCTATAATTGCCAGTTCGTCCATCGCAACCGGTACACATGCAGGAACCATTCCCAGGTCTTCACCACAGATCAGCATTTTTGTGGCATTCAGAATAACCGGAAGTTTTTCCATCGCTTTTTCGTACCACAAATGATCCTGCCTTCTGAAGAAATAGTCGTGGTACAGGTCGTAGATTGCTTTTTGTTCCCATTCTGGCAAATATTGATAGGAATCGGTGCGGTAAACATTAAATCTTGGATGATATACTGTTTCACCGTTTCTTTCTTCAGTAAGGAACAAAACATTCGCACATAAAGAAACAAGCTTTTCTTCCAGAGCCCTTTTCGGATTCTTTTTGAAGAAATCAGTCAGCTTTCTTTGGGTATCAAATTCTTCTTTGAATGAATATGTTCCGTCATTATTCCTGTTAATAAATTCAAGGGCCTGATGGCTGTTTTCACCAAAATACTCCCAAAGAATCCTTTCATTTATATAGGGTTTACAGTAGCGGTTAAAATCAAAGGGAATATGTCTCGCTTTGAATTCTTCCAGCATGACAGGAACTGCAGGATAAAAATACCCTAAGATTCCCTGTGTAGCAGATACAGGCATTCTCCAGATTCTGAAAAAGCCTAAAATATGATCAATACGCATTGCATCAAAATACTGCTCGAGTGCTTTAAATCTGTTTTTCCACCAGCGGTAATCGTCTTCCTTCATCGCTTCCCAATTATACGTAGGAAATTCCCAGTTTTGTCCCAGTTCTGTAAACTGATCCGGTGGTGCGCCCGCCTGGAAATCCATTCCGAACAGCTCAGGTTCTGTCCATGCTTCCACAGAATACCTGTAAATACCAATCGGAAGATCACCTTTCAATGAAACCCCTAAACTGTGGATGTATTCTACAGCATCTTTCAGTTGCAGATGAAGCTGATATTGTACCCATGCATGCAGCATGGAAGCATCATAGTCTTTGCTTTTTACGGTAAAAAACTGTGAAATTTTTCCGGCTATATATTTTTTATGAGTTTTCCAGTCGTTGAAGTTGGGCGTTTTATATTTGTCACGAAGCACACAAAAAGCAGCATAGGGAACCAGCCAGTATTCATTATCCTTTATAAACTTCTTGAAGTTACGGTCTTTATAAATTTTCTCCTTTTCTGCATTGAAAACCGCTTTTAAAAACTTCCATTTCCCGGCAATTACTTTTTCATAATCAATCAGATCCAGAGTATTTAATGCCTCTTTCTCAGTATGATACTCAGAAACTAATTCTTTCGGTAAAGAGAAATCAAGATTTTCCAGTGAAATATATTGGGGATGCAATGCATACACAGAAACTGCTGCATAAGGATATGAATCCGTCCATGAATAATTAGCCGTTGTATCATTAATTGGCAGGATTTGAATAATTCCCAGATTCGTTTCATTCGTCCAGTCAGCAAGCTTTTTAAGATCTGAAAACTCTCCGACTCCAAAACCATTCTCGCTTCTCAACGAAAATACAGGAACCGCTACTCCGGCATCATGGTACATTTGATAGGACCTGAATTTAAAATAATGATCGGAAACAATTTGCAGAACATCTGCATGTGGATTAGCGAGCGTAAATCTGTTTTCACCCGTCTCTACGTCAATCACACGTCCTTCTTTTTTATCGTAGATACAATACTTATATTGAATAAATTCGTTCTCAGGAATCTCAACAGATGCTTCCCAGATTCCAAAATCAGTATGAGAAAGATGAATCGCTTTTTTATAATTCCAGTTTCCTAAAGAAGCTGTACTTCCAAACAATACAATTGTCCAGTCCGGATTGTAAACTGGCGCTTCAATCCTGAATAAATGGGTATGCTTTTTTAAAACTACTGCCTTTTCTGGAACAAACTGATTGAGCTTGTTATAAAGAATCTTATTGTTTAAATAATTCTCGGGAAAATTCTTATTATTCCATTCATCGAAAATAATAAACTCCTTATAGTTATGAGGAAAATTAAGATGATGCAGGACAAACTCTTCTCTCTGAACGTTTCCTTTTTCGTCCGTAAGCTGATATTTGTATGAAATTGATTTTGAGAAATAATCTACCTCACATTTCCAAATGCCGTTTTCTGCATAAAATAGGGTATGAGTCTGGACCGCAGTACCTTTATCATCTACAATCAATAGCTGCAGATTTTGTCCGGCCTTTGCATTATATCCTACATTAAAGTATAATTTCATCTATATTTTTTTATAAAAATACATTTTAATATCGAAAAATAAAACTTATTCAAGATCAAATAATCATTAAAAAACCTTTCCAAAATAGGTTGAAAAGGTTTTTTATTTTCATGGATTCGAAATAAATTCCGATCCAGAACTGAAACGTTTTATTCTGTAACTAAAATTTTCTTGTTTAAAAGAATCTTACCTGATTCCTCTACAACGCTCACAATATATGCTCCGCTCACAAGATTTTTCAGATCAACTTGCTGGTTAAGTGAACCGCCTTTTACAGACAGACTCTGTTTCAATACATTTTTGCCGGAAATATCAAAAACAGTAAGGCTGAGATTTCCTTTTACTGCTTTATCATTGACACTAATGTTGATTAAATGCTCATCTACTCTTGTAGGATAGATATCTATTGCAGATGATGTATTGACTGAAGCAGTTCTTTCGTTAGCAAAATACTTACTGGCCAAATCATAGATATGAGGTTTTTCATTACCTGGAAGAGATTTTGCCTGAAGTGTAGCCAAATCAACTTCATACAGGTTGTCCCCTTTGGCACTGGTAATGACTACTTTTCCTTTGGCATTGACTGCTGAACCATTGACTGAATAATTCTCAGGAATACCGGAAATCTTACCTACAAATTTTGCTTTTAAATCTTTTGCAATGATTTTAAAAACATTTCCTGAGGCCGAAAAGACATAAAAATTATTTTCTGCATCTCCAATCATATCACCTCCGAAGCCTGTTTCCATAGCTGTAAATGAATTCTTTCCGTTCGAAGCATCATCTTTAATAATTCCGAGATCGCTCACCATATACTGGCCTCCTTTTTTACTGATTTGCAAAAGTTGCGTACCCGCATTGTTAAGAGCATAAATATTACCGTCATATCCTGCCGTCATTCTCGTGATATGCGAGTTGACATCACAGGACGTTACTTTTGATACGGCATTGTCCACCAATGTAATCTCTTTTGTCTTCGCATTTAAAATATAAATATTGGACGAAAACATAGGCATATAGACGAGGTTGTTGTTCAATGGATCATAAGCCAGAGCTGCCATTGTAACCGCCTGCGAATGGCTATAGGAGTTTTTATCTTCCACAATACTCCCTTTTCTTTCCTGAGAGAACACCTTTACCGCAGTATCAGCAGAGAATATCTTTTCTCCTGAAGTACCGTTCGCCGCATCCATCACACGGAAATCACTGAAAATAATGCTGGAAGTATCTTTTCCTGCAATCGCAAATAAATCCTGCTGTGCCTGAGCATTGGCGCTTATCGCAAGCAAAAAAAGAGGGAATAAATGTTTTTTCATAGTATATAGAATTTAGATTCGTAATGATTTTAGTATGACTAAGTTACATAATTTCTCTATTGAATCATAAAAAAACTGCAGCATTCACATAATATTTACACTCATTTAATGTAAACATTGGTATTATGATATTTTATTTTTTCTAAAACATAAATAGCACAATTTTTTTCACAAATTCCACTATTGAAAGACTATACTATTCGTACTAACCGTGAAAGAATTTCTGGAATTCGTGTGTTTAAACGCAAAGGTTGATTAATTCAACTGTATATTCAATGAAGTAAAGATTGCCGGCTCCACCACCGTGAGTAAGTTTTCCGTATTAGATATGCTCTATCTGCGAGAGACGGACAAGATGATAGGAAATCACTAAAATATGAGCATAAAAAAACTCCCGCAGATCACACAGATTACAACAGATTGATATGATATTATCTGGAGAATCGAAGTGAGCTGCGGGAGCTGTATTATTTATTTTTAGGTTAATTCAGAACGTAACTTGTTCCGTCTCTTCCATCTTTTAATTCAATACCTTCAGCAAGCAGTTTATCTCTGATCTGATCTGAAAGGTCAAAGTTTTTTGATTTTCTCGCCTGATTTCTAAGCTCAATCAAAACCTTTAAAGTCTGATCAAGTTTCTCATTATTATTCTCTTCTATATTCTGAAGTCCTAAAACATCAAATACCAATGCATTCAATGTCGATTTTAAATCTTCAAGATTTTCAGAAGAAATGGTCTCTTTCTCGTCTTTTAAAGCGAAAATATATTTTACGGCTTCAAATAAATGGGCAATCAGAACCGGAGAGTTGAAATCATCTGTCAAGGCATCGTAACATTTGTTTTTCCACTCTTTAAGATCAAATCCAGACTGTTTTTCGTTATCAGGAGCAATAGAGTTCAATACTTTGATCGCTTCCATTAATCTGATAAATCCTTTTTCACTGGCAATCATCGCGTCATTGGAGATATCCAGCACACTTCTGTAATGTGCCTGAAGGAAGCAGAAACGCACGATCGTAGGATGGAAAGGTTTCTCAAAGAAGTCGTTTTCTCCAGTCACTAACTGCATCGGAAGAATGTAGTTCCCTGTAGATTTACTCATACGCTGGGAGTTCATCGTCAACATATTGGCGTGCATCCAGTAATTAACCGGAGCCGTATCATTGCAAGCTTTTCCCTGGGCAATTTCACATTCATGGTGTGGGAATTTCAAATCCATTCCGCCACCGTGGATATCAAATTTCTCACCTAAATATTTCGTACTCATGGCAGTACACTCCAGGTGCCATCCCGGAAAACCTTCGCCCCAAGGGGAGTTCCATCTCATAATGTGAGCAGGCGATGCTTTTTTCCATAAGGCAAAATCCTGTGGATTTTTCTTTTCACCCTGTCCGTCAAGATCACGGGTATTGGCAAAAAGCTCTTCGATATTACGTTTTGAAAGCTCACCATAATTCAGACCTCTCCTATTGTATTCCAGAACATCGAAATACACAGAACCATTGCTTTCATAAGCGAAACCTCTTTCGATAAGCTTTTGTGTTAACTCGATCTGCTCTACAATATGACCAGTGGCTGTAGGTTCAATATTGGGAGGAAGGAGGTTGAACATTTCCAATACTTTATGAAAATCCACCGTATATTTCTGTACAATTTCCATAGGTTCAAGCTTCTCCAGACGGGTTTGTTTAACGAATCTGTCGTTCTCAACATTTCCATCGTCTGTAAGGTGGCCCGCATCGGTAATGTTTCTCACATATCTTACTTTATACCCTAAATGAATCAGGGAACGGTAGATAAAATCAAAGGAAAGAAAGGTTCTTACATTTCCCAAATGCACATTGCTGTACACGGTAGGTCCGCAGACATACATTCCGATATTTCCTTCTAAAATGGGTTTAAATATTTCTTTTTCTGCTGTAAGCGAATTGTATATTTTTAATAGCATCGTTTTGTTTTTTTGATGTAATGATTTTAAGTTTAGTTTTAGAATTTATTAAAGGGCTGAAGCCGTTTAACGAAAGCATTGACAGCAGCAACAAATAATGGTTGTTACAAAAATCTTATCCGAAACTTTTTTAAATTTTATCATTACTTATATTTAACACATTAGATTTTGAACTTCCAATGTCATCCCTTAAAATTAAGATATTTTTATAAAACTCTGTCAGTACCCGATTTCCTCCAATAAAAGAATAATCAGTTTTAGTATTGATAAGAGCTATTAATTCTTTTTCAAATCTATGTAAATTTCCAAATTCTTCTTCAAGATCCGCTAAATTTAATGGATAACCTGGACTCAAATTTACTTTTTCTAAGTTTTTTCTCCGAAAAATTTTAATTAATAAATCATAAATTTCAATATCCCGGATTTCAACCTTCTCAATTTCATCTTCAAAATTATAGGTAATGGAAACATGATCCTTTATCTGAGAGAAAATTTCAATGATATTTTTTTCATTTTTTATCGTAATTACACCTTCGTAATACAATATGTCATGATGATATCTTTCAGAAAGTAATCTGATATTCTTCTTTATGATCTGATTAATCATGTATCTTAATAATCCAGTTTAGCATGACTTCCCACATAATGCAGGAATTCCTGTCTGGTAATAGGATTGGTTCTGAAAATACCACTCAATTCTGCCGTGATGGTAGAACTTGCGGTATCTTTTATCCCTCTGCAGTTGACGCATAAATGTTTTGCATCAATAATACAGGCCACATCTTTTGTACCCAATGCTTCTTTCAAAGCATCTACGATCTGCATGGTCAGTCTTTCCTGAACCTGCGGTCTTTTTGCATAGTAATCCACAATCCTGTTGATCTTGGAAAGGCCAATCACTTCGCCGTTTGAAATATAGGCTACGTGGGCTCTTCCGATAATCGGCAGAAAGTGGTGTTCACAGAATGAATATACAGTAATATCTTTTTCCACCAACATCTGGCGGTATTTGTATTTATTGGAAAACGTAGAAATTCCCGGTTTGTTTTCAGGAAGAAGTCCTCCAAAAATTTCATTCACATACATTTTGGCAACACGCTTCGGTGAATCCTTCAAAGAATCATCCGTCATATCCATCCCCAGTGTTTCCATAATCTCACCAAAAAGTTCGGTGATTTTTTCTATTTTTTCCTGTGGCGATTTATCAAATGCATCTTTCCTAATAGGCGTATGTTCTTTTCCAGTGAAAATATCATCGTCGTTATCGGTAAAATCAACCATTTTTATTTAATTTGCAACAAAAATACGGATAAAATCTGTTCATCGATTTCTATTTGAACGAAAAACATTGTCCATTCTCAACTTAGCCTATGATTATTGTCGAAGAAGTACAGAAAGAAACCCAGAAAGAGAAATTTTTAGAATTTCCCGCCCAACTTTACCAGCGCGACAAAAACTATATCAGACCCCGAAATCAGGACATTGAAGAAATCTTTGATCCTGAAAAAAATAAATCTTTCGAGGATGGAGAATGTACACGGTTTTTATTTAAAAACAAACAGAATGAGACGGTAGGAAAAGTGGCTGTTTTTATCTCTGGTCTTTATGAACAGAAACAGCCTACCGGAGGAATTGGATTCTTTGACTGCATTAATGATCAGCAAACCGCCGATTTTATTTTCGACCATTGTAAAATGTGGCTTCAGCAAAGAGGAATGGAAGCAATGGACGGCCCGATCAATTTTGGGGAACGGGATAAATTCTGGGGACTCTTAACGGAAGGTTTTGCGGAACCGCTGTTTGGAATGAACTACAATTTCCCTTACTACAAAGAGCTTTTTGAGAACTATGGCTTCAGGATGTATTTTGAGCAACTTTGTTTTTCACGGCCTATTTTCGCTGATGTTTCCCGGATTTTTACGCTCATGCATACCAAACACAGCCGAAATCCCGCGATTTCAGCAAGACCGATGAAAAAGAATGATCTTCCAAAATTCGCGAAAGATTTTACCGAAATTTATAATCAGGCCTGGGCTGCCCATGGCGAAGGCAAGCGGCTGGAGGAAGCAAAGGTTCTGAAAATGTTTAAAACCATGAAACCTATTATCAATGAGCATATTTCCTGGTTCGTGTATGAAAATGAAAAACCTATTGCCATGTGGATGAATCTTCCAGATGTGAACCAATGGTTCAAATACCTGAACGGCCGGTTTGGAATTGTGGAAAAGCTCAAATTTTTGTGGATCAAACAATTCACCAAGAATGAAAAAATGGTAGGGCTTGTTTTTGGGGTGGTTCCGGAATGGCAAAAGAAAGGGATTGATGGGTACATGATCTGGGAAGGGACTCAACATCTTAGAAAACATACAGATTTCAAAACAACGGAACTCCAGTGGATCGGAGATTTCAATCCTAAAATGATAAAAATAGCAGAGAGTCTTGATACTACTGTTACCAGAAAACTTGCTACCTACCGGTATTTATTTGACCGCGATCAAGAATTTGAAAGACATCCTATTCTTTAAATAAAAAACCCTGCCGTTGAACAGCAGGGCTCCTTTCATTAAATACTCTATTAGAATAGCTCTCCGGCTACTTTTTTAATATTATCGCTTTTCCCCATGGAGTAAAAGTGCAGTACAGGAACTCCGAAATCAAGCAGTTCTCTGCATTGGGTAATGGCCCATTCTATTCCGATCTGTTTTACCGCTTCATTGTTTTTGGCTTTTTCCACTTCATTGATCAGTTCTTCAGGAAGATCGATCTTGAATATCTGTGGCAGAATTTTTAAATGTTTTTTTGTAGCAATAGGTTTAATTCCCGGGATAATCGGTACGGTAATTCCCATTTCTCTGGCTTTGGTCACAAATTCAATAAATCTTTTATTGTCAAAAAACATCTGGGTAACGATATAATCTGCTCCGGCATCTACTTTTTGTTTCAACCATTTCAGATCATAATTCATAGAGGGGGCTTCCATATGTTTTTCAGGGTAACCTGCCACTCCTACACAAAACTTATTGAGTTCATCACAGGCTTTCTCATCATTGTGAAGGTATTTCCCTCTTCCTAAATCATTGATCTGATGGACAAGATCCATGGCGCTGGCATGGCCTCCCGGTGTAGGCTCGAAATATTGATGCCCTTTCATGGCATCACCTCTCAAAGCCATGATGTTATCTATTCCCAGATACATACAGTCTACGAGAAGGTATTCTGTTTCTTCTTTGGTAAAACCTCCGCACAGAAGATGGGGAACGGTATCTACGTTATATTTATGCTGGATCGCAGCACAAATCCCCAAGGTTCCGGGACGCATTCTTGTGATACGGCGCTCCATGAGGCCATTGCCTTTATCAAGGTAAATATACTCTTCTCTGGAAGTGGTAACATCAATAAATGGAGGTTTAAACTCCATCAGCGGATCGATGTTGGTGTACAGATCTTCGATTCCAATTCCCTTCTGGGGCGGAACCACTTCCAGGGAGAATAAGGTCTTCCCGTTTGCGTTCTTAATGTGTTCAGTGATCTTCATTTTATAGTTTAGTTATTTTTTGTTGATGGTTGCCAGCTGACGAGCTGTTGGTTCCCGGTAGAATGACCTGAACCAATCTGTCGTCAACTTTTAAGCTAGATTCGGAGATAACCACCTTCTTGCTTCGTCTATGGAACATCCTCTTCTTTTCGCATAATCCTGAAGCTGATCTTCGGTAATTTTTCCAAGACCAAAATATTTGGCATGCGGACTTCCGAAATAATATCCGGAAACGGCTGCTGTAGGAAACATGGCAAGACTTTCGGTGAGGAAAACTCCTGTATTTTCTTCTACTTTTAAAAGATCCCAGATGGTTTTCTTTTCCAGATGATCCGGACAGGCAGGATAACCAGGCGCAGGACGAACTCCTTTATATTTTTCTGCGATCAAATCTTCATTGCTCAGGCTTTCCTGATTGGCATAGCCCCAATATTCTGTTCTTACTTTTTTATGTAAAAATTCCGCGTAGGCTTCTGCGAATCTGTCTGCAAGAGCTTTTACCATGATGGCATTATAGTCGTCGTTGGCTTTTTCATATTCATCCGAAAGTTCATCGGTTCCAAATCCGGTACAGACACAAAAAGCCCCAACATAATCCGTTTTCCCTGAACTCTGTGGTGCTATAAAATCACTTAATGCCAGATATTCTTTCCCTTTAGAGCGTTGTGCCTGTTGTCTTAAGGTTAGAAACCTAGCCTGCTCTTC
The DNA here is from genome assembly GCF_900142785.1 of Chryseobacterium carnipullorum. Classification (GTDB taxonomy): domain Bacteria; phylum Bacteroidota; class Bacteroidia; order Flavobacteriales; family Weeksellaceae; genus Chryseobacterium; species Chryseobacterium carnipullorum. Next base: position 43,092 of record NZ_FRCD01000025.1, on the reverse strand, counting down.
ATTATTTTCATTAAAGATTAAGATATCATCGGTCTCATTTGAATTGGCTTTGAAAATCCCGAAGATGGCTTTTGCCTTGAGTAATTTTTCATCAAGAATTCTCTTTAAAATAACCTGTGCATCTTTAAACAATTCTTTAGCCTGAACGCCCACCACCTCATCTTCGAGAATATCCGGATATTTACCATGAAGATCCCAGCTTCTGAAAAACGGAGACCAGTCGATAAAAGGAAGCAATTCATTCAAATCCTGATCTTCCAGTACGGTTACTCCTAAATTATTCGGTGTAAAGATCTCCTCATTTTCCCAGTCGATACTGAAATGACTTTTTCTGGCTTCTTCAATGGAAACATAATCTTTATCTACCTGTCTGTTCAGGAACTTCTCACGGAAATCAGAGTATTCATCTTTCAGCTCTGATACATATTCTTTGTTTCGGTCTCCAAGCAATGAGCTCACTACATTCACTGCTCTGGAAGCGTCATTCACATGAACAACCGCATTTTTATATTTTAAATCGATTTTCACAGCGGTATGTGCTTTTGAAGTTGTAGCACCACCGATTAATAAAGGAAAATTGAGATTTTGTCTTTCCAATTCGGAAGCGATGTATACCATTTCATCGAGACTTGGTGTGATCAGTCCGCTTAATCCGATCACATCAACCTTATGATCTATAGCAGCCTGAATAATTTTTTCAGCTGGAACCATTACTCCAAGGTCAACGATTTCATAATTATTACAACCCAAAACAACACTCACAATATTTTTACCAATGTCATGAACATCACCTTTTACCGTCGCCATCAGAATTTTTCCGTTGGCTGGTCTTGAACCGTCTTTCTGAGCCTCAATAAAAGGTTGAAGATAGGCTACTGCTTTTTTCATTACCCTTGCAGATTTTACCACCTGTGGAAGGAACATTTTTCCGCTTCCGAAGAGGTCTCCCACAACCCCCATTCCGGTCATCAGGTTAATTTCAATAACATGTAAAGGTTTTTCAGCAATCTGTCTGGCTTCTTCTACATCTTCTTCTATAAAACGGTCGATCCCTTTTACCAGAGAATGGGTAATTCTTTCCTGCAGAGGCCTGGTTCGCCATTCAAGTTCTTCTACGATCTCTTTTTTAACCGATTTATTCTTTTCAGAATAATCCAAAAGTCTTTCTGTAGCATCTTCTCTTTTATCGAGAATGACATCTTCTACAAGCTCTAATAATTCTTTATTAATTTCGTCATAAACTTCCAGCATTGCAGGATTCACGATTCCAATGTTCATTCCTGCCTGAATGGCATGATAAAGAAATACCGAGTGCATTGCTTCTCTCACGGTATCATTTCCACGGAACGAGAACGAGACATTACTTACACCACCACTTACGGAAGCGTAAGGAAGATTCTGTCTAACCCATCTTGTTGCTTCAATGAAGTCGATGGCATTTCTTCTGTGCTCATCCATTCCCGTTGCCACCGGGAAAATATTCAGGTCAAAAATGATATCTTCTGCCGGAAAACCCACCTGGTTAACCAAAATATCATACGACCGTTTTGAAATTTCAAGTCTTCGATCATAATTGTCTGCCTGACCTTCTTCATCGAAAGCCATTACGATCACTGCGGCTCCATATCTTTTGACCGCTTTAGCCTGTTTGATGAATTCTTCTTCACCGCCTTTTAAACTGATAGAATTCACCACACATTTACCTTGTGCGACCTGCAGTCCTGCTTCCAGGATCTCCCATTTGGAAGAGTCTATCATCACCGGAATTCTTGCAATATCCGGTTCTGAGGCTATTAAATTCAGGAATTTGATCATCGACGCTTTTCCGTCGATCAGTCCGTCATCAAAATTGACATCAAGGATCTGTGCACCTCCATCTACCTGATTTCTGGCAATATCAAGTGCTTCAGAGAATTTTTCCTCTTTTATCAGTCTTAAAAACTTTTTGGACCCGGCAACATTAGTCCTTTCACCAACGTTGATGAAATTACTTTCCGGTGTTATGATAAGAGGCTCAAGGCCTGATAATCTTAAATATTTCATTAATTTTTTATTCTGCTAAATTATAATAGGCACTGTCCGCATTCGGTCTCTGCAGATCTCTAGCTCTGCCTAAAGTGGTAAACAGCGGAAACTTTTTATAAGCCAGCTTCTATTCTTGTTTTAATTTAAAAACGGCCTGATCAAACAAATTCTTTTGCTTTTCTTGGCGGATATTGCGCCACCAAATCTGAAATTGCTTTTATATGATCCGGCGTCGTACCACAGCATCCGCCAATAATATTGATCAGTTTTTTCTCAACATATTCCTTAATCTGTCTTGCCATATCTTCCGGTGTCTCATCATATTTCCCGAAAGCATTCGGAAGTCCGGCATTCGGATAAGCAGAAATATAAAAGTCAGAATTATGAGCCAAAGTTTCCAGATAAGGGGTAAGCTGATCTGCACCTAAAGCACAGTTAAATCCTACACTCAATAAGTTAAGGTGTGAAACTGATATCAGGAAAGCTTCTGCGGTCTGCCCGCTCAATGTTCTTCCTGAAGCATCAGTAATTGTTCCGGAAACCATGATCGGAATTTTTATATTCCTTTCTTCCTGAAGCTCATCAATGGCAAACAATGCTGCCTTAGCATTCAGGGTGTCAAAAATAGTTTCTACCAAAAGGATATCTGAACCTCCATCCAGCAAAGCTTCACACTGTTGTTTGTATGCTACTCTTAATTCTTCAAAGGTGATGGCTCTGTATCCCGGATCATTAACGTCGGGACTTAAGCTTGCTGTTCTGTTGGTGGGTCCAATGGAACCTGCTACAAATCTTGGTTTATCAGGATTTTGGGCGGTAAATTCATCACAGACTTTTCTGGCAATTTTCGCTGATTCATAATTCAGTTCATAGACCAGCTCTTCCATGTGGTAATCTGCCATGGCAATGGTAGTTCCTGAAAACGTATTGGTTTCAATAATGTCTGCCCCGGCTTCGAGGTACTTTCTATGCACTTCTTCAATGGCCTGAGGCTGGGTCAGAGAAAGCAGGTCATTATTTCCTTTTACGGAATGTTCCCAGTCTTTGAAACGTTCTCCGCGATAATCTTCCTCCTCGAACTTATATCTCTGAAGCATAGTTCCCATAGCGCCGTCCAGAACGAGAATTCTCTTTTCCAGCTGAGCATTAAGAGATAAAAGTTGAGCGTCTTGTCTGCTATTTTTCATGTTCTATTTTCTTATAATGATTGATAAATCCGCTGATAAGCTTTTTACATAAAAGTATTTTTGAGGTTACTTTCTCAAAATCCTTTTTAGAGATTTCGTTCTGACCTAAGGACAAACAAAGCTGTGTTTCAAGTTCGTACAAAGATCCTCCGGCAATATGCAGAAACTGGAGCGGATCTTTTGAAATCCGGGTTCCGCATCCTTCGGCCATATTCAATGGAACTGAAGTCACTGCTCTTCTGATCAGGCTGGTAAAATCAGATAATTCTTTCCTAAGATTCTTTTTGGTGAAACTGTCTAGTAGTACAACCAATTTCCTTCCTTCATTCCAAACCTCCAACTGTGTATAATCTCTGCTCATATGTATCAACTTTCAACGATTAATTCTCAACTAATCTAAAGCCTGCTTCAGGTCAGCAATAATATCATCTATATGTTCCAGACCTACCGAACAACGCACAAGCCCTGCCGTAATTCCGACTTCATTTCTTTCTTCTTCAGTCAGTTTTGAATGCGTGGTTGATGCAGGATGTGTTACGATAGTCCTTGTATCTCCCAAATTGGCAGAAAGCGAACACATTTTTATTTTATCCAGGAAATTTCTTCCGCCTTCTATTCCTCCTTTGATTTCAAATGCGACAATATTACCTCCCAATTTCATCTGCTTTTTCGCTACTTCATAACTTGGGTGAGATTTTAAAAATGGATATTTAGTGAATTCTACATTGGGATGGCTCTCTAAAAACTCTGCGACCTTTAATGCATTCTCACAATGCTTTTCTACACGGATAGCCAATGTCTCCAGACTTTTCGACAATACCCAGGCATTGAAAGGTGACATTGCAGGTCCGGTATTTCTTGCAAAAAGATAAATCTCCCTGATCAGATCAGCTTTTCCTACGGCTACACCACCCAATACTCTGCCCTGTCCATCAATAAGTTTCGTTGCAGAATGAACAACAACATCTGCACCATATTTAATAGGCTGTTGAAGATAAGGCGTTGCAAAACAGTTATCTACAATAAAAATAAGATTATGTTTTTTTGCAATTTTTCCAAAAAATTCAAGATCCAGAATTTCAATAGCCGGATTGGTAGGCGTTTCAAGGTATAAGATCTTGGTATTGGGTTTAATGTATTGTTCAACATTGTTAGCATCTTCCGCTTTGAAATAGGTCGTTTCAATATTCCATTTCGGGAAATACTTCGTAAATAAAGTATGGGTAGATCCGAAAACTGACTGACAGCTTACGATATGATCTCCCGCATCCAGTAAAGTGGCAAATGTGGAATAAATAGCTGCCATTCCTGTTGCAAATGCATATCCTGCTTCTGCCCCTTCCATTGTAACGATCTTATCTGTGAATTCAGTCACATTGGGATTGGAAAAACGGCTGTAAAGGTTTTTAGATTTTTCTTCAGCAAAGCTCGCTCTCATATCTTCTGCATCCTGAAAAATAAAACTGGACGTAAGATATAGCGGTGTAGAATGTTCATCAAACTGGGTTCTTTCAGTTTGGGTTCTTATGGCGGAGGTTTCAAAATTTTCCATATAGTTTATATAAAATGTACCAATATATCAGTATACCAATCTACCAATGAGATTCTCTATGAGTTTAGAATGACCGTTGTAGTACTATTTATTGGTAAACTGTTACATTGATACATTGTTAAATTATCTTTTATTTAGTTTCACTTACTCTTAAAATATCACCGAAAACACCTCTTGCGGTCACCTGAGCGCCGGCACCGGCTCCCATGATCACAATCGGGTTTTCTCCATAACTTTCTGTATAAATCTCAAAAATGGAATCCGAACCTTTAAGCTGGCCTAAAGCAGAACTTCCCGGTACAGAAACCAATTTTACGTCAAGCTGTCCTTTGTCTTTCTGAAGGTCTCCATGAAGATCTCCTACATAGCGAAGTACATGTCCCGGCTCCTGCCCTTCTTTTATTTTCTGGTATTCTTCATCCAGTTCATCAAGTCTTGAGATAAATTCATTTTTATCTACAGAGAGAAGATTTTCCGGTATTAAATTCTGGATATCAATATCCTGGAATTCATTGATCAGGTCTAACTCTCTAGCAAGGATCAGAAGCTTTCTGGCGACATCATTTCCTGACAGGTCTTCACGAGGATCAGGTTCCGTATATCCTTTTTCCATGGCTTCTCCGATGATGGTTGAAAACTTATCGTTTCTCACAGAGAAATTATTAAAGATATAGCTCAATGAACCGGAGAATACTCCTTTGATCCGGGTGATGTTTTCACCTGAAAGGTGCAATAGTTTTATGGTATCGATTAATGGAAGACCTGCTCCTACATTAGTTTCATAAAGATAGCGTCTGTTATTTTTACTCAACGTATATCTTAGTTTACGGTATTCCTCGATGGGAAGTGTATTAAAAATTTTATTGGAAGAAACCAGATCAAAACCGTTTTCAGCAAGGGCGTGATAGTTTTTCACAAAATCTTTACTCGCAGTATTGTCAACAACGATAAGGTTTTCCAGCTGATTTTCTTTTGAGAAGCTGATCAGCTCTTCAACATTGGATGGATGTTGCGCTGTTAAAACCTCATCATTCCAATCTGCATTAAAGCCTTTTTTATTGAAAGCAATTTTTCTTGAATTGGCTACTGCCACTACCTTAAGGTCTATTTTTTTACGTCTTCTGATTTCTTCTGAAGACCGCAATACCTGTTCTATTAAAGTTTTTCCCACGTTTCCATGACCGATAATTGCCAAATGAACGGTTTTAGGCTTATTGAAAATTTCAGATTCAATAACATTCTTCGTTTTTTCATCCTGTGAGGAGGTCACTACAATATTGACTCTGTTTTCTCCTGCAACCTGGTTTAAAAGAAGAGGGAAAACATTATTTCTGGCCAGTTCTGCCAAAACTTTATTGAAATCTTCCGCTACAAATCCAAGTACGGAAACATTATTAATGCTATAGATCTGTGAAACCTTTCCTGATTTTCTTTCTGCTTCAAATTCATCAATCAGACAGGCAACCGCTTTTTCTGCATCTGCCTCATTGACCAGAATAGAAAGTCCGTTTTCAATAGCCTGCTGGGAAATTACCCCTACACTGATTCGCGCTAAGGTAAGCGCCTTAAAAATCCTTCCGTCGATCCCGATTTCACCTAAGAAATCTTCTCCTTCAAATTTGATGATTGATCTGTTTTTTAAAAACTTAATCTCTTTCGCATTTTTCATCTGTTTCTAATTTTTTGTTTGTCATTTGTCAGATAAAACTTCGCTTCCGCGCCATTTCATTCTACAAAATATTATTTATGATATTATTTAATTGTTCGTATTCCATTAAGAAGGCATCATGGCCATGAATAGACTGTATCTCATGATAGAAAACATCTTTCTTTTTCGCCTTCAGCTTTTCAAAGCACATTCGAATTTCTGAGGCAGGAAAGAATAAATCTGTATCTACAGCGATCAGGTGCATTCGTGCTCCGATTTTTTCCAGTTGATCTTCGTGGGTATTAATATTCATCAGCAAATGATTCATCAGCTTATAAGACTCTAAACTAAATCTATCGTTTAATGAATTACCGTGATAGACAAGCCAGTCTTCTGACTCTAGCCGCTGATTTCCCTGATGATATCTGTTTTGAAATCTGTCATTTAAAGACTGGGGAGTTCTGTAACACAGCATAGCGTGAATCCTTGCTTTCTGCAGAGGTTCGTCATTTCCGTTCAGCAAAAATTTCTGAACCAGACACTGTGCGTGAAGCCAGTCATGCGTTTTAAAATCGCAGGCAATGGGGATGAATATCTCTGCGAGGTGTGGCTGTCTGGAAAGCATTTCCCAGGCAATTCCTCCTCCGAGAGAGCCTCCAATAATGGCATATATGTTTTTGATATGTAAAGCTTCGAGCCCTTTCAAAAATATTTGAGCAATATCTGAAAGGGTGAAGTCTTCGTATTCGTCAATTAAAAAATGATCATATCCGTTTCCGGGGATATTGAAACAGAGAACGGTGTATTTATTCGTATCGATCACCTGATTTGCACCAATCAATTGTTTCCACCATCCTTTTTCTCCGGAAACATTTGAATTTCCTGTTAAAGCATGATTAACCAATATAAGAGGTGCGGTAAACAGGTCTTTCCCGAAGATCTGATAAGTCAACGGGATATGGTATTCCTTTTGGGAATAATTCTGATACGAAAGATGTATATAGTTTAGTTCTGTTTTCAATTCTATTATTATTTTAATACAATTGAAAATGCCACAGGAAATGGCTGAAAAGAACTTCAGTAAGTTATCTGTCCAAAATAAATTGGTAGAACGTAGCACCTTCTTTGCTTGCACAAAGGGTTGCTAAGGTTTCATAGGGTCTAATCCCTCAACCTTTCTTGATAACATTTTCAATATTTGAATGAACGCTCTGCAAAGATAAGTCTTTTCTTTTTAATTTTTCAAAAAAAATATTTAATATTAAAAAAGCCTGTAATAATAAGTGTTTCAAGGCTATGTTAAGAATTCTTCAGATGAAAGGAATTGGAATTATTTTTCAAAAAAACTACCTTCGTATTGAAAAAAGTGATGAAATATGATTGTTGAAAAAGAAAGATTACAAGATTCCAAATGGAAAAACTGGGGTCCGTACGTAAGCAACCGGCAGTGGGGAAATGTACGTGAAGACTACAGCCCGAACGGAAATGCATGGCATTACGCCAACCATAATAATGCAGAAAGCTACGCCTACAGATGGGGAGAAGAAGGCATCGCCGGAATCTCTGATGTGAAACAGATTTTCTGTTTTGCATTTTCATTCTGGAACAAAAAAGATAAAATAGTCAAGGAACGTTTCTTCGGACTGAGTAATCCTCAGGGAAACCACGGGGAGGATATTAAAGAGATCTTTTATTACCTGGATAATACGCCTACTCATAGTTATATGAAAATGGTATACAAATATCCGATCAATGCATTTCCCTATGATGATCTGGTGGCTGAAAACGGAAGACGAAGCAAAAAGGAACCTGAATACGAGATTTTTGATACGGGAATTTTTGACAATGATGAATATTTTGATATTTTCATTGAATACTGTAAAGCGGATCACAATGATATTCTGGCAAGAGTAACGGTTCATAACAGAAGCAAACAAGATGCTCCCATTGTAATAGCACCGACTGCGTGGTTCAGAAATAACTGGAAATGGGGCTACAATACATATAAAGGACAAATGAATGCTTCGTTCGACGGATGCATTGATATTAACCATGACAGCATCTCGATCAAAAAAATCTATTCGAGAAATCTGGCAGCGAAAAGTGCGTTTTGTGAAAACGAAACCAATGCCCCTAAATTGTATGGAGCGCCTTATACCGGAAATACGTACTTCAAGGACGGAATTAATGATCATATCGTTTATGGAAGTAATACGGTAAATCCTGAAAAACGAGGAAGTAAAGGTTCTTTTATCATTGATGATTGTATTGAAGCTGGACAATCGAAAACTTTTGATTTCAGGCTATGTCCTGAGGAAATTGACGGTCCTTTTGATCAGTTTGACGAGATCTTTGCCAGAAGAATTGCTGAGACGAACGAGTTTTATCAGGAGATTCAGAGTGAAACGACGAACGAAGATGAAACGAATGTCCAAAGACAGGCTTTTGCAGGACTTTTGTGGAATAAACAGTTCTATCATTACAATGTAGGAAAATGGCTGAAAGGCGATCCAAATCATAATGCTCCGAGAAATTTCAACGACTATGTAAGAAATACGGAATGGAATCACCTTCACAATAAGGATATTATTTCGATGCCTGATAAATGGGAGTATCCATGGTACGCCACCTGGGATCTCGCATTTCACTGCGTTCCTTTTTCTATCATTGATGCTGAATTTGCTAAAGGACAGCTTCTTCTTTTGACCAAGGAATGGTATATGCATCCGAATGGACAGCTTCCTGCTTATGAATGGAATCTGAGCGATGTGAATCCACCTGTACATGCCTGGTCCTGCTTCAGGGTTTTTAAGATCGATGAAAAACAAAACGGTAAACCCGATCTTTTATTTCTGGAAAAAGTTTTCCAGAAACTTCTCCTGAATTTTACCTGGTGGGTCAACAGGAAGGACCAGAGCGGAAATAATATTTTCGGTGGTGGTTTCCTGGGACTGGATAATATCGGGGCTTTTGACCGTAATATGGAACTGAAGGACGGACAGCATCTGGAACAGGCGGACGGAACAAGCTGGATGGCGATGTATGCGCTTAATATGATGCGGATAGCGATGGAACTTGCGCAATATTATCAGGTGTATGAAGATATGGCTATTAAGTTCTTTGAGCATTATCTGTATATCGCGGAAGCAATGGAAAATTTAGGGGATGGCAAAGAAGGCCTATGGAACGAGGAAGACGGCTTTTTCTATGATGTGCTGCAATTAGGGAACGGTGAAAGTGTTTCTTTAAAATTAAGAAGTATTGTAGGGCTGATCCCGATGTTTGCCGTAGAAATCATCGATCATAAATTATTGGATAAGATGCCAAATTTCCAGGCAAGAATGGAATGGGTATTAAAAAATAAACCTGAGCTTACAAAGCTGGTTTCGCACTGGGATGAGGAAGGACAGGGCAGAAAACACCTGATGAGTATCCTGCGTAAGAACAGATTGACCAAGGTTTTAAGGAGAATGCTGGACGAGAAAGAATTTTTAAGTTCCTATGGAATCCGTGCGATGTCAAAAGTCTACGAGGAAAATCCGTTTGTATTTTCAGTTCACGGTACAGAAAATGTGGTCTACTATACTCCTGCCGAAAGCGACAGCCGTATGTTTGGAGGAAACAGCAACTGGCGTGGCCCGATCTGGTTCCCTATCAATTTCCTGATTGTGGAAAGTTTACAGCGTTTTCATTTTTACTATGGCAACAGTTTAAAAGTGGAATTCCCAACGGGAAGTGGTGAAAAGAAAAATCTGGATGAAGTGGCACAGAATATCAGCAAAAGACTCTGCTCTTTATTTTTAAAGGATGAAGACGGACAGCGACCTTTCAACGGCGGAAATGCCAAGTTCAATTATGATGAACATTTTAAGGATTACATTACGTTTTTTGAATATTTTCACGGGGATAATGGCCGCGGTGTAGGAGCTTCCCATCAGACCGGATGGACAGCAACGGTAGCCAAGCTTATGAAACCCAGATTAACGGTATAAAATACAGAGGCCGGCCCAAATGGGCCGGCCTCTTATTATCAATTCAAAAGATTAAATTTTCTCGCCGTTGACAAGAACTTCATATCCAATCTCTACATTCGGCTCTAAAGTTTTTGATACGGAACAGTATTTTTCAAAAGACAGCTCTGCTGCTTTCAGTGCTTTTTTAGGATCTATATTTCCTTCGAGAAGAAATCTTACTTTAATGGATTTAAAAGGTTTTGCATCGTCTACAGGAACTCTTTCTCCTTCTACTTCAGCTTTAAAACCTGTAATTTCCTGACGCTGTTTTTTCAGGATAGCGACTACATCTATCCCACTGCAACCTGCAACGGCCATCAGTACACTTTCCATTGGAGAAACGCCTTTAGCTCCCGGCTGTGAAGTATTATCCAAAAGGATTGAATTTCCCTGGGAATTGGTACATTCAAATAAAAAATCGTCGTTGATTCTGTTTAGGGTTATTTTCATTTCAAATTTTATTGTAAGATTTTTGGGCTCCGTTCAGAATTTCAGAAGCCATTGGATTTATTATGAATGCAAAATTATAAAATTCCTCTCGCTTTTATCTCAAGATATTTATTGATAACGTCAATATTTAAATTCTCAGGCAAAGTATACACCGTGTAGATCCCATACTTTCTAAGTTCCTGGATAATGAGCTTCTTTTCAAACTCAAATTTTTCTGCAACAATTTCATCATAAATTTCCTGCATATTCTCCGGGTTTTTATGAATCAGGGTCTGCAGTTCTGAGTTTTTGAAAAAGATAACGACTAAAAGATGATTTTTGGCAATCCCCCGAAGATATTTCAGCTGCCGGTTTAAACCGTCCAATGTTTCAAAATTGGTAAAAAGCAAGACAAGACTCCTTTGGTTCAGAGAATATTTCACATCCTGATAAAGGCGGTTAAAATCACTTTCAAAAAAGTCTGTTTTAATATTATAGAGAGCTTCCGAGATCTTTCTCAGCTGTCCTGATTTATTTTCAGCAGCGATTTTATTTTCAGTCTTTTTAGAAAAAGTCATCATTCCTGCACGATCCCCTTTCTTCAGGATAATATGGGACAGGGCCATTGCGGCATTGATGGAATAATCAAGCAGACTCAACCCATTGAAAGGCATTTTCATGGTCCTTCCTTTATCGATCAGAATAAAGATACGTTGTGATTTCTCATCCTGAAACTGATTCACCATTAATCGGTTGGTTTTAGAGGTAGCTTTCCAGTTGATGGTTCTGATATCATCTCCGGGAACATATTCTTTGATTTGTTCAAATTCCATGGTATGTCCCAGTTTTCTGATTTTTTTGATTCCACCGAGCATAAATTCACTCTGCAGTGCCATCAATTCATATTTTCTGAGATGTACGAAGGATGGATACGCGGGCAGCATAACGTCTTTCTGGAAATTAAATCTTCTGGATACAAATCCCAGTGGTGAGGATGCATATACATTAAGGTTTCCAAAGCTGTACTCTCCTCTTTCTTTGGGCTCAAGGCTGTATTGGAAATAGGTATTTCTACCGGATTCAATATCTTTTGTAATTAAAAAATCTCTCTTTTGGAACTGGAACGGAATTTCATCAATAATCCTGGTCCTGATCTTAAAACTATAATTGTTTTTAAGGTCAATTTTTACAAAATTTTCATCTCCATTGGACAGTTTTTCCGGCAGTATTCTTTGGGCAAGCAGTGCATTCTTTTGATTAAACAATAAAAGATAATCTACCATGGCAGCAAGAAAACAGATCAGCAAAAGCAGGTGAGCCGCCCACATCAGAACCGGAAAGAAAAATGCAAGGACGTACACAATCCCCACTCCTATGAGCGAAAAGAAAAATCGTGTATTGATGTATAGGTTTTTCATTTTTTTAGGTAATAAATTGACGGCAGCAGTTTGCAGGTGCTATGTTAAACTTATTGTAGGGAGTTTATTAAACCATTCAGCATTTTTGAAATTTCTATGATTGCATTATTTAATTTTTGATAATTGTCCTCATTTTCATCTTTCGGAAAAGATCCTGTACTTTTATAAATATCTGTAACAAAATCTACCGATTTCGGCCAAACCAGAAGTTCCTTAAAATTTGCCATATAGATACACTTTAGTTAAACTAACTGAAGAAAATGGTACGACAAACAACTATCAACTGCAACCTGATATCTAATATCTGCAACCTATCTAGGAATCTCTATTCCCTCTAAGATCTGACGTATAATTTCATCGGCAGTCAAGCCTTCCATTTCTCTTTCGGGAGAAACGATTACTCTGTGTCTTAATACAGCGTAGCTCGCTTCTTTAATATCTTCGGGTGTTACAAAGTCTCTTCCCCTCATCGCCGCAAATGCTTTAGACGCTGTAAGAAGTGCCAATGATGCTCTTGGAGAAGCTCCGAGATATAAGAATTGGTTTTCTCTGGTATTGACTATAATTTTGGCGATATATTCCATGAGCTGAGCCTCTACAACAATTTCTTTTACCAGATTCTGATAACTTTTCAATTGTCCAGCCGTAATAACACGATTTACGCCTTCTGTCTTATCTTCTTTCCGGCTTTCGTGCTGGTTTCTGATAATGGCAATTTCCTGTTCAAGATTAGGATACCCTACATTGATTTTGAATAGAAAACGGTCCAGCTGTGCTTCAGGCAGTCTGTAGGTTCCTTCATGCTCTATCGGGTTTTGGGTAGCTACAACCAGGAAGGGTTCGTCCATAATATAACGGACGCCATCCATGGTGATCTGCCTTTCTTCCATCACCTCAAACAAAGCCGCCTGAGTTTTGGCAGGAGATCTGTTGATCTCATCAATTAATATAAAGCTTGAAAATATAGGTCCTTTTTTAAATTCAAATTCAGAGTTTTTCACATTGAAAACAGAGGTTCCCAAAATATCTGAAGGCATAAGGTCCGGTGTAAACTGAATCCTGCTGAAACCAACATCAATGGTCTTTGCCAAAAGTTTAGCCGTGATGGTTTTAGCCACCCCCGGAACACCCTCGATCAGGACATGCCCGTTTGACAGAAGGGCTGCAATAAGATGTTCTATCATGCTTTCCTGTCCCACAATTACTTTGGCTATTTCAGTTTTTACTTTTTCTAAACTGGTACGGAGCTCGATCATATCAATCCTGGACTGAAACTGATCTTCACTTTTATTGAGATTGATAGAACTTTGAGGTTCTACATTTTGATTTTCATGGTTTTCCATACTTTTCTATCTGTGGTTTTAGTCAATCGTACTTTATCCGATTTTTGGTAAATCGTCCTTTCGGGACTCTAACTTATTTTTAATAATGTAACAATAAAACAGTCTAGCAGTTTACCAATAACCATTGTTACATTGTTACATTGTTACATTGTTACATTGTTACATTGTTACATTGTTACATTGTTACATTGTTACATTGTTACATTGTTACATTTTTACATTTTTACCCTACTCAATTATTTCAAAATCTCATCAAGAAGCTTATTCAATCTTGTGAGGTCTTCTTTCATCACGTGGGCATAGGGATCCTGTCCTTTTATGATCAGAACTATAGCTTCATTGATCATTTCAATATTTTTTCCTGTCTTTAGCTGAAGTTTTTTAGCAAATTCAGCATCGAGATTTTGAGTATCGATTAAAAGATCCATTCTTACTTTATTCAGGAAATATTGGGCTTTTTTGGCCATCATATCATGAAAGTCTCCTTCCTGAAGATAAAGATTTCCTATACTTTTCACAAAATCTACCGAGGTATTTCTCAGTGGCTCTAAAACAGGAACTATACGCTGTTTTCTTTTAGCATTAAAAAAAATAAACAATATAAGACCTCCTAAAAACAACCACCAGGCATATTTCAGTGCCGGATTGGAGAGGACAAATCTCATAAAGAAGCGCGAAACTTTGGTGTCATTTTCTACAAACCAGATTGTTTCTCTATCCTGAAGATAGGAAAAAACATCCTGTGCATATTTGATATTGCCCGGTTTTAGGAGGTAATAGTTGGTAAGAAAAAGAGGTTCACTATGGGCATAGATCTTCCCTTTTCCAAACCGAATTTTGATAAAATTAGCCTGATCTGAATTATTTTTCTCTACTGTTTTTCCCAGTACTTCCACTTTAGGCTTAATGTATGAAAATCCTCTGCCAGAAGGAAATTTATCTAATTTAATAAAATCATTCTGATATTTTTTATCCGTCAGTTTTAGCACATTTTCCTCTTCAAAAGAAATATCCGAGCTATGGTATCCGATACTGTCTGAAATATCTTTAGGAGCATGGCTTACCAAAATCATGGCATCTGAACCGTTTGACACCTCATCCAGAATTTTCTTCCAGGATTCTTTGTCCAGCTCTTTTTCAATGACGATGATATTGTGTACTCCCTTTTTGTGCTGAGCGTAATAGTCGTAAGGGGTCTGTTCTATTTTTTTCAGATTATTTTTAAACAGATCTTTCGCTTCATTATTAAACACAAACAGACCGAAAGGAGATTTTTCATGAATATTAAAATTCTTCCGCCAGTTTGTTGTTTCTTTTTTATTGACTTCAAGCAACGCCAGAATAACCATCACAACGATGAATATCACAGCATATATTTTGAAGGTTTTTTTCATGGTAAATGGTTTAATTACAGTTTAAATGACTGATACTGATTTTTAAATTTCTGATAACCCTGTTCGTCAATACTGAACTCGCCGTACCAAACATAGTCGAAAATATAGGAAAGTCGCGCAAATTCTTCCTTAAGGCCTAAGTCTTTCAATTCTGCAGCATAGTCTTTATTTGTTTTCTCAGGATTCCAGTTGATCTGTTTTTTATCACTTAGTTTTTTAAGGATAAAGAGGAACTGGTAGCGCACGGCTGAACGGTAATCTCCTTCTCGCTCAAATTTCGCAATGCTTTCAGGAAAATTGATCTCATGGATATTTTCATGAAGCTCTTCCGCATTGATATTTATTTTTTTATTTTTCTTTCCGAAGAAGAGATTTCCGTCTTTGCCCATTAGATATTTAATAATAAAATAAAGAAGAAATCCTACAAGAATAATGGCAAACAAGCGGATAAGGATCGTTGTAATTTTGGCCGAATTGGTAAAGACTGTTTCCCCAAAAATACTCTGAAGGATCTTGTCTATTCTCCTCATTAATTTCTGCAGGAAAGATTCTCTCGGCTTGGATACCGAATAATCAAATTCGTTTCCTTTATACCTGGACTTAATATTTTCTTTGAACTTTTTAGGATAGGCTGTATTTTCTGAAACAGGTTGCAGAATCAGTACAGAATCTGCACGGAGCATATTCCGGTAATGTCCGGTCCCCAAAGAATCTACAATATAATCTTCTACTGTACCATCTCCATCGTTATCCTGTGCACGAACAGGACCAATGGAGAAAAAGATCAACAGAAAAAGAAGTAATTTATTCATTGATACCGATAGTTTCTATTTCTTCAAATTCAGCTTTCTGATGAAGATCTGTTCTGCTGTCGTAATACATCAGACCTGCATTGATAAACATAAGATTGGAAAGGAATAACGACGCTAGCATTGAAATCCCATAGAATACAAAGAAAATAATTCCTGCAGTTCCGGCAAAAGGATTCTCTTCAAAATTTCCGTCAGGCGTTGAAGTAAGGACCGATCCGTACACAAAAACCATTGGAACCATTGTAAATACCAAACTCACCACATACAAAATAACAAACATGATGATGGATGCTCCCCAGTATTTCCAGTACGGAGATTTCTCATTTCCGTTCGGGTAAGAAAACTGGGATCTTATGGAATAACTCAGGCTTTCCATAAAGCCTCTTTTGGTATTAAAATAATCGTACATCAAAAATGCAGAAACATTAAATGCTGTAGGGTATACAAGCAGTATCAGGAAAAAACCGATAATGATCAGCAGCAGCACATAAGAAAATCCTACGATGATCATGGTCACCGGAAATACAATAAACAGCATTCCGATACCCATCTTAAAAATTCTTCCAGCATTTCTTTTAAAATCTCCTAAGATTTCATCTGTCTTGATCTTTTGAGCACCTTCAGCGATCCTTTTCATATAAAAAACAGGATACAGATAATTGACGATTGCCAGAAGGATAAAAAGGACAAAAACCAAAATTCCCGCTACAATGAGCATTCCTGAGTTATCTTCAAAATATCTTTCAAAATAGTAGCTTTCCCCGCTCATATTGGAGCCGACAAGCTGTCCGAAGATCTCTTTAAATCCAAAGATCACAACGGCAATTGTTAAGATTAACAGTAATCCGTTGATCAGAATATAATTTTTAAAATAGTTTTTCCCGTAAAGTTTAAAGAAATTAAAACTATCAGTGATGAAAGCTCCAAATTCTCTTTTTTTATAAAACTGCATCATGGTTGTGATTATTCGTTTTTTTATGAACCACTGAAGGATAAATGAAATAATAAAATCCTATAATGGTCAGTGAACTGATGATTATCGCTAAGTTGACTACCAGTGGCATTCTCAAAGCATGTCTTGTTACATAACCTTCAATAATTCCGGCACAAATGGTAAAAGGAATGGTGCTGAGAAAGATTTTAAAAGAATCTTTAAAACCGGTTTTAAAAGAATTAAATCTTGAAAATGTTCTCGGAAACAGAATACTCGCTCCCAGAATAAGTCCACACATAGCCTCCACAACCATTGCAAAGATCTCAAAAACACCATGAAGCCAGATTCCTCTTGCACTGTCTTTCAAGGCTCCATAATCATAGAAAAAATATTGGAAAGAACCCAGCATAACGCTGTTGGAAAGAAGGGCAAATAAAGTCCCCACCCCTGCCGTAATTCCATAAATATACAGTTTGGCTCCTACTCCGATATTATTAAAAATGATCCCTATGGTACTGCCCCAGGTAGATCCACTCTGGTAAACACCAACTGCATTTCCTTTTTTAATATTTTCTATCGTTTCATTAACATAATTTTCTCCCAGAATGATATTCGCAAAGTCTTTATCATAAGCTCCCGATAGCACTCCTATTGAAGTAAAAAGGATGAAAAACAGAAACGCATACATAAGATATCTCCTGTACTGATAGACCAGCAGGGGAACTTCCGTTTTAAAGAAGTAGATCAGCCTGTTCTCCTCTACTCTTTTGGTCTTATAAATCTTCTGAAATATCTGCGAAGACAAATGATTCAGGTATACCGTGGTATTGCTTTTGGGATAATAGGTCTGCGCAAATGAAAGGTCATTGATCAGGTTGATATACAACGAAGACAGGTCATCAGGATTTTTTTTTACTTTCCCTTGAATAACCTGTTCAATTCCCAACCATTTTTCTTTATTTTGTTTAATGAAATAAACTTCTCTCATAATTGTAAGGCTAAAATAATAAAAATTATGTCTCAAATTGCGATAAATACCTCACAAAATGTAAATATTAACTTTAATATTGCGAGTGTCGGGGAAAGAATGCTTGCCTTCATTATCGATCTTCTGATAAAGGTCGCTTATGTTCTCATTGTTTTCTATCTTTTCTTTAACATTTTTGATCTTGGGTATTTATTGACCGGACTTGATCAATGGTCTATTATGGCTGTTTACATTGTTCTTACATTCCCTGTTTATATTTATCCCGTAGTTCTGGAAAGTTTGATGGAAGGACAGACTCCCGGGAAAAAGCTCATGAAAATCCGGGTTGTAAAAATTGACGGTTACCAAGCCAGTTTCGGAGATTATCTGATCCGATGGATGTTCAGGCTCATTGACACTTCGGCAGCCGGCGTCGTAGGTATTATTTCTATGATTGTGTCTAAAAATAATCAGCGTTTGGGAGATATGGCTTCGGGTACAGCCGTAATTTCTCTAAAAAATAATATCAATATCTCTCACACCATTCTGGAAAATATCAATAATGACTACGTTCCCTCCTTTCCACAGGTCATTGCTTTAAGCGATAATGATATGAGGATCATCAAAGATAATTACACCAAAGCCCTTAAAGTAGACGACAGACAGATCATCAGCAAACTTTCCGATAAGATTAAAAGTATTTTAAAACTGGATATTGATCCAAAGAAAATGACGGAGAGACAGTTTATCAATGTGGTGATTAAGGACTATAACTATTATACGGGGAAGGATAATTAATGTGAATGGTCAATTTTGCTTCGCAAGGGAATGATCAATTTATCCAATAAAGGATAATCATTCCACAATTAATATTTTTAAAGTTGAATATGAAGAAAATTCACTATTCACTTATTACGCTCATACAATTACTCATCGGTGCAATTTTTGTATGTTTAATCGCAAATCTTTGAATTATGAAATTTGAAAACAACAAATCAGGAAACGGTGGTTTCATTACACTGAACAATGAAATAAAAGAGGTGGGAAGATTAACCTATACCATTTTTCCTGAAGAAGATAAATTTATTATTTCTTTTGTACTGGTTCATCCTGAATTTGAAGGCCGGGGAATGGGGAAATATTTGGTTGAGGAAGCCATAAAATTTGCCAGAGAAAATAACTGGAAAGTATATCCTCACTGTTCTTACGCACGAGCTGTTATGACCAGAATGAGTGATGTAGATGATGTATTTCTAAAGAACTAAGACTTCATTCACCAGAATTTCTTCAATATCGTCCGGATAATCTACTTTTAAGTGATGATCTGAAGCTACCCATTCCATAATTTCCTGAGGTTTTAATACTTTAGAATTTGGAATCCCCATGAGATCTAAAGCACACGCATTGCATTCCTGTTCATATTGATTGTGAATGGGAATGACAAATAGCTTTTTATCCATAAACAATGCTTCTGCCGGTGTTTCAAAACCTGCATTGCATAATATACCGTCACAACTTTCAAAGTACTTCAGGTATTGAATCTCATCGATTGGAAAAACTTCTACATTTTTTATTTTAAGCTGTACTTTACTGTACTTCGAAAATACTTTCCATTGAACAGGTATCTGTTTCAAGACTTTGAGGATATTCTCATCTGCAAAACTTGGAAGATAAACGAGATAATATCCCTTTTTATTCGGATTAAGGTTTCTGATTTTCCTTCTGATCACGGGTTTCTTAATCTGCGGATGATAATTTTCAAAGTGAAAACCAATCTTTCTTTCGCTGGGAACATAGTATTTAAGAATCAGTTCCCCTAAAAAGTCTTTCTTTTCCGGTTTGGGGGTTTCAGCAAAACTCATGGAAGCCTGATGGCTCAGCTCGATCATGGGAAGTTTTTTCAACTTACCAGCCCATCCAGTTAAAGGTTCATAATCATTAATGATGAGATCGTATTTTGAAAGTTCGAGTTCTCTTACTGTTTTTACAGCTTCCAGAAATTTATTTTCAGTAAACGTTTTTCGGTAGGATAAACCGCCCGTTTTGTTGTAAAGAAGAGAAATGCCTCTATGTTGGAAATTAATGTCAAAATCAGCCTTCAATTGTGACTGATGACCACTGATCAAGGTATCAACTGAAGCATATTTTTTGAGAATAGGAATAATCTCCTGTGCTCTGGCCACATGTCCGTTTCCTGTTCCTTGAAATGCATACAAAACTTTCATTTAAGAAAAATTAGTGACTATTTTCAGAAGTTCAGAATTGTCCATGTCCTGGATCTCTTCTACTTCGTCGTCTTTAAGCAAATCTTTGTGATCGTCATAATAGAATATTTTCCATTCTTCATCATGATATTCCAACGCTGAAAGGTTTTCAATCCAGTCTCCGGAATTCAGATAAGTACAGGCGCCTTTTTTGGTAATGACCTCACGGATCTGAGGCTGGTGGATATGGCCGCAAACTACGTAATCATAATGATTATCTATCGCTAGTTCAGAAGCAGTCAGTTCAAAATCCCCGATATACTTCACTGCTTTCTTTACATTGTTTTTGATCTTCTTAGAAAATGAATATTTTTCTTTTCCCATTTTCTCCAGAAACCAATTGACAACGTTATTGATGACAATCAAAAGATCATATCCTTTTCCGCCCAACTTAGCGATCCATTTTGAATGCTGAACAGAGGCATCGAAAACATCTCCGTGAAATATCCATGTTTTCTTTTGATCGATATCAAGACAGATTTTATTGCAAACTTTAAGTTTTCCTAATTCAAAATCTGTAAACTTACGGAACATTTCATCATGGTTTCCAGTAATATAGTAAACCTGTGTATTTTTGGTGGCTAATGAAAGGATCTTTTTGATCACTTTCAAATGAGGTTTAGGGAAGTAAGACTTTTTAAACTGCCAGATATCAATAATATCACCGTTCAAAACTAATGTTTTTGGCTGGATAGAATTGAGATACCGTAACAGCTCTTTAGCCTTACATCCATAAGTTCCCAGATGAACATCCGATATGACAACTAACTCAACGTTTCTTTTCATAGTTTTATACAAAGAAACTAATTGAAAGTTAACTGTATATGAATGCTATATTATTTTTACAGCGAGTTCATCAATTCTTCTGTGATCTCCATATTATGATAAACGTTCTGTACATCATCGTCATCTTCAAAACGTTCCAGCATTTTCATATTAGCTTTGAACTGGTCGCCATTTACTTCTTTGATATTATTTGGAATTCTCTGAAGTTCTGCGCTTTTTGCTTCAATTCCTAATTCATCTAATTTATGCGATAGTGAACCGAAATCTTCGAAAGCAGTTGTAATCATTACTTCTTCTTCATCTTTTTCCACATCTTCTGCACCTCCGTCAATCATTTCCATTTCAAAATCATCCCAATCCATTTTTATTTGAGATAAATCTAAGGTAAAAATTCCTTTTCTGTCGAAGATAAATGCAAGTTCTCCATTTTTACCCAAGTTACCGTCAAATTTATTGAAGATCGCTCTTACGTTAGCTACAGTTCTTGTTGGGTTATTGGTTGTACATTCTACGAAGAATGCTACTCCGCCCTGGCCATATCCTTCATAGGTAATTTCTTCATAGTTTTCTGCATCAGCTCCACCTGCTTTTTTGATGGCTCTTTCTACATTATCCTTAGGCATATTGGCACCCTTAGCATTCTGGATGCATCTTCTTAAAGCCGGGTTGGCTTCAGGATCTGTTCCTCCGGCTTTTACTGCCAGTGCAATGTCTTTACCGATTTTAGAGAAAGTTTTGGCCATTTTATCCCATCTGGCCATTTTAGAAGCTTTTCTATATTCAAATGCTCTTCCCATTTTAGATTTTTAAATTTTCAACAAAATTAACTAAAAGTCAACAAAAAAAAAATACCCCCAAAAAATTGGAGGTATTTATTATTTAGAAAAATTAATTATTTTTTCTTTTTAGCAGCAGCTTTTTTCTTAGCTGGAGCTTTTTTAGCTTTCTTCACTACAGTTTTCTTCTCTACAACGTCTAGATCAGATTTCTGAAGTGCATCCCAAGCAGCACCATTAACAGCTTCAACAACTACTTTTCTGTCAACCATTCTTTCTGCATCAGAAGCTTTCTCAGAGATAGTAGCATCTCTTTCTCCAACTCCTACAGATTTCAATTGGTTTGCATTAACACCTCTAGCTTCTAGAGCACCTACTACTGAAGCAGCTCTTTGTCTAGAAAGTTTCAAGTTGTAAGCATCAGCACCTTTCTTATCTGTGTGACCAGTTACTAAGAAAGTACCATCAGAAGATTGCTTAATAATTTTAGCAGCTTCATCTAACTTAGTGCTAGATTCAGGTCTGATTGTAGCTTTGTTAAAGTCAAACAAGATACCTTTAAGAGCACCAGTAGCTTCAACACCGATTACTTCTTTTGGCTTAGGACATCCGTTGTATTCTGGAAGACCTGGAACTGTAGGACAAGCGTCATCTTTATCTAAGATTCCGTCACCGTCTGTATCTGGCCAAGGACAACCGTTGTTTTCTGCAGGACCTGCAACTGTAGGACAAGCATCATCTTTATCGATAACACCATCACCATCTGTATCTGGCCAAGGACAACCGTTGTTTTCAACTGGACCAGCTACTTCTGGACATTGATCGTCTTTATCTGGAACTCCGTCACCGTCAGTATCAGGACATCCCTGGAATTCTGGTAGACCTGGAGTATCTGGACAAAGGTCATCTTTATCTAGGATACCATCCTTATCTCTATCTCTGTTACCGAATCTGAATAAGATCGATGCAGAAGCTTGCCAGAAGTTAGCAACATTTGATTTATCACCTGGAGTTGATACATAGTCACCCTGAACACCAAGACCGAAGTTCTTAGTTACCCAGAAGTTAGCACCAGCACCTGTAGAAACTGTAAAGTGATTAGCTTTACCATTTTCATTACCACCGTCTCCGTTATAAACTGTATCTCCTCTGAAATCAGTTCTTGGGAAAGTAAGTGCAGTATAATCATGTCTCAAGTAGTTAGCACCAACTCTTAAATATGGATCGAACCAAGATTCTTCATTCCATAAAAGACCAGCTGCTTTAGCTTGGAAACCAAGACCTGTCATTAGGAAAAATTCTTTCCCCATGTTAAATCTCTGATTGTCAACATTACCTACGGAAGTCTGCCAGTCGATAACTAAACCTTTACCGATGTTTCTAGCAACTGTTAATTTAGATAATGGAGGTGTAATAGAGAAGTTGTTCACATTGAACATTGTCTTCGTTAAATTATTAGCAGAGAACGTATTACTAAAGTTGTTACTCTGTGCCTTGTGGTTTTCCGCGTGAGCACCAACCCCGATTAACCACGGATTGTTGGTAGTCTGAGCGAACACAGTAGAAGCAACCGTAAGCGCCAATGCTGAAATTCCTAATTTTAGATTTTTCATAGAATTAAATGATTAAATAATTGATAATGCAAAATAAATATAATTTTTCTTTAAAAACAAAGTTTTTTGAATGATTTTTAACTTTTCTTTAATATTCTATCCAGGTTACGTTTATTTTCTCTATCTTTTATCGCTTCCCTTTTATCAAAGAGTTTTTTCCCTCTGGCAAGGGATATCAGCACTTTTGCTTTACCCTTGTCTGTGATATATAATTTAAGAGGTATAATTGTGTTACCAGCATCCTTTAACTTTTTTTCAAGTTTTACTAATTCTTTTTTGTGCAACAGCAATTTCCGTTCCCTTTTTGTTTTGTGATTGTAAAAAGTTCCTAATTTATACTCATCAATCATCATATTAATAATGTATAACTCCCCATCAATAAACTGACAGAAGGATTCTGTGATGGAGGCTTTAGATGACCGTAAAGATTTTATTTCAGTTCCCGTTAAAACCATCCCCGCTTCAAATTCTTCAAGGATTTCATATTCAAAACGGGCTTTTCTATTTAATATACTGACTGTTTTTTCGATTTTCATTTTAAAAATGCGTGTGATTATATTTAATTGGGCTCAACCAATCCTTCATTGAGTTGTCCATTCAGGACTCCATCTATTTATTTCATCAATGAAATATAGAAAAAATACCTCATATTTAAAAACTTGACTTTTACATTATTACGAAATACCCAAATTCTTTTCGTAATTTTGCGCCAAATTTACAAAACTATATGTTAACAGTATCTAACTTATCTTTACAATTCGGGAAAAGAGTTCTTTTTGACGAGGTAAATATTATGTTTACCAAAGGAAACTGCTACGGGATTATCGGAGCAAACGGTGCGGGGAAATCTACATTCCTTAAAATACTAACGGGAAAGCAGGATCCGACTACAGGGCATGTATCTTTGGAACCAGGAAAAAGGATGTCAGTTTTGGAGCAGGATCACTTTGCGTATGATCAATTTACTGTTCTTGAAACTGTATTGAGAGGAAATAAAAAATTATTTGAAATAAAGGAGGAAATGGATGCGCTTTATGCGAAAGAAGATTTCTCTGATGAAGATGGTATAAAAGCAGGGGAACTGGGTGTTATTTATGACGAAATGGGAGGATGGAACTCAGAATCTGATGCACAAACGATGCTTTCTAACGTTGGTATCAAAGATGGTATGCACTGGCAGATGATGAGTGAGCTTGAAAACCAGGACAAAGTAAAAGTTCTATTGGCACAGGCTTTATTTGGAAATCCTGATGTATTGATTCTGGATGAGCCTACGAATGACCTTGACATCGATACGATTGCCTGGCTGGAAAACTTCCTTGCAGATTATGAAAATACAGTCATTGTAGTTTCTCACGACCGTCACTTCCTGGATACCGTTTGTACACACATCGGAGATTTGGATTATGCGAAACTTAACCTTTATACAGGTAACTATACTTTCTGGTATCAGGCTTCTCAGCTGGCCACAAGACAAAGAGCTCAGGCTAATAAAAAAGCAGAAGAAAAGAAGAAAGAACTTCAGGACTTCATCGCTAGATTCAGCTCCAACGTTGCCAAAGCAAAACAGGCTACTGCGAGAAAGAAAATGATCGATAAATTGAACATCGATGACATCAAGCCTTCGTCAAGAAGATACCCTGCTATCATTTTCGAAATGGAAAGAGAAGCTGGAGACCAGATCTTAGATGTAAAAGGTCTTGAAAAAACCAAAGACGGAGAACTATTATTCTCAAACATTGACTTAAACCTTAAGAAAGGAGATAAAGTTGCTGTTCTTTCTAAAAACTCATTGGCTATCACTGAATTTTTCGAAATTCTTGCAGGAAATGTTCAGGCAGATAAGGGAACAGTGGCTTGGGGAGTTACCACCAACCAATCTCACATGCCTTTGGATAACACCAGTTTCTTCCAGGAAGATTTAAGCCTCGTAGACTGGTTGAGACAATTCACTAAAAACGATGAAGAGCGCCACGAGGAATTTGTAAGAGGATTCTTGGGAAGAATGCTTTTCTCCGGTGATGAAGCTTTAAAATCTTGTAAAGTGCTTTCGGGAGGTGAAAAAATGAGATGTATGTTCAGCAGAATGATGCTTCAGAAAGCAAACATTCTATTATTAGATGAGCCAACCAACCACCTGGATCTTGAAAGTATCACGACTTTGAACAACTCATTGTCAAACTTCAAAGGAAATCTTTTGCTTTCGTCTCATGACCACGAAATGCTTCAGACGGTCTGTAACAGAATCATCGAGCTTACTCCTTCAGGAATTATTGACAGAGAAATGACTTACGATGAATATCTTGCCGATAAAAAAGTTAAAGAACTGAGAGAAAAAATGTATTCTTAATTGACTGAGATATCATTATAATTCACGATAAAAAAATTCCTCAAAGTTAACTTTGAGGAATTTTTGTTTTAAATAAGATTCAATTTATTTTGTAAGCTTAGTCGTTGGAATAGCAATCGTTCCCGGATCTTTCCATAAACCATCTTTTTCAGCTCTTTTCTTAATAGCCTGTGCTCTTTTTTCACTGTCAGGGTGAGAGTTGAACATTTTTTGAAAACCTGTCTGTGTACTTCCTTCCGAAAGCAATGCCAATTTTTTGAATGCAGAATAAGCTCCTACTACATTATAATTATTAGCTTTCATAAAGTCGTAGGAATAAGTATCCGCTTCAGACTCCTGCTTTTTGCTGTGGGAAGCATCCAGAAATTCATTGGCCATTTTTCCTACCTGACTATCATTTAACGCCGCTACGGTACCTGATGCAGATGATGCCGCATCCAGCGCCGCTGCTTTTAAGTAAGCAGATTTAATCGCATCTTTAGTATCCTGATTTTTCACGTGACCGATCTCATGTCCGATTACTGCCAATAGCTCATCGTCCGTCATGATATCCATTAATGAAGAAAATACACGAACACTTCCGTCTGCGCAAGCAAAAGCATTGATATCTTTTACTTTGTAGACTTTATAGTTTAAAGCAAGTCCGTCCTGAGATTTGTGTTTTGCAAAAAGTTTGTTCAATCTGACAGTATAAGGATCTTTGGGACCTGCCACCTGATTGTTTTTGTCCATCCAGTCAACAGATTCTTTTGAAAGCTTCACTGCATCTTCATTGGTAAAAGTAAAGGCTTTTGCTCCTTTCGAAACAACACCAAC
This sequence comes from Chryseobacterium carnipullorum, assembly GCF_900142785.1. GTDB lineage: Bacteria > Bacteroidota > Bacteroidia > Flavobacteriales > Weeksellaceae > Chryseobacterium > Chryseobacterium carnipullorum. The sequence continues at coordinate 16,765 of NZ_FRCD01000025.1, read as the reverse complement.
CGCTTTTCCAAGATTGATTTTCTGTGCCGTTACAGCATTCATTGCCCCTAAGAATAAAAGGCAAATCGTTATTTTTTTCATAATCATTTTTAATTTGGACCGCGAAGATAGATATTTTTTTTTAACATTCACGGAGTCAAGTTCATCCTTAACTATTTCAAAATGCTGTTTTTTTTCCTTATTTTTGTGAAATGAGTCAGAAATGGATTTACAAGCCCGAACCCGATGAGGAAGTTGTGGACAGATTAAGTTCGTCACTTGGTTTTGGTACTTTTGAATCTAAACTCCTCGTTTTAAGGGGAATTGACAATTATCAAAAGGCCAGAGAATTCTTCAAACCCAACCTTAACGATATTCACAGTCCATTTTTAATGGCAGATATGCAGAAAGCTGTAGAGCGTATTGCCACTGCAATTGAAAATGGTGAAAAAATACTGGTATACGGAGATTACGATGTAGACGGAACTACAGCTGTAGCTCTGATGTACCTTTACCTCAGCAAAATTGTTGAGAAAAAATATTTAGATTATTATATCCCTGACAGGAATTCTGAAGGATATGGAATTTCTACCGAAGGAATTGATTTTGCCAAAGAAAATGGTTTTTCACTGATCATCGCTTTAGATTGTGGTATCAAAGCTATTGACATGGTACAATATGCACAGGATAAGGGTATTGATTTTATCATCTGTGATCACCACCTTCCGGGTGAAGAGATTCCTAATGCAGCCGCTGTTTTGGATCCGAAAAGAGTAGACTGCAGATATCCATTTAAAGAACTTTCAGGATGTGGTGTAGGCTTTAAGCTTTGTCAGGGCCTGAATACGATCTATAAAATTCCGGAAGCTGAATTATTTGAGCTTACCGACCTTCTGGCGATTTCTATTGCAGCGGATATTGTTTCTATGACTGGTGAGAACAGGGTATTTGCTAAAATGGGATTAAAAGTTCTCAGAAAAACAAGAAATCTGGGATTAAGATTACTGATTCCTGAGGATAAGCTGTCTCACTTTGAAATTTCAAATATTGTTTTTGAAATTGCTCCAAAGATCAATGCTGCAGGAAGAATTTCCCAGGGAAAAGCAGCTGTAGAACTTATGGTTTCTGATAACCTGAAACACGCTAACCAGATCGTAAGTGACATTATGGATCTTAATGATGAAAGGCGTGAGCTGGATATGAATTCCACCCTATCTGCTTTGAATCAGATCATCGAATCCCAACAGCAATCCAAACATTCTACTATTGTTTATCATCCTGAATGGAATAAAGGAGTGATTGGAATTGTAGCTTCCAGGCTTATCGAAACGTATTATAAACCCACGTTGGTCTTTACAGACGGTAATAATGGAGAAATGGTGGCTTCTGCCAGATCTGTCTCTGATTTTGACGTACATGAAGCGCTTGATATGTGTTCTGAGTATTTCCTGAAGTTCGGAGGGCATCACGCTGCTGCGGGACTTTCCATGGAAAAAGATAAATTTGAAGCCTTTAAGATTAAATTTGAAAAAATAGTTTCCGAAAAGATTCAGGAACATCAGCAGGAACCTTCTGTCACGATTGACTCTGAGATTAAAGTCGATGAGATCAACAGGGAATTTATTAATTTCCACAGAAAACTGGCACCCTTCGGACCTCATAATATGAAGCCCATCCTTACTCTGACTGATCAGAAACTGTCGGGTTATGTAAAAACGATGGGGAAAGACAACAATCACCTGAAGTTTTATATCAAACAGGAATCTACTGGCAGAAACATAGAATGTGTAGGTTTCAAATTGGGACAGCATGCAGAAGATTTTAAGAATAAAAAATTTGATCTTGCTTTCACGTTAGAGGAAAACCACTGGAAAGGAAACGTAACTCATTATCTTAATATCAAGGATGTAAAGTTCAGGGATTAGGTAACAGGGATAAATGCTATGGAAAATTATAAGGAATTATTAGTCTGGCAAAAATCAGTAGATTTTGTTACTGAAATATATACCTGTACTAAGAGTTTCCCAAAAGAAGAGCTTTATTCACTTACCAGCCAGATTCGCCGTTCTTCAATATCTATTTCATCCAATATTGCTGAAGGGAATTCAAGAAGATCCACCTTAGATGATCTACAGTTTTTAAAGTTTGCAAGAGGAAGTTGCGCCAAAATGGAATCTCAACACATGATTGCAAAAAATTTAAATTATTGATCTCCTGAGGAATTTGAAAAGTCAATCAGAAAAACATCTGAAATATAAAATATGCTGAATGCTATTATGACAAACTTGCAATCCAGCCCTAATTACTAATCCCTTAAACCTAAGCCCTACTAATCAATGAAAAAAATCGGCTTATTTTTCGGTTCTTTCAATCCGATACATATCGGACATTTAATTCTTGCTAATTACATTCTGGAACATTCTGACATGGATGAATTATGGTTTGTCGTAAGCCCGCAGAACCCTTTTAAAGATAAAAAATCACTTCTGAAAGATCATAACAGACTGGACATGGTGCAGCTTGCCATCACCGGCTATCCTAAAATGAGAGCCTCGAATGTAGAGTTTTCTCTTCCTAAGCCCAGTTATACGATCGATACCCTCACCTACCTTCATGAAAAATACCCTGATTACTCTTTCAGTCTGATTATGGGTGAAGATAACCTGAACAGTCTTCATAAATGGAAAAACGCTGAACTTCTGATCAAAAACCACCATATCATTGTCTATCCGAGGGTTTTTGAAGGAGAAAAGAAAGATTCGGAATACCTGCAGCATGAAAATATTTCCATGGTCAAAGCTCCGGTTATTGAGCTTTCTGCTACAGAGATCAGAAAAATGATCAAAGAAGGAAAAAATGTACGTCCCATGCTTCCACCGGAAGTTTTTGAATATTTGGACGGAAGTAGTTTTTATAAGTAATTTTGCCAATAAGAAGCTAGATGTTAGATATCAGAAGTTGATATCAGTTCTCGACTTTAACTCTTACCCTATACCTGACGACATGGAATTTATCGAAAAATATTTCTCAAAATATCCGGAGGAAAAAATGATTAAATGGTTTAAGCAAATCTGTTTAGCTGAAGCGATCTCATGGTTTTTTCTATTCACAGCGATGACCTGGATACGCATTGATCCTGAAGGTGTTTTTCCGATCGTCTACATCAGTACTATTGGCAGTATTCACGGATTCTTTTTTACGCTTTACCTGCTGTTTCTACCTTCTATAAGAAAAATATACACATGGGATGATGAAGACAGCGTCTTCGCTTTAATCTCCGCATTTTTCCCTTTTGCAACGATCTGGATCGATAAGTCTTTAGCTAGAAAAGACCGTGAGCAATAAAAAAAGCGAGACACTACGGTCTCACTTTTTCCATCATGATTTTAGTAAATTATTGTGGTATTTTGATGCCTGGTATTACTTGAACTGGTAATTTGGGGCCTAATTCTCTACAACCGAATTTGACTGAGTACCTATAAACCGGCAAACCATTAACAGTGGATGAAGTAACCGGAAGATTGGTATTGCTGACTATTGAAATATCAACCGGCATTGTATAACAAGCTGTAAAGCCATTCTGTACAAAATTCTCATAACTCACCACTCCTGCTGATACTATTTTTAATTTTGCATTGACTACCGTTCCTGTCATTTTAAATTTCACCTGCCCGGTGAGAACTTCTTTATGAGGATTACCCGGCACAACAACAAACTTGGTACAGCAGACTGGCGTTGTGGTAATATTTCCTGAAGATGTTGCAGGAGGACCTTCTACCATCACAGTAAAACAGCCTATGGAACAGGTAGTCCCTGAATATGGGCATTTCACATTAATACAAATCGTATTTATTCCTACATTCAGACTTGAAAATGGAATTAACCTTCCGGAAGGATTCTGACCGCCGGTATGGGTAAATGGATTTCCTGCTGGACTTAACGTACTCAGAACTCCATTGGTAAGAATGGTTATGATAGAAGCCCAGGTACCTGTATTCAATGAATTATATGGATGCGGTGATGCTTCAACTCTTAAAAATTTAGTGGAATTTGCAGGATTGTATGGGATCGTCAAAGTACCTCCTGGATTAATTGACGGACCGCTTACATTAGGAAACTGTACAGAGGCAGTGGGTGAACTCAGACACACACAACTGTTATTTGTTTTGGCTTGAGACTCATTGACAATGTCGGTATTTTTAGGAGCATATTCTTTTTTCGAAAGAATACTGAAAACCACCCCGACATTGAACCCCAAAGCATTCAATTTATTTTTTGTTTCTACGGTTTCATATTTCCCCGCCATCACTTGATCAATGCTGTAAAATCCTTCACTATTCGGAGTACCGCTGGGTTTAAAGATCGTTGTGGCGCTTTTTACATTTGGGCCTGCCCAATAGCTTCCTTCCACAAAAAAACCGATTCTTCCGGGAAAATAAGAAAGTCTCAATTTTGGAATAATGCCCAAACCATCTGTCTTGGAAATGACTCTTTTGGAGGTTTCAAAACTGCGGGTCTGTCCATTAACACTTGAAGTCTGAACAGCGGTAAACTGACTTTCCTTGGAGCTGATATACGCTAAATTAACAATGGGTGATACGGTGAATTTACTGAAGGAAAAATTAGACTGAATTCCGGCCTCCCCTATAAAGCCATTTTGTCTACTTCCATTCCCTATCTCTGTTTTCAGTGATGGTGGCGCAGGTTGTCCAGCAATATTATAAACAGGACCTTCTGGATTATAGTCTTTTTTCATTCCGAAAAATCCGGCACCCCCATTCAGCCCAAGTGAAGCATAATTGGTTTCTGAAGAATTCAGCGTAAAAAGAGGAATGTAAAGATTAATATTTCCATTGAATCCGTTTCCAACGTGGCTGTCCAGACCATATGTATTTCCGGGAAACAGTCCTCCCCCACCAGCTGAGATCAAAAGATTTCCGCCTGGGTTTTTGCCCCCTTTCACGATGACCCCTTTGATAGGCTGTCCCGGTCTGGCTTCCTGCGCGCCAGCTGCGATAAAAAACAAGAGCCATACAAAGACTGTTGCTCTTCTCATCAAAGTAAAATTTGTTTTCATAATATTTTGTTTTTAGAATTATTTCTCAAAATTCATTTAAAACAAAACATAAAAAAATCCCTAATTATAGGGACATAGAAAAAGATGAATACCGGGTTTTACTCCCTTATATTTTTAAAATACCATGAGACGGCCTCTCCTAAAGATGAAACATGAAGTTTATTATAAATATGCTTGATATGGGTATTGACTGTAGAATAGCTTATCTCTAGTTTGTCTGCAATCATTTTGTAACTCAGTCCGTTTGAAAGCAACTTCAGGACTTCCTGTTCTTTTTGTGTTAAAAGTTTTTGCTCTGCTGTGGGCTGAAAATATTCCAGGACGCGTTTAGCGATTGCAGGATTCATAAAGGCCCCTCCTTCGTAGATCTCTTCGATCGCCTGAAGAATTCTTCTGGGATTATCACTTTTTAAAATATAACCGCTTGCCCCACTGGAAATAGAACGAAATACCTTCTCACTATCGTCAAAAGCGGTTTGCACCAAAACATTAATCTGTGGAAATTTGGATTTAATGATTTTTAAACCCGCAATTCCATCTACCACCGGCATATTGATATCCATCAGAACCACATCCGGCTGATAGGCTTCCATTTCTGCTTCTACATGTTCGCAATTCAGGGCTTCTCCGATATATTTCATATTCTCTGAAAGTTCAATCAGAATTCTCATACTGTTCAGGCGTTCCTGACTGTCGTCGTAGGCAAATATCTTAATCATGGTGGGTACTGCTAGAGGTATTCAAAGTTATCGTCTTGCTAAGCTTTCATCAATCCCTAAATTTAGGGATAAGAATTTTGATGGTGGTTCCGTTTTGTGATTCCAATTCAAAAATACCATTCATCTCCAGGGTTCTTTTTTTCATATTTCCGATGCCATTCCCTTTCAGGTTTAATTGATCAAAACCAATCCCGTCATCTTTGATCTCAAGAATATAATGGTGTACATTTTTTTTAAGATTAATAAAAACTTCAGCAGCATTGCTGTATTTTACCATATTATTCAGGGCTTCTTTGGCAATGAGAATAATATTTTTCTTGATACTGAAGTCCAGAATTTCGGCATCAATGGTTTCATCAATATCTATTGTATAATTAACAGTTGTATTTCCGAGAATTTCACTGACAATATTTCTTATTCGGGTAGAGAGTGTCATCAGAGAATCATTATTGGGTTGAAGGCTCCAGACGATATCACTCATATTTTCGGAAAGTTTCCGGGATTGATCTTCAATATTTCTTAGGACTTTCTGGGCTTCTTCCATTCTTTGTTTCTCAATCAGTTGTCCGGCAACCATAGAATTGATCTGCAGGCTGCTTAAGGTGGAACCAATATCGTCATGCAAATCCGCCGTAATTTTATTTCTCTGGGATTCCAGGGCCATTTTTCCCTTAAATTCATTTTTCTGCTTGATGAATTCCCACCGGCTTACCACTACAATGAGGCCACCGGAAAATAAGCTTCCCAGAATAATCCAAAACACAAAAGTCTGGTAAAAAACCTTGGCAACATGGAGCGTTATCAATTTTTGAGAGAAAACTTTACCTGTAAATTTATCCGTGATCCCGAATTCTATTTCATATTTTCCAGGGCCTAAGCTGTTCAGGTTAAGCGGCGCTTTTTTTGAGAGCTTCTTCCAGCCCTGATCAATATTTTTGATCCTGTACATCATATTTCTCTGCGATCCATGTTCCAGATCTTTGATCAATGCTTTGATGGAAATGTTGTTTTCATCATATTTAAGATGAACTTCGTTCAAAAAATTAATTCCTTTTTGGGCGGCATATCTTTTATTATTAATCAGAATTTCATCGAAATAGATCTCAGGTTTATAGAATGAACTGAGTTTCAAAGGCGGTTTGAAATAATTAAATCCTTTTACGCCTCCGAAATACAGCATTCCGTCTGACGTTTTAAGAAAACTACGGTTATTGAAATCCCAGTACTGAATTCCGTCTTCTTTATCATAATTGGAGATCAGATGGGTTTCTGTATCGATACTTGACAAACCTCTTTGATGGCTGCACCAGAGTTTTCCAAAGTCATCCAGCAGAATTCCATAGATGTAGGTTCCGGCCAGGTTGTTATTGCTGTCAAATATTTTTATGGGCTTAAAATCCTGATCCAAAAGATAAACTCCCTGATTGGTTCCTACCCAATACTGTTTTTTTTTCACATCCTCCTGTACATAGAAACTCTGTACTTTCGGAAGAATTTTTTCGATCGTTTTATATTTCTTCTCCCCTTCCATTTGTATCAGCATCATGTCCCGGTTCAGATAACTTACTGCAATTCTGTTATCACTCAAAACATTTATATAAAAAGGATTCTGGTCAGGAATGCTCTTGATTTTTTCAAATTTCCCAGTTGTTCTATTTAAAAGATACAGACCTGTGGAAAAAGAAAATAAGGACGGTAAATCTGGAAAATCAACCATATGCTGGAGCCTGCCCATCACGATATGATTAAAAGAATAACTGGTTTTAAATTTTAAATTTTGATTAAAAACTGTAATTTTTGATTGATTGCCTCTTACTCCATTCTCAAACATCCAAACTTCGCCAGTATATGGATTGCTGTAACTTTTTCCTCTTGAATTGGTATAATAGCTGTTTCTTTCTGCTGCAAATTTGGTAACAGAAAAGTGGACAGGATCAAAAACAGAAGATGAATTGATCAGGATTTTCTTGTCGGGCAGTTCGGCAAAATCCGAAACCCCCTGTTGTTTAAAAGTCTGCATCAAAGGATCTGTGCTATCTGTAGTATTTTTGAGCATTGCTCCCCGAAAATCCATAACAACCTCTCCCTGTCCATCATCACAGATCCAAAGCCTTCCAATTTTATCGAACTGAAAATTGAAAACTCTCTCATAACCTGTAAGAAAAACAGTGTTTTTCCGGAACTGTTTGTCAAAAATAAAAAGTGAACTGCCACTTTTAAAAACGACTTTATGATCATTAACGGTAATTCCGCCAATTCTTTTAAAGGATTTCTGATGATGCTCTATATGCTGATAATGGTCTTTGAAAATTACTATTCCATGATCCGTCGTTCCAAGATAAAGAGCATCATTTTTTTTATCGTAGGCTGCAGACTGAAGGGTCATGGAAGGATCTAAGGAGAATTGACGACAAGGAAAAGATATTTGTTTAGAATCCAGATTGTAGGTGACTACTTCTTTTGTTCCAATAAAGCACAGGTTGCGGTTTTTATCCAAAAAAGGCATTCTGAAATAAAATACATTTCCGTCGCTGTCGTAGATGTGCACTGACTTTAAGTGAGGGATCGGAATTTGGGCTTCGAGTCTGACCTTTTTAGTCGTGACATCAAAACTTACCAATTGATAGGCTTCATTAAAGATCCAGATCTTACCCTCTGTAAAACCAATTGGAATAGCTGTTTTATTTTTGGAAAAGGGTTTATAAACGTCAATTAAGGTAAACTCATCCAACTGATAATTATAGCTATACAAACCTCTTGTACTTCCGATGTACAAGTGATTTCCATCTTCTGCAAAACCATAACCCTGTTGTAGTGCCGGGCAGTTTTTGAAAAAATATTTGAGATTATATACTTTAACGGAAGAGCCGTCGTATCGGTTGAGGGCATCATTGCAGGTAAGCCATACAAAACCTTTACGGTCTTCAAACCAGAAATAATTAGAGCCCTGTGAGAGTCCTTCATCCTGAGTAATCCTGGTCACAGAATAGTTGCCCATATTTTGTGAACTCATTTTTGCGAAGCAAAGGAATGCGATGACAACGCAGAATTTGAGTAGCAATTTCATGATTTGTAGTTTAAATAAAGTTAGTCTTTTTTTAATAGTTTCAGAAATTTCTTCGTTGAATGTAATATTTAAGTTTGTTCAATTGTCTAAATAGGTAGAAAGTCAAAAGAGATTAAATTTTTAATTCAAAATTTTAATACCTGAAAATCAATTAGTTAAATTCATGTTAAAAATATTTTAAGTACTTTGTATTGCATGATACTGTTTTTATTATATATCTTTGCAATGTTAAATAATCATCCATACAAGCTATTAACAACTAAAAAATAATGATCATGAAAACTCAGATTCTAATTGCCTCCTTATTTTTCAGCGGACTGGCAGCTGCCCAGCAGACAAAAGACAGTCTGAAAATAAAAAACATTGAAGCTGTCAATATCAGAAAGCAGGTTTTCAAAAAGCAAAGTGACCGTTTCATCTATGACGTAGCTTCTTCTCCTATTGCCAAGGGAACGAATACGTTCAATCTTTTGAAACAGACCCCGATGATCTCCAGCATCGATGGAAAATCCTTGAAGATCATGGGAAAATCTGACGTGGTCATCTACATCAACAACAAAAAAACAAATATGGATGCGGAAGCATTGATTGAAATGCTGAAGGGAACTCCATCAGAAGATATCCAGAAAATTGAAGTGATCACAACGCCGGGAAGTGAATTCCAGGTAGAGTCCAATGAAGGAGTGATCAATATTGTGATGAAAAAGAAGAAAAATGACGGGTACAACGGAACCCTTAAAATGAACAATGAACAGGCTTACTACAATAATCCTTCTGCGGGAGCTTCATTCAATTTCAGAAAACACAAGTGGTCTGTGAACTCCAATTTCAATACCGGAAGCTGGACAGACAGAGAAAGATATACTTTATCCAACGGAGATGCTACTTTCAGAAATGAGTCTTTCGGATACAATTCTGATCCAAACAAAAATGTGGGAGGAAGCGTGAATATTGATTATGAGATTAATAAGAATCAAAGTTTAGGATTGACCTATAACATGAGATACAATAAAAGCTTCAACTCAATTTTGGATGTGACAAACTGGGAAAATGGAGCGCTTATCAACAGAACGGTAAACAATGAGAATGCCCAAACGCGAAATCATTCTTTCAATTTAAATTATGAAATAAAAACGGACTCCATCGGAAGTAAACTTACCTCTAATGTTTCTTATTTATGGTTCAACAGGGATAAAATGAGCACGAATGAAAGTTTCCCTTTAAATACTGATCCTAAGAATAAGTACAGCGCCTTGCAACAGTCGGTTCCACAAATCATTAACAATTATGCTGCAAATATCGACTATCTGAAGAAGACCGCTAAAGGTAACACCTGGCTGATGGGAGTAAGCTACAACCATACGAATACGGATAATGATACCCGACAGGATAAAATTGAGAACGGTACAATTGTAAATGACGTCAATCAGACCAATCACTTCATTTATAAAGAAAGAATTCTGGGTGCGTATATTACGTATGAAAGAAAACTAAGTGACAAATTTTCAGGAAAAGTGGGAACTCGTTATGAGATTACCAAAAGCAGCGGTGAGATTCTTGGAAAGACAAGTTTTGACAGAAACTATAACAATCTCCTTCCGTATCTTAATTTAAATTACGCTATTAATTCAGATCACAATCTTACCTACAGTTTCTCCAGCAGAATCAGAAGACCGAGATTCTGGGAACTGAATCCATCAAGAACTTACTTCACGCCGAACAATTACACACAGAATAATCCTTTTGTACTGGCATCCAAATTTTACAATCAGGAAATCAGTTATATGTATAAGAATGCATTTTTTGCTAATCTGAGTTTCAATTATGTAGAAGATGCTTCAAACCAGATCCCCCTTCAGGGAAGTGTAACCGGGCCTAAGAAGGATGAAAACGGAAATACGGTAATTGCCACTACAAAATTCTTAAGATATATCAGAACCAATTATGGCAACAACAAGCAGTTTGGTCTTACCTTAGGAATGAACAAGTCATGGTTTAAAGAAATCTGGACCACGAACTATTCTGTGAATTTGGGATACAACATCTACAGCGGAACAGTATCGGAAGATCCTACTTCGGTTTCGGTTCCGGGACAAACAGAAGTTATTGACCCTTATGTAATCAATTTCAAAAACTTTAATATTTCCGGTAATCTTAATAATAATATCCGTCTTTCTTCCAATAAAGACTGGTTCCTGGGAGTGAATTACTATTATGGCAGTAAAGTAAAAATTGAAAGCGGAACATTGGGCGTAAGACAGAGCTTTGATGTGAGCTTAAAGAAAATCATGGGTAACTGGACTTTTATAGCAGAAATATATGATGTATTCAATCAGAATTACAACAGCATACAAGGAGTACAGCCTAACGGAAGCTACAATAATATAGTCAACTTCGAATATCCAAGACTTCTGAATATCGGGGTCACCTACAATTTCGGAAACCAGAAACTGAAAAAGGCAAGAGAAATTAAATCTGCCAACGATGCAATAAAATCAAGGACTTAAGTCTACCATAAAAAAATAAAAACACCCACAACTCCTTCCGTTTCACAACGACACTTAAATAAGAATAATCATGAAAAAGATAATTATACTAGCAGCAGCTATATCAGGAATCGCAGTTTTTGCCCAGGAAAAAAAATCCGATACGGTAAAAGCAAATGCCATCGAGGGAATCACGCTTACGAAGCAGGTTTTCAAAAAAAAAAGCGACCGTTTTGTCTATGATGTTGCCGCCTCTCCGGTTGCCAAAGGAAATACCACTTTTGATCTTTTGAAACAGACTCCGCTTCTTTCTTCAACGGATGACAAAACACTAAAGATTGCAGGAAAGAACAATGCCCTGATCTACATCAATGGAAGAAAAACCAATATGGATGCGGAATCTTTGGTACAGCTTTTAAAAAGTACACCAGCAGAAAATATTCAGAAAATTGAAGTCATCACTATTCCGGGTAGTGAATATCAGGTGGAGTCTTCAGACGGAATCATCAATATCGTGATGAAGAAAAAGATGAGTGACGGACTGAACGGCAACATGAGGATGAGTAATATGCAGAACAAATACAATGGATCAAGTGCTTCACTTTCTCTGAACTACAGAAAGGATAAACTGGGAATCAGCGGTAATATTTTTGCAGGAGAAAACATCCAGGCTCAATCTTATGTTTTGCGAAACGGAACCAATTTAATTTCCAATGAATCTGTAGGTGACATTAATGACCCGAATAAAAATCTTGGAGGGTATTTGAATTTCGATTATCAGTTAACGGATAACAGCAATTTAGCACTTACCTGGAATTCATGGTATAATAAAAGTAATGATTCAACGGTAGACTTACTGAATACATTAAGAAATTACAATACGGACGGAAGTTTAAAATCAACTGAACAAAACAAATCTCAAAATAGAGAAGACGCGCACTATTACAACAATTCCCTGAATTTAAACTATGAATTAAAAACAGACTCTCTGGGAAGTAAATTAAATGTGAATGCGGCTTATCTGAACTACAGAAGGTTTCAGTTTTCCGATAACAGAACTTTAGTTTCTGTAGTTCCGGAAACTTTCACTGATTTTTCATTATTACGTCAACAAATTACCCAGGACATTCCGCAGGTCATCAATAACTTTTCAGGGACAGTAGATTATATTCAGAAGTTTAAAAATGATTTTACCGTTTCTCTGGGTGGGAACTTCAATAAAACGAAAACAGATAATGACACCAAAAATTACAGTTATTCCTATAACGGAAGCGGAGTACTTATCGCTACAAAAACCGATTTCAATCACTTTATCTATGATGAAAGTATTTATGGGGTGTATTTAACGCTTGAAAAGAAATTTTCCGATCAACTTTCAGGAAAAGTAGGCGCAAGATATGAAATCACAAAGAGTTTAGGAACTTCTGACAATCCTCAGAATACGGTAGCACAGTACCAGGAAATTGAAAGAAACTATAACAATCTATTGCCTTATCTGAGCTTTAATTATTCGATTAATGATAAGAATAATATTTCATACGCTTTTTCAAGCAGAATGCGAAGACCAAGCTTCTGGGAATTAAATCCGGTAAAAAATATCCTTACTCAGGATAATTATACTCAGAACAATCCATTTGTAAAGTCATCCTCTACATACAACCAGGAATTGACGTATATGCTTAAAAGCTCATACTTCTTAATTTTAAATCACTCTTATTTTAAAGATATCATTACGCAGGTTCCTTTGCAGAGGGAGATTATCAGAGATGGCGTAGCCTACAGACAGCTGGCTTATATCAGAACCAATTTTGGGGACAAGCAGGAAATGTCTGCGATGCTTGGAATGCAAAAGACATTTTTCAAGCAGTATTTAACCACGAATTTTAATATTGGGGTTCAGCACAATATCAATAACGGAACATTGAATACGGACCCAACTACAGGACAGGTTTTTGACACGTATATCAATAAGACAAAATCGACGAGTATGGTGATTCAAACGAACAACACCATCCGTTTAGACAAAAAGAAAACATGGTTCCTGGGCGTTAATTATTTCTATGTGGACAAACAACAGATCGAGCTGGGAATGCTGAAAAATCTGATGAGCCTGGATCTGAGCATCAAAAAAAACTGGAACGACTGGACTTTTTCTCTTAATGTAACAGACGTTTTGAAAACCAATATTGTAGAAATTGAAGATTATCAGTCGTCAGGAAACTATAATTACGTGAAAAACGATCAGTTCAGACGTGGGATGACGTTCAGTATGGTCTATAACTTCGGAAATCAGAAAGTGAAAAAAGTAAGAGACATCGAAGGGGCATCAGATGCCATCAAAAGCAGAACAAGATAAAGAGATTATCATTCTTCATATTCAATTATTTTTGTGGTAAACCCGCCGGTATTTCCGGTGGGTTTTTCTATCTTTAGAATCATGAATAAAAGTCTTTCGATCATCATCTTCTGTCTTTCTTTATGCTTTCTTTGGACGGGTTGCAAGGAAAAAAAAGTTACGTTGGGTAAAGACATCAGTTTTCAGAAAGAAGAGAATATTCATTACGGAAATGATCCCGAACAGGTGATGGATCTTTATGTACCTCATCAGGAACAATCAGACAAGAGAGACGCTTTTATTATTATTCATGGTGGAGGCTGGCGTGGTGGAGATAAATCCCAGCTTACTTTCTTTACGCTTTCGATGATGCAGAGATTTCCGGATTATATTTTTGCAAATATCAATTACAGACTGGCAACATCGACCCGCCCGGGTATTCCGAATCAGACAGATGACATTCAAAATGTTGTTAATTATTTAGACAAAAAACTTCGATACAATCCCAGGTTTATTCTCTTGGGCAATAGTGCCGGCGGTCATTTATCGATGCTGTATGCTTATCATTCTGATGCTCAAAAAAGGGTAAAAGCTGTGGTGAATATTGTGGGACCTTCTGATCTGTCTGATCCCGGTTTTGAAAAGTATATGGATTACTCCTTTGTCAAAAACTATCTGGTGGATCCCAAGGCTATCGTTTCCGGTAGATCTAAAACCTCATTTGCGAGTCCGGTCAGTTGGGTAGATTCTGCTTCCGCTCCTACACTTTCGTATTATGGAAACAGAGACCAGATTATACCTTTATCCCAAAAGCGAAAACTGGATTCTGTTTTCACCCAAAATAAAGTAAACCATGAAAGTTATGAATTCAATGGAGGGCATCTGGATTGGGATAAATCTCCGAATGATCAACTTTTGATTGATAAAATTGATTATTTTTTAAATAGTAGAGGCAAAAAGTAAATAATTTTTAATTTTTAAATAAAAATCCCAACTGTATGAATTATATTTATATATTTACGCCTTAATTTAAACTATTATACTCATGAAAAATTTAAAAGAAATTTCAAAAGATCAATTAAAAAGCATTTTTGGAGGGTCAGGTCCTCAGGCTAACTGCCATTGTAGTCCATCTGGATCTGGAAAACCAGCAATAGATATAATCGCTGATAACGCTGTTGATTGCTTTAATAAATGCGATGAATATAGAAACAATTAAGATTTCTTAATTTACACCCCACAAAATGAAACAGTCATTTTTAGGTAAGAGGATAGTTTTTATCCTCTTACTCTATTATTCAGCCTTATCATCCCAAAAACTCACTATTATTAATAATCAAACTGAATCGATTACGATAAAAAATAGTAAAGAAGAAGTGATTATAAAAGGAGGAAATAAAAGAGAATTTTCAAACGTAGTAAACAGAGTTTCAATTAATGGAACACAAGATCTTGATAGATTATTGACTCTATACCTTGAGCCTAATGAAAAATTAATCATCACTGTACAAAAGGATAATAAAATTACTTATACAGGAGATCAGGCGAACGTCAATGAATATCTCAATGAAAAATTGAATGTTGACACCTTTGGGAAAATGAAGGATTATTTAAAGGCAAGTGAAAAGAAAAATTTGGGGTCGCTAAAAATCACTTCAGAATTATTTCTTGCAGACGTTTTAAAGAAAGTGAATTTATCAAGTATCGTTTCTTCTTCTGAAGACAGTGATTTAACAAAGAAAATTAAAAATCATATAAAGTACAATTGGCTTTATACCGTATTTTCTGCCATTATTAGCCTAAAGGATAAAAATTTCACCAGTCAAGTTATCACTTACTATTATAAAAAATATATTGACTCAGATATTACGCAATATAGCTGTAATGGGGTTTTTCCATATAATGTCATGGTGATATTAGTAAAAAATAAAGATGCAGTACCTGCTCAATTTCCAATATATCCTATTGTCGAACCTACTGATTCAGATAGCATCAATCAATATCTTCCAAGAAGCTGTCAAAAGTTTTATTTTCTTGAGAAATATCGGTATCTTAATCATATTAATGATCCTAAGAAAGATTATTACGAAAAAGTTTTAAATGAAAAATTCAATGATCAATAAATATATAATACGAAAGGTTATATTTTTCTTATTTCTTTTTTTATCATTATGTCCCTATTTAACTGCTCAAGATTATCAGATTATATATGAGGTTCAATTTAAACCTACAAAAGAAAAAGATTCAATAGTAAAAGAGTACATGGCTTTAAGAATAATTAGTCATAAAAGCATTTTTTATAATCTGAACAAAGAAAAAGTTGACTCCTTAGTAAGTAAATTGGATTACAAGGGAGTATCTTCGATTAAAAGCTCTTTTTTAAGAATTAAAGTATTCAAAGATTTTTCAAAAGATCACTATAAGATAGGGGGAAATTTTAACCAATTAAATTACTGGTATAAAGAGAAAAAAACTAAATATAGTCAGCTTAAAAAGTATGGCATTTATAAAGGTTATGCTGCTACAGAAGCTTTTACAGAATTTGGAAAGAGAAAATGGAATATTCTATACACCGCCGATATTCCTATACATGATGGTCCTTATGTTTTTGCAGGTTTGCCGGGTCTGGTCATTAAAGCAGAATCATTGGATGGTGATTATAAGTTTGAAATGATCGAAATTAAAAAGTTAGATAATTTACTCCCCATCAAAGAAAACAAAGAAAACATTAAAAAAGAAAAACTGATTAAAAACATCAGTGATTTTATTAAAGATCCAGCCGCTCATCCTATCAACTTCAAAAATGATTTGGGTGATAGCTTCAGTTATGAATTCAGTGGGGTTAGAGATAAAAATTATATAGAGACGAATGATTATTTAAACAAAATAATTAATAAGTTTAACAATTATCCTGATCAAGATATTCCCATCATAACATTTTGAAATGTGATTTAAAGCTTATAAATTGTATTTTGATTTCCATAAAAATGCCCTTAAAAAGTGATACGACACTATCCCACAAAGTGTGTAAGTTAAAAAGTTAGGCTTGGATTTTATAATCTGAGCCTTTTTTCAAAAATAAGGATAAATTGGTTGAGAACA
>NZ_FRCD01000015.1 GCF_900142785.1 Chryseobacterium carnipullorum | reverse complement strand
AAAACCCATACGATTTACGGAAGAAAAGGTTTTTCAGGTTCCACACGTATTACAGATTATCTTGATGGATTTCAGTATGATTATAATGAAGGAGGCGGCTTATGTCTTACTTGTAGAAGTGAAACCGCTTTTGAAGAACAGGCGTATAAAAACATCAATGATGGCCTTGTTATCGGAGGTCCCCCTGAATGGAAACTGGATTTTGTGCCTACTTCAGAAGGGTTTTACAGTTTCACGTAAAACCGCTATATTTACCAGTACAGAGACCACCTTGGCAATGCCAGGGTAAGTTTTGCCAAAAACAGCGAAGGCATTCTGGAGGTTACGGATACTAATAATTATTATCCTTTTGGCTTGAATCATATTCAGGGAATGCTTAGTAATTCAAAGTTGGGAAGCTATTATAGTTATAAGTACAATGGTAAGGAACTGCAAGAGACCGGAATGTATGATTACGGCGCAAGGTTCTATATGCCGGATTTAGGAAGATGGGGTGTGGTGGATCCGCTGGCGGAAAAGATGAGGAGATGGTCTCCATATAATTATTGTTTTGATAATCCTTTACGTTTCATTGATCCTGATGGGCGAGGGCCAAATTATTTTGTTGGTACAGATGGAAGAAAAGTTGATGCTAATGTGGTAAATGGTAAAATAGTTTTGGGAAGTAATGCGTCAAAAGATTTACAACGTATGGCTTCTATGACAAATGATTCTGGAAGTTCCAAGGCTATGTCTCAATTTATGGGAGTTGCTAATAATGAAACTAAAGTTAATTTTCAAATAAAGTCAGAAAAAGTTAATAATGGTTTATTAGGTCTACACCAAGCACACGATGCAAGTGGTAAAGCATTAAATTGGAATGATAAAACAAATACTTGGGATGGGAAAGCTGAATATATAAAAGATTCAAATGGGAATTCTGTTTATAAAGAAGCAACGATTACTATTTTTGAAGGGAATCACACACCGGATCAAGTAGATGCAGCAAATATTACAGGAGCTAATAACTTCACCAAAGCAGATGCAATGGTAGTAACGAACGCACACGAGAATGAGCATGATTTAAATATAGAAGACACTAGTACTATTAAAGGGCGATCTGAAGGAGTACATAGTCCCAGAGATCCTGAAGCTGCTGCTACGAAGGTCGAAACGACAACTGCTGTTCAGATTGGAATTAAAAGAGATCCTGCCAATGCTGAAAAGATATTAAATTCTAATTAAAATAATGTAAAAAGTTAAAATGAATAAGTTTATATGTTTATTTCTAATTATAGTTGTGAATTGTAAGGCGCAAATAAAAAATGGTAATGATTATCAAAATATGAGGGATGTAATAAATGAAAATATAAAAAACACTATATATTCTGAAGTTTTAAAAGAAAACAATATACAAGCAAAATTTTATATTACGAATTTATCTTCTGATGCAAAAGAAACTATAAAATCGGACTCATTAAAAAATGAACCATTACTAAATGATGGAGTTTATGCTTTTTATATAAAAGATATTAGATATTCATTTATTCATATTTATGTAAAATCCACAGGAAAAATAAAAATATTTGAATCTGTAAATTGTCCTCCCAATAATCCGAAAATAAAGCAAGCAATTACTTATATAAAAGGTAATTTTGTAAATAAAGAAAGTTTATTTGAAGGTGTCTCTAATTATTCAAAATATGTCCAATATTATAAAATTGATCCCCAATCTAAATTTAATTGTCAAACACGATGAAGAGATAGTATAAATAAAAATTCTCAGACAAAATAAAACCACTGTAACCTTGCAGTGGTTTACTATTTGAGAAAACCGCTATATTTACCAGTACAGAGACCACCTTGGCAATGCAAGGGTAAGTTTTGCGAAAAACAGCGAAGGCATTCTGGAGGTTACGGATACTAATAATTATTATCCTTTTGGATTGAATCATATTCAGGGAATGCTTAGCAGTTCAAAGTTGGGAAGCTATTATAGTTATAAGTACAATGGTAAGGAACTGCAAGAGACCGGAATGTATGATTATGGAGCAAGATTCTATATGCCTGACTTGGGAAGATGGGGCGTAATTGATCCTTTGGCAGAAACTTCTAGACGTTGGAGCACTTATACTTATGTATATATATAATAATCCTTTGAGGTTTATTGATCCTGATGGAATGGAAAATAAGGATATCCATCTTCTGGGGAATTTAGCAGATAAAGCACTTGAGCAATTAAATGCAAATAGCAGCCTTGCTATGACAAAAGATTCGAATGGCAAATTGAATACTGCAAATTTGAGCAAAAGTGACTATAATAAGCTTTCAAAAACGGATAAAGTTCTATATGATGGTATAAAGAATACCAGTATGGATTCAAAAATTTATGCTGAGAGTAACAATGTAACGCCGAGTGGGGGGCTAATGCCAGGAGGATCTTTTGGTGGTGCTGATTATGATTCAGCAACGGGAATTAGTACAGGAACTCAATATACAAATCCTGATGTACTAGGAAGTGCAGAAAGTTTTACAGGAACTCAAAAAGGAACAGGAATAACACATGAAGTTGTCGAAAATGTGCTTATTACCCAAGAATCTTTAAATACAAAAACAGACTTTCCGATAAAAACAGCATTAAATCCTAGTCCAATATTTGATAAATTCCATGATCAAACCAGAAGCATGATGCCGTATGATAATTTAGTCATATCAGCTAGAACAAGATTTGAGACTGTTGGGACAACGACAAGAAAATATTATGAAGGTTTTGCTGGAAAAAAAGATGTTAACGGAAAAATTCAGACACAGCCTTTGTATAAAGTTTATTCAGATGATAAAAAATTAAAAAAATAATCTTATGAAAAATATAGTTTTTTTGTTTTTCTTCTTTATTTGTAGCTGTCAAACAAACAATGTAATTGTTAGTTCAAAACCTGTTCATATAACAAGAAAAATAATCTCTTTTAAAGAAAATAAAGAAGTTAGCATATTGATAGCAGATAATAATGATATTATAGAAGTATTTAAAGAAAATACGTCCAATAATTGTAAAAAAATTAAACTAGGAAAAAGCTATTCTTTAAAAATAATTCCTGTTAGTGATTTAATACAACATGGCATTGAATCTCCCAATGAATACATTTTAAATGACTCAACCATAATTAAATATAATCATTATTATACTTTAGAAAAAAAACAAAATATTTGTATAATAAAATAAATCCTCCTCTTTCCCGCTGCGCAAAGTCTGTGACTTTGAGCGGATTTATGACAGTGTAATAAATTATTATATAGGTGAATATTCAGACGATGAAACATTTGTACAGTATCTTTTGGAAGAAGTATTCCTGAACCCCACCAAATTATATTTATATTGATTGGGAAGCTACGGCAAGAAATCTAGTGTATGATTATTATAGTGATGGGCATTATTTCCGCAGTTAAAAATACAGTCAGATTCAAATAGATTCAATGATGTTTAGTCAAGGCTTTTTAACAAAAACAGTAACCGAAATCGTGACTAAGTGACCAAAAGTGACCGAAATAAAAAAGCAACTTGCTGTAAATTAGCGAGTTGCTTTTGTTTGATTGTAGACCCACAGGGATTCGAACCCCAACTGATGGTACCAAAAACCAGAGTGCTACCGTTACACCATGGGTCTGTATCTTTTTGGTGATGCAAAATTATAAATAATATTTGATTGAAAAAATATTTTTTGCAGATCAATGACAAAAAAAAGTAGTGTTTATCTATAATTGCATGATTTTTAATTAAATACATGATCATGAAAATTCATGAAAATGAGTTCCCGAAATGGTATTTTTTAACGACTAAATAATAAAATCTTATCTTTGCAAAAAATTGGGCTCCAAAAGTTGGAGATACCCATTAATAATTTCATTTATTAAACATTTTTATGTCAAATATTGTCGCAATCGTTGGGCGTCCCAACGTAGGAAAATCAACACTTTTTAACCGTTTACTAGAAAGAAGAGAAGCCATCGTAGATTCTACGGCTGGTGTTACCAGAGACCGTCATTACGGGAAATCTGACTGGAACGGAGTAGATTTTACAGTTATAGATACCGGCGGATATGATGTAGGAACGGATGATATTTTTGAAGAAGAGATCCGTAAGCAGGTTCAGCTGGCAATAGATGAAGCTACGTCTATCATTTTTATGATGAATGTAGAAGAAGGCCTTACTGATACCGATTACGAAATTCACGAACTTCTTAGAAGAGCAAATAAACCCGTTTACATCGTTATCAATAAAGTAGATTCTGCCAAAGAGGAGATAAACGCTACTGAATTCTATCAGTTAGGAATTGAAAAATATTACACTTTGTCTTCAGCTACAGGTTCCGGAACAGGAGAAGTCTTGGATGATATTGTTAAAGATTTCCCTACAACAGATTATAAAGATCCTTTCGAGGGATTGCCGAAAATTACGATCGCAGGTCGTCCCAATGTTGGTAAATCCACTTTAACGAATGCTTTGCTTGATGTAGAAAGAAACATCGTAACTGATGTTGCAGGTACTACAAGAGACAGTATTCAGACTCTTTATAATAAATTCGGACACGAATTTGTTTTAGTTGATACTGCCGGAATGAGAAGGAAATCTAAAGTAAATGAGGATTTGGAATTTTATTCGGTAATGAGATCTATTCGTTCTATTGAATTTTCAGATGTTGTAATCATTATGGTGGATGCAACGCTTGGCTGGGAATCTCAGGATATGAATATTTTCGGTTTAGCACAAAAGAACAGAAAAGGAATTGTGATCGTTGTGAATAAGTGGGATCTTATTGAAGATAAGAAAACCAATACCGTCAGGGATTTTGAAAATTCAATTAAAGAGAAGATCGGTCAGTTCAGTGATATTCCAATTCTTTTTGTTTCAGCATTAACGAAGCAGAGAATCTTGAAAGCTGTGGAAATGGCAATGGTTGTATACGAAGACCGTAAGAAAAAGATCAAAACTTCAAAATTAAACGAAGTGATGCTTCCTATTTTTGAGCAGACTCCGCCACCAGCTAACAAAGGAAAGTATATTAAAATTAAATATTGTGTACAGCTTCCAACGCCGTCACCACAGTTTGTATTTTTCTGCAACCTTCCTCAATATGTAAAAGAACCTTACAAAAGATTTACTGAAAACCAATTGAGAAAGCAATTCGGGTTTACCGGAGTTCCTATTGAAGTGTATTTCAGACAGAAATAATAAATAATCCCTTTTAGATTTTTCTAAGAGGGATTTTATTCATATAAAATTTAATCGTTTAAATAAAAAGTTTTTTCAGAATAATGAATACAATTGTATTGTCAAAACAATTTTCTTTAGTAAACTCCTGGATCAATGAGCTTAGGAATATAGACATCCAGCATGACAGAATGAGGTTCCGTAGAAATATGGAGCGTATCGGCGAAATTGCAGCGTTTGAGATCAGTAAAGGATTAGAATACAAAGAAGTAGAGATTCAAACACCTTTAGATAAAATTAAAGTGCAGGAAATTGCGGTTCAGCCTGTGATTACCACTATTTTAAGAGCCGGAGTGCCTTTGTTTGAAGGTATCCTGAGTTATCTGGACAGAGCAGATTGTGGTTTCGTTGCCGCTTACAGAAAGCACGATGCCAATGATTATTTCTCTATCAAACAGGATTATCTTACCTGCCCGAATATTGAAGGAAGACCACTTATTGTGGCTGATCCGATGCTGGCAACAGGAGCTTCTTTAATTGAAGCCATCAAAGACCTTTTAACCAATGGAACTCCAACACAGCTGCATATTGTTGCGGCAATCGCTTCCAGACAAGGAGTGGAAACCATTGAAAAAGCGTATCCTGATGCAAAAATATGGGTAGGGGCTATCGATGAAGGATTGACTTCAAAAGGATACATTACGCCAGGACTTGGTGATGCCGGAGATTTAAGCTACGGTGAAAAACTACAACGATAAAAATGTTAAGAAAGACCCCAGAAGTCTTTCATCAGATCAAATAATAAATTGGGCCGTACTTTTTCCATAGGATGCTTGGTGTCCGGAAGTATGGCCAATTTTGCATTTGGAATACTGCGGTAAGCACCGATACTTTCTTCTATACTGACCATATGATCTTTGTCTCCGGTCATGATCTGTACCGGGATTGTAATACCCCAAAGGCTGTTTTCATTCAGAGGTGGATTTCTGCCCAGTGAAACCATCATTTTTGCAATGGCAGGAAGTAATTGTTTCCATTTTGTCCCGTGTTGGTTTTCCAGTTGTTCAGCATATTTGGGAACTTTAAAAAGAATAGATTCCGGGTCAAGCATTTTGCTTTCCTTTAAAGCCTGTTCCTCCGTCCAGTCGAATTTTGTACCCAGAGTCATAATAGAATGAATTCTTTCCGGATATCGTAGTGCACAGCAAAGCGCTGCGTAACCTCCCATACTATGTCCAAAAATGCATACCTCTTCTAAATTTTCTTTTTCCAAATAGGCTTTTACTTCTTCAGTGTATTTTTCGATACTAATTCCCTGTTCTGGTAAATCAGTTTCTCCATGTCCTGAAAATAAAAGCGTATGGATATTGAAATATTCTGACAGCTCCTTTTCATAAGGTTTAAAAATGGAACTGTGTCCCAATGCACCGTGCAGCAAAAGCAGATTTTTCATGATCAATAGTTTACCGGAAAATTAGGAAAAAGAATTGAAAGCAGAAAGGTAATTGAATGGAAGGGTACGAGAGTTTTAGTGATTCGGGGGGTATCAACTGGCAACTGGCAACTAGTAACTGTGAACCAGTAACCAGATCACTCTAAAACGCTCAAACCCTTATACTAAACATCCACTGCCATCACCAGAACGCTCACTTTATTATCTCCTGCATTTAAAATTTCCCAGGCAATAGATGAAACAGTACTTCCCGTCGTGAAAACATCATCAATCAAAAGAATATGCTTTCCCGAAATTGACTTTGAAAGAGAAAATGGATTCGTTGTTTCCAAACGGTGTTGTTTATCCTTTAAGGCCTGTGCTTTTGAATAGTGATTTCTTTGGATCAATTCGTGGTCAAATGGGATATGATAAAACGTCGATAATGTTTCTGTAAATACATGCAGTTGGTTATAGCCCCGTTCCTTTAATTTTTTAGGATGAAGCGGAACAGATACCAGAATATCTGGTTTTTCTTCATTGAAATTCAAACGTTCTTTGGTCCATTCGGCAAGAGTTTTACCGGCATTTTCCCTGCTTTTATATTTCAGTTCGTGGATAATCTTTTGACTTAAACTATCCTGCTCAAACCTCATCAGGGCATAGGTATTTTCAATGGGAAACAAAAGTTTGCATTTTTCTCTAATGATGTTATCACCAGAATAGTCAAAATGAGTAAAATGAATCTGTTCAAAACATAAACTGCAAACCAAAAGATCTGAATCTATGATCCGGCTACATTCAATACAGCGGTTGGGAAAAAATAAATCTAATATCATGGTGTGTATTTTTTTTAATTAGAAAATAGAGATTAGAAGTGAGATATTGTTTGTGGAAACTTTAATTTTGCATCTATCATCTATCATCTATCATCTATCATCTATCATCTATCATCTATCATCTATCATCTATCATCTATCATCTATCATCTATCATCTATCATCTATCATCTATCATCTATCATCTATCATCTGTTTCCTGATCTTCTCAATGGCATTTTTCATACTGAGGTTAAAATGTTCCTTTTCCAGTCGGATCGGCGGTGACTGCCGGACTTCACAATCCGGAATGCTGCACGACTCACAGGTGACTCCTACATTGATCGTCTTTAAGGTTGGAGATTTTATAAAACCTATCTTTTTGATGGTTTGGGAGTTCAATAAAATTCCAAGGCAATAGCTTCTGTTGCTTCCATCTGAAAAAGGATTTTTCTGTGAAGTGGAAATCACCAGATAGCTTACTCCCTGATCCTTGTAATGTGAGATCTGAGCATCGGTAAGCGTTTCATTCTCCTTTAAATGATGCAGGTTTTTTACGGCAATCCATCTTCGGCAGTAATGTTCGTTCATCGCATTGGCGTGCGGTGCCTGCTGATGATTCAGGTGAAGTTCCTTTAAAATCTGGATTTTATCCGAATTCTTTTTCTTGACCAGACACAGGTAAAATAAATCCTTTATTCCCAATTCAGAAGAAAGTAAATTGGTCAGTCGGTAATAAAATGTTTCAGGAGAGTCGGTAAAACTTTCAATCAGCTCTTCAAAGCTTTTCGGTTCCCAAGTGTGCTGAAGCAAAAATTCTGAGGTTTTTTCAAGCGTTTGTTTCTTGGGAATTAATAAAGCACCGGCAAAATAAGACGCATAAAAATTATTCAGAATTTCTTCAAAACTTCCGAAATCCAGCCACGAATAAGTGTTGGGACGAATCTTTAATTCCAAAACATTAAACCCTATTTCCTTAGCCAGAATAAATGTTCTCTGATCTTTTTCAAGCTTCCGGTTTAAAAGTAAAAGTTTTTGTTCAGGAACAAACAGGGAACGCAAATTATCCAGTATTCCAAATTGTTCAAAATCCTCAGACTGGATGCTGTAATGAAATTTTTCCGTAAGAATGCTTTCCAAAACAGAAGCTCTCAGATCTTTGTTGATGTCCAACCCGTTTTCTTTGATGAATTCAACTGTTTTATCCTCAATTTCAGGGAAATAATTATCATACAGCTCCTGAAAAGATCTGAGGACAGCAAAGTAAAAGCGTTCTTTTCCCAAATTGTAATTCTGTGAAATCTCAATCAATGCATTAATGAAAGCAGTTACCTTTTTAGGCGCATCACTGATGATGCTGATCAGGTTGTTTTTGCTGATTCCAAAAAGATCCAACGGTATTTCCTTGAAGAAATCCGATTGCAGAATCTCGTTAAATGGAGCTAAGCTTTTGTCGAGTTTAGTAGAAACCAGCTCGTCAAAAGTAGAGCCCAGCGATTCCGAAAGCTGAATGATTTTATCATGCTTCGGATATTTTTTTCCATTTTCAATTTCATTGAGGTAAGATTTGGATAAACCGGTCTTCACGGCAAGATCCTGCAGAGACCAGTTTTTCTTTTGTCTCAGCTGTTTTAGCTTTAGTCCGAAAACGGTTTTGATAAAATCACTTTCTGAATTCATATTCAAATATAAAAAATTGAATGCGATTATTCGCATAATAAATTTTTAAAATATTTAGCGAACGTTCGCTGATTGTGAAAATTTTTATTTATGTTTGTAACATCAAATCACAAAATCAATAGGTTATGGAAACCAGAACTCAGTTAAAAATAAAAGCTCAGAAGCAGTTTGAAGAGGTTTTTACTCCGGAACTAACCGATTTTATCGTTGCACTTCATCAGAAATTCAACGCAAAAAGATTGGCACTTTTAGAAGAAAGAAAAAAAATACAGCAGTTTTTTGATTTGGGAAATCTTCCTCAATTTTTTCCTGAAACCGAAGAAATAAGAAATGGAAGCTGGATCTGTGCATCACTTCCCGCTGACCTTTTAGATAGAAGAGTAGAGATCACAGGACCTGTAGACCGGAAAATGATCATCAATGCTCTCAATTCCGGAGCATCAACCTTTATGGCTGATTTTGAAGACAGCAGCTCGCCAACCTGGGACAACTGCATTCAGGGACAGATAAATCTGGCCGATGCGGTAAGAAGAAAGATAGATTTCACGACTGAAAATGGAAAATCTTACCAGCTTAATGAAAAAACAGCGGTTCTTCAGGTACGTCCACGAGGTTTGCATCTGCCGGAAAAGCATATGGAGATCAATGGTGAAGAAACATCAGGCTCGCTGACTGATTTTGGAATCTATTTTTTTAACAATGCTCAACAATTACTCCAAAACGGAAGTGGTCCCTATTTTTACCTTCCGAAATTAGAACATTATAAAGAAGCACGCTGGTGGAATGAGGTTTTTGTTTTTGCCCAAAATTATCTTGGAATTCCAACAGGAACTATCAAGGCAACTGTTTTGATCGAAACCATTACCGCTTCATTTCAGATTGATGAAATTTTATTTGAATTAAAAGATCACAGTGCCGGACTGAATTGCGGAAGATGGGATTATATTTTCTCGTACATCAAAAAATTCAGAAACCTTCCCGCGTTTATGGTACCAGACAGAGATCAGGTGACTATGGTCTCGCCGTTTATGAGCGCCTATTCAAAAAGAGTGATCGAAATCTGTCATAAAAGAAACGTTCATGCTATCGGAGGAATGGCAGCGCAAATTCCTGTAAAAAACGATGATGAAGCGAACAAAGCGGCTTTTGAAAAAGTAAAAAAAGACAAGGAGCGTGAAGTGAAAAACGGTCACGACGGAACCTGGGTGGCCCATCCTGCTTTAGTCTCTATTGCAAAAGAGATTTTTGATGAACATATGCCAACGCAAAATCAAATTGATAAAAAATTGGAATACCACATCAAAGAGGCAGACCTGTTGGAAGTTCCAAAAGGTGAAATTACTGAAAAAGGAATCAGAAAAAATATCAACGTAGGTATTTTGTATCTGGAAAGCTGGCTGATGGGAGTGGGTGCAGCCGCTATTTACAATCTCATGGAAGATGCCGCCACCGCAGAAATTTCCAGAACGCAGCTGTGGCAATGGTTACAAAATGAAGCAAAACTTGATAACGGGCAAATATTAACCCGCGAAATGATTCTCCAATGGGAAGCGGAAGAAATAGACCACATCGAACAATATGTAGGTGAACAGCGTTTTAAAAATGGGAAATTCAATCTTGCGAAAGAACTTTTCAATGAATTGGTATTCTCGGAAAAATTTGAAGAATTCCTGACTTTGAAAGCGTATCCGTTTATTGAGTGAGAGCGTATATAAGTAGGAGTATTTTAGAGTGGGAGCGTTTGATTTTAAGAGAATTGGCTTTTGGAAAGCGGGACGATTCTATTATACTAAAACCATCGACTTTACCTCATCATTCATAGCTCATCAATGATACCTCAAACAATGCTAAGACTCTCTCATCCCTGAAACCTATCATCTAATCCCTAACAAACAACAAATCCAAAATATTATGAAAACAAGACAAGAACAAATCCAGGCTATAGAACAGGATTGGCTGAACAATCCCCGCTGGACAGGAGTGAAAAGAACCTATACCGCTGAAGAAGTAGTAAAACTTCGCGGTTCTTATAAAATCGATTATACGATTGCGACAGAAATGGCAAACAAATTCTGGAATAAATTAAATAACCAGGATTACGTGGCAGGACTTGGTGCATTAACCGGAAATCAGGCAGTTCAGGAAGTGGATGCTGGACTGGAAGCGATCTATCTTTCAGGGTGGCAGGTAGCGGCTGATGCCAATTTATCAGGAGAAATGTACCCTGATCAGTCATTGTATCCTGCGAACTCAGTGCCTTCTGTGGTGAAAAAGATTAATAACGCATTGTTGAGAGCAGATCAGATCCAGTCGGTGAGCGGAAACGGAGATAAAGAGTATCTGGTTCCCATTATCGCAGATGCTGAGGCAGGATTCGGAGGCAATCTGAATGCTTTCGAACTGATGAAGCAGATGATAGAGGCAGGAGCAGCAGGGGTTCATTTTGAAGATCAGCTTTCTTCGGCAAAAAAATGCGGACACCTGGGCGGGAAAGTTTTGGTTCCGACTCAGGAGGCTATTAATAAATTGGTTGCAGCCCGTCTGGCTTCGGATGTATTGGGGGTTCCAAGTATTATTATTGCAAGAACAGATGCAGATGCAGCAGATCTTCTGACTTCAGATATTGATGAAAGAGATCGTAAATTTGTGACGGGAGAAAGAACTTCCGAAGGATTTTACGTGGTCAATAATGGAGTAGAGCAGGGAATAGACCGTGGTTTATCTTATGCGCCTTATGCAGACCTGATCTGGATGGAGACTTCTAATCCCGATCTGGAGCAGGCAAGAAAGTTTGCAGAAGGAATTCATGCTCAGTTTCCGGGAAAAATGCTCGCATATAACTGTTCACCTTCATTCAACTGGGCAGCCAGATTAAGTGTGGAGGAAATGGGGAATTTCCGTGAAGAGCTTGCGAAAATGGGTTATAAATTCCAGTTTATTACACTCGCTGGTTTCCATGCATTGAACACCGCAATGTTTGAACTCGCATTAGCGTATAAAGAAAGAGGAATGGCAGGGTATTCCGAACTGCAGGAACGTGAGTTTGCTTTGCAGCAGAAAGGATTCAGAGCGGTAAAACACCAGTCGTTTGTAGGAACGGGGTATTTTGATGAAGTACAGAATGTAGTGACTAACGGTTCTTCTGCGACCGTTGCTATGAAAGATTCTACGGAAACGGCGCAGTTTCATTGATCACTTTCCCTATTTAAATAAAATTTTCAAAGGTGAACCTTCTCAGTTTTGAGAAGGTTTTTTGATCGAAATTAGAATTAAAAATTTAAAGTTTATATATTTGATTAGTAATGCAGAAGAAAAAATAATGGATTTAGTTTATCAAAAAGAAATACACGTAACCGAAGAGCATATCGACAAGAATCATCATGTCAATAATGTGCAGTATGTACATTGGGTGGAAGAAATTGCCGGTGAACATTGGGATTCTTTGAAACACAAAACGGAATTTGCAGAATTTGCATGGATCCTCGTTGATCATCATATTCAGTACAAGAAACAAGTGTTCTTACATGATGTGATCACGGTTAAAACCTATCCGAAACCTCCTGAAGGCATAAAACAACCCAGAAAAGTTGAATTCTACTGCAAGGATAAGCTCGTGGTAGATTCAGATACGCTTTGGGTTTTGGTAGATCTGAAAACTCAAAAGATCAAAAGGCTGGAAAGTGACTGGCTGGATAATATCTTTGAAGAATCATAAATTTTCAAAGTCATCTGTATCATCATCAAAACGGATCTGCTCCAAACTATAAAGTATCGATCCATTTGTACAGATCTGTATCAGCAGATATTCCGAATGATTTCCTCAGCCTGCTTTTCCTTGTCTGAACAGTCCGTACCGAAATGTGATTGTATTCCGCGATATCTTTTGTAGTGAAACCCAGCTTGAGAAGAGCGCATAATTTAAACTCCTCGGACGTAATATCCGGATTTATTTCCATGAGATTATCATATAAATTGGGAAATGAAGATTTTATTTTGGGTATGAAAGCAATATCATCATTCATGGCTAGTTTTACCAGATTCTCCAAATCCAGATCATCTTTTCTGTTGAGTTTTGTACGCATATCGGAGATGATTTTTTCGCTTCTAAGAAGCTTCTGGTATAATTCCAAAACCGTAAAGTGTTTTAACATAATAAAATATCCGATAATTGCCAGTGCCACAAACACCATTATAAAAGTAATAAGTCTTTGATTTTTTGAAAATTCTAAATTTCCCATGTTACCAATGCTGAATATTCTGAAATCATAATAATGACTTATGAGAAATAAAATAAATACAGTAGCAAAAATAATGATGATATACTTCAAGGTTTTTCTTGTATTAAAAATAAACAGCGGACTGGTTAATAGCGGGAAATAATACAATGACATGCCATTTTCAAAACCTGATGTGGATGAGAAAAAGAAAACCACCAGGATGTAAAGCTCTATAGTAATAAGGCATACTAAAGAATTTTGTCGAACCTTCGTAAAAAAGAAAAGGATCAGGGAAATAACTCCCAGTATAAACAACACTTCAAAATAATTTTCAAACCCAAACCACAAGTCCCTGAAACTGTTGAAAATCAAAATAACGCCTATAGAAAATGAGAATAAATTTAGTCTTTGGCCATCAAGACGCTTAAGGTTGTCTGCATCGGGATCAATATGCAGATTCAGTATATAATTCAGTATTTGATGTAGCATTGTTAATAAATAAATGTAAAAAGATAATGCTTATTTATTGATAAATTAAAGTTTTAAAATTAATTTTCTGTAATGTTAAAAAAAATAGTATTGTTTATATATAATTGTTTATCAGTTAAATAAAATTAAATTTTTCTTTGATAAAACTTGAAATAAGATTCCCGGAATCCTTTCTGTTTAAAAAAAAGCATACCATTTTATACCACAAAGTGTCTTTTCCATTTGGATACTGTGTTACGGCTTAATTTAAAATGGATGGCAAGCTGGCTGTTGTTGAGTTGATTTTTTTTCTGGTAATCAAGTATTTTAAGAATGTCTGTTTTTGTGTACGAACGGTGCCTCTGGTTGGCTGCAAAAGTTTCTTTGTCTGGGAGGCCGAAAATTTTTTCGTTCAGTTCTATAATGTCCATAACAGATAAGTTTTCTTTTTGTAATAATCGCATGCAGGAATCTCTTTTATTTGGAAACTCTTTTATAATGATATCGTTATAGATTCTCTTATAATCAGGGATTAATTTTTCCATAAGTAGTTTTTATTTTAATTTCATATACCTTTTCATCTTTGAAATACAGCCATAATACCTTTATTTTTCCCAGCCAACTCTTAGACAAAATGTAAAACCAGAAATCGGCAGGATAGTAGTTAAAGTCCTGTTCAAGAAGCTCTGTTATCTCTTTCTTGGATTTTCCTATGAGATAAACATATTTATTATTTTTCATCTTCATCTTTATATTTGCTTATCCACTTATAAAGAGTTGTTTTTGGGATTTTATAATGTTCAATTACTTCCAATCTTGACATTTCTCCCGACTGTATTTGCTTCAGAATAAAGCCAATAACTTCTTTTGTATACATGCTTTTACGGAACTGAGGTAAGATTGTTTTCTTGTAGCTCTTGTTTTCTGCGCTTTTGGTTACTGGAGCATACAGGATCAAATGCTGTGAATACAGCCTGAAAAAATCATATTCTAACAGCTTGCTCCATTTCAACAGATTTTCTGTTTCTATACTTGTTGCCTTGTAGACTTCCTCTATTTCCTGTTCCGTACATTTCATAAAATTACAGATACGGGAAAGTTCTATTTCGCGTGCTGCAACTTCTTGTTCAATCAATGATCCTATTGGAATCTCTTTAAAATTCATTTGTTTATGTTTTTGAAGTCCTATAGAAACCGGCAGACAGATTCATCTGCCGGATAGGAAAAATTTAAGGTATTTTACTGTTCTATTTTTATATATGCTTTAGTATCAATGGGATTATTTCCGGTTGGCTCTGCCATTACAGTTACAGGATAAGCGGTTTCTTGGCTACTTGTTCCGGTTTGTTATTTTGGTGGAAGCACAAAGCTGGCTGTCCCCTTACTTTCATGACTGTATAATAAATAGTAACAAAATTTTTAATAGAATTTGAAAATCATTGTGAAGATGACATTCTTTGTGCAGTCATAAAGACACGTCGGATGTTATTAGTAGGATCATTATCATTTAGGTTATCTACAGAAACATAAACTATTATTCTATACCAAATTCCGTCAACAATTAAATCTATTGTTTCCATCTCCTGTGAATCATCACTGGAGCTGGTGGCTGTTACAGCAGTTGAACTACCATTCATATTATCTCCCCAGTTAAGATAAACTCCGTTATCGGTTTCCATATAACCTCCTGAGGCTAATAAGACATTCGCCCGCCGGAAATGGTCTATGCTCGATGACGCTACATACCATAGCTTGATATTACCCGGAGAGACATTAACTAAACGAGGATTGTAGCTCACCGTTCCGGAACCTTGATTGGAGCTTACAGTAAAATTAAGATCCAATCTTATCTTTCCTCCTAAAACAGCATTATAAGAGCTGCCAATCTGTGTACTCAATAATCCTACGTACGTCGCTGGTAATCTATAAGTAAAGAACTGGTATTCACCGGGAGCCAGCACTTTTCCAAGGCCAACTGATGCACTGCAGCTTTGTCCTCCGATGGAAAGGGGAAATGTTGTTGTACTGGGACTGGATACCGTTGGTATCCCGGAAATGCGATAGTTTAAAGTACCTGATCCCTGCGCAAAATTACTCTGTGAAAGTGTTGCTGTAAGTCCGTTGACAGGTCCTATAGATTGTGCAGGGTACATTCCTTCATTTCCTCCCGCATACGGAACAGACATGGTGCCTGCAAAAGGAACACCGCTAGTATAGGTAAGCGGCTCCAGAGTATTGTCTGTGCATGTCAAACTACCGATGGTGCCAAGCTGTGATGAACGTCCATCAAAAGGTCTCCATTGGGAGCCGTCCCAATATACATAGCCTTTATAGGTAAGGGCAGCTGTTCCTAAATTGAATACTAGTAAACCAGTGGCCGGACTTGGAATTGTAACCGCATCGTTATATGCTGTTAAAGCTATTCTTGGACCTAAAAATCCCTTTTTGTTGGTTGTGGCAAGCTGGCTTACATTAAGTTCCAGAATAGCAGATGCATCGGGATCTGCACCGATACCTGTTGATCCTGATGCAGTGACAATAAAATCATCTGCTAACTGTATTGCAGTGGGAGTTCCTGTAGCAGCATTGTTTTTGCCGCCATCTATATTGAAAATCCCTTGTGGATTTTGTGTATTGATACCCACCTGGCCGAAAGCTAACGAACCGATCGTTAATGTAAAGATGATATAAAATTTATTTCTCATTTTGTTTTCTCATTTTAGAAGAATGAAAAGAGCTTTATAATAACTCCCTTCCCGGATTGATATATTTGAACTTATACTTTTTTTCATGTAGTGTATTGAAAAGAGGAGGAGGACGGATCTGTATTCCTGATAATAAAGTCCTTTTGAATACTACTGTTTTGAAAGGTTGCTTTGGGAAATTTTTATTTTCGTATACAGCAACCATTTTGTATTTATGCTGTAATACTAATGCTGATTGTTTTTCCTTAAAAGGATTGGTTATAACACCAATATTTACTGATTTTTTATTGGAAACTATAACAGGGTTTTTATTTTCAGAGATATAGACTTCCCGTTTGTAAACTTTTTTCTCTGTTTGAAAAATAATGCCGTGCTTTTTAAGTAGACTGCCATTTGTTCCTGTTGGTAATTGTGCATTGATATTATAAAAAAGGCATAGCA
The DNA here is from genome assembly GCF_900142785.1 of Chryseobacterium carnipullorum. GTDB lineage: Bacteria > Bacteroidota > Bacteroidia > Flavobacteriales > Weeksellaceae > Chryseobacterium > Chryseobacterium carnipullorum. The sequence goes on along the minus strand of NZ_FRCD01000015.1, from coordinate 141,835 downwards.
AAAGAAGCATGCAGGATGCTTTTTTTATACGGTAACTGCTTTTCTTTAATTGTATTTTCACCTATGAGAGAATTAAGGTGCAAGATTAGCCTTATTTTTTCCTGTAATAAAGGAATGAGATACGCTGAGGATACTTTCTCTTTATATTTAAGGATACTACATAGATACTGTCAAAAATACCAATATTGATTTAAGTTTCTTATTATCAGTAATATAATGTTGTGAATATATTTGAATTTTGAACTTATGGTGATGTTCTCAAAACGCAGATCTGGGCAATAATCTGGTAAAAGTTGATCCTAAGAAAATTAAGAAAACTACTAATTCTTCTTGCGGATAATTGTAAAAATCACATAGGGTGAAAATATTTAAAAATTAATGAAATCAAATTTTATAAACATTTATTATTAGCCAGTTACAAAACAAAATTAAGAGTAGGTTTTTTTCCTGCTCTTTTTTATTTTAAATTTGAGCATTATTTTATGGTTTCATTGATAGTTGACACATATTTTGACACAATTAAATTTGATTTAATTTTAACATCTTGAAAACCAGTTATTTAAAAATAGTACATTTAATATGATACGTATTACAAAAATTTTCACATTCGAAACAGCCCATGTGCTGTACAACTATGATGGGAAATGTAAAAATATGCACGGACATTCCTATAAACTGTTTGTAACGGTTAAAGGAAGGGTGATTAATGATTTGGAGAATTCCAAAAATGGAATGGTAGTGGATTTCGGAGATATAAAAAGTATCGTAAAATCTGAGATCGTAGATCTGTGGGATCATGCAGTTCTTGTCAATGCGCTGTCTCCCCATAAAGAATTAGGCGAAGATCTTGAAAATAAAGGACACAAGGTGATCTATTGCAGTTTTCAGCCGACCTGCGAGAATATGCTGTACGCTATTGCTGCCAAAATAAAATCAAAACTTCCGGCTGAGGTTTCTCTGGCCTATCTTAAACTTCACGAAACAGAAAACTCTTATGGAGAATGGTTCGCAGAAGATAATAAGTAACAGTAATTTACCCATAAAAATTCAGACCGGTGTTAAAAACGATCATTAATTTAGAACCTGGAAAAAAAGTCTATTTCGCTTCAGACCAGCATTTTGGAGCTCCTGATCCTAAGGAAAGCAAGATGCGTGAAGAGAAATTTATCCGTTGGATGGATGAAATCAAGGAAGATGCTCAGGTTTTGTTTTTAATGGGTGATCTTTTCGATTTCTGGCACGAGTGGAAACACGTTATTCCCAAAGGATATGTGCGTGTTCTCGGGAAAATTGCAGAACTGAAAGACAGAGGGATTCACATCTATTTCTTTGTAGGCAACCATGATTTGTGGATGAAAGATTATCTTGAAGAAGAAATCGGATGTACCGTTTTTTATAAGAAACAGTACTTTGAGATGGGTGGAAAAGAGTTTCTCCTTGCTCACGGAGACGGTCTCGGGCCTGGTGATAAAGGATACAAAAGAATGAAAAAGCTGTTTACGAATCCCGTAGCACAGTGGTTTTTCAAATGGCTGCATCCCGATATTGCCATGAAAGTCGCATTGTATCTTTCACAGAAAAATAAAATGATCTCCGGAGAAGAGGATAAAGCCTTTTTAGGAGAAGAAAAAGAATTTCTGATTATCTATTCGAAAGAAAAACTGAAGACTCAGAAAATCGATTATTTCATTTACGGTCACCGTCACCTTCCTATGGTTTTGGATCTGGAACAGAAAGCAAAATACATTAATCTGGGAGACTGGATTTCCTATTTTACCTATGGCGTTTTTGAGCATGATTTTGAACTGAAAACGTTTAAAGACGGCACAAAAAAAAATTACCCCTGAGAGAGGTAATTTTCGAATGAACCGAAGCTCACTCTTGTTTTTAATCCATATTCCAAATTAGTAATTGCAAGAAGTTTACCAAAGTGTAATTTTGCAATGAAAAAATAGTAAAAAAATATAATTTTTTATATAATTCATTCATTTTGAATTGATAAGGAGTTTTTAAAATAGTCTTATAAAATTGGAAAATATATTCAGCATACAGACAGAACAGGATTTCCTGAATGCATCATTGGCCGCTTTTCATTATCAATATGAACATGTTGAGATCTACAGAAAATTTGTAGATTACCTGAAAATAAACCCTGATGAGGTCAATACGTTGACGAAGATTCCTTTCCTGCCGATCGAAATGTTTAAAAACCATCAGATCCTGGACAAAAAACCGAAGACTGATTTGTTTTTTCAGAGTTCCGGAACTACGCAGATGAATCTTTCAAAACATTTTATCGCCGATCCCGGTCTCTATGAAGAAAGTATTTATAAGAGTTTTGAACGGTTTATAGGAAAACCTGAAGATTTTATTTTTCTGGGCTTACTTCCAAGCTATCTTGAAAAACAGAATTCATCTCTCATTTATATGGTGGATTATCTGATGAAAAAATCTGCAAAACCTGAGAACGGCTATTTTCTTTATAATCATTCAGACCTGTTTGAGCTTTTAAACAATTTGAAAGATAAAAAAGTCATTCTTTTCGGAGTGTCTTTTGCCTTGCTTGACTTCCTGGACTCTGTGGAATCCCTTAATCTATCTGTCAACGGATCTCAAAATCTGACGGTGATTGAAACCGGAGGAATGAAAGGCAGAAAAGAAGAAATGACCAAGGATGAACTCTTGAAAATTCTGCAGAACGGTTTTAAAACAGAGAAGATCTATTCCGAATATTCAATGACAGAGCTTCTCTCTCAGGCCTATTCGCTGGGCAACAATGAATACAAGTGTCCCAACTGGATGAGAATATTGGTACGGAATGCAGAAGATCCTTTTTCCTACGAACAGGAGGGAAGAACCGGAGCTGTTAACATAATAGATCTCGCTAATATCCATTCATGCTGCTTTATTGCAACACAGGATTTGGGTAAAAAACTTCCAGGTGATACATTTCAGGTGCTGGGAAGAATAGACCATTCAGATATCCGCGGATGCAGTTTGCTGGTTTCATAAAACTCAGTTTTAAAAATAACAATGATCTCTTGCTATGAATCTCTTAAAAAATTTCTTTTTAATGATCATGCTGACTGGGGTTTCTTGTCTTTTATCTGCCCAGAAAAAGAAGGAAAAGGATATCTGGTCCGGGACGTACCTGGTGAATGAGATCAATAAAGGAGTTTCTACGACTACAGACACCTTAGTGGTTACCAGAATTAAAGATGCTGATCCTAAGGAAATTCCTGCTAAAGAAAAATCTGATCTGGCAAGGTGGTCGATGACTTCAAAAAGAGAGGGAGGGAGGGATAAAATCATCATTAAGCGGTTTTTATTTGACATCGAAGATGACCGTGATGCCTATAAAGAATTCGGGTGGACAGATCTACACAAAGATGGAAAAATGAATTGTATGGATGGCGGACATTTTTTTATTTGTCAGACACAACCCGATACTACCGTTATGTTTGGAAAAGATGAATCTTATGTGACCAAAACGGGCATTTTTGGAATCTGGCTCCATTATGGCGTTGTGGAACTGGAAAAGAAATAATCTCAATTTAAACTTTAATTGTCATGCTGAAGATCGAAGAACTTGTTCACGCTTATATCCATTCCCACTGTGATTTCGAAAAAGAAATTGTACTGACGAATTATTTTCAGGCCGACTGGGAAGCGGATATGCTGTTGATTGATTCTGAAGGATTCAGTCATGAAATTGAGATCAAACTTTCGAAAAGTGATTTTAAAAATGATTTCAAAAAATCATACCTTAATAAAGAGACCGGCGAAAAATTTCTGAAACATGACAAGATTTCCTGCGGAGATTATATCTGCAATGCGTTCAGTTTTCTTCTTCCGATGGGTATGATAGACCATGCCTTAATTCCCGGACACTGTGGGATTATTGAATTCTATCATAACGCAGACACCTGGGAAACGGAGTTCTACCTTATACGCAATCCCAAAAGAGTGCATGAAGACCCTTACTGGAAACTCAATGATAAAGATGTTTTTATCAGAAAAATGGCGCTAAATCTGCTGCAGCGAAAAATGGAGATGAAAGGAAAACAGGAAGAACTTATTTTTAAAAATCCTTTTGAAATCAAGAAAATCAAATAGATATCAGACATGAGTCATCCGTTTTCAGCATTGTATAAAGTTTCCGGATGCGAATTTCGTGGTTTAAACCAGCCACTAAACTCTTCCCAAAACTAAAATTCAAAACTTAAAACCAGCACACAGCCCTACAATAAAATAGGCCGCCAAAAAATGGCAGCCTAATGTTTTGATATAATGATTGGAATTAATCAGCAACAACTTCCGTTGAATCTCTCTGAAGTAAAAACTTGTAGATCAATCCTCCTGTAATTCCTCCCGCAATAGGCGCTGCCCAGAACAGCCAAAGCTGAGACATGGCAAGCCCACCCGTAATGACAGCCTGCGAAAGCGATCTTGCCGGGTTTACCGAAGTATTCGTGATCGGAATAGAAATTAAGTGGATCAGTGTTAAAGCCAAGCCAATCGCAATACCGGCAAACTTTCCGTTAGCCCATTTGTCTGTAGCTCCCATGATGACAATCAGGAAGAAAGCCGTTAATAAGAATTCAGCAAGAAATGCCGCTCCCATACTGAATGCTTTTCCATTATAGACCGCTTCTCCATAGAAGTTGGTCGCAAAAGCGCCCGGTTTTGAAAAATCTACGGCTCCGGAACCACTAAGGATAACATACAGACATCCCGCAGCCAAAAGAGCTCCAAGACACTGTGCCACAATGTAAGGGATAAGGTCTTTTGCAGAGAACCTGCCTCCCGCTAAAAGTCCGAAAGAAACAGCCGGATTGAAATGTCCGCCGGAAATGTGCCCGACAGCATAAGCCATCGTAAGAACAGTAAGACCAAAGGCTAAAGATACCCCTAAAAGGCCAATGCCAATATCGGGAACTCCGGCAGCAAAAACTGCACTTCCGCAGCCGCCGAAAACAAGCCAAAATGTGCCGAAAAATTCAGCAAAAAGTTTTTTTATCATATGTTTATTGTTAAAAGTATCTCAAATGTAAAATTTAAATCTTAAAATAGAAAGATAAATCTTTAAAATATTTCAATTTATTGGGAAGAAAAATTAATGATTTAATAATTTGGTTTGATGTTTGTTGGGAATTTTTTCAGAATGACAGTAAGCGGGAGTTGAATGGTATGACATAAATGTTTATCTTTCGTTTAGTAATTTAAAAGCGTGGTTAATGAGAAAGTTTTTTTGTGCGGCCTTTGTGCCTTTTATGTATAGCTTTTATTATTCGCAGGCAGCAAAAAAAGTACTTCCCTGCTATGATCTTACGTCTGTATTAAAAGTGGAACCCACTGCTCTGTACAAATCGCATCTGGATGCATCAAAAAGTTTTGGCATAAAGTTGCTTACAGACTCTAAAACGGTGCAGAAATATATCAGCAGCGGAAAGTTTCATAAAATAAAAAAAGCAGGAAAAGGATATCGCGTCCAAAAACTGGATTACAGCCGGGCCTATATGGTTTCCAAAGCAAAGAGTACCCTCGAAAAAATGGGGGCCAGATTTAGCAAAGAAACGAAAGGGCATACTTTTACGGTTTCATCCATTACAAGAACATTGGAAGATCAGTGCAGGCTGAGAAGAGTAAACTCCAATGCATCGCTGGGAATAAGCTCTCATAACTACGGAAACTCCTTTGATATTTCCTACATCCGGTTCAATGATGTGCTGAAATACAATCCTAAAATGGAAGTGGCACTGGAAAAGGTATTAAATTTTTATGCAGCTGCCGGCAAAATTTACTATATCAAAGAAAGACAGCAAAGTTGTTATCATATTACAGTAAGAAATTATTGATGTATTAATTTCAGACAATCTCAGTCTAAGGTCTCTTATCAACAGATGATTCTCCATAAATCACAAAAATATTTTAACGGATAGGCGGTTTTTGGTTTTCAAAATTAAATTTATTTTACGAATAATAAATTTATGATATGATTAGTTGTGCAGGATGTTTAGTTTGTATAATTTTATGCCACTAAATAAACCATGAACTTATGAACGAGAACGATTATAAAATAGCGGTTGCTGAATGGAGCAAATGTCTTTCAGACTATCACTTGATCTCAAACCTGATTCCTACCAATTACATTTTCGAACTGCCTGCGGACAAGATCGAAAAAATCAAAGAGAAAAACAAATACGTTGATGTCTGTGCAGAAGTAGGCGTATTCAACGGGGAAGTAGTCCTTATTTTTATCCCGCTGGACGAGAAAGGATATGTTGATAAAAGTGTTGTTGAGTACCAGTACACAGTTTTAGCACCTCTTAAACATGATATCATCCTGCAGCAATCAAAGGAATTTACCGTTGTCAAAAACGCAGTTCTTTCCAGCAATCTTACCCAAATAGATGATAATACCAATACGTTTTTTCCGGTTTCCGACCAGCCCATCCTGGATCAGGATATAGCGATAGAAGCTATCGGACGTTGGAGAGATGAAGGAATGGAATGGTTCTTCCGTGAGTGTACAGAATTCGCAGGAGCGAGAATTTTCAGAAAATTCTATATTCCTATGGAAGATCTTTGTCATCCTGAACCGAAGATCGCAGGGGTTAAATGTTCGTTTGCACTCAGATACAATGATATTTACGGGAGAATGCTGGTAACCCTTATCTTTATCTCTTTCCAGGAGCTATTGCAGGGAAACAGTGCTAAAACTATTTCAAATACTTACGATTGGGCGAAACCTTGTCCTCCTATCTGCCGTATTCCTGAACTTGGATCTTAAATACTTAGTATAGATAGGAATGACCGATTTTTTTAAAGCAATTTTATTCCTAAACTACGGTCTGCTTCTGTCCATCATACTTTTGGGAGCAGCAAAATACCGTATATTAAATAATAAAGAAAAGCAATATTTTCACTGTATTGCTTTTCTTTTTTTTATAGAACTCCTGAACCTCGTTCTGCCTTATATTTTCAATCTTAACGATACCTCGTTTCTGTATCCTCTTTATATCGCTGGAGAGTTTTTTCTGATTACTGCTTTGTTTATCCGGAAGCTGGAACTTCCGAAATATTTAATTTGGGTCACCGCATTGCTGGCAACCGTATTTATGGTGTCAAAATATATTTATGATTATCCTTTTAACAGCGATATCGTAAAGGTGGTTTCAAATATCATCATCATTTGTCTTTCAGGATTTGCACTGATCCGTGAGATCAAAGGCGTTTCTGTACCCAACCGTTTTCTTCTCGCAGATGCCTGTATTTTTTTCTATTATTCCGTTTCGGTCTTTATTTTTATCATTCAGCACCAGATCGCGAACCTGTCAGAAAATGACTATTATATTATTCTGAGCGCGAATAATATTCTGTCGAGCATTTTATATTGTTCATTTTTATATACCTTCATCAAATTAAAGAAGTAACCTTAAATATCAGCCTGTTGATCCTTATAATTGTTACCATAGCAATTATAGTATCCTTTATTCTTCTTGCCTACAGGGCCTTTATCAGTAGGATCATTAAGGAGAAGAATGTCCAGCATGAAGCTGAAGTACTCCATCAGAAAAAGCTGGTGCTTGAAAATATAAAAGCACAGGAAGAAGAAAGAAAAAGAATTGCCGTCATGATTCATGATGATATTGGAAACCGGCTTAATATCCTTTCATTGTGGATGAATAACCTCGATACCAAAGGCGATGAGGTGATTAAAAAAAATATTTACAGCCAAATGTCATCACTTATTGATGCCGCCAGAAGTATTTCCCATTCATTGTATCCTGTCAACCTTGAATCGGTAGGATTCGTTCTCTATGTGGAAGAGCTGATTGCCAACCTTTCACACAAGATCAATATTTCCATGCAGGTAATGCCGGGATATGAGAAAAAAGATATCTTTGTAGAAGTACAGCTGTACAGAATTATTCAGGAATTTACCACCAATGTGATCAAACATTCCACAGCGACGGATCTTTGGATCTACATCAAAGATTACCCACTGAATATGGCTGTAATCATCTCTGACAATGGGCAGGGATTTGACTATGACCTGGTGAAAAAAGGGATGGGTATCAAAAATATCGAATCCAGAATAAAATCTATGAACGCCGTACACAAATGGAAAAGTTCTTTAAATAAAGGAAGCCGTTTAATCATTATAATTCCAAAAAACCATGAACTCCCAAATCAAAATAGCCTTAATTGATGATGAGCAGCTGATCCTGGAAGGGGTGAAAATGCTGCTTTCAAATGAAAAGAATATATCTGTATGCCTTACCTCCAACAACGGGCCTGATTTTATTGAGAAACTGGGAAGCCTTTCGGAAGATGATTTTCCGAATATAGCGCTGGTAGACGTACAGATGCAGCCCATGAACGGCTTTGAGCTGGTAGAAGTTCTTAAAGAAAAATATCCGGAACTGAAGATTATTATTCTTTCTTCTCATTACAAAACGTCGATTCTCGGCTATATGGTCAAGTTGGGCGTATCTGCTTTTCTTCCCAAAAACTCACACCGAAAAACATTCATCGATGCTATTACCATGGTTTATAAAAACGGAGTTTTCTTTACCGCAGAAGATCATCAGATGCTTTTTACCTATATGAACAGTTCAGCAAAGAAGAAATCGCTTTTTGAAATGGAAGACGAATTGTCTGAACGGGAAAAAGATGTCGTCAAACTCATTTGTCAGGAATACACGAATAACGAAATCGGCGAAAAACTCTTCATCAGTCCCAGAACAGTAGAAAGCCACCGCCAGCGTATCCTGGAAAAGATCGGAGCCAAGAACACTGTAGGGATTGTCATCTACGCGGTTGTCAACAACATATATTCTCTTGATAAAATCTGATTCCGTAGAAATACGGAATTTTTTATTTGGTATTTTTCACGCTAGTATTGCTCTTCCTTCTTCCGTTAATTTGAAAAATAAGTTTTACAGGATTTAAAGTAGAACACAACAATCAAAAAGCAGAGGGAATTTTTTAATAACTAAAGCAAAACACTGCGATGGAAAACGATACAATACTATCTGTCGGAATCTTTTTTGACGGAACAGGAAATAACGGGATCAATGCTTCTTCATCTGAAAGGCCTTTACAAAATAATGAAAGCTATAAAGGAGCTCCTACCAATATCTATAAATTATTTAATTTATTTAAAGCAAACAGTAAAATATATGTCGAAGGTATAGGAACTGTCACTGGCGGTGAAGATAGCAATTTTGCAATGGCAACATGCGCCAATCCTCCTGATGGACAGGGATATTCTTCCGACGACAAATTAGACAAAGCAGATCGTTTTGTACAGAATATCTTGGGCGACGGAAATACAGAGTATCACTTTTATATCTATGGATTCAGCAGAGGAAGTATGCTTGCCAGAGAGTTCTGTAATCAGCTGGTAACAAAATATCCATCAGCAAATATAACCATAAAATTTCTCGGTGTTTTTGATACGGTTGAATCCAAACCATTCAACACCTATGATATGAATCTTCCGCAGGAAGTGGAAAATGCCCTCCATATCTGTGCAGTCAATGAATGCCGCTTCTTTTTCCCGCTCACCGGTTTTTTTGAAAATTCAAAAAGTATGCAGGATACCAAAACCGAAACTTCAGGATCGGTCTGGAAAGAAGTTTTCGTTCCCGGCGCTCACGCTGATGTAGGAGGTGGCTATCTTCAGGCACCGCATTCCGTATATATTTCTACAGATTTTATTAATACCAATGACCTTGAAGATTATGTTTCTGATGTAAGAACTGCAAAAACCGATGCTGAAGGAAATAAAATATGGGACGCCCTGCTTTCCGGATTTCAGATTGAAAAAGGAGTTGTCCTTTCCCAGGCTTACGTTTCCAGAGAAGTAATCTTGAATACCCTTCCCATTGTATACGGAAAAGTAATGTTGCAGGAAACCAATAATGTCATGGCAGGGATTTTCAGCACAGATCTTTCCCGGTCAGGGTTAGAAATTACAGATGATACTTTCCTTTCAGATTTCTATACCCACCTTGCAGCCTATGTGGAAAGTTTTTCACTGGATATGAAACCTAAGTATGATTATTCAGGTTTCGCAGATTATACTCATATTTCAGCCAATTTTGGAATGTATAGTGCTGATATGTTAAAAAGATCGGCAGATGAGATTGAGGCAGAGCTGATCAATAATGGTCTGAATGTACCCAGCAGTACCTCTGTAGACCGGGGAATCCATACCAAACTTCTTACTGAACTGCACCTCCCTGAAGACAGTTTTGTAGCAGACTTTCTGTATGGAACCAATGTTCCGAATAATGATATCTGGAGCCGTACAATAGAGATAAGATCCTTTGCGGCAGAACAGAATTAGATAAAATAACGTTAGTACTTTTCAGTTTTAAATTTAGGTTATGAAGGGATGTCTGGCAGGGCATCCCTTTTTGTTGTTCCAAAAGCCGTGCTGTCAGGGAGTCTGTTTTTATTTCTGGCCTATTCATTTCTTTTTCCGTACTTTTGCACCCGAAAATTCATTATTCATCACTAATTTTTATTTAATAAAATGCTTTCTGTTCAAGGTTTAGGATTACATCATTCGGGAAACTATCTGTTTCAAAATACCAATTTCACCATTAAAAAGGATGACAAAGTTGGTCTCGTGGGAAAAAATGGAGCGGGGAAATCCACTTTATTGAAAATGCTTTCAGGGGAAATTAATTTCTACGAAGGAACTGTCGTTCGCGAGGGAGGTGCTACCATTGGTTTCCTGAAGCAGGATCTGGATTTCGTCAAAGGAAGAACCGTATGGGCTGAAACCATGCAGGCCTTTGAGCAAATCAATGCCTGGAAAAACGAACTGGAAGAGGTAAATCATCAGATGGCCGTAAGAACAGATTATGAAAGTGATGCGTACACGGATCTGATCAATAAAATGACAGAGCTGAACGATCTTCTGATGAACCATGACGCTTACAATCTTGAAGGCGATATGGAAAAAGTATTGTTCGGTTTAGGATTCAGAGCGGATGATTTCCAAAAAATCACCGACGAATTTTCCGGAGGCTGGAGAATGAGAATTGAACTGGCTAAACTACTGCTTCAGAAAAATGATATCATGCTTCTCGATGAGCCTACCAACCACCTGGATATGGAATCCATTATCTGGCTGGAAAACTTCCTGAAAGACTATCCCGGAGCCATCGTTCTGGTAAGTCACGATAAGCAGTTTATGACCGCGGTCTGCAACAGGACTTTCGATATCAATAATAAAAAAGTTGACGATTATAAAGCGAATTACTCCAAATATCTGATCATGCGTGAAGAACGCCGCGAGAAACTCATCGGGGCCAAAAAGAACCAGGATGCAGAGATCAAGCAGATGGAGGATAACATCAATAAGTTCCGTGCAAGTGCTACCAAAGCTTCCTTCGCACAGTCCCTTATTAAAAAATTAGATAAAATCGAGCGTATTGAAGTGGATAATGAAGATGTTTCCAAATTCAACATCCGTTTCGTACAATCTATGGTTCCCGGAAAAGTAATTTTTGAAGCTGAGCATTTAGGGAAAGCATACGGAAAAAAACAAATTTTTGATGATGTAGACTTTATTGTTCAGAGAGGAGACAGAATTGCCCTTTTAGGACAGAACGGACAGGGAAAAACTACGTTGGCAAAAATTCTTGCCGGAGAAATTAAGGATTATTCAGGAACCTGGAATTTAGGACACAACGTCAACATCGGATACTTTGCCCAAAATCAGGAAGAAGTACTGACCCCCAATAAAACCGTTTTAGAAGAAGCTGAAGATGCAGCAACAGAAGAAACCAGACCCAGGGTAAGAGATTTATTAGGATCTTTCCTATTTCAAGGAGAAGCTGTTTCCAAAAAAACAAAAGTGCTTTCCGGAGGAGAAAGAAACCGTCTGGCGCTTTGTAAATTACTGCTTCGTCCATTCAACACGCTGATCATGGATGAGCCTACCAACCACCTTGATATTCAGTCTAAGGAAATTATCAAACTGGCCTTACAGAACTTTCAGGGAACATTGATCGTGATTTCTCACGACAGAGAATTCCTGGATGGACTTTGTGATAAGATTTATGAATTCCGTGACGGAAGAATGAAAGAATTCCTGGGAAGTGTTGGCGAATATCTTGAATACAGACAAAAGGAAACGCTTAGAGAAATTTCTGCTGAAAAAGCAAAACTTCACAGTGAAGATGTAAAGGTTGAGGTAAAACCAGCTCCGAAAGAAGTGAAGGTCGAAGAAAAATCAACGATTGTCAGCAAGGAACAAAAAAATATTCAGAATAAATTAAAGAAAGTAGAAGAAAAAATTTCTGAACTGGAGTCTGAAATTGAAACTATGGAAGCTACTTTTACAAAAGAAAACCCTTCTGAAGAAACTTTGGAAAAATATAATAAAACCAAAGAAGAACTGGAAGTTGCTTTACAGGAATGGGAGCATTTAGGTTCTCAGCTGGCTTAAGTATGGCAGATTTTCATGAATGGAGGAATTGAAATTGATTTGCGGATAACAAGGATATTTAAATCTTATATTTTGCATTTTACAACTTCTTCAATATCCAATTATGATACAAAATAACAAGAGATATAGATCCTTCGGCTCTGCTCAGGATGACAGTTTTAAAATAATACGTTTTTTATTTTTGTGGCTATCACAGTAAATTACAGTTGGTATTAGGAATGTCACCCCGAGCGAAGCCGAAGGATTTTTTACTATAAAAAAAATAAATAAAAAAATAATTACCTCTGTCAAAGTATCTTTTTGTAACAAAAAACTACTTTTACCGACGTATTGAACAGTTTTAATGAAGTGTTTAACCAAAACTTAATTTAAAACTTAAATTATTTTTATAATTTTACAAAATGATTTTTAAGGAAAGCAGAAATCTGAAGAACTTTATTTCCAAACTTTTGTTTGGGATTTACTTCATTGCACTGTTTTCTCAAAGTTTTCACCACCATGACGCTGTCGACTACTTTAAGAGTTTCAATCTCAAGAAGACAGAACATGCCATGACCAAAACTTCGGCTAAAGAAAAGCCCGGCGATTGTCTCGCGTGTCATTTCTTAGCTACAGGACATACACTGGTTCCTGACGAATACAATTTTACTTTCGAACATTTTACGCACGAAGTAAAACAGGTGATGGCCGTTCAGGAAAAAATATGGTCTCAGACCAAATTCACTTTTCAGCTTCGGGGGCCTCCCTCAATTTCATAAATCATAGATTTTTATAGGCTTTAATTGATTTTAAAGTTCAATATTTTGGGTTTAAAGCTATTGTTTGATAGCTGTTGGATGTTCGGGTTCCTGGTTTTCGGAATTCGAGATAAGACGTACGGGATAAGTGTTTTTAAGACTGGGAAATGGAAGTTTTCGGAGGTCTTAAGTACGAATACTATTCTCATTTAGGTTTCAGGATGCACGTTCAGTGATTCAGGATTTTGAATTTTCAGGATTATAAATGAATGTATACATCTGAAAGCGGTTATCTAATATCTTACACATCAATTATTACTACTTTTTACATTGTACATTTTACAATTTAAAAACAAACCCATTCAACAAATTTTTACAAAAAAAATGTACCTGTAAAAGGTACGCAATCAATCTATAGACAATGAAATTGATATATAGTCTGATGTTGGTTCTATGTGGACTGACGTTGATAAATGCACAAAAAACGTATACTGTAGAAGGAACTGTTCATGATTTTCATGATAAAACCATGCTGCAAAATGCGGTGGTGAATATCGGTGGATTTACTGCTAAAACCGATACTAAAGGTAAGTTTATACTGAATAAAATTCCTGCGGGAAAATATACGCTCATTGCCAAACATCCTGATTGTAATGATTATACTGAAAATATAGAAGTTGGTCAGGATTTACAATTGGTCATTAAGTTAGAGCACCACAGCCATGATATAGAAACGGTGACCATTCATGGGAGTCATAAATCTAATGGTTCTCTGATCATTAAAACCTTAGATAGATCTGAAATCGAGAGGAATTCTACCGATAACCTGGGGAACTTATTATCAAAAATTTCTGGGGTTGCCACTTTAAAAACAGGGAATAATATTTCAAAACCTGTTATTCACGGCTTGTATGGAAGCAGAATTTCTATTTTGAACAACGGAGTAAAGCTTGCAGAACAGGAATGGGGAGTAGAGCATGCTCCCAATGTTGATATTAATAATTTTCAGCACATCGATGTGATCAAAGGAGCTTCTGCATTGAAATACGGAAGTGATGCTATCGGAGGAGTGGTGGTGCTGGAACCTGAAATTTTTCCTAAAAAAGACACGATTAAAGGGTCGGTCGGACTTACAGGGATCTCAAATGGCAGAGGGCTGGGACTGGATGTAGATGTTGCTAAAGTCTGGAAAAACGGATGGGCTGTGAAATCCCGCGGCAGTGTCAAAAAATTAGGAGATCAGAGTGCTCCCGATTATAATCTGAAGAATACGGGAATGGATTTTTCTTCTTTCAATTTTACGGTTCAGAACAACAGTTATGAAAAAGGAATTTCATTTGACTATTACCTGACGAACCAGAATATAGGAATTTTGAGAGATTCGCACGTTTCTACTTCCGGGGATTATGACAGGGCAATGACGGCAAATCCACCTGTTTACTCAGGAAAATTCAGTTATGATATTGATAATCCAAGACAGGTTGTGGAGCATCATATTGCAAAAGTTTCAGCTTTTAAAAGATTTGAAAATATTGGAAAACTGTCAGCAACCTACAGTTATCAGTACAATCACAGACAGGAATATGATATCCGGAGAGGTGAACTGAATGATATCCCTTCTTTAGATTTAGAGCTGATGACTCATCAGTTTAACCTTAATGATTTATTGGAAAGAGGCAAATGGTCTCTGGAAACAGGAATTGATGCAGGTTTTCAAAACAATTATTCAGATCCTGCGACAAAAGCGAGACGTTTGATTCCTAATTATGATAAATATTCTGCAGGAGCTTATTCCGTATTTAAATATAAGATGTCTTCTAAATTTAATTTCGAGGCTGGCGCAAGATATGATTTCACCCGTTATGATGTGACCAAATGGTATGATCAAAATGACTGGGAAAAATTATATGCCGACACCTATCCTCAATTTTATGTGAAGAAAAGCCAAAACAGAATTCTGACGCGTCCCCAGCTTAATTACAATAATGTTTCCTTTAATGCAGGTTTGGAATACCGCCCGGGATCAAATTTTGATCTGAAATTTAACTATGCAAAAGTGGGCAGATCGCCGAATGTTGCAGAGTTATTTTCGGACGGATTACACCATTCTGCAGGAGTGATCGAAACCGGAGATATGGCATTGAAAAATGAAGAGGGACATCAGTTTAACTTAACAGTAGACTCAAAATTCAATGTCTTGAAAGGACTGAATATTTCTGTAAACCCCTATTTTTTTATCACTAAAAACTTTATCAATCAGGTTCCTGTGGGAATCAAGGGAACAATCAGAGGGGTATTTCCCGAGTGGGCCTATCAGCAGATCGATGCCAGGATGTACGGGGTAGACCTTGATATCAACTGGAAACTTACGGATGACCTTACCTATGTGGGAAAAGGAAGTTACGTTCACGGACAGGATGATACCAACCATGAACCTTTGATTCTGATGATGCCACCGAATTTCTCCAACGCATTACAGTTTAAAAAGGAAAAATGGAATAACTTCTATTTTACCGTTGAAAATCAAACCTCTCTGAAACAAACCAGATTCCCTGTCCGAAATGTTCCGCTGGAAGTATATGTGGACGGCGAATTGGTGGATAAAACCATTGATTTGAGTACGCCACCCAACAGCTATTCTCTTTGGAACGTGCAAACAGGAATCAATATCAGCAAAAATCTTTCTGCAGGGCTTATCGTCAACAATCTCTTCAATACTTCTTACAGAGATTACCTGAACCGTTTGAGGTTCTTTGCGGATGAGGCAGGAAGAAACTTTATTTTAAACTTTAGATACAAATTCTAAGGATTCAGAAAAATATTACATTACAATTTTACAAACTTAAAATTCTAAAAATGAACAAACTATTCAATACTAAAAATATTATCAGATTACTAGCTGTTTTATTCATTACAATCACTGTTATTTCTTGTCAGAGAGACGGTTCTGTAGCAGAAGATGATCTTCCTCAGGAAGAACTTACCAATATTATTTTGTTGGTGAAAGAAGACACGCCGGGATCTACAGCGATCGAATATAATTACAGTATCGGAGCAGGAGGTATTCCTACAATTCCTCTGAAAGACGGGAAATCCTATACTGTGGAAGCAAAATTCAGAAACGGAAATGAGGACGCTACCAACGAAATCATTGAGGCTAAAGATGAGCATTTCCTTATTTTCGACTTTCCGAAATCCAACATTGCCGTTACCAGACTGGACGGAAATGATCTTAGAAAAGATGGAAAAAGAGTGGGGTTGAAAACAAAATGGGATGTTGTAAAAGCGGTGGACGGAACTTCTCCGTTCCTGAAATTAACCCTTATTCATGAGCCTCAGAGTGTAAATGAAGTAAAGGTTGGAACGGCCTGGGGAAGTGTAGTAGGAGGAGAAACTGACGCAGAAGCTACTTATAATCTAAGTAATTAGAAATACTTACCTAAGGATAGAACCGCTGATATTTTCAGCGGTTTTTTATTTATCAACATTTGAGGACTAAGAATTGATTAGAAGTAGGTTATTCTCATAAAATTTTCATATTTTTGCAACCTAAAATTTTAATCAATAATGAAGGTTACCGCACAAAACCATGATGACGTAAGTGCATTACTTACAGTGACATTGGAAAAATCTGACTACAAAGAAAAAGTAGACAAGCAGTTGATTAATTATGCTAAAAATGCGCAAGTTCCTGGTTTCAGAAAAGGGAAAGTGCCTTTGAGTATGGTTAAAAAACAATATGAAGCAGGTATTGCATTCGAAGAAATCAACAAACAGGTTTCTGACGCATTGAACAATTATGTTAACGACAACAAGTTAAGATTAGTTGGACAGCCTGTTCCTCAGCCAGTAAACCAGTTGGACTACAACGCTGATCAAATTGAAGTTGGTTTCGAAGTAGGATATGAGCCTGAATTCACTATAGATTTAGCTAAATATGAAGCTCCTCACTATAAAGTAGAGGCTTCTGACAAGGAAATCACAAAGAGCATTGAGAACATGCAGAAGCGTTTTGCGGAGCAGGTTCCTCAGGATAAAATCGGTAAAGATTCTTATGTAGCTTTAGAAATTTCTCAGGTTGTAGAAGAAGATGCTGAAGGAGAGCACCACCACCAGCCAAAGAACGTTACCATTACTGCTGAAAACAAAGAAGCTTTCAAATTGGTAAAAGCTTTGAAAATGGACGGTTCTGTAAAAGTATCTAAAGAAACTCTTGCAGGTGACGAAGAACTGGCTAAAGAATTAGGATTCACTAAAGAAGAAGTTGAGCATCTACACCATGCTGAAGTAGAAGTTAAAGTAAAAGATTTCTATGCATTGAACTTAGCTGAACTGAACCAGGAGTTATTCGACAAAGTATACGGAGAAGGGACTATTACCTCTGAAGAAGAGCTTAAAGAAAAAGTAAAATCTGAATTGGATGAGTATTTCCAGCAAAATGCTGACGTTCACTATGTGAATAAAGTATTGGAGCAGGTTACTGAAAAAGAAGAAGTGAAACTTCCTGAAGCTTTCTTGGTAAAATGGTTGTTATTCTCTAACCAGAATATTCAGTCTGAAGAGCAGGCTAAAGAAATTCTTGAAGCAGAGAAAAGTCAGCTAAGATACCAGATCATTGAAGGTAAATTAATGACTGATAACGAAATCAAGTTAGACTATGCTGATGTATTGGCACAGGCTGAGCAGTTGGTGAAAAACCAGTTGGCAATCTACGGAATCCACCACTTAGGGGATGAAGAAATCCAGAAATACGCTGTTGAAATGTTGAAAGACCAGGAGCAGGTAAGACAAATTTCTTCTGAAGTAGCGATGGCTAAACTGAAAGATGTAATCCTTGAAAAAGGAGGGAAAAAAGAAACTAAAATCTCTCACGACGAGTTTTTAGAAGAACTTAAGAAATAATTTATTTCGATATAAATATTTGAAAACCTCCGAGCAATCGGAGGTTTTTTTTATTTTTGCCTAGTGCCCATTATCGATCTTGAAGCAGTTTCTATCTGCCTCATTCTCTTTGATTAATTTTTGTTTTCTTAAAAAATCTTAATGGATCCGGACAGGAATGATCCGGTATTCCCTGTAAAAATACTTTGTTAAATTTATTGGAGTCATTATTCATATATTTACATCCTTAAATTTATTATAGATATGAAAAAGATCATCATTCCGTTTTTCTGTGCCGTATTGTTTTCAGTACCGGCAGCAGCTCAGCAGACCACCGCAGCTCCCGCAAAGACGGAAGTCGTGAAATCTAAACTTGCACCCAAAGAAGTCATTGATAATTACTTCAAAGCTTTAGGAGGAAAGGCCAAATTAGAAGCCGTAAAATCTACGGTAGTAGACAATACTCTTAGTGTTCAGGGGATGGATATTACCATGAGCACCATGAAACAGGGCAATAAATTCAAATCTGTACAAACCGCAATGGGACAAAAGGTAACCCAGTTTTTTGACGGTGAAAAAGGATACATAGAAAGAGCAGGCCAGAAAACTGATTTTCCTGCCGATAATATCGCTGAACTGAAAAAAGGAAAAACTGTAGAAGCATTGGCCTTTGATCCTGCAGGCTTTCAATCGGTTACCGTAGAAAAAGTGGATGGAAAAGATTATAATGTATTATCTTCAGAAAAAGGAAAATTTTACTTTGATGCCTCAACCGGCCTTTTATACAAATCTACGGTAGGAGAGGGGAATGTGATTGTGAAAGATTATCTGACTGTAGAAGGTTTGAAATTCCCTTCCGAAGTTGATATTGAAGGAAAAGGGCAGAAAGTGACGATAAAAACTACAAAAGTTGTTTTAAACACGGGCGTTTCAGATGCTGATTTTAAATAAAAACTGTCATTTTGCAGTACAAAAGCCGGATATTTTCCGGCTTTTTTGTTGCCTTTTTAATTTTAACTCAAATTTAACTATGATATGAATTTTAACACTTCTTCAGCTGGTGAATAATTGATATTTTTAGCACGAAAATAAATTCAAATTACATGAAGAAAGTTTTATCATCATTTGCGGTCATCTTCCTGATGTCTTCAAATGTTTTCGGACAGAATATCCCCGTGGATGCTTCTGTGAAAATCGGTACTCTTCCCAACGGAATGAAGTACTATATCAAAAAAAACACATTACCTGAAAAGAAAGTAGATTTCCGTCTGGCCATCAATGCAGGATCTATTCTTGAAGATGAAAATCAGAGAGGTTTGGCGCACTTTATGGAGCACATGAACTTCAATGGAACCAAGAATTTTCCGGACAACAAACTGGTAGATTTTCTACAGTCTATCGGAGTAAAATTCGGACAGCACCTGAATGCTTACACAAGTTTTGACGAAACGGTATACATGCTTCCCGTTCCGCTGGATAAACCAGGAAACCTGGATGCAGGTCTGAAAGTAATGGAAGACTGGGCATTTAATGCTACACTTTCCGATGAACAGATCAACAAAGAAAGAGGGGTAGTTCTGGAAGAACTGAGACTGGGTCTTGGCGCTGACAAAAGAATGGCCGATAAATATCTTCCTAAACTATTGTATCAATCTCAATATGCAGACAGACTTCCGATCGGTAAAAAAGAGGTGCTGGAAAATTTTAAGCCGGATGTCATCAGAAAATTCCACCAGGACTGGTACAGACCGGACCTCATGGCGATCATAGTGGTAGGAGATATCAATGTAGACGAAGTTGAAAAGAAAATCAAAGACAACTTCAGCAAATATAAAAATCCTTCTAAACCAAAAGAAAGAAAAGTCTTTGATCTTCCCAACCATAAAGAAACATTAGTAGCAATAGAGACAGATCCTGATGCTACAAGTTCAATGGTTCAGTTTATTATGAAAGATGCGGAAGCTTACAAGCCTGATGTTACTGTTGAACAGTACAACCAGAGTATTATAGAAGGTCTTTCTACCGCAATGCTGAATAACAGATTAAAAGAACTGATTAACTCAAACAATCCACCTTTTACCTTCGGATCTGTATATCATGGAGGAACGTATGCAAGAAGTAAGGAAGCTTTCCAGGGATTTGCTGTGGTAAAGGAAGGAAATCAGCTGAACGCTTTGAAAGTTCTTTTGGAAGAAGTAGAAAGAGCAAAAAGATTTGGATTTACCCAGTCTGAGCTGGACAGAGCGAAAGCACAGACGCTGTCCAACCTTGAAAGGTCTTACAACAACAGGGACAAGACAGAAAGTGATATGCTGGTAGACGAATATGTAAGAAACTTTCTGGAGCAGGAACCGATGCCGGGAATTGCATGGGAATATGAAGATACAAAATCATTCCTTCCTAAAGTTACTCTCGCACAGACCAACGACGTGATCAAGAAATTGGTGAAAGATGACAGCAGAGTGATTGTGATGACCGGGCCAAAGAAAGACAACGTTACCATGCCTACAGAAGCCATGGTTCTTAATACATTCGAAGCTGTAAAAATGGCAGACCTTAAGCCGTACGAAGAAAAAGCAGCCATCAAAAATTTAATAAAACCTTTCAAATCAGAAGGGAAGATTACCAAGACTGAAACTGATGCTAAACTGGGAACAACAACCTGGACGCTAAGCAACGGAGCTAAAGTGACTTTCAAAAAGACAGATTTCAAAGATGACGAAATCGTATTTTCTGCAAGAAGTTTAGGAGGAAACTCCCTGATCTCCGATGCAGACTTTATCAAAACTCAGTTTGCTTTTGGAGCATTATCTGAAGCAGGAGTGGGCGGATTCTCAAAAGCAGATCTTACCAACTATCTTGCCGGAAAGCAGGTGAGTGTCAATCCTATGATTGGACCATATTTTGAAGGGATTTCAGGAAGAACTTCCCAGAAAGATTTAGGGACGGCTATGGAGCTTACGTATGCTTATTTTACAGGTTTAAATTACAACCCTGCAGCATTCAATGCCTACAAAGAAAAGCAGTCTGCCATGCTGGATAACCTGTTGTCTAATCCTCAGGCTTATTTCTCCAATGAGCATGCGAAATTTATGAATCAGAAGAACCCGAGATTCATTGGATTATTCCCGATGGAAAAAGACTGGGCGAATACAGATTATAAAAAAGCGTACGATATCTATAAAGAGAAATTTGCCAATGCCGGAAACTTCCAGTTCTATTTTGTAGGAAATATTGATGAAGCAAAATTAAAAGAACAGGTACTTCAGTATATCGGTGGACTTCCGACATCAGGAAAAACAACAACATTTAAAGATACCGGATACAGACAGATGACCGGAGATTATTCAAAAGTCTATAAAAAAGGAAAAGACCCTAAGAGTATGGTCACCATCTCTTACAGCGGAGAAACCCCTTATAATGAAAAAGAAGCTTTAGCTCTTTCAGCTCTTGGAGAAGTGGCTACCATCAAAGTAATTGAAAAACTTAGAGAAGATGAAAGCGGAATTTATGGCGGTGGAGCCAGAGGAAGTATGAACAAGATTCCTTACAGTACATACAATTTCAGCATCAGTTTCCCATGTGGACCTGAAAATGCAGAGAAACTTACAAAAAGTGCAGTGGCTGAGCTTCAGAAACTTATTGATAAAGGTCCTGAGCAAAAAGATCTTGACAAATACAAAGAAGGGGAGTACAATGACAACAAAACAGAACTTAAGGACAATATGTTCTGGATGAGTGCTCTTGCTAAAAATCAGTTGGATGGCAGCGATAAATATGACATCCTGAACTATCAGGAAAAAGTAAAAGCGCTTACCGTGAAAGACCTTCAGGATGTGGCTAAAAAATACCTTGCCAAAGGTAAAATCACAGCGACCTTGATGCCGGAAGACGGATGGGAAAATACTAAAAAAGCTGATGCAAAACCTGCAGTGGTAGGAGCAACAGTCGTTAAATAATATTTTTCAGAATAATTGATAAAAAAAACCGCAGATCAGTCTGCGGTTTTTCTTTATTTAAGAGCCATAGGCTTTTTTCCATTCCTCAGCGGCTTCACTTAAAACGCCGTAGAACTCCTCACCATATTTTCTGGTCAGTGGAGTTTTCAGAAACTTATAGACAGGAACCTGCAATTCTTTCCCCAGCGCACAGGCATCACTGCACACATTCCATTCGTGGTAGTTAAGCGCTGTGAAAGTGGAATATTCTGTAATACGGATCGGATAAAGGTGGCACGAAATCGGCTTTTGCCAGTCTACAGCACCGTCCTCATAAGCCTTTTCAATACCACATTTTGTAATTCCTTTTTCATCGAAAGTTACATAAGCACATTCGCGGTCTTCCACCATGGGCGTTACGTACATTCCGTCCTGCGGATCTGTGGTCCATGTTCCCTGTTCTTCAAGCGCTTTGATGCCTTCCTGTGTAAGATAAGGCTTTATTTTATCAAAAATACGGTCTAAAATCTCAAGTTCGTCCTTATCCAACGGAGCACCTACATCTCCTTCCACACAGCATGCACCTTTACATTTCGTAAGGTTGCAAACAAATTCTTCGGAAAATATATCCTCTGAAATCAATTTATCGTCTATCTGAATCATAATCTTTAAAATAAATTAAAATACGTACCTGCCTTAAAAGCAATCAAACTCATAATGATAAGCCATAAGCTTACCTCCTGCATCCAGTATTTAGGCAAAAATCTCATCATCCTGCTCAGGATAATGCTCGATGGGAATGCCAGAAGCAGTAAATATTCATAGTTTTTATTCATGTACAGAATAATAGTCACCAGCTGGGCCAGTGAAAATACCAGCAGAAATGTATATTTATACCGGCTTATCGGGCTTTTCTTATTGTAATTTTTAAAATGGTCGTATACTGCATAAATCAGCATCAGGACAATAGGAATTAAAGGAAACAGATCAATATAATCCGTCATGGGCTTCATTTTTCCAAACGGGAAATAATCTATATTCCACGTCGTAAAACTGAAAAAGAACATGATGGAAAAATAGCTGAATGCAATTAATATCGTTCCTAAAAGAAACCTGAAGAGATTTAAACTTATTTTTTGAGAAGTGGCAATCACGTGAATGATCACGAAAAGCGCCATTGGCCACGTCGTTGGCAGGAAAATAAAATTCAAGGCCACGATGGCTCCTACCAGTACATAAGACTTCTTTCTGATGTCTTCATCTGCACTCGTGAGCAGCAAAACAAGAAAAGAATTGGTAAGCAGTGAAACAGCAATTCCTATGTCCAGGTTTCCCGGATAAAGTCCGAAAATAAAAAAGGTATAAAGAAATAAAGGCAGATGTGTCTGATAATTGAGCGCAATGCTGTGAAAACAAAAATATCCCAATGCAATTCCCAGAAAAGTTATCCCGGCAATGATGGCTTCATAAGTGTTGAAATTCAGTATGTTAAATATTATAACTACTAAGAGAAGAAAGCCAATATAAACAGGAATTGAAAAAATATTGCTTTCTTTTGAAAGTAATTTAAACATTTTTTATAAATTTGTACAAAGTTAATTTAAAAAAGGAAAATAATGACGTCTTTCTGGTTATTCTTAAGTAAAGTTTTCAAATGGACCTTCGGTTTTTTTGATTCGTTTGGAAATGTTTTAAACTGGATTCTATTTGCCGTTTGCTGCGTATTGTTCACGTACTGGTGCTATGTACTAGTAGTAACATTAGGTGGTGATAAAGATAAAGACTATTATTCTCCAACTGAGGGGAAGAACCCTTACTACGATCCAAAGATCTATAAAAAAGAAGGTTAATTAATTGGTTATATAGTAAAAAACCGATGAGACTCAGGTCTGATCGGTTTTTTTATTAACAATTAAAAATGTATTTTTTAGTCGTGGATGGGGAGTACCAACACCGGAATATGGGAATCTTTTGTAAGTCCTTTCGTTAAACTTCCTACAAAAACATCATAGATCCCACTTCTTCCATGGGATCCCATGACGATATAATCCGCATTTTTGGCCTTTGCATATTCCAGGATAGTATCCTTGGCGATTCCTTGTTTTAAAAGATGCTCACAGTCCACGTCGTGGGCAATGATTCTTTGCTCGATCTTATTCAGCTCTACCAGTTCAGCTCTGATCTCATTAGCTTCTACTTCAGGAAAATATTGATATCCCATATCACCGATAGCAAAACCAATATCTGATGGCGCGACATGAATCAAAAAGATTTTGCCGTTTAACTGTTTTGCGAATTTTATAGCGCCTTCTACAAGTTGTTCCGTTTTGTCCCCAAAATCTACGGGTAGTACAATATTTATCATGACCTCTAATTTTGTTTATTTTAAAGATAAGAAAAAATTGCCAAAATTTTATGTTAAATCCTTATAATATTCGAATATCAAGAATTTTATCATCTTTTAGATAAGCTTCCAGCACGTCATTTTCTTCTACTTTTCCTACCCCTTTTGGAGTTCCCGTAAAAATAAGATCACCCACTCTCAGGGTAAAATACTGAGACGCAAAAGCGATGATGTCGTCAAAGCTGAAGATCATATCTTTGGTATTGCCATCCTGCACTTCTTCCTTATTCTTCAGTAAAGAAAATTCTAAATCATCCAGATTGTAATCTTCTTTTTTGAAAAAGTTTCCCACGACCGCAGAACCATCGAATCCTTTGGCCAGTTCCCACGGAAGACCTTTAGACTTCAGCTCACTCTGAAGATCTCTTGCCGTAAAATCTATTCCTAAGCTGATCTCTTCATAATGTTTGTGAGCTACCTCTTTCCGGATGTATTTTCCTCCTTTTGAAATCTTTAAAACCACTTCCAGTTCATAGTGAACGTCATTAGAAAATTCAGGAATATAAAAATCATTTCCTTTTAAAACCGCGGTGTCAGGCTTCATGAAAATAACGGGTTTTTCAGGAATCTCATTTCCTAATTCTTTTGCATGTTCGCTGTAGTTTCTTCCTATACAAATGATTTTCATATCTCTTAATTATTTTAGGTGTCCGTCATTGAAATCCGGTTGTAAATCCACAAGCTGTTCAATAACGACGAGGAAATTTATTAATATTTTTAAACTTTAATTCTATGGATGTGTAAATTCATTACCACAGTAATAACATACAAACTTCTGGCTTGACAAAATCGAGATCCCAAAGAAACTGGTCGCCCGGTCATCCCTGTAAATATGGTTTGAGCCACATTTTGGACAGACAAAGTCAAATGCCGGATCTTTGATGGTATGTTCCACTTCCAGGGAATATGCTTCATTATCGTTATAATCCTGTAGTATTTGTTTTGCCTTTTCCAGATCATCCTCAAAAACCTGCAACTGAATACCACCTACAGCTTGTGACAGCAGCCAGTCAGACTGAATCAGCTGTTCATTCGCAATAAAGCCATTGACTCCATTTTCGGAAAGGATCTGTTTGTCCCTGTTAGCTTCAAGGGCGGTTTCGTAGAATTTGAAACGAACGAGATTTGACATGTTTTAAAATTTACCTGATAATTGAATTTTGGTGAAGACTTTCTTCGTATACAGTGGAAAATCAGCATTCTGAAGCCATCCGTAATAGCCCAGATCCTTCTGGAAAACCGCTTTTACCACTTGTCCTTTATATTTTCCAAAATTGAAAACAGCCTCGTTTTTATCATTGTATCCGATAAATCCTGCAAGATCAGCATTCTTATTATGGAACGTAAACTCACTTAAAGGCGCTATTTCATTGGGAATATCCTGATACTTTCCAACCTGCGCATCCAGTACCTCAAAGGTAGCCATCACATCCGCTTCTGCCGAGTGAGCGTTTTCCAGGACTTTACCACAGTAGAACTGATAGGCTGCTCCCAGATTTCTAGGCTCCTTCTTGTGGAAAATGGTCTGTGCATCTACCAATCTGAATTTGCTAAGGTCAAAATCTATTTCTACTCTCAGAAGTTCTTCTGCCAGAAGCGGAACATCAAATCTATTGGAATTAAATCCTCCCAAATCACTTCCTGCAAGCATTTCCATCACTTTTGGAGCGATATCTCTGAAGGTAGGAGCATCTTTTACATCCTCATCATAAATTCCATGGATCGCGCTGGATTCATTAGGAATTGGCATTTCAGGATTCACACGCCATGTTTTGCTTTCTCTGGAGGCATCAGGGTTGACTTTTAAAATACAGATTTCTACAATCTTATCTTTTCCAATATTGGTTCCTGTAGTTTCAAGGTCAAAAATGCAAAGGGGTTTATGGAGTTTTAAATTCATGTCTATAATTTGATAATGTTTTAATTTGAAAATGTACGGATTCTATGATCAGTAATCTGGTGCTTCTAAAGTCTTATATCTGATGTATAATATCTCACCTCTGATGTCTACTTCAGTTGTCTCTGAAAAACGAGGGATACTAATATATAATAAATAACCAGCATGGGAATACCTACGATCTGAAATATCATCAGAATGGCAATTCCGCCGCCTAATAAAATAGCCTTTGGATAATTGTCCTGAAGCTTTTTCGACTTGAATTTCATCGCCATCATCTTGATCGGGCTGATCAAAAGCCATGAAGTAACAACCGTTAATACAATTAAAAACAATGAATTTTCAAATAAAAATCCAAAATTTCCTGTTTCCTTGAAAGCATAATACAATCCAAAAAGCAGTACCGTATTGGTTGGCGTATTCAGTCCTTTAAAATAATAACGCTGTTCCTCATCAAGGTTAAAGATAGCCAATCTAAGGCAGGAAAAGACCGTTACCAGAAGACCAATATAACGGATGTCAAAGGGAAGATGAAGTCCAAAGATTTCATTTCCG
This sequence comes from Chryseobacterium carnipullorum, assembly GCF_900142785.1. Taxonomy (GTDB): domain Bacteria; phylum Bacteroidota; class Bacteroidia; order Flavobacteriales; family Weeksellaceae; genus Chryseobacterium; species Chryseobacterium carnipullorum. The sequence continues at coordinate 114,948 of NZ_FRCD01000015.1, read as the reverse complement.
AATGGCTCCAAAGCTTTATACATCGTAAGACCCGGAATCACTCCGAAACTGACCATATCCGCCAGAGAATCCAGCTGAAGTCCCAGATTGGAGTTTGATTTTACCGCACGGGCCACAAACCCATCAAAAAAATCGAAAATGGAAGAAAGAATGATACAGATGGCCGTGGTCTGGTAATCTCCTAAAATAAGATGGATCGCACCTACACAGCCCGCAAATAAATTGGCAAGCGTCAATAAATTGGCAAGATTATTTTTTATGAAATTCATGTCAACAAAAGTACAGTTTTTCCAAATTTTATCCCGAAATATTATGAAGGAAAAAATACATTAATCGGTTTTTGATGTAAATTTGCCGAATGAAATTTTTTAAAGAATTTAGAAAACAAGAAGTTCTGGTCCTTTTATACCGGATTTTCTTAGCATACGTTTTTTATCAGATTGCCCGGCTTTTGTTTTGGTATTTCAATAAAGAACTCATCAAAGTGGATTCCGTTTCAGATTATTTCAATCTGGCATTTCATGGAACCGCCTTTGATACCACGGCGATTTTATATGTCAATGCTTTATTTATTTTGTTAAGCCTTGTCCCCGTTGTGATCAATACAAAGAAAGGATATCAGAAGGTACTTTTCTGGCTGTATTTTATCACCAACGGAATTGCCTATGCCATGAATTTCGGAGACTTTATCTATTATAAATTTTCACAGGCAAGACTGACCTCCACTGCTTTGGACGTGGCGAAACATGAGTCTAATGTCTTTAAGGTCTTTACTGTTTCTCTAGGACAGCATCCTTTTGTTTTGATCTGGTTTGTTGTTTTAATGGCACTTTGGATTTTTCTCTATAAAAGAATAAAGATTACAGAACAGAAACCTTTAAAGCTTGTTCCCTACTTTATCTGGTCTGTCATTGTTCTCTGCGGAACTATTGTTTTAGTCATTGGAGGAATACGTGGCGACTTCAAGCACAGCACGAGACCTATTAATTTAGTAGATGCCAACCGTTTTGTAGTGAATCCACTACAGGGAAACATAGTTTTAAACAGTACATTTTCTTTTTTCAGAACATTGGGGACCAATAACTTTAAGGAAGTTCATTTTGTAGATGAGAAATATATTACCGACAATGTACAGCCTTATAAAATATATGACAGGAAGGTAGAGAACCGGCCTAATATTGTTATTTTTATTGTTGAATCCTTCGGAAGAGAATACTCAGGAGCTTTTAATAAAGATAAAAATATAAAAGGCTATGTTTCCTATACACCGTTTATCGACAGCCTTGCCGGCCAGAGTTTGATTTTTCCCAATACTTTTGCCAATGGAAGACAGTCCATTCATGGGATGAGCAGCGTATTGGCAGGTATTCCGAGTCTTACGGATGCCTTCACCAGCTCACCCTATTCCAATCAGAAAATACAGTCTATTGTTTCAGTTTGTAACGATCTCGGCTATGATACCTCGTTTTATCATGGCGCTCCAAACGGCTCGATGGGCTTCCTTGGATTTGGAAATATATTAGGCTTCAAACATTATTTCGGAAAAAATGAATACAATCATGATGAAGATTTTGACGGAATGTGGGCTATATGGGATGAACCGTTTCTTCAGTATTTTGCAAAGAATGTAGGAAAGAAACAGCCTTTTATGGCAACGGTATTTACGGCATCATCACACCATCCGTTTAAAATTCCTGAAAAATACAATGGTAAATTCAAAAAAGGAACCATAGAAATGCATGAGCCGATACAGTACACGGATTATGCAATCAAAAAATATTTTGAAACTGCTAAAAAACAGCCGTGGTTCAATAATACCATTTTTGTTTTCACAGGAGACCACACCAATCAGGTAGCTTATGGTGAATATGAAAAAGCGATGAACCGTTTTGCTGTTCCGCTGATCCTTTATTCTCCAAATCCTGACTATCACCTTCAAGGAGTAAATCCTGAGACCGCCCAGCAGATCGACATTTATCCTACATTGGCAGACCTTATCGGGTACAATAAGCTGATTAGAAGTTGGGGCAGAAGTGTGGTAAGTGATAAAAAATATCCGTCTGTTATCGTTAATTCAGATGGAAGTTCGGAACAGTTTATCATAGGAAACTATATGTATCGTTTTGACGGAAAAGAAATTACCGGAGTATATGATAAAAATGATCTTGGATTTGAAAACAATCAGATAGGCAAACTGAAAACTCCTGAAATAGAAAAAGGAATGCTGACGGCTAAAGCATGGTTTCAGGATTATATGGATAGGGTGATCAACAGAAAGCTCAAATAAGTTTGAGAGTCGTAGGGTCTTGTTGCTGGTTGATAGTTGCTGGTTCGATCCATGAATCTTACATCAAGAACTTTATTAGTATATCTTATGTTTGAAATACGATATCTAAAATCTTGGTTTTTGAATAATCAAAACCGCTAAAATGAAAAAAGGGCAAACAGGATTATGTACCTGCTTGCCCTTTTTGGCCTATGATATGCTCTGTATAGTAAAAGTTTTTGTCTGTTTAAAATTTAATTTATACTTTTAGCAATAGATAGATAACAAAAAACGTATATCGAAATTAAAACTATAAGAAATATGAAAAAATTATTATTAACATTCGTGCTCTCTCTGTTTGGTGTATTATCGTTTGCACAGATTGAAGGCAAGTGGAAGACTATTGATGATGAAACAAAGCAGGCCAAATCTGTTGTGGAAATCTATAAAAAGTCTGACGGAAAGTACTACGGTAAAGTTTCTCAGTTGCTTATAAAGCCTGCAGATCCAAACTGTTCATCTTGTAAAGACGACAGAAAAGGTAAACCTATCTTAGGAATGGAGATTATCAGAGGTCTGAAAAAAGAGGGTGATGAATTTACAGGAGGGACGATCACAGATCCTAAATCAGGTAAGACTTACAAATGTACCATCACCAAAAGCGGTGACAAACTGAATGTAAGAGGATACATGGGGGTTTCTGTATTTGGAAGAACTCAAATCTGGGACAAAGTAAACTAATCAGGTTTCAATACAAGTATAAGACGGTATTTCAGCAATGAGATGCCGTTTTTATTTTTTTTTCAAAAAATATGTAACGAAAATAAAAAGTTCCCACTCATAAGGTATGAACACAGAATTGGAGAAAAATTTTGTTGATTTTTTTAAGCCCAACCAGAGGCTTATCCACAAAATATGCAGGATATATACAGATAACACCGAAGATCATGAAGATCTGTTTCAGGAAATTACCGTCCAGCTATGGAGATCCTTTCCCGGATTTAAAGGAGAATCTAAATTTTCGACGTGGATGTACAAGGTTGCGCTCAACACAGCGATGACTCTTTTCAGGAAACCACAGAGAAAACAATGGAAGTATTCTGATGTAGATGTCTCCTCTTTGAAAATGGAATATCAAGCCTATGAAGATGATGAACATAAACTGAAAAAAATGTACAAAGCCATCCATGAACTCTCAGACGTTGAAAAAGCTTTGATCATGATGTATCTGGAAGATAAGCCGTATAAAGAGATCGGGGAGATCCTAGGGATAACTGAAGGAAATGCAAGGGTGAAAATGAATAGAGCAAAGAATAATTTGAAAACCAAAATAAGCACAAAATAATATGGAAGAACTGGAACTTTTGAAAAAAGAATGGAATAAAGATGAAGGAGAGTTTAAAAATTATTCTGAAAACGAAATTTATTCCATGATCAAACACAGATCTGTTTCTGTTGCGAAAACATTATTGGTGATTGGTCTAATAGAAATTATACTGTGGTCGGTGTATGGATATATTAATGGAGAATTTCCTTATCTTAGAATCATCCTGTTTTCCGGATTTATTATTCTGGCCATTTTGCTGTTTCGCAAATTGAAAACCGGACAGAATTCCTTATCATTAATGAAAAATATTCTAAACCTGAGAAAACTGATCTTTGGGTATGCAGGAATTTCTTTTTTTCTGGTTATTCTCGATAACCTGATTCATTTTGATTTATATACAAAGGATTTTATGGCAGGTGCAAAAGATGGATTGAACAAAGGACACCATATTGTAACCCATACCAATCCCGAAAGTATGGATCCTGAATTGGGAAATTATGCTTTGTTCGGATTTTGTATGCTTGTCAGCTTTTACCTTTTGTATCTGATTTATAAAAGAACGTATGGCAAAATTCTGTCCGATCTCAGAAAAAACTACAGAGAACTGAGCAAGGCGGAAGAAAAACCTTTTTAATTCAATTAATATTTCAGGTATCTCATTCAATGAGATGCCTTTTTTATTATGTTAGTAATAAAAAAACACTATTTTTGTAGTCTAAATTTTTCAAATAAATATGGCAGAATATACTTTTCGTGAGGTAATTGCACAAGCAATGAGCGAGGAAATGCGTAAAGACGAATCCATCTTTTTAATGGGGGAGGAAGTTGCAGAATACAATGGTGCGTATAAAGCTTCAAAAGGAATGTTGGATGAATTTGGTCCTAAAAGAGTAATCGATACACCCATTGCTGAGCTTGGTTTTACAGGGATTGCTGTAGGGGCTGCGATGAATGGTAACAGACCAATTGTAGAGTATATGACGTTCAATTTCTCATTGGTAGGTATTGATCAGATTATTAATAATGCGGCTAAGATCCGCCAGATGAGTGGTGGTCAGTGGAACTGTCCGATCGTTTTCAGAGGTCCTACTGCTTCGGCAGGACAATTGGGAGCTACCCACTCTCAGGCTTTTGAAAACTGGTTTGCCAACGTTCCCGGTCTTAAAGTAGTTGTTCCTTCAAATCCTTACGATGCAAAAGGATTGTTGAAAACAGCTATTCAGGATAATGACCCGGTTATTTTTATGGAATCTGAGCAGATGTATGGAGATAAAATGGAAATTCCTGAAGAAGAATATTACCTGCCAATAGGTAAAGCTGATATCAAAAGAGAAGGAACAGACGTTACTTTGGTTTCTTTCGGTAAAATCATGAAGCTGGCTATTCAGGCTGCTGAAGATATGGCTAAAGAAGGAATCTCTGTAGAAGTGATTGACCTTAGAACCGTTCGTCCTCTGGATTTTGATACCGTTTTAGCTTCTGTTAAAAAGACAAATAGATTGGTAATTCTGGAAGAAGCATGGCCATTTGGTTCAGTGTCTTCTGAAATTACTTATATGGTACAGCAGAAAGCATTTGATTATTTAGATGCACCGATCAAGAGAATTACGACTCCTGATGCACCTGCTCCATATTCAGCTGCATTGTTTGCAGAATGGTTCCCTAAACTTGAAAAAGTGAAGGAGGAAATCAAAAAAGCGATGTACGTAAAATAAATGTTATAGAGAAAAACTTCCGAAAGGAAGTTTTTTCATTTATTCTATTCATGAAGAATAGTTCTTGACGTCATAAAATTAGTATAAATTTGCGCGTTTAAAAAAAATAAGCTGACATGGCAGACGTTACAGAAGAAGGTTATCATTTTGACATAAAAAAACTTTCTTTTATTGGAGTTTTAGTCTCTCTCGGAATTGTATTCGGAGATATCGGGACATCACCGCTTTACGTGATGAAAGCGATTGTAAATGCAAGAGACGGCGGCAGTAATATGCCTTTCAACGAATACATAGAAGGAGCCCTCTCCTGTATTATTTGGACCCTTACTCTTCAGACTACAATAAAATACGTAATCATTGCTTTAAGAGCAGATAACAAAGGAGAAGGAGGTATTCTGGCTTTGTTCTCATTAGTTAAAAATCTTAAAAAAGGATGGCTCTATCTTATTGCTATCATAGGCGCAGCAGCACTCGTTGCAGATGGGGTGATCACTCCATCGCTTACCGTGATGTCGGCTATTGAAGGTTTGGAGATCTATAATCCTCATACCCCTGTAGTTCCCATTACAATCGGAATTCTGATTGTCATTTTTGTGGTACAGCAGTTTGGAACCAGCTTTATCGGGAAATTTTTTGGACCGGTAATGGTGGTGTGGTTCCTTGTGTTAGGCGGTTTAGGAGTCATGCATTTGAGTGAAAATTTCGAAATTTTGAGATCTTTCAATCCTTATTATGCCTATAAGCTTATTGCTCATTCTCCAAGTGCAATTGTTATTCTTGGTGCTGTGTTTCTTTGTACAACCGGGGCTGAAGCTCTTTATTCAGACTTGGGACACTGTGGGGCTAAAAACATAAGAGTAAGTTGGGGCTTTGTGAAGATCATGCTTATTTTAAATTATCTGGGACAGGGAGCATGGCTTTTAACCAATCATGCAAAACCAGGATTCTCTGTAGTCAACCCATTCTTCGGAATCATGGAAGAGTGGATGATTGTACCGGGCGTAATTTTAGCGACTGCCGCAGCAATTATTGCAAGTCAGGCCTTAATTACAGGTTCTTTTACCATTTTCTCTGAAGCAATGTCTCTTAACTTGTGGCCTAATCAGAAAATCGATTATCCTTCAGGGGTGAAAGGGCAAATGTATATTCCCAGAATAAACTGGGGACTTCTCATCCTTTGTATTATTGTAGTACTCCATTTCAGAGAGTCTGGAAAAATGGAAGCCGCCTATGGACTTTCCATTACAGTCACGATGCTGATGACCACCATTTTGCTTATTTTCTGGTTATTAAAGCATAGAGTAAGTAAAGTATTGATTCTGTTCTTTGCTTTGGTATATCTGTCTATTGAACTAGGATTCTTTAGCGCAAACATCATCAAGTTCATGGAAGGCGGTTGGATCACCGTAGTATTGGCTGGTTCTATTGGAATCTCTATGTATGCATGGTATAATGGAAGACTGATAAAAACAAGATTTATCCAGTTTGTGAAAATAGATAAATACGTGTCTATCATAAAAGATATGAAGCTGGATGAGAGCATTCCGAAATATGCGACCAATCTTGCTTATTTGAGCAGAGCCAAAAGAAATGACGAGGTAGAATCCAAAATCATCTATTCCATCATTAAGAAACAGCCGAAAAGAGCCGATCATTATTTTATATTAAGTATTGTCAATCAGGAAGATCCATACACTTTCAGATATACCGTAGATGAAATTCTGCCCGGAACTGTTTATAAAGTCAATTTCCTTTTAGGATTTAAAGTAGACCGTAGGATCAATGATTATTTTAATATGGTACTGAAAGATCTTATGGCCGATGGAACCATTCCTTCAAGAAGCAGCCATCCTTCTCTCAGAGCCCATAATATTCCACCGGATCTGAAGTATGTGATTATAGATAATACATATATTAACGATATACTTTTAACGGTTAAACAGAAGATTATACTCAATATCTACAACTTCGTGAAGTACATCGGAAGTGATGACTTTAAAGCGTGGGGAGTATCATCACATAACGTAGAAGTGGAATCTGCACCCATCACAGAACTGACGGTTTATGACACCAAGATTGAGCAATCCGGCTTCTTTCGTCATAATTCCTAAAAGTCCCGACACCAAACCATGCGGTGTATTTAAATAAAAATCAATAAATTTGTAGATAATTTTTTTGATGGATACAATACAAAAAGAAAAAAATATTGCTTTGATTAAGGATGTTTTAAGAAACTACTTATTAGAAAAGGGTTTCAGAAACACTCCTGAACGATATACGATATTAGAAGAAATTTATAATATGGATCACCACTTCAATGTGGATGATCTGTATCTTTTGATGATGCAGAAGAAATATCATGTCTCAAAAGCAACCATTTACAACACTATTGAAATTTTCCTTGATGCCGGTTTGATCCGTAAGCATCAGTTTGGAGAAAAAACATTGACCTCTTCATCTTATGAAAAGTCTTATTTTGACAAACAGCATGACCATTTGGTGATCTACAAAAAAGGCTCTGATAAAGAAATTGAAGAGATCATCGAATTCTGCGATCCAAGAATTCAGGGAATTAAAGAAGCAATTGAAGAAGCATTTGGCGTAAATATTGATTCGCATTCGCTGTATTTCTATGGCACTAAGAATGATTAATTAATGAGAATAATCCTTTTTCTGTTATTTTTTATTTCTGCGTTCAGTTCTGCACAGGACAATAAAACCACGCAGATGGATCCTTATATTCAAAATAAAGGAAAACCTTTACTCGCAGTAAGACCTGAAGATAAGGTAAAGATCATCCATGCCGATGAATTTAAAAAAGACACCAAATACGAGGGCAACCAGTATATGGTGGGGCACGTTCAGATAGAGCATCAGGGATCTATTCTCTATGCAGACGAGGTGATTCTTTACAATGACCAAAGTCTCGTAAAAGCTATTGGTAATGCAAAGCTTCAAAACGCAGATGGCTCTGTCATTACGGCCCAGGAGATGGAATATAACGGAGTTACCCAGAAAGGGGTTGCCAAAAAAGAGGTCGTTCTTACCGATCCCAAGCAGACGATCAAAACAGACATCCTCTACTATGACAGGTTAGCCAATCAGGCCTACTTCAATACCGGAGGGACCATTTCTGATGCACAGAATGTAATGTATACCAAATCGGCTACCTATTTTCTCAATACCAAAATGATAGATTTTGTTGGGAACGTTAAAATAGATAATCCGGATTACATTATAGAGGGAGTTAATATCAAACAGAATCAGAATACTAAGGTAGCTGAATTTTCTGGTCCTACCACCATTACCAACCGCGCCAACCGTAAAAACCGGATTTACACCGAAAAAGGAACTTACAGAATGGAAACCAAGGAGGCTTTCCTGAATAAAAATTCCAAGATCTTTTACAATGACAAGATCCTTACCGGTGATGATATGTATTTTAATAATACCACAGGTTTTGGTAAAGCAACCGGGAATGTTACCCTGGATGATCCGTTAGAAAGAAGATACATCAAAGGAGGGTACGGAGAAGTTTTTCAAAAGAAAGATTCCGCTATGATGACCCAAAGTCCGTATGCTGTTAAGATCATGGAAAAAGATTCCATTTATTTTGCCGCAGAAAAGATTCTTTCTTACCAGAGACCGGACTCAGCAGACATTACCATAAAGAAAAGCTTTTTAAGAGCGTATAAAAAAGGCCGTATCTTTAAATCAAACGCACAAGGTAGGGCAGACTCCATTGCCTTCAACGAAACAGATGGGATCATGCACATGTATACCAAACCGATTCTTTGGAGCGGTGAAAAACAGGTGACCGGTGACAAGATTGAAGCCTATTTCAATACCAAAACAGAAAACATAGATTCACTCAAAGTAATCGGAAATGCTTATGCCATAAGCAAAGTAGATTCACTAAACCTGAAAGATGAGTTCAACCAGGTGAAAGGAAAATTCATGACCGTTTACTACCAGAATAACGAGATTAAAGAAGCCAGAGTAGTAGGGAATGCCCAATCCATCGCCTATGTAGATGACGTTGATCAGGAAACAAAACAGCCTCAGAGAATAGGAATCACCCTTTCCACCTGTGGAATCATTGGTGCTTTGTTTGAGGAAACCGGACTGCAGATTATCTCATGCAGCATCGCAGCGAATTCTGATACCTATCCTATGAGTAAAATAGAACCGGAGAAAAGGAAATTTTCAGATTTCAACTGGAATACCAAAGACCGGATCAGGAAATGGCAGGATATCCTTGTGGACAGTCCCAATTATGAAGAAATAAAATATTCTGCAGATAATGATCTCTTTAATAAAGCTCAGGAAGCTATAGATAAAGAAAAAGCAAAAGAAGAAGCTAAAAAACCTAAACGGGTTAAAAAATAAGGAAAAGACCAGCAGCAACTGGTCTTTTTTTATGTTCTTTAATTTTAGCGTTTAATGAATGTTTTATAGCTTTGCTGAAAATTTTCGAGACAATGGAAATGCACAAAGACTTTTTTATATATCAGGCACAAACCACAAAATTTGCAGCAGGTTTTGAAGTTGAAAAAGCAGAAGGAAGCTATATCTATGGAACAGATGGAAAAAAATATCTGGATTTTGTAGCCGGTGTTTCTGCCAATACTTTGGGACATTCACATCCTAAAATTGTGGAAGCTATCAAAAAACAGGCAGACAAATATCTGCACGTTATGGTATATGGTGAATATGCACAGGAAAAACCTATTGCTTTATGTAAACTGCTGGCAGAATCTACTCCCGATCCTCTGGAGATTACTTATCTCGTCAACAGTGGGGCAGAAGCTATCGACGGAAGCCTGAAACTTGCAAAACGATATACCGGAAGAGAAGAAATTGTTTCCTTTAAAAACTCATATCATGGAAATACACACGGTGCATTGAGCGTATCAGGAAACGAAACCCATAAAAGAGAATTTCGTCCTTTGCTACCGATGATCAGTTTTATTGAATTCAATAATGAAAATGATTTTGATAAAATTACAGAGAAAACAGCCTGTGTTATCCTGGAAACCATTCAGGGAGCTGCAGGATTTTTAGTCCCTGCAGATGATTATCTGATCAAGCTTAAAAAAAGATGTGAAGAAGTGGGAGCTCTTCTTATCCTCGATGAGATCCAGCCCGGATTCGGAAGAACCGGTAAATTATTCTCCTTTGAACATTTTGGAATAGTTCCCGATATTCTTGTCATGGGAAAAGGAATGGGAGGCGGAGTGCCGGTAGGTGCTTTTATGAGTTCCAGAGAAATCATGGAAACACTGTCCCATTCACCCAAATTAGGACATATTACAACATTTGGAGGAAACCCTCTGATTGCAGCAGCCAGCCACGCCACTTTAAAAGAAGTATTGGAAAGTGGACTGATGGAACAAACCGCTGAAAAAGAAAAACTGTTCAGAGAACTTCTTGTTCATCCGAAGATTAAAAATATCAATGGAAAAGGCCTGATGCTTGCCGTTAATTTAGGAACACCCGACTATACCCTCAACGTAGCTAAAAAATGCATGGAAAAGGGCCTTATTGTATTCTGGCAGCTTTACAGAAATGAATACATGAGGATCTCTCCGCCGCTAACGATTTCCTTGGAAGAAATCCGAGAGGGTTGCCAGATTATTCTTGATGTTCTGAACGAAGATTAAACCATAAAATCTCTCCATTTCGGAGGGATTTTTTTATGCATAACATGGTGCCTTTAAGTACGAAAATTATATTCAATATATATTTAAAACCCGTGATAAATATCATGAAGATTCTTTAAAAAAGTAATTGCTTTTTTGTGTAATAAAAAAATTAATTTATATATTGCGGGACGATAAAAACAAAGATTATATGGCGAAACATAAAGTCCATTACGAATTTCCAATGCATTGTTTGTCAGAGATTTTATATGAATATCTGGCGACGGCTGAGGGGCTATCTGAATGGTTTGCAGATGATGTGACAGAGAAAGGAGATGATTTCTTTTTTAGTTGGGGTGGAGGACCTGCTGAAAAGGCCACTTTGATTAGATACAAGCCTGAAGGTTTCGTACGTTTCAGATGGGAAGAAGATGAAGGGACTAAGAATTTCTTTGAAATGACGATCACAGTAGACGATATTACAGAAGATCTGGCCCTGAATATTACAGATTTTTGTGAAGAAGGAGATGAAGAGGAAAATGCCTTGTATTGGGAAAACCTTATAGAAAACCTTAGAATAAAATTAGGTGCGGCATAAGCCGGACACGATTAAATGGTAAAACTGATGAACGATTTATCGTTCATTATTTTTTTATAAATAAATCACATCAAAAATTGGAAAATCAATATTTTACATCACACGGTTTAAATGTAAAGAACAGAGCGTTCCTTTTAGGCGACGCAGTGAAGGTTTCGTTCTTCGTGAGAAACGGAGGATTGATCATGGATGAAGAGTGCTATTTCTTCTTAATGGCTTCCATGAGAAAAATGAGAATGAATATTCCGCTTACCTATACCCTGGAGTTTTTTCAGACCCTTTTTCACAAAGAAGTTATCGATGGGAAAGGAATTAAAAATGGAATTATCAATTTTCAGGTTTTCAGAAATAATGATGCGGTGACTGTTTCAAAATCTTCCGTAGCTTATTTTTATGAGGTAACTGAGTCAGATGACGTACTGGCTGTTCATCAGAGACCACTGGAAATGGACCTTATCAAGGAAATTAATGTCAATAATAATTTGTTGAGCAATATCAGGGTTCACAGCCCGGAAAATATCTATGGTGGAATCTATGCGGAAGAAAATGATCTCGATGATGTGATCCTGCTTAATCCCAATAAAAGAATCGCCCGTACAACATCCGGAAACCTGTTGTTCCTTGAAGGAAATGTGATCAAAGTTCCGAAACAGTCTGAAGGACCCTATATCTCTCCTTTGATGGAGAATTTTGTTACTTTTTTACATAAAAATAACCTGGCAGATATTCAGGAACATGAGATTATAGCTTTTGAATCTCAAAAGGCGGAAGAGATTTTACTGATCTCCGACGAGAAAGGCATATTTTGTGTAGGTAAAATAAGAAATAAAACTTTTGAAAGCTCCCGGTTTATAGAAATGGTGGAAAGCTGGAAGAATAGTTTTTAAAATTGACAAACCCGGTAAACAACAAAGTACCCAAGTCCTTTACCGGGTTTTTTCTGATGATATCAGAATTGTATCTTTATTTAGTATTCACGGATGATCTCTGTGAATTTTTGGGCGATTTCTTTTTGTCCCTTTTCACTGGTAACATACTCTCTGTCCTTGGTATTGTTGATGAACCCAAGTTCTACCAGTACGGCAGGAGCCTTTGTTTCTCTCAGCATGTGGAGATTGCGTTCTTCAATTTTACGGACATCAAATTTTTTGGAAATTTTTTCAGCAAGCTTCTTAGAACCGTCGGTATTTTGAATATACACTTCAGTTCCTTCTTTTGTACTTTCCTTTTGAGGGTCGCTATTCATGTGAAGAGAAATAACCATTTCCGGATTCAGCTTGTTGATCATCGCTGTTCGCTCCTGAAGGGTGGGATAAGCATCAGAATCTCTGGTTAAAATAACCTCATACTGATCCTGATTTTCATTCAGTTTCTTAATCTCGTTAGCAATATTTACCGTAATTTCTTTCTCCGAGAATTTTCCATAGATACTTCCCATGTCATTTCCGCCGTGTCCGGCATCGATGACAATGTATTTTTTATGGATAGGAGTAAAGGATAAAAACGAAGCAGAAAAAGCGGATAAAGCGAATAGTTTAATTCCTCTCATGGTCGTGATTTTTGGTTTCTCAAATAACGGGAATTCTTTCTTTAAAATTGGTTAACATAATCTTAAAGTTTGTTAATATTTTCCTATCGTATCAAATGGGAATTCAGTTAGTTAAGAGAGATGTCCTCAGGTGAATTGGCCCAAAGCAGATATTCTCCACCAAGATTCTGCATAATTGATTTCCAAAGCGTCTGGTCATTGGGAAGGGTATAATCAAGATTGTATACATCCACCACCGTCCACATTTTACTCAATACCTCTTCATTCAGCTGTTCTGCGGCCCATCCGGAATACCCGGAGAATATTTTCACATCATGAATGCTCAGTTCTTTATTGAGGACTGCGCTGATGATGCTCTCGATATCTTCCGTAATATAGAACTCCTTATTGATCTCAGAATAAATCTCAGTCACTTTCTTTTCTTTAACAATAAAAAAGACCTTATCATTTTCTACAGGACCACCGTCATAGACCTCTATTTTGAAGTCAAAAAAATTTTTGAACTTACTACTCATCTGGCTGTTTTTTTTGTTCAATATCAAACCAAATGCACCGCTTTCGTTATGCTCAACGATCAGCACCACCGACCTCGAAAAAATATCGCCGGAAATGTCAGGTGTGGAAATTAATATTTTACCTTTGTATGAGTAATTCATACTCAAATTTAATAAAAAATATTTATGGAAAACCTGCACGACAAAAGAAAAGTGTATGAGAAATCCCAACTTATTGAAAGTGAGATCAAACAAAATCCCTTTGAACAGTTCAGGGACTGGTTTTTAGATGCCAGCGCCAGCCCGGCAGTCTCTGAAGCCAATGCTATGGCCGTTTCTACGGTAGAAGAAGATGGATGTCCGAGAACAAGAATGGTGTTGCTCAAAGAATATACCTATGAAGGGTTTATTTTTTATACCAATTACAGCAGCAGAAAAGGAAAAGCAATAGAACACAACCATAAAGCCTGTCTTAGTTTTTTCTGGCCTAATCTCGAAAGACAAATCATCATTAAAGCGGATCTTGAAAAAATTGCTGAAAATCTTAGTGACGGATATTTTCATTCAAGACCGAAAGGAAGTCAGTTGGGAGCAGTGGTTTCTCCGCAAAGCCAGGTCATTCCCAATAAAGAATTTCTTGAGGAAAAATTAAAAGAACTCGAAAAAGAATATCAAGATACCGAAGTGCCGAGACCATCCAACTGGGGAGGATACATTGCAAAACCTTACGAAATTGAATTCTGGCAGGGAAGACCCAACCGTCTTCACGACAGAATTATTTATGAACTGGAAGATCTGGACTGGAAGATTTCAAGACTGGCACCGTAGGAAGTAGAAGCTAGACCGAATGCTGGTTTTTATCATTGCATCGGTATCATTTAAAATTCAATAGAAGCGGGCTTTTGGCTCGCTTTTACTTGATAAGCATGACAGAGGTTGTATCTAAAATTTAAAGATTATGATAATAGAGCAGAAATAAAGAGTGTTGATCTTTCTATTGTTGTAGAATCTCAGGTGGCTGAGGCACTCGAAGCCACCGGTACAAAATATAAAAAAGGCCGCTTCAGAAGAAACAGCCTGTGAATTTTTTATAATCTGAATGATTATTTTTTCTTAGCACCAGAAACTGCATTTGATAAATCAGCTCCTGCTTTGAATTTAGCAACTTTTTTAGCAGCAATTTTGATCGGTTTTTTAGTGGCAGGGTTGATACCTTGTCTGGCAGCTCTCTCAGCTACTGAGAAAGTACCGAATCCTACTAAAGAAACTTTTCCATCTTTTTTCTTTAGAGTAGTTGTTACATTACCAATGAAAGATTCTAAAGCAGCTTTAGCTGCAACTTTAGTGATTCCTGCATCTTTTGCGATTGCGTCGATTAATTCAGACTTGTTCATAATTTTTAATATTAAGTTAGTTCGTAATTATAGCAAATATAATACTATTTTCTAATTGTGCAATTATTTTATCAAAACTTATAAAATTTTTTTGCTTTTTGACGAAAACAATTAAAATATGATAATTTGACTTTTCACGTAAAATCTACGTTACCGCTCACTAAAATCATGCCAAATGCTTATGAGTATTGACTTTAGCGAAAATTTAATTTTATTTCCTGTATTTATTAAATCCTGAATTTCGTATAAACTATTAATGTTTTTGCGGATATGTTTGCATATTTTATAAATAATGCTTTGAAAACTTGTCTAATATAAAATTAAGTAGCTGGGTCTGTGGTAGTTTTAAAATGAATTCAAATGTCTGTTTTATTAATTTTTATTAATAAATTTGCAACATGTTAATAGAAGTTTTCAAGTCTAAGATCCATAGGGTACGGGTGACAGCCTCAGACCTTAATTATATTGGGAGTATAACGATTGACGAAGATCTTATAGAAGCCGCCGGTCTGGTAGTGGGAGAAAGAGTCTATATCGTCAATGTCAACAATGGAGAGCGTTTTGACACCTACGTTATCAAAGGAAAAAGAAAATCCGGAGAAGTATGCCTGAATGGCCCTGCTGCAAGAAAAGTACAGAGAGATGATATCATCATCATTATCGCTTATGCACAGATGACGCCTGAAGAAGCACAGGTCTTCCAGCCGAAGATTGTTTTCCCGGATGAAAAAACCAACCTTCTGACCTGATCCATGGAGAAAAAATCAAAGAATCCTTTAAAATCAATACTAACAATAGTAATATCGCTTGCTTTTGCAGGCTTTTTTTTATGGCTTGCCTTAAAAGGTCTTGATTTTAAGGTAATTAAAGCTTCTTTGGCGAAAGCCAACTATCTCTGGGTCCTGTTTGCTTCTGTTTTTGGGATTCTGGCTTACTGGTTCAGGGCGATCCGCTGGAACCTGATGCTGGAACCGATGGGGCATAAAATTTCAAATTCAAATTCACTCTGGTCGATATCATTCGGATACCTCATGAATCTTACCATTCCGAGAAGTGGAGAAGTGGCAAGAGCTACTGCTTTATATGGAGTAGAGAAAGTTCCCGTAGATAAATCTTTCGGGACGATTATTCTGGAAAGAGTGGTGGATCTTATCTGTATGCTTGGGTTTCTGGGGTTGACCTTGCTTTTCAAATACGACGCAATTCTGTCCTTTTATGAGAATTCAGGGGTCAACATTAATCCGAATAAGATATTACTTATTCTTTCTGTACTGGCTGCAGGTACGGTTGCATTTTTTGTATTTAAAAAGAAACTAGCCAACGTTCCGTTTTTAGGTAAGATCGTCCATTTTATTGATGGAATTTTCGAGGGATTGGCAACCATATTTAAATTAAAAGAAAAAGGGAAATTTATCCTATATACATTAGGAATATGGATTTCCTACTACTTTGCAGCCTATCTCGTATGCTTTGCACTTCCTGAAACCTCCAATTTCACTATTGCTGACGGCTTTTTCATTATCGTTGTCGGTACTTTGGGGATGATCATTCCTGCCAGTGGCGGAATCGGAGCTTTTAATCTGGCTATGAAGTTTGGATTTATGGCGCTTTTTATTTCAATGGGGAAAAGTGCGGAACTAGGGGGTGAAATGGGACTGACGTATTCATTTATCTCCCTTCCATTACAGATTACTATTATGTTGGTGATGGGGCTTATTTCTATTCCTATGCTGGCAAAAGCAAGAGAAAAAGCGGTTTCAGGTCAGGAGATCAAAAATTAATTCAACAATACTTTTTCAATTCATATCAGTCCGATTTTTTAATTGGACTTTTTTTATGTTGAAAATTGATAAGAAAGAATCATTGGTCCTTAATGGTTGAAAAACATAGCAAACTCCCGGATAAACCTTTTGATTCCTTTTTCTTATGTTAAAAGCCTATTAAAATTAAACATTACCGCATGCCATTCATTTTTTTATCAATAAATTTGGTCAGTTCACAAATCAAATTTATCTTAAACAAAAAATAATTAATAATCTAAAACACTATGGCAATTAATTTACAGAAAGGACAAAAGATCGATATAGGACTGACAAAAATGACGATAGGACTGGGCTGGGACCCGAATGAAGGGACAGGTTTCGACTTCGATCTGGATGCTTCTGCCATCATGATTGACTCCGACAGAAAATTAATCAATGAAGAATGTTTTGTTTTTTATAATAACCTTCAGTCTCCGGACGGTGCCCTCACCCATACAGGGGATGATCCGAGTGGTAAAAACAGTGACGGGGATGATGATGAGGCCATTATTGTAGATCTTGAAAAAGTAGATCCTAAAGCAGAAGAAATTCTTTTTGTAGTCACCATCGAAGATTTTGAAAGAAGAAAACAAAACTTCGGACAGGTGAGAAATTCATACATCAGAATTGTAGATAACAGCACCAATCAGGAGATTGCAAAATATGAGCTGGATGAAGATTTCTCTATTGAAACCGGAGTGGAATTCGGAAGATTATACAAAAGAAACGGAAGCTGGAAATTTGAAGCATCAGGAATAGGCTACAGAGCAGACCTGGCTTTCTTCCTTGAGAAATACTATAAAGGACAGATCATTAAATAATTTTATTTTCAAATACACAAACTATAACTATGGCAATTAATTTACAGAAAGGGCAGACGATTGATTTAAGAAAAAATGACCGTGGAGAAAGTGTTTACGATCTTTCAAAAGTAACGATCGGTTTAGGGTGGGATGTCAGAAAGCAGGGAGGTTTCTTTGGGAAACTCTTCAGCAAAGAAGCAGAATATGATCTTGATGCAGTAGCTTTTCTTTTAGACGGAAATGGTAAGGTCGCCAATCTTGGAAAAACAGTACAGACCAATGAAGGAAGACAGATTGCGCTTTATCAGGGGGATGTGGTTTTCTTTAATTCTATGCAGCATCCAAGCGGAAATATATGGCTTACGGGAGATAACAGAACCGGAGCAGGAGACGGTGATGATGAGCAGATCATCGTGAAACTTGACCAATTGGACGAGAGCTATCAGAAAATACTATTCCTGGTAACCATTTATCAGGGAAAACAAAATAACCAGCACTTCGGTATGATAGAGAATGCCTTTATCAGAGCGGTAGATGCCAAAGGGAAAGAAATTACAAAGTACAGTCTTTCAGGAGATGCAAGTATGAACGGGAAATGTGCCATGGTTTTTGCAGAAGCATACCGACACAATGGCGACTGGAAATTCCGTGCCATTGGAGAACCGCATCAGACCGATAACTTTATTGAGATTCTGAAGCAGTATTCCTACAGCAATTAAACTTTAACGATTGATCAAACTAAAAAAGCCGGCAGGAAAGTTTTCAACTTTCGCTGCCGGCTTCAGAATTAATACCATCTTATCATGAGCAGGAGACTATTAGCCTACTTTTTACTGGATACTTCAGGTTCTATGAATGGAGAACCCATCCAGGCGCTGAATAATGGATTTAACGGGCTGATAAGCATGCTCCGTGCAGATCCTCAGGCCATGGACAGCCTTCATCTCAGTGTAATCACTTTTGACCGCGAGGTTAAAAATATCATTCCGCTGATCGACCTGGCCAGTTTTTACCCTATGGAAATCACCTGTCCCGACAGTGGTCCAACCCACACCGGTGCAGCACTGGAAATGGTTTCGGAACTGGTGAAGAAAGAGCTGGTCAAAGGTTCTTCAGACGAAAAAGAAGACTGGAGACCGCTGCTTTTTATATTTACCGATGGAAAACCTTCTGACATCCAGAAATACAGACAAATGATTCCTGTGATCAGAAGCCTGGAATTCGGTGCTATTGTAGGTTGTGCAGCAGGTCCGAAAGCAGATGAACAGTTTCTGAAGGAGCTTACAGATCACGTGGTAAAACTCGATACTACCGATGCCATCACCCTTTCCTCATTTTTCAAATGGGTAAGTTCATCCATTACGATGGGAGGGAAATCACAGGGAACGGAAGAAAGTACACCGCTGCCTCCGCCGCCTTCCGAGCTAAATATTATTATCTAAATCACTTGTCTTTACGATAAACCATGAGAAGACTACCCATTTATTTTTTAGTCGATGTCTCCGAATCTATGGTCGGAGAACCTATTGAGCAGGTACAGGAAGGTATCGCCAATATCATCAGAGAATTGAAAAAAGATCCCTATTCACTGGAAACGGTGTATATTTCGATTGTAGGTTTTGCAGGAGAGGCTGAAGTCATTACGCCGCTTCAGGATATCATCAGCTTTTATCCACCGAAGATCCCTATCGGAAGCGGGACTTCATTGTCTCAAGGCCTTATAAAAGTCATGGACTGTATAGACAGAGATATCGTGAAAACTACTTATGAAAGAAAAGGCGACTGGAAACCTATCGTTTTTCTTTTTACGGACGGTGTTCCTACCGATGATGCCACAAAAGCCATTGAAAGATGGAACAACAAGTATCACGGGAAAACCAATACCATAGCCGTATCTATCGGAGAAAATACCAACTATAAACTGCTGGGGACTTTATCAGATAATGTTTTACTTTTTAATAACTCTGATGAAAATTCCTACAAAGAATTTTTCAAATGGGTGACAGATTCCATTAAAACAACCAGCCAAAGTGTTACAGAAGCCAATAAAGAAGGAATTAATCTTTCAAAAATTGATTCCATTATTCTGGAAAAAGTAGATCCTCAATTGGAGCAAAAATTTCCGGACAATAACTTTGTGGTATTGAATGGTAAATGTTCCGAAACCGAGAAACTGTATCTAATGAAATTCAAAAAGACATTCGCCGAATCAGGCATACCGGGAATGTCTACAAGATATTACAGATTGGATGGTGCTTACAAAATTGATGAAAAAGCCTATTTCAGACTTTCTTCTTCCCAGAAAAATAACCTCAAAATATCCATAGAAGAACTTCAGGGAGGAACTTCCTGTCCACACTGTGCAAATCCTATCGCTTTGGCAACCTGTTCGTGCGGTGGAATTCACTGTCTCAAAGGAGAAGGCTTCAACAAATGTCCATGGTGCGGAACTTCCGATTATTACGGGTTTTCGAGTGAAGGATTTGATATTAACAGGACACTTGGATAATAAGATAAAATCCTATTTCGCAGACCAAAAACCAAACCATGGAAAAAGCGGTTATTTACAGAGAAAAAGAAGAATTTAAAGAAGTCCATCTGGTGCTCAAAAATGCCAGTTCAAAACAGTTTTATGAATTCAGTTTTGAGATGGACGACTTTCCGAACATTAAAATTAAAAGCATCGCAAATCTTCAGGAGACGGGACTTACATTTGATAATAATAAAATATCCGGAATTCCTTACGCAAGCAGCGTGCATGAGCTGGATATTGAATTCTATCATATCCGGGATCAAAACAACACCGAGATCAAAACAGTTCATCTTCTGGTGAATGCAGATCCCAAAGATCTATGGAAAAATATTCCGTCCGATGCAAAAGATGTTTACTACAAACGCGATGAAGCATCTTATCAGGGGAAATTTTCCGATAAAAAAATTACCGTTGTATCAAAAAGAGGGCGTGCTCACGCTCATGAAGGGAAATTCAGGGATGATGATTTTGCAGTGAATGAACTTCCCGGAGGCTGGAGTATTGTTTCTGTTGCGGATGGTGCAGGTTCCGCTGTAATGGCCAGAGAAGGTTCAAGACTGGCTGTTGTTTCCGTAAACAGTTTCTTCAATTCCAGTGAAATTTTAAATGAGATCGGCAAAAATATTGAGATCGTTTACAATACCTCTAAACCCTCAGAAGAAATCAGGTCTGAAGCCAGAGAGAATATCATAAGGTCACTTTATGAAGGAGTTCTGCATGTATATCATGTTTTGGATAAAACAGCTACGGAAAATTCTTTTTCCATCAAAGATCTTCACACGACGCTGATCTTTGCATTAGTGAAAAAGTTTGATTTCGGGTATGTTATTCTTACGTTTGGAGTGGGAGACTGTCCTATCAATGTAATCAATCGTGATTTTTCTGAAGTAAAACTTCTGAATACAATGGATGTGGGCGAATTTGGAGGCGGTACCCGATTTATCACCATGAAAGAGATCTTCAATGATGATATCGTTTCAAGGTTTGGAATGACCTGCATAAAAGACTTTTCTTATCTGGTGCTGATGACGGATGGTATTTACGATCCGAAATTCATGACAGAAAGCAAGCTTGAAGACACAGACAGCTGGAAAGCATTCTTTAATGATCTGGACGGAAATAATGATGACCACACAAAGGTAGATTTTATCAACGATACCGAGATTGATCAACAACTTCTGACATGGACCGATTTCTGGAGCCGGGGAAATCACGATGACCGAACACTGGCCATAATCTATTAAAATATGAAAAAGACCGTTAAAGTTGTTTCCGTTCTGGACCCCAACAAATCTTATGAATATGTAGATGAAAGCCCGATCCGGGGCGGTATAAAGGATGTTTATTTTTCGCCTGACAGAGAATATGTAGTCGCTTTTTACCGGAATCCTTTGGACGCGGGGCAGAAGGAGCGTATCATGAGGATTGTTTCTACCTATCTTGGAAATATACGGAACGGTAATTCATCGGACTATTTTCTGAACGAAATATTCAGGTGGCCTTACGATATTGTAGAAAGGAACAAACTGACGGGAATTGTAGTTCCTATTTACCATAAAAAATTCTTCTTTGCGAAAGGCTATATCGGGTCCGATAATATTCAGGGTCAGGATAAAGTGGGTAAATGGTTTACGGCTCCCATGTTCAGGAATCAGCAGTATCCTTTGAGGCTGGATCCTTCTGAACTTGGGGATTGGCTGAGCTATTTCCAGATCACTATTAATATCAGCAGAGGCGTGAAAAAGCTTCACCAGATGGGACTGGCGCACTCCGATCTTTCCTACAACAATATTCTGATAGATCCGGTGACGAAATCTGCCTGCATTATTGATATAGACGGATTGGTTGTTCCCAAACTTTTCCCGCCGGAAGTCATAGGAACGACAGATTTTATTGCTCCCGAAGTTTTAAAGACCAAGCATCTCAGCATGCAGGATCCGGGAAGGCATCTCCCTAATCAGAAAACAGATCTGCATGCATTGGCCGTGCTGATTTATATGTACCTGTTCAGACGACATCCTTTGAGAGGAGGGAAAATATGGGATCTGGATTCCGAAAAAGATGAGGTAATTTCTATGGGTGAAAAAGCTTTATTCATAGAACATTTTCAGGATCCGTCCAATCAGGTGAAAGCCGATCATCTCAGAAAATGGGACGCATTCTGGGGCGATCCTCAGAAAATTCCTTACACTGCTGCAGGGCCTTATCTATCCGAACTGTTTAAAAAAGCATTTACAGACGGACTTCATGATCCCATTAGACGGCCGACAGCCAATGAATGGGAGACTGCCTTGTTGAAGACTGCGGATTTGATACAGCCATGCCACAATCCGGAATGTACTGAAAAATGGTACGTCTTCGACAACAGCAGCAATCCGAAATGCCCTTTCTGCGGAACTCCACATCGTGGAACACTGCCGGTTCTGGACCTGTACTTTAAATTTGATGAAGAGTTATGGAAACCTGAGAACCATCGTTTGATGGTCTACAACAACCAGTATTTATTCAAATGGCATGTTTCCAGAAAGGTGATCCGGAATGAAAATCTTACGATGCAGGATAAGATGCCTGTAGGATATTTTACTTTTCATGAAGGAAGATGGGTGCTGGTCAATCAGAGCCTGACTTCCATGAAAGATGTTACGGAACAGAAAGAGATTCCGCCCGGATCTATGGTAGAAATTACAGATGGGAAGAAAATACTTTTGTCTGCTGAAGAAGGCGGAAGACTGATCTTTGTTACTTTAGCGAATCAATCATAAAAAAATCTACAGATTTTTTAGAAAACTTAAGTGAACTTCTTTTGCGCAAAGTTTTAAACTTAAAATTAACTTAAGTGTAAAAACTTTTGTGGCTTTTGTGGTTGAAAATTTTATAACTTTCTTATTGAAATTCCATAAAATAAGAATGTTCATCTTCACCCACCGTTTTGAATCCTAAGCTGGTGTACAGATATTGAGCTTTATTGGTTTTTAAGACACTTAATTCTACTGTTTTACCTTCTTTAGACGCTTCTTCAAGAATGTCTTTTAAAATTTTTTTTCCGAGCCCTTTTCCCTGTTGGGTGGGATCGATCTGAAGTTGAAGAACTTCTGTTTTATCACCTCTGTTGATCTTCAATAATCCGACAGGTTCATCGTTTAAAAGGATGATATGGGCTTTATCAAATTGATAAAGAATTCGCTGAAGCGTTGTTTCTCTGTCTGTTGGAAGATGGGAATTGGCGTAATGCGGATTCATGGTTTTCGTTCTCAGATCAAGAAGATAATCAATGTCGTTTTCTGAAGCTTTTCTATAGGTAATAATCGTGTTCATAAGGTGGGTTGAGGTCCGATTTTTTAAGCAAGGTTTTCTGATGATGATGATCAGGAATCTAAGATAACGATTCTCGGATTTTTATCTGCATTAATTCTCAGTTTCATTTCGATGAACTGTTTAAAAAATGCATAAGCATAGTAGATGGTCTGTGCATAAGGCCCTTTTTCATCAGCTGAACAGTCTTTGATAAAATCACATTCATGTTCAATTTCTTTAAGCAATATAAGGTTATTTTGTTGGTCTGCCGTTATACGCTGGATGATGTCTTCCTCACTTTTGGTAAACTCATATTCATATCCGTCCATTTTTTTATCCAGGATCATTTTCATCAAAAGGATTGTATAATCATTAAATTTTAAAAAGTCTGTTGAATCCATATTGATACCGCCATCACTATTTTCTGATTCAGAAATGGGGAAATAATGGGTATAGTTTCCAAATTGAAACATATAGCTGGTACAAACCGTTGAGGTAGGAATTTCATACAGCAGAATAATTCCATAATGGTCATACAATTCCTCAAAATATTTTTCCTTTATGGTATCATCTCTCCCAGTATATTCTGAATAAACTTCTTCGATGAGGAAAAGATTGATTTCAAACAATTCATCGGGTGTGATGGTATTCATGTCATTTTTCACCTTCTCTAATATATTTTCAAGGGTAATGTCATACTTGCCTGTTTCTTTTTTCCTGTCTTCCAGAAATGTTTTAAACGTTCTTGTATGGAATTTTTTGTGCTTCAGATCATCATAAAGATAGACAGACGCCTTTTCCTTATCGAACATATAGATTTCGGTATTTCTTCCCACTTAATTGTAGTATAAACTATTTCAAACTTATTTTCAGTCCCATTTCTTTTTTCATATGCAGCAGCACTTCAGCATTTCCTTTGGCATCATCTACAGGATTATGCGTATGTTCTGTTTTGCGGAGGTGCTTCCATTGGGCGAAAGTATTCTTTTCCAGTCCGCAATAGAGATCAGAAAGCCTTCTTGATGAATAACCGAAGGGATTTTTGCCGGTAAAATGATGAAAGTACCAGCAGATGAACATCCAATCGAAACCGTTGTTATCACTGATGAAAACAGGTCTTCCTTTTGAGTATTCTTTAATCCATTCTTCGAATTCCAGCATGACTTCTTTAGGATCATCAAAACACATGGTTTCTTCTCTGCTGAATCCGGACACTGCTAAAGCATCCGGATTGAATTTTTCCGAAATAGGCTTCAGTTTCCCGTAGAACGTAGTATCCAGTGCGTCATTCACAAGGACTGCTCCAAAGCAGACCATCGAAAAATCTCCGGGAATTGGGCCATCCGATTCAATATCGACCATAAAATAACTCATTATCTAATCAAATTTTATATTTCTGCTGTTCATATAGGCTTCATCAATCTCTTCTCTTTCCAGTCGGTCAGGATAAATAGAAACTTTTATGAATTCATTTTCGAACGAATCTTTGATAAACAGCTCATTACCATTTAATTTTACTTTTTTAGTGAATCCTTTCGTAATAATTTCTTCTGCTTTTAAAGTATTAATGTTGAAAACAAAAAGTCTTTGTCCGTGCTTATCAACATATTGGGTCACAAGAAAGTTTTCAAAAAACTGTAAATGTCCTCCCGATGATGGCTGACCCATTGTATTAATAGGGGGACGCCAATTGATGATGATATCTCTGTTTATTTTTATCCGTATCAGTTCGTGTCCCACTTCGTTACTCTGCCACCAGGCGAAAACTCCCTGGTTATTGATGGCTGTACTGTACTTATCGATTTCAATTTCTGTACCGAATGCATCTTTCCAGAAAATCCAGTCTTCTTCAATCTCAAAATCCCGAACAGTAAGATAGAGTTCTTCTTCTAGTATTTCGAAAATTTCTTTTGTGGTCATACCATTTATTAAGAAAACAAATATATTAAAAGAACCTCTGCTTATATCAGTTCAAAAAAATCTCTTTTTCCGATTTTGATCTTTGTCTGTAGGAGCAATTCAATTTCCTGATCAGGATCTGTTATCTTGATATGATTAATCTGAATACCTCCGCTTTGAATCATTCTTCGGATGGCCGATTTGCTGAGGTCACTTTTAAGCTGACTGCACAATTCTAATGCTCTCATTCTATTTTCCTGAGATTGAAAGGAGGTTAAAGAAATGGGTTCGTACACTTTCTCTTCAACGTTTTTATTTTGAAACTGATTGCTGAAAAATTCTTCTGCAAGGTCTGCCGCTGATTGATCATGGTATTGCGTAATGATATTTTTAGCGACTCTCTTTTTGATATCCATCGGATTTTCACCGTTTTCTAATTTTGATTTTAACTCTAACTTTTCTTCAGCAGTAAAATCAGAAGCGAGATCAATAAACTCATCGATAAGGCTGTCCGGAATGGACATCGTTTTTCCAAACATTTCATTCGGTTCATCCGTCAGACCGATCGTATTGTTCAAAGATTTACTCATTTTTTCCTTACCGTCAAGACCTTTCAGCAAAGGCATACACATCACCACCTGTGCGGGCATCTGATGAACTTCCTGAAGCTGTCTTCCCATCGTGCAGTTGAAAAGCTGATCCGTTCCGCCCATCTCAATATCACATTCAATCTGGACAGAATCGAAGCCCTGAAGAATAGGGTATATGAGTTCATGCATTGCAATCGGAGTATTTTCCGTAAATCTTTTATTGAAGTCATTCCGGTGCATCAGCTGGGCTACCGTTACTTTTGACATCAGCTGGATGACTTCTGAAAAGCTGAGTGCGTCCAGCCAGTCAGAATTAAAAACAATTTTCGTTTTTTCCACCTCAATGATCTTAGAAAGCTGATTGATGTAAGTTTGTGCATTGTGATGGACATCCTCAACACTCAAGGGCTTTCTGGCCTTGTTTTTTCCTGTGGGATCACCGATTCTGGCCGTAAAACTTCCAACGACAATCACAATCTGATGTCCCAGATCCTGAAACTGTTTCAGTTTTTTAAGCACGACGGCGTGTCCCAGATGCAGATCCGGAGCAGTAGGATCAAATCCCAGTTTGATTATTAATTTTCTGTTTTCCACTTCAGCCTGTTTAATTTTCTGTTCCAGACCTTTTTCCGGAAGAATGATCGCTGTGTTTTCTTGTAATGTACTGATCATAATGATTGGGTTTTAAAACAAAAAAAGCCCGGACAATGCTGTCCGGGCTCTCTATTGATATTAGATTATTCTTATACAGATATAGAAAGTCTTCCCGAACGTTGATCCGGGGAGTAATACTCACTGAAAAAAGGAAGACGCAATATGCTGTTTAAATGTTTCATTGATAATGCAAGTATAAAAGCTTTTTAATGTTGGTCCAATATTTAAACCATTAAGACCCGCTGTAAAGTTCCATATCAGTTAAGATTTATAAAAAACTTACTGTTCTTTAACAGTTTATGAATCCCAATGGTTTAAAATAGAGGTTTCAAAACAATTTTACTTATCGCTTTTGCAGCTAATTCCATGCCATAAATCCCTTACAGGCAAAATAAAGAATAGTTATAAATAAACCGTATTTGATGATTTTTTTGGTCAGCTTATAAGTTCTGAATAATAGAGGATCGACGGTCTGTTTTGCTGCTAATTTTTCCATTATTGATGAGTTTAAAGGTTAGAAACGGGTTGTGAATAGGTATTTCTGATCTGCTCTTTCCATATTTCCACTTCCTCAGGAGAAGCTTTATCAGCTTTATCAAAAAAGAAATGCTGAATGATTTCAAAACCGCTGTAGAGAAAAATTCCGTTGTCTGAAGTAAGGGTAAGTGCTTTATCCATTCCCATACGTTCATATTCCTCGTGAGATTTCCCGTGAGTATTGATAATGACTGCTTTTTTACCTTTCAAAAGCCCTTTTTGTACCCCGTGGTCATAGCGGTAGGCAAAACCATAGCTGAAAACGCGGTCGATGTACCCTTTCATAATCGCAGGCATTCCCGTCCACCAAATAGGATAAATAAAAGTAATTTGTTCTGCCCATAAAATATAATGCTGTTCTGTTTTTACATCTTCTGAAAGCCGTCCGGTCAATTGTCCCTGCATATCTTCAAGTGAAAAGACCGGATCAAAGCCAATTTTGTTCAGATCTCTTATTTCTGTTTCGTGATTGTCTTTTTCCAGACTTTCGATAACGGTTTGAAGCAGATGGTTATTCAGGCTGTTTTCATTAGGATGGGCGTAAATGATTAAATGTCTCATCGTTTTATTATTTAAATTAATAAGACAAATGTAGAGCAGCGGAAATGACAAAAATTGTAAGAAAACGAAGTGCAGTTAGTCTGATCCGGAACGGCAGATATCCTTCTGGAACTTGATGTACTGGGAAGGAGAAATACTGATGAAATGTTTGAAATCATGGATAAGCTGGCTCTGGTCATAATAGCCACATTCATCAATAACAGTAAACCATTCTACTTTTTTGCCTCTTTCAAGTTCTTTTTCAATAAGGGTAATAGCCTTTAGAAAACGACTGTAACGGGCAAGTTCTTTATATGAATACCCGAATTGTTCTTTCTGCTTGAGCTGAATATTTCTTTCACTCTGATGGGTTTGTTCTGCAATAGTTTTAACAGGATTCAGGCTGAGGTTTTCGAAATTACTCAGCAATCGGCTTGTTTCATCCTGTTCCTGAACGTAAGGACGGCAGAATTCAAGAATATGATTGGTTTTTTCCTGTGACGACGGGAATTTTGAGAGCTGATGCCAGAGTTCCGTGAAACAGTTCTCCTTTAAAAGTTCATCCGGGTGAGTTCCCTGGTGGGAAATCATAGCTTTTCCAAAGAAACGGTAAAATGCATCGTTTTTGAAATTGGCGACCAGAATGGAACTTCCTGCTGGCAAGGTATAGTCAAAAGCTTGCCGTACCGGGCCTAAAACGACACATTGTTCCACTTCAACACTGGTGTTTTCCTGAGTGGTCATACAGGCGTTGGTTCCGAAGCAAAAAAGCATAATCGTCTGGTAGGAAGGAAGCAGGGTTTTGGTTACTGCACAGGAAGATTTGTTTTCTGCGAAATAAAAATGCGTAAAGACGGTTTCAAATTCTTGGGGAACTGATATTTTAAGCTGGTGATATTCCGGTTGTGATTCCTGCATGACAAAGATTTTTTATAAGTCAATGGTGAATTTTGCTTCGCAAATTACTGGTGATTTAGTGGCGGATAATTAGATTCAAAATCCTCCAAAAACGCTTAATTTTCTTATCCCAAACTCAGGTTAATTTAACTCTTTCTCCATTTTATAGTTGGTAAGACCCATTCCTTTTACATCAACGGTTTGTTCCCTGATCATTTTAAAACCCATCTTTTCAAAGAAAGGTTTTGCTGTTTTGCTTACATCGGCAGTCAATATTTTTTGTTTCCGGAGTATCGCTTCCTGTTCAATAAAGGTATACATTTTCAGGGCAATTCCCTGATGCTGAAAATCTTTGTGAACGAAAAGCAGATCAATATAATTTCCCCGGTCAAGGGTACAGAATCCAGCCATCTGTCCGTTGACTTTGGCTACAATGACAAACTGTTTGTCTATCACCTGCATCCATCTTTCCTCATTTTCCGCACCGGATTTCCAGGCATCGATCTGATCTGTGTCATAATCTTTTGTACATACAGCGGTGATGGTCTCTGTAAAAAGGCTGCGCATTTCCGGCAAGTCACTGATATTTCCTTTTCTGATGATCATGATTCAAGAATGTATTTTTCTTCATACAGTTTCTGCTGCTCCACGGTAAGTAAGGGATAAAAAAGATTCATCTGTATCAAAGCATAGTGTTTTACTGCCTCATCTTTGTTCATCTTAAAAGCAAGACTGTTGTGAATGATCCAGTTGTCTGCAATGATGAATATCTGTGTAGTAAGGCTTTTCAGAATAAAATCGGGAACATCATCTCTGAAAATATTGTTTTTCTGAAAACCTTTGAAAATAATCTGAAATTCATCCTTTCTGGTGATATTGATGGATTCATACTGTGATTCTATGACCGGGATATTTTTTAGGATATCAAAAAAGTTCATGAAAATAAAACGGAAAGAATAAAAAACATCATAGGTTGAAAAGGTAAAATGATACAGATCTTCCAGCGTTTTGTTTTCTATTTTCTGGAGATTATTTAGTAAAATGTCCATTTTTAGGATCAGTTCAGAAAAAAGGATCTTAATAATATCTTCTGAATATTTAAAATGATAATGAAGATTTCCCGCACTGATATTCAGATCCGCTGCAATATGTCTTGTTGTGATCGTATTGTAGCCTTTTTCATTAAATAACTCCAATGCTTTTGATAATATTTTATCCTTGGTTTTCATGCATCAAATATAAGAGACTTTAAATCATATTTCAAAATTAGAACAAATGTTCTAATTTTTAATATATTTGCATCAGAAAATCAATCAGGATGGAAGGAAAAAAAATGTTCAATTACGAAACTGCTGAAAACAGAGATTCCATAAAAGAAGAAAGGGTACATGAAACCTTGGTGAAAATACTGCAGATCATTATCGGATTTATTATGGCAATCCTTCATATGTGATGAAAAATAAAATTTCATATTGGTTTTTGCTGGGACTGGCGGTCTGGGCTCTGATCATTTTTCTTAGAAAAAGTGGGATTTTTATTCCTGTGATGAGTAATTATTTTACAGATCTCATCACTGTTCCGATGTACACTTATCTGATAGAACATCTGATGAATGAGGTCTTGGGATATCATTGGAAGCCTGATTTTAAATTTATTTTGAACTCTGTACTCTATTTGTCTATGCTTTTTGAAGTGGTCTGTCCTATGCTTTCGGAAAGATTTACAGGTGATATTTTAGATATGGTGGCTTATCTGGTAGGAGGTGTGGTCTATTATTTTCTTAGAATCAAATTAGTGAACTTTTTCAAATGTGAGGATATGTAGAAAGCCCAATGTTTTTGAATAATTAATAATGAGCTGATCCTTTTGAAAATAATATTTAAATGAATAAAAAGCATCTCCTGAATCGAATTTTATTTCATCCGGTTCTGCACTATACTCAAAGGTTGAAATTTTTGCTGCAGTGTGAATTGAAAATGTAGTATAATTAAAATTTAGTGAACTGATCTTCTTTAAAGGAATATCAATGATTTCTTCATCCTGTAGATACCCGGCCATTATTTTATTTTCCAGGGAATTTGATAAGGGAATTGTTTTAAAACTGATCATATTCCAGTCTCCAAGTAATCTTTTCCTTTGCTTTTCAGTTTCTTCTGCCTGGAATATTGCTTTTTTTATATCACCAATTTGAAAATTATCCCGGAAAAAACTTCCGTAATACCCTTTTCCTTCCACTACGATTCTATTAGAATCGATCACCTTAATATGGAATAATGCCTTGCCACGATCATATAATTTTAAATCCCTTACTCTGAGATTTTTATTAAGTAAATATTGTTTACCCCAAAAGGTAGTACGTGCTGCATACCCATTCTGAAAATATAAAAATTCCCGCCAATGGTCATTTTCTTTAGTAACTAATGAATCTGAAAGCCATTCCCCGTTGAAAAAATTGGGCTTATATTCTTTTTCTTTAAAGCAAGAGACCAGCAGAAATCCTGTACATATCAGGAAACTGCCGGTCAGTATTTTTTGTAGCAGCATGGTCAAACTTATCTGCTTCTAAATTATAAAATAAAGTTTAATTTCCTCCGCCTGCTCTGCTGGATTCCTCGAACTTAACTTCCTTCGTAGCTCCCTTCACATTATTGTTTCCGAATTTATACGTTACAGAAAGATAAATATTTCGCGTGATCCCTTTGTTGAAATATTCTACATCATAATTCGGGTAATATTCTATCCCTTTGTTACGATTGGTATTCAGAAGATCATTGACATAAAGATTGATCAGAAGCTTCTTCTCCATCAGGTTCAGTTTCATTCCTGTATACACCGAAGCATTGGCATAATAATACGTATTTCCGTCCCTGTTCGGAAGATTGCTCCAAAGCCCAAGCATTAAAGTAAGCGTTTTGCTTTTATTCAGGAAGAAATTATTGTCAACATTAAAGTTGGCACTGTATCCTGCAGCAGCGGCTACTGCAGTAGGATCATAAGATTTTGTCTTGGCGTAGTATCCATTCACAAAAATATTGGATTCCATCCACTTCAGCTTGTTGTAATTATAACTGATATTGATTCCGGCCTGATCCTGATTGTAGAAGTTTTTAACGATGCTGTATTTTGATTTGCCTTCCACGACCTGAATTCTGTCCCAGTTGTCTTTATTGTAGTTATAATACAGAGTGACATTGAAATTATTATTCAAAACGTAGCCGAACTCAAAATTATCAGAGAACGAAGGCAGTAGATACGGATTCCCTGTACTGTATTCAAATTCCGAAACATAGAACTTAAACGGATTCAGGTTTCCAAAATAGGGACGTGAAATTCTTCTTGAATAGTTCAGTGAGAACGCATTATTTTCGTTGGGCTTATAGCTTATGTAGGCGGTCGGGAATAGTTTTCCATATTTAATTTTAGCCGAAGAATCATCGTTCATGGAAATTCCCTCCAGGGTAGTATATTCATAGCGAATTCCTGCTTTTGCGTCCAGTTTATCATTGATCTTAAAGCTGGCTGAGGCGTAGGCCGCATAATTCTGCTCGTTGTAGAAGAAAGTATTGGTTCTTTTCATATTAAGAATATACTGATCATCTTCTATATTGAAAAAATTAAACTCTGAGTCGTTTTTGATCTTTGTATACTTCAAGCCGGCCTCTGTTTTAACCTTTCCAAAAGTTTTCTCCAGATCTGCCTGACCGGAATAGATCCTGTATTTACTGATTGGATTCGCAAAAGTAGAAACCTCATCAGAAGTAATGGTATTATAGAAATTTCTCGCATTGGAGTTGTTGAGCATCACATTCGCCGTCAGGCTCAGCTTACTTCCCGAAGAATCCAGTTTGACATCATAAAATGCCGATGCATTGTGAACATTTCTGCGGTTTCTGTTGCTGTAATCCGAGAAAACATCCAGATAACCATCCTTATCAAAGATATTGGCCTTGCTTTCGCCCTGTTCCAATGGATTACTGAATGAATAATTGTAATTGATTCCTACCAGATTTTTGTCATTGATTTTATATTCTCCCTTTAGCCCACCGCCTTTATAACGGTAATTGTTGCTGCTGATACTGTTGGTTTTCCAGTAATTGTTGTCTGTAGTTCCGGTAAGATAATTATAAGAACGGTTTTCCCAGTAATTGTCCCCTATAGAAAGGTTTCCGGTAACGGACAGTTCATCGCCCTGATAGTTAAAAGTAGTACCGCTTCGTGTAGAGGTTGCTGGTCTTCCGCCATAATAACTTCCTGAAGTCTGTAGGGAACCATTCCAGCCCAGATTTGTATTTTTCTTCAGGATAATATTAATCAGGCCGCTTTTTCCTTCTGCTTCGTATTTTGCAGGGGGTGTTGTAATCACTTCTATTTTAAGAATATCATCAGAACGGATCGTTTTCAGATAGTTGATAAGCTCCTGTCCGTTCAGGTTCAGCAGTCTGTCGTTGATCATCACAGCGACATTACTTTTTCCGGCAATACTGATGGCATCATCTGTAGCGCGTACCATGGGAGTCTTGGCAAGAGCTTCCACAGCATCAATTCCCTGAGAAGCTACAGAATTTTCTACATTGAAAACCAACCGGTCTACTTTTCTTTCAAACAGTTTTTTCCTTGCGGTTAGTGTTACCCCTTCTATTTTTTTCTCTACAGGGACTTCTTTGAGCTTAATATTTTTTTTTGAATTTCCTTTTACCGTTATATTTTCGCTATTGGTTTTTACACCGTCTCTGATAATTTCAAGAATATAGTTTCCGTCTTCTTTTAATGGAATTTTAAACATTCCGTTCTCATCTGTGATTGCAGAAAATTTTGTGTCTGCTTTGATGATCAGTACCTCGGTTTCAGGTGAGGGTTTGTTTTGCAGGTCGGTGACAGTTCCTTCAATGCTTTGTGCAAAAAAATAAGAGGATGAGACAAGGCTTAAAAGAAGTATAATCTTTCGGTTCATGATTCGCTTTTTATACATAACACCTCATCATGCGGTGACATTACATAAACAGGTAAAAAAATATTTAAACAGGTTGTCATCACATCAGTTTCTCTTTTGTTTAATTTTGTAAGATATCCGAAAAATATTCTATCATGCATGACGATCACAGATACCACCGCTTTAGCCGCTAAACTTTATCCCGAACTGAATTTGAAAGTGCCTAATTCTGTTCCTAAAGTAGTGTTATACGCCATTGCAGGGATGATGGAACTGACAGCTAAACTCAATGGAAAACCTCCTTTGCTGACCAGAAAAGATATTGCGATGTTTTCCGGACTGCAGCAGAATTTTGACATTTCCAAAGCCCGGAACGAATTGGGATTCAATCCTAAAGCTCGTGAGCTGGCGGTAAAGGAAGCATTGGATTATCTGATGAAGAATAAAAGTATTCCAGGGGCTTGAAAAAGCCTTTTTTATGAAATATGAAGCTTGATGACAGATCCTTTATAGTATTTCGTAAGATCGTAAAGTTCCCCGAAATAATGCTGCAGATCAAGATTATTATATTCAGAACCTTTTGTACGGAATTGATCTTCTGCAAGAGCATACAAAGCGGGATAATCCTTTTTTAAATAATGGGAAAGGACAGTACAGCTTCCTTTTTTTTCCAGCGCGATGTCCGTAAAAAACAGACCATACACCAGAAACTGGTTGAAGTGCCGAGCATCCACCATAAAATCCAGATTCTGTTTAGAATAATTTTCATAATCCGAAAGAAGATCCTGAAACGATTGTACATTTTCTTTTTTCGGAATTTCATAGAAAACATCAATTCCATGAATGAAAAGCTGGGTTCTGGCTTCTTCACTGTCCTTGGGATAGGCATTGGTAAACCAGGTAAAAAGACTTGTAAGTTCTTCTTTGGAAAGCTGGTCTATGGAATCTTTGATTTTATTTTTAATGATTTCAAGACTTACCTTAGCATCATCATGAAGAAATCTGATGATTTCTTCCTCTTCACGGCATAGCTTATTG
The DNA here is from genome assembly GCF_900142785.1 of Chryseobacterium carnipullorum. Classification (GTDB taxonomy): domain Bacteria; phylum Bacteroidota; class Bacteroidia; order Flavobacteriales; family Weeksellaceae; genus Chryseobacterium; species Chryseobacterium carnipullorum. The sequence goes on along the minus strand of NZ_FRCD01000015.1, from coordinate 80,446 downwards.
TACAAATTGATTTTAGCAATATTCGGATTGGTTTTGATGAAATACAGTTCTTCTGCCATTGCTTTGTACCACATGATTTTTTTTGTAATGTGGTAACTAAAGATACGAAATATGTAGGCATTATAACTGAAAATGTTATGCAGCCAATGATTAATTATTTCTTAAGGGTTTCATGAAGAGCCATTCTGTTCCCTTCGGAGTCTTCAAATTCAGCGACCGCAAATCCGTACTGTTCATTGGTCTTTTTTGGATAAAGGATCTTCCCGCCGTTCTTCAGCACTCTGGTCAGGGATTCTTCGATACTTTCTGTTTTAAAATAAATAATAACACCATCCCTTGTCGGTTGGTATACATCACCTTTGGCCAGAGCTCCCGTAATTCCACTCTTTTTTTCTTCAAATGGAAATAGCGACATTTCATAGCCATCAACATTCTCCTGTTCAAAACGGAAATTAAAAACAGAAGTATAAAACTGCTCGGCACGTTTCATATCAGTGACTGGAATTTCAAAGTAGACGACCGGATTGGATTGTTGCATCATTTCTTTTTTTGACTGACTGCAAGGTACTAATATGAGGAGTAAAAATAAATAGGGAAGCAATATTTTGATAGGGTTCTTACTTGTTTTTTTAAGCGACTAAACTAAACGATTCTTCATTTAATTAAAAAATAGATAGACTTATCTATTTTTAACGTAGATTTGTAAAAATTTTCGTGATGAAAAAAGAAAAAGTAAAGGAAAGAATTATCAGGGTAGCTTCAGATTTGTTTTACAGACAGGGTTTCAATTCCACCGGAATTAATCAGATTATTGCTGAAGCGGATATTGCCATAGGATCGCTGTACAATCATTTCACTTCGAAAAATGATCTTCTTCAGGCATACCTCATCAAGGAAGAGTTGGAATGGTTCAAGGGTTTTGAAGACCATACCGCACAAATTTCTGAACCCAAAAAGAAAATCCTCTCTTTGATAGATTACCGTAAAAAATTACAGAAATCCTCAAAGTTTGCAGGCTGTCATTTCATTAAGATTATTGCTGAATTGGGAGACAGCAGTCCGGTTGTTTCTGATTTTGCAAAAAAGCATAAGGGTAAGCAGAAAGAAATGATCAGAACACTGGTGGGCGGATATGCAGAGAATAAAAAAGACCTGAATGCTGATTTAATCACAGAAAGTATCTTCCTGCTGATAGAGGGAGCGGTAGTGACTTCCACAATTGATAAAAATACCGATTCTTTTAACGCTATTCAACAAATAATTGAGGCCCAGTTGCCTTAAATTTTTTTCTTAATTATAAATAGATATATCTATATAAAAATGAATTCTAAAAATCTGAAATTGATGGTGATATTGTCCGGTCAGCTCCTGACGATTATGGATATTTTCATCATCAATGTATCCATTCCATCTATTCAGCGTGATCTTCATGCTTCCCATGGAGAAATGCAACTGATGATTGCATCTTACCTGATTGGTTTTGCTTCATTTCTTATTACAGGCGGAAGGTTAGGGGATATGTACGGACGAAAAAAGATCTTTATGATCGGGCTGGTATTTTTTATGTTGAGTTCGGTAGCTTGCGGAGTTTCATCCGGTGCAGCTCTGCTTGTCATCTCTCGGTTTATTCAGGGGATCAGTGCGGCGCTTATGTCTCCGCAGGTCCTTTCGATGATACAGATTTTATTTGCAGGTCATGAAGAAAGAACGAAAGCTATGGGTTGGTACGGAATAACAATTGGTCTGGGCACTATTTTGGGACAGTTTCTTGGCGGTTACTTTTCCTCAATGACACTGATGGAAGAATCCTGGAGACTGATTTTTCTGATCAATATTCCGGTCTGTCTGCTGGCTTTATGGTTTAGCAATGCCATCTTGACTGAATCTAAAACTAATGCTGAGAAAAGTACCTTTGATTTCTTTGGCGTCATTATTTTAGCTTCGGGACTTTTCTGTTTTACTTATGCGCTTACCCTGTCTGAACATCAGGGAATTCAGATCGGGAGTATAGTATTGCTTATATTTTCGATTGTTATTTTACTCTTTTTTGTCGCCATTCAAAAGATGAGGTTAAAACGGGGGAAATCTTATCTGATTGATTTCACCTTATTCAGCTACAAAAATTTTAATCTGGGAATTCTGGCAGTTTCCTTTTTCTTCATCATGCTGGATTCTTACTTCTATATCCTGTCATTATTTTTCCAGGACGGGCTGCAGATAGGTTCGCTGAATGCAGGAGAAATTATTGTTTTTCAGGGAGTCGGTTTTATCCTGGCTTCTTTATTTTCGGCGAAATTTATTTTAAGATATGGGAAAAAGTTTTTAGTGACCGGACTGGTCCTGATCATGACTGTTCTTATTTTGCAGATTCTTTTATTTGACAGGGAAACTCCTTTTTTCATTCTTTGTCTGCTCCTGTTTTTTCATGGATTGGGGGTCGGTTCTATTATTCCGTCACTGGCTACCATTGCGCTGTCTGGACTTCCACAAAAACTTGCAGGAAATGCTTCCGGAGTGTATAATACTTTTCAGCAGGTGGCTGCGATCTTAGGAATTATTGTGGTAGGCAGTGTTTTCTATTATTTCCTTGGATTAAAACCTTCGCTGCAGGACTATCATGCGGCTTTCTCAGCAGCTTTGGTCATCAATATGGTTTGTCTGTTTATGGTTTTATTTTCGATTCTAAAAGTTTCTGAAAGTATACTTCCTTCGGGAAAACGAAAAACCTTTCAGCTTTAATTATTTTAAATACTGCTTTATTATGGTTTCTAAATTTTCCTGTCCGCCCAGTTCTCTTGAAATAATCTTTCCGTTGCGGTCCACAAGTATAAAGAGTGGATAACCCGCGGCGTTGAGTTTTCTGGGAAATTCTTTATTGATGTCGAAATAATTTTTCCAGAGAACTTTATTTTCTTTGAATATTTTATGCCCCAGATCGATTCTCTGCTGGGTTCTGTCGTCAGCAATGCTGATGAAATTCATGCCTTTATCTTTGTATTTCTCGTACATTTTAACAAGTTCAGGGAGTTCCTGAATACACGGTTTGCATGCAGTAGACCAATAGTCGACGAGCGTGATTTTATAATCTGCGAATCCTGCTTTTGTGATTTTACCTTCAGAACCAAAATTTATCTCCGGGAAACTTCCTCCTACGTCAGTTGAATTTTCCAGCGAAAGAATCTTTTCGAAGTTTTTAAAACAGGATGAAGTTTTTACCTTGTTTGAAAATAACGGAAGATTATTGAGATAAATTTTATAAAAACCGTATTTTGAAAGATCATTGACGATTTCCCAAAAAGCAGGGTATGATCCGGGATGTTTTTTGATATAGGCCTGAAGGAGTTTCCCTTTGCTTTCTATATCTGCAGGATCATTTTTTTCGAATGGTTTCAGTTTTCCGTCTGCCTCCAATAAATATTCTTTCAACGTATTATAGTCATTATTGACTGACGCATCTCCCGACAAAACCAATGATAAGTCCTGATCATTAATCTTGATTTTTAAAAGACCTTCTTCAATAAAAAACAGTTTTGACTGACTGAAACTTTTGCCGTCTTCCTTTGGTGCCATGAACATCATAGGCAAAGGACAGGGAATTGTCCCACTGATTGTATTTTGAGGTTGAATTCTTATGAGGGCTCCTTTGGCGTTTGCGATTGAGGATACACTTTTATCAGGTTGAACGTTCAGGTTGTAAAGCGACAGGATATTTCTGGAGCTGGAAGGAGGAACTAAAAGCAGAGAATCTTTTTCAAATGCGGGAGCTGTCAATTCAATCGTAAACTGTTTCTGTGGAAATACAAAACTGCTGATCAGCAATAATAAGATTTGGGAAGTCTTTTTCATATTAATTTTGGACAGTAAATATACTAATTCATCATTCTGAGGACAAATTTATATTGTTTTTCTGATCAGTACACTGGCGTAAAACTTATGGATAAGATCGTATTGATTCTCTTATTTGTTTTAAAAATATCTAATAATTGTAGCTACGCTCTATTTTGGTGATGATAAAATCCTCAGGTGACAGAAACAAGTAAGAGATATTGTAGTAAACATAGCCGTACAGGAATACAAAATCAATTTTAAATTCATATCGGCTAAGACCCGTAATTTCAATATGATTGATGATATAATTCACTTCATCTTTGCCCATGTCATGATTATGAACAATCATAGGATCAACCGCCATTCTTGTCTGAGAAAGGATCTTCTCCTGATGGTCCAGATAAAAATCAATCAACTGCCGGAGATCGTTTTCAAAGTCCATGGTTTCAGAATATTCCCGGTAAAAAAGGTCTTCAAATATGAAAACGGGAATTTTACTTTGTACTCCGTGATGATCCGTGATATACTCATGGCTTTGCCAGTTTTCTGTACTTTGTTGAAATTCAATAATCCTTCCTTTGGGTGTTGTAATCTTCATTTATTTGATTATTTTTTTACCGACTGCAACGTAATTTTTGCGATGTTTCTTGTGATCTCCGTCGGTGAATGACAATCACAGTTACTGAATCCTATAACGTAAATATCTTCAGAAGGAATATACACCCCCATACTTTTAAACCCGAAAATACTTCCGCCATGTTCCCTGTCCGGAGTTCCGTTGATATCTTTAAGGTGCCATCCGTAACCATAGGTAAATTCTTCGCCACTGTTCAGCTTATATTTCTGAAAAGCTTTTTTTGTTTCAGCTGTATTGAGGAGGATATTCCGGTTTAAAGCCTGCTGCCATTTCAGCATATCGTCTACTGTAGACATCAGGGAACCGGAGGAGAAAGGAACACTGAAACTGATTACGGTTTTATTGACAAATCCATGGTCTTTCTGATGATAGCCGTAAGCTCTTTTAGGAATAAGCTGTCGGTCGGTAGCATAGTAAGAATGACTCATACCTGCTTTTTCGAAAATATTCTTTTTAATAAAATCTTCGTAGTTCTGCCCTGAAACCAGTTCAATAATATAGCCTAATACGACATATCCCGAGTTATTATAGTCAAATTTTTCTCCGGGAGCAAAATCTACAGGTTCGTTTTTAAAGAAATCAACCATCATTTCGGGCTTCATTTCTTTCTGTGCAATCGTGGATAAAGATTTCATTTTTGTAAAATCTTTAATTCCGGAAGTGTGGGTCAACAGATGATGGATGGTGATTTTGTCACCGGAAGGGTAGTCTTTGATATACTTTGAAATGGCATCACCGACATTTAATTTCCCCTGCTGTTCAAGCATCAAAATCGCTACAGCAGTAAATTGCTTGGTCATGGATCCGATCTGGAAAACATGGTCTGGGGTCATGTTGGCATCCAGCTCCAGATTGGCTTTTCCAAAAGCTTTGCGATAAATGGTCTTTCCGTTTTTTGATACCAGAAATGCGCCACCGGGTTCATTTTGATTGCCAAATCCGGTTAGTATAAGACTGTCTATTTTCTTTTCATAGGTCTGAGCCTTAGTGTTTTGATAATAAAATAGCAAAAATAGAAAGGCTGTTAAAAGTTTTTTAGTTATCATTATTATTAATTTGTAATACAAAGATATAATTAATTACTATTACTATGTTATACTTTATAGTGATTGATAAAAAAAATGACCGATTTGATCATTTTATTATTTTTGGTAGAGCATAACAGCCCCATTTTATCTTTGATTTTCTTTCATAGCTCTGATCAGTTTATCATTGCGACGGTCCGCTCTTGCGTTGTTTAAAGATAAAACAGCCCAGATAGCAGCAGGAAGCCAGCCGATGACTGTAATTTGTAAAATTAAACAGATGATTCCGGTTAAAATTTTCCCTCTGAACATGAAAGACAGGAAGGGAAGCAGGATGGCTAGTAACATGATTATATTTTGATTTTTATAGTTTTAACATCATTTAGAGTCTGTTTTTTCCTGAGCGACGACGTCTTCGTAATTTTCAGGTTCATTTTCTAACGGAACAGGATGGAAATTATTTCCTTTTTTTGTGTAGACTTTTGCCCGGTAAGGGTATTTTTCAATGCTGTTGGTGATGGACTGAAATAAATCTGCTTTGGAGAACCATACTGTTCCGCATTCACCACATCCCCAGAAGGGTTTTGAATCATCGACATAAGAAAGCAGCCCGTAACAGCTATTGCATGGACATCTCAGCCCGTCTTCATCTGCTGTTTTTTTTGGAATGGGTTGCTCCATCGTCATCGGATTCAATGAAAAACTGCTGCAACAGGAAAGGCATTCCAGCATGATAAAGCGCATCCCTTTTTTCTGTGAATAAGAGATGAACGCCATTTGATCCGGGGATGCTGTAAATGTTTCTTTACATAGATCACACGTAATATTCATGATGAGATTTTTTGGCTTATTTTATTCCAAATGATATCGGTTTCTAAATTACGCTCTGTTATTTTTCTGCTGAGATTAACAGCATCATGGGACGGCGTAACTCATCTTTCATTTCATCAAATTGTTTCAACAGGTCTTCGCTGGGTTCCGGCTCTATTATTTCATTGATTTTAAATCCCAGTTTTAACAAAGTGTTCAGGTAAGTTGTCAATGTTCGATGGTATTTTATGACATTTTCTCCTAAAAATGTAGTGTCCCTTTTTCCTTGTGTGAAATAAAGATCAACCGGCCAATGTAGTTTTTGTTTATTTTCATCATACACCCAGTCCTGCGTTCCTTGTGCCGTAAAAACAGGATGTTCAACAGAAAATATGAAATGTCCTTGAGGTTGAAGCCAATTGTAAATGTTTTGAGCCATGGCATCAAATGATTCTATATAATGAAAAGTCAGAGAGCTCAGGATCATATCAAATTTTCCCGAAGGATAATGGAGGTGTTCAAGCGCTTCCTGTACATATTCAATACCCTCAAGTTGGTTGATCTCTTTGGCTTTTTCAAGCATCTTTGCTGAAAGATCTGCTCCGATAACAGATTTTGCTCCGTGTTCTATAGCATAACGGCAATGCCAGCCGAAACCGCATCCCAGATCAAGAACATTTTTTCCTTTAAAATCCGGCAGCATTTTTTTCAGCGCAGGCCATTCCCCTGCTCCTTCCAATCCTTTTTGGGAGCGAAGCATTTTTTCATACTGTTCGAAAAAGGATAAATTGTCGTATTTATTTTCTTTCATAGGATCATGAGTAATTTATGCTAAACATTTATTGATGTTCTGATAACAGGGCTCGAACCTGTGTCCTCCCGGTCCAAGAGCCGGGTGCTCTGCCACTGAGCTATATCAGAAGTTGGATAGGTGCAGGGCTCGAACCTGCGTCAACCCGGGTGAAGAGCCGGGAATTCTACCACTGAACTAACCTATCCTTACGGTATTATTTTTCAGATCTTGCCTGAGAAATATTTATTTTTTCTTAAAACCGAAGCCAGGAACGGATTGGAAACGGTAACTCCGTGTACGAGCTCTGGGGTAGGTTTAAATGGGCTTACCTGATGAGTCCGCGGGGCAATCCAGCCTGATTTTTCAGGATCAATATCTGCTTTTCTGCAAGCCTCAACAATCATTTTTTTATTGCAGAATTCTTTTTCCTGAAAGACTTCCCAGGGCAAAGGTAATCTATTCCAGACTTCTGTATTGGGATCCAGTTTTCCGCCGCCTGACAGATGCCATGCGATGACATCTGCTGCCATCAGTCGCATGACTTTTCCAAAACTGATATCTTCAAGAATATATTCCATTCCCAAAGCATAGATCAGGTTCATCCAGCTATCTCTTGCTTTATTCCAGGCTCCTGCAGTATTATTCCATGTTGTAGAGTCGTTGCCCGCTTTTACAGCCATTGTTTTCCTGTTGATGTCGTTTTGATCCCAGAGTTCTCCAAGAAACGCTGCAATCTCCTGAAGGATATCGGTCCATCTGCCCAGCAGAGCTCCTTTCTGTTCATCGGTCAGATGTTGCAAAACTTCCTCGCTGGTGTAGATATAGGAGACCGCAAGCCAATTGGTTTTTTCCGGAGTTTCTTTGCATCGGTTGAACAGGACCTCACATATTTCATCAAACGGTCTTTCCTGACTTTGATTGGTAAAGGTACTTCTAAGGCCGCTTCTCGCATTGAAATAGGCAATGAAACATGCTGTATTGAGATCTTCAGTGAAATCTTCCGGATGAATCGTGTGTGAAAGTCCGTGTTTTGCAATTTTCTGAAATTCAATCTTTTGAGATTCATGAATAAATTGGGACAGTCTTTTTTCAATTCGTTTTAAAAGACGCCATTTTTTGTTGTAATTTCTTTTGGAAAGATCCAGTCCGGCTTCTTTTCTTTGAATTTTATTAAGTCTGTCCGATCTGAAATCATTCTGTCCTACAGATTTTTGAATCAGAGGTGATATTTGATTTAAAAAGGCTTCAATATTTTCAGCATTGTTATAATCTGTTTTTTCTCCTTCACTGATTCTGAAAATTTCAATCGCTTTATGAATCTGTTTTTCTGCGCCGATGGCCTGGCCGAACGTTTCCAGCATTGAAGTGTACCCAAACACACTTCTTTTCAGAGAACCCTGAGCGGCTTTCTCCAAAATGGTGTGTTCATGTTTAGAAATCTTATCTTCTAATAACTCAATAATCATTTCCGCGACGTCTTCCGGACGTCTGCGTTGGTCTAATGTTTTATAAAGTTCTTCAACGGTTGTCATAATACGATCAAAATTATCAAAAAATAATGATTAGACTAGGTATGTGGTTGATTTTTTCAGCATTGATCAGGATCATTTTCTACTTGTGCTTCTTCTTCAATGACCACAGAAAAATAGCTCCGATAATTCCTAAAAAGATCAGAATAAATCCGACCAGACCCGTCACGGCATCATAAAATAATGACCCCTGAAAATAAAATAAATCTGCGGATAAAAACAGTTTACTTTTTTCAGGATGGTGAGGATGGGTGAGAATAAGATAATCCTTTTTCTGTATTTTCTCTGAAACTGATTTTGAAAATTCGTTGACCAGCTCCTGACTTTTTTTCCCGTTCCAAAAGGGATAATATCTGTACAAAGCTTCAGGCTCTGAATTTTTATACGTTGTTCCGTTAAACTGATATTGGTAATCAATTGTGACGTAGGAATTTCCTTTTCGTTTGTAACCGTTGTCCCAGGAAGTAAATGGTTGTATCATTAGGGCATTCGCCGGTTTCCAATCGGGATGAGACCATTTAAACTCCAGGATTTTCAGAAACGGAGAAAGAGATAATACAGTAATTAAAGCAAGATAAACCACCCCTGTTGCAATCAGGGAATTACTGACCACTTTTTTAAAATCATTTCTGAAATTCCGGAAGCTCTTAAAATTAGTGACAATTACGAGAAATAAAGCATAAAAAAAATACCTTACAGGGTTTTCTATAAAGACAACAAACAGTATTCCTCCTCCAGCTACGACTATTCCTAAAACCGTAAAAAAAGTGTCTGATATTTTTTTGAATTTTTCAGTCATAGGAATTGGTTTTTTATTTTAGTTTCGTCCTGCGGATCATATCAAAATTAAATAATCCATTGGATAATTCCAATTCCAGAAAGTCAGCTTTATCTATTCGGGTCATCTTCACTTATATCGATGGGATGAATATTTAAGTAGACGAGTACTTTCTGATCTTTACACAAGAAGCACTTTTAATTTTCACTTTTCTCCCGGTTTTTTTTAACAAACCGGTTTTTGCATCCCGTTTGAATACAACAATAGTTCCACTCCCGCCGTTGGCTATAATTAAAAACTTTCCGGACTCATCGATGTCAAATACTCTTGCGTGTTTCCCCAAAATCGACTGGTATCCGACATTTTTTAACGTTCCGTCTTCAAGAATGGAGAAAATGGCGATATTATTTTCAGCGCCCCGATTGGAGGCATATAAAAAGCGTCCGTCGGGCGAAATGTGAATATCCGAACTTTCAAAGTTGTCTTTGTTCTCGTCTGTATGTGTATTGATTCTTTGAATACTTTTCAAATTAGAGTTTTCATATTGGTAAGCATTGACCGTTCCGGATAATTCCTCGATACAATACGCAAATTTTCCATTGGGATGAAAGGTGAAATGCCTTGGTCCACCTCCTAAAGTGGTGGGAATATACGGGGGTTGAGCTGCCTGCATAGGTTCTGCTTTATCAGTGTCAAACGTATAAGATCTTATTTTATCTGCTCCGAGATCCGGTAAGAATAGATGAGTAAAGTCAGGTGAAAAAACTGCGGCATGAACATGCGATCTGTCCTGCCTGTCTTCATTGATACTTCCTTCCGAAAACTGAAAATTCTGTACCGCAGGATGTAGGGTTCCATCTTCAGAAAGAGGATATACGGAAGCACTTCCTTCTGTGTAATTGGCATTTACCACCCATTTGCCATTTTGATGAACCGTCACATACACAGGATTTTCGCCCCCACTTTTCTGACTGTTTATAAAAGTAAGCGTCTCATCTTTCGGGTTGAATTTAAAACTGCTCACACTTCCTGCATTAGGCGTTTTACTTTCTGTACAGGCCAATACATATTTTCCATTGGGCGATAAAGTAAGAAATGAGGGGTTTAAAATTCCTTTAACCGATGTTACCTTGGATAATTTACCTTTGACAGTATCCAGCTTATAAACGTAAATCCCTTCGGTGTTTTTATCCCGGTTGAATGATCCAAAAAAGACGTAGGTATTTTGTGAATATCCATTGATACAGATTAAAATCAGAGCGATAAGGCTTATTAGTTTCTTCAATTTAATTTAATTTAATTTAATTTTTAGAGTGTGGCAGATCGGGTGTTATTGGATAAGGGCATATTTGTTTTACTGTTCTGTTGTATAATCTTCTTCTTCCAATGAGGGCAGCCAGTGCGTCAAATCTGAAAAACGCATGATGTGGAAACAATCGTAGCCGCCTAAAAGTTTTTTTTCGGTAGTCAAAAGTAACGTTACCTTTTTGGGAAAGCATCCGAATTTTGCTTCATAGATTGAGAGCCCTTCAAAAAAATTATTGAGGATATACGGAGTCTGGCGGCTTCCATCTCCATATTTTAGAACCGAATTGATTATTTTCACCATCATTGAAAAATGGAGTTTAGATAGATCATTCTGATCAAGCCGCTTGTAGGCGTAGGCCATTTCTTTGTGGGCGGTGATGTTGTTGGGGCTTTGAATAAGTATTTTTTTTGCGGTTTCAATAGCCTCAGAATAGTTTTTTTTCTCGTTGAGCTGATAAGCCTTATTGGCTAAACTGTCCAGATCCTTTGGGTGTATTGCATTTGTATATATTTTGTATTGGGTAAGGCTGATGATTTGTTCCTCAGACAAAAGGGTATCCAGTTTTGCTATTTGAGTTTCAATATTTTTGAAATAATAAATGGAATTTTTATCGGTGGACTCCTTTACGGATATCCTGAATTTTGGAATGGTATTTTTGGGAGTTTCCGCTTTATTATTGCTTTTAGCTTTAACTTCTATTACTTTAACTGCAGAGTTTCCATTGGCTTTAAAATCTTTTACTTCCTGAGGAGTTGGTGGTAATGGGGGAGCCTGTCCATAGCTCAGGTTGAATAGAAATAGAATAAAAAAAGGGAGGAAGTAATTTTTTGTCATGTTTGCAGATTGTATTGTAGTCGCTGTACCTATGGTTGTTTCTCTGTTTTTATATTATTCAATTTCGATTTTATGGTACGCCATCCAGCGTTTCAGATTTCCTATCATTCTTTTTAAATGGTCTTCATTCAGGAAAATATTCGTCCAGTACTCAAATCTGTCACATTGAATACTGATGTAATAATTCATGATGGCTAAACAGGCGAAAGGTAAAAAATCTTTTTCTTCTTTGCTTATTTCACTGATTGTTTCGTACCCTTTTAAAAAGCTTTCTGCTTTGATCCGATAGTCGTTTTCATTGATGTTGGTGGAAAATAACTGATATAAAAAGTAGGAAATGTCAAGACATAAAAAGCCGTTTCCACAAAAATCGAAGTCAAAAAAAGTTACCTCTTTTTCATGATCAATATGCATATTGTCAAACCAAACGTCAAGATGTATGGCTCCGTATCTCATGGATTGCCGGTCTGCATTGTCAAATTTTTCAGTTAAGAAATCGGATAGCCTTTCTAAAAAAAGAAGGTCATCCGTCGTGCTTTTGAAAAACATTTTGGTTCTTAAAAGAGAATCTGAAAGTAAACTCTGGGTATTGTAGGTGATTCTGTGGAGTGCAAAATTCTCTGTCGACTGGTGAACTTTTGCTAATGCCTGACCTATGACAAAACTGGCCTGGCTTGAAAATTTTGCAGTCTTTGTTCCCTTTGCATACGAAAATAATACCCCGAATCTTTTTCCCTCGGGCGCGTTTATTTCCTGTATATATTGATTGGATTGGTCTGCAATGGGATAGGCTACGGATCCGCCATTTTCTTTTAAATGAGTTAAAAGTCTTAATTCTTCTTCTATTTCTGATGATGTTCTCCAGTCAAAAGTGTACACCCGGAACACATATTTTTCTTCTCCATCTGTAACGATATAAAGATGGTTCATGGCAGCCCGGAATAACTTACATTCGGTAAGGTTACTCAGATGATATTGTTGTTGAATAAGATTGTTGAGTTCTTTTGGTGAAAGGGTACTGTGGATTACCGGAAATTTCTCTGTCATTAGTGTTTTCTGTTGTTATAGTTTCGATAGTAAAAAAGCTGCTCAAAGCAGCTTTTTTACTGCTGTGAAATTACAAAAAACAAAATTAAATCAGTGAGTTTTCAATTCAGATTTTTGTTCCGTTTTTTGATGGGGTTTTCTTGTATTTGACAATTAATGTTTCTAAAGATTTGAATCGTTATGATTGATGAAATGTTTTCCCCTGTAAAAAATTCTTATTCCATTATTTTCAGACTCCGGTGATCAGAAATATGATATGAGTGACGATATGGGCAATCATGGCTGACTCAAGTCCTTTTTTCCAGTATAGCCATCCGAATATAATTCCACCCACTGAATTTCCTAAAATAATATAGAGGATGAGACTAAAAGAAGGATTTTCAACCAAACCATTCACGATCGGTAAATGCCCAAGCCCGAATAACAGGGATGAAAGTAAAATTCCAACCCAATAAATCATCGCATTTTTGGTCTTGAAAATCCAGTGAAATAGCCACACGAAAAGAGTCATTAATCCAAAACGTATGACGATTTCTTCAGTTATTCCTCCATAAAGAAATCTGTTTAATAGGTTAGGCGTAAAGTTTTTTAACGCTTGGGGAATGTCAGAATTAAAGATCCATGAAATAAAAGATAATAACGATCCACTTAGTATTCCTCCAAGAAGTCCAAATTTCAATATATTTTTATAATCAACAGAAACTTTACTCTTTCGGGTTAAATATTCAAAGACAGGCAGTTTAAATCCAACCTTATCATAAGCTAAAGTTCCAATGACTGTAAAAATAATCAATAAAATAGTAGGGTTAAGCAGGACCAGCAATTTGAACTGAAAGGGAGTGAAGACCTCTGCCATGTCAGTTTTTAGTTTCTCTATAATGGGAATCTCCATGGTTAAAAGAGATAAAATTCCTAGAAAACCTAGTGTGAAAAGTAAAAGTCCCAGTTTTATCTTGTAGGGTGGTTTCATAAATGTTTGTCTGTAATGGATGAGTGCTTGAATAGAGTAAATTCAATTGAAGAACCCCAGATTATTATGTATTGTATTTCAAAAAGAAGCTACCTTTCAGTAGCTCCTTTGATTAAGTCATTTAATGTTTGATCTGTTTCTATCAGCTTTCCTTGCGGAATCTGATGGTGGAGATAAGTAAAAAGTAAATGGGCTATCCAATTGTTTTCACCACCGTGAACATAACAGGAACAAATAAGATCAATATCATCAGAAATATAGGCAGATAAGTCAGATGACTTGGTAATTCCGAAGGTGAGCATAAACATTTCCTTTCGGATCTCATCAATGGTAGTCTTTATTTCAGGACCCATTATTTTCTGTTCGAAAGATTGATACGCCTGCGTCCATGCGTTTGAAAATTCCGCCTCATCCCGGTTATCTAAAATAAGATCAATATCTTCATGACCAATAGTACTAAGGGTTATTTCTAATGATTGTCTAAAAATAATTCCTAGCTGATTCAATTCCTGTATCATCGTCGTATCCCGCTATTTTATCCAAACGCTCTCTTCAGCAAGCTCTCCACTTTCGGCTCACTTCCCCTGAAACTTTTATATAACTCCATCGGGTCTTTTGTTCCGCCTGAAGAAAGAAGAACTTTATATTTTGCAGCAGTTTCCGGATTGAAAATTCCGGTTTCCTTAAAATACTGGAACGCATCTGCATCCAGAACTTCAGCCCATTTGTAAGAATAGTAACCCGCAGAGTATCCACCCTGGAAAATATGAGAGAAACTAGGACTCATCGCTGTTTCCGGATTGGTAGGATAAAGCGTTGTTGCCTTCGTGTACTTATCCTCAAACGCTTTCACGCTTTCACCTTCCAGTTCTGCCACCTTTGTATGGTAGCTCATATCCAGAAGTCCGAAACCAAGCTGTCTCATCGTTTGGTAACCTTCCATAAAGTTTTTGGACTGCTCGATCTTTTCGATCTTTTCATCAGGAAGTATTTCCCCGGTTTTATAATGTTTGGCAAACGTCTTTAAAAATTCAGGTTCATAGCAGAAATTCTCAAGAAACTGAGAAGGCAGTTCCACAAAATCCCATTTTACAGAAGTTCCGGAAAGACTTGGATATTGTGTATCGGCCATGATTCCGTGAAGGGCATGTCCGAATTCATGGAATAAAGTGGTTACTTCCTGGAAAGTCAGTAAACTAGGAGTGTCTTTTGTTGGTTTGCTGAAATTACAAACGATAGAAATATGCGGACGGGAGTTTTCACCGTCTTTTTTATACTGATTTTTATAGCTCGTCATCCAGGCTCCGGCTCTTTTGCCTTTTCTTGGGAAATAATCTACATAGAGTAAAGCTTTGAACTTTTCTTCAGCTTGCACACTTCCAGCCTCAGAAACTTCATACACCTTCACCTCCTCATGGTATTTTTCAATATCATTTCTTTCCTTAAAGTGAAGTCCAAAAAGTTTTCCGGCCAGTCCGAAAACAGCATCCTGTACCTGATCCAATGGGAAATAAGGCTTCAGTTCCTCATCATTGAAATCATATTTCTGTTTGCGGAGCTTTTCAGCATAGAAAGTATGGTCATAGCCCTGTAGTTCCTCAATTCCGTCAGCTTTAGCCAAAGATCTTAATTCCTCAATCTCCTGGTCTGCATAAGGTTTCGCTTTCGTTAAAAGTTCATTTAAAAAATCAAAAACTTTCACCGGAGATTTGGCCATTCTTTCTTCCAGAACATAATCTGCATAGTTTTGATAGCCTAATAATTCTGCTTTTTGCTGTTTTAATTGAAGAAGTTCCTTAATCAGTTCCTGATTGTCAAATTCTCCTCCGTCAAAAGATTTTTTACCACTTGCCAGAGCAATTTCCTTTCTCAGTTCACGGTTCTCAGCATACGTCATGAAAGGAATATAGCTTGGATACTGCAAAGTAACCACCCAGCCTTCAAGTTCCCTTTCTTTCGCTTCCTCCGCATATTGGTCGAGAATAGCCTCCGGAATTCCTGCCAGATCTTCCTTATTCGTGATCTGTTTGAAATAAGCATTGGTAGATGCTAAAACATTCTGCCCGAACTGCAGTGACTTTAAAGACAGATCCATGTTGATCTTCTGTAGTTTTTCTTTATCCTCTTCATTCAGCAGAGCACCGCTTCTTACAAAACCTTTGTACGTTTCGTTCAAAAGCATTTTCTGCTCCTCATTAAGATGATATTGTTCTTTTTCGTCGTATACTTTTTTGATCTTATTGAAAAGAGGTTCGTTTTGAGAGATCTTTGAAGAATATTCAGTTAAAAGCGGAGAAATTTCCTGAGCCAGCTTTTGAATTTCATCACTTGTTTCCGCAGAATTCAAATTGAAAAAGATATTGGAAACCACATCAAGCTGTTCTCCCGAATAGGCCAAAGCTTCAATGACATTTTCAAAAGTGGGTGCCTCGGAATTGCTGACAATGTCATTAATTTCATCTTCAGATTTTTTGATCAGTTCCTTAAATGCAGGAAGAAAATCTTCATTTTTAATATCATTGAAAGGTGCTGAGTGATATGGTGTCGTAAATTTCTCTGTTAAAATATTCATTGTTCGATTTTTAGGTAAGGTAAATTTAATGATTCATTGGGAATCACAGCTGAAATGCACAAAAATAATGCCCCGATATCAGGATGTGACAAAAATGCTTTATCTTTAATAATCTTGTCATATGAAAAGAGACGAAAAGGGTGGAATGACTAATTTTGAAAACAATAAATCATAAAATACTGACCATTGACAGGGCTCCTGTTTCTCAGTTTTTAAGGTGAAAAAATAAAACAAGTAACACAAAATATCAAAACTATGAAAACACTCTTAAAAATTCTTGGCGTAATCATCCTTTTAGTTGTTGTATACGCAGTGATAGCCATGCTGGCTTTCAGTAAGAATTATCACTTTGAAAAATCAGTAGTCATCAATGCTCCGACAGAAAAAGTTTGGCAGCACGTAGGTTCATTAAAAGAATACAATGTATGGGATCCATTTTCAAAAGCCGATAAAGATATTGTCATCACCTATTCCGGAACTGGTGATAAAGTTGGAGATTCCTACCACTGGAAAGGCAATGATAAAGTAGGAGAGGGTGAGCAGTCCATTACCGAAATTGTACCCAATGATAAACTGGTAACTCAACTTCATTTTATCAAACCTTTTGAAGGTAACGCTGTTGCAAAATTTGTTTTGACACCTGAAGGAAACGGAACAAAAGTTACGTGGTCGATAGACAATGAATTGAATACGGTGATGAAAATCATGAAACCCATGATGGATATGAATATGAAAACCATGTTTGACCAGGGACTGGGAGACCTTAAGAAAATCTCTGAAAAATAAAGAAATATAAGCCTTGTAGAAATACAAGGTTTTTTTGTGTCCATTTTTTAAGAGCCAAAAAAACTGTTTAATCCATAACATCAATAGTAACCCATTTTAGGACTCCACATTATCAGTTTTTTTAGGAAATTCTTACTTGTTTTTATCGAGAACGAAAATATCAATTGTTATTTTAAAAAATTATTATCTTTATGTAAAGATTAGATTTATGGAGAAGATCGTATTTGTGAAAAGTGATATAAGAAATTATGTCAAAACAGTTATCTCTGAGAAAATTGAAAAACTTAAAAATTTCATAGAGTTCACCCTGGAAGCAAGTCGTGATATTAAAAAGACGCCAAAATATGACAGCATGAGAGAGGAAATGCAGGAAGAGATTTACCAGATGCAGCGCCAGCTGGGAGCTTTGAATGACCTTAAAAGAAATATGTCAAAGGTTCTGAATAATTCCACAGAAATGATACAGCTGGGTTCTTTGGTGATCACCAACAAGGCCCGGTTCTATATTTCAGTTTCATTAGGAGAATTCTTTTTTGAAGGAGACCGTTTTTATGCCATCTCGCCCGAAAGCCCAATGGCCAAAAAGATGATGGGAATGAAGTCCGGCGATGCTTTTACCTTGAATAATATTCATCAGGAGATTGTGGAGGTGATTTGATAGAGATAAGAGATAAGAGATAAGAGATAAGAGATAAGAGACATGAGATATTAGACATGAGAATAAAGAATAAAGAATAAAGAATAAAGATGCTACTGCAAAGATTTTTATAGTGATTTTAGCAACCGGCAAACACTAATACTACCCTAAAACCAATAACCCAAAACTCAACCCTGCCATCCGAACACCATGACCTTTGAAAAATTACGAACCAATAGATTTAATCAGTGGGTGATGATCCACTTACGCTATTTGGTAGGATTTGCTTTTTTTCCTTCCGGACTGACAAAATTAATCGGAAACAGATTTACCGTCCTTTCAACAGATACACCAATAGGGTACTTCTTTGAAGCCATGTATCAGACAGGATTTTACTGGAATTTTTTAGGACTTTCTCAGATTATCGCTGGAATTTTGCTGATGACTCAGCGGTTGGCCCTTCTTGGAACTCTGATGTTTTTAGCAATATTAAGCAATATATGGATCATTACCATCAGTCTTTCCTTTACCGGAACATGGGTCATCACGTCTCTCATGATGATTGCTGTGATTATATTACTGATCTGGGACCATCATAAGCTGATTCCTATTCTGAGATATAACCAGCCAATGACAATAAAAGCTTATCCTGATCCGGAACGTTCCTGGATCAATGCCGGACTCACGTACACTGTGTGTCTTCTCTACTTATCATTTCCGGGATCTGTCCCTGATGGCTTGGAGCTATGGATTTCCCGGGGAGCAGTCATGGTCATTGTATTCACATTTTTATTCACACACTATAAAGTGTATAAAAACCGGAACGCATTGTTGAAAAATCAGGCTTAAATCAATGTAATGCATTCAATTACATATTGTAAATTTGCAGTATGAATAAAGCGGAAATTTTAAAAGAAATCATAGAACAAAGAAGAAGTATATTCCCGAAAGATTATTCTGAAACCGAAATATCTCAGGAAATTATAGAGGAAATACTCCATTCAGCAACATTAGCCCCGAATCATAAGCGTACAAAACCCTGGCGTTTTAAGATGTTCAAAGGGGAGGAAAAGGCTAAGCTGGCATCAGAAATGCAGGCTATTTACAAGGCTACACAATCCGAGCAGACTTTTTTAGAGAAAAAATACCAGGATATCGGCTTTAAAATCAATAAAGCAGATGCTGTTATTTCTATTGTCGTTAATTTCAGTGGAATGGTTCCTGAATGGGAAGAAATCGCAGCCGTTTCTATGGCCGTACAAAATATGTATTTAACGTGTACAGCCAATAATGTAGGCAGTTACTGGAGTTCTCCAGGTCTTGTCAATCACCTTAAAGACTCTTTGACCATTGAAGAAAATCAAAAATGTCTGGGGCTTTTCTATATGGGAAAAGTAGATTAATATACCAATCTAATAATATAACAATGTAGCAATGATTTCTTGATAAGAAAGTCCAAAAAACGGTTACATTGAGAGATTGATAAATTGTTACATTTAATAATTGTCGGATAAAATTTTTTATTTATCTTTGCACTCTTAAATATTTAACTGGGACGAGTTCCCGTAAAATTCACAACATTATGTCAGTAAAAATCAGATTACAAAGACACGGTAAAAAAGGTAAGCCTTTTTTCCACATCGTGGTTGCAGATTCTAGAGCTAGAAGAGATGGTAGATTCATCGAGAAACTAGGAACTTACAACCCAATTACTAACCCTGCTACTATCGATTTGAACGTTGATGCTGCTGTAAAGTGGTTAAACAACGGTGCTCAGCCAACTGATACTGCAAGAGCGATCCTTTCTTATAAAGGTGCCCTTTACAAAAAACACTTACAAGGTGGAGTTGCTAAAGGTGCTTTTGACGAAGCTGAAGCTGAAAAAAGATTCGGTGCTTGGTTAGAATCTAAAGAACAAAAAGTACAAGGTAAAGTAGAAGGTTTAACTAAAGCTCAGGCTGACGCTAAGAAAGCTGCTTTAGATGCTGAAGTTAAAGTAAACGAAGCTAGAGTGGCTGCTGCTGCACAAGTTGAAGCTGATGCTAAAGCTGCTGAAGAAGCTGCTAACGCACCTGCTGAAGAAGTTGTAGAAGCTACAGAAGGAGAAGCTCCTGCTGCTGAAACTGAAGAAAACACTGAAGCTTAAAAAATACCTGTATGCGTAAAGAAGATTGCTATTTACTAGGAAAAATCACACGCAGACATGGCCTTGCGGGAAACGTTATCCTTAAACTGGATACCGATCAACCCGAGCTTTACAATAAATTGGAATCAATATTCGTTGAAATCAACGGATTATTGGTTCCTTTTTTTATTGAAAGATCAGCGTGGAGCAAAAACGATGCGCTGAACCTTGCTTTCAAAAATTCTTCTGAAGCATTAGTAGATCAGTCTCTGGGAAAAAGCGTTTATTTACCGCTTGCCACACTTCCGAAACTTACCGGAAAACAGTTTTACTATCATGAGATCATCGGTTTCGATATCCTTGATGAAAATGGCAAAGAATGCGGTGTCATACGATCTGTGAACGACCAGACTGCCCAAAACTATTTCGTAACCAATCTTGATGGAAAAGAAGTAGTGATTCCTATCATTAAAGACTGGATTCTTGAGGTAGACAGAGAAGAACGATTCATCAAAATGCAACTTCCGGAAGGACTTATCGATGTTTTTTTAGTGTCCTCTAAAAAAGACGAATAATCAGTTTTTCAGATAGCAGATCTGAAACTTCCCTTCTTTCACATTACTTATCAGGAAATATTTCCCCGTTTTGGCCTTTACAGGATCAGAAGCGATTATTTTCCTGTGCTCTTCCTTCGTGGAAAACCAATTTATTTCTAATTTTTACATCGTAATAATACATACAGACAGGATGGTATCCAGACGGAGCTACGAAATAATTTCCGATGCTGAACCATGGGTTTCCTGAAACAATCTTATCTTTACCCTGAACGACAAAGTATCTATGTACGGATTTTAGGATATAAATGGCTCTCCATCTGAGAGAATTCTATCTTCTGGCAAAGCTGCAAATACAGGGGAACCCTTTCAGAATAGAACATTGTGAAAAAAGATGAGTGACTATTGCTAATCACTCATCTTTTATTGAAGGTTACTTCTTATTCATTACTTATGATAAACAGCGGGCAACAGATATTCCTCAACGATTTTATCCGCCTGTAAATGAGCGTAAGATTTGTTGTAAGCTTTTGCCGTAATAACGATGACAAGTGGGATTTCTTTGAAAATAATAATTTTATTTCCCCCGTTTCCACTGGATTGATACGTCTCAAAACTTTGGTTTCCGACTTTATAAACTTTTCTCCAGAATAAATACCCATAGCCTTCGAAATCCTGATTGTCCGTGAAGTAATTGGTGAAAGATTTCTTTACCCAATTTTTATCAATAATATTCTGACCCTTCCACATCCCGTTATTTTTATAAAGCTGTCCGAATTTTGCAAAATCCAATGTTCTCATACGAAGTCCACCAGCCAGAGAAGGCTTCTGCTGAGGCGTAAACTGCCATTTGTAGTTTGTGATTCCAAGAGGTTGAAATAACTTTTTTCCGGCATAGTTTTCAAGACCTTTTGGAACTTTCTGATCCAAAATATCACCTGTAAGTACCACACCTGCTGTAAAGTAGCTCCAGTTTTTTTCAGGCTTGTTTTCTGTAGTGGGTAAATCCAGGACGAACTTCACCCAATTTTTTGTAGGATACATATTTTCTTCATTTCCCGGAGATTCCTCATCTGCATCATTTCCGTCAAAACCTGAGCTCATCGTTAACAGACTTTTTATCGTCACACTATCTTTGCTGGAAGAATAATTTTCGGATTTCTTTAAATCATAGAATTCTTTCAGCATGAGATTCTCATTTTTAAAATACCCGTCTTTAATAGCTATACCCATCAAAGTTGAGGCAAAAGATTTACCCACGGACCGTGTATCCTGCAAAGAATCTCTTCCTGACTGGCTGAAATATTCCTCCAAAAGAAGCTTTTCATTTTTAATGACCACAATACTGGTGATATCTCTGAACCTGTTCTCTGCAATTTTTGTATTTAAAAGCCTGATTTTTTCCTGATCAAATTTTTCATCAGACACTTTCCATCCGCTGTTGGGTTTTATTTTTTGAATGGCCACCTGCTGCTCCGAAGTATTTTTGTGAGGAACTGTTAATTGAATTTCACCTGATGCAATGGTATTGCCAACCTTTAGTGATGGCATTTTTAAATAAGGTTTTATTTCAATTTTTAATACATGATTTCCTTCTGTCAATGCATCAATTCCGCCATTGCCCAGATAAAATCTCATCCACATATATTTCCCCCATGAATCCTCATTTTTTGAACTTAATAAAGGAATTCTAAAAGTCGTTTTCTTCTTTTTGTCTTCCGGTAATCCTGCTCCGGTATTTAAATTTTCTGTATAAATTAATTTTCCGTCTACAGAGAAACTGAATTGATAATTTCCTTTTTTGAGTAATTCGTCAGTGGATAAAGCGGGATCAATCTGATGTAGATAATTGACTAAAGAATTATCCATAAATATGCGGATATCAAGATCTTTATCTTCCTGAAACACCATCGTTTTGAGGAAATCAGATTCTTTTATCTGGTCCGGAGATATTGTTTTATCGAGAAAAACAATTTGGTTGTTGTATTTTTTATGAATGGGTTGAATGATGGCATCGGGATCTGTAACATTTTGTGACTGACCTGAAGAAAGTCCAAAACTAAGAAGTATAACAAAAAGGAGAATAGATTTCATTTTATTTTTTTATCTGAACAAAAGTAAGAACAAGTGTTGATAGAAAATAGAATGAAATTAACATTATTACTTTATAAGTAGTTTTTTGTACTGTAATGGAGTGATTCCCGTATGTTCTTTAAACGATCTTATAAAATGACTTTGATCTGTAAAACCACATTCCAGAGCCACTTCAGCTAAAGAAGGATAAGTATTGAGAAGGGTTAAAGATTTATTGACCTTTAGTTGTCTGATATACGCTCCCAAACTGCAATGGAAATGTTTCTGAAAATCCCGGCTCAGATGGACCGGGTGCACATCCAATGTGGTAGAAAGGTCTGTCAGATTCAGTTTTTCCGTAAAGTTTTCATGTAAAATTTCATCAATCCTGCGTACCCAGCCAGGCTTTTTATCATGAGGTTGAACCTTATTTGATAATTCACCGAAAATATTCAGCAAAAGTTCATGAACAGACAGTTCAAAAGAAAGATCATTCAATTTCGTTTCTCTGAAAATCCTGTACATTAACAATTTTAAAGCTGGATTTTTCAAATTAAAACTTCCTTCGATAGAATCTTTTGAGAGCTGAAATTTTTTAAACCAGTTTTCAGTAACTTCCAGATGAAACCCTCTCGTAAATAGGTCGGGTTTAATATTGTAATGGGCATCTTCCCAATGGTGATAGAGCAGTGTGCCTGCCGGACAGTCATAGATTTCTTTTTTATTCCCTTCCGTCATATTGCCCTGCAGCAGAAATGTGAAATAAGCATTTTCATGATAATGCCAGTCCACGTAAGGATGGGTATATTCCGTATCTGTAATGGTCAGCCCATCAAAACGAAGGGTTTCATTGGTCTGTCCAAAAAATTCACCATTATGAAGGTTTTTCATATTACAGTTTTTGTTTTAAATGTTCAATCTGCTGGTACATTTTATTGAAAAATATTTTTCGGTCACGGTTGCCGGAAGTATTCAGAGATTTTGAATTCTTGATCTGATGTTCAAAATAATTTCGGGTTTCAATACACGTTTTTGCATCATTAATCAAAATATAGCCAAACATATTCGCCGGTAAGGCAAAAAGTGATTGTTGCGGATGATGAAAAAAGATGTCATTGGACAGATGCATCAGTTCATTTTCATACAATTGAAATTTTGGATTGTTTTCTGTCTTTTGTTCAATATACTCTATCAATTCTTTCAGTTCTTTCAGAATAATTTCAGCTTCATTTTTTTGTAAAAGTCCGGTTTCATAATAAAATAAGATCTGCTGCAGAATACTGGAAATAGTCCTGTCATTCCACAGTTCCACTATATTTTGTGCTTCATATTTTTTCTTGAGTTCCTGAGTATTGGATTCAAAATGAGGAGGCGAAAATTGCATAAAAGGAATAAAAACCTGTTTTGCATTCAGCAGATTCATCCAGACATAAATTTTAAAGCGGGAAAGGAGAGTGTCTGAAAGCGTATAAAAGAAGGGAATATCCTTAGCAGAATAATAAATGGTCATCTCATCAGAAAGCGGCAGATTTTCAAAAATGCTGAGATTATTCTGAAAAAACGACTGTAAATCTTCCGTTTCGTTTACCACTGAAGTTTTCCGAACCAACAGCTGCTGGTCTGAAGTGATCAATTGATCGAGAGAAATCTGATAATATCTGGCCAGTTCCAAGCCTTCTTCAAAACTGAACTTTGCTTTCAGAGAGGTTCTTCTATGCGATGCATCATAACTTATATTGAGAATATTGGCAATCTCATCATTCAAAGATTTGTCACCAATTTTTCTGCGAATTTCCTTAAGTAAAAGTTCCTGATACATGCTTTTGTGATTTTCACAAATGTAAGCAAAATGTTAATGGTTTATCACATTTAAGAAAGTGAATATTCTTTTCAAATTTGAAGAAATATTTAAGAAATGAAACACAAAATAATTCTTGCCATATCATGCCTGTTTTTATTATTAAAGGTGAAAGCACAACAAAAGATCCAGCCGATTTATTATATAGATTATTCTTATGCCAGCAAACATGTATTGCGTGGAGGGGTAGAATTTATTCTGATGGATGGAGGTGAAAATCAGGATAAACTTTTTTTAGGAACAGGGTATGGAGTAGTAGGCGATCAGGGTAAAATACACGGAATTCCGGACCTGCATTTGAGTTATAATATAGGAACACTTTTATTTGTTAAGGCGGGCTCTTCTTTCTCCCATGCCTATTCTGTAGTCGGAATATCATTATTTAATTCCTGTGATATTGGAATAGGATATTCAAAATCTTATAACAACAGTAATGTGAAAATACAAGGATTCACGGCAGGGATTACGTTTAGACTTACCCATAAAGATAATGTTTACGGAAAATTAAAAATAGGATTTTAAAATTGAAAATTATGAAAACAAAATTTTTAATGATGATCAGCTTTTTTATGGTATGTATCATCAATGCTCAGGACAGTTTAAATGCTAATTTGGATAAGCCAAAGTTTATTGCTTTTTCACCTTCGAAGGCAACTAAAAATGTGAATGGAATGCTCATTAAATATTACGATGAGATTGATCAGGAAATACAGCCTAAGAAAATTAATGGGGTTGAGCTAGGCTTTAATGGTTTAGGGATTTTCTTTCCCGTACTGTTTCTTGTCAATATTACATCCATCGATAACTGGGGAATTAATGATATTGGTTCAGAACCTTTACCTGATAAAATGAATACAATTAATGGGATGCAACTATCTATTGTTAATATGGAGCCTACGGTGACTAACGGTTTGGAATTAAGCTTATCAAGTAATATAGGCGCACCTTCCGTGATCAATGGAGTTGCCATTTCACCATTATACAATTTTCATCATACCACAAAAGGTGCCGCCATTTCTACTTTTGCGAATGTAAGTCAAAAGTGCAGAGGCATTCAGGTGGCTTTAATTAATGTTTGTAAAGATTCACAGGGAATACAGATTGGCTTTTGGAATGAAAATGGAAAAAGAAAAATGCCTTTGATCAACTGGAATTTTAAAAATAAAAAGTTATGAAAAAGTTACCCTATCTGCTTATCGGAATCAGGTTTATCCTTGCTCCAATCATTTTGTTATTAGCGTATTTCAAAGGCATAGAATCAAGATTTTTAATTGTAGCATTGATGTATTTCGGACTATTAACCGACATCTTTGATGGAATTATTGCACGAAAAGTGGGTGTTTCCTCAGAAAAATTAAGAAGACTGGACAGCCAGACAGATCTTATTTTCTGGCTTTCACTGGGGTTTGCCTCTTATTTTCTGAATCCTGAATTAATTAAAAATGAATGGCCGGGAATTCTTTTACTCCTCATTATGGAAGCCCTTTGCTATATAATAAGCATCTGGAAATTTGGAAAAGAAACGTGTACTCATGCATTTATCTCGAAAATGTGGGGATTGAGTTTACTGATTGCATTTACATATTTAGTAGGATTTCAGGAAGCGGGCTGGGCTTTTTACCTCACCATAGGATTAGGACTTTTTTCTCATATTGATGTGATCCTGATTGTTTTAATACTTCCGAAGTGGCAATTTGATGTACCAAGCTGCTATCATGCATGGAAAATCAGGAATGGAAAGCAGAGGAGAAAGAGCATATTCTTTAATTAAATACTATTTGAAGTATAGTTATTCGTTAAATAATTGATAAATGATTTTTTTCAAAAAGACAGCGTACTCATGAAGTTACGCTGTCTTTTTGTAGTCTCTCGAACATGGGTTTTCATAAGATCTATGATCAGTAAATGAAAGGCCAGTAGGTTAGAATTCTTCATAAGAGAGCCCGGATACTGGAATGGAAATTGTGTAAACTCACATTTTACCTTGGCTGATATTTTATTTTACTCAGATAGAACCATTCAATAAAAATCAGATTGGGAACCCAGCAAAGAAAGCCTAATGTTTGATATACTTCAGAAAAATGAGAATACTCAAAACTGTACCTATTCCAGATCAATACCAGCCATAAGCGCAAAGTTACCGATGCAAATGTAAGCGCATAATTGCGGACTATCCAAATTCTAAAGGCAGGCATATCATCTTTCTTATCAGCAACAGCCGCCTGAATTATTGATAAAATCCAAATGAGATCAAGGAGAAAAAAGCCTATTTTATTTACTAAACCACCTTGAGCATACGTTGCCACGTAGAGACCCGTAACGGCACTAATGCATACTGAAAAATAATATATTCTTCGTAAAGTAATATTTGCTGCAGGAAATTTTTCCCGAAATCTTTTCATTAGTTGAAACATACCTGAAAGTAAGGCTACTGCACCAAATCCTGCATGAACAGCGATTGAAATATGGTGTTTGACGTACTCGGTCTTTTGCTGAGGCGAAACAGTTGTGCCGGGAGATAAATAAATATACGAGTAAAACGTATATAAAGTCATGGCAATAACTGTTGTAATGATAAGCAGGGGAATGATCTTTTTCATTTTTTCTGTAACACTATTGGAAATTCAATTAATAAGCATTGGCTGAATGTTTATCCCAGCCCAGATGCAGCTATTCATACTAATATTATTATAAAGCCGGTAGCATGATCACTCCTCTTTTATCTGTTGTTTTTTTTCTCCGAATGTATAGCCGATACTTAAATTGATCAGAAATTGTGAGCCGGCGATTCCAATATTTGATGCTTTTAATGTTTCATCTTTGTTTGAGAATTTATTGTAATAGGTGAATTTATTATCTGTAAGACTACTGGCTACATTAGGCCACCAGCGCAAACTTGTACTGGTTGTAATCCCTTGCAGCCAATTATCTTTTTTATGGAAGGGCATATATCGGTAATAGGCACCAAGCCCCAACGAATACGTTTTATAGGCTTTTATCAAATTGGATTTATTTTGAGTTTCTCCATCATAATATACTTCCCAGCTATGCATTTTTGATTCGATTCTTACATCGAAATATGAAGTAAAACGATAGCCGACTCCAAAACCTGTTGAGTACGGTAAATGATAAGCTAAATGTTGAGTTTTAGCATCGCCTGTAATGGTACCTCCCGACATATTTAATAAAAAGCCATGGGAATAATCAAAACTCATTTTTTTTGAAAAGTAAGTCACTTCAATATTGCCGCCTTTCAGCAATATCGGTTGAATCAGACCTGCTAAAACACTAACACGGTTTGAGTATAAAAAGTCTTTGTTTTCTTGTCCGTAGGAATTCTGGGTGAGCAGGAAAACGGCTGCTCCTGCGAAATTTTTTTTTATTGAAACTTGCATTGTACCTGTTGTTTAAATTGTTTGATGGTACAAAACTCGTGTATGCTGCTTGTATTTTACTGAACATTTGCTAAGAAATGAAACACATTAAATGCCTCTTCGCAACCTGCTTAAATGTTGTGGGGACATGCCAAGGTAGGAAGCCAGATATTGCAAAGGAACTTTCTGAATCAGAATAGGATTATTTTTCAATAAAAACTGGTACCGTTCATCCGCAGAATTATTCAGAAAAAGAGAAATTCGTTTTTCCATAATGATAGCCAGATTTTCGGCAGCTATTCTTCCAAATTCCTGAACCGCCGGAATTTTTTGATAAAGCATTTCCAGATCATGCTTATTGATGACAAATAATTCACTGGGCAGAATGGCCTGGATGTTTTCTGTAGATAAACTTTGCGTTGTAA
The DNA here is from genome assembly GCF_900142785.1 of Chryseobacterium carnipullorum. Lineage (GTDB taxonomy): Bacteria > Bacteroidota > Bacteroidia > Flavobacteriales > Weeksellaceae > Chryseobacterium > Chryseobacterium carnipullorum. The sequence goes on along the minus strand of NZ_FRCD01000015.1, from coordinate 52,482 downwards.
AACTTGAAAAAGAGGTTACAAATTCATTGGGTAAAGAAAAATAGCAGGTTGTTTCTTCACCTCTGGCGTTAGGGTAAAATATTCGTAACATTCCTGTTTTTATGAAAGCAATCTGGTCACAACGCTTACCAATTTCTAAAAAATAGTCACCTTTTTTCAATGCTGTAGGATTGAAAAGAGAAGCCATAAAATCAAGATCATCATCAGAAATTGAAATCGTATTTTTTATTATTTGCCGAAGTGAAGTATCCATATCTGTTCTCAAATATAAATAATTATTATTTACAAATTAATGAGTTTTAGAAGAAGGTGATGTATCATGACAAACATAAGGTATCTGTTGCTTAGGTTCTGTAAACTTTTTTTATATCTTGCAGTCTGGCTGATGATTCCTGAGAATAAATCTGAAATATAAGCAATGGTTTAATTTGATTGTTGATACTTAAAAAAATGCTTTGAGACAGATATTATCAATTCAAAAAAAACAGGAAAAATTATGGAATGAGTTTCGTTTTTGCAAAGTGCATCTGAAGTGCACAAACGAATCATCTGAAACAGGTAAATCCTGAAAGAAGCTGAATATTGTGATATGGAAAAAAACATGATTCTTTTAATTAAAACTTGTTTAAATTATATATTATGAATTAAGGAATGGATAAGCTATTTTTTAAAAAGAGATTGCAGTCATCAAGTTGCGCTGTTTTTTTGTAACTTTGCGGACGTTAATTTTATACGAAAATTTATAATCAACAAATGAAAAAGCAGACGATTAAAGAAATCCTACAGGATTACAAAAAAGTATTACATCATGACATTACTGTTTACGGATGGGTAAGATCATTCCGTGCGAATCGCTTTATTGCCCTTAATGATGGATCTACGATTAATAATTTGCAAATAGTTGTTGATTTCGAAAATTTTGATGAAGAGATTCTTAAAAAGATCAGTACAGCATCTTCCCTTAAAGTAGTGGGAGAAGTAGTAGAAAGCCAGGGAGCGGGACAGGCAATGGAAATTATTGCTAAAAAGATCGTTATTCTAGGTGATAACTTCACAGAAGAACTTCAGAATACCATTCTTCAGCCTAAAAAACACAGCTTAGAGAAACTTCGTGAGCAGGCACACCTGCGATTCAGAACCAATGTATTTGGAGCTGTTTTCAGAGTGCGTCATGCCGTAAGCTTTGCCGTGCATTCATTCTTTAACCAAAACCAGTTTTTCTATATCAACACACCGGTAATTACAGGGGCGGATGCAGAAGGAGCAGGAGAAATGTTCGGAGTAACGAACTTTGACCTGAACAATATGCCAAGAACTGAAGAAGGAGAGATAGATTTTGCACAGGATTTCTTTGGTAAAAAGACCAACCTGACGGTTTCCGGACAGCTTGAAGGAGAAACAGCAGCCATGGGATTAGGTAGAATTTATACATTCGGACCTACTTTCCGTGCAGAAAATTCAAACACAACAAGACACCTTGCGGAATTCTGGATGATAGAACCGGAAGTGGCCTTCAACAACCTTGAAGACAATATCGACCTTGCAGAAGATTTCTTAAAATATGTGATCCAGTACGTTCTGGACAACTGTAAGGATGATCTGGAATTCCTGAACACCCGTTTTGAGGAAGAACAAAAAGGAAAACCGGAAAAAGACAGAGCTAAAGAAGGTCTTATCGAAAAACTTCAGAACGTTATCGCTAAACGTTTCAAGCGTGTAAGCTATACGGAAGCCATTGAGATCTTACTGAACTCTAAAGAAAATAAGAAAGGGAAATTCCAGTATCCGGTTGAAAACTGGGGTGCTGATCTTCAGTCTGAACACGAAAGATACCTGGTTGAAAAGCATTTTGAATGCCCGGTAGTATTGTTCGACTATCCAAAAGAGATCAAAGCCTTCTATATGAAACTGAACGATGACAATAAGACCGTTGCAGCAATGGACGTTCTTTTCCCGGGTATCGGCGAGATCATCGGAGGATCAGAAAGAGAAGCAAGATTAGATGTACTAAAACAGAAGATGGCAGATATGCATGTAGATGAACACGAACTTTGGTGGTACCTTGATACCCGAAAATTCGGTTCTGTACCTCATGCAGGCTTCGGATTAGGTTTGGAAAGACTGGTTCTTTTCGTAACGGGAATGACCAATATCAGAGATGTAATTCCTTTCCCTAGAACACCGAAAAGCGCTGAATTCTAGACCAATAAAAAAAGCCTTAATGTAAAAATTAAGGCTTTTTTATTTTCTGATAGTTTATTATGTTAATAAGATAATGCAAAAATCATGCTAAATGTGTTTTTTGTCGAATTAATTTATTAAATTCGTAGAATATGTTATGTTAAAACACAAAGACTAATATGCTTAAACAACACTTACAACTCAAGTTAGGACAGAAGCTGGCACCTCAGCAGATCCAGCTGATGAAGCTTATTCAGCTTCACACCCTGGAATTCGAAGAGGAGCTGGAAAGAGAGCTAGAAGAGAATCCTGCTTTGGAAATTGTAAAGGAAGATCCTAAAGAAGACGATTTTTCTTCTCTTGAAGACGCTTATCAGGATGAAGGGACAGCAAGTATTGAAACAGATTTTGACGTCAACGAGTATATCTATGACGATGAACCCAGCTATAAAACTGCATCCAGCAACTATTCTCCGGACGACGAGGAATTTGATAACGAAAGTCTTCTGACGGAAGGACAGTCTTTATATGATTATCTTCTGGAGCAGATCCGTTTGATCAATATCAGTGACGAAGATGAGAAGATCGCAGAATATGTGATCGGAAATCTTGATACGGATGGCTATTTAAGAAGGGAAATCAAAGCGATTGTAGATGATCTTGCTTTCTCACAGGGAATTTATACCACCAAAGAAAAAGTAGATGATATCCTGGAAAATTATATCCAGAAGCTTGATCCGCCTGGGGTAGGAGCCCGTGGACTTCAGGAATGCCTGTTGCTTCAGATCGAAAAGAAAGTAAGCTCTGATAAAGCCGTATCTCTGGCTGCCAATATTCTGAGACACCAGTTCGATGCCCTTACCAATAAGCATTACAATAAGATCATCCAGAAATACGATATCGAAGAAGAAGATCTGAAAGATGCCCTTGATGAGATTTCAAAGCTTTCCCCTAAAGTAGGAGGGAACTTTGATACCCAAACCATCACCATCAACCAGGAAATTATTCCGGATTTTGTGATTCAGGTGAAAGATGGAATGGTGATCCCAATGCTTAATAGCAAAAATGCACCTACATTAAGAGTCTCTGAAGAATATAAAGATATCCTGACGACCTATTCTCATGATAAAAATTCTTCGGAACACAAGCAGGCCGCTTTATTTATTAAACAGAAATTGGATGCTGCCAAATGGTATATCGATGCTATTAATCAGCGCCAGAATACCTTGTTGCAAACCATCACGGCTATTGTGAAATTCCAGAAGGAATATTTCATTACCGGTGACGAGAAATCACTGAAGCCAATGATTCTGAAAGATATTGCAGATATCACTGGATTTGATATTTCTACCATTTCAAGAGTAGTAAAAAGTAAATATGCTGATACATCGAACGGAATCATTTATCTGAAAGACCTGTTCTCAGACAGTCTGACCAATGATGATGGGGAAGAAGTTTCTACGAAAGAAATCAAAACGCATCTTCAGGAAGTGATCAGTAAAGAAAATAAGAGAAAACCTCTTACCGATGATGCTCTGGTAGTCATCCTGAAAGAACAGGGCTACAATATTGCCAGAAGAACGATCGCCAAATACCGTGAACAACTGAATATTCCGGTTGCCAGATTAAGAAAAGAACTTTAATAAGTGATCTATAAATAAGTAAAAGCCCGGAATTTCCGGGCTTTCTTTATTTTTAATCTAAAAATCTCTGTGATATCTGTGGGAGATTTTCTAGGAACGCTGTTTCAATGTATCCAGTTGTAATTCTTTTATAGAGATCTCACGCATTTCTACTTTTCGTATTTTCCCTGAGATCGTCATCGGAAATTCATCCACAAATTTCCAGTATTTCGGAATTTTATAGTGAGCAATTCTTCCTTTGCAATAGTCCAGAAGTTCAGCTTCCGTTATATCAAAACCTTTTCGGACTTTTATCCAGGCCATTATTTCTTCGCCATATTTTTCACTCGGAATTCCAATGATCTGTACATCAAGAATATTGACATACGTATACAGAAAATCTTCGATTTCTTTAGGAGAAATATTTTCACCACCACGAATGATCAGGTCTTTTATTCTTCCTGAGATGGTAATATAACCTTCGTCATCCATGACAGCCATATCACCGGTATGCATCCATCGGGCATCGTCCAGTACTTTTTTTGTGTTTTCGGGATCATTCCAGTATTTCAGCATGACAGAATAACCTCTCGTACAGAGTTCACCGTGCTCACCGCGTTCTACCGTCTTTCCGTTTTCGTCAATGATCTTTATTTCAAGGTGATCCTGGACTGTTCCTACGGTACTGACCTGCTTTTCCAATGGTGTCCCGATGAGCGTCTGCGTAGAAACAGGAGACGTTTCCGTCATGCCATAGCAAATGCTCATTTCTTTAATATTCATAAGATTTTCTACCTTTTTCATGATCTCTGGAGGGCAGACCGAGCCCGCCATGACCCCGGTTCTTAAATTTGAAAAATCATAGGTGTCAAAATCCTTAACCGCCAGTTCTGCGATAAACATAGTGGGAACTCCATATAAAGAAGTGCATTTTTCATCAGAAACAGCTTTTAGCGTAATATCCGGATCGAAACTGTCATTGGGAATCACCATACATGCTCCGTGAGCTGTACAGCATATATTTCCGATCACCATTCCAAAGCAATGATAAAACGGAACCGGAATGCAGACACGATCATTTTGCGAGTATTTTAAGCGTACTCCTATAGAATATCCGTTATTTAAAATATTATGATGGGAAAGGGTGACCCCTTTTGGAAAACCTGTCGTTCCCGAAGTATACTGGATATTCACAGCATCATCAAACTGTACATGGTCTTCAAAACTGTGAAGCGTGTCATCTGAAATATCCTGTCCCTTATTTAAAAAATCCTCCCAGTTATCATCAAAGAAAATTTCATGTTCCAGACTGGGGCAGACTTCCTTTGCATATTCTACCAATTCTTTATAATTGCTTGTTTTAAAGCTTAAAGAAGAAAAAATAAAACGAATACCGGATTGATTAATGACGTAGGTGAGTTCATGAGTTCTGTAGGCAGGATTGATATTGACTAAGATGGTTCCTATCCGGGCAGTGGCATATTGAAGTAAGACCCATTCATAGCGGTTTGAAGACCAGATTCCGATTCTGTCTCCTGCTTTTGCCCCTGAAAAAATTAAAGCTTTGGCAACAGCGGTTGTCTGATTATAAAATTCCTGATATGTAGCTCTGTAATTCTGATGAACGCAGACTAAAGCTTCCTGATTGGGGTATTTTTCAACAGTCTTTTTAAGGTTTCCTCCGATTGTTTGTCCCAATAATGGAATGGAAGAAGCTCCATAGACGTAAGATAATGGCATAGTTTAAGATTTGGTGGAATAAAATTAATGAAAAATCTTGAACTGATGCCTGTTTATGCTAATTTTCCTGAGAATCTATGTCTTTAAGCTGTTTTAAATTTCGATCAAGTTTTCTGATAATAATTCCATACACAAGTCTGTAATAAAGCCAGATCAGAAGCACACATAATACGGTACTGACAATGATCCCGATAATAACAATGATGAGATTGGAATTGGAAGGCTGTACATTCTGAGAATTTAAAATATAAAAAATGAAAGCTGTAAATACAAAAGTAAAAGCGACCAGCAAGGCAATACTGATCAGAATAAAAGCATTAACCGTTTTCTTGAATTTAATGATTCTTATAATGAGACCTTTGAGATTTTCTTCAATTTTTATTTTGCGGTAATTCTGATAAAACTTCAGAACAAAATAAAACGTGATCAGAAGACTTAAAACTTTAATCGCTAAATAAGCATGATCGAAATTGGTTTCTATTTCAGGAGCTTCCTGAGCTCCAAGCTTTTCTAATATCTTACGGAAACTGTCTGACTCCTCATCCTGAAAGAAATAAAATAATCCCAGAACAGAAAAGAATAAAAACTCTGCCACACTGATCCAGAAAATATATTTCACATAATTGCGCGACTTTTTGTTCAGCATCTGAAGAATTTCGGAGCTGTCATATTTGGGTTGAACAGGTTGTTCCTGCCATGTTTTCTTAAAGCTGTCTAAATCAAAATCAGGCATATTTTTCCATCTGTTCTTTAAGGGTTTTCTTTAATCTGTTCATTTTCACACGCGCATTGACCTCGGTGATCCCAAGGTTTTCTGCAATATCCTTATAAGGCAGGTCGTCAAGGTACATCATTACAATCGCTCTTTCTACATTCGGCAGGGTTTTGATCACGGTATACAGAAGTGAAATCTGCTGCTGCTTGTCATCATCATCTTCCACAAAATCTCTGTGGTTGATATCCAGCTCGTTCGTAGGAAGGCTTTTGCTTTTTTTTCTGAAAAGAGTAATGGCTGTATTCAGGGCTACGCGGTACATCCACGTAGAAATTTTGGAGTTCCCTTTAAAAGAATCGTAGCTTCTCCAAAGCTGTAGTACGATCTCCTGAAACAGGTCCTCTTCATCTTCAAGAGAATTGGTATAGAGACGCGAAACTTTAATAATCAAGCCTTGATTATCTTTAATAAGTTGCGCAAATTCTTTTTCTCTGGAAGTCATAGGTATATAATGGCACGAAGATAATAATAATGCAGTGATTTGTTGATATGATGACAGGATAATTTATTGAGACAATATTTTGATGATTTAACGATGATTTGAGAGTGAGTTAATGAATAAGAAGATTTAATATTTGGTAGGAATACACTTCCCCTCCGTTAGTCAAAAAACTGAAAATAACGATCTTCTTTATCAAAGCCTGAATAACCTTATTGGCAAAGATACATATCACCAAATAATATGTATCTTTGCAACCGCGAGAAAATCGGCTTGTTGATTCCTGCTTCGGCAGGGGTAGGAAAGTCCGGACACCATAGAGCAGCAAAGCGGATAACATCCGTCACCCGTGAGGGTAGGACAAGTGCAACAGAAAGCAAGTACAGTTCGGCTGTAGTGAAACCAGGTAAACTCTTTGCGGTGCAATGATAAGTATATCGGTTCTTTTCAGCAATGGAAATTAGGGGCGGCTCGTCCTGAAAGCCGAGGGGTAATCAGCTCAAGTTTTGCAGCAATGTAAGACGCAGATAAATAACAGGCACTTCTCAGGAAGAACAAAATCCGGCTTATAGATTTTCTCGTGATTTTTTTATTTAATTGACTTTAAATTAATGATTTAAGCTGAACTTACTCGTTGTCAAGTGTTTTCTTAGCTTCATCAAGCTCCGCCCTTTCCTTTTTTCCCAACTGAGGATATTTGAGATTCATCTTTTCCAGGGTATCGATAATGATCTGTACGGCTGCTACTCTTGCAAACCATTTATTGTCTGCGGGAAGTACATACCAGGGAGCATTATCTTTTGAAGTTTCGTTGATAGCCGTTTCATAAGCTTCCATATATTGCGGGAATAATGCCCTTTCCGGAAGATCGGCTGCAGAAAATTTCCAGTTCTTCTCCTGTTCGTTGATTCTGTCCAGCAGTCTTTTCTTTTGTTCATCTTTGGAGACATTTAAAAATATTTTTACAATCGTAGTTCCGTTTTGGGCAAGATGTTGTTCAAAATTTCTGATACTCTCATATCTGTTTTTCCAGAAAGTATCATCAAAATCCTTCACAGAAGACCATGTCCTTTCGCTGAGGTTATATTCCGGATGAACTTTACATACCAAGACACTTTCATAGTGGGATCTGTTGAAGATACCGATCATTCCTTTCTGGGGAAGAGCAAGGTAATGCCTCCACAAGAAATCGTGGGAGTATTCTTTAGAGGTTGGGGTTTTAAAGCTGGTCACATTACAGCCCTGTGGATTTACACCTCCGAAAACATGCTCGATAAGGCTGTCTTTTCCGGCAGCATCCATCGCCTGAAGAATGACAAGCAGAGACTGGCTGCCGTCAGCATAAAGTTTTTCCTGCAGCTCGCGGAGTTTTTCTTTCTCTTTGATTAATAGCTGCACTCCTTCCTCCTTGGTGAGCTTTCCTTCATAGGCGGTTGAGCTTTTTTTTATTGAAAATTTTCCCTTTACCAGGAAGTCATCTGAGAAATTGGTGTCCATGTTTTTTATATTTAAAGATTGAAAAAATTAAAAAAATTAAAGATTGCGGGGCCAATACATGAAGAAAAGATCTCTAACTCACCTCTCATTTTAAGTTCCTAAGTGTGATGTCTGATGTCTAAAATCTAACTTCTAGCCTCTAATTTCTAATATCTTATTTAAATGTAATAAAAAAACCGTCTTCATTGAAGACGGTTCCTTTATTTTTTTGAGTAGAGATTACTTTGCGGCGGCTTTTTTTGCAAGTTTAGCTGCTTTTTTTTCAGCTTTAGCTGCTGCTTTCTGCTCTTCGGCTGTTAAGGGTTTGGGTTCAGGAGCGCTGGCGTCTACATTACCTTTGATGTAGATAACACTTCTGCTGTTAGCCGGGTCGTTAGAGAAAACTTCAATCATTTTATTGAAAGGTCCATTAAGAGTAGTATTGTATCCTACTTTTATTTTCGCAGACTTTCCTGGCATGATAGGGTCCTGGCTAAACTCAGGAGTCGTACATCCGCAAGAAGGCTTTACATTGGAAAGGATCAAAGGTTTGTCACCTGTATTGGTTACAGTGAAAAATCTTGTACCGTCTGCACTTGGCTTGATCGTACCATAGTCAAATGTAGTTTTATCAAATGTAATAGTCTGTGCAGATGCCAATGCAAATGTTCCAAATAATGCAATTCCTGCAATTAATTTTTTCATATTCTTGAATGTTAATATGTTTGTTAGATAAATTTTGAGAAACAAAGTTAAAAATTATTTTAATTCATACTTAAAATTTTTTTTCTTTAGACTATTTTTGCAAATTGTAAGCAAAAGAAATAGAATTTTATGCAGATTTCAGAAAAGTACAATCCACAGGAAACTGAACAGAAATGGTACAACTTCTGGATGGAAAACAAATATTTCCATTCCGAACCTAATGAGAAACCACCATATACTGTGGTAATTCCTCCGCCAAACGTAACGGGGATATTACACATGGGGCATATGCTGAACAATACCATTCAAGATGTTCTCGTCCGCCGTGCAAGAATGCAGGGCTTTAATGCCTGCTGGATTCCGGGCACAGATCACGCTTCAATCGCCACTGAAGCCAAAGTTGTTGCTAAACTGAAGTCAGAGGGAATCAGTAAATCTGATATTACCCGCGAGGAATTCTTAAAGCATGCCTGGGATTGGACCGATAAATACGGAGGAACCATCCTCGAGCAGTTAAAAAAGTTGGGTTGCTCTTGTGATTGGGACAGAACACGTTTCACTTTGGAAGACAAAATGTCTCAGCAGGTGATCAAAAGCTTTGTAGATCTATACAATAAAGGATTGATCTACAGAGGCTACAGAATGGTCAACTGGGATCCTGAAGCAAAAACCAATATCTCTGATGAAGAGGTAATATTTAAAGAGCAAAACGGAAAATTATATTTCCTGAAGTATAAAATAGAAGGAACAGAAGAGTTTTTATCTGTTGCGACTACACGTCCCGAGACTATTTTCGGAGATACTGCAGTATGTATCAATCCCAATGACGAAAGATATGCTCATCTGAAAGGGAAGAATGTAATCGTACCGATCGTTGGCAGAGTAATTCCTATCATCGAAGACGAATATGTAGATATTGAATTTGGAACCGGTGCTTTGAAAATCACACCCGCTCACGATGTCAATGACTACGAAATCGGGCAGAAACATCAGTTGAAAATGATTGATGCTTTGGATGACGATGGAAATCTTAACGAGCATGGTTTGCATTATGCAGGTAAGAATAGATTTGATGTAAGAAAGCAGATTGCAAAAGAATTAGAGGAAAATGATCTTTTGTTGAAAGCAGAAGACTATGTAAATAAAGTAGGAACATCAGAAAGAACAGGGGCTGTTATTGAGCCTAAAGTTTCAGTTCAGTGGTTCCTGAAAATGTCTGAAATTGCTAAGCCCGCTTTGGATGTAGTAATGGATGATGAGGTTAAATTTTATCCTGAAAAGTTTAAAAATACCTACAAACACTGGATGGAAAACATCCGTGACTGGAACATTTCCCGTCAGCTTTGGTGGGGACAGCAGATTCCTGCATTTTATTATGGAGACGGAGAAAATGATTTTGTAGTTGCAGAAAATGTAGAAGACGCTCTGGCTTTAGCCAAAGAAAAAACAGGAAACCCTGCCCTCGGAACATCAGATCTAAAACAAGACGAAGATGCTCTTGACACCTGGTTCTCATCTTGGTTGTGGCCAATGTCTGTTTTCGATGGATTACTTGATCCTGAAAATAAAGATATCAATTATTATTATCCGACATCAGATTTGGTAACAGGTCCGGATATTATTTTCTTCTGGGTAGCCAGAATGATCATGGCCGGATTGGAATACAGAAAAGAGGTTCCATTCAAAAATGTTTATTTTACAGGTATTGTAAGAGATAAGCAAAGAAGAAAAATGTCTAAGCAATTAGGCAACTCACCCGATCCTTTAGATCTGATTTCTAAATATGGGGCAGATGGCGTTCGTGTAGGAAGTCTTTTAAGTGCACCTGCAGGAAATGATTTATTATTTGATGAAGACCTGATGGTTCAGGGAAGAAATTTCATGACGAAAATCTGGAGTGCTTTCCGTTTGATCAACATGTGGAAACATGAAGACAAACCATTGAATGATGCAGATAAACAAGCCATTGAATGGTTTGAAAATAAATTAAATAAAACCATTGCAGAAATTGACCAGCAGTTTGAGAAATTCAGAATCTCTGATGCTCTTCATTTAATTTATAAATTGATTTGGGATGATTTTTGTGGTTGGTACCTTGAAGCCATCAAACCTAATTATGGAGAAGGAGTTTCCAAGGAAGTTTATGACAGAACCGTTATTTTCTTTGAAGATCTGATGAAACTTCTGCATCCGTTTATGCCTTTCCAATCCGAAGAAATCTGGCAGTTAATTTCTGAAAGAAATACCGATGAAGCTTTGGTTATTGCCCAGCAGAAAAAAGCTGAAGCATTTAACGAAGAGATGATCAAAAACTTTGAAACTGCTGAAGAGATTATTTCAGGAATAAGAAATTACCGTCAGACAAAAGGAATTTCTCCCAGAGAAGCGGTGGAGGTGTATACCGGTGCTTCAGGTTTTGAAAATGAAGCCGTGATCAGAAAATTAGCCAATGTTGCAGACATTCATTTTGGTGAAAAAACAGATAAGCCAAGCTTTACGTTTCTGGTAGGAGCGACTGAAGTTTCTATTCCGCTGAGTGAGAATTTAGATTTAGGAGAAGAAAAAAAGAAGACGGAAGAAGAATTAGCTTATTTAAAAGGATTCCTTATTTCTGTTGACAAGAAACTCTCCAATGAAAAATTTGTAGCCAATGCCAAACCTGAGATTGTAGAAGTTGAGCGACAGAAACAGAAAGATGCTCAGGATAAAATTGTTATCTTAGAAGAAAAGCTGAAGAGTTTGTAAATTTAAAAGATAGACAGTAAGTTTGTCGGAATGTCAGGCTGAGCGGAGTCGAAGCCTGTAATCTTGAAACAAAGCAATATTTTGTATATATTTTAAAATGTTTCGACAGCACTTATTATACAGGAGTTACCAACGATATTGAAACTCGATTGTCTCAATATCAGTCCGGAAAATTTCCTGAAAGCTATACCCACAAAAGAAGACCGGTTAAGCTAGTCTTCTTTTGTGGATTTAATGATATAACGCAGACTATTTTATTTGAAAAACAAGTAAAAGGCTGGAGTAGAAAGAAAAAAGAAGCAGTTATCCATGATAATTGGGAAAAGTTAAAAGAATTATCTGTTTGTCAAAATCAAAGTCATTCGGATAATTCTGAAGAAAAGAACGAAGGTTTCGACTCCGTTCAGCCTGACAGTTTAAATAATTAAGAATAAATGACACACCTAGAAAACATAAAAAAGCTATTCTCAAAGAACTTCGTAGAAAGCCCTTTATTGGAAAGCTTTGAAGTTGGGAAAATCTACCTTTCAAGCGGAAAGCTGGTCGCCTGTGATCCGGTGATCACCAACGATATGAAGCCTTTCACTACAGAATTTCCGAAAGGGGATTTTTCTGTTTTGCTGCATAAAGAAAGAGAAAGCAACTGTGTAGCCTATGCAGAAATTATTTTCAGCAATGCCGCGATCTCGGAATGGGAAATGGCAGTTACTGAAGGGCAAAATGTAAAAGATCTTGCTGATGAGGAAATTTTCGGATATCCTGTAGAAAGTGGAATGGGATGTCTTATGGATGCAGATACCCAAAATAGTCTTAACGAACTTGAGAATAGACTGTACCACAGTAAAGGGGCAGATTTCATGGGAATCTATGAAGAGTTTTTCCATGAGTACTTCTTTGACGAAAAAGGAGCTATCGATCAGTACGCATTCCTGAAGCCTGCGGATGAGCATCCGGGAACTATTTTCGCGTTTGAAACAGGATATGGTGAAGGTTTTTATGCCAGCTATATAGCCTATGATAAAGATCACAAGCCTGTGAAGATAATTACTGAATTTATTGAGATAAGTTAATTAATTTAGTTATTTTTGAAACTTAGTTTTCTGAATAGATTATATTAAACTAACATAAAAACACCAATGAACTTCTCATCAGAACAACCCAAAATTATTGTTGTAGGCAGCTCTTCTATAGATCTGGTTTTAGAAACAGAAAAAATTCCTCAGCAGAACGAAACTGTTTTAGCTGTTCATTCAGACAGTTACTTTGGCGGTAAAGGGGCCAATCAGGCGGTAGGAACGGCAAGGCTAGGAGCCAGTGTCTATTTTATCGGATGTGTAGGAATGGACCCTCTTGGACAACAGATCATGCGTAATCTCGTAGGTGAAAACGTAAATGTAGGCTTTGTTCATGAGACGGATATGGAATCCACGGGGACAGCCTATGTGACCACCAGCCATGGCAGTGCAGCTATTGTAGTGGTACCTGCAGCGAATAAATGTTTGAGTATCCAGCATATAGAAGAAGCAGATCGGTATTTCCAAACGGTAGACCTTATTTTGGTACAGCTTGAAGTGGCAATGGAAGTGGTAGAATATACCATTAGAAAAGCCAAGAAATACGGTAAAAAAGTAGGACTCTACGCTTCACCTGCCATGAAGATCAGTGAAGGAATTATCGAAAATGTCGATTTTATTGTTGCTAAAAGCAGTGAACTTCATACTGTTTTCGGAGAAGAGCAGAGAGAGGAAATTCTTAAAAAATATTTCAATAAAGTTTTTGTCAGAGATGATACTAATTCAACGATATATTTTGACGGAACCGAAATGAAATACTTCAGAAACGACAAAGATGAAACCGTTTATAAAATGGGAATGGGCGATGCATTTATTTCAGGATTTGCTGTTGCACTCTGTCATGGAAATACCATCGAGGATTGTGTGAAATTCGGGAATGAGGTTTCTTCAAGGGTTTCAGGCGGGAAAGGTTCACAGACCGGACTTCCAAGAATGTCGGATTTCTTTTCCTAAAACTATTTATCACATATCGAAAGTTAGAAACTTAACATAAAAATATAAGTAAAATCTCCACTTTTATAGTGGATTTTTTCTTTTTATCTATGGAAAAACTGGAACTTATTACAAAAGATCAGATGTCACTGGCAGTTCATCTTTTCAGACCTGAAAAAAGCAATGGGAAACTTCTCCTGATCAATTCCGCAACGGGAGTGAAACAGCAGGTGTATTTCTCATTTGCCCATTTCTTTTCGGAACATGGATTTACGGTGATTGCTTATGATTACAGAGGAATCGGGCTGTCAAAACCGGATAATATGAAAGGCTTTAGAGCTTCAATGCGGATTTGGGGTTCTGAAGACTACAAAACCATAACCCAATATATTAAAGCAGAGTTTTCAGGATATAAAAAATATTGTCTTGGACATTCTGTAGGAGCATTGATCCTTGGAATGAATGAAGATTCCGAAATGTTTGACGAATTTATTTTTGTGGGAACTCAAAATGCGTTCGTGGGAAACCTTAAATTCAGCACGAGAATTGAAGCTTATCTCGGATTTGGAATTGTTCAGCCTTTAACTACCGGATTATTAGGGTATTTTCCAGCCAATTGGTTTGGGCTTGGAGAAAGTCTTCCAAAAAATTGCGCATATGACTGGAGAACCTTAATTTTAAACAGGAAATCTACCAACAGATTGTTGGAGAAAATGGAGGACTATTCTAAAAATTTGACCCAGAAAGTCTTTGTGATCCGGGCGGAAGATGATGCATGGCTTACTGAAAAAGGGGTACTAAGCCTTTTGAACAATACCTATCCAAATCTAAGACCTTCCTACAGACTGGTGAAAACCACTGAATCTGATAAAAAAGAAATCGGACACATCAATTTTTTTAGAAGTTATAATAAAAAACTCTGGAATATTATTTTAAACGAATTGACAACTCAATGAAAAGTACGATCGAAAACACCGTAGAATTTGTAAAAGAAAAACTGGAAGGCGCTGAAGCAGGACATGACTGGTACCATATTGAAAGAGTATGGAAGCTTTCAAAAAAAATTGCCGTAACTGAAGATTGTAACCTGGAGGTTGTAGAACTATCTGCACTGTTGCATGATATTGCAGACCCCAAGTTTCATAATGGTGACGAAACAATAGCTCCCAAAATAGCACGAGAATTTCTCGAGGCACAGCACGTTCATGAAGACGTTATAGAAAAGGTTTTATTTATTATTAAAAATATTTCATTTAAGAATAGAGGAGAGGTTTCCGCTGAACTTCCTGTTGAGCTTAAAATCGTGCAGGATGCTGACCGTATCGATGCTATCGGTGCCATTGGAATAGGAAGAACATTCAATTTCGGAGGTTTTAAAAATAATCCGATGTATGATCCTGAAATCCAGCCAAGTCTGAATATGACGAAAGATCAGTATAAAAAATCTAATGGAACCACCATTAATCATTTCTACGAAAAACTTCTTCTTTTGAAGGATCTTATGAATACCACAAAAGGAAAGGAGCTGGCTCAGGAAAGACATGATTATATGCTGGGATTCCTGGATCAGTTTTTCAAAGAATGGAATGTTGATTAACACACTTCCCGAAAAATCTTAAATCAGTATCTTTGCAGTATGGTATTTATCATTTTTCTTATCTTCTGGGCTTGTGTGCTTTCTCTGGTTTTGTCTAAAGTAAAATCAGCAAGATTGGCAAAATGGGCAAAACTGTTCCGTATACTTACGGTAGTTTTTTCTATATCTACATTTACATACTGGTTTATCAAAAAAAGCTCGGTAGGTTTTGTGGATAATTCAGTTGGTCTTCAGGTTGTCAATAAACTTCCTCAAACGCTGGATTTTTACCTTATTAAAGTGGATAGTGCCAAAAACGGAAATCTTGAGCCCAAGCATATGGGAAAAATACGTCCGGAATATTACAGGATAGAATATCTTAAAATGGATAAGTCCGATGAATACTGGATTATAGGATATCTGGGTAAAAAAAATATGGTTTATTTCTCCCAGCATGCAGTCCCTAATAAGAATATTGACCAGATTGTAGAAGTACAGAACTATATCAATCAGAGTGTAAAACTTTCCGACGCTGCTAAAAAAGAGGTAGATGCCTATAATTACGAAAATACAAAGCTCGGAATTTGGGTATCCTTGGATTTTTTACTTCTTTTCCTGAACCTTGTGCTTCTTTTGAGAAAAAATAAACAATAAGTAGTGAGCAATAAGTAGCAATTCTTTAGGTCGTACTACTTATCGCTCATTACCTATTTATTATGGATAATCCAGAATCTGCATGATCTGCTCCTTAAATTCTTCAGGACAGCTTTTGATCAATTTATCTTTATTCTGTTTACTGATCTGGTGAGGTTCCAGCCATTCCGTACGGTTGGCACTAAGGCTGTGGTTATCGTAGACCCTTTTGATGGTATGATCTTCGTAAAATGTATATTCGTCGCCGAGCCAGTTGCTCGCAATGCTGATCGTGCAAATTTCTTTTTCCATGACATTTTGTATTTTAGAAAGTAGACCTCCATTATATCAATGGCGGTACATTCTAAGTTACTACAATTTTTCCATTAAAACAGCTTTTGACGCAGCTTTTTGAAAATCAGGCTGAAAGATGCACTTTTTGTACATCAATTAGAATAAAGTTCCATTGTTGTCAGAAGCCATTTGCGGAATATGAATATCCGTTTTCCACGCCTCATTCATTTTTTTTATGAAATAAGCAGATAATAATGGAGATGCTTTTTCAAGGTTCTGATGTACAAAGAAATAGATGTTCTGAACCCCTTCTTTTTTCCATTGGGTCAGATGTTTCAACCAGTCGTCCAGTCTTTCATAGTCACTTTCGGCATTGGCACCTACATACCGGATAAAAGCATTGGGAGTCGTAAGACGCATATGAAGCATATCTCTCCTGCCCGCAGTATCCACAATGATGTTGGTGATGTCATGAGCTTCAAAAAGGTCGCAGGTGGTATTGAAAATTTCTTCATCAGTAAACCATTCCGTGTTTCGGAGTTCTATGGCCAGAGGAACTTCTTTGGGCCAGTCTTTCACAAATTTCTCCAGTCTGTCATAATCTTTAGGTTTAAAATTATCATGGAGCTGCAGAAAAGCCATACCCAGTTTTTCATCAAAATTCATAATGGCTGATGCAAATTGGGTCACCGGTTCGGTAACGTCAATCAGTCTTCTGAAGTGAGAAACTGTATTGGTTATTTTAGGGAAAAATTTAAAATTTTCCGGGGTTTTATCTTTCCAGACTGCTACCTGTTCAGGAGTAGGCATCCCATAGAAAGTGGCGTTTAGTTCAATAGAATTAAACTGGGTACCATAATAGGTCAGTTCGTCTTTAGTTCCTTTGGGATAAAATCCTTTGAGATCGGTTTTATTCCATTTAGCACATCCTATGGAAATATTTTCCAGTCCTTTTTTATTTTGATTTAAAATTTCCTTGGTTCTGGGATGATCTTTAGGAAGTGTAAAATCTATTTTTGAAGGGTCTTCTACTTGTCCGAATTTCATATCTGATATTTTTAGGATTAAACTAGGGTAACAAATATAAAACAAAAACCATAGAATCATCTATGGTTTTCATTCAAACTGGTGCGGAAAAACAGACTATTCTTTGATTATTTTCTTAGAAATTTCTGTCGTATCGGTTTTAATTTTTACGGTGTAAGTTCCGGTAGGTTGTGCCGAAAGATTGATTTTGGTCACTTCATTATTCAAATGCTGATTGAAAATGATTCTTCCCTGGGCATCAAAAATAGTTACATTTTTAATACTTTCTTCCGAGTTTATCGTAACAAAATCTTTTACAGGATTCGGTGCTATTTTAATTGCATTCTTTCTGATTTTTGAACTGGCAGTGGTTAAAAAACTTCCGCAACTGGTCGTAAAAGTGATATCCGGATATAGATTTTGAAGATCATTAAGTTGAGCATCATCTACACACATCGACAGGTTATTGTTATAATTCATAAAATCAATCCCTTCTTCAATAGAGCCGTTTCTTATATTAGCAAAAGTAAGATTAGGCATATTCCACAGCGCTATGAATTGAAGAGTAGGAGAATTTGAAAAATTCAGTTCGGTAATTTGTGGGCAGTTATTAAAATTAGCATTGACTAAATTGATATTGGCTGAAGTGTTTAAGCTTGATAATAAAGGTAAATTGATTACCGACAAATCTTCCAGATTGATGTTATGGGAAACATTTACAGCGGGAAGTAAATCATTTTGATTCAGTTCCAGTGACTTTAAAGCAATACAATCTGTAATATTTAAAGCATTTATTTGGGTATTGTTTACCACCAGTTCTTTAAGCCCCGTGCATTGATTCAAATTCATGGTGTGCAGTTCAGTGAATATTCCATTGCTGTTAGCTACATAAAACCCCATTGCTAATCTTTCGAGACTTACGCAGTTTTGGAGATCCAATTCTTGTAGATGATGATTATTTTTAAAAATCAAATTGGTTAAAGCCGTACAGTTTTTAGCCGTAATTTTTTGAAGGTCATCATTGCCCTGAGTATTCAAAGTTTCAGATCGATCCGTTTTCAAAGTATGTAAATGGGAAAGATTATTTACATTGAACCAATTCATGTAACCTGCAGAATTTGTAAAGTCAATACTTTCCAGATAAGATGCTGCACTAAAATTGACATTATTCGTGATTTTCTGATTAAAGGCTTTTAATATTTTAAGCTTTGGCAAGCCGGCCAGATTCAGAGAAGATACATTTCCAAAGTAAATTCCTGAGGTTGTATGATATCCATCCCTATTATAATAAGCACAGTCGAGTTCCTCAAGATTTACCAATCCTGTTGTTGAGAAATCAATGGTTGGTGTATTGAGCCCTTTGATTTTTTTGAGATTGATTGATCCATTAAGATTAACAGATGAAAAATAAGCACCATTGGTATCATAATGATCTGTATCAGCAATAATCTCCTGTAAATTAGTACAATGATCAGCAATCAGTTCAATATTTTGGTTAATAGTGGTTCCTACAGAGTGTGGCAATCCTGTAACAGAAATTTTGGTTAAAGTATTTGAGTTTGGAACCGAAATTTTGTCTAAAAATTGACAGGAATTGAACGTCAGGGTGGTGATATTCGAATTCTCAAGATACAGTTCTTTAATGTTTTTAGAGTTGATGATTGTATTTCCGGTAAGTTGCTGACAATTTTTGAATCTTAGGATGGTACTAAGAGGGGTATTCAGATTAATATCACTGGCAAACTGATTGATATCCTGCACCGCTGAACAACTATCAAAGGAAAAGTCGATGGGAACTGTATGGGAGATTCCGGAAGCGTCTGTAAAACCACCTGTTCCGGTATACAGTACTTTTTTGATTGTATTATGACCCGTAAAACTAATGACTGCAGACCGGGTATGGTAAATATACAATTCTTCCATATCGGAGAAAAGTTGTACATCTTCAATGGAGTTGGGGAGATCGCTGTAAGTAACGGTTCCACTTTTTTGAAGATTTAGAATTTTCACCTGTTGAGCTTCCGAAGCCTGGATTTCTCCGTCACCATTGGTATCTACAGCAATAGAGTTTCCGCTGCTGTTTTTAGCAATGTTGTTGGCAGTACTGGAGCTTAGAATTAAAGCTTTAAACTGTGCGTCTGCAAAATTTAAATTTTGAGCGTAAGCCATAGAGAAACAGCCTACAGAGAGGATGAGAATAAATTTTTTCATTTTTTTGTGTGTATTATGTTTTATAATTCTAATCAGGGGGAATTAAAATCAATCGTACAAAAATAATCTTTTTTTTGAATTTCATTCTAAATTTTTTGTATCGTTTATGTTTTAAATTCAATCAGCATGATAAAGAGATACATTGAAAGATCATCTGTCTTGCTTTATCATTATACTTTCTTGCTAATTGCTGATTTCAAAATAAAAAAAAGCTCTTCTCAAAAATATTGATCCCCGGAAATTGATTGCTTTTTATCCTTGTTCATGTTTCGTTCATACAAGCCTAAAATGTCAGATATCAATACTATCCTTGTTTTCATTTACTTAATAGGCTTTGAAATCAGATCATATTGTGAGGCTATTAATTTTTTTTTAAGGAAATCGTAAACTTTGTGTTACATAATGTTAATTGTATGTTACCATCCTTCATGTTCAGGGAATCTAATTTTGCCCTGTCAACTAAGAAGAAAAAAATATGAAAAAAAAACTGATCTGTGCTTTTGCTTTACTATCCTTTGGATTTGCATTCTCACAGGAAACGACCTCTAAAATTTTTGGAAGGCTAAAAGGAGTCAATTCTGAACTGACGGTAAAAGTGGTTCATGTTCCCACCAATACTGCATTTGAGACCAAAAGTAATGCGAAGGGGCAGTTTAGTTTAGATAATCTTCAGCCGGGTGGTCCTTACCGCATTGAGATTTCCGATGGATCGCAAATCGTCTACACGAATACCAACCTGCAGCTGTCTCTTGGAAATAATGACCTTCCCATTGTGGAGATTGGGGCTGGTGAAAAGACCATTGATGAAGTCAGGATCACCTCTAAGAGAACCACTGTTGAAAATGGTGTAGGAATCAGCCAGGCTCAGATTTCAGGTCTCCCCAATATCAACAGAGGCATTCAGGATGTAACGAAATTGGTGCCGCAAAGTGCCAATAACTCTTTTAACGGAACAAACTT
Source organism: Chryseobacterium carnipullorum (assembly GCF_900142785.1). Lineage (GTDB taxonomy): Bacteria > Bacteroidota > Bacteroidia > Flavobacteriales > Weeksellaceae > Chryseobacterium > Chryseobacterium carnipullorum. The sequence goes on along the minus strand of NZ_FRCD01000015.1, from coordinate 32,093 downwards.
CAGATATAATAACGTTACAATAGACGGATCTGTTAATAATGATGCAATCGGCTTCAGTCCCTCTTTGGGTGGGCAGACCGGTACTTCAGGAATGCCGGGAAGCAGTACACGCTCCAATTCTATAAGTCTGGATGCTATTCAGGATGTTCAGGTCTATATCGCTCCGTATGATGTGAAGCTTGGAAACTTTCTGGGAGGAAGTATTAATGCGGTGACCAGAAGCGGAAGTAATGATGTAACAGGGTCCATCTACGCGTACGGAAGAAATGCCGCTATTACCGGAAACAACAGGATCGGAGATCATTCAAAAATGCCGAAAGCTTTTGAAGACGTTATCTATGGCGGAAGGATAGGATTGCCTGTCGTAAAAGACAAAGTATTTTTATTCTCAAATCTTGAATACACGAAAAGAAGAGATCCGGTATTCTATAATGCGAATGATCCCAACGCATTGGTGAATGATGCCGTAGCTCAGCAGATTTCAGATTTTGTACGGAATAAATATGGCTTTAATGCAGGAAGCTTCGACGGATACAATAATTTTTCAGAAAGTGCCAAGCTTTTTAATAAACTGGACTGGAAAATCAATGATCAACACACATTATCCATTAAAAATAATACCGTATTCTCACAGGCATCGAATCTTGAAAGAGATGGAGCGAATTTCAGGTTTGCCAGTATGGATTTTATCCAGAAAAATACGTCTTCCTCAACTACATTGGAATTGAAGAGCCGTTTTAATGATCAATGGAATAATAATTTAGTATTGGGCTATTCTTCTATTCATGATTACAGAGATCCTACTTCCAGCAATGCCATGTTTCCACAAGTGGAAATAGCTTATAACGGAGGAACTATTTTATTGGGAAATGACAGGGAAGCTACCGTTTTTAATATGAAACAGAAAACTTTTGAGATCACGGATAACCTGACCTATAAAACAGGAAATCACACATTCTTGTTAGGAACACACAATGAATTGTATAATATTGACTATGGTTTTGTCAATGCTCTTAATGGGAGGATTTCGTATAAAAGCTTAGCCGATTTTTATAATTCTAATCCGTCGAGGATAAGAGGAACCTATCCGTTTAATGGTGAAAACAGACAGACGATTTTCAATAATCCCTATGCTCAGTATAAGGTGAATCTTCTCTCACTGTATTTTCAGGATGAGATCAATTTAGGAAGGTTAAGACTATCTCCGGGCGTAAGAGTAGATTATACGGATCTTCCCAATAAACCTGTTTTAAGTCCGCAGGTACAAAGTTCTCCTATGGATCCTAATTATGGAAACACCTATACTTATACGCCACTTAGCCAATTAAACAACGACTATCTTACCAAGCCGACCATTTCTCCAAGATTAGGATTTACCTGGGATGTCACAGAAGACAGATCTGTAGTCGTAAGAGGAGGTTCGGGAATATTTGTCGGCAGAATTCCTTTTGCGTGGCTGGGGTATGCTTATTACAATGACGGAGTAGGTTTCGGAAGTTATGATTACAATGCGCCTACCGCTGCACAGCTTGCGGCCAATGGAGATCCTTTGGTAAGTGGTAATTTTCCGAAATGGCAGAACTCTTCCAAAGTACAGGTAGATCTTATCGATAACAATTTTAAAATGCCTAGAGTATGGAGAAGTTCTTTAGCCTTCGATTATACATTCGCCGGATATAAACTTACCCTGGAAGGAATCTATACGAAAGTACTTTATGATCTGAAATTCCAGCAGGTGAACAAAACAGATAATGTAATGTATTACAGCTATGATACAAATCATGAAATGCCTGTTTATACGACCAATATCAACAGTAACTTTTCCAATGCCTACCTTTTATCCAATACCAGGGAAGGTTACCGATATAACCTGACGGCACAGATTTCCAAATCCTATAATTTCGGGTTCAATTTCTTCGTTGCTTATACTTATGGTGATGCAAAAGATATTACCAACGGAATCCGAAACTCAATGGAAAGTAACTGGCAGATGAACCAGTCTCTGACGCCGAATGATCCTAAGCTTACCACCTCCAATTTTGCAATTAAAAACAGAGTGGTGGCCAATCTGGGATATGGCTTCGATATTTCCAAATCGAACAGATTATCGGCTAATGTGTATTTTAATGCTCAGTCTGGAAATCCTTTCTCATGGGGATTTGTCAACAGTACGATTGCCAATACAGGACAGGCTGCAGGACTTTCCTATATCTTTAAAGATGCAGCAGAAGCCGCAAAATATATTGTTCCGATAAAAGATGCTTCCGGAAATGTGCTGGTAACTGCCCAACAGCAGATTGCAGATTATGAAAGTTTTGTCAGTGGTAATAAATATTTAAATACCAGAAGAGGCAAGTTTACGGAAAGAAACGGAGATTTTACACCGTGGAATATTCAGGCTGATTTCAAAATTATGGATGAGATCAGGTTGAGTGAAAAGTCTAAGAATAATATCCAGATCTCATTAAGTATCATCAACCTTACCAATATGCTGAATAAAAACTGGGGTAAAGTTTATTTTGTCCCCAATACTTTTAATTCTACTGCAAGCGTTGGGTTTACAAAGGTAGGAAACGTAGCTGCTGGTCAGCCATCTGCCGGAGATCCTACCTATAACTTTAAAACCCCGGGACTGCCTTATACGGTTGATCAGTTTGCCTCCAGATTCCAGGCGCAGCTCGGAGTGCGGTATAACTTTTAATAACTAGTCTTTCATTTTTTACTTATAATTTTTTCAGCAGCCCGGATTTTTTTGTCCGGGCTGTTTTTGTGATGGATTTGATTTAAAATAAACAGACAATCGGACTTATTTTTTCTTTTACAGGACACAACAAAAACCATAGAAAGCTCTATGGTTTTTTATTATTCAATTTGTTTTGCTGTTTTATTTTACGTCCTGCGTTACCATTATGTTGGAAATCACTGAATAGATACAGCCTGACGTTTTTAAATTTACGGTGATCGTTGCCGGAACAGACCGGTAAGCGGTGTCACCATACGGTTCAATGATCTTTCCGTTGGAATCCTTTACCGTTCTTCCCTTTACCGTATACGTCATAGTGGCCGTTCCTGTAAATCCACTTGAAGGATTGAATGTTACAATGCCAGTTGATTTATTGTAAGACCATGTTCCTTGTGGAGTCACTTTTTTACGATAAAGTGTAAGATCTGTGTCACTGGTTTTTGTAAAACTGAACGTAGAGTAGTCGATATTCGCATTACTTGCAGTTGGAGGAGTAGCAATGCTAATCGCCCCTTTATAGGCTATATCATTATTAAAAACAGGAATAGTGACCGGCTGAAATTTACAGGTAGAAGTCACATCGTCATTAGTTACTGCCGCATAGGGAAGGGTTAGTTTCACATTTCTGATGATATGTTGTTGAAATGCAGCTCCTGTAGCCGCTGCAAAACCCAGTTTTAAAACAGCCGGCACCGTGGCATTCAGAGTTTGGGAAGTTGCAGCTCCTTCAACATCTGAGGTGTCAAAGTCGGTTGTCTGTGGGTTGGCATTTTCAGTATAAGGCACTGAGGTTTTATAATGATAATAATTGATGACATTAACCGGTGTTCCGCCCTGTGTCGTCTGGATATCCACCTTGATATCAAATCCGTCAGTGACCGTAGGACTTGTAAAATGCGGAATCAGGTCAAGATATACCTTTCTGAATTCTCCTGCATTATTCCGAAGATCAAATACTGAAGAAAGGGTGTTGGTCGTTGCCTGATAACTTCTGTCACTCTGTAGAATCCTGCCTACTGTTCCTGAATTGCTCAGGGTAGAGCGGGTTACCAGAACAGGATATCCTGTAAATCCTGCTCCTAATCCTGTTGTATTGATAGCGGCTCCTCTTGCTCCTCTTAAAGAAATATGACTTGAAGCCTGGCTCCAGGTTACTCCTGTAATACCATTCATTCTGGATTCACCCTGAAAACGTTTAGACTTGAAATTTCCGAATTCATCCAGAGCAATCCCTAAGTAGGCCCCTGATAAACCAGCTTTTCTTTGGCTGGCGTAGGTGTCCTTTGTTCTGTTGTAAGAATATCCGATGCCGGCACCAGGTGCTCCTATGGTAGGGTTTGTTACCGCTCCGTCATAAAGAAAGAAAGATAAACCATCTCCGTATACTCCGGTTAAAGGAGTTCCGTTTTTCATATCATATTCAAATTCAACATGAAGTCCGTTGACAGATGTGAAAGTTCTTCCGTTGATAAACAATCCTCCAAACTGCCCTGAACTTGCGGGAGTAAGCTGTACCCCGGTAGCAGTGTGTGATGCATTTCCCTGTATGGTAAGTTCTGGTGCTGAAGACGCATTCATCAGCGAACTTGAGTAGGCATAAAATCCGTAAATACTTGCCACTTCGGTACTGTCTGCCTGTGCATACAGTAAATTAGTAAGCAGTGCGAAAACCAGGCTCATCAAAGACAGCCCTTTATAATTCTTTTTCATGGCTGTTTATTTTACGACAAATACGATGTTGATGAAAGACGCTGAAGTAGCATTCGATAAAACATCGTAGTTTAATACTCCTGTGTTACTGATGCTGTTTATTTTAAAAACTGAAGCATCGTAACCGGTTACGTAATAATGTAGATCTGTTGCATTGGGGAAAAAGGGGATCGAGGCGGGTGCGGATGCACTTCTTGCGTTCGCAGGGACATTCGAAAACTGATTTTTATACAATGTATACAGGTCTTTTGTCTGTCCTGTTGCTGTCGTTGTCGTGTCAAACACTACACTTGGCATGTAGAAAAATTTTGCGACATAGGGAGAAAGGCATACCCAGTCCGGTGTAGCCGGAGTTCCAACGTTTTGGCTGATACATTTCTTATTGGTATGAAAAATAATGAGTCCTGTTGCAGGATTGGTAACCGATGAAAGATTGCTGATTCTGGGAAGTAAAACTCCTTTACTAGTGCTTGTAACATCTAATGCAGAGCTCTGATCAGGTGAAGAGGTGTTGATGCCCACCTGCGCAGTAATGGTGCAAAAAGCCATTACCAAAATTAAAGTAATAATCTTGTTCATTTCGAAATAATTTTTTGTGTGTTTTTTTTCTATTAATAAATTTCTTGTCAATAGAGAATTAAATTTTCAATCGGAGTGTTTTGTGTATTTTGTGTTTTAAACGGGATTTGTTTAGGGTTAATTTTTATATTCATCACTCATCATTATGGTGTTGTTTATTATGCTTTTTTGTGTTTTTGTTTTATTTTTTGTTTTCTGTAATTTGTAGTATGTGTTTTTTAAGATTATTTAATTTTTCATTCAATTTAAAAATCGATCAATTTTAAAATGTATTCATTACTTAAAAGATATTTAAATTACTGATACTTAATTTCCATTTCTTGTTGGCTTAATATCAATAATGCTTCTATTGTTAATTGATATTTTCACTAAAAAGACATTTTGATTAGTAAATTTTAAACAAATGTATATAAAATTGCTTCATATTAATAACCTAAATATCGTGATACAGGCACTTGATTCACTGCTTAGGGAGTGAATAGCGGATATTTTCAGTGTTGATGAATGATTAACGGAAAATAAATTTTCCACTGCCAAATGTTAAATTTTTGTTAAATTTTTAAAACAACAAAAAAGCACGCTGAAAAGCGTGCTTTATTATGCAGATGTTTATGATTAATGATCACTAAGCCTCACAAGCAGAGCAGCTAACAAAGTTAACCATCATTTCTTTAGAGACAGAAGAACTTCTTTGATAATAAAGTGTTTTTACTCCTTTTTTCCAGGCTTCAATATAAAGATAGTTCACATCTTTTACAGGCATCGTAGAAGGAATCTGTAGGTTCAGAGACTGAGCCTGATCAATATATTGCTGTCTTTGAGCAGCCTGCGAGATAATTTCCATCGGAGAAATCTCTTTAAATGTTTTAAATACTGCTTTTTCTTCGTCAGTAAGCTCTTTTAAATGCTGTACGGAACCGTGGTTCAACATGATCGTTCTCCAGGTTTCCTCATTATCAAGACCTTTTTCTTCCAATAGCTTAGCTAAATACTTGTTCTTACGCATAAAGTTTCCTTTGGCAAGACCAGCTTTATAGTAGTTCGAAGCAAACGGCTCAATTCCAGGAGAGGTCTGCCCTAAGATCGCAGAACTTGAAGTAGTAGGAGCAATAGCCATCGTAGTGGTATTTCTCAATCCATAACCTTTCAACAATTCTGGTTCACCGTAAATATTGGCCAATTCTCTTGAAGCAGTTTCCGCCTGTTCTTTGATATGTTTGAAAGCTCTTGCATTGAACTGAGTCGCTTCAAAACTTTCAAACGGAATCATATTTTTCTGTAGATAAGAGTGGTATCCTAAAACTCCCAATCCAAGCGCTCTGTGACGCAATGCGAAGTTTCTTGCTCCCTGAAGGTAATAGTTACCTTCAGTTTTTTCGATAAATTCAGTTAAAACAGCATCTAGGAAGTAAACTGCTAATTTTACAGCATCCGTATCTTTCCATTCGTCATACAGTTCTAAATTCATTGAAGACAGACAGCAGATAAAAGATTCTTCTCTGGTAGAAGGAAGCATGATTTCAGAACAAAGGTTACTTGCGTTCACCGTCATTCCTAAATCCTTGTAAACCTGTGGCTTATTTCTGTTAACGTTATCGGTAAAGAAGATATAAGGAAGACCTTTCTGCTGGCGGCTTTCAAGTACTCTTGCCCATACTTTTCGTTTGTCCATATCACCGTCAATCATATCCTGCATCCAGTAATCAGGAACGCAGATCCCTGTAAATAAGTTCTGAATAGGACTTCCGATGTCTTTGATGGATAAGAATTCTTCAATGTCACCGTGGTCTACATCTAAATAGGCTGCAAAAGCACCTCTTCTTACACCACCCTGAGAAACCACATCCATTGCAGTATCGAATAATTTCATGAACGAAACTGCTCCTGAAGATTTTCCGTTGTCTGTAACGGCAGTCCCTCTGTTTCTAAGTTCTCCGAAATATCCTGAAGTTCCACCTCCGATCTTTGTCTGCATAATCACTTCACCCATTTTGTGGGTAATGCCTTCAATGCTGTCCGGAATGTGAACGTTGAAACAAGAGATAGGAAGACCTCTCTGTGTTCCCATATTCGCCCAAACCGGAGAAGAGAAGCTGATCCACCCTTTCACGATCATTTCCTTGAAAGCGGCTTGCAGTTCCGGCTTATATAATTTTTTTGCGGCAGCAGTGGTGATTCTGTCGATGGCTCCGTCTACAGTTTCCCCTTTTAACAGATATCCTCTGTTTAGCATCTGCTCAGACTCTTCATTGAGCCACCATATATTTGAATTTTGTTCTTCCATAGATGTTATATTTTCGAATTCCGGAGCAGTTTTTATACTCCGGAATTTTGTTGCTTTTTATATTGATTGTAAAATTTCCACTTTGTGCGTACCGTTCAGTCCGCTTTCATCTCTTAATCGTTGAAATTCCTTAAAGGACGGTACATTTAAAACCTCATGCTGAACCTCTTCATTGATATAATTTGAATAATGTACAAAAGTAACTCCGTCTTCTTTTACATACACCTTGTACTCAAATGTCTCCTGATCAAGATTTTTAAAATCATCTAAAAACTTTTGAATATGGGCTTTGTTTTCTGAAACATATTCAGGCTTTACGGTATAGGTTACAATGACATTGATCATTTTTTATGCTTTGAAATATTTTATTTTTCTGAGGGACTAAGGAATGATATGATGATGAAATACTTGTTTTTAGTCAGTAGGGCATCGCTAATACTTAGTGTTTTGACGCTCGCTTCGCTCGCGCTTTCCTATTTAAAACAAATCGTTCGCTGTGATACTCTTATCGTGTTTCGTATAATCTACCGGTCTTTTGGCAAAGAAATCATCCATAGAATTGGCAAAAACTTCTTCTTCAAACCATTTCATTGGACGGTATTGTTCAGGAGAAACGTTGTAACGGGTTTCCATATCGATTTTCTTCAGACTATCGTCTACACGGTATTTCATGAAGTTCAGAAGGTCTTCTTTTGAGAAAACGGTTAATTCTCCCAGTTCAAAGATCCAGTCTAAGATTTCGCCTTCCAGTTCAATAGACTGATCTACCAAGGTGTAGATGTCCTCGATATCTGAATCTGTTAATAGGTCCGGTTGTTCCTCACGGATTTTGTTGATCAGGTAGATTCCTGCATTAGCGTGGATTTGCTCATCAATAGACGTCCATGCAATAATGTTGGAAACATTCTTCATATATCCTTTGAATCTTGTGAAAGAAAGGATGATCGCAAATTGTGAGAAAAGAGATACATTTTCGATCAGGATACTGAATAATAAAAGAGAAGATACATATTCTTTTGGTGTTGTAGAATTGGCATGTTTCAGAACGTTGGAAAGAAAGTCAATTCTCTTTTTTACGGCAGGAATTTCTATAACATTCGTAAATTCTTCGTTGTATCCCAACACTTCTACCAAACGGGAATAAGCTTCTGAGTGACGGAACTCGCATTCTGCAAAAGTAGCGCCCAGTCCATTGAATTCAGGTTTTGGTAAGTGATTGTATAGGTTTCCCCAGAATGTCTTGACAGACACCTCGATCTGTGCAATGGCTAAAAGCGCATTTTTCACAGCGTGTTTTTCGTTCGGCTCTAACTGCGAATGAAAATCCTGAACATCTGCAGTAAAATCCACTTCCGAATGCACCCAGAACGATTTGTTGATCGCTTCTACAAACTGAAGAACCTCAGGGTATTCAAATGGCTTGTAACTTACTCTCTTATCGAAAATTCCCATATTAAAATAGCTTTAAAATTAAATAATCAGCATCACTGTGGATAAAGTGGAAGTAATGCTTAACTTCTTGTATGTTTGGTATTTACATTTGAAACATATTCACATTCATGAATGTCGGTTTCTTGTAAAGAACTAGGGACAAAGTTCGAAAAAAAGAACTGATTTTGAAAGGGGTAAATACTAATTGGCTGAGTTTTAACTGTAAAAGTTTTCCACATTTACATGAAACCAGCACGGGTAATGGCTTACAGCGCGTTCTGGGTAAAAAATAAATGGAAAACCAGACTTACAGTTAAACAGGTTTGTGTAATATGCTTTAAATAAAGGTGAAATGAATTAAACAATAAAATATTCGAATATATTATGGTTCTTGTAACAAATTGAAAATATCATCTACTTATAGGGGTATAAAACAAGCATCACTTCATGTTAGTAATTCAGGATTTACATAAGTCATACGATACGGGGAAAAGCAAGCTGCACGTTCTTAAAGGAATTAATCTTAATATTTCTGAGGGCGAGTTTGTTTCTATTATGGGAAGTTCCGGGTCCGGAAAGTCTACGCTTCTTAATATCATCGGTATTCTGGATGAAAAAGATTCGGGGACTTATGAACTGGATAACGTTCCTATTGAGCATCTGTCTGAAGTGAAAGCTGCAGAGTACAGAAGTAAGTTCTTAGGCTTTATATTTCAGTCTTTTAATCTGATCAGCTATAAAACGGCGCTGGAAAATGTAGCACTTCCTTTATACTATCAGAATGTTCCCAGAAAAGAACGTAACAAGAAAGCAATGGAGTATCTGGAGAAAGTAGGTCTTGCTCAATGGGCGGATCACTTACCGAATGAGCTTTCCGGAGGACAGAAACAAAGGGTAGCGATCGCCAGAGCACTGATCACTGATCCAAAGGTAGTTCTTGCAGATGAGCCAACCGGTGCACTGGATTCAAAAACGACACATGATATTATGAAACTTCTTCAGGATATCAATAATGAAGGAAGAACAATCATCGTGGTAACTCACGAACCTGACGTAGCTGCACAGACCAAGAGAAACGTAATCCTGAAAGACGGAATTATTGAAAGTGATGAGTTTATCAAGCAGATCGTTTTGTAGATGAATGGTGAATTTTTGCTTCGCAAGTGAATTTTTAAAATCAATTGTGAATGTTGGGATCATCAATTTTAATTAGAGTAAAGTAAACACACAGATATACAAATGATATGAAAAAAAATAATAATGTTTTTAAATCTGAACCATTATAAACTCGATGTTTATCAGTCGGCCAGACAACTAAGAATCGAGTGTTATAAAATTTTATCTGAGCTTCCTCATAGTGAAAGATTTAATATTACAGATCAAATACGCAGAGCTTCAACTTCAGTTGTATTAAATATAACAGAAGGATGTTCCAGAAAATCGGAAATTGAAAGGAAAAGATATTTTGAAATAGCGAGAGGATCGGTTATAGAATTGGATTCGTGTTTTGATATAATCATAGACTGCGGTTATATTAAAAAAGAAGAATTGATAAAAATTGAGAATTTAATCAAAACAACATTTATCTTACTAAGTGGAATGTTGAAAAAAGATAAACAATAATTGTGAATGATCAATGGTGAATTAAAAATTAGAAGTAATTTATTATGATAATAATTTTACCATTGACAACAAGGTTAATTGACTTCGAAGAAAATTCACAACGCAGTTAATTGACTTTTTACAAAGTAAAAAATAAAACTATGTTTGACCTAGATCGTTGGCAGGAAATATTCAGTTCTATTCGCAGTAATGTATTGCGAACGGTGCTTTCGGGGTTTACAGTGGCTTTGGGGCTGTTTATTTTTGTGGTTCTTTTCGGAATAGGAAAGGGATTGCAAAATGCTTTTACCGCAGGATTTGCAAGAGATGCACAAAACCTTATCACCATCTATACCGGTAAAACTACGATGGCTTATAAAGGACTTCAGTCTGATAGAACCGTTACCATGAATAATGACGACTACGATTTTCTGATCAATACGGATAAAGAAAAAGTAGGCGATGCCAGTCCAAGATACAGCACAAGCTTAATGATAAAATACGGTAAAGAAAGCGGTACTTATCAGGTAAACGGGGCAGAACCTGGAGAACAGGTTATTGAGAACCGAAAGATGCTTGATGGGCGTTATCTTACTTCTATGGACCTTTCCAGAAAGCAAAATGTTGCGGTCATCGGAAGAATGGTTCAGCGTGACCTTATCAAAAACGGAAGTCCGGTAGGAAAGGACCTGAATATCAACGGAACCATGTTCAAAGTGGTGGGTGTTTTTTCTGATGATGGGGGAGACTGGGATGAAAGACATATTGTCGTTCCTATCACAACGCTTCAGCAAATGAAAAAAGGGTCCGATACCGTATCGACTGCCTATATTGCCTATAATCAAAAACTATCTCCTGAGGAAGCTATTAAATATGGCGATGAGCTGAAGGACAGATTGAAAGCAAGAAAAAATGTTGCTCCTGACGATGAAAACGGAGTCCGTGTCTGGAATAATGCCAAAAACATGAACGAAACCTTCCAGTTTATGGCTGTGCTTACGATTATTGTAGGTTTTATCGGGTTAGGAACTTTGCTTGCAGGAATTATTGGGATCAGTAACATCATGGTGTATATCGTAAAAGAAAGAACCAAAGAGATTGGTGTCCGTAAAGCAATCGGTGCTAAACCTAGAAGTATTGTAGCTTTAATTGTACAGGAAAGTGTCGTGATCACGGTAGTTTCAGGTATTGTTGGTGTTGGAGTAGGAGTGCTGGTGCTTAGTTTAATAGGAGACAGCCTCGAAGAATATTTCATCAAAAGCCCGAGTGTAGGCTGGGTGACGATCTTTATGGCATTTATTGCCCTGGTATTTTCAGGACTTATTGCAGGATTCGTTCCGGCATACAGAGCTTCGAGAATCAAGCCGATAGAAGCATTAAGGACAGAGTAGGAATATGATCAATAATAATTGATCCATTATATAGTATAAACTTATAACTCAAAGAAGTGAACATTTTATTTAAAAAAGATACTTGGCAGGAAATTTATTATTCATTGAGGAATAATAAGCTTCGTACGTTCCTTACCATGATTGGTGTAGGCTGGGGAATGTTTTTGTATGTGAGCCTTCTTGGAGCAGCAAAAGGAATGGAAAATGGTTTTGATAAATTGTTTTCCGGATTTGCAACCAATTCTATTTTTCTCTGGGCTCAGAAAACCTCTATTCCTTACGATGGATTTCCTAAAGGAAGAGAAGTACATCTGAAATTATCCGATATGGATATGCTGAAAAGAAAAGTGAACGCTATCGACTATATTTCACCGCAAAACGCAAGAGGAAGCTTTACCGGAACACCCGGTGAATCCATGTCAAGAAACGGTAAAAACGGTACCTATTCTCTTACGGGAGATTATTCGGTAGGAAATAAAATTTCAGAAAAGAAACTTATTTTCGGACGGTATATCAATGATGCCGATGTGATGGGAAATAAGAATGTGGTAGTGATTGGAGAAGAAATCTACAAGAACTTCTTTGATGCCAAGAAAAAAGAAAATCCAGTTGGAAAACAGGTGAACATAAAAGGAATATTTTTTAATGTAATTGGGGTCTTCAGGGTTAAAAAAGGAGGCGGCTTTGAAAATGATCAGACAGCATTTATTCCGCTGTCAACGTATACCAAAATGTACAATGCCGGAGAGCAGATCGATATGTTTGCTATTGTAAGTAAACCCAATGCCAATGTGAATGGAGTAGAAGAAAATGTCAAGCAGGTATTGAAAACGAAAAATAAAGTATCTCCTGAAGATACCAATGCCTTCGGAAGTTTCAATTTAGGAAAAGAATTTAAAAAACTGACAGGATTCCTTACAGGGATGCAGCTTTTAACGATCATTGTGGGAACGCTGACCATTCTTGCCGGAGTGATTGCGATCTCCAATATCCTCTTAATCACGGTAAAAGAAAGAACAAAGGAAATCGGGATCAGGAGAGCTTTAGGGGCAAAACCTGCAGAAGTACGCAACCAGATTCTATTGGAAAGCGTTGTGATTACACTGTCCTCGGGAATTCTCGGGTTCATGTGCGGAATCTTTGTCCTCATCATTTTAAATGCATTGACACAGAATCAGGATCAATTTCCTTTCTATAATCCTACGGTAAATTACGGAAACGTATTTGGAGCCATGGCTGTCATGGTAGTGCTAGGTTTGATTATCGGAATGATCCCTGCGCAGAGAGCAGTAAAGATCCGACCAATTGAAGCCTTGAGATCAGAATAATAATGGGGTAATAGGTTGATGTAGTAATTTGAAAATAATGACGGATTTTTTTTAATGTTTAAATTCTTAAATCATTAAATATTTAAATCAGTTAAAAAAAAACTTTAATAGTAAAAAATAAACTAGATATATGAAAAAGAAATTCACTTGGAAAAAAGCCATTTATATCGTACTCGGGCTTTTATTTGCAGTGGCATTGTTCTCCGGGATCGGGTATCTCGTGAAATCAAATTCTAAAGAAAGTGAGGCTTTCCTGACCAGAAAACCAAGTTACCAGAACATGGAGGACAAGGTAATGGCTACAGGAAAAATCGTTCCGAAAGAAGAAATTGAGATCAAGCCGAACATTGCGGGAATCATTGATAAAATTTTAGTAGATGAAGGAGATAAGGTGACAGCCGGACAGTTGATCGCTACAGTGAGAATCATCCCTAACATTGCTGACGTAAACAATGCTCAGCAGGAAGTAGTGAATTCCCAACTGCAGATCAGTAATGCCAAGTTGAATGTTGATAATATGCAGAAGCAGTATTCAATGCAGGAAAAACTGTACAAGCAGGGCGTGATTTCCAAGCAGGAGTATTTAAACGCACAGCAGCAGTTGTACACTCAACAGCAGACGCTTAGAAATGCCAATCAGCAGCTGGCTACCGCTCAAAAAAGATTACAGATTGTAAAAACCGGGGCTACTCCTGAACTTCAGGGGCTTGCGACTACGCAAATTCGTTCCAAAGCCGCTGGTACTGTTCTTGAAGTTCCTGTGAAAGTAGGAAGTCAGGTAATCGAGGCCAACTCCTTCAATGCTGGGACAACCATCTGTTCTATTGCAGACCTTAATTCTTTGATCTTCCAGGGAGAAATTGATGAAGCTCAGGCAGGAAAACTAAAACAGGGAATGGATATGAAAATCGTGATCGGTGCCCTTCAGAACAAAACGTTCCCGGGAAAACTGACAATGATCGCGCCTAAAGGAAAAGACAATTTAGGGACTATAAAATTCCCGGTAGAAGGGGATGTAACGAATCCTAATAACGAATACATCAGAGCAGGTTTCTCTGCCAACGGAGAAATCGTTCTTAAATCTGAGAAGAATGCTTTGCTATTGGATGAGTCATTGGTTCAGTATGAAAAGAAAAACGGTAAAGACACGCCTTTTGTAGAAGTGAAGCAGCCGGACGGAAAATTCAAGAAAGTCTATGTGAAATTAGGAGCCAGCGACGGGATAAACGTACAAATCCTTTCAGGAATTACCAAAGACTCTGAAGTGAAAGTATGGAACCCTTCCGATAAAGATAAAGAAGAACTTAAAGAAAAGAAAAAATAGTAAACCATCGCTATATATTTAAACGGTAAGATCCTGAGGAATTGTTTCTCAGGATCTTTTTTATTTTAATCTTCATCAAAACAATGTAATGGATAATTTTGACGAATTGTCTTAAAGGAAATAATAATTATAAAACTTAATGAGCTATGAAGAAAAACTACCTGATTCTCTTTTTCTTTATCATTGCAAAATTCATCCTCCAGTATTCCCTGATCAGCCCTGAATATGAATTACACCGGGATGAATATCTGCATCTTGATCAGGGCAATCATCTTGCCTGGGGATATCTTTCTGTGCCTCCCGTGAATTCATGGTTGGCCTGGCTCATTAGAATCGCAGGAAATTCCGTCTTCTGGGTGAAGTTTTTTCCGGCACTCTTCGGGGCACTGACGATCGTTGTTGTATGGAAGATCATTGAAGAACTTCAGGGGAGCTTGTATGCTAAAATTCTGGCTTCAACAGGCATTCTCCTATCAGTTCTTCTGCGACTCAATATGCTTTTTCAGCCCACTTCCTTGGAAGTGTTATTATGGGCGCTTATTTATTATACCCTGATTCGCTATTTCAATTCCGAAAAAGCAAAATGGCTCTATGCAGCGGCTGTAATCTTTGGAATAGGTTTTCTGAATAAATATAATATTGTCTTTTCAGTGTTGGGGATTATCCCTGCTGTTCTATTGACAAAACAAAGAAAAATATTTCTCCAGCCCCATTTGTACGGAGCGGCAGCAGTTGCATTACTGATCATGCTTCCCAACTTGTTATGGCAATACAATCATCATTTTCCGGTTGTACACCATATGAAAGAACTTGAAGAAAATCAGCTAGTCCATGTCAACCGGATTGATTTCTTTAAATCCCAGATTCTGTTTTTTATAGGCTCCTTTTTCGTGATCATCGCCGGATGGTATGCGTTGCTGTTTTATCAACCGTTTGAAAAATTCAGATCTTTCTTCTGGATATATGTTCTGACCATTGCCTTGTTTGTGTTTTTTAAGGCTAAAGATTATTATACCATTGGTTTGTATCCTGTTTTTATAGCATTTGGAGCTGTTTTTCTGGCTCATATTTTTGAAAATGGCTGGAAAAAGTTTCTTAAACCGGTCTTTATTTTAATTCCTGTTCTACTGTTTCTGCCTTTGTATCAGATTGCTTTTCCCAATAAAAGTCCGGAATATATTATAAATCATCCTGAATTTTACAAAAAAATGGGAATGCTTCGTTGGGAAGATGGTAAAGATCATGCGCTGCCTCAGGATTTTGCTGATATGCAGGGCTGGGAAGAGCTTGCCCAAAAAGTAGATAGAGAATATTCAAGATTGTCTAAATCAGGAAAAACCTTGGTGCTTTGTGATAATTATGGACAGGCAGGTGCGATCAATTATTATTCAAAGAAAGGAGTACAGGCAGTTTCTTTCAATGCAGATTATATCAACTGGTTCGATCTTAATAAAAAATATGACCATCTGATTCGCGTCAAAGAATTTTCCAAAGAGGAGGATGAACAGAAAGAAACAGGTCCTTATTTTGAAAACTCCAAAGCAGCTGATTCCATTGTCAATAGGTTTGCCCGCGAAAAAGGAACGACCATCTTTAGTTTTGAAGGTGCGAAAATTGATATTAAAAAAAGAATTCAAAATGAAATTGATGAAAAGAAATGGTGATATTAACAGTTAATTAACTCCATGGGATTATTTAGGAGCGTGAAATATTTTTTAATTTCGCTGCAATGTAATGAACCTATGAAATCACTATCTAAAATTTTATTTTTATCCTCAGCGCTATTGTTTTTTAGCTGTACCTCTCAGAAAAAAGGTCAGAAAGCTAAAGTAGTGTACAAGACGGATAACCTGTCCGTCATTCAGCTGTCTGATGATATCTATCAGCATGTATCTTATTTAAGTACAGATTCCTTTGGAAAAGTAGAATGCAACGGAATGATCGTAAAAGACGGAAATGAAACCGTCATTCTGGACACTCCTACCAATGACAAAAGCACAGAAGAATTGATTTCATGGATCCAAAATAACCTTCATTCAAAAGTGAACGCCGTTGTTGCAACGCATTTTCACGATGATTGTCTGGGAGGATTGAAAGAATTCGACAAAAACAATATTCCTTCTTACGCCAATAATAAAACCATAGAATTGGCAAAAAAAGCTGGTGCCAATGTTCCGGGGCACGGTTTTAATGATACGATTACCCTCAATGCAGGAAAACATAAAATTTTAGTAAAATACTTTGGAGAAGGACATACAAAAGACAATGTCGTTGCTTATGTTCCTGACGAGAAGGCCATGTTCGGGGGGTGTCTTATCAAAGAGATGGAGGCAACAAAAGGATATCTTGGGGATGCTAATGTCCATGCCTGGTCTCAAACCGTTGAGAAAGTCAAAGGTCAGTACCCGGATGTTAAAATAGTAATGCCGGGACATGGAGAGGTAGGCGGAAAAGAACTTCTGGACTATACGATCAGGTTGTTTAAAAATAACTGATCCTATCTACTAATAGATTCTCAAAATAGATTAACTGACAGCTGATTTTAAATTTTAAAATCAGCTGTTTCTCTTTTATATCCTTATTAGGATTAAGAGTCATAGAAAATATTAATGCAACATTGTGTCTTTAATTGGTTTTTGTTTTAACTTTGTTTCAACAAAAGGATTGATGATTTAACCAATCATTTTACGATTAATCATCATTGATCAAACATCAATTATTTAAACCATCAGTTAAAATGAAAAACTACGACGTTATTATTATAGGAGGAAGCTATGCGGGATTATCGGCTGGAATGTCTTTGGGAAGATCATTAAGAAATACCTTGATTATCGATAATGGGAAGCCCTGCAATAGACAGACTCCGTATTCCCATAACTTTATTACCCATGATGGAAAAGCCCCAAAGGAAATCTCTGATCTTGCCCGGAAGCAGGTAGCAGCATACGATACCGTGAAATTTCATGATGGGTCTGTCATTCAATTACGAAAAACAGAAAAAGGATTCGAGGCGGAAGCAACGGAAGGTTACAAATTCAGCGCTAAAAAACTCATTCTGGCATCCGGAGTAAAAGATCGTATGCCTGATATTCCCGGATTTGCGGAATGTTGGGGAGTTTCAGTGCTGCATTGTCCGTACTGCCACGGTTATGAAGTAAAAAATGAAGTGACCGGAATCCTTTCAGATGGTGATATGGCTTTTGACTTTTCAAAACTGGTGTATAACTTGACAAAAGATCTTTTTTTATTTACCAATGGAAAATCAGTTCTTTCCAAAGATCAGAAAGATAAACTGGCTCAGAATAATATCACCTTAGTAGAAGATGAAGTAGAAAAAATAGAACATGAAAATGGTAAAATCCGGAAAATTATTTTTAAAAGCGGAAAAGAAATCTCATTGAAGGTACTCTATGCCAAAGTACCTTTTAAACAGAATATCAATGCTTCTGAAGATCTTGGCTATGAACTTACCGAACAGGGATTTATCAAAGTTGATTGTATGCAGAAAACAAACGTCCCGGGTATTTTTGCCTGCGGAGATAATGTCACTATGATGAGGTCGGTTGCCAATGCTGTTGCTCAGGGGAATTTTACCGGAGCTGTTGTCAATAAGGAACTTGCAGAGGAAGAATTTTAAAATTCTGATTAGTTTTGGGGGTAAAATCATACTTGGCGATACCGAAATCTAACGGGAAATTCCGTATATTTGGGGTGAAAAATTTCAAAAACTAAAAGTAAAATGGACATTATTTTCGACCTGATTGAAAAAGAAAGACAAAGACAAGCCCATGGATTAGAGCTTATTGCGTCAGAAAACTTTGTTTCTGAGAACGTGATGAAAGCAATGGGAAGTGTACTGACCAACAAATATGCTGAAGGATATCCTGGAAAAAGATATTACGGAGGCTGTGAAGTAGTAGATGAGGTTGAAACATTAGCCATCAACAGAGCAAAAGAACTTTTCGGTGTTGACTATGTCAATGTACAGCCGCATTCCGGATCTCAGGCTAATGCTGCCATTTATCTTGCCGTTTTGAAAGCAGGAGATAAAATTATGGGAATGGACCTTTCAATGGGAGGACACCTTACTCATGGTTCAGGAGTGAATTTTTCAGGAATTCAGTATCAGGTAGTTTCTTACGGTGTTCAGAAAGAAACCGGACTTATCGACTACGATCAGATGAGAGAAGTGGCTTTAAGAGAAAGACCTAAAATGCTGATCGCAGGTTTCTCTGCGTATTCAAGAGATTTGGATTATGCTAAATTCAGAGAGGTTGCAGACGAGATCGGAGCAACTCTTTGGGCAGATATAGCCCACCCGGCTGGTCTGGTAGCTAAAGGATTATTAAACTCACCATTTGAACACTGTCATGTGGTAACCACTACTACTCATAAGACTTTAAGAGGTCCAAGAGGCGGAATGATCATGATGGGCAAAGATTTCGAAAATACGTACGGTCACAAAACACCAAAAGGAGAAACGAAAATGATGAGCCAGGTATTGGACGGAGCCGTTTTCCCTGGAATTCAAGGTGGTCCGCTGGAGCACGTTATTGCCGGTAAAGCAGTGGCGTTCGCAGAAGCCTTAGATACTCAGTTTGAAACTTATGCCAAGCAGGTGAAATCCAACGCACAGGCATTGTCCAAAGCGATGATCAGCAGAGGTTTTGATATCGTAAGCGGAGGAACAGATAATCACCTGATGCTGGTAGACCTTAGAAATAAAAATGTTAACGGAAAAGAAACTGAAAAGGCATTGGTATTGGCAGATATTACCTGCAACAAGAATATGGTTCCTTTTGATGACAAGTCGCCATTCACGACTTCCGGGATCAGACTGGGAACTGCAGCGATCACGACAAGAGGTCTTAAAGAAAATGATATGGACACCATTGCCGGATTTATTTCCGAAGTAGTGGATAATATCAAAAATGAAGAAGTAATCTCTTCTGTAAGAAAGAAAGTGAATGAACTGATGGAAGGAAGAGCCCTGTTCAACTATTAATTTGACTTAAAACATTATATAAAGAATGGGCACTTGTCCATTCTTTTTCATATCTATTATGGAGAAAAAATCTTTCACTTTTGATGAAATAAAACTAAAACTGGTCAACTATTGTGTTTATCAGGACCGTTGCCATGCAGAAGTTGAACAGAAGATGCGTGAATTTCTGCTGATTGATGAAGCTAAAGATGAAATTATCTTATACCTTTTAAAAGAAAATTATCTTAATGAAGAAAGATTTACACGGAGTTATATCAGAGGGAAATTTTATATCAAACACTGGGGCAGAAATAAAATAAAAATGCATCTGAAGATGAAACAGATCTCTGAAAAGCTTATCAGCAAGTGCTTTGATGAAATAGATGAGGATGATTATGAAAAAATGATCAAAAAGATATTTGAAGATTATTCCTCCAGGCAAAAAGGATTGCAGGAATATCAAAAAAAATCTAAAACGATAAAATATTTGATGAGCAGAGGTTTTGAATATGAGAAAATAAATGATACTTTTGACGAAACATAAGTAGATAATTGAAAAATGAAAAAATTTGGCTCTCGCCTCCACATATGGGAGGAAATGAGCTTAAATATATAAAGGACGCATTTGATACCAACTGGATTTCCCAATATGGCTCCAATCTCGATGAATTTGAGAACAGTCTTGAAGAATATTTAGGCAACAGCTCTCATGTTACTGCCTTATCTTCCGGCACTGCAGCTATTCATCTTGCATTGCGGTTATTAAATGTTGAAGAAGGAGATTTTGTCATCTGTCAGTCTTTTACCTTTGTGGCGACTGCCAATCCTATTCTTTATCTTAAAGCTGTTCCCGTATTCGTAGATAGTGAAAATCAGACATGGAATATGTGTCCTGATGCGCTGGAAGAGTCCATAAAATATTGCATTCAGCAAGGAAAAAAACCTAAAGCTATAATTACAGTCTCTTTATACGGAATGCCTTTTAATGTGGATGATATACTTCAGATTTCCAGAAAATATGAAATCCCCGTTATAGAAGACAGTGCAGAAGCATTGGGAAGTAAATATAAGGGCCGCCCGTGCGGAACGTTTGGTGATCTTTCTATCATAAGTTTTAATGGTAACAAAATAATTACCACTGCAGGAGGCGGAATTTTAATTTCAAGAAATAGTGATGCTAAAAGAAGAGCGCTTTTCCTGGCTACCCAAGCTAAAGATAATGAAGAATTTTACAGTCATTCTGAAATAGGATATAATTACAGAATGGATAATATTGCAGCAGGTATAGGAAGGGGACAGTTGGAAACACTGGAAGAAAAAATAAGTCAGCGCAGAAAAAATCATGACTTTTATCAACAGACCGTGAAGAATAATGGTAATATTAAACTGTTTTCTGCACCCAACAGTGACTTTTATTCGAATTATTGGCTTAGTACGATCATTCTCAAAGATAGCCTTCTAAAAGAAAAATTAAAGGCTGAATTTTCACAGAATAATATAGAAACCAGATATCTATGGAAGCCTATGCATCTGCAACCATTGTACAAAGACTATAAGTTTTTTGGAAATAATCTGTCTGGTACACTTTTTGAGGGAGGACTGTGCCTACCGTCCGGAACTAATTTAACAGATAATTGCAGAGCTAGAATTTCTGAGGTTTTACAAAATGAAATTCACTAAATTTGTTTTTTTAAATTTAAGTGTAGATCAGATTTTATTTTAATTTTGTATCCACACTTTAGGAATTAGTATTAATAAAAGTAGGGTTTCAACCCATTTAAAAAATGAACACAAATACAAACAATGTACAGCTCTCTTAGAAAAAAGATATTCGGAGGTGATAATGTTGTAAATCTCTCAGATGTAAGATATCTTCCGAGATGGATAATACTTGTAATAGATATTATCATTTTGGCTATGTCTTTATTTCTTTCTACCTATACTATCGAGAAAATTACCCAAAAAGAATTTGTTTATCATGAGCATAAAAGCGTTGTTTTTGCTTTTATTATTCTGATAAATACATTGTTTATGTATTTTTTCAAAACATATGCCGGCATTATAAGGCATTCCACCTTTATTGACCTTTTCAAGCTTCTGATATCATGTTTTTGTACGATGACGGTAGTAGGAGTAGTCAATCTTATTTATTTCTGGTCTACAGGTGGGAAATTTATACTCACTGCATTTCTCATATTGTACTTTATTATTTCTTTCATGGGGCTGTTTCTTTTCAGACTCTATGTGAAGGAATTTTTTCATATTGTCAGAGAATATAGAAGAAGTACTTTGAAAAAGAGGATCTTAGTATTGGGTATTGATGAACAGTCCATTGCTATAGCACGTGCTATTTTAGATAATCCAAGCCTGCCTTATCAGGTTGTCGGTTTTTTGACGCAACGAACCGATTCCAAAAGAGCTTCTTTATTAGGAAAGCCTATTTATGAAAAGAGAAGAATAGAGGAAGCCACAAAAGAAGATCTTATTATTGATGGTGTTATTATCGTCAAGGAAATGATGTCTAAAGATGAAATGAATTCGTGGGTGAATTTATTCCTTGAAAAAGATTTAAATATATTCAAAGCTCCATCCGTACAAAAACTCAGAGACAGTGATTTAGGGGGGGCGATCAGAAATCTTCAAATTGAGGACTTACTGAATAGAAAACCAATCAAAATTGAAAGTGAAGAGGTCAGAAGCAGACACTTCAATAAAAATATTCTGGTAACAGGAGGTGCCGGGTCTATTGGTAGTGAAATTGTAAGACAGGTGGCACAATTCAATCCATCTTTGATTGTTGTTTTAGATCAGGCTGAAACGCCTCTATATGATATTGAACTTGAGGTAAAAGATAAATTTCCTCATATCAGATTTAAGTTTGTTTTAGCTGATGTTTCCAATATTCATAGAGTTGAGCCCCTGTTTCAGACGTATAATTTCTCAATGGTATATCACGCTGCTGCCTATAAGCACGTTCCGTTAGTTGAAGAAAATCCTAATGAAGCCATTCGTGTCAATGTTTTGGGATCAAAAAATATTGCTGTTCTGTCGAGCCGTTACAAAGTAAATAGATTTGTAATGATCTCTACGGACAAAGCTGTAAACCCTACCAATGTGATGGGGGCATCTAAAAGAGCAGCAGAGCTGTTTGTTCAGTCTTTACAGGATGTAGAAGGAAATACCACCAAGTTTATTACGACAAGGTTTGGGAATGTGCTAGGATCAAATGGTTCCGTTATTCCACATTTTAAAAAACAGATTGAAGCTGGAGGGCCGGTGACCATTACTCACCCTGATATCGTAAGATATTTTATGACAATTCCTGAGGCATGCGAACTTGTTCTTCATGCCGGAACTATGGGTAAGGGAGGAGAGATCTTTGTTTTTGATATGGGAGAACCTGTGAAGATTCTCGATCTTGCAAGAAGAATGATTAAATTATCCGGCTTTGAACCGAATATTGATATAAAAATTATCTACACGGGTTTAAGACCAGGTGAAAAACTGTATGAAGAACTGTTGAGCGATAATGCTAAAACACTTCCTACTCATAATGAAAAGATCATGATTTCTAAGGATCCAGCAATGACATTCTCAGAAATTGAAAGCCTGATCAATTTGATTACGAACGCTTCTGTAATGGAAGAAAAAGTAGACGTAGTGAAAATTTTAAAGACCATTGTTCCGGAATTTAAGAGTAACAATTCGATCTACGAAGTATTAGATAAATAGAAAAATATAAATGTATATTTGTACAATTTTAAAATATGAAAAGTAAGATATTTGTTGTATTGATGGCATTCTGGTTGATTTCATGTAAAACTAACCAAAATGCAAAAAATGATCTCAATTATATGCAGAATATAGAGCAGGTAGCTGTAGATGCTTCTACTAAGAATTCTGGTTCTACTATACAAATCGGTGATCAGTTAGTAATTTTGATTACTGCAAAAGATATGGATGTAGTAAAACCTTTTAATCAAAACTATTCTTCATCTGAATTAGTCCAGACAAATAATCTTGCCGGAGGAAATACTCCGAATCAGGGGATGACTACTATTTCCGGACCTACTTATATTGTAGATGGAGACGGAAATATAGATTTTCCAGTTTTGGGGAAACTCAACACTTCAGGAAGATCCTTAATACAATTTAAAGATGAATTGCGCGATAGAATGACGAAATACGTTATTAATCCTACAGTGAGTGTTAGACTTTCTAATTTTAAAGTTACTATATTAGGAGAGGTTAATAAACAAGGAGACTACGTTATTGCAAATGGACAAGGGACAATACTAAACGCCTTAGGTTTAGCTGGTGATTTGACGATTTATGGAGAAAGAAACGATGTTTTAGTTATTAGAACAGAAAATGGTGTTATTACTCATGGAAAAATAAATTTGCAGGATGCAAATTTAATTAATTCTCCCTATTATTATCTGAGGCAGGGAGATGCAATTATTGTTCCAGCAAACAAGACTAAAGATATTACATCTAGACAAAATCCTAATACAGGTCTTTATTTAACAGCAGCATCAATAGCGGTAACGGCTATAGCAGTAGTCGTAGGTTTATTTAAGAAATAAAAAAATTAATGGATAATCATAAATCTTCTCATGTCGAAGTAAGCGATAAAAGTTTAGAAATTAAGACAATATTAAAACCATACATACGGAAATGGTATTGGTTTATTATTAGCTTTATTTTTACATTAACTATAGGGTACGTATCATTGAAATTTATGACACCTATTTTTAATATTCATTCTACAATCCTCATTAAAGATTCAAAAGCTGGATCTTCAAATAGTGAAATTAATGTACTACAAGACTTATCTGGCTTTGGAGGTATGAAAACTAACAGTGTAGATAATGAAATTGAAATTTTAAAGTCTAAAAAGCTAATGAGAGAGGTTGTGAGTTCAGAGAACTTACAGGCAGATATTTTTGTAAAAGGTAAAATTATAACTACGGAACTTTATAAAGAAACATCTCCCATAGTAATACGAGTACTACAAGAGAAAAGAGTAGAGAAATTGCCTGAACATTTATTTGATTTAAAAATTGAAGGAAATAAGTTGATTGTTTCTTCAGATGAATTAAAAAAGGAAATAGTCTCGGAATTTGACAGAACAATAAGTCTTCCTCATGCTAATATAATTATATCTAAAAACAAAAGATTTGATCCATCACTGGTTAATAAAATTGATTTGAAAAATCTCAAATTTAGTATAACACCGTTAGAAAATAAAGTTGCCGCTTTTCAAGGTGCTTTAAATGTTGGTTTAGTAAATAAAGATGCTACAGTAGTAACGTTAAGTTTAAATAATCCTCAAATATCAAAAGCAATTGATATTATTAAATCTTTAGTTGTTGCATACAACAAAGATGCAATTCTTGATAAAAATTCAGAGTCAAGGAAAACTTTAGACTTTATTGATGATAGAATAAGAAAACTTTCTATTGAATTAGGTGATGTAGAGAACGAAAAAGAAAATTTTAAATCAAAAAATCAGTTAACAGATATTGTAACTGAGGCTAAAATTGATTTAGAAAGTTCAGCTGCAGCAAGAGCAAAGCAGTTAGAAATTGATGCACAAATAGAGTTAACAAATGTGTTAATTGATTTTGTTTCAAAACAGGGACAATTTCAAGCTCTTCCTGTGAATGTTGGTTTAAATAGTCCTGAAGCTGTATCAGGAATTGTAACGTATAATCAATTGGTTCTACAAAGAAATAGACTATTAGAATCTGCGACACAAGAAAACCCAACAGTAATAGATATTTCGAAACAAATTATTACTTTGCGTTCTTCAATATTTCAGAGTTTACAGAGAAATAAAGCAGGTCTAGAATTAGCTAGAAATGAATATTTAGGAGAACAGAATAAAGTCTCAGGAAAAATATCAAAATTACCATCGATAGAAAAAATATTCAGAAATATTGAAAGACAACAACAGATAAAAGAAAACTTATATCTTTTATTACTTCAAAAAAGAGAGGAAACTGCCATATCTGAATCTATTGTTGCTCCAAAGGCTAGAGTAATTGATGAAGCGTACGCATCACCCTTTCCTGTGTCCCCTAAAAGAACAATTATACTTTTTGTCTCTCTACTAATAGGGTTAATAATTCCTTTTATTTTAATATATTTAAGAGAATTATTTAATAATAAATTAGAAACTAAGCATGACTTAGAAAAACTTGTAAACGCGCCTGTTATTGCCGAACTTCCAAGTATTGGAAAAGGAGATTCTGATATTGTTGAGATGAATGATATTACTCCAATGGCAGAAGCATTTAGAATTCTAATTACTAATATGAATTTTATGTTGCCTAAAACAGCAAGTAAGGGAAAAGTTGTTTTTGTTACTTCTACTGTTAAAGGCGAAGGAAAAACATTTACATCAGTAAATTTAGCATTAACACTTGCCAATCCTAAGAAGAAAGCTATTATAATCGGTTCTGATATTAGAAATCCTCAATTACAAAGATATAATCCTGCAAGAAAAGGTTTAATTGGACTTACCGAATACCTTTATTCGGATAAGACTAAAGTAGAAGATATTATTCATGTATCATCTTTTAATCCATATTTAGATGTAATATATTCTGGAATGATTCCTCCCAATCCTACAGAGCTTTTATCTAATGGCAAATGCAAATCTTTACTGAATGAACTTAAGTTGATTTATGATTATATTATCTTAGATACAGCCCCATTATTATTAGTTACAGATACATTTTTAATATCTGATTTAGCAGATATTACAATTTATGTTTCTAGATCTAAATACACAGAGAAAGCTCTTCTTGAATTTGCTAATAATAATATTGATCAAAACAAGATTAAAAATGTAGGTTTTGTTCTAAATGATGTTAGTAGAGAAAACTTAGGGTATAGTAATAAGTATGGATATGGCTATAACAATGTTGAGCATGAAACATGGTTGGATAAAATTAAAAATTTATTTAATTAATGAAACAATATAAAATTGCAGTTGTGGGACAAGGCTATGTTGGTCTTCCATTAGCTTTAGAATTTGCTAAATATCATCCTGTTTTTGGATTTGATATAAATATTGAAAGAGTTAATCAACTTAATAGGGGCATCGATATTACTCTTGAGGCTAATGCAGATAAATTTATTAGTGAATTAAATAATTATTCAATTTTTCAAGGATTACGTGGATATAAAGCGACTTCTGATTTATCAGATATTGCCGACTGTAATATTTATATTGTTACTGTCCCAACGCCAATAGATAAATTTAATGCTCCTGATCTAAACCCTCTTATTTCAGCTTCAAAAATGCTTGGTGAAATAATTAAAATAGGCGATATTGTCATTTATGAATCAACGGTTTTTCCCGGTTGTACTGAAGAAGAATGCGTGCCTGTTCTTGAGAGATATTCTAAACTAAAATTTAATCAGGATTTCTTTGTTGGATATTCTCCTGAAAGAATAAATCCCGGAGATAAGATAAATACACTTACAAATGTTAAAAAAGTTACTTCTGGATCAAATAAAGAAACCGCTGAAGAAGTAGATAATTTATATAAAAATATAATTACTGCTGGAACACATATGGCTCCAAGTATAAAAGTGGCTGAAGCTTCTAAAGCTATTGAAAATGCTCAAAGAGATGTTAATATCTCCTTTGTAAACGAATTAGCTTTAATTTTTGATAGGATTGGTATAGATACTAATGATGTTTTGGAAGCAGCAGGAACCAAATATAATTTTCTGAAATATAAACCAGGATTAGTGGGAGGCCACTGCATTTCTGTAGATCCATACTATTTAGCTCATAAAGCAGAACAATTAGGATATCATCCTGATGTTATTTTGTCTGGACGGCGTGTAAATGATTCTATTGCGCATTTTATAGCTTCCAAGGTAATAAAACTTCTTATTGCTAAAGGTGGAATTATTAAGAACTCTGATGCTTTAATTTTGGGGGTTACATTTAAAGAAAACTGCCCTGATATAAGAAATACAAAAGTTTTAAATATTTATTCAGAATTAATTGAGTATGGAATAAATGTAGATATTTATGATCCTTGGGCAAGAATTGAAGAAGTACAAAATGATTATGGTTTGGGTATTTTAAACTCTCTGATTGAAAATAAAAAATATGATTCTATTATTTTAGCAGTTTCTCATAAAGAATTTTTAGAAATTGATCTTAAAAAGTTAAAAAAAGAGAATACTGTTATTTTCGATACAAAAGGATGTTTAGATAGAAATTTAGTAGATGGAAGATTATAATGAGCAACAATGATTTAAAAAATATCATTAAAAATTCTTTTTATCTATATTTAGTACAGGGATTAAATTATCTTTTGCCACTTATAACTTTACCTTACTTGTTAATTGTATTGTCAAGTGAAGATTTCGGTAAATATAGTTTTGCATTTGCTACATCGCAATTTTTAATTTTATTAGTTGATTTCGGGTTTAATTTATCTGCGACAAAAAAAATAGCAGAAAATTCTGAATCTGAAATAATAGTTAAACAAATTTATTGGAATATAACAATAATAAAAATTTTTTTATTCTTTATTTCTATAATTTTAATATTAATTGGAATTTTTATTTCGGATAAAATTTATTTTTATCGTGAAGCGATAATAATGTCTATGGTGATGGTTCTTGGAACCACTCTTTTCCCCGTTTGGTGGTTTCAAGGTCTAAATAAAATGCGACAACTAAGTTTCATAAATATAATTTCAAAATTGCTTACCTATCCTTTTCTATTTGTATTTGTGAAAAAATCTACAGATTCTCATATTGCAATTTTTATACAATCTTTAGCTATTCTATTTGCAGGTGTAATCTCAATCATTTACATTTATAGAACGCATAGATTTTATTTTCAAAATGTAAGATTAAAGGAAATGCAAGTGTATATTGATGAAATTAAAGAATCATGGTTAATTTTTCTATCTAATTCTTCTATCAGTTTGTATACTAATAGCTTAACCTTATTACTTGGTTTTTTTTCATCTTCTTACAATGTAGGATTGTTTGGTGCTATGGAAAGAATTGTAAGGGTTTTGTGTTTTGGAGTTCTGGGTCCAATGAATCAGGCTTGCTTTCCTGTAATTGCAAAGTTGAAAATTGTTGATTTTGAAAAAGCTAAAAGAATATTTAAGATAATATTAATTAGCACTTTTTTAATTATGCTAATTACTTTCGTTTTTACAAAATTATTTCAAAATGTTATAATTGATAAATTTTTAAAAGGATATAATAGCTCAGGTGACTTATTTAGTATTTTTATATTAATGATTTTTCCAATAGCTTTGGGAGGTATATTAGGTCAGTTAGGATTATTAGGCTTGGGACACGAGTTGCAGAAAAAAGTTTTTTCAAAAATTTATACTACAGTTGGAATATTAAGTTTACCTATTTCTATAATATTAATTTATTATTTTAATGTTGAAGGAGCAGTATATAGTATGCTAATTGTGGAAATGATAATTTTTGTTTCTATGCTTTATTTTATAAAGAAATACAAATATATATAATGAGTTTATTTATAGGATTTATGTTATTATTATTGTCATTTATAGGATATATTTATGACAAAAAAATATTGAATCCATTATTTATAATGCCCTTCATTTGGGGAATTATACTATTATTATTTAATATTGTTCCACATAATATATATCAATTACAAAGCCAATTTTTATTATCCCTAATTCTATGGATATTATCTTTTATGAGTGTTGCTTTTTTTACTCTGTCATTTAAGATCAATACTCAAACTTCTATTTTTAATCCTAAAATATTTACAATTTATTATTACTTAGTGATTATTTGTGCCCCTATTGCGATATTCCTCATTGTTAGAGAAGCTTTGAAAGTTGGGCCAGAGCTATTTTTTCTTAAACTTAGATTAATGAATACTGGAATTGATGAAGATAGTACATTCTCTTTAGGTCCTTTGGCATATGTTTATAATTTAGCAAATATTGTATGCCTATTGTTTACATTTTATTTTGATAAAATTTCAAAAAAAAGATATTACATTGTTTTAGCAATAGCAATATTCCTCTCTTTGATAACACTTGCAAGAACAAGTATAGTAATGTTATTAATAGAGATAATTGTTATCTTATATTTTAAAGGAAAATTAAATAAAAAAGCAATTGTAAAATTTGGAACGACCATTGTTGTTTTTCTGGGCATTGTGACTTTTTTTAGGTCTTTAGCCCCTTGGGAAAAAAGTGTTCCTTTTCTAGAAACTTTTTCTACATATCTTTTTGCTGGTATGTCTGCTTTTGATACTATTAATCATCAGTATGAACTACAAACTGGTAATTATACATTTAGATTTTTTTATGCAGTAGCTAATGCTTTAGGTAGTAGTTATGAAGTAAAGCAAAATATTTTACCATATGTTTATGTACCTATTCCAACAAATGTATATACAATTTTGTATCCTTTTTACAAAGATTTTGGTTATTTAGGAGTTTTTACATTCGGAAGTATTTATGGATTTATATTTGGTATTTTATATAAATTTGCAAATTCTAAAAATGAACTAGCTATTATATTATTTGCAATTGTTTTCCCATGCCTAGCTTTACAGTTTATGGGAGAAAATATTTTTCTTAATTTATCAACATACTTGCAATACCTTATTATTTTATTAATACCTTACTATTTAAAAAGAATATGATTGATATTTTAATGGCTACATTTAATGGTGAAAATTATGTAGAAAATCAGATATTATCACTTATTGGACAAACTCATAAAGATTGGAAACTTTTGATACACGATGATGGTTCTACGGATAATACAATTCAGATATTAAAAAATTATCAAAAGTTAGATTCTAGAATTCATTTATTAGAAGATAACGTAAAATGTGGAGGAGCAGCAAATAATTTTTTACATCTATTGAATAATTCATCAGCTGAATATATCATTTTCTGTGATCAGGATGATATCTGGCTAGAATCAAAATTACAAGTATTACATGATGTTATAAAAAATAATGAATCTGATTCAGCAATTGGAATATATTCAAATGGCTATCTTTACGATGGAAATGGAATTAATAAACAAATTCCAACAAGTAAACCACATCAGTTATCGGATCAACTTTTCTTAAATGCTGGATTACAAGGCTGCGCGGTTCTTTTTAATAGAAGATGTAGAGATTATATGCTTCAATATAATAATAGTATTTTATCAATGCATGATCATTTGCTTACTTTAGTTTTGTTAAGTTTCGGAAAAATTTTATATATTCCTGAAAAATTAATGCTATACAGACAGGGTCATATTAATAAGGTTACAAATAATATAGAAGTTAATCATTTAAAAAGAATAAAAAAACAGTTTTTTTCGGAACTTGGAGTACTTGATAATACTCATTATAATTTTACAAAAGCTTTTTATCAGCAATTTTTAAAAGAATTAGATTCAAATAAGAGACAAAAGTATATACAGTTTTTTGCAATTGTAAATGAAAAGAATAAATTTCTTAGAATTGTAAAAGTATTATCAAGTGATTTTAAAATAGATGATAGCAAAATAAAGCTGATGTTAAAAATGCTTTTAAGACCAATAGTTAAATAGTATGTTGATAACAATTTTCACTCCTACTTATAATAGATCTCATTTGTTAGAAAGACTTTATTCTAGCTTATGTAATCAAAGCTTTACCAAGTTTGAATGGTTAATAGTTGATGATGGATCGAAAGATGATACTGAAATTATTGTTGAGAAATTTATTAACGAAAACAAAATTAGTATCCGATATTATAAACAGATAAATTCCGGAAAGCATATTGCTATAAATAAAGGGGTTGATTTAGCTATTGGGGAGTTATTTTTTATTGTGGATAGTGATGATAAGCTTCCAGAGAATTCATTGCAAATAATTAACGAGAGATACTTGCCTTTACGTAATGACTACACTATAGCAGGAGTATCAGGAAGAAAAGCTTACTTTGACTATAATATTATTGGTAATAAAATGGATAAAGATCTAATTTGTAACTCTTTTGATTTTCGTTTTAAATTTAAGATGAATGGAGACATGAGTGAGGTTTTTAGAACATCTGTTTTAAAGGAATATAAGTTCCCTGTTACAAAAGAAAAATTTTGCCCCGAAGCTTTGGTTTTTAATAGAATCGGTCAGGATTGTAAATTTTTATGGTTTGAAGATATTACTTATTTGGTAGAATATTTAAATGATGGTTTAACAGCTAGAACATTTGATATAAGAAAAAATTCTCCTATAAATTCAACATTGTATTATATGGAGTTGTCAAAATTTAATATTCCTTTTGTTCAAAAATGTAAAGCAATCATTAATTATTGGAGATTTTCAATTTATAATAAGAAAGATAACTTAAAATCAAAAATTTCAAAAATAAATGCTTTTATTTCTTTTTTACTTTTACCGTTTATAGTTGGAATTATTTTATATGATCATTATAGTAGGAAGTAGTGAAGATTACAATCTTCTTTGTCGATCATAACTATTCTATGTAATGGTAAAAAATAGTAAAAAGTTATTTTGTAATCTCACCCACCTTAAATAAATTCAAAAGTAGAGTTTTTACAAAACTTTTCCGGATCAAGGGTAAACTTCCCTGTTTTGGTAAACTTCCCTGTTTTTCAGACCAATTAAAATTATTAAATTTAGTTTGTTAAACATTATGAAAAAGAGCAAATTTTCAGAACATC
>NZ_FRCD01000043.1 GCF_900142785.1 Chryseobacterium carnipullorum | reverse complement strand
AAATTCATAAACAAATATCTGATTATCAAATATAAAAATATAAAAACCTAAAATAATAACCAAAAAAAACCGCCTCAGTTGTGAGACGGCCTCTTTTCAGTATGTATTTTGAAGAAATCCATCATTAAGAATCAGACTTCAATAAATTTTTTCTTTTGATTCGGATCAGGAAGAAAGCATTTCTGATTAGCCAGTTTCATTCTGTTTCTTGAAATGAGATCATATATCTGATCACTAAAAAATGCAGGAATTATTTTTCCGGCAACCGAAAGCTTATAAATACCACCCAATATACTGGCAATCTGGAGTACTGCCCTTGATTTTATGTAGTAGTAATGGCCCGGTTTCCAGAGATAGAGCGTGTTGAATACTTTGGTTTCCAGACCTCTTTCAGCCAAGAATTTTTGTCCGAAATCAGACTGAAGGGATGCAAACATAAATCTGTTATTCTTATCCCGTTCAAGAATCCATTGCACCCAGAAATTACAGACGCCGCAATCGCCGTCAAAAAACACAATATGTTGATTATCCCAATTCTCCCGCATGAAGCTTATTTTTAAAATACCATTTTTCTTTCGGTGTCTTCTTTTACTTTTTTGAAATATTGGATCAATTCTTTACGCTGTTCAGCGGTCAGTTTTGCATCCTGGTGTCCTACATAGTAAGATTCCAAAGGCATTTCTTCCTTTTCGATCATTTCGATGCATTCTTCCAGTTTATGAGCCTGTATCTTCGGCTCGTATACAGCAAAGGTAGAGAAATTAAGATGCTTACGGCCTTCATCGATATGATTTTTAACTAACCATGAAGCTGGTGATATGCTTGAATACCATGGATATTGGGTTTCATTCGAATGACAGTCATAACATGAGGTACTGATCATCCTGGCAACAGGGGGTGGTGTATTTTTTATTTTCAGAAAATCCATGCCCGGCGTAGGAGGTGGATTGGTTTTGTCAATCGGGAAAAACTGGATAATAATGAAGGCAACAAGGAGGATAACGAGTATTTTTTTCATATCAATTTTATGCTTGGAATTATAAAAATAATCAAATTTTATTAAACTGAATGAACTGATTATCAAATTGTATACCGTTCATTTGAATCATTCTAAATATGATGGTTTAATCTTGCTTATTGTCTGTATATTCTCTAATTTTCATTAACTTAATTGCATTATTACTTGTTTTAGTCTGATATGATCAAGCGATCTGTAAAAATTAATTTATTATAGTTTTTAACTATGGTTTAAATTAAAATTAATAGATTGTATATATTAAGAAGGCTTTGTAAGTTTGTCAGGTATTTAAAAAGAAAATGTATTAAACAACATAAAATATTAAACGACAATGGAAAAAGATTCGAATGACATCAGTAAGTGCCCATTTCATAACGGAACAATGAAAAAAGAATCCGTAGCAGGCGGAGGAACCAAAAATTTAGATTGGTGGCCTGAGCAACTGAGGGTAGATATCCTGCGTCAGCACTCATCACTTTCAGATCCTATGGATAAGGATTTTGACTACGCCGAAGCATTTAAAAGCCTTGATCTTGATGCGGTAAAAAGAGACCTCCATGCATTAATGACAGACTCTCAGGATTGGTGGCCCGCTGACTTTGGCCATTACGGTCCTTTGTTCATCCGCATGGCGTGGCATAGTGCCGGTACGTACCGTGTAGGGGATGGAAGAGGAGGAGCGGGAGCAGGACAGCAACGTTTTGCCCCTTTGAACAGCTGGCCGGATAATGTAAGTTTAGACAAGGCCAGAAGATTATTGTGGCCGATTAAACAAAAATATGGAAAGAATATTTCGTGGGCTGATCTTTTAATCCTGACAGGAAATATAGCTCTGGAATCGATGGGCTTTAAAACATTCGGATTTGCAGGAGGGCGTGAAGATGTATGGGAACCGGATATGGATATTTACTGGGGTTCGGAAAAAACATGGCTGGGAGGTGACCTTCGTTATGCTCACGGATCAGAAGGTGTAGCTGAACAACATGGGGTGCTTCCTACAGATGATGATGCAGATGGTAATATTCATTCCAGAAATCTTGAGAAACCACTTGCAGCGGTACAAATGGGACTTATCTATGTAAATCCTGAGGGTCCGGACGGAAATCCTGATCCTATTGCTGCAGCTAAAGATATCAGAGATACGTTCGGACGTATGGCGATGAATGATGAGGAAACAGTAGCTTTGATTGCCGGTGGACATACCTTTGGGAAAACACACGGTGCCGGTCCTGCTGATCATGTAGGAAAAGAACCGGAAGCTGCCGGAATCGAACTTCAGGGGCTAGGGTGGAGCAGTACCTATAAATCAGGAAGAGGAACAGATGCTATTTCCAGCGGACTGGAAGTAACCTGGACAGAAACTCCTACAGAATGGAGTAATTATTTCTTCAAGAATTTATTTGAAAACGAGTGGGAGCTTACGAAAAGCCCTGCCGGTGCTCATCAGTGGGTGGCAAAAGACGGTGCAGAGATCATTCCTGACGCCTTTGATCCAAATAAAAAGCACAGACCTACCATGCTTACGACAGACCTTTCATTGCGACTGGATCCTGTTTACGAAAAAATATCAAGACATTTCTACGAAAACCCGGATGCCTTTGCTGATGCCTTCTCCAGAGCATGGTTTAAACTTACGCACAGAGATATGGGCCCTAAAGCAAGATATTTAGGACCGGATGTTCCACAGGAGGAACTGATCTGGCAGGATCCTATTCCGGCAGTTGATCATGAACTGGTGAATGATGGAGATGTTGGGGCATTAAAAGGGAAAATATTAAATTCAGGACTGACTATTTCTGAGCTGGTATCTGTTGCCTGGGCTTCTGCGTCTACATTCAGAGGAAGTGACAAACGTGGCGGAGCTAATGGTGCCAGAATCCGTCTGGCTCCACAAAAATACTGGGCCGTAAACAATCCTTCTCAGCTTCAGAAAGTTTTAGGGGAATTGGAGAAGATTCAGAAAGAATTTAATGACTCTCAAAGCGGAGGAAAGAAGATATCAATGGCCGATATTATTGTTTTGGCTGGAAGTGTAGCCGTAGAAAAGGCAGCACAGGATGCAGGACAGGATATTAAAGTCCCTTTCACGCCTGGAAGAATGGACGCTTCGCAAGAGCAGACCGATGTGGAATCTATGGGATATCTGGAACCGGCAGCGGACGGATTCCGTAATTATCTGAAGAGTAAATTCTCGGTATCTACTGAATCTTTATTGATCGATAAAGCACAGCTCTTAACCC
Source organism: Chryseobacterium carnipullorum (assembly GCF_900142785.1). GTDB lineage: Bacteria > Bacteroidota > Bacteroidia > Flavobacteriales > Weeksellaceae > Chryseobacterium > Chryseobacterium carnipullorum. The sequence continues at coordinate 553 of NZ_FRCD01000043.1, read as the reverse complement.
TTACAGCTCCGGAATTAACGGTTTTGGTAGGAGGAATGCGTGCACTGGATACTAATTTTGACGGATCTAAACATGGTGTATTTACCAATCGCCCTGGAGTACTTACCAATGACTTCTTTGTTAATCTTCTGGACATGGGAACGCAATGGAAATCTATTTCTGAAGATAATGAACTGTATATGGGTACCGATCGTTCTACAGGACAGCCTAAATGGACGGCTAGCCGAGCAGATCTTGTTTTCGGGTCGAACTCTGAATTGAGAGCAATTGCCGAAGTGTATGGAAGCAACGATGCTCAGGGGAAATTTGTTAAGGATTTCGTGAGAGTTTGGACGAAAGTAATGAATCTTGATCGGTTTGATGTGAAATAATGACTAACATAACATCATAGGGTAGAATCCGTCTCACAACCAATTTGCGAGACGGATTTTATTTTAGTTGAACTTTGTTTTATTGTCCAAAAAAGGAAAAAGTTGTCCTCTTCAGGCAACTTTCTTTCTTAGGTTATGTGCTAAAGCGTGTAATCCAAATTCCAGTTCTACTTTTTTCAGAC
>NZ_FRCD01000001.1 GCF_900142785.1 Chryseobacterium carnipullorum | reverse complement strand
CAGTATTTCGAGCCTTCTCAACTGTATAAAAATACCGTCACTGATGAAGACGGCAACAAAACCATAGAGTTTAAAAATGGGAAAGGACAGCTTTTGCTTGTCCGAAAAGTATTAAGTTCTACAGAAAATGCAGATACGTATTATGTTTATAATGAATATGATCAGCTGGCGTATGTTATTCCTCCTTTGATCTCTACATGGAGTACTTTAGATCAAACTACCTTAGATAATTTGTTTTATCAATATCGGTATGACGGCAGAAACCGTTTGGTAGAAAAGAAACTTCCCGGTAAAGGATGGGAATATATGGTATATGATAAGCAGGACAGATTGGTTTTAACTCAAGATGCTAATTTGCGAGCACAAGGCAAATGGCTTTTTACCAAATATGATCAGTTTTCAAGACCTATTTACACAGGAATACTGGACAGTCCTCCAGGAAGAATTCAACAGGTAGCAGCAGTGGAGGGTTTTGGCTCAGCTAACGAAACAAGAACAACTTCTAGTTGGAATAATAGTGGAATAGATGTTTTTTATTCCAAAAATGGATCTTATCCAGGGGCAAATTTTAAAGTATTATCCGTCAACTATTATGACACTGTTCCCGGATACGATTTCAATCCCTCTTTTCCATCAATCATTCAGGGAGAGCCCATTTTAACAGCAACTCCAGCCGATGGAAAAACCACTAAAGGCCTTCCAGTCATGAGTCTGGTCAAGAATATTGAAGATGATAACTGGACCAAAAACTACACCTATTATGATCTCAAAGGACGAGCGATTGGCAGTCATTCCATCAATCATCTGGGAGGCTATACCAAAACAGAATCCAAACTGGATTTTGCCGGAGTTCCACAGAAAACAGAGACGGCTCACCTGAGAAGACCCGGTGAATCCGGAATCGTCATTAAAGAGCGTTTAGTGTATGACCATCAGAACCGACTGAAAGAGCATTACCATCAGGTAGATAATAACCCGGAACAACTGCTGACTGAAAACAGCTACAATGAATTGTCTCAGCTTGCGAGCAAAAAAGTAGGAAACAATCTTCAGAGCATTGATTATGCATACAATATCAGAGGATGGATGACCGATATTAACAGAGACCAGATGGCGGTTCCCGATCTTGGAGGAAAACTGTTTTCCTATAAAATCAAGTATAATCAGAAAGATGGGATTACCAACCCGGATACAGCCTTATTTCAGGGGAAAGACGTGAAGGCGAAATACAACGGAAACATCGCAGAAATAGACTGGCGGGCTATTGAGTCATTAGGAGCGAACCCTTCCTTAACTCCCAAAAGGTATGGATATGCCTATGATAGTACCAACAGGCTGACTGCCGGATATTATCAGAATCCCCAAAACCCATACAGTAAAGAGCACACCGAATCTCTGGAGTATGATCTGAACGGAAATATTAAAAAACTCTACCGAACAGCAGCAGCAATCAACAATATACCCAATGTCATAGACAATCTCGTCTATACCTATAATTCAGGGAATCAGGTATCTAAAATTACCGATAACGGAAATTCTGCAGGATATGAAGGCGGTGGCGGAGAGATCAGATATGACCTTAACGGCAATATGTGGAAAATGGCTGATAAAAACATCACCAAGATCAATTATAATTATCTGAATCTTCCGACTCAGCTGGAGTACGGAGATTTTGGGATGCCTGGTGTTTTTCAGTATGTATACAGGTCAGATGGAACTAAGGTTCAGAAAATAGTTCCAAAATTTGAATGTGGCTTTGCGAGCTGCTATACCGTAACAGATGTTTCAGATTACCTGGATGGATTCCAGTATATGAGCCGCACAATGTCCAGCGGTGGCGGCGGAGGGGCTACTGAGTTGGGACTCAGGTTATCAGAAGAAACTTCTAAGGCGATGGAAGTACAGGCTTTCTCCATTGAAGAAAGGAAAACGGTTCCTCCTTCAAAAACGAAAGACCTGAGGTTTTTCCCAACCGCTGAAGGATTTTATGATTATGAAAAAGATCAGTATATTTATCAGTACAAAGATCATTTAGGCAATGCAAGAATAAGTTTCGGAAGAAACAGCACAGGCGCTCTGGAAATCACAGATGCCAATGATTACTATCCTTTTGGAATGAACCACTTGAATACGGGAGGAGCTTTCTTTGGGCAGAATACGTATAAAAATTATAAGTATAATGGGAAGGAACTTCAGGAGACTGGAATGTATGATTATGGAGCGAGATTTTACATGCCGGATATTGGACGATGGGGTGTGGTGGATCCGCTGGCGGAAACTTCCAGACGTTGGTCAACTTATAATTATGCTTATAATAATCCAATAAGATTTATTGATCCGGATGGTATGCAGAATGAAGATATAATTATCTTAACTAAAAATGGTTCATATAAAGCCTCTCAAGAAACATTATCTAAGACAGAGGAAGGAAGAAGGCTTTGGGATAAATATGGCAATAGTAAAACAGATGATATTTATATTGCATCTGCAGATTTTGGAGAAAGGGCAAGTTCTGTAGCAGAAACAGTACCAGACATTAAAACATTAGGTAATTTTGTGAAAGATGGTAAAGTTAAAAGTATTGGAGATGTTTATCCAAATGCATCTGTTTTTGAAGGCGTAGATGTTTCTAAATCTGGTGATAAAAATGTACATTTAGTTTCTTTAAATGAAAATTTTTTCCAAGAAAGTACACCCGATACATACTCAACCAGTATTAATATAAAAGGAAAAGAAGTTGGTCTAACTTACAATAAATATGATCTTGCAGAGGCTATATATCATGAATTTAAAGCACATATAGAGGACAGAGATACTGTTACTCGTGATGCAGATGTTGATCATAATAATTATGGAGGAAGTTATTTTAAATTGAATACTGAAAGAAAAGAGGGATCCCCAGCAAGTATTATAAAGAATCAATTAATAGATTTAAAAGAAAAAGAAACCAAAAAAAAATAGTTTTATGAAAAAACATATTTTATTCTTCATTTTAATATTATATCCGAACATTTTCAACTCGCAAGTACTTGAAGCTTATACCCCTATATTAATTGTAAATAATAAAGGAATTGTATTTAATAATGAAAAAGTTGATGAAGTGAGTTTGGACTACTATACTCCGAATGAAGAGGATTTAATAAAGGATTACTTTCGGTATGATTCAGATGCTTGTACATTGTATTTATTTGATAAAAAGGAAAAGAAAAACAAGGTATTTTTATCTTTAAAACCAAATGAGGTAAAATTTTCCAAAAATAAATTGGGAGTTTTCGAATATTTTGATTTAATAAGAGAAGGCAAAAATAATTTTACGGCATTGCCCTCTTACGGTGTTTATCCAAGTCATACCTTACAAATAAAATCTATTGAAATCTTATCTCAAACTAAGAAAAATTTAATTTTGAAGCTTAATTACTTGGATATTTTTGCTTGGAAAAGTTTTGGTGTTTTAGTATTCAAAGACTATAAATATGAAAATTACCAAGAAAATGATTGAAAAGAAATCTTTGAGTTTTTTGTTCGGTAATCATAGTTCCCCTTAGCTTGCGTGAGCGTTTCCCCCGCTGGCGCGAGCGTTTCGCTCGTATCCATCAATAAAAATAAGTAAGGCTGTCTCAAAAGCACCTTCTCTCTCGGACTCCTGTGTGACAACTTTTTTCATTTAAGGAATTTTCAGAGTGTTGATTTACCTTGTGATACGGCCTCTTTTATCATTTCATTCACAGAAAACCGTTATATTTATCAGTACAGAGATCATTTAGGCAATGCAAGAATAAGTTTCGGAAGAAACAGCACAGGCGCTCTTGAAATCACAGATGCCAATGATTACTATCCTTTTGGATTGAATCATATTCAGGGAATGCTGATGGGTTCTAATCTTGGAAGTTATTATAGTTATAAGTACAATGGAAAGGAGCTTCAGGAGACTGGGATGTATGATTACGGAGCAAGATTTTATATGCCGGACTTAGGAAGATGGGGTGTGGTGGATCCGCTGGCAGAGAAGATGACAAGACATAGTCCTTATAATTATGCTTTTAATAACCCAATACGATTTATTGATCCGGATGGAATGCAAGCAGAAGATAAGATTAAGATTTTTAATAATGGTAATATAGAAAGAACAAAAGATAATAATGCCTATGATACTGTAACAAATGAAGATGAATCTAAGTCTATACAGATTGCTCGTACAAATGTTTCGGAGTCAAATCCAACAGGAGATTCACAAATAGGAGAAGCTAAAACAGTTTCTTATAATACTCCTGGTCACGAGGGAGTTTCAAGAGGGACTGAATTTATTTATATGCAAATTCAAAATTATGACGTTGCAACACAAGTTTTTGAATTTGCGGCAAATAATACGTCTGTGGAATTTGGACAAGATACATTTAATTTTTCAGACGGTTTTTCTACAAATATTGTGGGTACTAATCATTCTACAAATGAAAGTGCTAGTGCTGCAGATGTTCTTGAAAATAATAACTTAGGCGGTTCAGGATTCCATATTACAAAAGATGCAATTCGACAGGAAAGAGTTCACTCTCATCCTCCAGGAGCTGAATGGGGACCTTCAGGCTTTAATGCATATCGCGATAAAAAAACTGGTGGTATATTAACTGATTTAGGATTACCTGGTGGCGACCGAAAAAACTACAACACAAATATTCAAAATGTATACCAATATACTCCAGGTGTCGGCTACTTCAGATATAACAATAAAACATCTACTTATATTGGTAACATAAAAAAATAAAAATATGAAAAATTACTTTTTATTAGTTTTTGCAATGCTACTCATGAGTAGCTGTAAAAATAATCTACATAGTCAGAAAAAAAATAATATATATCAAAATATTTTTAAGGCATTTATTGACTATAGAAATTCAGAAACAGAAATCAGTAAAAAAGAAAATATATTAATAATTGGAGCCAATACGATTGAAAATGATGAAAATTCCTATTGGTTAGATATATGGTTTGTTAATCCAAAATTATTACAAGATTTTGATTATAGTAAAGTGTATGAAATTAAAGGATATAAATTGATTATAGATGAATCGCTAAATAAATCAGAAATATTAAAACATTCATTTAAAGAAACAAAATATGAAAATTTTAATCTTGCAACTGAATTAATAGATTATGATTCTAAAAACTGGTATATTGTATTTAGTTCAAAAAATGAAGTTATCCGTATATCTCCAAAACAAAAATCAAAAGAGATAAAAGGAATACTTTTAAAAAGGGGAGTAAAGTTTAGTCAGGAGTTTGATGATGATTAAGCCCCCCCGCTGGTGCGAGCGTCTCGCTCGTGTCCATCAATAAAAATAACGAGGCTGTCTAAAAAGCACCTTCTCTCTCGGACTCCTGTGTGACAACTTTTGTCATTTAAGGAATTTTCAGAGCGTTGGTTTACCTTTTGATACAGCCTCTTTTATCATTTCATTCACAGAAAACCATTATATTTATCAGTACAAAGATCATTTAGGCAATACAAGAATAAGTTTCGGAAGAAACAGCACAGGCGCTTTGGAAATTACAGATGCCAACGATTATTATCCTTTTGGAATGAACCCCCCGCTGGCGCGAGCGTCTCGCTCGTGTCCATCAATAAAAATAAGGAAACTGTCTCAAAAGTGCTATCTCTTGGACTTGTGTCTTACAACTGATACAGCCTCTTTTATCATTTCATTCACAGAAAACCGCTATATTTACCAGTACGAAGATCATCTTGGCAATGCAAGGGTAAGTTTTGCCAAAAACAGCGAAGGTGTTCTGGAAGTGACGGATACCAATAACTATATCCTTTTGGCTTGAATCATATTCAGGGAATGCTTAGTAATGTAAACTTCCCTATTTTTCAGACCAATTAAAATTATTAAATTTAGTTTAATAAACATTGTAAAAAGAGCAAATCTTAAGAAACCCAAATTAATAATTTTATTTGATCTTACTCAGAAGATGGCTCCGGTAGCTCTCTCCAATTGGAATTTCCTGCTCGGAAAGCAGAACAATTCTCTTGATCCCGATATTTTTAGTTTTATCCAGATTGACGATGAATGATTTATGGACACGGACAAACCTTTCAGAAAGCTGGTTTTCCAGGGATTTCAGAGTATCCAGTACAATGAATTCCTCATTTAATGTTTTTATATTCACATAATCTTTAATGCTTTCTATGTAAAGAATATCGCTGAAATTGATGCGGTGTTGCTGACCCGAAGATTTCACAAAAAAATAAGATGCGCTACTATGATCGGGAAATGTAAAACGCTCCTGCGCTTTTACTGCACTTTTATGAAATCGGTCAAAAGAAACAGGCTTCAGAAGATAATCTATAATATTGTGTTCATAGCCTTCCAGTGCATATTCCGAATAAGCCGTTGTTAAAATATATTTTTTCTTATCCCCTACAATCTTCATAAAATTGATTCCCGAAATTTCCGGCATCTGAATGTCCAGAAAAATAAGATCAGCATCATTATTTTGAATATATTCCAGCGCAAGAATAGGATTTTCTGCAGAAAAAACCAGCTCTAAAAAAGGAATTTTGCGGACATAATTTTCCAATAGCGAGATTGCCAGCGGTTCGTCATCTACAATGATACATTTAATCGTTCTCATATGGGAAAATTATTCTTAAATCTACAATAAATTCAGATTCCAGATTCTTTATAAAGAGTTCATGCTTTTTAGGATATAAAATTTCCAGCCTCTTTTTTACGTTTTCAATTCCGATTCCGGACGCCGTATCTTTCATTCTTTGCTTTTTATAATTATGAAGATAAAAATGAAGTACATTATTGTCGTCCGAAACTTTCAATACAAAACCTTTGTCTCTAAAGTCTCCGTGTTTAAAAGCATTTTCTACAAACGGCACCAGCAACATAGGAGAAATATTGATTTTAGGATGATTGATATTTTTTTCAATAACCAATAGTTCCGGATTTTTGATTCTGAGTTTCTCGAGACCAATTAAGCTTTCAATGTATCCTATTTCCTTATCCAGACTGATCACTTCTTTTTCAAGATCTTTAGTGCTGTACCTCAGCAATTCGCTTAATTTTTCTATGGCCGGAAGTGCCTTATCTGATTTTTGATACACCAGGGAATAAATATTATTTAAAGAATTAAAAATAAAATGAGGATTGATCTGGGTTTTTAAGGCCTGAAGCTGGGCATGTTTCCTTTCTTCGATAAGGACAGATTTTTCTTCTTCAACCTTCAGATAATACTTAAAGAACCATAAATTCGTACTTACGAAAACCGTCAGGCTCGAATAATAGATATTATCATAAAAATAGTACAGGAAAGTAGTTCCCTCCGCATAATTTCTGAAACCTGCCACCGCAGGAAGCAAAAGCTCTTCCATGGAATATCTGAAGAGTACGAAAACAAAGACCCCCACAAAAAAACCGATGATCATCAGGTAAAATCTTTTAGGATCAAAAAATCTTGGTACAATAAAAAAATAATTGACGTAAAATCCCAGAATATTAGCCAGGAATATGGTGACATCCAAAATATCAAGCGCTCCTTCACTGTAGACAGCCCGGGCAAGGAGTCCGTTAAAAATAATCAACAGCCAATAGAAAAAGTGCAGAAAAAAAACTTGTTTTTGCTTCATGCTCAAATGTAAGACACATCACTTTTACATTCCTATCCATTTCCGATGAAACCCGTTTTTTTTCCGATGAAATTTTTTTGAGCGGATTAATTCCACTTCAAATCTAAATGCCATTTCATAAAAAGAAGTTTGAAAATACCTTTGAACCAAGATTTTAAACTATGAAACTGAAATATATTCTTATCAGCACCCTTTTATCAGCAGCGCTATCTGCACAGACGCAAAAAGACAGCATCAGGAATGTGGAGCAGATCAATCTTTTGGTCAAGAAAAAACTCATCGAAAGAAAAGCAGACCGTCTGATCTTTAATGTAGAAGCATCTGTAGCTTCTCAGGGGATGGATGCAACAGAGACACTGGCGAATGTTCCGATGCTGAAAGTTGATGAAAACATGGGTTCCATTTCTATTACCGGGAAAAGTACCGTGAGTGTAATGGTCAACGGAAGAATGCTGAATCTTTCAGGGAATGCTCTTTTAAATTATCTGAAATCTATCCGTTCTGAAAATATCTCCAAAATAGAAGTGATCACTACCCCTCCTTCAAAATATGAAGCTCAGGGAAACAGCGGACTTATTAATATTATCCTTAAAAAGAATCCAAATTTAGGCTTCAGTGGAAATATCAATTCCAACCTCATCCAAAGAAGTTATTCCGGCTTTAGTTCCAATGGCTCCCTTAATTATCAGACGGAAAAATTCAGCAGCAGCCTGAAATTAACGTATTATGATTCAGCCAAGCGTACAGATGAAAATTATACTATTATCGGAGCTTCTCAAAATTACAGCAACTCGATCCGAAAAGATATGTGGAAGGAATTGACGCCAACGCTTAATCTATCTTATAAAATCAGCAAAAACGCTGAAATCGGAATGGAATACATTTATGCCCATCAAAAATCCGGGATGGATATCGTGAACACCACAAAGAACATCGCCTCCAATCTTGACGAAGAAGATCTTTTAACCCATACTTTTCACCGTGAAAAACTTCCTACTCATACTTTAAGCGCTTACTACGATCTGAAACTTGATTCACTGGGTAAGAAACTAAGCATTGCAGGAAATTTTTACAAAAACGATTCTGATACTGAAGTGAATTTTTCTACTTTAAAATCTTCAGACCATTCTACTCAGGACGTGAAAACAGTATCTTTGATTTCCCCACAGATTTTCTCCGCTCAGGCGGACCTGGAACTTCCATTCTCCTTTGGAACCCTTGAAACCGGAGTGAAATTCAATCAGTTTAAAAACAGTTCCAACATTCAGTATTTTAATCTGGACGGCGGACAATATATTCCGGATCTTTCTAGAGCTAATGTATTCACGTATCAGGAAGAAAATTACGCAGCCTATTTCAGCTATGCCAAAACATTCGGGGAACACTGGGAAACGAAAGCGGGTATCCGTTATGAAAATACCCATGCAGAGAGTTTTACGCCTACTTCCAATTCAGGAAACAAATATAATTACGGACAATGGTTTCCCTCCGCGTATGTCTCGTATAAAGAAGACAAAAATGTATTAAGCTTGTCGTATTCAAGAAGGATCAACCGCCCGAGTATGAGCAACCTGAATCCGTTCCGATGGTATGAAAATCCTTATTCATATTCTTCAGGAAATCCTCTTCTTACACCTGCCTATATCAATAATTTAGAGCTAGGATATACGCTTAACAATAAATTCTCAGCCAGTGTTTATTATCTGAGAATGAAAAATGGATTTGGACAGATCTCTTATATAGATGAACTTTCACAAACCAGTACCTATCTGAATTATTACAACAACAATTTTTTGGGACTCAATGCCTCTTATACCGATATTTTCTTCAAGTTCTGGGAAACCAATCTTTCTTTGAATGCTTCCCTTCAGAATTCATCGGTGTTTAATATTCAGGCACAAACCCAAAAAGGCAGTTCGTTCAGCTATTCTATCAACAATACTTTTACGTTAAACAAAAATAAAACACTGGTATTTTTCCTGAACTACAGCCACAGCCTTGCGTACAAAAATGTGAACTCCTATTTCCAGGCTTTCCCGGAACTGACTTCAGGATTAAAGGTTTCTCTTATGGAAAAGAAGCTTCAGATCAATGCCACAATAACCAATATTTTTGCCCAGAGATACCGTGGAGAGTTATATTTCTCTGATAATACCCAATACATGAATAACTATTGGGACGGCAGAAGCTTCCGTTTAAGTGTTAATTATACTTTTGGAAGCGGCAAAAAGAAAATCAGTAAGAAAAACATCAATTTTGAGGAAAAAGAAAGAGCACAATAATTGTTTTTGTTGACTCATTCTCAACCTTTTGATCTTGTTTTTATTAACCACAAAAGCGTATTTATAATGATACGCTTTCGCAGATCTGGCTGACGAAACAGATTCTCATTTCATCCTTTTTTAAACATTAAGATCAATGAAGAATGTCAACTCAGTTACAAAAAAATCAAATGATTTTTAAGTTGTAGGTCTTAAAAGCGAAGCTAAAAACTTAATCTTCTTAAGAGCTTAACCTCATCTTAATGGTTTAACTTTTTACTCTCGCAGATGATACGGATCAAGCAGATGAGCAAAAGTAAAAATCGCATCAACTCCATCTTCTGCGGGACATTTTAAAATCAGATGATCTGTATCCACCTCCTTCATCAGAATCAATTTCATTGATTCCTCCTTCGCTTTCCTTGATATAAGTGGATACTCATTTTCTTTGCGTTAAAAACTTTATCTAGTCCCCAGGTTTTGCAATGGATGATTTTTGGGTATTCATCTAAACAAAAAAACAGAGATTGATTCTCTGTTTTTCTGTTGCCTTCTTTATCAATTTTTAAAATTTAAATTCTACCCTCGCAAACACGAAACGCCCACCTATCCCGTATTGCGAAACCTGTCTGGAATACACAAACTGATTATCAGCAGTCAGTGAACTGATGTCTGGACTTCTGGAAGGCAATCTGTTGAATATATTATTACTTCCTATCGTTGCCGAAATATTTTTATTAAAATCATACCCCACAGAAAGATCTGTCACAATACGGTCATTTAAAATAAAATGTTCCCTGCTTTCGGTAACTCCATCAAAATTGGCATCCAATACATCCGCATCTGTCACTTTACCAAAGTAGGAATTCCTAAGCGAAACTGTAAGAGCAGACAATTTTACTGTATTGGCAAGCGTGGCTTTTATGCGGGGTACCGCTTCTTCAAAATACACTCTGTTGGGTTCAGAGAAATAATTATCGATCTGGCTCACCAGTTTCGGCGAGGCATGTATCTCTCCCACTCTCCTGGTCTGATTCAGATTAAGTCCAAGATTATTTTCCAAAGATATTCCCTCCGAAATTCTTGTATTTTGCGAAATAGTGATGTCCAATCCTTTTGTCTGGGAATCTACAGCATTGGCAAAGAAATTAGCAGCACTGGCTCTCGCAAGATCGAAAGCTCCCTGCAGCACAGCCTGGTCAGATCCTGGCGCAAAACTTCCTTCCGGACGGTAAAATAAATCGGTAAGCACTACCCTGTCTTTAATCTTTATCAGATAGGCATCCGCTGTCAATACAAGACTTAAAGCCGGAATCTTCCAGGTAATTCCCGTACTGTAAGACTGCGAAGTTTCCTGTTTCAGTTTTGGAATTCCTAAAGCCTGAGCCGCTTCAGAATTATTTCTGAAAGTCCCAACCTGAGTTGTCTTGCCCTGCTGGATCAATGTAGACGTGGAACTATAATAAATCTGTGCTAAAGAAGGCGCTCTGAATCCTGTTGAAACCGCCCCCCTCACATTGAAATTTTTAGCCAGTTTTACGTTTGTTGCCAATTTATAATTAAAGGTGGACCCAAAGTCGGAGTAGTTTTCGTACCGTACAGCTCCTTCTACCAACCACCAATCCGTGGGCTCAATTTCAACGTCAGCATAGGCCGCGACACTGTTTCTGCTTCCGGAAACCGCATTATCAGGACTGAATCCCGGGAAAACCTGTGATCCGGCTGGTCTTATATGTCCAAAAAAATCGGTAACCTTTTCATTTTCAGGAGTAGCAGCAGTCACTACACTCCCGAAAATATCGTAGGAGACATAGGAGTTTTCATTTCCTGCATTCACTTTATAGTTTTCATAACGGTATTCTCCACCAAAGGCTACATTCAGGCCTTGAAGGACATCATATTTCTTTGAGAAATCCAAATTCAGAGTATTCTGTAAAAATTCTGATCCTCCTGCTTTAAAAGTTCTTGGCGAGCGATCTCCCAGAGAGGCATTAAATGTATTCACTACCCCAAAATTAAAAGCATTCTTTCCGAAAGTATTGCTCAGATCTACATTCCAGCCATTCCATTTCCCTTTGATCCCTCCTGCTAAGGAATAATCATTCACATTGGCTTCAATTTGAGGAAGGTATCCATTCGGGGTAACCGCATTGATATTTCTTTCTGTGTTGGGCAGGCGGAAGAATCCTCCGGTGTTTCCCAAACGGTAACTGTATCCTCCAAAGGAATAGACTTTCCAGTCTTCATTTACCGGAATTTCAGAAGTGAAATAAAGTTGTCCCGACTGCAGCTTAGACTGCCCCGCTCTCAGGCTGAAATCTTTTCTTTCCAGGCCTCTGTAACTAAGCTCATCGTTAGTAAAATCTTTCCCTAGCAAACCTTGTAGTGCAGCAATACTATTCGCTCCTGAAATCTGATCTCTGAAATCCTGTGAAAAATAGCCTACCTGCGAGGCATATTGTTTGACGGTATTGATGATCTGCTGGCTGTTGGAAGTATTGGTAATATTTTTATATAATCCATCGATATTGACTCCATCCTGCAGTGCTCTGTAATTAATGGCATTATAAGCGTTATAGATGTCTCCCTGACGGACGCCCGCTCTTGAATACGGATCACGGTATTGTACCGATCCGGTAACATTAATGAAGCCTTTCTCACCTATTTTAGCTCCGTAATTCAGATCTGCGGAGATCGTCTGCCCGTCTACTCCTCCGGAAAAATTATTGGCGACAGGGGAAGCGTATCCTCCAAGGAAAACCTGTCCTGAAAGCCCTAATCTTTTTTTGAGTCCTAAATTCACGACTCCTGCAATGGCATCAGAGCCATATTGAGCAGACGCTCCGTCTCTTAGAACCTCTATTTTCTCCAGAGCAAAAGCAGGGATTGCATTAAGATCTGTTCCTACCGAACCCCTTCCCGGAGTCAATGTCACATTGATTAATGAAGACTGATATCTTCTTTTACCATTAAGCAAGACCAGAACCTGATCCGGACCCAGTCCTCTGAGAAGAGCGGGATCTACAAAATCGGTTCCGTCATTGACCGTATGTGAAGTGGAAGAAAATGAAGGCACTACATAATTGAGGGCCTGACTGATATTGTTAACAGGACTTTGTCTTAAGATCTTTGAAATATTGATGATATCTACGGGAACCGGAGTGTCTGTAAGAGATCTTCCGGCTCCTCTTGATCCGAGGATGACTACATCATCTATTTTTTTGGATGTTGCAGAATCCGACTGTCCAAAGTAAAATGCTGAGATAAGAGCTGCTGAAGCTATGATTGTTTTTTTCTCGAAATTGCGCATGTGTTTTCTATTTTTTTGAGTAATTGTTTGTTTGATTTTTGGCAATAGTATTCCTGCAACCTTATTGTAAGGTTACTTTTAAAAAGCCAAAATGGAAGTATTATTTTTTAAAGAAGTCTAGAGACAACAGCCCATGCGCATGTAGAAATGGCATGAAAAGAGGTCAGAATAACGAAGTGACACTTCATGATCTGAGAAACGAAAATTTAAATTGGTCTTGAGGTTTCCCTTGTCTTTAAACATTGATTTTATTTTTAAAACAAAAATGTCAAGATGGGAAGAACTAGAGAATAAACATTTTTTCCGGGCATACCGGCTTATCTATTGTAGCACCTTGCTTGTTTTGCAGGTTGCTATCCCATCTATGAGATTCTTGATAATTACCTGGCAAAGATATAATTATTTCGGAATAAAAAAAATAATTGCTTAAAAATTTAACTTTTCGCAAATTTTGCCGTAACAAATTGCTCTTTTTTACGTCTAACTGAAGAGTAGTAAAAAAACATTATGAAAAAAACTATACTAGCTTTATCCCTTTTAGGGTCTTTTTTCGCTTATTCACAGGAAAAGAGTACGAGCAGTCCAGAGAAAGAAAAACAGATCGAAGGCGTTGTCATTACCAAAACTAAAAAAGCCGTTGAACAGAAAGCAGACCGTACTATCTTTGACTTTTCTGAACAGCCTCAGCTGAATAACGGTAACGTTCTTGAGGGCATCAAAAAACTTCCGGGACTGGTCGCTACCGATATTGCGGGAATGATGTATCAGGGGAAAATCCTGGATGTATATCTGAACGGACGACCTCTTAATATTACCTCCAATGAATTAAATTCTTTCCTTGAAGGAATGCCGGCCAATTCAGTAGAAAAAATTGAAGTGATTACGCAGCCGGGAGCAGAATTCCCTGCCACCTCCGGAGGGGCGATCATGAATATCATCACGAATAAAAACGCCAATAAGTATTTAACGGCAACGTATTCGGGAAATTACTCTTTTACCAACTACGATAAGTTCAGAAGCAGAACAACGCATTCTGTGAATCTGAATGCAAGAAATAAACTATTCGGCTGGCAGCTGAATGTGGGCCAGAATTACCGTGAAAGTATGCTGAACGGTGATCAGGATGTTATACTGCACAATAATACAGACAGAATAGGGAGAGGTTATTTTGCTAAATCCGGTCTGACTTTTGATCTTGGACAGGACAGATTATTAGTGAACTACGATATTTATCACAATAATAACGACAATTATACTGCGAGTAGAGGACTTGCCGACATCCTTGTGAACATTAATCCTATCACCTACCGTGAAGCTGATTATGAAGCATCAGATGTGGCTCATACCAACAACCTGAGACAGGAGGCTGTTGTGACGTATCAGAAGCGCTTCAGTGACAAATCTCAAAAGCTGGACTTCCAGTTCGGATACACAAAGTCTACCTCCAAATTCTCTCAGGATAATTTCTTCCAGAGAGGTTTCTACACTGACGCTACCCCTTTAGAACCTTTCCTTTTTTATCGTGGGGAAAATGTACTTGACAATCAATCAGATATGAGGGTAGCAAACTTCAAAATTGATTATTCACAGCCAATAAAGCTTATGGACGGTGGAAAAGTGAGCTTGGGAGGTTTGTATGAAAGACAGGATTATGATACAGAAAATAAAGGACTTACCAATTTAGAATACCAGAGACAAACCGCTTCTACTTATCTTGAATTCCAGGCAAAGCTTAAGAAGTTTGACTTTATATTAGGTACCCGTGCTGAAAATTATGATATTTCAGGGATTACAAGAACCATAAAGGATGGCGCTATTCTTGAAAGAGATCTTACCACATTCAATAAGTTTAAGCTTTTTCCTAATGCCAGCGTACAGTATAACCTGATGAACCAGGTTTACATTGCAGCGAACTACAATAAAAAGATCAGCCTTCCCAGTATTTCTGCCCTTAACCCGAATAACGTAACATTTGGCAGCCCGAACACCCAGGTAACAGGTAATCCGGATCTTCAGCCTACGATATTTGACAATTATGAAGTAAAAGTTTCAGCTTTTGATTATGCTTTTATCGGGTACAGCGTAAGTTCTGCTAAAAATCAGGTCGCCCAGATTGTCCTGAAAGAAGGGAAATATCTTTTCAACAAGCAAGTGAATATTTCAAATATGAAAATTCACAATTTCAACCTGGGGCTTCCGATTCCGTTTATGATCTTCAGCAAACCGATGAGCGAGATCATGAAGTTCAATTTTAATCCTGATAAAATTAATTTCATGTATCTGTACGCCGGATATCAGAAGCACGAAATTGATAATTTGAACAACAAGGGTTTCTGGATCTTCAATATCATGACTCAGTTGCTTTTACCGAAAGATATCAAACTGACGGCCAACTACAGCTATCTGACTCCAAAAGCAGGCTATTTCTATTTTACAGCAGATAAACCGTTCAATAATAATCTGGATATCACCCTGACGAAAAAATTTATGAACAATCGTCTTACGGTGTCTGTTTTCGCGAATGATATCTTCAACGGACAGGTGATGCAGGTCTATTCTAATCCACCTGAAGGGCAGGCTGTGATGATCAGAAGCAAGTATGACACAAGAAATTTCGGAATTTCCATTAATTATAAAATTCCGACAAGAAATAAACTGGCGAAGGAAGATCCAAACATCCTGAACCAGACTAAAAAAGAGGATACGGGCGTTATGCAATCTCCCCAGTAAATTGATCCTTATACAATTAAAATGAGGCTGTAAAGAAATTTTACGGCCTCATTTATTTAAAACAATATTATTTAAAAATCTATGGTCTGAAATCTCCAGTTCAGGGTATCAATAAGTGTAAGCTGATCAGTAGATCCAGGAAGTCCGGTAATCATCTTTAAGACCTGCATTGCCATCATACTTCCTACTATTCCCGGCAATGCTCCCAAAACTCCAAGACTGTCACAGTCCGGCAAATCTTCATCGAAAGGCGGTTCCGGAAACAGGTCTCTAAGGTTTTTACTGCCTTTATAGTTGAATACCGCAGTTTGCCCCGAAAAACCGAGTATACTTCCGTACACCAGTGGCTTTCCAAGTTTTACACAGGTATCATTGATGAGGTATCTGGTTGTAAAATTATCAGACCCATCTACGATAATATCATATTGCGAAAGAATTTCGTCTGCATTTGAACGTTCAATTTTCCTATCAATTCCTATAAAATCGACGTGATAATTTAGGTTTTTCACAAAGGCTGCCGCACTTTTAACCTTCAAAACTCCAACTGTATTTTCATTGTGAATAATCTGGCGGTTCAGGTTGTGAAGTTCCACCTCATCAAAATCTGAAACACCCAAAGTTCCGATTCCGGCAGCTGCGAGGTATTGAATAACGGGACTTCCCAAACCTCCTGCTCCAATGACAAGGACTTTGGACGACCTGATTTTTTTTTGTCCCTCCAGCCCGATTTCTTCTATGAATATCTGCCGGCTGTATCTTGCAAAAATATCTTCGCTTTTCATTCTAAATAACCTACTTTGAACCATTAAGTTTTTTTTAAGAGGTTAAGAAGTATTAAGGTAAGCTCTGCTTTAAGATTTAAAAATCGATTTGATTTTTCTTAATTAAACTTAATGACTTCATTCTTCTTAATGGTTTAATTTTTTAAAAACCACTGTACGCAGGATCCCAGTCTTTCATCACCGGATCGTAGCCTGCTTTTCTGATGCTTATTTTAACTTCTTCCATGCTTCGTTCGTCACTGGTTTCAAACTGTTCCAATGATTCTATGTCTACAGCATAACCTCCGGGGTTGGTTTTAGACGCTGCACTCATAGAGGTTGCTCCCAGTGATATGATATTGTCCCTGAATTTTTCATTTTCTCTGGTAGATATTGAAATTTCAAGATCCTCATTCCATATTCTGTAGGCACAGATCAGTTGCAGCAGATCTTTATCTTCCATGATAAAATTCGGTTCAATAATTCCTTCCGCTGGTCTTAATCTGGGAAATGAAACTGAAAAACGGCTTTTCCAGTATTGCTTTTGAAGATAATCAATGTGAAGGGCGTTAAAGAAACTGTCTACGCGCCAGTCTTCAATCCCAAGCAGAACTCCGAGTCCGATTTTATGAATTCCTGCTCTTCCTATCCTGTCAGGAGTATCCAAACGGAAATGGAAATTGGATTTTTTGCCTTTGGGATGGTATTCTTTATAAACCTCCCGATGATATGTTTCCTGATAAACCAGCACGGAATAAACACCTGCCTGATGCAACTGCAGATATTCTTCTTCTGACAGAGGCTGTACCTCGATCGAAATATTGGCAAAATGAGATCTTAGCAGGCCAACAGCATTGAGAAAGTAAGAAATCCCTACCGTTTTATTGGCTTCTCCGCTGACCAAAAGGACGTGATTAACGCCCATGGATTTCAGAACAGAAGCTTCAATCAGCAGCTCCGTATCTGAAAGGGTTTTTCTCCTTACGTCATTATCCAGACTGAAACCGCAGTAGGTACAGATATTCTGACATTCATTGCTGAGGTACATCGGAGCATATAACTGAATGGTCTTTCCAAAACGCTTCTGGGTAAGTTGTCTGGTCATTTTGGCCATCAGTTCCAACTCCTGCGCGGCGGCTGGAGAAAGCAAATTCAAAAAATCATCTAATGTTTTATATTTTTTCTGAAGGCTGCCGAGCACATCTGAATGCGTCACCTTTCCGAGCCTCTCTTTTATCTCATCCCAATGATAACGTTCAAAGATATCTTTAAAACTGTTCATTTTTTTCTGCTTTATTATTCAAATAAAAAAGAGGTCAACGGACTTGAGGCTTCTGCATGGTCTGCTATTGCTCCCAGGCCTGACTCAAAAGCTCTTCTTCCCGCAATGACTCCTTCTTTAAAAGCTAAAGCCATATTAACCGGGTTTCTTGCTACAGCAATCGCGGTATTCACAAGAACGGCATCCGCACCCATTTCCATGGCTTTTGCTGCATCGGAAGGCGCTCCGATTCCGGCATCTACTACAACAGGGACATTGCTCTGACTGATAATGATCTCCAGGAAATCTAATGTTCTCAATCCTTTATTGGTCCCGATCGGGGCTCCCAAAGGCATTACCACAGCGGTTCCGGCGTCTTCCAGACGTTTGCACAAAACGGGATCAGCGTGGATGTAAGGCATCACAATAAATCCCAGTTTGGCCAATTCTTCAGTTGCATAGAGGGTTTCTATAGGATCCGGAAGAAGGTATTTCGGGTCGGGATGGATTTCCAGTTTCACCCAGTTCGTCTCCAGGGCTTCTCTAGCAAGCTGAGCGGCCAATACGGCTTCCTTTGCGGTTCTGGCGCCTGAAGTATTGGGAAGAAGATGAACATGGGTTTCTTTTAATGAATCCAGTAACCCGTCTTCTGCCGCTCCCGAATCTATTCTTTTCAAAGCCATAGTAACCATGTCTGTTCCTGAAGCGATTACAGAGGTTGCCATTTCACTGAGATTACCGAATTTTCCGGTTCCCAGAAACAGTCTTGACTCGAATATTCTGTCTGCTATTATTAATTTCTGATTATTCATATCATTGCTTTTTTAAATTCACTGATGGCAGCCGGGCGGTTGGTGATCTGTCCCGATACCGCAACTCCATAGAGTCCGATCTCCTGCAACTGTTGTATATCTTCAAGCACAACGCCTCCGATCGCGAAGATCTTCGGAATGGTGATTGATTTTTCATTTAAACTGTTCATCATATGCTGATAGCCTTCAAATCCAAGTACCGGACTGAGTTTTTCTTTTGTAGAAGTAAATCTTAAGGGTCCAAGGCCAATATAATCACACTTTTCCTGTATTCTGTGGATGACATCCGATACTGTATTGGCGGTCCCTCCAATGATTTTATGATTCCCTAAAACAGTTCTTGCCGTATGAATTGATCCATCGTTTAAACCCAGATGAACCCCATCAGCATCGATTTCTTTTGCGATCTGAACATGATCATTGATGATGCAGACCGCCTGATATTCTGAGCAGAGTAGTTTTGAAACCATACAGAGCTCATTTAATTCTTTCTCTGAAGCATTTTTCCAGCGGACCTGAACCCATTGTATCCCGTTGTCCAAGGCCGCTCGGATATTGAATTCCTGTTCGTGTATTGTATGTCCCTGTGATATATATTGTAACTTTTCCATTATTAATTAAACTGAATGATCTAGGATTTTCTCTTTTCCGGATTTGTTTTTATGATGAAAGGATTTTCTTCCTGGAATTTTTGAATGAGTTTACAGGTTCATTACATTCCCATATTCCACCTAAAAGCGCTGCTCCGTCCGCCCCGTTTTTAAAAACTTCACTGATATTGTTTTCATTAATTCCTCCCAACGCAATCAATTTGACCTCCTGATTATTTCTGCATTTGATATCTTCCATAACAGTAGACTGTTCACCATAGCCTTTTTTAGAAATACTTGGAAAAAAAGGACTTATTAATGCGTATTCCCATTCTTTTCCCAAGGCATTAAATACTTCGATGTCATGAACTGATGTAGAGATGATATTTTCGCCTGCAAAAACTTTATGCCGCTCTTCCAAACGGTCTGCTTCCCTGAAATGAAAGCGGGAAACAGGATACTCTTTCCTCATATCATAAAATCCGTGTAGTACCAATTGAGAATGAAATTCGTCATCAATACCATCGAGAAAACTTTTCATTTTTTCCCTGTTGAACATAGGTTTTCTGATGTGAAGCAGATCCAATCCTTCATTAAATAACTGGTTAATGATTTCTGTCTCTTTTTGAAAAGGAGTTTCAGGAGTGATCACAATGATCATATGTAAATTTCTTTTCCTTTTTCAATAAATTCCTGGGACTTGTCCAGCATCCCCTTTTCTGCGGAATCACGGATCTCCTGGGTAATTTTCATGGAACAGAATTTCGGGCCGCACATGGAACAGAAATGGGCAATCTTAGCGCCTTCCGCAGGTAAAGTTTCGTCATGATAGGCTCTCGCCGTATCCGGATCCAATGAAAGATTGAACTGATCTTCCCATCTGAATTCAAATCTGGCTTTACTTAATGCATTGTCTCTGTATTGGGCTCCGGGATGACCTTTAGCCAAATCGGCAGCGTGAGCAGCGAGTTTGTAAGTAATAACACCAACCTTTACATCTTCTTTGTTGGGAAGCCCCAAATGTTCTTTCGGGGTTACATAGCACAGCATTGCACATCCGAACCATCCGATCATTGCCGCTCCGATCCCGGAAGTTATATGATCGTAACCTGGTGCAATATCTGTTGTCAACGGGCCTAAAGTATAAAACGGAGCTTCGTGACATTCTTCGAGCTGCTTCTCCATATTTTCTTTGATCATATGCATGGGTACGTGACCAGGGCCTTCTACCATGACCTGTACGTTGTGTTTCCATGCGATCTTGGTCAGTTCTCCCAAAGTTTCAAGTTCTGCAAACTGGGCAGCATCATTGGCATCTGCAATAGATCCGGGACGAAGACCGTCTCCCAGAGAGAACGCTACGTCGTATTTCTTCATGATCTCACATATTTCTTCAAAGTGAGTATATAAAAAGTTTTCTTTATGATGGTACAGACACCATTTTGCCATGATGGAACCACCTCTTGAAACAATTCCTGTTACTCTTTTTGCAGTCAGATGGATGTATCTTAACAATACACCTGCATGAATTGTAAAATAGGACACTCCCTGTTCCGCCTGCTCGATGAGGGTATCTTTAAAAACTTCCCAGGTCAGATCTTCCGGTACTCCTTTTACTTTTTCAAGTGCCTGATAAATGGGAACCGTTCCAATCGGAACCGGACTGTTTCTGATGATCCATTCTCTGGTTTCGTGGATGTTTTTTCCTGTAGAAAGATCCATAATAGTATCTGCTCCCCAACGGCAGGCCCAAACTGCCTTTTCCACTTCTTCATCTATACTGGATGAAACGGCACTGTTTCCAATATTGGCATTAATTTTAACCAGGAAGTTACGCCCGATGATCATCGGTTCACTCTCCGGATGGTTGATATTATTCGGGATAATTGCTCTTCCTGCTGCAATTTCGTCTCTAACGAATTCCGGACTGATCTTTCCTTTTGGAGTATTGGCTCCGAAACTATTTCCCGGATGCTGCAATGCGATTTCTTTGGGAACGGTTTCCAGTTGTTCAATACGCTGGTTTTCCCTGATGGCTACATATTCCATTTCAGGGGTAATGATTCCCTGTTTGGCGTAATAGAGCTGGGTAATCTCTAATCCATCTTTCGCTACCTTAGGTTTGTGATCGTATCCGAAACGTAGTTCATCAAGGCGCGAGTCCGCAAGACGTGCTTTTCCGTATTCTGAAGTGATCCCGTTAAGGATATCTACATCCTTTCTGTCCAGAATCCATTGTTCCCTGATTCTGGGAAGCCCTTTCATGATATCAATTGAGGCATTTTCATCCGTATAAGGACCCGAAGTATCATAAATGGTTACAGGAGCGTTTTCCTCCATTGTTCCATTGGTAAGACGTGTCGGGCTGAGATGAATTTCCCGCATTGCTACGCTGATCGGATGTATTTTTCCTTCAACATAAATTTTTCTGGCGTTCGGAAATGGCGAACATGTGATTGGATGAGCCATAAGTTTTTTGTATTATTAAATGAGAATTATCCGCCCTGAGTGGCAGTAATGATTAAAACTGAATCTTTGTTTTTAAGGAGGGTTTCTGCCCAGGCGGACAGTGGAATAATACGGTTGTTGAGGGCTACAGCTATCCCTTTTTTCTTTCCGGGAATTTCCATAGCCATCAGTGCTTCCAGATTTTCGGGAAGTACATCAAATGTTTTCGTTGTGTGGTTAATTGTAATTTCCATTCCTAATTGTTTTATCTATACTTTAGGAATGGCCATTATTGTACAATAGAATGTACAGCAAAAGTCATTTACTTTTCCCTACGCTGGTATCATCCAGATCAGGTTCAAAGGGTAAAGTCTCAGTCTGTAAGTCTACAGACACCCCTAAAGTTGTGACGAAGGTAGGAATTTTTTAAGAACGGGCAAAATCTAAGTTTTGCTCAAAATAAAAAAGACCATTTCAGTGATGAGATGGTCTTCTGTTATTTTTTAAATTTTATGCAGTAAAAATTTATCCAAAAATCTTTACTCTTCACAAGCTCGCCAGATGGCATCATTCTGCGGAACGGGAGCTATAATTTCTATTTCTTCTTTGGTAACAGGATGAATAAACTCCAGCTTTCTTGCATGAAGATTAATTCCTCCGTCAGGATTGGATCGGGGTGATCCGTATTTCAGATCTCCTTTGATAGGAATTCCTGTTTTTGACAGCTGGGCACGGATCTGATGATGTCTTCCGGTTTCCAGATCAATCTCAAGAAGCAGATAATTATCTAATGTTTTGGTAACACGGTAGGTGAGAATGGCTTCTTTTGCGCCTTCGGTTACTTTTGTAAAAACAATGGCTTTATTATTCTTTTCATTCTTCTTTAAATAATGAACAAGTCGCTGGGTCTGAGGAATCATTTCTTTTCCGACTACAGCCCAATATGTTTTTTTGACTTCTCTGTTTTTCACCATCTGGGTAAGGCGGGAAAGTGCTTTGGAAGTTTTGGCATAAATCACCAGACCCGAAGTTGGGCGGTCTATACGATGCACCAGGCCAAGAAAAACATTTCCCGGCTTGTCATCTCTTTTCTTTATAAAATTCTTAATGGACTCCAGTAAAGATTCATCCCCGGTTTTATCGCCCTGAACAAGCTGACCTACTTTTTTGTTAACAACCAAAAGATGGTTGTCTTCATATACAATCTGCTCTTTCATACCTTACGAACGCCTTGGTCTGTTGGTAAAAGAAATGATAATTCCTCCGAGAAGACCGATTGTTTTAAGCATTGAAAGTTTAGAATCTGCCGGTAAAAATGCGCCGATGACACAAAGTGCAGCTGCCGCATACATCCCGTACATAAAATTTTTATTGGAAAGCGATGGTGCCTGAACGAAGAAACTCGCTCCTATCAATACATAAAAAACTTTTCTGGACAGAAGCTCGTTGATCTCCGGAGAGAATAAATTAAACCATCCTACTGCCATACAGATAATGGCTGCAATTGATAAAATACCCTGAAGTGATTGTTGTTGGTTCATCATCAATTAATAGCTTTCATTTTCATTAGGGAATTCAACACTTTTTACATCTTTTACGTACTGAGCAACTGCTCCTGTAATTTCGGTATACAGATCAAGATATCTTCTTAAGAACTTGGGACTGAAACCTTTGTTCATTCCAACCATGTCGTGGTATACAAGAACCTGTCCGTCACAATCAGCTCCGGCTCCGATTCCGATGGTTGGAATCGTAATGCTTTCTGATACTTTTTTGGCTAAGTCAGCAGGTATTTTTTCTAGAACGATAGAGAAACATCCTAATTCTTCCAAAAGCTGTGCATCACTGATTAATTTTTCCGCTTCCGCTTCTTCTTTGGCTCTTACTTTATAGGTTCCGAATTTATAGATAGATTGTGGTGTTAACCCTAAATGCCCCATTACAGGAATTCCTGCATTAACGATTTTCTTAATCGATTTTGATATTTCTTTACCACCTTCAATCTTCACGGCATGTGCGCCACCTTCCTTCATCATTCTTACTGCGGACTCTAAAGCCTTTTCGGGATTACTCTGGTAAGTACCAAATGGCAAATCAGCAATAACCAAAGCTCTGTCTACTCCACGAACGACACTTTGAGCATGATAAATCATCTGATCTAAGGTAATGGGCAAAGTCGTTTCAAAACCAGCCATCACATTGGCTGCAGAATCTCCTATCAAAATAGCATCCACACCTCCGGCATCTACCATTTTTGCAGTGGTAAAATCATAGGCAGTTAGCATTGTTATTTTTTCCTTGTCGAATTTCATTTTACGCAAGGTTTCAGTCGTAACTTTTTTAATTTCAGAGTGAACAGACATAATGTATCTATTTTTTAAAAGTTAAAAAGTCGGCTTCCGCCGACTTAAGTTTTTGTATGATTTTTATAAAACTACGTGACCTAGTTTCATCAGTTTATCGTGGTTCAGAATTTTGATATTTCTGCCGTCTACTTCAATAAGGCTGTCCTGTTTGAATTCGGAGATCAAACGGATGGCACTTTCTGTAGCGGTACCAATGATGTTGGCAATTTCTTCTCTGGTGAGCGAAATTTTGATAAATCCTTCCGGATCTACTCCCAGTTTCTGTTCCAGAAGAATAAGAATTTCTGCCAGTCTTTCTCTTACTGTTTTCTGTGCAAGAAAGGTAATGGTATTGGATGACTCTCCCAGTTCATAAGAGATTTTCTGAAGCATTGCAAAAGAAAGCTGCGGATCTACTTCCAGAAGATACATGAAAATATCGGCTGGAAGGAAAATGCATTCAATGTCTGTCATAGCCTCCGCCTTTGCCTGGAAGTTTTCCCCGCAAAGCAATGAACGATAGCCGATGATGTCCCCCTCTTTGATAAATCTTAAGATCTGATCTTTTCCAAAAGCTCCGGACTTCGAAAGTTTGGCAGCTCCTTTTTCTAAAAAGAAAACCCCTTTTGGTGTTTCTCCGTCTTCAAAAATAGTGTCGTGCTTTTGAAAACTTAATTTTTTCTTGCTGTTAATATACTTTTCAAAATCAGTGCTAGAAAGTCTTTCCTTAAATGATTTATCATTAAAAACTCTGGCGAACCTCTCTTCAATTGCAATCTGTTGTTCCTGCGACATTTTATATGACATTTATCACAAAAATAGAACTTTTTAACACGATAAACAAAAAAAATTGTTATAATTTTGTAGTTCAATATATTATGTGGTGAGCGAGAACTGTTTTCATTGTGGTCAAGGTATAGAAAAAGAGAGAATTTTGTTTGATGAAAAGACTTTCTGTTGCAACGGATGCAAGTCTGTCTACGAAATTCTGAATATCAATAATTTAACTAATTTCTACGAGCTTAATAAAAGAGCCGGAATTCGTCCCGGTGATGAGAGCTCTTCACAGTTTGAATATCTTGACACTCCTGAGATTTTTGAAAAGGTGACCGATTTCTCTGAAGGAAAGACCAGTCTTGTTACCTTTAAAATCCCCGTAATACATTGTTCATCATGCATATGGCTTCTGGAAAGCCTTCATACACTGAATGATCATATCAATTATTCACAGGTCAATTTCACGAGAAAGACCTTACAGATCTCATTCAACCATAATGATCTGAAATTAAGCGAACTAGCCAATTTCTTAACGAATCTTGGATACAAGCCTGTGATCAGTCTTGAAACAGCTGACAAAAATGTTGATCATCTTGATAAATCCCTTCTTATCAAATTTGCCATCGCAGGGTTTGCATTCGGAAACAGTATGTTCCTTGCATTTCCTGAATATGTAGGGGGTGAAGATTTCTGGATGGAACATTATAAGGGGCTTTTCAGAACACTGATGTTTCTTCTGGCATGTCCTGTTGTCTTTTATTCTGCTTCAGACTATTACAAATCTGCATGGTACGGGTTAAAAAACAAGATCGTGAATATTGATGTTCCGATCGTACTGGGTATTCTTGTTCTTTTCGGGCGAAGTATTTACGAAGTAGTGACCAATTATGGCCCTGGATATTTTGACACCCTGTGTGGATTATTATTCTTCATGCTGATGGGTAAAATCTTCCAGAAAAGAACCTACAGCGCACTTTCATACGACAGAGATTATAAATCGTTTTATCCTATCGCCGTTACCAAGGTCGATTTCGAGGGAAAACAGAATAACATCCTTCTTTCCGAGATTAAAGTGGGGGACAGAATTTTGGTAAGAAACCAGGAAATTATCCCGGTGGATGCTATCCTGATCAATGGAGAAGGAAATATAGACAACAGCTTTATCACCGGAGAAAGTGAAAGCATCAGTAAACATCCGGGAGACAAAATATTTGCGGGAGGAAAACAAATCGGTTCTTCACTGGAACTTGAAGTGATCAAAGATGTTGACCAGAGTTATCTGACGCAACTTTGGAATAAGGAAGCATTCAAGAAGCACGAAACCGGCCTTGACACACTGACCAATAACGTCAGTAAATATTTTACATTCATCATTTTAGGCATTGCATTAATTTCCGGAATTTACTGGTCCTTCATTGATCTGAAGATCATGTTCCAGGTTATTTCAGCTATTCTGATTATTGCCTGTCCCTGCGCACTTGCATTATCTGCACCGTTTACTTTCGGGCATATTATGAGAATTTTAGGACGTAATAAATTTTACGTAAAAGATACACTGACCATCGAAAAGATTGCTAAGCTGAATACTATTGTTTTTGATAAAACAGGAACGATTACCCACAGAAAAAAATCCAATATCAGATATGAGGGTATTGAAATCAGTGATTTTGATCAATTGAATATCAAAACGTTATTAAAGAACTCTAACCATCCGCTTTCCAAGTCATTATATGAATTTATGGATATCAATGATGACTATTTCCCTGTTGAGAAATTCCAGGAGATTTCCGGAAAAGGATACGAAGCAAGCGTCAGAGGAAACGTTTATAAGATCGGCTCTGCCCGTTACAACAACCAGGAACCGAAAAATCTTGAAACCGCCGTTTATATCAGTAAAAATGGTGAGTTCATAGGTAAATTCATCTTCAAAAATGAATACCGTCCGAAATTAAAAGAACTGTTTACAAAACTCAGTTCTTACAAGATATTTATCCTGAGTGGTGATAATTCTTCCGAAGAAAATCAACTGAAAGAACTCATCCCAAATTATCAAGGAATGGCTTTTAACCAAAGCCCTGAAGATAAACTGAACTACATTAAAAATCTTCAGGACCAGAACATGAAAGTGGCGATGCTTGGCGATGGACTGAATGATGCGGGAGCGCTTAAACAGAGCAACGTTGGAATTGCTATTTCTGATGATACCAATAGCTTTACGCCTTCTTCGGATGTGATCATGAATGGGGATAAAGTAGTGACTTTGAATAACTATCTGAATGTCTGCAAGGGTTCCATCACTATTGTAAAAATGACATTCATAATCAGTTTTCTGTACAATATTGTTGGTTTAAGTTACGCAGTTACAGGCCACATGCATCCGCTCTTCGCAGCAATCATCATGCCAATCAGTTCGATCACCGTTGTCACATTTACTACTATTTCCACATGGATTTTAGGCAGAAAACATTTCAAAAAGCAGGCTTAGAAGGCCTTATTTAGACTGATTTTAAATTAGCTGAAATCGGCATTTCGTGATGAATGTCATTATTTTTCACTAAATTTGAACCCCGAAAATAGGTTAATTTTGTTGTCCAATGGATATTCTATATTTAATGATCCTCTGCAGTGTTTCTTTAGCTGCGATTTTCTTGATCGTATTTATAGTGTATGCCCGAAAAGGACAGTTTGAAGATGATGAATCTCCTGCTGTCAGAATTCTTTTTGATAGTGGAGAAATCAAGGAAAAGGATGAAAAAGGCAACAAAGATAAGGACGAGAAAAAAATAGGAGAGAATAATAAAATTGAAGAAAAAAGTGAATAGTTGATATGGAAACACAAAAGTTTAGTTATGACAACAGTATTGTCCGTGCGTTCCTTTATGCGACCTTAGTTTTCGGTCTTATAGGATTTACGTTCGGGCTTACGGCGGCATTAATGCTTTTTTACCCTGAATTGCCGGAATTTATATTCGGTACTGATGATACAACCATCAAGAGTCTTGCATCAGGCAATATTCAAGGGTTAATAAACACTCATGGTGCATTTGGTTTTGGTAGGATCAGAATGCTTCATACCAATACCGTGATCTTTGCATTCGTATGTAATATCGTTTACACCGGTATTTATTACTCATTACAGAGATTATTAAAAACAAGAATGTACAGTGATACATTATCATGGTTACATTTCTGGACTTGGCAGTTTATGATCGTTGCTACGTTCGTTACCTTCTTTATGGGGATCAATACCTCAAAAGAATATGCTGAACACGAGTGGCCGATCGACATATTGATTGCTTTCTCATGGATCATTTTCGGGATCAATATGTTCCTGACGATTTCAAAAAGAAGAGTAAGACACCTTTATGTAGCCATCTGGTTTTATATCGGTACATGGATTGCTGTGGCAATGCTACACATCTTCAACAACCTTGAGGTTCCTTTATCTTTCACAGGCTGGAAATCTTATTCAGCATATGCAGGGGTAAAAGATGCTATTGTACAGTGGTGGTACGGTCACAATGCAGTTGCATTCGTACTGACAACTCCGGTTCTTGGTTTGATGTATTACTTCCTTCCGAAGGCAGCAGACAGACCGGTCTTCTCTTATAAACTGTCTATTATTCACTTCTGGTCATTAATTTTTGTCTATATCTGGGCTGGTCCTCACCACCTTCAGTATACAGCTCTTCCTGCATGGGCGCAGGCTGTGGGAACTGGTTTCTCTATCATGCTTATCGCACCGTCTTGGGGAGGAATGCTAAACGGACTTCTTACGCTGAGAGGAGCTTGGGATAAAGTAAGGGAAAACCCTATCCTTAAGTTTTTCGTAGTGGCAGTTACATGCTACGGTATGGCAACTTTTGAAGGTCCTCTTTTAGCGACTAAAAACATCAACAAAATTGGTCACTTTACAGACTGGGTTATCGGTCACGTACATTTAGGAGCTCTTGGATGGAATGGTTTCATGGCATTCGGGGTTATCTATTATCTGGTACCGATTATGTGGAGAACAAAACTTTGGTCTGTAAAATTAGCTAACTGGCATTTCTGGTTAGGGACATTAGGAATTATTTTCTATGCAGTACCTATGTATATTTCAGGATTTACCCAAGGATTAATGTGGAAACAGTTCAATCCAGATGGTACATTGATGTACAAAAACTGGTTGGATACAGTTACTGCGATCATTCCATACTTCAAAATGAGATTCTTAGGAGGTCTGTTCTATATTTCAGGATCTATCCTAATGATCGTTAACGTCATTGCTACGGTAAGAAAAGGTTCATTCCAGAAAGAAGTTCCTGCTGAAGCACCAGCGTTGGCTAACATCGGAAACAAACGTAAAGAAGGAGAAGGTACTCACCTATGGCTTGAAAGAATGCCTGTATTATTAGGTATTTTATCTTTCATCACCATTTCAATCGGTAGTTCGGTAGAGATTATCCCTACCCTTTCTTTAAAGAAAAGTGTACCTACGATTTCAGCAGTAAAACCATATTCACCTCTTGAATTGGAAGGTAGAGATCTTTATATCCGTGAAGGATGTAATGCCTGTCACTCTCAGATGGTAAGACCATTCAGGGATGAAATTACAAGATTCAACGGTAAAAACGGACAATATTCGAAAGCCGGAGAATTTGTATATGACAGACCATTCCTATGGGGTTCTAAGAGAACAGGACCGGATTTACATAGAGAAGGAGGGAAAAACCCAAGTTCTTGGCATTACAAACACATGTACAACCCAAGATCTACGTCTGCCGGTTCTATCATGCCTCGTTACCCTTGGTTAATTGCAACTAACCTTGACAGAACTAAGATGGTTGACAAAATGAAGCTAATGAAGAACGCATTTGATGTTCCTTACACTAAAGCTCAAATAGACTCAGCCAATGCATGGGCAGACAACCAGGCAACAAAAATTGTAAAAGATATCTTCTCTGAAGCGAATGACCTTAAGACAGCATATGCTAAGAGACCTCAGGGAGAACTGGAGAAAAAAGAGATCGTAGCGCTTATCTCTTATCTTCAGAGACTAGGTACCGATATCAAGACGACGGAAATAAAAACAGCAAGTACTAACTAAACATTAAAAGGTTCACATGATTCCTCAGAACTTTAAAGATATATTATCCAATACAGAAAACGCTGGTTTATACCAGACGCTGGCTCTGATTTTCTTTATGCTATTCTTCGTAGCTCTGGTAATCTATGTTTTTAGCAGGCCTAAAAAATATTACAAAGAGGAAGAAGAGGCGCCGCTTGGGGATGATGAGGATGACGATTTTAATTTAAAAAATTAAACTATTTATTATGAAACAAAGAACACCTGTTGTTGTAAACATCTTAATAATAACTGGACTTCTGATAGTTTTTTATTATTTGTTTGTACAGAGCTACTCGTTTCTAGCTTCACCATACTTCTGGGGAACTGTAGTGATCAGTGCTATTTTAGCCTACATCCACAGTGCCATTGGAGATTTGATTGAAAACAATAAATTCAAGAAATTATCTCCGGAAGAGAAAGCAGCTTATTTAACAGAGAAAAAGATCCCTTTCCTGAGAAGAATGTACGATGCTGCATTCAAAAAGCAATCTGAAACGGAAGAAAAGGATATCCTTATCGACCACGGTTTCGATGGCATTATGGAATTAGATAATCAACTTCCAAAATGGTGGGTAGGATTATTTTATTTTGGGACTGCTTTTTGTATTGTATATATCGCAGCTTATTCTTTCACAGATTTTGCTCATCCGTTGAGCGAATATGAGCAGGAATATAAAGAGCAGATGGCAAGTATTGCAGAATATGAAAAGTCTCAGCCGCCTATCACTATTGAATCAGCAAAGTATTCAGCTGATAACATTGCGGCAGGTGAAGAGGTATTCAAAACCAACTGTGTTTCTTGTCACTCTGATGGTGGTAGAGGGGGTATCGGACCCAACCTTACTGATAACTTCTGGCACAATCAACCTGAAAAAACATTATTCAAAAATGTATTCCACGTTGTAGAAAATGGGGTAACAGGTACAGCAATGCAGGCTTGGGGTAAAAATGGGGTATTAACAGGGACTGACATTCAAAATGTTGCCGCTTATGTTTACCACATCAATCAGGAGCAGCCACCAATTACTCCTGCCCAGGGAGGGGCTACACCGTATGGTGATGAAGCACATTGGGAAAAAGAATAATTTAAAAAATTAGAAACATATGAAAAAACATAATTTGTTATTAATAAAAAAAGTAACGAATTATGTTTTTTCTTTTTTAAACACATTACAAAGATGTCAGATATAGAAGAAATAGAAGTACGCGGCGGACAGGGACAGGTTCTGGACCCTGAAACTTACAGAGATTCTATCGGGACAATGGAGCAATCCGGTAAGAGAAAGTGGGTATTTCCCAGAAAACCAAAGGGGAAATACACCAACTATAGAAACCTTGTAAGCTATGCTTTATTAATTATTTATTTTACAGTGCCATTCATTAAAGTCAATGGCAACCCTTTCTTTTTATTCAACGTTATTGATAGAGAGTTTTTCATTATTGGACAACCCTTTTATCCTCAGGACTTTTTTATCCTTACTTTAGGTGCGATCGCATCTTTAATTTTTATTATCATTTTTACGATTGCGTTCGGAAGAATTTTCTGCGGGTGGATATGCCCTCAGACAATTTTTATGGAATCGATTTTCCGTAAAATTGAATATCTTATTGAAGGTGACCGAAACAAACAAATGAAGCTGGACAGACAGGAGTGGAACAGCGAGAAAATCTGGAAAAGAGGTTTAAAATGGACAGTTTACGCTATTATTTCCCTGATAATCACGCACTTTATGCTCATGTACATTGTAGGGTACGAGGAAATATTAAGAATCATCTCTGAAGGGCCTTTTGCCCACCCTACCAATTTTATCGTTATGGTTCTGTTTACCTCTGCATTCTATTTTGTATTTGCATGGTTCAGAGAGCAGGTTTGTACCTTGGTCTGCCCATACGGAAGATTACAGGGTGTTTTGATTGATAAAGATACCATCAATGTTTTCTATGATTTCAAAAGAGGAGAAAACAGATCAAAATGGAGAAAAGGGGAAGACCGTAAAGCAGCAGGAAAAGGAGACTGTATCGACTGTCATCAGTGTGTGGTCGTATGTCCTACAGGAATTGACATCAGAGACGGACAGCAGCTGGAATGCGTTAACTGTACCGCATGTATTGATGCCTGCGACGAGGTCATGGAAAAAGTAGGTCTTCCGAAAGGACTGGTAAGATATGCTTCAGAGAACGAAATTGAGAATCAGACCGAGTTCAAATTTACAGGAAGAATGAAAGGTTTTGCGGTGGTTCTTGTTTTACTGGTTGGATTCTTAGGGTTCCTTCTTTACAGCAGAGGAGAGATGGAAGCAAAATTCATTAAACCTGCGGGAAGTACTTTTTTTGTACGAGATGGTAAAATCACCAATACTTACAATTATACCTTCCTAAATAAAACCAACGAAAAGAAAATTGTTACGATAAAAGTAGTTGAGCCGGCTCATGGTGAAATTATATACAGTGCGTCCAGCAAAATCCAGGTAGATAGAGATAAAATTTCGAAAGGAACCATCAACATCAGCTTTCCTCAAGAAGATATGAAACTTTCAAAACAAAATATAACCATTGGAGTTTATGATATGAAAGGCAAGCTTGTCGATTCTTATCAGACCTACTTTGAGGGACCATTCAAATTGCAATTCTAATTTTTAAGGAATGTCTATGATTTTTAAGACATAGACATTCTCAATTACTATAAAAAAACAAAAAAATCCGGAAGAAATGAAAAACTTTAGTTGGGGACACGGTGTTGTAGTCGCATTATTTGCATTCATTGTTTTTATATTATCCATGTTGTTTCTTTTCCCGAACGGGCAGAAGAATTCTGAAATGGTCACCGATAATTATTACGAAGAAGAGCTTAAGTATCAGGATGTGATTGATGCTAAAAAAAGAGCTGATGACCTGCAGGAAAAACCGGTGTACAGCCAGGAAAAATCCGGAATTAAGATTGTATTCCCAAAAGAATATAACAATGCCAATACTACGGTAAAATTTGTTTTAAACAGAACCGACGACCAGAATCTGGACATCAAAAAACCAGTTCAGCTTGATGCCGCACAGTCTTTTATAATCCCTGCACAGGTATTAAAAGTAGGAAACTACACCCTGAGACTGATGTGGACAAAAGACAAAACAGACTACAGAATGGATTATGATGTGATATGGAAATAGGACTCATTTTATCGGCCATCGCACTAGGTTTTGCTTCCGGTTTTCACTGTATCGGAATGTGCGGTCCTATTGCCCTGTCGATGGGATTAACCAAAAAGCAGGCCGCCAACTTCTATCTTCAGAACCTTACCTATCAGTTCGGCAGAATATTCACCTATTCTTTATTGGGTGCACTTTTGGGAATTATCGGACAGGGGTTTGAAATGGCTGGCTTTCAGAAATATCTTACGATTACTGCAGGAGTTCTTCTGATTATTATGGCTGTATTTTCATTTGGCGGAAAAGATTTTGCTTCAAAAATTCCTTTCCTGTCCAAATTTTTATATTCTGTAAAGTTAAATCTGGGAAGACTTCTTCAGAAAGCGGATTACCGTTCGAGATTTACAACAGGGGTTCTGAATGGCTTTTTACCGTGTGGAATGGTTTACATGGCTCTTACGGCCAGCCTCGCAGGAGGCGGAATATGGCAGGGAGCTTCATACATGGCTTTATTCGGCCTGGGAACCCTCCCGTTCATGTTTGCTGTAGTTTTAGCCGGGAATCTAATGAATCAGGCCTTCAGAGTAAAGGTTTTAAAAGCCGTTCCTGTCATCATGATTATTTTGGGAGGATTATTCATTCTGAGAGGTCTTGAATTGGGAATCCCTTATGTTTCTCCAAAAGCAGAAGCAATGACCATTTCAAAGGATCATCAGGACGGTTCTCACATTAATAACAATTGTCATTAAGGACAATATTATTTTACAGTAGACTGACTGTCTGAATTTTTTAGATTTAAGATAATTCTTTATAGTATTTAATTGCTTTTTGTTTAAGTTCATGGGTGGACCATTCCTCCCACTCTCCTGTATAGGGATCATAACCACATTTTAAAGGTTTAGATACATCAAGCCTACTTTCATTTAAGTCCGGTTGTTCGGTATAAGCTCTACAATCTGTACATATATAACGAAATTCACAATCCTTACACACCGCAATATCATCTTTTGTAATATTCCAATATTGGTTAAAATTTTTATGCCTGATGGCTTCGTCTAAAGTGATATCCTTTATATTCCCAAAGCTTTGAGGCATTGCCGGACAGTTCTTTATATTCCCATTGATATCTACTGCTATTTTCTTGTTAAGACAAGAATTATGATTGATTGCTTCTAACACTTTGGGAAGATTTGTCTGGAAATGATCAGGTGATATACCGCCACAAAAACTAAAATTCGTATATTTTTTTTGAGAAAATACTACTTTACCATATTTTTTTCTAGATCCCATGGTCATTTTTGGAGGTGAATTAAACAAAAATAAAGAGCTAAGCCTTTCAAATTTTGTACTTAATTCTGAGATACTATGCTCATCAACACCAACAGAATATTGGGAGATGATTTCAACTGAATGTATAATCGTATTGTCAAACATTAATCTTATCAGGTCAAAATCATCAGGATTTAAACTTTCATAGCAAACCAACGCTACAAACTTACAGCCTAGTTTTTCAACCTGAGTAATCACTTGTTTTAAGAAAGGTAATTCATCTTTTTTAATTTCAATAATTATATTTGAAATCCGATCTGGATTTTGATACCGCAGATCTAAGTCGATAAACATATCAAACTCTTCTTTGCTGCAGTAAAAACCATATTCTTCCTGGAGCAAAAAATTCAAATATTCATCCAATATGGGTTTGTTTTCTTCACCATAGTCTTTATAAATTGAAACTAAACTTTCTTTTCGGTTAAGTCTTTCAATAATATCAGCTAAAGAATTCGGTATAAAATCAGAATTTTCTCTCTGAATATCGCTGATAACAGATTTTGTATACCCTCTTGTCACTATACAATTTGTATAGACTCTAAAATAATTATGCTTCATTTTTCTATTCGTAAAATAGGCTTATAGAAATTTTGAACATCTAGTTTTTGCGTATTATAATAACTTGATGAAATTTTTCTTTCAGTCTTTTTCTGCCGTTTGATTCGTTTAAACTCTAATTCCTGGAAAACAAGGGGTAATTCGTTGTGATTATCTTCTATTTCCTTTATAATATCGTCAAGCTTATTTTTCTGTTTCATAATCGTTACTTAAATGCAATGCAATTTCTTTTTCCAAATGATAATTACATGGAAATGAGACCATATCAAACTGACCAACAGGATTAACTTCTAAAAAATAGAATATATTATCTGTTGAATAGAGTAAATCTATTGAGCCGCTTTCCAAAGAAATCCTTTTCATAAGCGTATCAATCATTTTCTCAATGGATTCAGGAAGCTTGAAAGGCACTGTTCTATTGGGCACATCATTATTATATCTTCTAAAATCTACCTGAGTTTTACTATCTCCTTGCGAGAGAATGGCCATACTCCAGCATTTTCCAAGAAGATAAAATGTTCTGATCTCAATCTTTTTTTCAATATACTCCTGAATGAAGGAAGTGTTGAAACTCTTTATACGATCCTTTTGTAAAATTTTTGTGTAAGAATCAATATTCAAATTATTTATACTCCCTAAAAAACCTGGCGTAACTGGCTTTGTAATCGTTTTTTTATATTTCTTCTGGCTTAACAGCTTATTATCGATGTACGATTCCGGAATCTTCAGGCCGATTTCTTTTGCAATATCATTAACAATTAATTTATTTACATTGGCCTTACCATAAGAATTAATTTGTCTTTTATCTGATAACTTATACTGAAGATATTCATGCAAAACATTCTTGTTGTGTGATAGATACGAATTGAATTGAGGGACTTTAAGTTTCTTAAACTGCCCAACAGAAATAAATCCTCTTCTGTACCAGACTGCCTGTATTTTGTCTACGTCAATCGTAGTCTTTCCCATCTTAATAAAAGTTTTTGAATCAACGACAGACAGTTCACACGCATCAGAATCATTGATCCTAAACCACTCTACCTGAAAGTAAGCCAACCAATCGATCACGATATTAGTTGACCAATCATATTCATCCGAAATTATTAGTATCATATAGAAAAAAGACTACCAAAATGGTAGTCTATTAAGTTTAAAGAAATCATCTTAACACCCTGACCAGCACTCAGTTCCCAGCAAATGTCCATCTTCATCATAAGTATATAAAACAGAGTCTGAACCTCCAGTTGAGCGTGTTGTTGGGCGGATAATTCTTTTTCCTCCGGCAATTGCCATCATAGAAGTTCTAGAAATTTTTTTTCCTTTGATTTCTTTTTTGAAATCTGCTAATGATTTTAAATTTTTCATAGTAATTTTTATTATTTCGAATAAGTCATCAAAAACCAACCAATCAAATAGATTCATCACAATAATGCAGCCGCGACAATTACATTAATCGCAATTTAAAACTAATTTGAATAAATATTATTCAAGACTTATCCCGTTTCTTTTTCAAATGTATTAATTAATCCAATACATCAATGTAATTTAACAAAATTTAACATTTGATTAAAATATATTTTATTGAATTAAATTCAATAAAATATATAAAAAATTAAGGTATTATATGAAAATATCATTTTCTACAATAAATAAAACAAAAATTACCCACTATTTCTAAGACATGATTAAAACACTTTTTAGTGTCTTAGTGAAGTTTTTCAACCTTCAAAGTACTGTTTAATTAAAGAAATATAGACAAAGCATGTCATCTGAAAATGTAAAAAAGTAATCATTAGAAAGGCATATCTTTGCATTCTGTTAGATTTGGAATTATGAAGAAAACGATCCTCTTTTTTTTAATCAGTTTTTTTATACTGCAATCCTGTAGTATAAATTCTGAAATTGTCTATCACAAGGATACAGCCTCCACTTCTGTCACAGATATTGATATGAAACAATTCATTGCTGAAATGAAGGCCATGACTCCCGACTCTCTGAAACAACAGAAAGAATTTGGAGAAATGGATAAGCTTCCCACGGTTTGGACCAGTATTTTTGACATACAGAAAGAGGAAGGAAAACTGAAGACCCAAGACCCGGACTCCATCAGAATCATGAAGAAAATATTCATGAAAACCAATAAGGAAAACAATGAACCTTCCGGTTTTTCTTTAAAGATGGAACACTTTACCCAATCAGACCATCAGTTGCTAAAAAGCTACAACAAAAAGGAAAAGCTTCCGTTTGATCAGAATATTTTCAACAACTGGGACGGAAAAACACTGACGATCAATACCGAAAATTTTAATCTTAAGACTATTGAAGAGGCCCTCAAAAGCAAAGCTTCAAAAGAGGAAGCTGAAAAAGTAGAAGGAATGATCACTATGTTCTTCAAAAGCATTGGAACTACCCTGAAATTTGAAAATAAAATAATATCGATCTCAGGAAAACATGACTGGGTGAAACAGATGGATAATTATACCGTCAAAATAGATTACGACCTCAAGGCCATGTATGACAAGGAAGTAAAGCTAAAAAATACGGACAAAGAAATTGTAATCGTTACAGAATAAAAATTGCCGGCTGAAATTTCAGCCGGCAATTTTCTTGGTATTTGTTTTGTAATATAACTAAAAACAGAAAAAACTTAGCAATGATTAAACAGATGAAGTTTTTATGGGCAGCCGTTCTTCTGATCATCCTTCAGTCCTGCTCTATCAATACAGAAACCACCTATTATAAGGATGCTGCCACCAGTATGAAGTCTAATATCCTGATGGACAAAAATATAATGGGAATGATGAGCATGATGGGATCAGACCCAAAGAAATTGAGCGAACTTGATAAACTGCCGACTGACTGGACCAGTCTTTATACGGTTCAGAAGCATGGAAAAGTAACCTTGAATGAGGATTCTGCGAAGGTGCTGAAAAAAGTCTATATGAAAGTAGACAAAGATAAAGACGAGATCGTTGGTCTTTCCCTGAAATATGACAAACTCATGCCTTCAGAAATCACTCAACTTCTGGCGAGTGACAAACGCCTTAAAAAGATTCCTTTACAGGATATCGCCGTATGGAATGGTCAATCTCTGATCATTAATACAGATCAATTTAATTCTGATGGTATCCTTAAAATGCTTGAAGAAAAAGATTCAGAAGAAAAAACGGTTCCTAAAACCAAAAGTGACTCTATTGAAGCCTACGGAAAGCAAATGGCTTCCGGAATGGCCGGAATGCTCAGAATGTTCAATCTTACCTTTACCAACACGCTGAAGTTTCAGAAACCCATTAAAAATATAGAAGGAAAGCATGATTTCGTAAAGCAGGTCGATAATAAAACCGTTCAGATCACCGTAAGATCCAATGATCTTGTTGATGGCAAAAATCTGATTAATAAAGATAAAAAAGTAATCATTACCACAGAGTAATTTCAATACACGGAAATATATAATAATCCCCTTCCAAAAATGAAAGGGGATTATTTTTTTTCACAAAATAGTATTCTAGTTAATCAGATCAAATCTCGCATATTCTGCGATTTTTTTAGGAATTCTGATTCCTTCTTCAGTCTGGTTATTTTCAAGCAAAGCTGCCATAATTCTCGGAAGAGCCATTGCAGAACCATTTAAAGTATGTACCAACTGCGCTTTTCCGTCTGTTTTGAAACGGCATTTCAGACGGTTTGCCTGGAAGGTTTCAAAATTAGATACAGAGCTTACTTCCAGCCACATTTCCTGAGCAGCACTCCATACCTCAAAGTCATACGTCATTGCAGCAGCAAAACCGGTATCTCCTCCGCAAAGTCTTAATACTCTGAACGGAAGTTCCAGATCTGTAAGGATCTCCTTGATATGTTCTACCATTTCCTCTAATGCAGCATAAGAGTTTTCAGGCTTTTCAAGTCTTACGATCTCAACTTTTTCAAACTGGTGAAGACGGTTCAGGCCTCTTACATGAGCTCCGTAGCTTCCCGCTTCTCTTCTGTAACATTGAGAGAAAGCCGTATTTTTGATAGGAAGATCTTTTTCTTCCAATAGTACATCGCGATAAAGATTCGTGACAGGAACTTCAGCTGTAGGAATCAGATACAAATCATCAATACCAATATGGTACATTTGCCCTTCTTTATCCGGAAGCTGTCCTGTTCCGTAGCCTGAAGCTTCATTCACAACGTGAGGAGGATTGACCTCCATATATCCTTTTTCAACGTTTTTATCTAAGAAATATTGAACCAAAGCTCTCTGAAGTCTTGCTCCTTTACCCAAATAAACAGGGAAACCGGCACCGGCAATCTTCACTCCCAGTTCAAAATCAATCAGGTTATATTTTTTGGCAAGTTCCCAGTGAGGAATAGCGCCTTCTCCAAGGCCTTCCACATCATGAGACTGGTAAATATTCTCGTTGTCTTCCGCAGAAGATCCGTTCTTTACCAACTCAAAAGGAACGTTTGGAATCTGGTATAAAATATCCAGCAATGCTTTTTCCGTCACCTCTAGCTGAGCCTGCAATTCTTTACTCGATTCTTTGTACTGAGCTGTTTTAGATTTTGAGGACTCCGCTTCTTCTTTTTTTCCTTCTTTCATCAAAAGACCAATTTCTTTGGAGATTTTGTTGATTTCGGCAAGTTGGGAATCTAATTCAAACTGAATTCTTTTTCTTTCGTCGTCAGTAGCGACAGCATCGTCTACCAACCCAAGATTCTTGAATTGTCTTTTTTGAAGACCTTCTAAAACGCGCTCTTTATTGTCGCGTAAAAAATTGACTTGTAACATTGTATTTAGATGTTAAATATTAGATGTTAAACTTAAATACTAAGCTAACAGTTTTACAAATTTAGAATTATTTTATGATAGTAAAGGTATTAATCGAATTTGGTGCATCAGCAGCTTTCGAAAATACGGGCTGACCATTATAAAGCACCTCTGAAACCTGAAATAGTGACGGCGTCCAGCGGTAATGAATTTCCATCACATCAGTAACCGTGACTATCTGATTGTTTACAGTTCTGCTGAAGGAAAAAGCCAAATCTGAACGGTAGGTTTTATTTTCCGGACTGATCGAATCTTTTATAATTCTTCTTGCTCCACTCAGATATTCAAAATAATACAATGAATCTGTGGTCATTCTCAGGGGGACAGATACTGGAGCAAGATCTGTTAATCCATTAATATCATTGACAGAATAGGCAGTATATGATCCGGCCTTTTTAGGGTTCATCAGATCCTGTCCCACACTGTTTCTCACATCGAAGTTCATAATCTGATCAATCCTCTGTAAAGAATCGTCATCACTTCCACATGAAACTGTTAAAAAAAGGACAGCAATAAGTTTAAATATGAAAATATGATTGAGCTTAAATTTCATCTTCTGTAATTTTCAATAATCTTTTTTATGCAAATGTATAATTATATATTTGTTCTCGTAATATTTTACCATGTTTTTAAACAAACTCAAAAGATTAAACAGCAGCCACATCACGACCATCTTTAAAGGAAATTTTATTTCTAAGTTCGTTTTGGTGATTGGAGGGCTTCTGCTTGCAAAATATTACGGTTCATCAGAGTACGGCGTATTCAGTATCTACCTGAGCATCATGAGCATATTTACGGTAGTCTTAAGCCTTGCACAGGAACATATGATCATGCTTGAAGGAAATGAGGTGGATGTGAATAATAATTTCAGTGCGGCAGGAATTATTTCCGGAGGGATTATGGTTTTGGCTTTTCTACTGGTATTTATTCCTTTTGACATTCCAAAACACATCTTATTTCTTGGGATTTTCACCGGTTTTATTTATCTCTTTACCAACAATGCGAAATTTCTGCTGGCTAAAAAGAAACTTTTCAAACTGGTTTCCGTTCTGACGATCATAGATTCTTTGGTGAGTTTTATCTTTCAGGTGGTATTTGTATTCATCAAGATAGAAAATGGCCTTGTGATAGGAAGTCTGATCGGATATATTGCAGCCTTCCTGGCCGCTATTTATTACTCCAGAACCTACTATGTAAAACCTGATTTCAAAAGATATATTGCCAATGCGAAAAAAAGGCCGGAGCTTTTTAAATATTCCTATCCATCAACCCTGATCAATGCTTTAGGGAATAATATAATGCCGATTCTGATATCTCTTTATTTTGCAGATTCATTGCTTGGGGAATATTCTTTGGCTGTAAAAATAATGTCGGTTCCTCTTCTTTTGATTTCATCTTCCATTGCAACAGTTTACTATCCGCGAGCTGCAGAGATTAATAACAGAGGACAAAGTAAAAGTGAATTGTTTGCGTACACCAAAAAAATGAGCCTGATGAACTTCTATATCATTTTTGCTCTCTATATTCTGGTGAACGTCGTTGGAATTCCCATTCTTGAAATGTTTTTCAATAAAAACTGGGAGCATCTCGGATTATTCATTTTTCTGATGTCATTTGGATATCTCACGAGAAGTCTGATCAATCCTATTTCAGATATTCTGACGATCCTGAAGAGAAATAATGTAGCAATGGTCTTTAACATTTATCTTTTCCTTGCTAATATTGCTGCTATACTGATCGGAAAGGAGAAAGGAATCAGTTATCTGGTGGGTATTTTCTCTCTATTCTTGTTTGTAGGTTATGGATTTTTGTATTTTTACATTATGTTTATTCTGAAGAAAAATGAATCCGATTAAAAAATTTATTGAATACCAAATCTTCCATAGAATTAATAATTTTTTCTATCCGGAGTATTACCGCCAAAAATATGATTATCTGCTTCCTCACGTTCTTTTTTTCTATTACTTGATTCCACAAAAGATACTGAGAATCAATGGGAAAGTTCCATGGCCGGTCCATTTTACATCAGAAATCAGGGGGTACCAGAATATTAAAAAGGGGATTATGTGTGATCCGGGAGATAATCCAAATATTTACATTCAGGCGAACAATGGTATCATTATCGGACATAATGTAGGTTTCGGAGCAGGAACATCATTAATATCTGCCAATCATAACCACAACGACCACAGCATTCATGACAAATGCCCGCCTATCACTATAGGAAACAATGTTTTTGTAGGAACAAATTCCGTGATTCTTCCGGGAGTAAAAATAGGTGATAATGTCGTTATCGGAGCCGGCTCTATTGTTGCAAAAGATATTCCTTCCAACTCTATTGCAGTAGGAAATCCTTGTAGAGTTATTAAACAAAAAGAACCCTACATTGAAGACTTCACGAAGACTGTTTTCAACAGAAAGCTCCCTGAAGGCACCAATCTAAAGTTCTAGAAGATTGTATTTTATATGGGTCTAGGCAATCCCTGCTGCCCAGCTTTTTTCCAATGGCAGAAGAAAGTGACTTAAAAAGTCCAGGTAGGTATTTTTAGAGAAATCAAAAACCTGGATATCTTTTGGCAATTCTCCGCTTCTCAGTTGAGATTTAAAGTCCTGAAGCTTCAGCGTCTTTACTTCATTATTCTGCACAAAGCTGGCCTTCATTCTGTCGAAAAGTCCCAGTTGATATTCTCTGTCGATCTCGCGCATGATCTTCCCTAAGGCATCAATACTGCATCCTGAAGCCATTTCTTTTTCCTCGTCTACACATACCACGATAAACTGATTTTTCTCAATTTTAAAGGATGAATCAAGCGGTTTTCCGTGGGCCGCCCAGGTGGCAAGGAAATCGAACAGTTTTTCGGTGATCACTTTAGCCTCTTTGGTTTCAAATGGTCTGGATGCCGGGTATATAATGACTCTGTAGTCGTTGGTTTCTACTATACTAGATTCTTCAATTTTCATATCCTTTCAATTTTAAAGTATAAAATTAAGAAATATTCCTGAGTTTATAATCAAGAAAAACTCAGGCCGAAACCTGAGTTTTCATCTATTTTCAATAGCATTCTACAAATCTTCTGCTTCAGCAAGAAGTTCGACGATATCCTTTACTGCTACTTCTTCGTTTTTATTAAAGTGTTTTACCCCATCTGTCATCATGGTATTACAGAACGGACATCCTGTAGCAATGACTTTAGGCTGGAAAGATAAAGCTTCTTCCGTTCTTTCAATATTGATGTCTTTATTTCCTTTTTCAGGTTCTTTAAACATCTGTGCGCCTCCTGCTCCACAGCACAAACCGTTGGTTTTACAACGTTTCATTTCTACAAGCTCGGCATCCAGCTTTTCAAGAAGAATTCTGGGAGCCTCATATTCGTTGTTGGCTCTTCCAAGGTAGCAAGGATCATGGAAAGTAATCTTCTTCCCTTTAAAAGCACCTCCTTCAATCTTCAGTCTTCCTTCTTCCATTAATGTTTTAAGGAACTGAGTATGGTGCACCACTTCGTAGTGTCCTCCCAGGCTTGGGTATTCATTTTTAAGGGTATTGAAACAGTGAGGGCAGGCAGTAACGATCTTTTTTACTTCGTAGGCATTCAGGACCTCAATATTGGTAAGGGCCATCATCTGGAAGACAAATTCGTTTCCTGCTCTTTTCGCGGGATCTCCGGTACAGCTTTCTTCTGGTCCCAGAACTGCAAATTCAACTCCTATTTTGTTTAATATCTTGCAAAAAGCTTTTGTGATTTTTTTGGCACGGTCGTCAAAACTTCCGGCACATCCCACCCAAAATAAAACTTCCGGGGATTTTCCTTCGGCAGCATATTCTGCCATTGTTTTTATATTGAAATCCATTTAATTGTAAAATGTATTTTTTATTAATGTAAAATGTACTTTAAAATTTTCAAGCTAAAATACTTTTGTACATGACTTGAACATTTTAATACAATAGATATTAATCTTTTGCCCAGTTCAGACGGTCTGCCTGATTGTACTGCCAAGGAGCAGCATTGTTTTCTACATTCGTCATCATCAGATTCAGCTCCTGAGGGGCAGCAGACTGCTCCATCACAAGGAATCTTCTCATTTCGAAAATAATAGAAAGCGGATCCAGCAATACCGGAC
Source organism: Chryseobacterium carnipullorum (assembly GCF_900142785.1). Lineage (GTDB taxonomy): Bacteria > Bacteroidota > Bacteroidia > Flavobacteriales > Weeksellaceae > Chryseobacterium > Chryseobacterium carnipullorum. The sequence goes on along the minus strand of NZ_FRCD01000001.1, from coordinate 436,298 downwards.
ATGCTTCTGTACAGGCGTTACATGTGGTACATGCCCAAAGTTCTTCTTTGGTGATATAATCATTCAGAAGCTTCTTACCGTCGTCTTCGAATTTTCCGTTTTTGTCGATATTTCTGCCTACTTCTTCCAGTCTGTCTCTGGTTTTCATCAGAATAAGTCTCGGAGAAAGCTTTTTACCTGTAATGTTAGCAGGACATACTGAAGTACATCTTCCGCATTCGGTACAGGAATAGGCATTTAGCAATTGTACCTGATTCAGGTCAAATATATCTTCTGCTCCAAATTTAGAAGGAATATCCGCAGCTTCTCCTTCAGCCGGGGCGGCATAAGGGTCAGCGTTAGGGTCCATCATCAGTTTGATCTCTTTGGTTACAGAGTCAAGATTATTGAATTTTCCTTTTTGATCAAGATTCGCCAACCAGGTGCTTGGAAATGCCAAAATGATATGAAGGTGTTTTGAGTAATAAAGATAGTTCATGAAGAAAAGTATCCCTACAAAGTGGAACCACCAGGCACTTCTTTCAACAAACACTAAAAACCCATTATCAAAACTGAATATTTCTAAGAATGGAACCAATGTCATTTCGCTGATCGGAAAGCTTCCATGTTCCGCAAGAATACCTCTCATCTGCAGAACATAATCCGCAGAATTCATGCTAAAGAACGCCATCATCAGAGCAAACTCTATGATCAGAATCCAGTTGGCATCATTTTTAGGCCAGCCAAAAAGTTCTTTCATGGTAAGCCTTTTAACGCCATAGAAGTTTCTTCGGATAAAGAAAATAACCACTCCAATGATTACTAAAAGAGCCAGTACTTCCAATGTTGCTGTAAAGAAATTGTAGAAACCGTGTCCAAAAACGGAAGCTAAGAATCTGTGGGTTCCAAAGATTCCATCCACAATAATTTCTATCAATTCTATATTGATAATAACAAAACCAACATATACGAAAAGGTGGAGAACACCTGCTACAGGACGTTTTACCATTTTGCTCTGGCCCATTGCCACTCTGGCCATGGTTTCCCAGCGCTCAGCTTTCCTGTCGCTTCTGTTGATCTCTCTTCCAAGCTTGATATTTCTGTAAATCTTTTGCAGGCTTTTTGCAAAGAGCCCAAATCCAGCAACTAATAAGATCAGAAAAATAATGTTATCGATGTACTGCATAAGGTGATTAGTCTTTATTGTTCTTTCCGAAAACTGAGAAATTAATATACCTCTTAGGGTTTGCTTTCATATCTTCAATCAATGAATTCAGATTGGTAGAGGCAGAATTCAGATTATTGTAAAGTTGCTCATCCTTCATTAATTTCCCTAAGCTTCCTTGTCCGTTATCAACTCCTGCAATCACCTGATTAAGCTTTCCTACGGTAGCATCTAAATTTGATATTGTTGCATTCAGTTTTTTAGTATCGATGCTTTCTGCAAGATTTCCGTATTTATCCAAAGTTACTTTTCCACTCTGCATGGTAATACTTGCATCATCCAGTACTTTCTGCAATTTAGGGTCGTTATGTCCTACAAGACTGTTAACGCTTCCTGCAGTAGTCTGCAAAGCAGCTACGGTCTTATTTAGATTGGATAGTAATGCTTTGATCTCTGCTCTGTTCTGACCGTCGACCAATAGATTGGCATTAGCCATCAGAGAGTCTACACGGTGTAAAACTGTTTGCAGCTGATCCTTCACCGGTCCTACCTGAGAAGAAAGGCTTCCCAGTGTTCCGAGTTTGAAAGCTCCCTGCAGCGTATCGCCATCCTTTGCAGTCTGGCCACCGTACATAAGATTTACCCTCATTTCTTTGCCGGACATCAATCCAGGTTCAAAGATTTCAAGGGTTGAATTTTTGGAAAACTCGAACTTGTCATCTACCGTTATTTTCACAACAAAACTGATCTTTCCGTCTTTGGCCGTCCTTGGGATAATCTTATCAACCTGCCCTACTTTCAGACCATTAATGGAAACTGCAGAAGACTGAGCCAGACCTTCCACATTATCGTATTTTGCGTAAAATATATTATCGGTAGTGAAAAGACTTCTGCCTTTCATAAATTGAAACAACACTACAAAGCCTACAATAGCCAGAAGTGCGATCACACCAGCTTTTAATTCTTTACTGAACTTCACTTGCTAAATTTTTTCTAATGAGCAAATATAACACATTTTAAATTAATCTTTTTCTTTATTGTTCTGCGTTAAATACAAAAAAAGCGGCAGAAAAATCTGCCGCTTTTATATCTGTAAAAATTAATTTCTTACTGTTGTTGGTTTCCAACCTTGTTCCAGATCTCGATTCTATAATCTTTGATATCTGCATTATCCTGAAGGCTCTTCATCCAAGCCTGTCCGAACATTCCTGCATTTCTCTGACTGATAGATTCTGTGAACTGCTTAAGATCACCTGGCTGTTTGTTGATTGTTTCTGATTTTTTGATCAGTACATAAACTCCCGTCCCACCTTCGATAGGGTTAGAAAGTTTACCTTTTGCAACACCGAAAGCCGCACCAGCCACTTTAGGTTCCATAGAACCCGCTACTGAAGGGTTAAGCATATTTACTTGCGCCGCCTGCTTTGTTGAAGCAAACATTTTAGCAATCTGATCTAGGCTTGAAGCTTTAGCTCCTGCAATTTTCTCAGCAATCTGTTTCGCTGCCAGTTTGTTTTTAACAATCGCTTCTATCTGATCTCTTACGGATTCTGCATCTGCAAGACCTGCGTCCTGTTTTCCGTTAAGGTAGGCTACAATTTTATCTCCTGTACCTTCTACAGTAAAGAATTCAGTATCTCCCTTATTGGTTTTCTTATTGAACGCCCAGGCTAAGATTTCTCCATCTTTATCTGTACCAAGTCCCTGAATCTGTCCGTCAAATCTTTTGGCAGCTTTAGGATTAGAGAACTGATAGTTTCCTTTTTTAGCAATATTCACGAAATCGTTGAAAGATTTCCCCTGAACCTGCTGAATAAATCTTCTTGCTTTTTTATCAGATTCTGCTTCCGTAGCATCTGAAGGCTTCACTTCTTTTACAAGGTTAGCTACTTTATAGCTCATTGACCCTGCTTTTTTATCTTCAATATTGATGATATGGTATCCAAACTGGGTTTCTACCACACCAGTAGCTCCTTTAGGGTTGTTGGCTAAATAAGTAAGGAATTCCGGAACGAAAGGCGTTTCAGGAGTTGTCCATCCTAAGCTTCCTCCTTGTGCTGCAGAACTTGGATCATTAGAAAGTTTAATAAACTCTGTAAATTTACCTGGATTGGCTTTTACAATAGCTCCAATAGAGTCTGCTAATTTCTTTGCCTGCTCCTTGGATCTTGTTACTCCTTCTCCTGCAGGACTTCCTTTGAAAGCAATCAGGATGTGTCTTGACAAAGTAGAGTCCGAAGTCTTTTTATCCAAAAGTTTTGAAACTACATAGAAGTTTTGCTCTTTGTAAGGTCCAAAAGTTTGTCCTATCGCGGCAGATGTGATCTGTCCCTGGATAGCCTGAGGCAATTGGTTAGGCTTTGAATACTGATTGTTAAAAGGCATATCAGAATTGGCCATTACAAACATAGAGTCATTTTTCGTATTCTGGAAGTTTTCAGTTCCTCCGCTTGCATCTGTACCTCCAGCGAAAAGTTTATTGATTTCCTTCTGAGCTGCTGCATCATCTGCAGGGCTAGGTTTAGAAGGGAAATATACAACTCCAATATTTCTGCTAGGTTCAGCTTTAAACATTACCGGGTGTTGTTTGATATAGTTATCAAGGTCTGCCGTAGTAACGTTGATTTTCGTTTTCTGAAGGTATGCTGCGTAATCAATCTTTACAAAATCGATGTCTGCTAACTGGTCTCTCTGTTTCATAAGCTCTTCAGCTTCTTTCTTACCAGTCGTAATACCTGCTGAAATATTAGTAAACACCTGTCTCGCCATGAGTCTGTACTCAACGGTTTTTCTGGTTTTCAACCATTGGTTGTAACCTTCCGGATTGGTGCTTTTTAATGTTTCAATCTCTTTTTTAAGTTCTTGAGTTTTAAAATTACCTTTCTCGTCAAAGAACTGTTGTTGTTGGGCAAACATCTGATCATACTGGATCTGATTCCAGAAATAGTCGTCAGTCATCTCAAAGCCCAATTTCTCAAACTGTTGCTTGATAAGTTTAGATTGTACAAGTAACTGCCAAGCCTGCTCTTCAAGTCCCGTTTTTGGACGGCCTTGTTGTTCAGCCTGCTGTTGCAGTACGAAAAGCTGATCATTGAACTCTTCGCGGGTGACTTTCTCACCGTTTACTTTTCCTAAAACGTCAGGATTTTTCCCAAAAACCTTGTCGATGCTATCAGGGTTTACCAGAAACGCTAAAAGCGCCAATGCTATCACTCCCATCAAAAGCCAAGGCTTACTCCTAATCTGTCCTAAAATTGCCATTTTATATATTATAGTTTTTTATCAGTTTGCGAAAATACACATTTTTAAGAAATTAGAGAAGCAGAAGTCCTTTATTTTAATTTTTAAAATGAAAGATTGTTGAAAAAAGGAAATTTTGACCATATTTTTTAGCAAAAAACAAATGGCATAGGTATTGTGCATTATAGAGAAGTATAATACGCTGCACGTTTTCAGCGCATATTGTAAAATATCATTTTAACGATTTAAAACGAAGATGACAATTTGTCATTTGATTAACTATGACAGAATTTGAAGATATTAGTTTAGAGGAAATGATCAGCGATGGGTTTGACATTGTTGCAGAAGAGATCAATCTTTCAGACTTCTCGGAGACTGATAAAAATTCCGAACAAAAAATATTCCCTATCCTTCCTGTAAGAAATATGGTCATGTTTCCCAACGTGGTAATTCCAATTACTGCGGGAAGAAAAACATCGATACAGCTTTTGGAAGAAGCACAGAAAAACGGTGATTTCATCGGAATCGTAAGCCAGAAAAACTCAGAACTGGAGCAGCCTGGTGAAAAAGACATGTACTCCACCGGCACACTAGCCAAAATCATAAAAATTATAAAACTTCCTGAAGGAAACATCACTGCTATTACCAAAGGGTTCCACAGATTTAAGATCAGAAAGATTGTAGAAAGCAAACCTTATTTTAAAGCGGAAATCACAAAACTAAAAGATACCCGTCCGAAAAACAAGGAAGAATATGATGCGCTGCTTGAAAATATAAAAGATCTGGCCCTAAAGATTATTGAACTGGATCCGAATATTCCAAATGCGGCCAATTTTGCGATCAAGAATATTACGAACAATGATGATCTTCTGAACTTCATCTGCACCAACTCCAATTTCCCATCGATAGAAAAGCAAAAACTTCTCGAAGAAAAAAGTCTGCTAGAAAGGGCGAATAAGTGTTATGAGATGATGCACGAAGATTTCAGAAAACTGGAATTAAGAAATCAGATCCATCAGAAAACTTCAAAAGACCTTGACAAGCAGCAGAGAGAATATTTTCTGAATCAACAGATCAGAACCATTCAGGATGAGCTTGGCGGTGGTCCTGAAAGTGATGTGGAAGAACTTATCGATAAAGCAAGTAGAAAAAAATGGAATCAGGAAGTGGAAGACCATTTCCAGAAGGAGATCAACAGACTGCAGCGTCAGAATCCGAACTCTCCTGATTACAACGTACAGAGAAATTATCTTGACTTCTTTACAGATCTTCCATGGGAAACCTATACAAAAGATGTTTTTGATATTGCTAAAGCTGAAAAGATCTTAGATAAAGCTCATTTTGGACTTGAAGATATTAAGAAAAGAATTCTGGAGCACATGGCGGTTTTAAAATTGAAAAACAACATGAAGTCTCCAATTCTATTGCTAGTAGGACCTCCGGGAGTAGGAAAAACCTCTTTGGGGAAATCTGTGGCTGATGCGCTGGGAAGAAAATATGTAAGGTTATCTCTGGGTGGACTTCATGACGAAAGTGAGATCCGCGGACATAGAAAAACATACATTGGAGCGATGGCGGGAAGAATTCTGCAAACAATCAAAAAATCAGGCACTTCCAACCCGGTAATTGTTCTTGATGAAATTGATAAAATTGCACAGGGACTTCACGGTGATCCGAGCTCAGCACTTCTTGAAGTTCTTGATCCTGAACAGAATAAATCTTTCTATGATAACTTCTTAGAAATGGGTTATGACTTATCCAAAGTCATGTTTATCGCGACTGCCAATTCTTTATCCACAATCCAGACACCGCTTTTAGACAGAACGGAGATCATCCAGATTGCAGGCTATACGATGGAGGAAAAAACGGAAATTGCGAAAAGACATTTAATAAAAAAACAACAGGAAGAAAACGGATTGGATGCCAAATCATTCAAACTTGGAAATCCTGAGCTTAAACATATTATTGAAGCACACACTTCGGAAAGCGGGGTAAGAACTTTAGAAAAAAGAATTGCTGCCATTGCAAGATGGGTTGCCCTTCAGACTGCTCTTGTAAAAGAGTACGACCCAAAGATTACCATTGAGAAAGTAGACGAGATTCTTGGGGTTCCAAGACCGAAAAGTCTGTCTGAGATCACTGGTGTACCGGGTGTCGTGACAGGTTTAGCGTGGACAAGCGTTGGAGGAGACATTTTATACATCGAAAGTATTTTAAGCAACGGAAAAGGAAGTCTTACCATGACCGGAAACTTGGGTACGGTAATGAAAGAGTCCGCTACTATTGCTTTGGAATATATCAAAGCCAGACATGATGATCTTGGAATAGCTCAGGAAGATCTGGACAAGAAAAACATCCACGTTCACGTTCCGGAAGGGGCAACACCGAAAGACGGACCGTCTGCGGGTATTGCTATGCTGACTTCAATGGTGTCTTCATTCAAGAACAAGAAAGTAAGACCTCACCTTGCAATGACAGGAGAAATAACATTAAGAGGAAAAGTACTTCCTGTAGGAGGAATTAAAGAAAAACTTCTTGCTGCTACACGAGCTGGTATCAAAGAGGTTATTCTGTGTGAAGCGAACAGAAAAGATGTAGAGGAAATCAAGAAGGATTATCTTAAAAATCTGACTGTCCATTATGTGAACAGAATGGAAGAGGTGATCGATGTAGCCATCGAAAAATAATTCAGAACATATCAACTCTCAATAAGAAAACGCGTCTCAGATTCTGGGATGCGTTTTTTATTATATTGGATTCCATCAAAAAAGATGCAAAAATTTTGATGTTTGGCACATTTTTAAGTTCAATACAGTGTCCGCAGTAAAAGGACCTAAATTTTATGAAAAATCCAAGATGACAAATAGCTGAGATCGTTTTAGATAAAGACGTACCACACGGCCTTGTTTAAAGATCTTCTATTAAAAAAAGAATTATGTTAATTAAACGAAAACAGTCCATAAATTAGATGCGTTTTCTTATTTTTATCCTACAGATTTGAAAAATTATGAATTTCCTTAGACTTCCCTTCCTTGTTAAGCTTACCCTTGTTATCATTTCCATTATCGGACTGGGTTATCTGCTCACGCTTGGGCAAAGCATTTTAGCCCCTTTCTTCTTAGCTTTCTTAATGGCTATGCTATTTCTTCCGGCTGCTACTTTCATGGAAAGAAGGTTAAGATTCCCACGATCTATATCAACGATGACTTCGGTTTTCGTTATGCTGGCTATTTTAGCCGGAATCATTTATTTTTTCGGATCGCAGCTTTCTGATTTCAGTAAAGATCTGCCCCATCTCAGGGATCAGATGACGACTGTTTTCAATAATCTGCAGCACTGGATCTCGAAAACATTCAATGTTAAAATTAACGAACAGCTTGATTACATTAATCAGGGACTGAATAAATTATTGTCTTCTTCAGGAGTCATCCTGGGCTTTACTTTTGGAATATTTTCCAGTGGATTTGGCTTCATTGTTTTTTTCACCCTGTTTTTTATCTTTATTTTAAATTACAGAAGAATCCTTAACAATTTTATTGTAACGGTCTTTAACGAGAAGCACAAAGCCAGCGTACAGGAAGTGGTTACTGAGATCCGAGTAATGACCAAGAAATATATTTTCGGACTTTGCCTGCAGGTTCTTATTGTTTCCATTCTGTGCTCTATTCTCCTTACTATTTTAGGGGTGAAATATGCTATACTTCTTGCGGTGCTGACGGGTTTATTGAATGTGATTCCTTATCTTGGAATCTGTATTTCTCTTTTAATTTCATGTTTTATCGCCTTTGCCACGGGAACACCTTCTACCTGTGTTTACGTAGCTATTGGCTATATTGCGATTCATGTTATCGACGGAAATATTGTCCTTCCATTTGTAGTAGGTTCAAAAGTAAAGATCAATGCCTTATTTTCTTTTATAGGAATTATTTTAGGTGAACATTTGTGGGGAATTGCAGGAATGTTTCTCTGTATTCCGGCCATTGCGATTATTAAAATTATTTTTGAAAGAGTGGAAGGTCTAAAACCTTGGGGTAAACTGCTTGGAGAAGAAGAAAAGCCTGACAAAAAGAAAAAGAGCTACAAAATATCTAAAAATATTACATTAAAGGAGATGGACTGAGTATTAAATTATAAGTCATACAAGTCTATCATTTACTATCCATAAAAAAGCTGCCTCACTTGAGACAGCTCTATTGTTAAGTTTTTACAATGCACATAACGGATCCATCCCGTTAGGACAAGTCTGGTTACATGGAATATACGCATGGCTATCAGGACAGTATCCTAAATCCGAACCACCTCCACCGCCAGGACCTCCTAAACAAGGGTCTCCTGGTGGAATTTTACAAGGACATCCTTCTGGTCCAATATCACAGATAGGCGGTTTCCCTCCTCCATTGATTTTTTTTAAATTTTCACGATCTAGTTTTTGAAGATTTTTCAGCATAATACAATTGTTTAGTTTGATTTGTACAACAAATATATTAAACAAAATCAAAATATAACAGCTGACACCCAACAAAACGAAAGATATTCATAAGTTTCATCTAAATTAAATAAACGAATATCATTTTTGTTTTACATTTGATATAAAATCAACAATATGAAAATCGTAAAATTTATTCTATCCTTTATATTCGCATTGATGTTCATCAATGCCGGTTTGAACAAATTCTTCCACTATTCTCCAATGCCTAAAATGACTCCTGAGCAAGTGAAAATATTTGCTGCTTTTGGTGAAATCGGCTGGCTTTTGCCTTTAGTGGGAATCGTAGAAATTATCGGTGGGGTATTATTTATCTTTCCAAAGACCAAAGCATTGGGTGCTATCATGCTTCTTCCCGTTATGGTAGGCATTGTTATTCATAATCTATACAGGGATCCCAGCCAAATGGGAATCATCACCGCAATAGTGATGTTTCTGATCAATATCTGGGCAATTATTGATGACCGGGAAAAATATAAGGCTTTGATTAGTTAAAAAACTATTGGTGAATAGTGAATGGTCAATTAGCTTCGCTGTCAATTTTTATACCACGCGAAAAATTCACTATTGACCATTCACAATTCACATTAAATAATTTATACAAACGCACTGAATCCGGTAATGGATCTTCCTACGATAAGGGAATTGATCTCTTTCGTTCCTTCGTAAGAATAGATGGCTTCAGCATCTGCAACAAATCTTGCGACATCATATTCAAGGAGAATACCGTTTCCTCCCAGGACTTCTCTTGCTCTGGAAACAATATCCCTGGTTCTCAAAGTACAGAAAACTTTAGCCAGTGAAGCATGTTCGTCTTTTAAAATCCCTTCATCCTGCATTTCAGACAGTCTGAAAACCATGGTCTGCATTGCGGTAAGATTGGACAACATTTCTACCAAATGTCCCTGAATCATCTGGAATGAGGCAATAGGCTTCCCAAACTGTTCTCTCGTTCTGGTATATTGTAATGCACTTTCGTATGCACCCCTTGCACAACCTGTAGCCATCCAGGCCACTCCTGCTCTGGTCATACGGAGCACTTTTCCGGTATCTTTGAATGAATTGGCATTCTGAAGACGGTTGTCTTCGGTGACAAGACAATCGGTTAAAGTAATCAATCCGTTCTGAACAATTCTCAATGCCATTTTTCCTTTGATTTTTTCAACGGAATATCCCGGATTATCTTTTTCGACAATGAAACTTTTTACTTCACCACTGTCAAGATCTCTTGCCCAGATAATGATTAAGTCAGCAAAGGTGGCGTTTCCTATCCATTTTTTCTGACCATTAAGGATCCAGCCTTCCTCTGTTTTTTTACAGGTAACCGTAAGACCACCTGCAGCTCCGGATCCTACTTCAGGCTCCGTAAGTCCGAAAGCTCCTATTTTTTCAAACTTCTGCATTTGCGGCAGCCATTTCTGTTTCTGTTCTTCTGATCCGCAGATATAAATAGATCCCATCGCCAATCCGGACTGAACACCAAAGAATGTGGCAATAGAAGCATCAATTCTCGCCATTTCCATAGCGATAACACCTTCCATCAGAAAAGGCATTCCCGGACAGCCATATCCTTCATAGGTAACGCCACAGATATTCAGTTTCTGGAATTTTGGAATGAGCTCAAAAGGAAATTCGTCTCTTAACCAGTAATGATTTACCAAAGGTTTTACTTCTTTTTCCATGAACGCTCTTACTTTAAGCTGAATCTCTCGTTGCTCCGCAGTTAAGGTATGGTAGATGTCATAAAAATCCCCATCAATTGGGGGAAGTTCCCGCTTTTTCTTATTAGGATCAAGCATTTTCATCATTCCGTTCAACTGCTGATCATCCAGTTTGGAAAAATTCTGCATCAGCTTGGGAAGATCAACTTTTTGAGAAATAGCACTCAGCTGGTCAAAATCTATCGACCTGAATAATTCTAAAGCGTTTCTGATTTTGGAAAAAGTATTTGACATAGTAATGTTTTGTGGGATTGATTTGTAAAAGTTAAGCAAAAATTGCTCCGAAAATAAGCCCTAACAGGATACTCCATTTTACAAAACACTCATTTACAATTCGTTAAAATGGAAATATTTCTTTACAATTTCTTTACGCCTGATTTTCAAATATTACAAACGATCCTGAAAGAACTTTGACCTAAGTAAACCCACAAAAAAATCAACGCTATGAAAACGACTTACATTCAACTATCTCTTTCAGCATTTCTTTTATTAGGAATTTATTCATGTAAAAAAGGAGAAGTGGCCACTACTGAAAATTATGCTGCTGATTCTACTGCTGCTGTTTCCCTTTCAGACAGTGTCTCTTCTGTCGCCTCTATGAAGGTAAAAGACAAACAATTCATCAAAACAGCAGATGTCAATATGGAAGTGAAGGATGTGTATGACGCAACGGTTTCCATTGAAAAGACAGTTCAGGACCTTGGAGGCTTTGTTACCCACAGCAACCTTCAGAGCAATGTGATTTCACAGGATACTTACAATACTTCCGATAATGATGCAATGCTGATCAAAAAGTATCAGACTGAAAACACAATCCAGGCACGTGTTCCTACAGAAAAATTGAGTGAGCTCCTTGTCAAAATCAATGATAAAAAACTGTTTTTAAATTCCAGAACAATCCATGCTGAAGATGTAACATCCAACATCAAGTATGCGGAAATGGAAGGCAAAAGAATAAAAAAGACCGAAGAAAACATCAGTCAGCTAAAAGCAAACAAGGATAAAGTAAAACTGGACAACGACAATATGGCGGAAGGAAATCTGCAGCAGCTTGCCAATATGGACACTACAGACGATATCAAATACAGCACTATAGACATTTATATCAAAGAGCCTAAACTTCGCATTGCGGAAATTGCTGTGACCAATACCCGGAATATTGACAATCAATATAAGTTCAATTTTCTATATGATGCTAAAAATGCATTTGTAGAAGGTTTTTATCTGATCCAAAAAATTGCGGTGGGACTTATTACGGTATGGCCTCTGGTATTCATTTTAGGTACAGCGGTCTATTTTCTAAGAAAAAGAAAGCTGACCAAACCGGAAACTACAAAAGTTTCAGAATAAAAAAAGCAATCCTAACCAATTGGTTATCATCATAATTTCAGATTTTTCAAACCTCCTGCTCAGGAGGTTTTTTATTTTTTCGGAAAAAAACTGTAACGATCATTATCCTGCTCTTACCTACTGTATAAAAGAATAAATAATTAAAAACTTAATCATATGAAAAATTTAATACAACTTGGGCTCGCTGCAGTATTATCAGCAACCTTTATCACAGCGAAGGCCCAAAGCAAGGACACCGAAAACAGTACAGTTTGGGAAATTTCAGGGAATGGCCTTACAAAACCTTCTTATATAGCAGGAACCTTTCATATCATGTGCAGTCAGGATTTTGAAATTAAACCGAAAGTCATGAAAGCCCTTGAAAAATCTGATCAATTCGTAATGGAGATCAATTATACGGATCCGGCTGAAATGGCAGCCATGCAGACAATGTATCAAACCGATAAAAAACTATCCGATCAGCTGACTCCTGAAGAATCTGCGGAGTTAGACAACGTACTCGCTGATTACGGAACAGATTTAAAGAAGATGGATCACTCGAGTTCACAGGGGCTGTATGCACTTATTTCATTAAATGCATTGCCATGTCCGCAAACTGATATCAAATTATATGAAATAGAACTGCTTCAAAATGCTCTTAAAAATAAAAAGAAAGTCTTTGGACTTGAAAAAGTAAACGATCAGATGACTTCCATCAATAAGGCTTATGATCTGAAAGCGGTAATCGGACAGTTAAAAATGGGAAAAGAATATGAAATCCTTCTTAAGAAAATGGTAGCAGCATTTAAAAAAGAAGATGTACAATCGGTTTATTCCCTTTTCAAAGATGACAATTTAATGAATGCGGAACAGGAAAAAGTAATGCTTACGGACCGAAATAAAAACTGGGCAGAAAAAATGCCGGAAATGATGAAAAAAGAAAGTGCTTTCTTTGCCATTGGAAGCGCTCATCTTATGGGTGAGAACGGAATAATCCTTCTTTTAAGATCGAAAGGATACACCGTGAAACCGATTTTAAGCCTTTAATTATAACCAAACCATGAAATCGTCGTGAGCAGCCAAACTGAAACCGCTTTTTTAAAGCTCGTCAACCAACACAAAGGCATCTTATATAAGGCCTCCCGCATCTATGCGGATTCTTTGGAAGACCGGGAAGACCTGCAGCAGGAAATCCTTATTCAACTGTGGAAATCTTACCGGAACTTCAAAGGCAACAGTGAATTTTCAACATGGATGTACCGGGTGGCCATCAATACCGCCATTACTTATTTAAAAAAAGAAAAACAACGGACGAGTAATCAAACAGATGTGCCAAGCCATTTTGAAGTACAAAATGAAGACTATAATCCCGCCAAGGATAAACAGCTGGAAGTTTTTTACAGAGCTGTCCAGGAACTCAAAGCACTTGAAAAAGCCATTATCTTTTATTTCATGGAAGGGATGTCTCATAAGGAGATTGGTGAAAACCTGGGGCTAAGTGAAGTCAATGCCCGCGTAAAACTTAACAGAACCAAAGAAAAAATACAGCAAATCATAAAAAAATCAGGCTATGAATTTTGATCAATTAAAAGAGCAGTGGAATAACGAAGACAACAGCAGCGTCAGTATTCCTAACACTATAGAACAATTAAAGAAAAGCAAGCATCCTATTGAAAAGATCCAGAAAAGTATGAAAGCAGAATTTCCCATGCAGGTCATTGCCATCATTCTTATTGCTTTCTTTCCACAGCTGCTGGATTTTCCGCCTTCTCAGTATATCATTTATTATACATCCTATGCGATGCTTGTCGTTATATCTTCCTATTACTTTTTCGGGTTTTATAAATTTTATAAGCAAACGGAGCTTTATTCCGGAAATACCAAAAACAGTCTCTGGAAAATATACCATGAATTGAAACTGAATATGGAACGGTATCAGTCATTTGGATTCCTGTTGCTTCCCCATTTCATGATTGCATTAGGACTGGAATTCTATAATCTGTTTGAGAAAAAAGGAAAGTCTTTAGTAAATTTTGCCGATGTCTATCAACAGACTTTGATTCTCATCGTTCTTGCTGGAACCGTAGCGATTGTAGCCAGCATTGTTTTATGGACTCGATACATCTACGGAAGAAATGCCAAGCGCCTTGAAAATATTCTGAACGAAATGGACGAATAATTTTCTTATTCATCTGTCACTAATAATAACAACGAACCTCAGACTTGATCTGGGGTTTGTTTTTTAAAAAAATGTTATTTATCACGTTCAAATTGATCTGAGGTTTTATTTTTCCTTAAATTTGCACATCAGAAATAAAATGACATGGATTTAAAACATTTTTGATCCAATCTTCATTTTTGAATCTATCTAATTTCTAAAATATGCTATCAAAAATAAATCCTATACAAACTACCAGCTGGAAAGCGCTTGACGAACATTTTGCAGGTAATGACTTCGATTTGAGAAGTCTTTTCCAGTATAACCCTGAGCGTTTTAAAGAATTTTCTTTGCAGAAAGATAATTTTCTTTTTGATTACTCTAAAAATCTGATCGACTCAAGAACCAGAGATCTTTTACTTCAATTAGCAGAAGAATGTCAGTTGAAAGATGCTATTTCTAAAATGTTTTCCGGTGACAAGATCAACGAAACTGAAGGAAGAGCAGTGCTTCATACTGCGTTGAGGGATTTTTCAGATAAAGAAATCATTGTAGACGGTGAAAATATCAAACCTCAGATCAGAAGAGTTCTTGACCACATGAAAGCCTTCTCTGAAAAAATTATTTCAGGAGAGCACAAAGGTTTCAGTGGAAAAGAAATTACTGATGTGGTGAATATCGGAATCGGAGGTTCAGACCTTGGACCGGTGATGGTTTGCTCTGCATTAAAGCATTTTAAAACAAGATTAAACGTTCATTTCGTTTCAAACGTTGACGGGAATCACATTGCAGAAACCGTAAAAAAACTGAATCCTGAAACGACATTGTTCATCATTGCTTCCAAGACTTTTACAACTCAGGAAACCATGACCAATGCCAATTCTGCAAAAGACTGGTTCCTGAAAGCAGGAAAAGAAGAAGACGTTGCCAAACATTTCGTAGCTTTATCTACAAACGTTGAAGCTGTTAAACAGTTTGGTATCGCAGAAGAAAATATATTTGAGTTCTGGGACTGGGTAGGCGGAAGATATTCTCTTTGGAGTGCTATCGGCCTTAGCATCGTTCTGGCAGTTGGATATGACAATTTCGAGGAACTTTTGAAGGGAGCTTCCGACACTGACCAACATTTCCAGACGGCTGATTTCTCAGAAAACGTTCCGGTATTAATGGGTCTTTTAGGCATCTGGTACCGTAATTTCTATGCGGCAACAACGTATGCCATCCTTCCTTATTCTCAATATCTGGACAGGTTTGCAGCCTATCTTCAGCAGGGAGATATGGAAAGTAACGGAAAATGTGTGGACCGAAACGGAGAATTTGTAGAATATGAAACAGGGCCTATTATCTGGGGTGAGCCGGGAACAAACGGACAACATGCTTTCTATCAGCTTATCCATCAGGGAACAGAACTTATTCCTGCGGATTTTATCGCTTATGTAAAAAGCAGCAATGCGGTTTCTGATCATCAGCCTAAACTTTTAGCTAACTTTTTTGCACAGACTGAAGCTCTTGCCTTTGGAAAATCAGAAGAAGAAGTGGAACAGGAATTAAGAAACGAAGGGAAATCCGATGAAGAAATTGACAGATTACTGAACTATAAAGTCTTCCACGGAAACACCCCCACCAACTCAATATTATTCAATGAATTAACTCCATTTTCATTGGGACAGTTGATTGCCATGTACGAGCATAAGATTTTTGTTCAGGGAGTGATCTGGAATATTTTCAGCTTCGACCAGTTTGGGGTGGAATTAGGAAAAGTTTTAGCCAATAAAATCCTTCCTGAGCTTGAAAACAATGAAGCGATCAATTCTCATGACAGCTCTACAAACGGACTGATCAACTATTATAAAGGAAATAAATAGCAGATGTCTGCATTACGATCATATTATTATAAGCTTCCTCCCAGTCTCAGGCTTTTGGGAAGAAAGATCTATTATTTCCCAATAGACCTGTATGAAGGTCTTACCGGAAAGAGATCTAAGAATGAACCTAAAAAAGGTGACATCTATGTGGGCGGCAGCGACTTTATTCCTCACGGGATCCGTCAGGTAAATGCCCTTAAAAAATATATCGGCTTACAAAATACAGATCATGTCCTGGATGTAGGATGCGGAATCGGAAGAACCGCTGTAGCACTTAAAGGAATTATTGATCACGGAACGTATGACGGGTTTGATGCTGTAGAAAAAGGAATCAACTGGTGTAATAAAAATATCGGTGAGAAACATCCGAATTTTAAATTCAAGTTTACCCCGATTTATAATGACCTGTACAACACTTTCAGCCAAAAAGCAGAGAGTTTTACATTTCCTTA
The DNA here is from genome assembly GCF_900142785.1 of Chryseobacterium carnipullorum. Lineage (GTDB taxonomy): Bacteria > Bacteroidota > Bacteroidia > Flavobacteriales > Weeksellaceae > Chryseobacterium > Chryseobacterium carnipullorum. The sequence goes on along the minus strand of NZ_FRCD01000001.1, from coordinate 419,903 downwards.
TGATCAGGCACAATTTGACAAAGTATTCCTGTTCTCGGTTTTCACGCATATGCAGATTCCCGAGATTAAAAGATATCTGAATGAGATCAGCCGGGTTTTGAACAGCAGCGGACAGTGTTTAGCCACTTTCTTTCTGTATGATGACTCTAAAACGGAATTTGGCACCATGCCTTTTCCGCACCAATATGAAGGCTACAGGCTGATGGACGATAAAGTGACCGCAGCGAATATTGCGGTAAGTATTCCTCTACTGCATCAGATGGCTGCAGAAGCAGGTTTAAAAGTGACCACAGTAAAAGAAGGATTCTGGAGAACCAATGTAGATAAGGAAAGTGCTGATGAATTCCAGGATATTGTTGTATTCAATAAAATCTAAATAAAAGTAAAAAAAGTAAAAATGGCAGAAATTCTTGACGGACTTAAAGTATCCAAGGAAATAAAAGCAGAGATCAAGGTGGAAGTAGAAAAGATCCTTGAAAGCAAGAAAAGAGCACCACATTTGGTAGCGATTCTTGTAGGAAACAACGGAGCGAGCAAGGCGTATGTAAACAGTAAGGTAAAAGACTGTGAGGAAGTAGGATTCCGTTCTACACTTGTCAAATTCCCAAGCACAGTTTCTGAATCTGAACTATTGGAAAAAATTGATGAACTGAATAAATCTAAGGCAGTAGACGGCTTCATCGTACAGCTTCCTTTGCCAGATCAGATCGATCAGGAAAAGATCATTCTGGCTATTGATCCAAGAAAAGATGTAGATGGGTTCCATCCTGAGAATTTCGGAAAAATGGCTCTGGAAATGGACACTTTCCTTCCTGCTACTCCTTTCGGGATTCTGACCTTATTGGAAAGATATAATATTGAAACCAAAGGAAAAGATTGTGTCATCATCGGAAGAAGTAAAATCGTAGGAAGACCGATGAGCATCCTGATGGGAAGAAAAGATTTCCCCGGGAACTCTACCGTAACTTTGACCCACTCTTACACAAAAGACATCGAAGAATATACAAAAAAGGCCGATATCGTTATTACCGCTTTAGGTGATCCTCATTTCTTAAAAGGAGATATGATCAAAGATGGCGCAGTCATCGTGGATGTAGGAATCACAAGAGTAGATGATAACTCTCCAAAAGGATATTACCTGGCAGGTGACGTGGATTTTGACAGTTGTGCAGCGAAAGCAAGCTGGATTACACCAGTACCTGGAGGAGTAGGCCCGATGACGAGAGCCATGCTGATGAAGAACACCATCATCGCATACAAAACTTCGGTCTATAACGACTAATTTTAAAATGAACAAAGAAGAAGATATTTTATTAAAAGAAGGTAAAATGCTCCCCGTAATGGAGCATTTTTACACTTTACAGGGAGAAGGAGCCCACACCGGAAAAGCGTCTTATTTCATCAGATTGGGAGGCTGCGATGTTGGGTGTCACTGGTGTGACGTCAAAGAAAGCTGGGATCCGAACCTCCACCCATTGATGAATGCAGAGGAAATTGCCGAAACGGCAGCAAAACACTGTAAGACGATTGTTCTGACAGGTGGAGAACCCCTGATGTGGAATCTGGACATTTTAACCTCCAAATTAAAGGAACTGGGATGCACTATACATATTGAAACTTCAGGTGCTTATCCATTAAGTGGTCAGATCGACTGGATCACCCTTTCTCCCAAGAAAACAGGGCTTCCGAAAGAAGAGATCTACGAGAAGGCAAGTGAACTTAAAGTAATCATATTCAACCAACACGACTTCACCTTTGCGCAGGAGCAGGCAGCAAAAGTTTCTGAGAACTGTAAATTGTATATGCAAAGCGAATGGAGCAAGCGTGATGAGATGTATCCAAAGATTACCGATTTCATTTTGGCTCATCCCGAATGGCAGGCTTCGGTGCAGACGCATAAATATCTGAATATCCCGTAAAGCTTTAAATAAGGTTATTTTTTTATCTATAATGGATGTTTTTATGACATGAAGTATCCAAGTAGTAGGATGAAGGTTTATAATATTCACCGAATATAGAATATACGATAAAAATTATGTACCTTAGCTCTTCGTATCCGTTATAAACACCGATAGATGCAGAGAATTCGATACTCTAGATACCTGAAATCGATCATCATTTTGCTTGACCTTATGGTTATTGCATCTATCTTCATATTCTTTTTTATCAGCAGAAATGAAAGCTTGCGTTACCATGAAGAAACCTGGTATCAAAATGTTTTTTCCCTGATATTACTATTTATGTTCTGGATGCTGTTAAGTGGCAGAACAAAGATTTATAATATTCAGAGAAATCTTACGTATACTTTATTTTTAGAACGTCTTTTGATCCATTTCCTGTTTTTTATATTGGGAGTTCTCCTTATTGGAAAGGTAAGTAAAAATGTGTTTTTCAATTCAGATATTTACTGGCTTTCATTTTACCTATTTTTCTTTATTTTCCTGGCAAAATCAGTCATTTATTTTGCCATAAAATATTTCCGTTCTCTGGGGGTCAACTACAGAAATGTAATGTTTCTGGGAGAAACGGGCTCTACAGAGATTTTGAAGAATATTTTTAAGGAAAGAAAGGATTACGGTTATAAAACTTTTGATTATGAAAAGTCCGACATAAGCCCGAATGAACTCGTTAGTTTTTGGAAGAAAAACGGAATTCACACCCTGTTTTTGTCTACAGAAAATAATTTTAGCGACAGTATAGAGCAAGAAATTTTCAAACTGGCTGAAGACAACAAGGTGCACGTTTCATTAATTCCAAGCATCACACAAAGTGATTTTTTCCTGTATGATCTTGGATATATACAGACTCAGCCGATTCTAAGCCAGGCAAAATACCCGCTGGATTATTATTCCAACTTCTTGGTTAAAAGGGTTTTTGACATCGCTTTTTCAGTGATTATCTTAGTCCTACTCTGCTCATGGCTATTTCCAATCATTGCTGCTGTCATAAAAGCAACATCAAAAGGCCCCGTTTTTTTTGTTCAGAAAAGATATGGTTTCCATGAAGAGGTATTTTCATGCCTGAAGTTCAGAACCATGGTCGTCAATGAGGAGTCTTCGACAAAAACTACAGAAGAGAATGATTCAAGGATCACCAAAATCGGAAAGTTCCTCAGGAAAACAAGTCTTGATGAGCTTCCCCAGTTTATCAATGTTTTGAAAGGAGAAATGTCTATCGTAGGACCCCGTCCCCATATGCTGGCGGTTGACAATTATTATAAACCAAAGATAGGAAGATACAGCTTAAGAAGTATGGTCTCTCCTGGTATCACAGGCCTTGCTCAGGTAAGCGGACTGCGTGGAGACTACGGAGACGTGGAAGTAGAAATGAAAAAAAGGATTCTTGCAGACACTTTCTATGTAAGAAACTGGAGTTTTGTATTGGATCTGGTCATCATTTTAAAGACCGTTTTATTAGTGATCGGCGGTGATAAAAACGCAAAATAAATCAAACAAAAGGGTAAGATCAAGATTGAGGAATCATATTTGCTTCTAAGGTTAAATAAACCTCAGGCATTCCCCTGAGCCGTAACTTTAATTAAATAAAAAAAGTCTAATTTAGCAGCATGTTAAAAAAGTTTTTCACAGCAGTAGGAGAATACATTATCCTTCTAGGTAAATCCTTGCAGAAACCCCAGAAAATGAGGGTTTTCTGGAAGCTGTTCATGAGAGAAATCAATGATCTCGGCGTCAATTCTTTTGGGCTTGTGATCTTCACTTCTATATTTGTGGGAGCGGTAGTCGCTATCCAGATGTTCAATAATTTTGCTTCTTCTTCTTTTCCTATCCCGCCTTCGTTTGTAGGATATGCTACGAAGGCCGTTTTGGTTCTGGAGTTTTCTCCAACCATTATCAGCCTTATTCTGGCAGGGAAAGTAGGATCATATATTGCATCAAGTATAGGAACCATGAGAGTTTCTGAGCAGATCGACGCATTAGACATTATGGGGGTAAATTCTCCCAATTTCCTGATTTTGCCTAAAATTTTTGCCTGTGTTATTTTCAATCCTCTCCTTATTGCCATCAGTATTGTTTTTGGTATTGGCGGTGGACATCTTGCTGGGATGCTTACAGGAAACTGGACTGAAAACGACTATATAACAGGAATCCAGATGTATATGCCGAATTTATTTGTGTATTATGCATTTGTAAAAACTACCGTATTTGCCTTTATTATTGCTACTGTTCCTTCTTATTTCGGATATAATGTAAAAGGAGGATCGCTGGAAGTAGGTAGAGCCAGTACGCAGGCCGTAGTATGGACGATGGTATTTATTATCATTTCCGAATTAATTTTAACCCAATTAATATTAAGCTGATGATTGAGGTAAAAGATCTTAAGAAGAGTTTTGGTGATGTTGAAGTACTGAAGGGAATTTCGACTTCTTTTGATAAGGGAAAGGTAAACCTTATCATTGGACAGAGTGGCTCCGGAAAGACTGTTTTCCTGAAAAGCCTGCTGAATGTTTATCAGCCTTCATCAGGAGAAATCCTTTTCGACGGCACGGATATCAATACGATGACCAGAGACCAGAAGCAGCATCTTCGTTCGGAGATCGGAACCGTATTCCAGGGCAGTGCACTTTTTGACTCGCTTACGGTAGAAGAGAATATTATGTTTCCTCTGGATATGTTTACGAACCTTACCTTCAGAGAAAAAAAGAAAAGGGTTTTTGACGTAATAGGCAGAGTGCATCTTGATAAAGCAGGAAGAAAATTTCCGTCTGAGATTTCGGGAGGAATGCAGAAACGTGTGGCCATTGCCAGAGCTATAGTGAACAATCCAAAGTATCTGTTCTGTGACGAACCGAACTCCGGTCTTGACCCATACACATCGAATATCATTGATGATCTCCTTCTGGAAATCACCCAGGAATATAATACCACAACCATTATCAACACACACGATATGAACTCTGTGATGACGATAGGCCAGAAAATTGTATACCTGAGACTGGGAATCAAAGAATGGGAAGGAAACAAAGATGTTCTCATCACGGCAGGCAATAAAAATCTTATTGACTTCGTTTATTCTTCAGAACTGTTTAAAGAACTGAGAGAATATTTACTTGAAAATAATAAAACGATTGAAAATACAATCACTAAAATAGATGATAATGAAAAAGGTACTTAGTATAGCATTAATCGGGTTTTCAATGTTCGCTTCTGCGCAGATTTCACTGGCAGGAAAAGCTAACTTAATCTTCCCGACGGGTTCTCCGTCATGGACAAACATTAAAGGAACAGTGAACGAAGCCATTGAAGGAACAGGAAAAAATAATGCAGGTTTCAATGTTGGGCTTTCATTAAAAGTAGGACTTCCGGGTTCATTTTATGTAATGCCTGAATTATACTATACCCATTTCAAAAATGAGTTCACGACAGAGAATACCACTTTTGATGTAAAAAGCAACCGCCTGGACATGCCCGTTCTTCTTGGGCATAATGTTTTGGGAAATATGCTTGGGGTTTTTGTAGGACCTGTTGCCAGTTATAATCTGAGCAAGGACAATACCTACAACGATTTTAAGGAAAATGTTAAAAATAATTTCACTGTTGGATATCAGTTTGGCGCGCAGCTTGAAATTAAAAAATTAATTATCAATGCACGATATGAAGGTTCATTCAGCAAGGATGAAAGAAACTTCATCAATAAAGTTTCCGGTTCGGAAATCAGATATGACAACAGACCTAACCTATTTTTAGTAGGTGTAGGCTACAGATTTAAATAATTTGAAAATAGCAGCTATAAAGAAACCCTCAAATCTTAAATTTGAGGGTTTTGATTTTGTTGACGGAGTTCTGCTTCACGTTGGGCAATTTCTGCCGCCTGCTTTTCCAGTTCTTCTTTGTCTTTCTGTAATTGCTTGAATTCTTTTCTTTTTTCTTCAGCCTTGAGAGCACTTCCTTTGCTTACATACCCTACCATTCCGCCAATAATAAGACCTATTCCTACTCCGGCCATTACTCCCATCATGTGTGAGATGGTAATTCCGCCTACGGTAAAATCTGTGGTCAGATAAAAAAGCAATGCTGAAACGGCAAGCAGTATAAGTCCGGTAATTGATAAACTTTTCATAAATATTGTGTTTAGTGGTTTATTAGAAAAAAGCCTTATCTAATTTAATTACAGCTCAATAAGGCTTTATATATGATTAGAATTTTACATCATTATATTTTTCCTCCAGCCGCTTTATAGTATTCTAAAGCTTTTGGAAGATTTCTGTTGATATCTGAAATTCTGGTCTCAGGATTCGGGTGGGTAGAAAGGAATTCCGGCTGCCTTGCTCCTGATGATGCCCCTTCCATTCTATTCCAGAAAGGAATAGCCTCTCTAGGGTCATATCCTGCCATAGACATCAAATACAGTCCCATCTGATCTGCTTCCGACTCTTGGTTTCTTCCGTATTTCAATAATGCAACTTGTGATCCAATAGGATATACTTTTTCAAAAATACCGGCCCATTGTGAGTTGGAAATGGTTCCGCCTAAAATAGAACCGCCATACTGGGCTACCATTGCCTGAGAAATTCTCTCATTTCCATGGCCAGCCAAAGCATGTGAAACCTCATGTCCTAAGACCACCGCAAGACCATTATCATTTTTAGTCACTGGAAGAATTCCTGTATATACTGCAACTTTCCCGCCAGGCATACACCATGCATTCAATTCATTGCTTTGCAAAAGGTTAAATTCCCAACTGTAATTGGCAAGATCTGCTGATCTTCCTATGCTCTGATAATATCTTTCTGCTGCGCTTTTTATTCTGCTTCCTACACTCACTACTCTTTTGGCATCTGCAGTTCCGGAGATAATCTTAGATTTAGACAATGTTGTTTTATATTCCTGGGAAGACATTGTAAGTATTTCCGAGTTATTGGCAATCTGTAATGAAGACCTGCCCGTAATCGGATTTGTAGTACAAGCTACCGTTGACAGTGCAACTGCTCCTATTCCTAATAGATGTGTAAATTTCATATTTCGAGTGTTAATAATTCAACATTTACAATTTTTATTCCAAAATGGTTGAGAAGGGATATATTTGCATACATTTTGCTATTTAAATTTAACAATAATTACGGTTATGAAAAAGTATATTTCACTTATATTTATTTTTGGATTTCTTTTTTTCTTTCAGAGCTGCTCTTCACAGGGTTCATTAGATTCCAAAACAGTAGACGCACTGGTGAATTCTGAGGAATTTACATTTTACGCCCAGCGGGCAAATCCTATGAACTATGAAGTGATTAATGTGATGGGATCTATTCAAAATGCTCCTTCTGCAAGAATGCTACAGCTGGACGGAGAAAATTATACCATAGAGCTTAAGAAAAATAATTTGGAAGTCGTTCTTCCTTATTTTGGAAGATTATACAACGCCTCTTACAATACCGCGAATAACAGTTACCGTTTTACTTCAAAAGATTTCACAGTCACTAAATCGCAAAACAAAAAGGGAAACTGGACTGTAAAGATTAAACCTGCAGATGTTGGAAACGTTGATGAAATTAATGTAGAGGTTTTTAAAAACGGTAAAGCATTTGTTTCTATGAGAAGTAATGACAGACAACCGATCACCTATGATGGATATGTGTCAAAAAATGAAGAGACACAGAAACAAAAGGAGAAGCTTTAATCTTTAGATAAAAATTTTTCAACAAATATTTTTGCTTCAGTGCTGGGATTAGAAACCATTTCTGAAGCATTTTTTTTGTGCTGCAGATAGGCCTCTTCCACAGAATTGCTTCTTTTCATCATCGCCAGAATATATTCCTGAACCCAATATTCAAAGCGTTTTTCAGCTTGTTGGGTACGAACCTGATGAAAACGATCGTTTTTCTTTTTCATCTCTATGAATTCATAGATTTTTGTATAAACCTCATCCAGACCTTCATTATAAAGGGCAGAACCTAATAGTACAGGTATTTTCCAGCCTTTTTCTTTTGGAGGAATAAAGTCCAGCGCTCGTTTCAATTCCAGTCTTGTATTTTTTGCTTTCTGAAGGTTATCCTGATCTACTTTATTGATGAAAATAAGATCCACCATTTCCATAATTCCACGCTTAATACCCTGCAGTTCGTCTCCGCCACCAATGATCTTCAAAAACAGAAACACGTCAGTAATATCAGACACAAGGACTTCTGACTGACCTACCCCGACAGTTTCTATCAGAATATAGTCATATCCGGCTGCTTCGCAGATCATCATGGTTTCAAAAGTGGTATTGGCCACCCCACCAAGAAATCCGGAACTTGGGGAAGGTCGTATAAACGCATTTTCTTCTTTGGCAAGCTCTTCCATTCTTGTTTTATCGCCTAAAATACTTCCTTTGTTGATGGAAGAACTCGGATCAATAGCCAGAACCGCTACTTTCTTTCCATTAGCAATAACCAGTCTTCCGAAATTTTCTATGAATGTAGATTTCCCGGCGCCCGGAACTCCGGTAATTCCTACTCTGACAGAATTTCCAGTAAAAGGCATGATTTGTTTCAGAAGTTCTTCAGCCTGTGCCCTGTGCTCGGCTTTTTTGCTTTCCACTAATGTAATAGCTTTTGCGATCAGACGTTTATTTCCTGACCGTATTCCTTCGATGAGTTCTTCTGTAGAAAATTTCATTAATTCAAAAGTATAAAAATAACCTTCAAACTTCCATACAAACAGCCATTAATTTTATTTCTTCTAAATTAAAACTAGAGCATATTTCATCAACGGGGGGATGGAAATTCCTACATTTGTTAGGAATCAAAAATCAAGAAACATGAAAAAAATATCCGCTGCTGCACTATTAATCTGTATTTTATTAGCCTCTTGTACCCCAAAGGCTTCTACAGCCGCACCTATGGGACAAGCTGTTTCTACTGCAGAACAAATAGCACAGGGAAAAACAATCTTTGAAAACGCTTGTGGAAGATGCCATAAACTACCGGATCCCACATCACATACATCGGTACAATGGGTAGGAATTATGAATTCAATGGCTCCCAAAGCGAAATTGACGGACGAGCAGCATCAGTGGGTTTACGATTATATTGTTTCCGTGAAAAAATAACCAACCAAATCAAAATACGGGTATGAAAAAAACAATCTTAAGTATGGTGGCAAGTGCTTTATTGATGGTATCATGCGGACCTAAAAGCACTGCTGTAACAGGCCCAAAGTATACTGCGTCTGAACAGCTGGTTCAGGGTAAAACTATTTTTGAAAATTCATGCTCCAGATGCCACAAGCTTCCTGATCCTGCCAGGCATGATGATCAGGGATGGATCAAAACATTAAGCAGAATGGCTCCTAAAGCTAAATTAAGCGACGAGCAACACCAGATGGTTTATGATTATCTGATTTCTGTGAATAAGAAGTAAGGTTGATAAATAAAGGTTTGAAAATTAAGAGGTATTAGCATTTAATACGTTTAATAATTGACAACTGTCTATCATCTATTTTAAAATTATTCCCAATCCGGGGTTTCCGGATTGGATTATTTTTCCATTTTCTACATAATTTCCTAGTGCCGGATCATTGGAAATAAGGTTAGCTCCATCCAGATCTGCAAAATCTACAAGTCCTGCGAGTACACAGCCTGCAGAAATACCAACGGTGGATTCTGTCATACAACCGATCATGATCTTATATCCTAAGTCTTTCGCTTTGCGGATCATTTCTAACGCAGGAGTAAGGCCTCCGCATTTCGTCAGCTTAATGTTGACACTTTTATAATATGGTAACAGCTCTTCAAGAGAACTGAGATTTTGACAGTCTTCGTCTGCCATCCAGTTGGCGGAACTTTCTTTATCCAATATTTTATAATTTCCCACCGGCCTCGGCTGTTCGATATAAGAAAATTGAGTGATCATTTCAGATTCCTGCAGCCAGAGGCAATCCTGATCTGTAAAACTGGCATTGGAATCTAATACGATATTTCTATTTAATCTTAGTAATTTTTCAATATTGTTTTTATTCAGTCCTTTACATTTTACCTTGAATTTATTCCAGCTGCTGTTTTCTATTTTTGTGATTTGCTCTTCGATATCTGCTATCGAAATGGTAATGGAACTTTCGACTAAACTTCCAGAAGGAATGTGATTTAATTCTATAAAGCTTTTATTTTCCAGTTTTCCAAAAAGGTCCCAATAGGCACAATCCAAGGCAGACTTTAAAAATGGGTGCAGATTTAATCCTGAAAGAAAAAGAAAAAATTCTGTTGGATGAATAATGGTCTTCTTTTCAACTAACCCTTTTATTTCCTTTAACCTGATCACAAAATCCTTTAAATTGATCTTATAATAATCGATGGCCACACATTCACCATATCCTTTGCAGTTTAAATAAGATAACTCAACAAGCAATGCTTCCCTTCTGTTGTAATTTCCATAAGCGATAGAGAAGGTTTCCTTCAGCTGAAGGGTTTTAAGTTCAAAATGCAGTTCCATTTATTAAAGCTACAAAAAAAGGACCTTAAAAAGATCCTTTTATATTGTATCATGTTAGGTAAGCCTACCCATTTGCTAACAATAGGGTATTTATTTTTTCACCTTCCTCTTTGTTTTGGCCATTTTGCTTTTGACAAATTTCTCCCGGCTCTTCAAAAAATCAATCATATTTTGGTTATAACTGTATTTTTTTGCTTCTTTCAATGGCTCCAGTGCTTTTTTATATTCCAATCTGATCTCCAATAGCAGCGATTTCTGGATCAATATCCTTGCTTTGTCTATACCTTTGATTTTTAAAGCGTAGTTGATGAGTTTTTCGGCTTCATCCAGATCTTCATTATCCAACAGGCATTTGATATAATGTTGTGGTGTATTCAGATTACTTATATTACACTGCATCGCTTCTTCGAAATAGGTTTTCGCCTTTTCGTAATCGGTCAGCATTTCACTGTAAATTCTTCCCATAAGGCAAAGGCTGTCCGCATCTTCAGGGTCATAGGAAAGGGCATAATTCAATGCTTCCAGACAATCCGGAAGGCTATATGGATAATTATCCAGTGCTTCAAAATAATATTTGCTTTTAGTTAAGGTCATTTTTTTCGTTTTTTAATTCTTTTTTCAGATCATTCCTTTGTTTTTTGAATGATTTATCCTGATGGTTCTTTTTAAAATCTGTTCCGGAGAATGTACGCACCGGGTTTCCTCTCTGTACCTGCAAATGATTGTTCCAGGTATCCTGCATCCTTTTTTCCAGCTGTTTGATATAAATCCCGGCCACTTTTTCTTTCAGTCGCATAATGGCGAGTTTTTTATTTTCCAATTGAGAACGGGAATCCTGTGCAAATACCCATTCTCCGGTAGGTACATGAACGGCCCGAACCGCAGTATTTACTTTGTTCACATTTTGTCCGCCGCTTCCCTGGCTTCTTGTGGTCTGGAATTGAATATCTTTTTCCTTTAAATCGATTTTCTCCAATCCTTCCAGCTCAAAAACACCAATAAACCAGTTGCTTCTTTTGTGAAGTTTTCTGAAAGTACTTTTCCCGGTCCAGCATATACTTCCTAACCATGTTTTTAAGAATGTATTCAGTTCTTTTGCTTTTAAAAGTAGGGTTACGGATTTAAGGGTCAGGTTTTCATCGCCATTTTCACGATGAATGATTTCGTAGTCTATCTTATTATTTTTGATTTCCTCAAGAAAAACCTTCAGTACTTTAGCGGTCACCCACTGGCATTCTAAAGGTCCTCTTCCTGAGGTTATTTGTATGAGTTTTTCCATTTTTGTAAAATTTTTAAGACTGCTTCTCTATTTTTTGCTTCTTTGATAAAGGCAGGCAGTCTTTCTACCATAGGCATCCTGTACGGCAATGTTCTTAATTCTGACGATACATAAGCCTCCATTTCTAAAAGATGCTCTCTGTTTTTTGCCCAAAATAAATTTCCTTTGCAGTCATCCTGAAAATAAAGGGGACAGCCAAAAACATCATCCTGCTTCAGTCCATTTGTTTTCTTAGAATAATTGCTGACATACCTTTCATATCTTGGTTTAAGATCCAACTTGGTATCACATTCGCCACACTCCACTGAAATATTCTCAAGCTTTTCTTTTACACATCTTTCAACGCGGATAGAATGTGCACAGATAGGACAATGAAGCTTAGCAACTGCTTTATAAAGCACCATATCATATCCTGTTTTTCTCAAATTACAGTGCCTGCATTCCAAAGCAGCTTCTTTATAATTGTTTTCATTTTTAACAACTGCATCCTTTCCACAGTCCGGGCAAACCACCAGACAATCAGCATAGTAATAAGAATATAGTTGTTGGTATCTCTTTTCCATTTTAATGTGTGTTAGGGATTTCACTTAATTTTGGATGCCCGATGGGGTCTATTCCTTTCTGTAGTAAATCTTTAGCTGCCATCACCGCCCAGCATTTATCACTGGAATGGATATTTCTGTAAAAAGTCAGCAAAATATCCGGCTTAACAACAGTAAAACCTTCTATATCAATCGTATCCAGATCATTTTTTTTAAAGAAATCTATGGTAATTCTATGAGATTTCCCGTTTTCGAGTTCTACCGTTTTCTCATATCTCCTGAAATTTTCTTCACTCTGAAGATGATCATACCGGGTCCATACTTTCTGAAACTCTTCGTGTTGAAGGATCATGACTGTTTCTGCTGCATTTTCTTTTTTTACGAAAACATCAATATCCTTATGGTCGTGTGCATGTTTGTATTCCGTATGCCCTTTTTCCGACATAAAATGCCATGCCCAGCCACCAGATATGATGACTTTATCCTTTAATTTATTTAAAATTTCAAGTCCGTGGCGGATTCTAAATTCCGGCCAGACTTCTCCATATCTTTTTATGTTATGAGGTGCTCCCATTTTTTTTAATTTCTGTTTTTTTGATGCTATTCCCGGTTATCAGTTAAAATTTTCAACTGACAACCAGAAACCGGCATCTAAAATTTATTTGTCCATTCTCACAATTCTGGGCTGAAATGTTCCGAGGATGTCTACCAATTCGCTTTGTGCATTCATTACTTCATGAATGTCTTTATAAGCCATTGGTGCTTCTTCCGTATTACCGCCCATTAAGGTGACTTTCTTTAGCTTAAGCTCTTTTTTGATATCATTCTGAGTAAAAAGGCTTCTGCATTCTCCTCTCGAATGAGCTCTTCCTGCTCCATGTGATGCTGAATTCAAAGCATCAGGATTGCCTTTTCCACGGACGATAAAACCTTTTGCCGTCATGGATCCGGGAATCATTCCCAATTCATTTTCATGGGCCGGTGTTGCGCCTTTTCTGTGGACGATCACTTCTTTTCCGTTGTGAATTTCTTTCCATGCGAAATTGTGGTGATTTTCAATCCTTGCCTTCACTCTTCCACCCACTGCTTTTACAAGTCTTCTGTGGATGTCATCATGGCAGGCAGAAGCATAATCTCCGGCGAGATTCATTGCAGTCCAGTATTCAATGCCGAGATGGGTATTCAGATCCAGCCAGGCAAATTGCTGGGCTTCTTTTGGCAGGGGACACTGATCGGCAGCTACTCTTGAGTAGTATTGTGCAATCTCAGCTCCCAAGCCTCTTGATCCGCTGTGTGACAGAATGCCCAGGTATTTTCCTTTCGGCAGCCCGATCTGATCTTCTTCTTCCGTGATCTCCACTTCTCCGAATTCTACAAAGTGATTTCCTCCCCCGGAAGATCCCATCTGCTTAATGGCTTTTCCTTTTAGTCTCCTCAAAACCGGGATCATATCGAAGGTATCTCTCTCAAAGATTTCATGATCGATATGAGATTTATGGGTTTCGTACATCCCGAATTTGGTATGTTCGGCAAGAGCTTTTTCATATTTATCTCTTGCTCCGTCGAGATATGAAACCGGTATATCCAAAATACTGAGGCTCATTCTGCAGCCGATATCCATTCCTACTCCGTAGGGGATTACTGCATTTTCTACCGCCAGAACACCGCCAATTGGCAGTCCGTAACCGCTGTGTGCATCGGGCATTAAAGCGCCCTGCGTTGAAATGGGCAGTTTTAAAGCGGTATACAGCTGATTTTTTGCTTCTTCAGAGATATTGTTTCCAAAGATCTGGAAGGAAGCACGCTGGGTGTTGAGCATTCTTTTTTCTGTCTTTCTGGATGAAAGCAGTGATTCTGCGATCTGCCCGAAGGTCAGGTCTTTTTCAAAGTTCTCCGGATTGAGGAGGATGTCTTTTAAGATAGATTTTACGTGATGAATATTCTTCGTTGCAAAATTTCTTTTCATGACCTCCAAAGCCACATTGACGCTTTGATTATTTGGATAGCCGAGTTTTAATATATCTTTTCCTTTTAGTTTTAAATTTCCCATTGTTTTTGTTTTAAATCATTTTGGACCTATAAGTCCTCAAAATAGTCTGCAATCTCTTTTGCAGACAGGATGCAGCTTGCATATTTCCTGCTTTTGATAAGTTCAGTTTCATATTCCTTTTTCCAGGCATTTGATTTACCGTTAATAGTTTTCTGAATAATTCCCGCCACTTTATACTGGCTGATATATAATTCTATCTCAGCATATTCTTTTTCAAGTTCTGCATCTACAGGTTTGTAGTGTGTAATCATATTGGGTCTTATCCGTAGGGTAAATCTCCAGGGTTCTATGAATTCGTAGTAGGTTTCATTCCTTTTTCTGAATGGATTGTATTCTTCATTTTTAAGAAAATACTGCCTTTCTCTTGGGGTAAGCCCAAATTTGGGGTCTGTCCATGCATAGAAGGAAATGCGGTTCAGCTTCTGTGCTTTTTCCACATAGATCCTGCGCCCGAACTTTTTTCTCTTTTTGAGAAACAGCCGGCTTTCGGAATACATATAGGTGTTGATCTTCTTCAGAATTCCTTCAAATAAATCTTCATCTTCAGATCTTTTCACCTCATCATTCACAACGAAGAATCTTACAAATCCTCTCTGATAGGGATTTTCCAGTGGAATCCAACGGATATTCCTTCTGAGGTGCCAAAGCTCCTTACTACGTTTATACTTTTTTCTTATCTGTTTTTCTACATCTTTTATAGCTGTTCTTTTTCTGCTTCTTATGCTTCTAAGGCGGTGAAACAGAAGGTTATTATTTTCCATAAAAAAGAATTTAGAAGTGAGATATTAGAAGTTAGATTCTGACAAATCACAACAATTCCGTATTCAACTAAAATTTCAGTTGACTGATTTTACAATAGTGAACAGTATGAAGTTGGATCGTAAAAGATCTTTTCATTTTGTTCTTAATGACACTAAAAAATTTCGGGGAAACTGGAGTTTAATATTGCGCAATAAAAAACCCGAAATCTTTACGACTTCGGGTTTTGATATTTCGTTGTACTATTATTCTAAGAGTATACCAAACCACGAAGCCTTACCACCATAAGGGGTACTCCAGCTGAAGAATTTTGATTCGTTTTGAACATTGCTTCGTTGTTTTTTAATGGGTTAAACTTGATTTTCAGATGCAAATATATTAATTTTTTTGAATATCAAAATATTTTTTTTATTTCATGTGGATCAGACTGAGAAATATACCATCGATTACTCTGGTCATTCTTACCAGATCCAGTGTCTCCAGAGTATCTGTAGTCTGATGGTAATTTTTATTTCTGAAAAATGATGTATCTGTTATCATCAGGGCGGAGTAGCCAAATTTCCAATAATTAAGGTGGTCTGAAAAATCGGTTCCTTTTACAAATTTCGGGGCGGTAAAGGTTTCGGTTTTTATCTGATTGGCTTCTTTAAATTGAGTGCTGAAATTATTTACAAAATTTCCGGCTCCGAACTTTTTGACCAAGGTTATGAAGTCTCCTTTGTTGCCATAAACCCAAGATAAAATCCCTAATGGATAGCTTTGTGAATCTTTTTCATCCTTGAAATATCCTATCATTTCTACACTTGCCATCCCATATACATCGATGTTGTGATCTTTTAAATATTGAGCATGAATGTGGCTCCCCATATTTTCGGTCCTGAAATAGGGAGGTTCTTCCAGGGTGTAGGCTACAAGATCGATCCGGTAGTTCAGTTTTTGATCTTTGAGCATTCTTGCCAGCTCTAAAAGAGCAGTCACTCCGGTAGCATTATCGTCGGCACCCTGCTGGTCTCCGCAAACGTCATAATGAGCCCCGATAATAATTCTCCTTTTGTTTTCTGTCCCGAAAGAAGTGATTACATTTTTATAGGTTTTACCATCGGCATTGTATTCCTGAAAGATGGTACTATCACCATATTTACTGAAATTCTTCTTGATATAGTCTGCCACAGCATTCAGCTGATCTGTATTTTTATGGTTTCTGAATTGCGGAGTTTGGGTAAGGACTGTGAGGTGGCTTTTAACCAGATTAATATCAGCAGGCAACGGAGATTGTTGCACCGGCTGGTTTTTACAATCTATCGCCAAACAAAACACAGCGATAAAAAATAGGCCTGCGAAAATAATGATCTTATTTGCCGCAGGCCTGGTTATATTTTTAAAATTCATCTCACGGTATGGGGTTTATTGTTGGAAATCCTGAAATTAGTCTTTTTCCGTCAATCCTCACCGTGAGTAAAGTTTAATTTTCTAAGAATCTCTGTAAAATTTCCACTGCACATTTTGGAAGGTTGGTTCCCGGACCGAAAATAAAGTCGGCACCGTTCGCATACAGGAATTCATAATCCTGTTGTGGAATAACGCCTCCCACTACGATGGTTACATCATCTGCTCCTAATTTCTTCAGTTCTTCCACAACCTGTGGAACCAGGGTTTTATGCCCGGCAGCAAGAGAAGATACTCCAAGGATATGAATATCATTTTCTACAGCTTGTTTAGCTACTTCTTCCGGTGTTTGAAACAAGGGTGCCACGTCGACGTCAAATCCCATATCTGCAAAGGCGGTTGCGACTACTTTGGCGCCTCTGTCGTGTCCGTCCTGACCCATTTTAGCGACCATAATTCTTGGGCGACGGCCTTCTTGTTCTTCAAATTTCTGAGTCAGTTGAAGGGCTTTTTCAAAATATTCATTTTTTCCGGCATTCATAGCATATACTCCAGATATTGTTCTGATATTGGCTTTATATCTTCCGAAAGTTTCTTCCATCGCATCGCTCATTTCACCAAGCGTCACTCTTCTTTTCGCAGCTTCTATACAAAGAGCCAGAAGGTTTCCTTTTCCTGTTTTGGCACTTTCACGGATCTCATCCAGAATCTGGATAACGGCTTCGGGATTTCTTTCTGCTTTTATTTTTTCAAGTCTTTCGATCTGTTTTCTGCGGACTTCAGTATTGTCGATATCCAGGATTTCTATTCCATCTTGCTTCAGGGATGTCCTAAATGAGTTCACTCCAATAATGAATTCTTCACCACTGTCTATTTTAGCCTGCTTTTTGGCGGCAGCTTCTTCAATCCTCATTTTGGGAATTCCTGCTTCAATTGCTTTGGTCATTCCACCTTCCTGCTCTACCTCATCGATATATTTCATTGCTTCTTCAATCATCTGCTGGGTGAGACTTTCCACTAGATTACTTCCGCCCATAGGATCTACAACGTCGCATATTCCGCTTTCCTGCTGAAGGATAATCTGAGTATTTCTCGCAATTTTTGCTGAATAATCTGTTGGAAGGGCAATTGCTTCATCCAGAGCATTGGTATGTAAAGACTGAGTTCCGCCTAACGCTGAAGAAAGCGCTTCAATAGCTGTTCTTGTAATATTATTAAACGGCTCCTGCTCTGTAAGCGACCATCCTGAAGTTTGAGAGTGAGTTCTTAAGGCTAAAGATTTTGCGTTCTGTGGATTGAACTGTTTTAAAAGAGTAGCCCAAATGTATCTTGCAGCCCTCATTTTTGCAATTTCCATGAAGTGATTCATGCCAATCGCCCAGAAAAATGAAAGTCTCGGGGCAAAATCATCTACATTCATCCCTGCTTTGATTCCTGTTCTTACATATTCCAGACCGTCTGCCAGCGTATAAGCCATTTCCAGTACCGGAGTGGCACCTGCTTCCTGCATGTGGTATCCTGAAATGGAAATAGAGTTGAATTTCGGAATGTTCTGCGCAGTATATTCAAAGATATCTGCGATAATTTTCATAGAAGGGGCCGGTGGATAGATGTAGGTATTCCTTACCATGAACTCTTTCAAAATATCATTCTGAATCGTTCCTGAAAGAAGTTCCTGACTTACCCCCTGCTCTTCAGCTGCCACAATATAGAAAGACAAAATAGGAAGTACGGCACCATTCATCGTCATCGATACTGAGATCTGATCCAGAGGAATTTCATTGAAGAGGATTTTCATATCTTCAACAGAGTCGATGGCAACGCCGGCTTTTCCTACGTCACCCTCTACTCTTGGGTGATCGGAATCATATCCTCTGTGGGTAGCCAGGTCAAAGGCTACGGATAGTCCTTTTTGTCCAGCTGCAAGGTTTCTTCTGTAAAAGGCATTGGATTCTTCTGCTGTAGAGAAGCCTGCGTATTGTCTTACAGTCCATGGTTTTTGTACGTACATGGTGGAATACGGGCCTCTGAGATAGGGAGCAATTCCTGGAGAAGTCTGTGTTAAAGATTCATTTTTAATATCTTTTTGAGTGTAAGATGATTTTAACTCTAATCCGTCTTTTTCAAAGTTATAGATTTCTCTTTCCTGAGGCTCTATAGTAAAATCCGGATTTTTCACAGAAATTGTCTTTCGCATTCCAATAATTTTTGTCTCCGTAAAGTTAATTTTTTTGAACGAAACATGAAACTTATGTTAACATTCAGTTTTTCTGAATTTTAGGTCATAAAAAAGACCGGGCAAATGCCCGGTCTCAGTTATAGATCTACTTACTTATTATTTTTTGATAAGCTTAGTATTGTACGTGTTTTTGTCATCTTTAAGAGTGATCACATACATTCCTTTGATCAGTGATGCCACATTAATTCTGTTGTTACCATCTGTCTGACCTTGCTGAACCAGTCTTCCGTCTGCACTGAAAATGCTGTAATCCGCTTTTCCTTTCAGGTTCTTCACTTCCACGAAAGTATCTGCAGGGTTTGGATAAATCGAGATTTCAGATGTTTTTGTCCCATTTACATCATTTACTGCCAATCCGCTAGTGATTTTTACAGAGAAATCTTTAAATGAACCTTGTGAAATTACTCCACCTCCGGTTACTCCCACCGATGGGCTACCACATGGACCTGTAGCTTTGTTAAAGAAAGTGTTTGCCACTCTCATTCTTAACAGTTTATCTCCGGAATACGCTGTAGCAGGAACTGTAAATGAAACTGATCCCTGATATTGACCGTTAGCAGGTGGGTCTGTACTTACTGAAGCTACTTTCTCTGAAGTTTCGAATACCCCATTTCTGTTATAATCGATCCATATTTCCATGTTGTCATTATAAGTAGAAGCTGTGGTACCAACATTGAAATAAGTCAATGTGTATTGTGTTCCTTTTGTCAAATTGATCACCTTGGTTGCATCTTCAGTATAATCTCTGTATGTGCTGAAAATATTCTTATATGTTAAATCTGAAAAGGCTAAATTAGAGATGTTCATTTGAGCCATCCCACTGTTATAACTAAAGCTTGCAAAGCTATTTCCACCAGTTGTCATTAAACAGTAATCAACTCCTGTTGTAAGTCCCTTAGTCTTGAAGGTATAGTTACTTGAGAATGCTCCCGGAACCGTGTTTACTACTGCAGCAACCTGTACTTCATAGTTTGTTTCATCTTCAAGAGCACTCAGCACCACGGAATTGGTAGGGCTGGTTGCATTTGACCAGTTTGTTGTGCCTACTTTTCTGTAATTAATTGAATACGTTGCCCCTGGAACACTATTCCAGGATACTCTGGCTGTAGTTTTGAAAATTTCTGTTTTTATTGCTGCAAGTCCTGTAGGTGCTGCAGTCGTAGACGTAGGCGCTGCACCTACCGTCACTTGTGGAGATACTGCATAGAATACGTTTCCGATAGCAGAAATTCTTAATTTCACAGCACCCGTTAAAGATGCCGGCATTTGTGCAGTATAGCTTCCTGTATTGGGTGTAGAGGCTACCAATTCTGTCCACGTGGCTCCGTTGACAAGATCTGTAGTGTATTCAATTTTTACATTAGCCGCATTATATGGTGCTGTATTGGTATTGGCAACATCCCATAAGATTGTATTCGCTGCGTTATTATATAGCATTGAAGAGGCTGTAAGTCCTGAGAATTTGAAAGGTCCATCATTTCCAACGGTAACTATAGTTTCAGAAGAAGAAAGCATAGGTCTTGCTACATTCTCATCTCTTACCGTCACTGCATAATGTAAAGTTCTAGGTACATAAGATACTGTTTCCCAATTTGGGGTTGTAGTCGCTCCCGGAACTGTCTTATTCGTTAAAACTCCGCTCATCACTATTGGCAGGCTTGGGAAATATCTTCTTCCGCTTGCTGTTCCGAAATAAGATCTTGTTAACGCTCCTTGTGCGCTATATCCCCATCCGCTGTCTCCGGAAATGGAATTGTAAGAATCAACACTGTCATACTGTTCCCAAGAATATTTAATAGGATCAGTATCTGTAGCAGAAGCCTCTAAATAATAAGCCGTTCCTTTAGGAATATTGTAAACACCAAGAGGGGCAATTACAGGGGCAGTATTTGTAGTAATTGTTTCTGAAGTACCACAAGTGATCTTACCGTCCAAGCTATTTAATATCTGATTAATAGAAGAATAATGGAAATAGGCATCAGTAGTAGCCTGTACATTATCTCCTGTAATTCCTGCATAACCCATGATCGTAGTACCACCACCGGGTTCAATATTAACTCCGGACCCTTCCGAAACGTGAGAGAATGTATGGTTAGCTCCCAGCTGGTGTCCCATTTCGTGAGCAGCGTAATCAATATCAAAAAGATCTCCTGTAGGATTTGTACTCTGCGTGAATGCAGATCCTTTCGCTAAAGAAGTTGCCGTTGCAGGGTTTACACATGTTGATGCAATAGAACCTGCATTTCCGTTTCCACCTGCAGCATTGAATACGTGTCCCATGTCGTAATTGGCATTACCTACGACAGATGTTAAAGTCTGCTGAAGCTGAAGGTTTAGGTTGTTTGTATATGGATCTGTTGCAGCATCTGTGAATAGAATAGCCGGAATATCCTGAATGATCGCTTTAATACCAAATTCTTTTTCAAAAATACCGTTTACACGGGTCATGGTAGCGTTCATCTGAATGACCGTATTCGTTGTTCCTCCTGCCGGGTCAAATTTCTTAGTGTATTCTCCAGAAGTAGAAAGTGCCAGTCTGTATGTTCTGTATTTGGTAATAGGAGCTCTATTGGTAATTCCTACGTTAGAAAGGTTCTTTTTACCGTTAGCTTCCAAAGCTTTGATATCCTTAACAATCTCTTTTTCTTCCGTAGAACACTCAAATCCGTTATCACTTGCAGTTCTTTTCGTTTTATAGAATACACCGTAAGTCTGCTTATCTGTACTGATAGGCTCTATGAACTGGAACACTCCGTCTTTGATAATCATCGACTGCAACTCTGTTGGAGCTGTACTGAATCTTATGTATTTGGAAGGATCGTCTACTCCTACTCCCACATAAGACCCTAACTGGTATCGGTCCGCCATAGATTGTACTACAACCGGACTGCTGTATACCGCAAATTTCTCAATTTTTCCTTCTGCCGTAGGAAGTGAAACAACAACAGCTTTTGCACCTTTCCCTGTTTCTACAGCATCTTTCAAAAGATTTCTAAGTGATGCAAGATCTACTCTGTAAGAGTACTGAACTTCAACTTCTTTTCTGATTTGAGAAGTTTTCTGGGATGTAGGCTCCCATCTTTGTGCGTTAGCAGTAGCCAAACCGGCAGCCAACGTACAAACTAGTAAAATTTTCTTTTTCATAATTTACACTGATTCTGAAAAAACATTAAGTATTTCCACAAAAATAAAAAATTAATTTAAAGAAAGGGTACACAAAACACTTATTTACAATAAAATATTAAAAATTAAGTGTAAAAAAATACATTGTGGATAGTATTTCTGAAAAAATATACTCAACATATCAAAACCTTTGGTTATAGAAACAAAAAAGACCGGACATAAGTCCGGCCCGATTCATTAATAAATACTTTACTTATTTTTTGATAAGTTTAGTATTGTAAGTGTTCTTATCATCTTTAATGGTAATGATATACATACCCTTAGTTAAACCAGCTACATTAATAATCTGATTATCAACACCACCGCTCTGAACTAATCTTCCGTCTGCACTATAGATCTTATAGTCTGCCTTTCCTTTAAGGTTTCTTACACCTACAAAAGTATCAGCAGGGTTCGGATAAATTTCCACTTCAGATTTTGTGTCTTTAGTTTCGTCTACTGCAAGTGCGGATCCGAAAATTCTTACTGAGAAATCCATCACACTTCCTGCTCCACTTGGCAAATTACCCGCGGCAGTTCCACAAGCGTTGTTTAGTGCTGCAGCATAGTTAGATGCAACTCTCATTCCCACTACTCTGTTTCCAACAAGAGCAGAAGCAGGAACAGTGAAGTTACCCGCAACACTTCCTATACCATTTGTTGCCGGAGCTGTAGCAGCACTTGTATATACTTTTTCACTTGTCTCATACACCCCATTTCTGTTATAATCGATCCATACGTTATAAGTCATAGGAGCAGCCTGATTGTAAATACCAAAAATACTGATTGGATAAGAGTTTCCTCTGATAAGGTTGATTATTTTTGCAGGATCTTCACTTAAATCTTTATAAGACCTAATGTTAGTATCAATATGATTAATGTTAGAAAGCTGTACTCTTGCAATATTTCCTACAGAATTATATCCTGTATTTAAGATACAGTAGTTAACCCCTGTTGCCAATGGCTTTGTTTTGAAAACATAGTTTGAAGAGAAGCTTCCGGGTACACTGTTCACCACAGCCGCTACCTGTACTTCATAAGCTGTTTCGTCTTCAAGAGTACTCAACAGTAACGAGTTAGTTGTACTTGATACATTTGTCCAAGATGAAACTCCTGATTTTCTATAATTTACAGAATAGGTAGCCGCTCCCGGTACACTGTTCCAAGAAACGATCGCTGAATTCTTAAGAACATCTGCAGATGTAGTAGATAATCCAGTCGGCGCTGCTGTAGTTGAAGTCGGCGCTGCTCCTACAGTTACTTGTGGAGATACTGCATAGAATATATTATTGATCGCAGATACTCTCAATTTAACTGCACCAGTTAAGCCATCCGGCATTTGTCCTGTATAGCTTCCTGTATTTGGAGTAGAGGCTACCAGTTGGTTCCACGTTGCTCCGTTGACAAGATCTGTAGTATATTCAATTTTTACATTTGCAACATTATAAGGGGCAGCTGTTGTATTGGCTACAGCCCACTTGATCGTATTTGATGCATTATTATATAAAACTGAAGAAGCTGTAAGACCGTTAAATTTAAATGGTCCGTCGTTTCCTACAGTCACTGTGGTCTCTAAAGAGGAAAGCATTGGTCTTTGCGCATTCTCATCTCTTACAGTCACTGCATAATGTAACGTCCTAGGAACGTAAGATACTGTTTCCCAATTTGGGGTTGTAGCAGCTCCCGAAACTGTTTTATTCGTTAATTTACCAGCCATTACCAAAGGTAAGCTTGGGAAATATCTTCTTCCGCTCGTTGTTCCAAAGAAAGATCTTCCCACAGTGCCTTGAGTATTGTATCCCCAACCACTGTCTCCGGAGATGGTAGCATTTTGGTCTACGCTGTCATATTGCTCCCATGTATATTTAATAGGATCAGTATCGGTTGCTGTAGCATCTAAATAATAGGCTGTTCCCTTAGGAATACTGTATGCTGTAAGAGGGGAAATAACAGGTGCTGTATTGGTTGTGATATTTTGAGAAACACCACATGTTGTTTTAGCATCAAGATTATTAAGAATCTGATTTACTGAAGCATAGTGGAAATAGGCATCGGAACTCATCTGTACATTGTCGTACGTGATTCCCGCATATCCCATAATAGTTGTACCACCACCCGGCTCTACATTAACACCAGAACCTTCTGTGCTATTTGAGAAGGTATGGTTTCCACCTAACTGGTGTCCTAATTCGTGCGCTACATAATCGATGTCAAATGAATCACCCGATGGAACTCCATTAGCTGGAGACGTAAATCCAGATCCCTTGTAAGCTACAGGCGACCCTTGATCTAATGTCATATCATCGCTACAGATACATCCGATACATCCGGCATTACCACCACCTCCGGTGGCACCAAATAAGTGTCCGATGTCAAAATTAGCTTCACCCACGTTATTGTGAAGAACATTCATCAGCTCTCCATTCCATAATGCATCATCTACTCCTGCATCAGAATCTGAATAAGGATCAGTAGCAGCATTCGTATAAATAACATTCTGAAAATCCTGAAGAAGTAATTTAATACCAAAGTCTTTTTCGAAAACTCCGTTTACTCTGGTCATGGTATTGTTGATCTGTGTAACAGCTCCGGGAACACCTCCGAAATAAGCAGTATATTCACCGGTAGTAGACATTACCAATCTATAGGTTCTGTACTTTGTACTTGCAGGTCTGTTAGTAATTCCTACATTAGAAAGCTTTTTTTTACCGTTTTCTCTTAAAAGCTGGATATCTTTGATATTGGTTTCGTTGGTACCACATTCAAATCCCTGCTCGCTGCTTGTTCTTTTTGTTTTATAGAATACTCCATAAGTTTGCTTATCTGTAGTGATTGGCTCAATGAACTGGAATACTCCGTCCTTGATGATCATTGACTGCATTTCTGTAGGAGAAGTACTGAATCTTACGTATTTAGAAGGATCTTCAACTCCAACACCTACGTATGAACCTAACTGATATCTGTCTGCCATAGACTTCTCCATCACTGGATTGCTGTATACCGCAAACTTTTCAATTTTCCCTTCTGCTGTAGGAAGTGAAACGACAACAGCTTTTGCGCCTTTACCTGTTTCTACAGCATCTTTCAAAAGATTTCTAAGTGATGCAAGATCCACTTTGTAAGAATATTGCACTTCAACTTCTTTTCTGATTTGGGAAGTTTTCTGCGAAGCAGGTTCCCATCTCTGTGCGTTGAAGCTGGCAACACCGGCCGTCAATGCACAAACTAGTAAAATTCTTTTTTTCATAACTGAACTACATGAATAGAATTAATAAATTTTAAATATCCAGAACAAAAGTAATAATTTAATACATAGTACAATTAAAAAAAATGGCTAATTTCAATAAAATTAGCCATTTTGGTTTCTTTTTTGTTATTTACATTTATTTATTAATTCCCATCTCATATAGAGCAAATGAAATAAGGTCCGCATTTTCACTGATCACCTGATCGGTTGCTCTTCCTGCTCCATGTCCAGCATTTTTCTCAATTCTTAGTAATATAGGATTCTTACATCCTTGTTTTTCCTGAAGCTCTGCTCCAAATTTGAAGGAGTGTGCAGGAACTACCCTGTCATCATGATCACTTGTAATGATCATCGTAGAGGGATAACATGTTCCTTTCTTCACATTATGTACAGGAGAATAAGATTTAAGATAGTCAAACATTTCTTTGCTGTCTTCGGCAGTTCCATAGTCATATGACCATCCCGCTCCAGCTGTGAACTTGTTGTATCTCAGCATATCCAGAACCCCAACTCCAGGAAAAGCTACTTTGGCAAGATCGGGACGCATCGTCATCGTTGCGCCTACGAGAAGCCCACCATTTGATCTTCCGGACAATGCCATATATTCTTTGGAAGTATAGCCTTTTTTCTGAAGATACTCTCCGGCAGCAATGAAGTCTTCAAAAACATTTTTCTTCTGTGTTTTCGTGCCTGCATCATGCCATTTTTTACCATATTCACCGCCACCACGGATATTTGGAACTGCATAGATCCCTCCGTTTTCCATCCATATTGCATTCACTACAGAGAATGAGGGCTGAAGGCTGATGTTGAATCCTCCGTAAGAATAAAGAATGGTAGGGTTCTTTCCATCCAGCTTAGTTCCTTTTTTATAATTGATCATCATTGGAACTTTAGTCCCATCTTTTGAAGTATAGAATACCTGCTCAGAGACGTAATCCTCTGGATTAAACTTCACTTTCGGCTTCTGATAGACTTCTGATTTTCCTGAATCTGCATTAAATTTATAGGTGGTTCCCGGTGTGATATAGTTGCTGAATGAGAAGTAAAGTTCTTTTTCCTCTTCCTTACCTCCAAAACCTGAAATATTTCCTTTTCCGGGAAGTGTAATTTCTCTTACCAGTTTTCCGGCCTTATCAAATTGTTTTACCTTGTCAATGGCATCAACCATGTAGGTTGCAAAGAAATATCCGCCTCCTGAAGAGATTCCCAGAACATTTTCGGTCTCCGGAATAAGATCTTTCCATGTTTCCGGCGAAGGATTTGTAATACTTGTTTTTACAAGACGCATATTAGGTGCGTCCTTATCGGTAAAGATAAACAGATCATCACCGTGAGTATCTACAATACTGGCATTAATATCAAATCCTTTGTTAATTTGTACAAAGTCTCCGCCTTTCTTTAAATCTTTAATGTACAATTCATTTCCGTTCGTTGCATTGGCAGCAGAAATGATCAGGAACCTCTGATCTTCAGAAACACCTGCGCTTAGATATCTTCTAGGTGTTTTATCTCCTCCGAAGATGAGTTTGTCTTCAGATTGTTTTGTTCCTAATTTATGGAAGTACACTTTATGCTTATCGGTCATCCCGGAAAGTACGGTTCCTTCTTTGGGCTTATCATAGCTTGAATAGTAGAAACCATCATCCCCTTGCCATGAAATTCCGCTGAATTTTACGTCTACCAGCGTTTCATCGATCTTCTTTTTAGTCAGTGCATCGATAATAATGATCTTATTCCAGTCACTTCCTCCTTCAGAAATAGAATAGGCGGCAAGGTTTCCTTTCTTGTTGAATGAAAGATTAGAAAGTGACGTCGTTCCTTTATCTGAAAACTTGTTTGGATCTAAAAATATTTCCGTTGCTTTGGTCTTATTGTTTGTTCTGTATAAGATAGACTGAGCCTGAAGACCGTCATTTTTATAATAGTAGGTATATTCTCCTTCTTTGAAAGGTGCCGATATCTTCTCATAATTCCAGATATCTTTTAACTGATCTTTGATTTTATTTCTGAAAGGGATTTTAGAAAGATAGTTCTGGCTGTAGGCCACTTCATCATCTACCCACTTTTTTGTAGCTTCAGAATCATTTTCCAGATCTCTGAAAGGGTCAGATACTGCGGTTCCGAAATAGGTATCCGTCTGACTTCCTTTTACTGCTTTAGGATAATTCATTTTTTGAGAATAAAAAGTTGCTGAAAACAGGACTCCAGCGGTTAATAACATAGGCTTAAAATTCATAATCAAGGGTTTTCTCAAAAATACGCAAAGTATGTGAAATAAAAAAAGCCCTGAAAAATCAGAGCCTTTTCTTAAGGTATATTTTGTACAGATCGTTATTTAGACCCGAAGCTTTCAAAGTAAAAATCGGTTAGCCCGGAAACAATTTCGTCCGGACTACCATTCCAGTAATATATTTTTCCTGCTTCATTAAGCTGATACAATTTAAACGTTTGGTCAGTTATTACAGTTTTGTCTGCATTTTTAAAATCCTGTACACTCTGAACCAGATATTTCTTCAAGTCTTCAGGCTTTACATTTTTAATATCTCCTGAGGGAATATCTGAAAATTTTGAAGGAACTTTAAAACTTACTGAATAATTGATCTCCGCAATTTTCTGATCTTCAATATATTCATTCTGGACAACTTTTACGTTTTTCACGGTTAGTTTTCCATTTTTAAAATTCTCCATCATGGCACTGAAGTAGTCTTCAGCTTCTTTTCTACAGGCATCCGCTGTCGTTTTGGAAAAAGCCGATAAAAAGTTATCTGTACTCTCTTTCATCATATCCTGAGAAACGACCTTAAAATCTACCTGATAAGCATTCTCTCCTTCTACCGTAGGTTTCAGATAATCGTTCAGTTTATTCAGGACGGCTGTATCATTATTAACGAAAGTACCAAAGTACATTTCAAAAACTTCTGAAGGTTTTTTCACTTCCGTCTGGGCCGTAAGATTCTGGCTGAACAGGGCCAACATCAACAATATAATGACATTCAACTTCTTCATAAATATATTTTATTTTGTCGTTCTAATGCGTTAAAGTCCAGAAATACAATTCATTCAGCTTCCATACTAATTCCTGTGGACCTCCATTCCAATAATAAGTATTTCCGTCTTTTTTAATCTGATAAAGCTTAAAAACCTGTTTTACAGTCTCTTTTCTTTCTGATTTTGTAAAAGCACTTGTTTTCTTTTTTAAATAGGTCTTCAGATCTTCAGTCTTCAAGTTTTTTACTTCTTCAAGTTTTAAATCTGAGGTTTTTGCAGGAACAGAAAAAATCAAATCTACATTAAGTTCTGTCAACAGGCCATTATCCACATATTCGTTCTTTACTTCCTGTATGTTTTTTACAACGTATCGGGTATGTTTTAAATTGTCTAAAAGTGCATTGAAATATTCGCCTGCTTCCGCTTGACAATCAACTGCTGTTTCTTTTGGAAGATTGGTAAGAAAGGTATTGGTGAGATTTTGAACTTCCTCGCTGTACGATTTTTTCAAATCTATGGTATACCCATTTTCAGCACCAAGGAATGGCGTAAGGTACGTATTCAGTTTCTGAAGTGTATTCTGATCCTGCTTTACAAAAGCATCAAAATACATTCCGAATACCTGTTCAGGATTTAATGCTTTAGTCTGTGCAAAAAGGTTCTGAACACAGAACAACAGCATCAGAAATACAATTCTCATCGGTCGTTTCATAGGTAGTATAGTTTATTTTAAATCTGCTGAATGGTCCAGCAAAAAAAAGCTCTTGAATTTCAAGAGCCTGATATGTTTATTTTAATAGTTTTCTTCTTCCCCCTTCATCTTCTCTGCATTTTCTGCCATGATCACGGCGTCTATCATTTCAGAAATATCCCCGTTCATATAGGCATCGAGATTATACATCGATTTGTTGATTCTGTGATCTGTCACCCTTCCCTGTGGATAGTTGTAGGTTTTGATCTTTGCAGAACGGTCACCGGTAGAAACCATCGATTTACGTTGTGCTGCAATATCACCCTGAACTTTCTGCAATTCGATATCGTATAGTTTGGTTCTCAGCATTTCCATTGCCAACTCCCTGTTTGCCAGCTGAGAACGGGCCTGCTGACAAACAACGACCATTCCTGAAGGTTTATGAGTCAGCTGAACTTTAGTTTCAACCTTGTTTACGTTCTGACCTCCGGCTCCACCTGAACGGGATGTCTGCATTTCAATATCTGCAGGATTCAGTTCAAAATCCACTTCTTCAGCTTCGGGTAAAACAGCAATGGTAATGGCAGAGGTATGAACTCTACCCTGAGATTCTGTTTCAGGAACACGCTGTACACGGTGCACTCCGGATTCAAATTTCATGATACCGTAAACGCCTTCACCTTCCACCTTCATGATAAGTTCCTTATATCCTTTTGCTGCTTCATTAGAATCTGTCACTTCATGTTTCCAACCTTTTGTTTTGAAATACATGGAGTACATTCTATATACATCTTCCACGAAGATAGCCGCTTCATCACCACCGGTTCCGGCACGTAATTCCACGATGATGTTTTTGTCGTCGGCAGGATCTTTAGGAATCAATAAAACTTTCAGCTCTTCTTCCAAACCCGGAAGTTTAGCCTGCGCTTCTACTTTTTCCTCCTTAGCCATATCTACCAAATCTCTGTCTGAACCATCTGCAATGATTTCTTCAGATTCTGCAATATTGTCTAGTGCCCCTTTATACTGATCGTAAACTCTTACAATCTTACCCAAATCACTGTATTCTTTATTTAATGAAGAATATTTTTTTTGATCTGAAATGATATCAGGCTGTATAATAAGGTCTGCAACCTCATTATATCTTTGTTTAATCGCTTCTAGCTTTGGAATTAATGATTTAGACATTCTGCAATTTTTGAGAGTGCAAAGATAAGAATTATTAATTCAAATTAAAATTCCTTTCTACAATCAAATCGTCATAATTTTTTGAAACCTTTGGGTTTATGATATTTTTCAGATAATCAAGCTGGCTAACCGTTAGAATTTCATTTAAAATGAGAATAATTGCTTTCATCAAGATTGAAGATCTTATTCTACACAATTTACTGAATAATTATTCTGTTGGCTTTTTAAAAAACCTTTGATCAACTGCATATAAAATAAGTCCGAAGGCTACTATACCAAGTCCTATAATACTCTCTTTCGGGTTATGAATAAGCGTAAAATAGAGAATATAGATACTGAAAAGAAGAAAAACGGCCGGAAAAATATAGAATAGATTGGATTTAAATATCTTTCGCTGGTCTTTTTTCAGAAAGAAGACGGTAGAAATGGAAAGACTGGCAAATAACTGAAGGATAAATGCGGTGTAAACAAATATTTCTTTAAAACTTCCTGTCAGAATGATCACCGAAGCAATCACAGCATGGACAAAGATCGCTCTTACGGGAATTCCTTTTTTGTTGTTGACAGCTAGTGATCTCCATAAATGATTTTCTTTTGCAAAAGCCTGCGTCAGCCTTGAACCTACCCACAGATATCCGCTGATGGTTGCAATCAACTGCAAGGCAATAAAAATATTGACAATTTTTCCAAAGCCGATACCCAGCATATTGCCTGCTGCTTCTCCCATCACATCTTCTTTTCCTGCCATCTGAACTACTGGTGCGTGTTTGAGCATGATATAATTGACCAGAAGGTAACTTAACGTTACAAAAACAGTTCCCACAATTAAAGCTCTGGGAAGATTTTTCTGGACCTCTTTGATTTCTCCTGCGATATAAGATGCAGAATTCCATCCGGTATAGGAATAGGTAACAAATACCAGAGATGTTGCGAATGCCGGAAGCATAATTTCGTCCTGCCAGCTGGTTCCTAATTCAAGACTGTTTCCGGAAGCAGATCCCGGAAGCACAACCCCCAAAATAACCAGCACAATGATGAAAGCAATTTTGATCAAGGTAAAAAAATTGTGAAACCGGCTTGAGGTTTTAAGGCTGAATGATAATGTTGCCGCCACCAGGAAAATGAATCCAATCGCAAAACCGTTTCCAAAGGTATAATTAAAGGCTGAAAGATATTTTGACATGGCCAATGCAGCCAAAGCCACGGGCGCAGAAAACCCAATAATCAGAGAGATCCAGCTGACCAGATAGCCGAAAACCGGATGATAGGTTTCTTTAAGATAAATATAATCTCCTCCGTTTCCCTTAAAATAAGATCCCAGCTCAGCATAGCAAAAAGCCCCAAACAAAGCGAGAATCCCACCGATGATCCACAACAGAAAAATACTGTAGGTATTGGTAATATCAGAAAGCTGAAAGCCTAAGGTGGTAAATATCCCGGTCCCGATCATATTGGAAACAACGATGGCAGCAGCGGTTTTCCAGCCGATCTGGTGTGTAGCAGTACTCATTTAGCCGTTAAAAATTAAAATTAAGTCTTCCGAAGAAATAGTTCCCTAAGGTTCCCATCTGAACCGGAGCATATTTAAATACTCCATAATATGAGTTTTCATAAATCTGAAGATCCGGAAAGACATCCAGTACGTTATTGGCACCCACCGTCAGGTTAATACTTTTTGTGATATCATATCCTACACTCACATCGGTTACTACTTTGGGCGTAAAGCTCTGAACTTTTCCAAAAGGATAACCATCTCTTATCACCTGGCCAAAATACGTATTTCTTACCATGAAATTGAATTTTCCGATGGCATAATTCAGTCCTAAGGATGCTTTTGTTTTGGGAGACAGGGTTTCAATAATATTGATCTGATCGGGCCCGAAGAATTCATTTTGGGCAGGCACTAACTTTTCAGGAAAATGGAAATCTTTGATCTTTGTCTCAGTATAATTTCCTGCGAGATTGATATTTAAATTTCCACCGCCTACTTTCCAGTCATACGTTACTACGACATCAACGCCTTTTGTCTCAGTATCAATAGCATTGGCGAAAAACCTTCCGCTTTCTACGTTATACTCCGCCAGTCTTGGATCTGTGATATTACTGGTGATCACAATTCTGTCTTTTACCCGGATCCAATACCCGTCAACAGTGATCAGTAATCTGTTGGCTGGCTTTACAGCAAATCCAGCACTGGCATTGACTGATGTTTCCTGCTTTAATTTATCGAATCCAAGCGCTTTGGCCGCATCGCTGTCGTTTCTGAAAATCCCTTTGGTCACAATGCCAGATCCTGAAGTAGAAATATCTGCATAGGAGTTGTTAAAATATTGCTGCTGAAGGGAGGGGGCTCTGAAACCAGTTCCCACCGCTGCTCTTACAGCATAGTCTTTTACAAATTCATATCTCAATGCCAGTTTTCCGTTCAGGGTATTTCCAAAATCTGAATAGTTTTCAAATCTCCCGGCAAGATCTATATTTAATTTTTTAGCAAGATCATAAGAAACATCTGCATATACCGCTGCTGAATGTCTGGATTTTTTCAAGGCATTATCCGGTGAAAAACCTATAAATGACTGTGAACCCCCATTGCCTTCAACCGTAGAATCAGGGCCGGAAGGATTCCCATTGATGTCATAACGGGTGTAAGAAGCTTCATCTCCTGCTTTGATTTGATATTGTTCAAAACGGAATTCTCCTCCAAAGGCTACATTAAACTGATTGATATTTTTAGATATATCAAGATTGACAGTATTCTGAAGGAAACTGTGAGCTCCTGCATAAAAACTTGTTGGAGATTTCGCTCCCAACGAAGCATTATTGGTATTATTCACATTATAATTGAACGTATTGCTTCCGAAAGTATTGCTTAAATCAATCAGCCAGTTGTTTACATTATATTTAGCGCCTAAAGCATAGGAAAAATCGTAGACCTGTGATCCCAGAGAGGCCTGAAATCCGTTTGGATAAATAGAAGAAACCACATTAGATGTTTCACTTGGCAGCCTTCTGAAACCAAATCCTTTTCCTTCTTTAATACTGAAACCTCCGAAAGAATAAAGTTTGAAGTTTTCACTCAAAGGATATTCTGAATTAAAAAACAATTGTGCCTGTCTGATCTGAGCATCTCCGATCTGGAAGTTAAAATCATTACGCGTCAATCCCCGTTCTCTTATTTTTTGATCGTCAGCTGCTCTGGCTGCATCAGGATCATCTGCAAATTCATACGCAAAATTATCTCCGAAAATATCAAGATCATGATTTTGAGTTCTTGTAGTCTTACCCCGGTGACTCAACTGCAGTGAGAGATTGATGTAACTGTCTTTTTTTCCAAGAGAGGATCCATAGTTGATTCCTGTCTGATAAGTTTCCCCGTCGTTTCTTCCAGTAATTCCGTAAGATGCCGATGCCGACGCTCCAATATCTTTTTTAAGGATGATATTCACAACCCCTGCAATAGCATCTGAACCATACTGTGCTGCCGCACCGTCTCTCAGAACTTCTATCCTGTCAATAGCAATCACCGGAATAGTACTGAGATCCGTTCCTACAGATCCGTTTCCGACTGTATTCTGATAATTCACCAGTGAGCTGGTATGTCTTCTTTTGCCATTGACCAGTACTAACACCTGATCAGGTCCCATTCCTCTCAAACTTACAGGATCAATATGTTCCGTACCATCAGAAGCAGATTGTCTTACCGCGTTGAATGAAGGGATCACATAGTTCAGAAGATCCTGAACTGTAGTTTGCGGGGCTGATCTCTGCAGTTTTTCTATATTGATAATGTCAACGGGAACGGGGGTTTCCAGTTTTGTTCTTTTGGCATTCCGGTTTCCTACAATGACCACATCTTCGATCTGAGTTCCTTTTTCCTGTTCCTGTGCGTTGACCAAAACGGATCCCAAGAGTATAACAGACAGGCTTAATTTTTTCATCTTTCGTTCTTATAAATTAATAATATACTTCAACGGACCTCATCCGCAGAT
The DNA here is from genome assembly GCF_900142785.1 of Chryseobacterium carnipullorum. GTDB lineage: Bacteria > Bacteroidota > Bacteroidia > Flavobacteriales > Weeksellaceae > Chryseobacterium > Chryseobacterium carnipullorum. The sequence continues at coordinate 385,954 of NZ_FRCD01000001.1, read as the reverse complement.
ATAAAAAGACTTCAAGAAATGGAATTGCTGCCAGAATATTGACTTTTCTCATCTTCCCCACAACGGGCTGGAATTAGCACCTTTACACTTTTTAGAGACGTGCAGGTTGCTAAGGTTTCATAGGGCCAAATCCCTCCACCTTTCTTGATAATCTACTGCAAAAGTAGACTAATATTTTTAATTACCAAAAAGTAGATTTATATATTCTGTGCTGTGAATAAAAAAGAGGGATCATGTCCTTTCATCATCCCTCTTTTTCCCATTTATTTAATCACCATCTTCTGGATAGCTGTGCCTGTTTCAGACCGTAAATGAACCAGATAGGTTCCGGAAGGATAGGCAACCTTCAATTCATAAGTTCCGTTTTCCTGAGGTAATTGAAATGAATCCATTTTTTTGCCGCTCATGTCAAAAATGACGATGTCTCCGTTTTTCACTTTGTGGTAAATCAATTTTACTAAACGATTTTTTACGGGATTATCTGCAATCTGAAGTGATAATTTATTCATTGCGTTGACATCAACGGTTGCAAGTGCTCCGGAATAATTTCCAAAAATTCTGAATTCTCCCGGCTGGAGCATGATCGGAGTTGTTGTAGAAATAAAATTTGAGATTGTATTATCCATCAGATTCTGCCATAGACCAGCATACGGAAAATAAGGAACAACATTCTGTGCAGAAGTGGTAAAATTGGCCAGCACAACAACGTTTTTCATTCCATTCAGGGTATTATCATATACATAAATCCTCGTGATCAGGCCCTCCGGGTCATTGGTAAGGTTGTTGGATTCTATTGTGTATGTTTTAGACTTGAAAACCTGGTGGCTATTTCTGATATTAATGATTTTAGCCCAGGTATCATATACCGCTTTTCTGCTGGCATTGGTATCATAGCCTAGTGTAAAGGCAACAGGTTTTTCATCGGTTCTGCATCCGCTGTTGATCGTACCGTTTGCACAACGATTGATACTGAATTCGTAACCCAATTCTCCAAACTGCCAGATCATTTTAGGACCGGGAATGGTAAAAAATGTCGCCCCAAAAGTTTTCATTCTTTCTAAAGCAGTAGTAAGGTTGGTCACATTGTAGTTTCCGTTAATGGCACCATACGCAAGGTTCTTAAACATTAATCTTTCTTCATCATGACTTTCTCCATATCCTACGGCACTCTTATTGGTAAAACCATGAAGACTGTGATTCATTCTGTCATAATTACTGTTATCCTTATAGCCCATTGTATTCTGGTTATAAGGATCGGTTTGTTTATTCCACAGCATTACTCCTTTTCCTTCGTCTATTCTATAATTGGCCCATTGCTGTTCTTCGGCATCTGTTCCCAGATGTTCAAAGATCATGTAAGAGTTGGGATCAATAGCCCATTGTTTGTCTGCATACTGTTTCATAATATCTACTCTATCCTGCTGGTAGGCATTGGTACAGACTTCATCATTTTCCGAGCAGTTTTGGGTAAAACCTTTGGTAAGATCCCAGCGGAATCCATCAATATGATACTCGGTAAGCCATTGCTGAAGGCTTCTTTCAACGTAATATTGAGTTGAAGGGCTTGTATGGTTGAAATCGTTAAACACGTTATAAGAATGTTTGGGAACCTGATTAAAATAAGGATTATTAGCCGCTATTTCGCCGTAGCCATCACCATCCGGGGTCAATATTCCAGAGTCTTGCCAGAGGAGAACGTCCCGTAGCATGATTAAAGGCAATGTCTAAAATAACAGCAATTCCATTCTGGTGGCATAAGTCAACAAATTCTTTAAATTTTTCGGGCGTTCCATACGCTTTATCCAATGCGTAATGGAATGAAGTATTATATCCCCAGGAAAGGTTGCCATCAAATTCCATAATAGGAAGCAATTCTATGGCATTGATATTCAAATTTTTTAAATAAGAGATTTTGTTAATGAGTGACTGCCAGTTTTTTTCCTGTGTAAAATCTCTGAGCAATAGTTCATACACTACAAGGTCTTCTTTAGCCGGCCTTTGAAAATTAATCGTTTGCCAGTTATAAGGAGCCTGCCCGGTTTTAAACATAGAAACTTCAAAATCCTGTCCTGCAGGAAACGGTGGTAAGTTCGGATAGGTAGCATTTGAGATCCACTGATCATCATAGGAAGATAAGATCTGTGGTGAATAAGGATCTGCTACTTTTTTGAGATCATTGGTTCTGTATTGGAACGTATATAACTGCTGAGGGGTCAACCCATTTAATTCAATCCAGTAAAGATCCGGATTGGCAGTATCTCTTTTCATTAAATAAGCGTCATTTACAGCCCAGTTATTAAAGCTTCCGATCACATGTACAAAATTTTTATGAGGTGCATAAAGAGCAAGTCCTACTTTGGTCTGATCGGATGGAAGATAGTTGATTCCCTGTCTGATCCAGCCGGGAATTGCTTCCGAAATGACCGTCCTGGGAGTCTGTAGTATAAATGCTGCATTTTTTGAGTTCGAATTGGTGTCTGTTGCAATCAGCTCCATGTTGGCATCCTGAGTTACCGTATAACTATAATTATAAGACTGGGAGGGAGCAGACGTAGAATTGACAACTGTCCCGTTAGCCTTTAGCTGAAATATGGCGCTAACATTTGTGGTTGCTGTGATATTGACAGAGTTTCCCGAAGGAACTGTAGTGAGACTATTGGCGACCGGATTCGTCAAGTTTAAATTTAAAATACCAACATTAACAAAAATATCCGGCGAGGTCTGATGAGAACCTGTTTTATCTTTTAACAGAAATCCGAACCTTCCTATTCCTGTTCTTCCATAAAAGGTGGTTGGAGTAAAAGTTAATGAATAGGTATCTGTAATTGAATTATAACTGAGTTTATTCAAATCATTGGAGTTGTTCCAGCTTCCGTTGGTAGGACAATCCTGACTGTTTTGATAATTGGTATCAAAAGACCAAGACCACATGTAAATAGAATTATTGGAAACACCCCATGCGGATTCATCGATCTGATCTCCCGGAACCGTCAGCGTGATGGCATCAGTTTCGTTGAAGGGATTCGGAGCGATTGTATAATTGATCTGTCCAAAAGAAAACACCGCAACCAACAGGTAAACAAGGGAATAAAACTTTTTCATTTTCTTTATTTTTATCGAATATAGTATTTATTTTCATTTTTATACTTCATTTACCTGTGAAAATTAAGTATATAAAAAAGCACGTGAAAAATTTCATAAACCTTTACGATAAAAGTAATTGTAACAAACTAATATTTAAAATTAATTCATAGGCTAATCAACAAAGTGCCTACCTCCCCCCTGCTGATCAATCAAATATTTAAGGATCTAGTTTTTAATAATTTTCTTAGAAAAAGCCTGCCCGTTCTTTATTTAGGAACTGAGAATAATGAAAGCGAAGAAAATGATTATTAGTATAGGAATTATGACCAAAGAAATTGCGATGAAATGCGGATATGAATATGTCCAGAATTTCAAGAGGGCATTCAAGAAAAAATTCGGAGTGTCGCCTGAACAACTGAGAAATGAATAATAAAAAAAACCGCCTAAAAAAATTAAGCGGTTTATATATATTGTTTTGCTTTGATATTACTTTTTCAGAATTAAGGTGAAAAAGCAATGACAATCAAATTAATGATGATGTCCGTGATCGTGTAGGAAAGGTCCGTTTCCTTTAGGATTGCTGTAGATTACTTCTACACCTTCCTGCTCATTCACCTCTTTTCTTCTGATATCCTCAGGGTCGAAAGGTTTTACTTTTCCGAAATATTCTTTCAGACCTTCAGTTAACCACATTGGGATTACCAAACCGAAGAACATGAAGATACACCAGAACCCTACCAAGAACATGATTATAAAGAATACAGTCCATAGGAACTGGTAGAACGGCCAAAATGCTGATAAAATCGTTATCATTTTCTTAAAGATTTTAGGCAAAAATAGGACTTTTTTGTGTCGTACACAAAAGATACACGCCCTATTTTCTAATTTATTTTGATTTTAAACTAATTAGTGGGCTAGATCTGCGAAGAAATCGTTGCCTTTATCGTCCGTAATGATGAAGGCCGGGAAGTCTTTCACTTCGATCTTTCTTACGGCTTCCATCCCTAATTCAGGGAAATCTACGATATCTACGGATACAATATTGTCTTTGGCAAGAATGGCTGCAGGTCCACCAATGGAGCCCAGATAGAATCCTCCGTATTTACCACATGCATCCGTTACTTCTTTAGTTCTGTTTCCTTTCGCCAGCATAATCATGCTTCCGCCGTGGCTCTGGAATTCGTCAACATAGACGTCCATTCTTCCGGCAGTCGTAGGTCCGAAACTTCCTGACGCCATTCCTTCGGGAGTTTTTGCAGGTCCCGCATAATAGATCGGATGATTTTTGAAATACTCAGGCATCGGTTGTCCGCTGTCCAGAATTTCTTTAATCTTTGCGTGGGCAATATCTCTTGCGACGATCAATGTTCCGTTTAATTTCAATCTCGTTTTGATCGGATATTTTGAAAGCTCAGCCAAAATTTCCGGCATTGGCTTATTCAAATTGATTTCAACAGCTTCTTCCAAGTGCGGAGGAGTATCCGGCAAGAATCTCTTCGGATTTTCTTCCAGCTGTTCAAGGAAAATACCGTCTCTGGTGATTTTCCCTTTAATGTTTCTGTCTGCTGAACATGAAACCCCCATTCCCACAGGGCAGGAAGCAGCGTGACGAGGAAGTCTGATTACTCTTACGTCATGGGTAAGATATTTTCCTCCAAATTGAGCTCCGATGGCACTTTCCTGACATATTTTCTGAACTTTGGCTTCCCATTCAAGGTCTCTGAATGCCTGTCCGCCTTCATTTCCTTCTGTCGGAAGATTGTCATAATACTTTGCAGATGCTTTTTTCACGGCAGCCAGATTCGCTTCAGCAGAAGTTCCTCCGATCACAAGAGCCAGATGATAAGGAGGACACGCAGCCGTTCCAAGATCTGAGATTCTTTCTTTAACAAATGCTTCAAGAGACTTTTCGTTTAATAATGACTTGGTCTTTTGATACAGGAATGTTTTGTTAGCAGATCCCCCTCCTTTCGTTAAAAATAAAAATTCATAGTAATCTCCTTTTTTAGCATAAATATCAATTTGTGCCGGAAGATTGGATCCTGAATTCTTCTCTTCAAACATGGTTAAAGGAACCACTTGTGAATATCTAAGGTTTCTTTTCTGGTATGTATTATAAATTCCCTTGCTCAGGTATTCTCCGTCATCCACTCCGGTGTAAACACTTTCTCCTTTTTTACCCATTACAATAGCTGTACCTGTATCCTGGCAAGAAGGAAGCGCTCCCTCAACGGCAACTGCTGCATTCTGTAAGAGATTATATGCTACGAATCTGTCATTATCAGTAGCTTCCGGATCATCGATGATTCTTTTAAGACTTTCCAGGTGCGAAGAACGAAGCATGAAAGAAACATCAGCCATCGCTTCTTCCGCTAAAAGCTCCAGTCCTTTCGGGTCAATGGTTAAAATCTCTCTATCTCCCAATTGCTCAACCTTTACATAGTCTGATGTCAATTTTTTATACACCGTATCATCTTTCTGGATCGGATACGGATCCTGATATCTAAAATCCATTCAATTTTTGTTTGTGCAAAAATACGCCATCCTTAAAAAAACATGAGTAAAATCAGTGATCCATATTGATATTTATAATGGTTATAAATTGCGTGATTCTGCGTTTATCGTTAACTTTATAAAAATTTCAATCACAATGAATTACAGAATCGAAAAGGACACTATGGGAGAGGTTCAGGTACCTTCAGACAAGTTTTGGGGGGCACAGACTGAACGTTCCAGAAATAATTTCAAGATCGGACCGGAGGGTTCTATGCCCCACGAAATCATTGAGGCTTTTGCTTATTTAAAGAAAGCGGCAGCCTACGCCAATACAGATCTTGGAGTTCTTCCTGCTGAAAAAAGAGATATGATTGCCAAGGTGTGTGAGGAAATCCTGGAAGGAAAACTCAACGATCAGTTTCCTTTGGTGATCTGGCAGACGGGGTCGGGGACGCAGTCCAATATGAATATCAATGAAGTGGTTTCAAACAGAGCTCACGTAAACAATGGCGGAGTTTTGGGCGAAAAATCTGAAATTCACCCGAATGATGATGTGAATAAATCGCAGTCTTCCAATGATACCTACCCAACGGCAATGCATATTGCTGCTTATAAAAAAGTGGTGGAAGTAACGATTCCTGCTGTTGAAAAACTGAAAAATACGATTGCAGTTAAAGCAGAAGCTTTTAAAGATATTGTAAAAATCGGGAGAACCCACCTGATGGACGCTACTCCTCTTACGCTTGGCCAGGAGTTTTCAGGTTACAAGGCTCAGCTTGAATATGGATTGAAAGCTTTAAAAAATACACTGCCTCATCTTTCTGAACTTGCTTTGGGAGGAACTGCTGTGGGTACAGGACTCAATACACCAAATGGTTATGATGTAAAAGTAGCTGAATATATTGCTAAGTTTACGAATCACCCTTTCATTACTGCTGAAAATAAATTTGAAGCATTAGCTGCTCATGATGCGATTGTAGAATCTCACGGAGCTTTAAAGCAACTGGCTGTTTCACTATTCAAAATAGCTCAGGACATCAGATTGCTGGCTTCCGGACCGCGTTCGGGAATCGGTGAAATTCATATTCCGGAAAACGAACCGGGATCTTCTATTATGCCGGGGAAAGTAAATCCTACGCAGAACGAGGCCATGACTATGGTTTGTGCTCAGGTTCTTGGAAATGACACCACCATATCTTTTGCGGGAACGCAGGGGAATTATGAACTTAATGTTTTCAAGCCTGTTATGGCTTACAATTTCCTGCAGTCTGCACAACTGATTGCTGATGCCTGTATTTCATTCAATGATCATTGTGCGGAAGGTATTGAACCGAATCATGAGAGAATTAAAGAGCTGGTAGACAAATCATTAATGCTTGTCACTGCTTTAAATACCCACATCGGTTACGAAAATGCAGCAAAAATTGCAAAAACAGCCCACAAAAATGGGACTACTCTAAAAGAAGAAGCTGTGAATCTTGGCTTTTTAACAGCTGAACAGTTTGACGAATGGGTAAAGCCGGAAGATATGGTGGGAAGCCTTAAATAAGATTTTAGAACCTATAGATTAAATGATAGAAACCTCAGAAATTCTGGGGTTTTTATTTTAAGTAAGATATTGAACAACAAATTTTTATAAAATTACATTCTTCAATTTTATTTTTTCATATATTGGTGATATATAAAACTAATCGTATGAAAAATCTTAAAAAATTCAACAGAGCGAACCTGAAAGAAGTATTCGGGGGAGTGGTTATTCCACACTGCCCTATTAACTATTCGTATCTTATCCCTACAATGGCTATTATGCATGTTGCCGTTTTCCTACAGACAATCCATGCCAGGGAATGTGCATGGTGCATGTTGATATGTGTGCTGTTCCGATAGAGGAAGATCCTATTTAAAATAATTGATAGAAAGGCCGGAAGCATATTTCCAGCCTTTTTTTATCCTGAAAATTCATCCAGCATATTTCTGGTAGGTACAAAAAACAAGGTTCCGGTGACGGCTGTGCTGAAATCTAAGATTCTGTCGTAATTGCCAACCGGATCTCCGACAAACATATTGGTCAGCATTTTTTTTGTGGTAGTAAATGTACTTGAATAAGCAATAAAATAAGTCCCGAATTCATTGGAAGAGGGTCTTCCAAAAGGCATATTATCTCTTACAATTTTAAGCTCCTCCCCGTTTTCTCCTTCTATATTGGCTAATGCGATATGGGAATTGGATGGCTTCACGGCATCTGACATTTCAATATCATTTTCTTTTGATCTTCCGATTACTTTTTCCTGTTCTTCTGTAGAAAGGCCTTTCCAGGCATCCATATTATGCAGATATTTTTGGACAAACAAGTAGCTTCCTCCTTTATATTGTAAATCTTCTTCTCCAATTTTCGCAAAATAATCCCGGTCTTCTCCGTGCGGATTTTCCGTACCATCTACAAAACCCAGAATGGAACGGGTATCCCAGTATTTAAATCCGTTGATCTCAAGAATACTTTCTGCAACAGGACTTAAAAGTCTGGAGATTTCTATCGCCATATCAAAAATAAGACTTTTATTATCGGCTCTCAGGTGGAAATGAAGATCGCCGGGTGTAGAAACGGCTGTATGCTTTACTCCTCTAATTTCCTCAAAATTGACCAATTCTTTAGGTAACGGGGTTGGAAGCTCTAATTTTTTCCAGCCTTCATAACCTATTCCCATAACACAGCTGGCTCTGCTGTCCGGAAATCTGTTGAAAACTGAATTATTAAGATTGAGAACCAATGCACAAAGCTGTTGAAAGGTATCTTTCAGTAGAGGGCTTTCATTCAGGTTCCACACCATAAAAATAGTGTTGCTGTTAGGATAGTCGGTGACGTTTTGTGATTCTATGCTCATTATTTTTTTATGAATTAAATTACCGGAGACGCAGAAACCTGATCTGCAAAATACTGTTCCAGATCCTTCAATGTTTCAGGATTGGTCTTAATGTCTTTGACAAGCTGTCCTTTGTTGACTACAACAATTCTATTGCAGACTTCGGTGGTATGTGACAGGTCATGACTGGAAATCAGAAAAGTCACTCCATCTTGTTTTGAAAGTTCTTTGATCAGGTTTTTAAGTTTGATCTGAGTAGAAGGATCCAGATTGGCAAAAGGTTCATCAAGAATAATAATTTCCGGATTTCCGATAATTGCGCCTATAATTCCTACTTTTTTCTGGTTCCCTTTTGACAAATCACGAACGTATTTTCCTGAATTCAGAATCTCTCCATTAAAAAAATCATGGAAAGGTTTTAAGAATTCGTCAATGGAAGCTTTATTCTGACCTCTCAGTTCTCCAATAAAATAAAAATATTCTTCGGGCGTCAGATAGCCGATCAGGAAAGTGTCATCCACAAAAGCGGAGACTTTATTCTTCCACGCCTCAGATTCATTGACTTTGATGCCGTCGATGCTTACAGATCCTGTTGTCGCCTGAATCAGATCAAGCATCAGACTGAAAAGTGTTGTTTTACCGGCTCCGTTGTTTCCAACAAGCCCGAATGTTTCTCCGTTAGGAATTTCAAGATGCTCAATTTGAAGAACGGTAGCCGTTCCGTAAGTTTTGGATAAGTTATTGATAGTAATCATAATTTAGTCTTTATTTTTAAATGCATCCAGCGTACTGTACTTTTCTCTTTTATATTGTTTGACAATAATATTGAATATTTTTTCTCTGAGAAAAAACCCTAAAAGTCCCAAAATGGCAATGCTTATGACTCCCCCGGTCATTCCAAAGAAATATTTTGACAAGGCAAAAACACCCATAGGAAGAAGCATTTTAGGGATCAGCAGGAGTAAGGCTTTGAGGTTAAAACTGTTTTTCTGCCCAATCCTTTTTTCTTTTGAATTAAGGTCGATCTGAGTCTTATTGTAGGCTCCCGACCAAAGGGTAAACTGTGAATTCACGCCCATATTGTAAAGTCCTGCGGCGAAAAATGTGATGTACATTTCCCAGCCGAAATACACATAAAATAAAGCAATGATCATTGAAGCTGCGGTCACAATGTTAATCAGCCACCATTTTGCTTTAAGATATTCTTTATAAGGTACATTCAATGTCATCATCAGAGGATAGTAAGAGCTGTCGAAGGCAGGAACCCGCTGCCCGAAAAGAAACTGAAAACCTCCGGTTACAAAAAGCCCCATAAACATGATCATGGCCGGTGTCTTGTAAATGGCAGAAGTGAACATCAGCATGCCGTAGAAAAGAAAGAAAAAACTTCCGATCAGAATTCCTTTGGTGACTTTATTCCGTCGCAGCATTTTTATATCATTGTTGATGAATGTTCCGATGACGCCATACTTGTTTAAGAATGCAATATTTTCTGTTTTTCCGAATTGCTTCTTCGCTTCCAGTCCCTGATCGAGATAGAATTCTTTTCGGATATATTTAAAACAGATGATCCACAAACCAAAAAAGAGAACAATAGGAACGATGATAAAGTAAGGACTTTGATAAAAACTGTATACAAAATTCTCTGAGTAAGAAAGTACAGGTACAATATGGTAGTATCCAAGCCCGGCAATGGCAGCAAACAGGCAGCCTATACTAATAACTACGGCTTCTTTATCGTTGAACAGAATGTTGATAAAATTATTGAGATAAAACAAAAAAGAAATTCCGGTAAACCAAGCTAAGATCCCGGTAATACTATATCCATTGAACATGGCAATAACAGAAAAAGTAATAAAAAATAAAGAATTCAGCCAGCTCAACGCCGATAAAAATGTTTTAACAAACATGTAGTTGACCAATGTATTCTTGGGAATATTAAGAGTCAGGAATGGTTTAATATTCTGAGTTGACATTTCCTGCCAGATATACTTCAAAATCAAGTCTGCCGCCCAGGCTATGATTAAAAATTTTGAAACTACTTTCAAAGGATCCTGATGCATCTCGTCTCTTACGTAAAAGAATGTAGCAAAAGCGCCTCCTGCCAGGCAAGCCATAAAATAAAGGATTCCTATAAAACGAAGGATTTTCATGGCAAGATTCACGCCTAAGGAGGTACCACGGAAAAAGCTTTTGATTTCCAGCCTGAGGAACTTTAGAAACATATTTTAGTTTTTTATATTAGTCAATATAATGTAAAATATGTTACAGTTTTTCAGCCAATTAGTTCTTTCGCCTGTGCCAGTGCGGCATCGGTAATTTTGCTTCCGGAAAGAAGCTGGGCGATCTCGTTCAGTTTCTCTTCTTCGTTCAGAGGAATGATGGTAGATTGTGTTTTACCGGAAATATCACGTTTTACGACTTTGTAGTTGTCATTTCCTTTGGCAGCAACCTGGGCCAGGTGAGAAATAACGATAAGCTGCATATCCGCAGACATTTCTCTCATCAGATTTCCTATTTCTTCGGCTACTTTTCCGGAAACTCCTGTATCAATTTCATCCAGAATAAGGGTTGGAAGCTCATCACTTTCGGCAATGATCTTTTTCACGGCAAGCATCACTCTGGATCTTTCACCACCGGAAATAGCGGTCTGGATTGGCTTTAAAGGAAAGCCTGAGTTGGCCTGAAAAAGCAACTGTATATTTTCTTTTCCAAATGCATTAAATTCCTGAGTATCCTGAAGTTCAATATCCACTCTGGATTTTTCAAGACCTAATTTTTTCAGAAGGGTTTCTGCTTTTTTAATGAAAACAGGCACCGATTTTTTTCTGTTTTTTGAAAGTTTCTCAGCGAGAATCTGAAGTATTTTCCCTTTTTTAGAAATATTTTCTTCAATCTCGGCAATATGATCTTCGAGTTCTGAAGCTCCTTTCTGCTCACCTGCCAGCTGATCTCTGAGTGCTCTTAATTCATTGATATCAGATACAGTATGCTTTAGAAAAAGGGCATTGATTTTATTATTAAGCTCCACAAGAACCGCCAGATTTGCTGGATTGATCTCTATTCTTTCGGACTCATTTTCCAGTTCGGAAATAATATCTTTCAGTTCGACAAAAGAGGTTTCCAGCCTTTCGTCAAGTTCTGAGAAGCCGTTTGAAACTTCAGCAATTCGTGACAGCTTATGTTTGGCTTCGTTAAAGAACGATAAAATTCCTACTTCTTCCTGATGGAATCTTGAGAGAATCTGCACAAGGTTTTCTGAGATCATTTCAGCGTTTTCCTGGACAGATAACTGATTCTGAAGGTCTTCATAATCTACATCATCCAATTTCAATTCCTCCAGTTCATTCAGCAGAAATTCTTTGTAGTCGCTTTCTTTTCTGTTTTCAGAAAGTTGGGTCTGAAGTTTTTTAAGCTGTAATTTTAAGCTTTGAAAGTCGGAAAATTCATTCTGATACTCTTCAATTAGCTTTTTATTTTCAGAAAGTCCGTCAATAATTTTAAACTGATATTCTGAGGTAAAAAGGTTTGAGGTTTCAAACTGTGAGTGAATATCAATAAGTTGAGACGTTAATTCTTTAAGGACATCAAGGGTCACAGGAACATCATTAATGAATGCTCTGGATTTCCCTGAAGGAAGGATTTCCCTTCGGATGATGGTCTGATGTTCATAATCCAGATCATTTTCAATAAAGAATTTTTTGAACTGGTTATTTAAGTCAAATTCAGTTTCCACAATGCTTTTCTCTTCCGATTTGGAAATAGATTTTACTTCAGCCCTTTCGCCAAGAATAAGCCTTAAAGCCCCTAAAATAATAGACTTACCGGCTCCGGTCTCCCCGGTAATTACCTGCAGACCGTTATTCAATGATACTTCAAGAGTATCAATCAAGGCAAAGTTTTTAATGTAAATTCTCGAAAGCATGGATAATAACTGATTACTTTAAGTAATGCAAATATAGAATTTAGTATCCGGTATTCAATGGGTAAAGCTGGCAGATTTTATTTCCACTTGCTCCATTTGTTCTCTGAATATTTGGGCGTAAGGATCATCATCAGCTGCTTAAGGTCATTCATCACCAATCCTCCATTGTTTCCGGAATTGAAAATATTGAAAATCTCGTCACTTTTATTATCTAAGAACAGATTGAAATAATAGGACTGCTGAAATGAATTTTCATACATTTTCAGCTGCATAAGCGCATCAAAGATCACTTTTTTTGCAGCAGTCTGATCCTGGTTGAATAAATTATCCAAACCAGCCCTGTGATAGGTATACATCGTGGAACGCAATTGGCTCCAGTTCGGGTTGATAATCTCATTGATCAGTATTGTGCGGCTTCGCGGCTCGTTGATGACATTCCATCCTTCATAATTCCTGTTCTGTGAATTCTGAGCAATCTGCTGGGCTTTTGAGAACCATTGTGTTCCTCCCATAGACTGGAAACTGTCTGCATCATACCCTAAGATCACATAGACGTAAAAGCTTACCACATCGATCAGGTTTTTACCGGAAAACTGTCTTTCATTAAATACAAGATTTTCATTTTCTACGTATTCAAATGCAAACCTCTGGTCCTGAAGATTGACCAACGGTGACTCGTAATTTGTATTGTAAACCGGACGAACAGCCTGGATCACAATGCTTCCTTTAAATCTGTTTCCGTCTCTTTCTGCAATGACAACGGCAAAATTACATTTGATCTTTTCGAAATTCTGCAGTTTTTTACCGGTCCAGCTGGTGTTATTGATAAAGTCTCTGAGACTTTTTTCCAGCGCTTTGTAGGCTTGCTGGTTACTTCCTCCCAGCTGCTGGGAGTTGATCTGTACCGTTGCAAGCAGTTCCTGGGAAAAACTCAGGTTATATATAAAAAGCAGCAAGAATAAGCTTATAATTTTTTTCATTATCGATTAAAAATTGAGAACGGAAATTTATTAAAATTATTTTAAAAGTTGAGCCTCAACAAAATCCAGAATATCTATGGCTACTTTATCTTTGGATTTAAGGTCAAATTCTTTTTTCCCTGTTTTGGTCAGGATCTTGATTTTATTGGTGTCATTTTTAAAGCCTGCCCCTTCGTCGCGCAGGGAGTTCAGAACGATCATATCAAGATTTTTCTTTTCCAGTTTCCCTTTTGCATTTTCTTCTTCATTCTGGGTTTCCAGGGCAAAACCTACGAGAAACTGATGGGTTTTCTTTTCACCCATTGTTTTAAGGATATCAGGATTTTTAACCAGTTCAAGGGTTAAATTTTCATCATTCTTTTTAATTTTCTCCTTCGCTACTTCTTTTGGAGCGTAATCTGCGACGGCGGCACTGGCAATACCGATATCGATGTGGTCATAGAATTCAAAAACTTTATTCAGCATTTCTCTTGCGGAGGTTACTTTATGCAGTTCTATATTTTTATCTTCGGTTGTCTGGGCACTCGGGCCGGAGATCAGAATTACTCGGGCTCCTCTTTTTGAGGCTTCTTCAGCCAGGGAAAATCCCATTTTACCTGAAGAATGATTCCCGATAAATCTTACGGGATCAAGGGCTTCATAGGTAGGTCCTGCTGTGATCAGTACCGTTTTTCCTTCCAGACTTTTGATGTGATTTCCGGAGGTAAAGAAATCCTCAATGGTTTTAACAATCGTGTCTGGTTCTGCCATTCTACCCTGGCCTATCAATCCGCTGGCAAGTTCACCGGTTTCTGCGGGAACAATAAAATGTCCGTAATCTTCTGCCATCTCAAGGTTTTGTTTGGTGGAAGGATGTGCATACATATCCAAATCCATGGCCGGAGCAATAAATACGGGACATTTGGCAGACATATAGGTCGCAATGACCAGATTATCACACATTCCGTGAATCATTTTGGCTAATGTATTGGCGGTGCATGGAGCAACGATCATGACGTCTGCCCACAAGGCCATTTCAACATGACTGTTCCAGGTACCGTTATCACCATAAAAATCTGAATAGACAGGTTTTTTTGAAAGGGTTGAAAGACTTAGTTTTGTTACAAACTGTTCTGCATCTGGAGTCATGATTACCTGAATTTCGGCTCCTTTTTTCACAAAATCCCTGATGAGGAAATGAATTTTATAGGCCGCAATTCCACCGGAAACAGCGATAAGTATCTTTTTACCGGAAACACTCATTTAGTTTTAATTTTTGAAATACTAAATTACTTATTTTTTCGCACAAAGCCGGGTATAAACAGACAAAGGTCATAAAAGAATTGAATTCCCTTATGACCTTCATATGATTAAAAACAAAAATAATTACTTTCTGTCTTCTGTCTTTCTGAAATAGATATCTTCATTCAGCCATTCTTCGATAGCAATAGAAGTAGGCTTAGGAAGTTTTTCGTAATGTTTAGAGATTTCGATCTGTTCTCTGTTTTCGAAAACTTCTTCCAATGTAGAATTGTGCACAGCAAATTCGTCCAATTTATTGTGAAGTTCCGTACGGATCTCCGCATTGATCTGCTCTGCTCTCTTTCCCATGATAACAATAGCTTCATAGATTGAACCTACTTTATCTTCAATCTTGTCTTTATCGTAAGTAATAGTATTTACTTCTGCTTTTGTATCTTTTACACTCATTTTGAGAAAATTATTTTATTAATAAGACGGCAAATTTACGAATTATCTTTGGATTTTGAAAGTGGCTGCTGGAGGAGGGGTCTGAAGTGCTGCACTGTCCCTCTGGATCTGCATTGCCTTCTTCTCATTACTGATCTGATCTTTGATTTGCTGCTCAGTTTTATTTTTTTCAGCCAGTTTTTCAGCCTCTTTTTTCTGTCTTATCGTTAATGCCGCAATTCTTGCTTCTGTTTGTTTCTTGACAACTACAAAGTTTTCTTTTTCTTTTTCCAGTTTTCCTCTCAGATCTGTTGCTGTTTTGGAATACTCTGTATTCGGAAGTTCTTTTTCCACCATCCTTGTATAAGAAAGAGCACTTTCTATACGCTCGTCTTTAAGCTCATAAACAGATTTTACAGCCAGTTCATATCTTGACTTCATAATAAAGTCGTAGATTTTTGGACGAAGTTTGGTACTTGGGAAGTCTTCCAATACATTTTCCAAAGCAACGTTGGCTGCTTTGTACTCACCCATTTTGAAATACTGTCTGGCATTTTCGTAGGCCTTAAATTCCAGTTTATAAGAGAGTTCGTCAATAAGCTGACTGATATTTTTAGATCTTTCAGAGTTGGGATAATTGGTCAGGAAGTCCTGAAGTTCATTGATCGCCGTTTCTGTTGTAGACTGGTCCAAATTGTAGTCCATAGACCCTTCATAGTAGCATAATGCAGACATATAGGCTGCTTCTTCTGCTCTAGGATCTTTTGGAAAATTGACCGCAAAGTTTTTAAACTGATGTCCTGCCAGTTTATAACTCTTGTCATAGTAATTCGCATAAGCAGTATTAAAACCTACGTTAGGAAAATCATCTGTTCCTGCCACAAGGTTAGTCAACCTGTCATATAGAGCCAATGCATTTTTCCACTTCTTTTTGGTAAAATTATCATTCGCTGCTTTTAAGATAAAATTCTTGTCAGCACTCTTCATTGCTCTTTCCTGTTGGCTTACGCATGAGGAAACAACTGCCACAGCAAAAAGACCTAAAATATATTTTTTCATATAAAAAATTCAACAGTTTTCGGATTATAGGGCCGATTTACTAATTTGCAAAAATATAACTTTTTTGTCAATAGATTTTTTTTTATGAATATTTAACGTAAATTTAGTCTGCAGCGTATCCCAAAATAGCAAAAACGCTGACTAAAAGATTCATTCTTACTTTTTTCTCTGCTTCTTTGGTGTACGCTTCCTCATTTTTGCTCGGCACATAGAGCTCATAGAAATTTTTATTTCTGATGACAAATAATGTGGAGCCTATAATCATGGTAAGGATATCCTCAGGCTTTGGCGTAAAAGTAAATACTCCAGAAGCCACCCCTTTCTTGATCACATCATCAAGTTTTTTGACAAACAGCTGATAGAAATCGAGAAGTTCATCTTTTAAGTTTTCAGTATGCCTGAGTTCCTGGGTAACAAACCCATGAAAATAGTTGTATTTGAATAGTTGGGAAACAATATATTTAATGATTTCTCTTAACTGCATTTCCGGCTTGCCATCCTTGATGGTATCTGCAAATTCCGAAAAATTCTCTCTTGTTTTCAGCACTCTGTACTGATAAAGGTAAGACATCATTTTCTCTTTGGAACCGAAGTAGTAGGAAATCATTGCCACATTGATGTTGGCCTTGGAACAGATATCTCTTACCGAAGTTCCCTCATACCCTTTTTTGGCAATAAGTTCTTCAGCAATATCCAGTATATGGATCTGTTTTTCCGTAAATTTTTTTCTCATGAAGTGCACTTTGAGTAAAGTTAGGAAATTTTTAACACAATTATAAACGTTCGTTTAATAATTTTAAATTAATTTTCCAGATAATCGTACTTTTGTGAATGGATTTTTTTGATTTTCACCATCATAGGAAAAATATTCTTCATGGAATTTACAATATTGACCCTGGAATGACTCCTCCGGACCGTTCCTACTCTATCGGTATCCATCCCAGGGATATTGCTTTGGACTCTATAGAGGCACAATTCAGTTGGCTGCAATCAAATATCTCAGAAAACTGTCTGGCGATCGGGGAATGTGGTTTGGATTCAATGGTGGCTGTACCGCAAAAGATCCAGGAGCAAGTTTTTTCAAGACAGATTCTTATTTCCAATGAGATCAGGAAACCATTGATTATTCATTGTGTCAGAAAGTTTTATGAGGTTATTTCTTTAACTAAGAAAGCCGAACAAGCGGTTATTATTCATGGTTTTAACAAAAAACAACGGATCGCTGAAGACCTGTTGAAAAATAATTTTTATCTGAGTTTTGGAAAAGCTGTTTTGTATCATTTATCTTTGCAGGATATTGTAAGGAATGCACCTTTAGATAAAATCTTTTTAGAAACTGATAATGAATGTTTTAATATTGAAGAATTATATTCAAAGGTTTCAGAATTAAAGGGTATTTCTGTGGAAAGGCTGAATGAACAGATTTTAGAAAATTTAGACACGATAAAGAATGGATAAGTACTGGCTGGAGAGAACGGAACTCCTGATCAAAGAGGAAGGTTTAGAAAAACTTAATAAGGCCAATGTCCTGGTCATCGGTTTAGGAGGTGTAGGTTCTTTTGCCGCAGAGTTTCTGGCCAGATCGGGTGTTGGAAATATGACGATTGTAGATGGCGATACGGTAGATATCACCAACATTAACAGACAGTTACCCGCCTTACGTTCCACCGTAGGAAAGCACAAGGTAGAAGTCGTCGCGGAAAGACTTCTGGATATCAATCCGGAACTTAATCTGAAGAAGATCAATGAATTCCTTAATCCGGAAAGAATGGATGAAGTTCTTGAATCGGACAAGTTTAATTATATTCTGGACTGCATCGATAGCATTACTCCCAAACTGTGTTTAATCAAAGCAGCCAAAAGAAAGAAAATAAAACTGATCAGTTCTATGGGAGCTGGTGGAAAAACAGACCCGAGTAAAGTTATGGTAAGGGACATCAGCAAAACGCAGAACTGCTTCCTGGCCAGACAAATCAGAAAAAGACTTAAAAAAGAAAATATCAATAAAGGCTTCAGATGTGTTTTTTCCAATGAACTTCAGCAGGAGGAAAGTCTGAAACTGACCGACGGAGCCAATTACAAAAGATCTTTCTACGGCACGGTAAGCTATATTCCTGCAATTTTCGGATTGTATGCAGCAGCGGAAGTGATTAATTATTTAGTGAAACAGGATTAATGCAAAACTTCAAATATTCCAGAGAAGAAAAACTCAAAAAAAACACTGAGATTGCTTTACTTTTTGACAAAGGTAAATGGAGGAGTTGCGGAAATCTGAGAATCATTATTCTCAAAGACAAACCCAATTTACCCGTTGAAAACCATAAGTTTGGTGTTTCTGTTTCTAAAAGATATTTCAAGAAGGCGGTGCACAGAAACAGGGTAAAAAGGCTCT
Source organism: Chryseobacterium carnipullorum (assembly GCF_900142785.1). Taxonomy (GTDB): domain Bacteria; phylum Bacteroidota; class Bacteroidia; order Flavobacteriales; family Weeksellaceae; genus Chryseobacterium; species Chryseobacterium carnipullorum. The sequence continues at coordinate 367,489 of NZ_FRCD01000001.1, read as the reverse complement.
TAAGGGAGTGTTACCGCCTGAATAAGGAGGTATATAAAGATGCTTTCGGAGAGAAAACACTGGCCATGATGTTTTGGGTTTCCTCTGAAATCCCGGCTAAATTTCAGGAAGTGGAAGAGCAGTTTCTCAAGCTTTGCCAGATGCAGAAGAAGGCTTAATAATGCAACAATGCAGCAGTTTACAGTTGACCAATGAAATGGTGAAACTGTAAATTTTCTCCCACCGATCGCGCAGATTTTCACAGAGAAAAACCTTTAATTCTTTGTGAAATCATTTCTTTTACTTTAATATCTCAATTACAGCTTATCTTTTTTATTTCATGCAGAACAGATATCTGTGCAATCAGATAAATCTGTGGGGAATAAGCTGCCCGTGATTTACAGGTTATAAATTTTTCTAAAATCTTGCATAGTTTTTGTATTTTTAGGGGAAACAATAAATCTGAAAATTAAAATGTTAGACCATGTTCCCTATTTTTCTTACGTACTGAGCGCCTTCATCGGCATCGGTTTGGCTGCGGCTACAGGCTTCAGAGTTTTTCTGCCTATGTTTGCAGTGAGTCTTGCTTCGTACTTTCACTGGATCCCGATGAATGAGCATTTTGAATGGATATCCGGGCTTCCGGCACTTATTACAACGGGTATTGCCACTATTGCTGAAATTTTAACCTATTATATTCCTTTCGTAGATCATTTGCTGGATACCATCTCTGTGCCTCTGGCTACCGTGGCGGGTTCTGTTTTATTTGCGAGCCAGTTTGCGGATCTGGGTACTTTTCCGCAGTGGGCGCTTGCTTTAATTGCAGGAGGAGGAACTGCAGCAACCATCAGTTCAGGCTTTGCCGGGATCCGGGCAGCTTCTACTGCCACCACAGGAGGTTTGGGTAATTCTGTGGTGGGAACGACTGAAACAGCAGGAGCCGGCATCATGACTATATTGGCCATGGCAGCCCCTGTTATTGCGGCTGTATTTGCCGTAATTCTGATTATTCTTGTTGTTGTTTTTGGCCGGAAAGCGTGGCGAAAAGTACGCGGCAGGAAAAACACCCCTGAAAATATATAAAAATTAAAGGCTGAACACTTCTGTATTCAGCCTTTAATTTATCTTTTATTTGCTCTTTAGTTTTTGCTTCTGAAATCTTTAATTTCTTTAATTTTAGATTGGAAGTGTTCCTTTTTTTCAGGAGTCTTTTTGATCAGAATCTCAAACGCCTTAATAGCTTTAGTATATAACTTCTGTTCAAAGTACAGATTGGCCAGTGTTTCTGTCATCAGGTGTGAAATATCATCATTCTTTTCTCTGACAACGTAGGTGCTTTCGTCTCTTAACTGACTGATTTTAGGATTGTTTTCGATAAAAGCTTCAATTACCTTCTCCTGAACCGGCGGAATGGGTGCTTCTTTTACTTTTTTCTCAGCAATGACTTCTTCCTCTGCAGGTCGGTCTATTTTCAACCAACTTTGCCATGTATTGATAAATCCGGGAACATTACTGTCATCCGCAGCTTTTGCTGTGTTTTGAACTTTAGCTTCCTGAACAGGTTCTTCTATAGTTTTTTCTTTTTCCGCTTTTTGCACAGACAAACTTGAAATATCTGTCCCGAAGAAGGAAACATTCATGACTGGTGCTTCTTCTCCTTTCTGCGTTTTTGTTTCTGTAATTTCTTCAGAGCTTCTAACTTCTTCAGCTTCTTCTACCGGCAGTTCGGTCTCCTCCTCTACAGCAGGCAGAATATTATGACCTGAGGTTGTTTCAATCTCTTTTTGCGGCTCTCCGGCAGAATGCCCAGTTATTTCCTTATGCGTTTCTTTTGCATCTGAAATTTCCTGCTGTTTTGGAGCTTCAGTCTTAGGTGAGTTTGCTGCAGTTTCTTTACTGATCATCGAGTCGGGCAGATTAGCATCCAGACTCATCGGTTTCCATGCAGAAACTTCTTGTGAGGTTTCCTCCTCAGGTTCTTCAACTCTTTCCGTTATTTCTACAGGTTTTTCCTTTGGTTCCGGCTGAACTACCTTATTTTCTATGGGTTCAGGTACAGATTCTTCAGCTTTAGGTTCTTCTTTTTCAGTGGACCAGAAATGGAAGTTTTGTGTTTCTGCAAAACTGATCTCGTGGTCGGTTGTTTCAGTATCCTCAATCTCAGCTTTTGGAGCGGATTGAGCCTCTTTCATTTTCTTCTCCACCTCTTCAATCAGACGTCGCATTTCTTCCTCATGTTTATTAACAGTCGGTTTAGAAACTTCAGGAGCTACTGCCTCATCCTCACTGTTTGCCTGAATCTTAACATCGGGAAGAAACTGATCCATTCCATGGAAACTTATTTCAGCATCCAGCTCGACTGAATCTTCCTTTACAGCAACGATGACAGGGTCCTGATCTCTTTCGGTAACTAAAGGTTCTTCAACTTTTTCCTGTTGTTCCTCATTTTCATTAGCTTCCGGTTCCGGAATGATGGTTTCAACTTCATGAAAGCTTACGTCTTCCCCTTTATCAATTTCCTGTTCTTCTGGCTGGCTGGCTATATTATTTTCTTCAACAATCAATTCCGGAGTGAATTCTGCTCCAGTTTCACTATCATTCTTATCATTATTTTCTGTTTCTACTTCATGGAAGCTTACATCTTCATCTTTATCGATTTTCTGCTCTTCTGGCTGGCTATCAATATTATTTTCATCAACAATAAGTTCAGGAGTAAAGTCTGCTCCTACTTCTAACTCTTTCTCCTCCTCACTTTTTTGTGTTTCTGCTGTTTGTACAACTTCTTCCTGCAGATCTTTTGCAGCATTTTCCGTTTTTTGAGTTACGATGACCCCTGATTCGAGTGTGGATTCAAGATCTATGATTTCAGAGCTGGTTTCCTCAAGGAAGTTTTCTTCACCTTCAAAGAGAATACGGTTTCTTTCCCCGTTGGTATGGATGTGTTTCACTTCCTGAACAGGTGGCATCATGCTGGCCACCGCTTCATATTTCTCCTGTTTCTGCTGTATTTTTTCGGAAGGCTCCTCTCTTTTTATCGGGAAAGCTTTGTCTTTATAGGAATATTTCACCTCTTTTTCTGCTGTTTTAGAAGTTTTTTTGTCTTCTAAAACCTCACGCTTTGGTTCTCGCTGTATTTTCCCGTTAATCAGCTGATAAAGAAGTTTCTTGTCAGTAGTATACGCTGCCGTTGTCGAAAGTTCTTTCTGATAGTTTTCTTTATCATAAAGGTGTACCCCAAACAAATGAAGTGCCCTGATGTTCTGAACATAAGGAAATGCATGAATTTCTTCTTTCAAAAGACCGAGATCTTCTGACTGAATATTTTTGGGGTTCTTTAATAATTCTAAAACTCTGGGATTCATCTTACCAATTGGCTACAATATCGTTAAATATCTTGTTAATAATTCTGTCTGTCACAAGCTTCACCTGAGAAGCTTCGATCTCACTTTGGGTCAGGTTACTGTTAAAAACAGCTTCATCCGTATAGGTTCTGTCAAAACTGGAATCCGGATGCACTTTGTTTTCATAGTGTACTTTTACAGAAATAGTCAGCTTGCTCTGTGCCTGCTGTACTACTCCACCCGAAGGGTTGGTTGTTGTATTGGAGCTGATCGTAGTTGGTGAATAGCCGTAGTCGGAGATTTCACCTTCTATCAAAATATCAGGATTTGATTTTGTTCCTTTTAATGTGGTTCTCTGCAAAAATCTGTTTTGGATATCTGTAGAAAACTGTTGGGAAAGAGTTGGATTAACAAGCGCTGCATTATTTGGAAATTCATTGATCTGAACGGTCTTTTCATCCGTCAATGAAGATCCGGTAAAAGAGTAACACTGATGAAACAGTGAAAGCATTACAAACCCAACTATTATTTTTAATTTACTCATACCATTTTTTGATTTAGCGACTCCAGCACGTCTTTATACGCAGCATATTTCATACAGATTCCGAGAGGTATCGTCACCAGAATTCCTACTCCGCACACGATCATTCCAAGCTGGGAAATGAAACCTACTACAATCGAGAATAAAAAGATCTTAAAAAAGTTTTTTCTGGCAATTTTCCATGAAAGTCCATAAGCTTCTCTTACACTTGTTATTCTGTAAAGCGAGATCAAAGGCTGTACAAAATACATTGATATAGAAAGAGCCATGAACACAATTATGGTCAACATCAGCCACAGTCCCATTCCGCCAGCAAATAAAGCGGCACCAGTATCTGATACATTTTCCCCATCTACTCCGGCCACAGCCAGAAACGGAAGTAACGTAAGCTGTATAGGAATCATAACCACGATACACACTGCGAAAATAAGCAGAAACAATTTCAGATACACTACGAAATCCGTAAAGTCGAAAATATCTCCTGCTGAAACCTGCTGACCTTCATCTACTTTTTTGCAGATTTTATAGAAGTTTCCCAATCCAAGAATACCACAAAAAGGAATAAAGCTCATTACAAAAAGCAGCAATGTAGCGACAATAAAGCCTCCAATATCTTTTTTGAACAGGTCTGTTCCCTGGGACAGATATTTCCCTATATTGAAATCATATTCTTTTATATTCAGTACTTCTAAGTTTTTCATTTGTGTTATCAGTCTTCTAAGTTATATTGTTTTATTTTTCTGTATAAAGTTCTTTGTGAAATTCCAAGCTCGTCCGCAGCTCTGTTTCTGCGTCCCTTATGCTTCTCTAAAGCTTTAATGATCAAGTCTTTTTCGTTATTCTGAAGCGATAGAGATTCCGGTCGGTTTTCTTCTACTTCTATATCTTCAATATCTTCGTAGCTGTCATCATTGTTTGAAATAATGGTTGGCGCAGACTGCACTACAGGAGATTTATCCTCGAAATACAGCAGTGAATTCTGGGACACAGGCTGAGTCTGTTCTGCAGAATAGATTCTGTTGATGAGATTTTTTTCCTGGTTGCTCAGATCGGCTGTTCCTCTGTTTTTGATCAGTTCTGAAGTTAGTGATTTTAAGTCATTAATATCACTTCTCATATCAAAGAGAATTTTGTACATGATTTCTCTCTCACTTCCGAAATCACTCTGTTTCTGAGTACTCTGATTGTTAACCACCATCGGAAGATGGGTTTCCATAGGAATGTATTCAGCGAGTTTCTCCACTGTTATTTCCCGGTTTCTTTCCACTACCGTCATCTGTTCCACCAGGTTTCTCAACTGACGGATATTTCCGGGAAAGGAATAATTTTCAATATAATGAACAGCACCCGGTTCCAACTGCAATTCCGGCATTCTGTATTTCTCTGCAAAGTCTATTGAAAACTTTCTGAATAACAAATGAATATCTCCTTTTCTTTCTCTTAAAGGAGGCATATCAATCTGAACGGTATTTAAACGGTAAAATAAATCTTCACGGAATCTTCCGTCGTGAATAGCCTTCATCATATTGACGTTGGTTGCGGCTACAATTCTTACATTGGTTTTCTGCACCTGCGAGGAACCTACTTTCATAAATTCACCGCTTTCCAGGACTCTCAAAAGACGGACCTGCGTCTGTAAAGGAAGCTCTCCAACCTCATCCAGAAAGATGGTTCCGCCGTCTGCTACTTCAAAGTATCCTTTTCTGGTAGCGGTAGCTCCTGTAAATGCTCCTTTCTCGTGTCCGAATAATTCAGAGTCTATGGTTCCTTCCGGAATAGCTCCACAATTGACCACGATATAGGGCTGATGTTTTCTTTTTGATTCTGAATGAATGATTTTCGGGATAAATTCTTTCCCAACACCACTTTCTCCGATAACCAGAACGGAAATATCTGTGGGCGCTACCTGGATTGCCTTTTCCAAAGCCCTGTTCAGGACAGGAAAGTTTCCAATGATGCCAAAGCGGTTTTTTATGTTTTGTAACTCGTTACTCATAAGTAAATTTTTGATTATTGATTTAATAATAATCTACAGTTCTTCGATCTGTTTCCTGTAGACTTTGTTAAAGTGATGAGTGTAGACATCCTTCATGGTCTTTCCTTCATCATAAGTCATTAATGCTAACTTCTTTAAATCTAAATAATCTTTGTTTCTGATTTTAGAAACTTTACTTTTAAAATATATATTCTCTGCAAAGTTGTTTTCCTTGCTCTGTTTTTCAAAATTTTCTAAAGCTTTGTCGTACCTGCCAAGTTCAAAGTACGTTACTCCCAGCTGGTAGTGGTCATACAATCCTTTGAAATAGCCTTTTGACGCCAGAAGCTTTTCAATAATCGCTGCAGCTTTTTCTTTCTGCCCCAACGCACTGTAAGACATAGCCTTTACTATATCTAAATGATAATCTCCGTTTAAGGATCTCCCTAGATCATCGGGGTAATATTTTTTTAATGCTTCTAAATCCTGAATGGCTCCTCGGTAATCGCGCAAAAACTGAAATTTGCACCATCCTCTGTAGCCTAAATGCATTTTAGGATCTGCTGCAACAGCCTTGTCAATAAGAATCTTCCAGGTTACAAAGTCTCCGTTCTTAAGATATGGAACTGCTTTTTCCATATAGGTGTTGGAGAAATCCGGGCAAAATCCGATGGCTTTATCGAAGGCTTCCTGAGATTCCCGGCTGCCTTGTCTGTCTGAAGCCCAGTTGTATAATTCACAAGCTTTTTTGCAGTTCTCCCCCTCTACTGCATTACAGTTAACCTGTGCAATAGTATTGGTATAAACGATAAGCAGCAAAAAGCTAAGGTAATACCTCTGAAACTTTTCCATTCTCAATTTTATAGGTTAAATACTGATAATAGCCTATTTTAAAACCCTTTATCTCTTTGGGAATCCAGCCGTCCAGCGATTTTGTAAACCGAAGCAACCTTTCTCCCAGCTCTTTATTTAGAATTGTTTCCTTAAGATCTGCATCCATCTGCTGAACTCTGAACCATCCTGTTTTTCCTTCACAATTTACTAAAAATCTTACGGTAATATAACCGTTCGTTTTACTTTCGGAAGATATTTTTTCTTTTTCGAGTTTTTCTAGAATAGCTATTTTCTCTCCTTTATAGTCAAACTCTTTTGATCCCTGATAATACTGAAGACTTATGAGTTTCTCAGGAGTACATTTTTTAAAGGCAGGATCATCCAGCTTTTCATCAAATTCTATGTCTCCTACGGTTGCAGGATATTGACTGATGTTTTTTTCTGTCTGACATGACATCAGGATAAAGGAAAATAAAGCAAAAAGATAAACCGCTTTGATCACCATCTTATGTTATTCTGCAGTTCTCCCTAAAAGCGTGCCCTGTGTATTGTCATAGACAAATACGTTCACAATGTCACCAATTTTCTGACCTTCCAGAACATCAAATACACAAACTGCATTCTGTGAGTTTCTTCCCTTCCATTGATTTTTATTCTTTCTGGAAGTTCCTTCGATCAGAATCTGGTGCGTTCTTCCGACATAAGTCTCCATCCTTTTTCTCGACAGTTCGCGCTGAAGTTCGATGACCTCATTCAGGCGTTTCTGTTTTACCTCAAAAGGAATATTATCCTCCATTTTCTTATGTGCCGGTGTTCCGGGTCTTTCCGAATAAGCGAACATATAGCCGTAGTCATATTCCACTTCCTTCATCAGGCTTAATGTATCCTGATGATCTTCTTCCGTCTCATTACAGAAACCGATAATCATATCCTGAGAAAAAGCAATATCAGGAACAATCTCCTTTGCTTTTTTAATCAAATCTAGATATTCTTCACGCGTATGCTGTCTGTTCATCGCCAAAAGCATATTGTTGCTTCCGCTTTGTACAGGCAGGTGAACGTAATTACAGATATTGTCATGTTTTGCAATCATTCTGAACACATCCAGACTCATATCCTGAGGATTGGACGTAGAGAATCTGATTCTCATTTCCGGAACGGCTTTAGCCACCAGATCAAGCAGGTGCGCAAAATCAACGGCTGTTGCTTTCTGCATTTCAGAAGCTTTGACAAAGTCTTTTTTAGGACCGCCTCCATACCACAGGTAAGAGTCTACATTCTGACCTAAAAGTGTAATTTCTTTGTATCCGTTATCTAAAAGGTTTTTACATTCCTGAATGATGGAATGGGGATCACGGCTTCTTTCGCGTCCTCTTGTAAAAGGAACCACGCAAAATGTACACATATTATCGCAGCCTCTCGTAATGGTTACAAAGGCTGTAACACCATTTCCGCCTAAACGGACCGGGTTGATATCTGCGTAAGTTTCTTCTTTTGAAAGAATGACATTGATGGCATCTCTTCCGTCTTCGGTTTCCTTCAAAAGGTTGGGAAGATCTCTGTAAGCATCGGGACCCACCACAAGATCTACCAATTGTTCTTCCTCCAGAAATTTGGTTTTTAACCGTTCAGCCATGCATCCCAAAACACCAACCGTCATATTCGGTTTTTGTTTCTTCAGATTTTTGAACTGGGCAAGACGCATTCTTACGGTCTGCTCCGCTTTTTCACGGATCGAACAGGTATTTAAAAGGATAAGGTCTGCTTCTTCTACTTTCAGCGTGGTGTTGTACCCTTGCTCATTAAGAATAGATGCAACAATTTCAGAATCAGAGAAGTTCATCTGACAACCATAGCTTTCTAAAAAAAGTTTTTTAGAATTCTCGGGCCTTTCAGCGATGGCAAAAGCTTCTCCCTGTTTTGTTTCGTCTATATATTTTTCCTGCACTGTAATCAATTTGATGTTCAGGATTCAAGATCCAAAGTTCAATTCATGAATTTTTCACCCCTGAACAGATTAGTCTGCAAAGATACAAAATATTGTGACAGAATGGCAGGGCTATCTTTCTATAAATTTTACAGAAAATTCCATTGGATATACAATTTTCTGTTTGATCGGAATATTTGAATAAAGAGCGGGTTTCCAAACTTTTTTAAGCCTGGAAAAAGTTCTCAAGAAGTTCATATTAAAATTTTGGTTGTCTATTTCAGGATAGATTCTGGGATTGGTCATATAGCCTTTATCATTGACATAGAATTCCAAACTAAGAGCTCCATTGATCTGATAATCTGCAAAAATTGTCATAAAGTTATCATGGAAATCTTCATTCAGCTTTTTGTTTCCTCCGGGATATTGTGCGTGGATTACAAAAGTACGGGCATCATAACCTTTTTTATAGTTACTCATCAGATCTTTAGGATAGAATATGAATTCAGTAATAGCACCAATCTTAACCCCTTTTACATCAGCTACTTTCCAGTTCTTCAGGTTTTTCAGGACTTCCATTGAAAGATCAAAGGCACATTTGTTTTTTGCAATATTTACGGTGTCATTATCCTTTATCTTCTTGACAGTTCCCTCTTTTGTAATAATAATTCTGGGTTGATAAATTTCTTTTTCACCACATTCTTTGAATTGATTATGGGTCAGATATTCATGGGCCTGTTTATAAAACTCTACCGCTCCACCTTCATAAAAGTACTGGTTTTGAGGATAAGACTCTAGAACATTCATTTGCGCATAGGTAACCTGAGAAGAAAATATCAGCAGGAAAAAGAGCAGTATTCTAATCTTCATCATATCCATGGGTACTGAAATTAACCTTTACAATCATTTTGGAATCTACCGGAGTATTGTCTTTCATAGCTGGTTTCCATTTTCCTTTGATCTTTTTCATTGCATACTTTACATCATCTACAAACATTTCGCTGTTTCTGATCTTGGGAAGAATATCAAGACGATTCATTTTCCCATCCGGCGATATATTGATCACAAAAGTTACTTTGCCGTTGATCGCATAACTCTGGGTATCTACATAAGCGTAAAGCATCTCCATGAATTGCTTTCTGAAAGCTTCGTCTCCACCAGGAAATTCTGCTTTTTGAGTATATGATGATGTTCCTTCAACCTGAGTTTGTTGAGAGAAGCCTTTAATTCCAATGAACAATAAAGGCAGTAGTAAAAGGTATTTTTTCATCTGATCAATTTATAGATCTGTGGTTATAGAAGAGAAACTCATTTTAAGTTTGATCTGGGAAGAAACAGGCTGGCCGTTGCATGAAGCAGGAATCCAGTTCTTTTTGATGCGTCTCACTACGTATTTCATATCGTCAAAAAAGTAAGCGCTGTTAGAAACTTTCGGACTTCCTTCTATATTGGTTACTTTTCCGGTCTTATCTACGGTAAGGGTAAAGGTAAAATCGCCGTTCAGAACATAAAAATCTGAATTCAGATAATCATACATAAACTTCTGCAGCGTATCCTTATAAACAGCTACGCCTCCTTCAAATGCTGCAGGTTTGAAATCATTGCAATTCTTCACCGCAATCTGCAGAAGAGGTTCTTTGATGTCTATTTTCAGGAGGTTTTTATTATTCTCCGTCATTGGATTGTCGTCTCTGTCTTCAACATCCTGCTGGGCCAATGCAAAATTCGCCATAAGGAGTGCTATAAACAATGTAAAAGCTTTCATAGAACCGTATTCATTAGTTAATAAAATTACTTTAACAAAGTTAATTATTTAAATGTTGTATCAAAAAGAAAAACTTCAGGCTTTCACCTGAAGTTGTAAGATACTATTGAGATTTATTTTACGCAGTTAAAGCCTGAGCCTGTGCTTTACTTCCCGTTTCTTTTAATAATAATGAAATCAGAACAGCGAGTACAATTCCTGCTATCCAGAATAAGATGGAGTGTTGAAAATGCATTTCTCCGGAAGAAGCATCCAAGCTTTTCCCGAACCATCTGCTGAACAACGGGCTCACCAATGTGGTCACTCCGAAGGTGATAAAATTGATAGCACCGGTTGCACTTCCTTTGACATAATCAGGATTCGCTTCTTTGATGATAGAATAAGGGATCATAGCAGCTCCGGAACCCAGACCGAAAATAAACATACTGATCTTGGCCGGATAAAGCTCCGGAAGGTATACCAGCTGTAGAAAGCTTAGAATCATTAAGAATGCACCACCAACCAGAACAGGTTTTCGCCGCCCTATTTTATCTGTAATAAAGCCTAAAACAGGACACCCGAATACCCATCCAAAAGCAACCATTGCACTTGTGATGGCCGCATCATGAAACAAAAATCCTTTGTCTTTTTGAAAAAAAGCGACTCCCCATGTCATGGCAAATATGGTGGTAGGAGCAAACAAAAGCCCGGAAATAAGGCCACATAACCAGGATTGAGGGTTTTTAAAAACGATTTTATAGGGTTCTAAGTAACCCACTTTTTTAACATTCTCACCGGGCTTTGCTTCAGCCTGTTTTTCTCCAGGCGTTACAAAGAACAGACAAAATGCTGTAATCACCGTGATAATCCCCGACCAAAGCCAGAAAGTATCTATATTGACACCCTGCTCTACCCAAGGTCCCACGACAAACTGTCCTGCCGTTCCTCCCAGCATCCCGATACATTGTGTAAATCCTACGGCCGTAGCCAGAGATTTTGAGGAAAATCCTTTACTTGCCAGATACACACAGCCCGGAAATGCAAAAGCACAACCCGCACCCTGCAATAATCTTCCAACCACACCTCCGGAATACGCAGACGCAAGAAACAACAAACAACCGACTCCCAGAATTAAAGCTCCGGCAAAAAGTGATTTTTTTCCCCCGAATTTATCCAAAGCGATTCCGGCGATCAAACTGCAAGTGGAATAAGTGTAATAATAGGTTCCGATAAGGCTGACAAGCTTCAGTTCTGTTGTACTGAAATTATTGACAAGCTCAGGGATCATGACGGCCGGCGCTGAACGGACTACATAATCCAGAAAATAGAATACCAGCCCGAATAACCAGGCAATGACATACCATCTTTTTAAGGAAACACTCATTACAACAGTCCTTTTATATGTTTATAATTGGTTTTTACCGTGTCCAGAACTTCTTCCATTTTCCCACCAAGCATCAGCTGAGCCATGGATTTAGTCATTCCCAGAACCTGATCGAAATCTACTTTGGGAGGAAGAGCCAGTGCATTTGGATTGGTAAATATATTAAGAAGATAAGGTCCGTCATAGGCCAGACATTCTTTTATCGCGCTTTCTACGTCTTCGGGTTTGTGAACATTTTTTCCCGGATACCCCATAGCCTGAGCTACCATTGCAAAGTCAGGATTGATCATATCGGTTTCATTGTCCGGCATTCCACCTACCTCCATTTCAAGCTTTACCATTCCAAGGGTTCTGTTATTGAAAACGATCAATTTTACCGGAAGTTTATACTGGAAGATGGTGGCCATATCTCCGAGAAGCATCGAAAGTCCTCCATCTCCGCACATGGCAATCACTTCTTTTCCCGGATGAGCGAGAGCAGCACCAATAGCCATCGGCATTGCATTGGCCATTGATCCGTGATTGAAAGATCCCAGCATTTTTCTTTCGCCAGTCCCTGTAATAAATCGGGCACCCCAAACACAACACATCCCGGTATCTACAGTGAAGATTGCATCTTTTTTAGCCAGCCGATCGAGGGTATGTGCTACATATTCCGGTTGAATCGCATCTTCCTTTCCAAAGTCTTTGACATATTCAAGCTGGTTTTCTTTTACTTTTTCATAAAACGCCAGCTGTTCATTAAGGAAATGAATATCTGTTTTTTCTTCAATCAACGGCAGTAAGGCTTTAATGGTTTCTTTAACATCTCCTGCCAGCCCAAGCTCCAGTTTGGCCCTTCTTCCCAATCTTTCAGGACTTTCATCAATCTGGACAATTTTATTTTTTACCGGCATAAACTTTTGATACGGGAAATCAGTTCCCAGCAGGATCACAAGATCAGCTTCGTGCATTGCATGATAGGCTGATGGGAATCCCAGAAGACCTGTAAGTCCTACTTCATTTGGATTATTGGGCTGAATAGCCATTTTTCCACGGAAAGAATAGCCGACCGGTGCTTTTAAAAACTTTGATAATTCTATGACCTCAGCATTCGCTTCTGATGCTCCAATTCCGCAATAAAGCGTTACTTTTTTACTTTCATTGATGAGATTTGCAAGACTTTTCAATTCATCATCAGAAGGTCTGATAACGGGGTTGGTCCTGAATATCTGGGTGGAAGTAGAAGCTTCTTCGGCATCCAGCTCTGAAACATCTCCCGGAAGCCCGATTACAGCGACCCCTTTTTTTGAAATCGCGTGCTGAATGGCGCTTTGCAGTGTTCTCTGAACCTGTTCAGGCCTTGTGATCATCTGATTGTAGTGGCTGCAATCCTCAAATAGTTTGATAGTATTGGTTTCCTGGAAGTAATCCATTCCCATTTCGTCACTTGGAATGGTAGAGGCAATAACCAGCATCGGAACGTGAGATTTATGTGCTTCATAAACTCCGTTGATCAAATGAACGTGTCCGGGACCGCAGCTTCCTGCACATACTGCAAAACCATCCAGTTCCGCTTCTGCGGCGGCAGCATAGGCACCAACTTCTTCATGTCTGACATGGATCCATTCGATGCTGCTTTTTTTCACGGCGATATTGAGATGATTAAGACTGTCGCCTGTTACTGCATAGATTCTTTTTACATGGGCAGCTTCGAGCATTTCAACGATCTGCTCTGCTATGTTTTTAGCCATAATACTATTTTTTGGTGTTTATTTTCGTTATAGAATACTGAAAAGGATAAGAATCGATGCGTCGTTTTTAGCATAAAAAATTCTTCACTCTCTCAAATTTAGCTAATAAATTATAATTTTCATGCCAACAGACTATTAAAATTTCAACATATTTTGATAGTAATTATCGAAGAAAAAAGTTTTAAACTCATGAATTTTTTTTTAAATGAAACTCAACTTTATATTCTTAAAAACCTAATTCTTAATCACTAAAATTTACTATTTCTTTCAACAAAAAACTCCGCAAATTACTGCGGAGCTTATATGATTTGTATCTGATTTTAAATTACTTCTATCTGGTTTCTTAACAGGTCTTCAAATTCGTCTCTTTTACGGATCAGGTGTGCTTTTCCGTCTAAGAATAATACTTCAGCAGGTTTTAATCTTGAATTGAAGTTGGAACTCATTTCAAAACCGTACGCTCCGGCATTGTGAAAGGCAAGAATATCTCCTTCTCTGACTTCATTCAGTTTTCTGTCCCAAGCAAAAGTATCGGTTTCACAGATGTTTCCTACTACCGTATAGATTCTTTCCGCTCCCTTAGGATTAGAAAGGTTTTCGATCTTATGGTAAGAGTCATAGAACATCGGGCGGATCAGGTGATTAAATCCTGAATTTACGCCTACAAAAACAGTCGCCGTCGTCTGTTTGATCACATTAGCCTTCACCAAAAGATAGCCGCTTTTTCCTACTAAGAATTTTCCCGGTTCAAACCATAATTCGAACTTTCTTCCGGTAGATTTTGTGAACTGAGACAATACGTTTTCTACTTTTTTCCCCAATGTTTTCACGTCGGTTTCTTCTTCACTGTCCTGATAAGGAATTTTGAACCCGCTTCCCATATCCAGGTATTTAAGATTCGGGAAATGCTCGGAAAGTTCCAGCATGATATCCAGCGCCTGCAGAAAAACGTCCGGATCTTTAATCTCACTTCCGGTGTGCATGTGAAGACCTTCCACATTAAGGTTGGTACTTTTCATCACTCTTTCGATATGACGAACCTGATGAATGGAAATACCGAATTTACTATCGATATGCCCTGTTGAGATTTTATAGTTTCCTCCTGCAAAAATATGTGGATTAATTCTTACCAGGATCGGATACGTACTTCCGTATTTATTCCCGAACTGCTCAAGAATAGAAATATTATCTATGTTAATATGAACTCCGAAAGTCATTGCTTCTTCTATTTCAGCCAGATCAACACAATTGGGCGTAAACAATATTTTTTCTTTCGGAAATCCTACTTTTAGTCCAAGTTTCACTTCATTAATAGAAACACAATCCAAAGAAGCACCCAAGTTCTTGACATACTTCAGAATGTTGATGTTTGTCAACGCCTTTGCCGCATAGAAAAACTTTGTGTGTTTTAAAAAAGAAGATGTAAGTTTCTCGTATTGAACTTTGATGGATTCAGCATCGTAAACATACACCGGGGTGCCAAACTCAGTGGCAATCTTTAATAATTCTTTTGAATTCATAATTTCATTTTAACATAAAAAAAGGCAGATTCTTAGATAAAGAGTCTGCCACATTAATTATTTTTATGCAAGACAACTCTTTTAAATATTCCAAACCTTAGAAAACTTTACAGTTCCCTTTTTTCCGGTTTTAATTTGTTTAAAATTTTGCATTGCTTCTATTTATTTTTTACAAAAATACTATTTATTTTTTATTTTAAGAAAATTCATTTGAAAGCATCTTCTTTTGCTAAAAACTCCTAAAGTCTGAAATTCTTTATTACTTCGGTAATGGTAAGGTCTCAAAATCACCCCGAAGCAATGCCAGCTGCAGATCATTATGTAAGTCTGTAGAGGGCAAAGGAAGATCAATCTTCAGTTTTGAGATCTTGCTCATGGTCTGAATCTGGGTAAACAGGTCATAAAAACCGTAAGACATTATCTTTCCATTTTCAATGATCATGAACATCTTTTCACCCAACTTTCTCCCCTGACCAAGCCAGAGTTCATTTCTTTTTCTGAAATCTATTTTTTTAATGAGTACATTGATATCATTGAACTCTTCCTGAAGTCCAATAAACTGAACGGCTTTTGTTCCCTGGGTAAACGATCTGAATTTAAGGATGGGTTTTTCAGTTTTATTCAGTTTATTTTTTTCAACGATGTATTTATTGTTTCTAAAATAAAGTCCGAACGGAAATACTTCCTTTTTTTTGATGTTTTTAGAATTCAGGATGAGCTTGGCAATAATATCTGTTCCTGTAAGTTCATAATTGATCTGCTCAACCTCCTGCTGAACCTGCTCCCATTTTTTAGATTTGGAATTAAAGACCTTCTTTGAGAATTTATTGATATCCGGAACATAGTCTGATAAAATAATTTTTCCGGCTTCATTCTGAAAATAAACAAACCCTTTTTCATTCGGTAAATCCTGAGTCAGGATCTTGATTTTATTGATATAGGTTTTCGAATTGGTTTCGTCATGTTGCTTCTGGATGATCTCATTTTCAGTATCTTTTGAAATCAAAAGTTTGAACAGTTCCAGCGTGGCTCTTGCATCCCCGTCGGCTCTGTGATGATTTGTCAACGGAATCCCTAGAGATTTCACCAATTTTCCGAGTGAATAGCTTACTTCATCCGGAATCATCTTTTTCGCTAAAGGAATGGTATCTAAAGTATTGATCTGAAATTCATATCCCAATCTTTTGAAAGACTGGCGGAGCATTCTGTAATCAAAATCAATATTGTGACCTACAAGCGTGGTATTCCGGGTAATTTCAATGACTCTTTTTGCTATTTCATGAAATTTTGGTGCTGTTTTAACCATTTTGGGCGTTATATTGGTCAGTTTCTGCACAAAAGGGGTAATATCGCTTTCAGGATTGACAAGAGAAATAAACTGGTCAGTAATTTTCTGACCATCATACCTGTAGATGGCTATATCTATAATGCATTCATTTCTATAACCTGCACCATTACTTTCTATATCTATGATCGAATACATTGAATTTTTAATTATACTGCTATTTTTTTTAATTAATATTTTATAATTCCCGTCGTTATCAGACAGGAGCTTAACATTATGAGGCTTAGTACATAACCCATGCCATACGTCCATAACGGCTGCAATTGCGCCTGTTGCCAATCTTTAGTGTTGGAAAGAAACACCGCAAAAAAGACATACAGACTACTGAAAGAAATTATTCCGCCCAATAACTGATAAAGCCATTTTTTATTTACCAATAAAGGCAATGCGGCTAAAATAACAAAAAATATATCAAAAAAAGTAAAACGCGTATTGATACTGTCCATGACCAGATTCTAAACAGCCAGTCGAATACAATAAAAAGCTGATACTCTTTTCATAGCAGATGATTTTTTCGAAGAATTAATTTTAAAATTCTATCTCTTTCTTCCCCCCAGTCCAAACATTCCAAGAAGCGCTTTTGCTCCTTCCCGCATCAAGGTGCTGGTAAAAGTTCTTCCCGCTTTGCTTTGAAGGACCTGCTCAAACATTCCGGGTTCTTCTTTTACCGGTTTTGTTTTTTGGGTGGGTGCAGAATTTTGGGCGGCCTGCTCCATTCTGTTTGTTAATATTTCATACGCAGACTCTTTGTCAACAGGTTGTTCGTATTTGGCTACTAACGCAGATTTTCCCGTCAGTTCTGAAATTTCTGCATCACTCAAAACATCCATTCTTGATTCAGGAGAGATCAGATAGGTATGAACAAGTGGTGTAGGAATTCCTTTTTCATCCAAAGCAGTAATAAAGGCTTCTCCAATTCCAAGATTCTGGATCAGGCTGGAGGCATTATAAAATTCTGTTGTGGGGTAATTTTCAACAGCTTTGGTAATCTCTTTTTTATCTTTTGCCGTAAAACCTCTCAATGCATGCTGAATCTTCAGCCCTAACTGTGACAGCACATTCTCAGGAACATCACCCGGAATCTGTGTAATAAAATAGATCCCGACTCCTTTTGAACGGATCAGTTTGACCATTGTTTCAATTTGGGAAAGCAATGCCTTGGAAGCTTCATCAAAAATTAAGTGAGCCTCGTCTATAAACAGAACCAGTTTAGGTTTCCCACTATCTCCTTCTTCAGGAAAAGTCATATAAATTTCTGCAAACAGAGAAAGCATAAATGTTGAAAAGAGTTGTGGTTTGCTTTGTATTTCGGCAACTCTTAAGATATTGACCACTCCTTTTCCATCTCTGGTTTCCAAAAGATCATGAACGTCAAAACTTAATTCTCCAAAAAAGTCAGAGGCACCCTGCTGTTCCAGTGCCACGATAGATCTTAGGATTGCCCCTAATGAAGCGGAAGCAATAGATCCATAATTGGCTGCCAGTTCAGCTTTCCCCTGAGCATTGTCCGTCACATACTGCAGAACTTTCTTTAAGTCACTGAGATCAATTAATGGAAGGCCTTTATCATCACTGTATTTAAAAACAATAGACATAATACTCTGTTGGGTATCATTCAGCTCCAGGATCTTGCTTAACAAAACCGGACCGAATTCTGTCACAGTCGCCCGTAGTTTTACCCCTTTTCCACCGGAAATGCTCATCAGCTCTACCGGAAATGCCTGCGGATTATACGGAAGTTGTGTTTTGGCATATCTTTCTTCAATCACAGGATTCATCTGGCCGGCTTCAGCTATTCCTGAAAAGTCACCTTTAATATCCAAAACTAAAGATGGAATTCCTGCATGAGAAAGCTGCTCTGCAAATACCTGAAGTGTTTTTGTTTTTCCCGTTCCTGTGGCCCCTGCAATAAGACCATGACGGTTGATTGTTTTCAAAGGAATAGTTACATTGACTTCCGGTACTACTTCACCGTCCAGCATTCCCTTTCCCAGTATAATGTGTTCTCCTTTTGGAGTATATCTTGTGTTCAGTTCTTCAATAAATTGTGTTTTGTCTGCCATCTGATCTTTTTTAACCTATAAATATAAAAGTTTTTGTAAAATATCTGACCATTAAAGTGATATTCCGGAATAATCTTAGTGAATACACTTTAAAAATCCATGAATGCCCTTTTCTTCAAATTCAAAACAATGAGAGAAGGGAACAATGCAAAGAATGGCCCTACACAATTATTTTCATTTTTTGCACATGATAAAAAACATTGCATTAAATCACTTTTTCACGACATCCCCTTTCCATTTGAAAACAAAGGATTTTAAGGCTTTCACCCCCTCGAATATTGAAAGAAACTATCGCACGGATTTAACATTTCATTTACATTTCATCTAATACTTCGTATCTTTATCTAAAATTTAAAAAAGACCCAATGAAAATTGAACAAATATATACGGGCTGTCTGGCTCAGGGTGCCTATTATATTGTATCAGAAAATGAAGCTGCCATTATTGATCCTTTGAGAGAGGTAAAACCTTATCAGGATCGTCTAGAAAAAGACAATGTTACTTTAAAATATATTTTTGAGACTCATTTCCATGCTGATTTTGTTTCAGGACATTTGGATTTAAGTCAAAAAACCGGGGCTCCCATTGTTTACGGACCTACTGCTCAGCCTGCATTTGATGCAATCATTGCTGAAGATAATCAGATCTTTGAGATCGGAAAAATAAAAATAAAAGCACTTCATACTCCGGGACATACGATGGAGAGTACCACCTATCTGCTCATCGATGAAAACGGTGTTGAAACGGCTATTTTTACAGGCGACACTCTGTTTCTGGGTGACGTCGGAAGGCCTGACCTGGCACAGAAAGCAACCAATCTTACGCAGGAAGATCTTGCCGGAATTCTGTATGACAGTCTTCAGACAAAAATTATCCCTCTGGACGACAGTATTACCGTTTATCCTGCTCACGGTGCAGGTTCAGCATGTGGAAAAAATATGCAGAAAGAAACAGTCGACATTCTGGGAAATCAGAAAAAGACCAATTATGCGCTTAACCAGCCTGATAAAGAATCATTCATCAGAGAAGTTCTGGACGGTCTTACTGCTCCACCGAAATATTTCGGAATGAATGTAGCCATGAACAAAGGCGGATATGAAAGCCTGGATGTGGTAATGAACAAAGGCCTAAGTCCGATTGCTGCTGAAGATTTTGAGGCTTTTGCAGAAGATACGGGTGCTTTAATTTTAGATACAAGAAGCCCCGCAGAGTTTCATAAAGGATTTATTCCTAATTCAGTTAATATCGGTTTAAAAGGAGATTTTGCGCCATGGGTCGGAAATATGATTGTAGATGTAAAACATCCTATTTTACTTGTAACTGATACAGGAAGTGAAGAAGAAGTCATTACCCGATTAAGCAGAGTTGGTTTTGACAATGTTTTAGGATATCTCGACGGCAGTTTCAGTGCATGGAAAGATGCAGGAAAAGAAACTGACGAAATCAAAAGAATATCTCCCGCTGAATTCGCTGAACAGTTTACAGAAAACGCTAAAGTAATCGATGTCAGAAAACTAAGCGAATATTCTGCGGAACACGTTGACAATGCATTCAATAAGCCTTTGGATACCATCAGTGACTGGGTAAAAACCATAGATGACTCGGAACACTTCTTCCTTCATTGTGCAGGTGGATACAGAAGCATGATTGCAGCAAGCATCCTTAATGCACACGGAATCAGAAACTTTACTGAAATAGAAGGAGGTTTCAACGGGATTAAAAAGACGGAAAAACTACCAACTACAGATTTTGTATGCCAGTCAAAGACTTTGTAATATCATGACAGTAAAGATTTCCGGATTCCTTTTAGCTGCAATTTTAGTGGTAACCTCTTGTAAAACAGCGGGTACGGGAATAGCCCCAATAGCAGATATCAGAGAAGTGGTCAACAGTTCAGATGCCACCTTAGTGGATGTAAGAATTCCGGAACAGTATGAAGCAGGAACCGCAAAGAACGCTATCAACATCCCATTAGCTGAACTACAGAATACTATAGATTCGCTGAAAGACAAAAAAGTTGTTGTGTTCTGTAATAAAGGAATACAGGCCGATCAGGCAATGGAAATCCTGAAGAAAAACGGCATAGAGGCTTATGACGGGACCAGCTGGAAAAATGTAAAAGCAATACAGGATGAGAAATCATCCGGAAAGTAAAAATAATTAAGCCATTAAGATTGATCAAGGAGAATCTTAATGGTTTCAATAAAAACTAGAACTATGTCACAAAAATTTCAGGAAATCATCAATTCGGAAAGACCTGTACTTATTGACTTTTTTGCTACCTGGTGTCAGCCATGTAAAGTACAATCCTCTGTTTTAAATACGGTAAAGGAAAATATCGGCGAAGGAGCCAGAATTATCAAAGTAGATGTAGACCAATATCCCGCGTTGGCGGCACAATATGGAGTTCGGGGAGTTCCAACATTGGCGGTGTTCAAAAACGGTGAACTCTTATGGAAAGAAAGCGGTGTTCATGATGTGAATACACTCACGGAACTGCTTAAACAATATTCTTAAAAATTCAGGCTAAGGCTGAAATTGAGAAAAGAAGATATTCTGCTTTAGTCTCAAATTCAGCCTTTTCCTATAAATCTATTGTAAACTTATCTCTGTCATTAAGAAACTGAAAGTGCTGTCTGAAGTCTTTCAATTCATCTATATTGAGTTCTGCAGAGATGATATTTCCGTTT
This sequence comes from Chryseobacterium carnipullorum, assembly GCF_900142785.1. Lineage (GTDB taxonomy): Bacteria > Bacteroidota > Bacteroidia > Flavobacteriales > Weeksellaceae > Chryseobacterium > Chryseobacterium carnipullorum. Next base: position 346,413 of record NZ_FRCD01000001.1, on the reverse strand, counting down.
TTTTGGGAAATCTCAGTTCCGTCTGCGAAAAAGCAGTGTGAACTTTCCTGATAAAAAAGATTATTTCCGTCCGTCCCAATCCTGTTTAAACCAAAAACAAAAGACAGGTTTTCAATGGCTCTGGCTTTTAAAAGATGTTCCCATGCTCCGACTCTCTTCTCAGGCCAGTTGGCGATGTATAAAACAGCATCATAATCATCATTATTTCTTGCAAATACCGGAAAACGAAGATCGTAGCATACCTGAAGTAAAATCCGGAATCCTTTATAATTCACAATGACCCTTTTATGTCCCGGGCTATACACTTGATCTTCTCCTGAAAAAGAAAAAAGGTGTCTTTTATCGTAGAAAAAACTTTCGGAGTCAGGCTGCACAAAATACATTCTGTTATAAAAATGACCACCCATTTCTACCGGAGCACTTCCACAAAAGGCTGCATTTTTTTCTTTTGCCATCTTTTTCAAAAACTCCAGAGATTCTTCATGCCTGTCTGAAACTTCATCTGCATCCATACAGAAACCTGTAGAAAACATTTCTGGAAGGAGAAAAATATCTGCTTCCAGATCTTTCAACTCACCCTCGATTATTTGAAAATTTTTCTTTTTGTCTTTCCAGACAATATCTAAATTTAATCCTATAATTTTCATATTATTTATATTTCAAATGGCATAAAAATTGCTTTATATCACAAAAAGGGGATTAATAATAGCCTTATTCCGATCCAAAAAACATTCAGAATAGGGGATACAATTCATTTACCAATTAGTTGAATAATCCAAAAGCAAATTACTAAAGAATTTTTACAAATTTATCAGTAAACAAATATATTACACAACAAATGATGATTAAACACAAACACATGAAAAAATTTATTCTAGTACTTATGGCATTCTTTTTTGTACACTGCACAAACACAACAGACAACATTGAAGAAGAAGTTCATTTATTGCAATCAAAAACAGCCGCGCCACAGTACGATATTTTTTTAATCGCCGGACAATCCAATACCCATTATGGAATAGGTTACGATCCAATGATAGATACCATAGATCCCGATATTTTCCAAGTAGGGAGGCATGGTACATTCAATAATAAAGTTATTGTCGCCAGTGAAGCTTTACATCATTGGACCTCCAACAACAGTAAGATAGGTTTCGGATTAACTTTCGCAAAAAAATATAAACAATATTTGCTAAAACCCGATCGTAAAATATTGCTCGTTCCCTGCGGCTATGGAGGTACCACCATACAGCAATGGTCTAAAAACACCCCCCTGTATAACGATGCAGTAAAGAGAACTTTAACCGCACTCAATAATAATCCCGGGAGTTCTTTAAAAGGTATATTATGGCATCAGGGAGAATTTAATGTAAATACCACAAATTATACTACATTACTGGACAAATTTATTGGAGATCTACGAAAGGATTTAAATGATCCTAATCTTCCAATTGTATTGGGGGGAATGGTTCCGTTCTGGGTGAACCGACATCCTTCAAGAATAGCACAGCAGGAAAAGATTAAAACGACCCCAAACAGAGTTAACAATTCAGCATATGCAGACCCTACATTTCCTTTTGAAATATCTAAGCTGAATAAATTCCTATGATCATATACACTTTGATGCAAAAGGGCAAAGAGAGCTGGGGTTAAGATATTTTGAGAAATATAATACGCTTGTCCACTAGCAAAATACCCATTGATTTTCTGTAAATTTTATATTTTCTGAAATATTCGGTTTCATTTTTGATAATGATACCTCTTATCGTTATCATTAAAAATTTAAAGTTTATGAAGAAGTTAATTTTTACATTCATGGTTATTTTTTGTGGAGCTACCGCCAATGCGCAGGCTTATACAGGAAAAGGTGATCAGAAAATTCAGCTTGGATTGAGTGCATGGGGTTATGGAACGGGAGTTACAGGAACTTATGACTATGGACTAAACAAGCTTGTATCTGTTGGAGCAGGGCTTAATGCTTACTTTGGTGATTATAAAGATAATGACAAAGACAACCGTGTTTTTGTATTCGGAAGGGTGAATTTCCACCTTCAGGAAGCTCTTGACCTACCCGCTAAATGGGATATTTACCCAGGAGTTGACGTGGGAGTACTAGGGAAAGATTTTGGGATTGGAGCCCACATCGGAGCGCGTTACTTTTTCACGGAGAAAGTGGGTGTTTTTGCAGAAGTAGGCAATAACGGCAGTATAGGTGTTTCTTTCAATCTGTAATATCAGCTTAATATATGACAAAGCTTCTCATTTAGGGAGGCTTTTTTATTTGGCATAGTTTTGATAATTGTTACCTTTGCAAATTAAATCTAAAAATTATTAATGGAATTAGCAATCAAGATTTTCCAGTTCATACTAAGTATTTCTATTTTAGTGGTTCTTCATGAGCTTGGACACTTTTTACCGGCAAAATGGTTTAAGACCAGAGCTGAGAAATTCTTCCTGTTTTTCGATCCTTGGTTTTCTCTCTTTTCAATGAAGAAGATCAACGGAAAATGGCAGTATAAATTTATTTCGAAAAACCTTCCGGACACAGAAACCATTGTAGTAGATGGTAAAGAGAAAGAAGTCCCTATCGATATATCAAAACTTTCAGACAACGACTGGAGAAAACATCCTGAGCAGACGAAATACGGAATCGGATGGCTTCCTTTTGGTGGCTATGTGAAAATTGCAGGGATGATTGACGAAAGCATGGACACCGAGCAGATGAAAAAACCTGCTGAGCCATGGGAATTCAGATCGAAACCGGCATGGCAGAGACTAATCATCATGCTTGGAGGGGTTACAGTAAACTTTTTCCTTGCCTGGATTATTTTCGGAAGTCTTTCTTATTTCAACGGAGAAACCTCTTTTGATACCACGAAGGTAGATACGCCGATGCATTATACCAATATTGCCAAAGCAATGGGCTTTGAAGACGGTGATAAAATCTTAAAAGTAGATGGAAAGGTCCAGAACAATCTGGATAAACTGTCTTTGGATATTTTATTAAGTGATCAGGTAACTGTTCTAAGAAATGGTAAGGAAGTTACTTTCAACACGAATGATGACGGAAAAGCACTGGCTTTCAAAGATGAGAATCCAAGAGCATTCCTTACGCCAAGATCTTTACCTATTATTGATTCCATCGTGAATCCTAAAGCAGCTGAAGCAGGTTTAAAAATAGGAGATCAGATCGTTTCTGTAAATGGCCAGAAAATCAATTATTATGACGAACTGCAAGGTGTTGTTGTAAAGAATTCAGGAAAAGCAATTAATACGGAAGTATTAAGAGCCGGGGCAGTTCATCCTTTAACCCTTCAGGTTTCCAAAGAAGGCACACTAGGCATTATGTCTTATAAGCAAATGCAAAAGTTCGCCAGCACACAACATTTCACATTTATAGAATCTATCGGAAGAGGCTTTACCAGAAGCATTGAAAGTTTGACGTATCAGGTGAAGCAGTTTAAACTGGTATTCAACAAGAAAGTTCAGGGATACAAAAAAGTGGGTGGTCCTTTGGCGATCATCAAGAATATGCCTGTAGAGAAGTCGAAAGACGGAGGTGTATCTATCAACTGGAGTATGTTCTGGAGTTTTACAGCAATGTTCTCGGTATGGTTGGCATTCCTGAATCTTATTCCAATTCCTGGATTAGATGGCGGACACGTTTTGTTTACATTATGGGAAGTAGTTACAGGCAAACCTGTACCTCAGAAAGTATTGGAAAACGCACAGATGATTGGGGTTATCTTCCTGCTAGGATTGATGTTACTGATCTTCGGAAGTGATATCTTTAAAGCACTTACCGGCAGTTTATAATTTTTTTGAAATTTTTTCTAAAAAATATTTGTAAGGTATAAATATTCGTCCTATATTTGCACCACTTAAAACAAAGGACATTCCTCCTTAGCTCAGTTGGTTAGAGCATCTGACTGTTAATCAGAGGGTCGCTGGTTCGAGCCCAGCAGGAGGAGCCCAAAAAAAGACTTACAGAAATGTAGGTCTTTTTTATTTTGCTTACCCTATCCTGGAAAACCAAAACAGGCCAGGGATTTTTCATGAGAGCCGAAAGTTTTTTCAACTTCGCCACGTATATTGATGAAGTCGCCAAAGAAGACAGAAGGGCTCTTGACGCGTACGGAGGCAAATCCCTGCATCAACAGTCGCATGGCGAAGCTTTCCTTTCATTATTCCATAATCACTTCCAGAAGGGCCTCTATATCCTTGATGAGCCAGAATCTGCCCTTTCACCACAAAGACAACTTTCATTATTATCCGTCATTCACAAATTAGAAAAAGCAGGAAAGGCTCAATTCATCATTTCCAGCCATTCTCCGATTCTGATGAGCTATCCCGGCGCCGAAATTTATTTATTGGATGATCCAATTCAACGAACTCATTACAAAGAGACAGAGCATTATGAGCTGACCAAGAATTTTTTAGAATCTCCGGAACTCTATTTTCGTCATTTATTTGAGGATTATTAGAGTTAAACAAAAAAAAGATTGAAATATTTCTTCCTGAAATTCAACATTTTTGCTCAAAATCCGCCGTTTATTAAGGATAAAATTTGCCTGATATTAATATTCCTTTTATATTTGCAGCACCTTAAACAGAGGAAAATTCCTCCTTAGCTCAGTTGGTTAGAGCATCTGACTGTTAATCAGAGGGTCGCTGGTTCGAGCCCAGCAGGAGGAGCCAAAAAGACTTACAGAAATGTAGGTCTTTTTTTTGTATCCGGACCTCAGATAATAGGAGGTATTTGAACCATCAATATCAGCAAGTCTTCATTATCTAATTAATCTATTTTACTTAAATTCCGATCAACTTACTTTTCCACATCCCATAATTTTCCACAAAATAGCTAAAGACGTCAACTTCTTCTTCTTTTTACCTATCATTTCAGATATCCACAAATAACTATTATTTAATGTGGAAAAAGCTCATTAAATTGAATAATCAATTGAAATTAAATAAATTACTATTGTTAATAACCTGTGGAAAAACTATTAAGAAGGTATTAAGATATCATGGAAAACACAATATTAATCTGTTAAAATCATGTGAATAACCTAACGAAAACATATTTAAAGGGTGTTGATAATCCAATTTTCCTATGCTGATAAATTGTGGAAAAGATGTGAATAGCGAAAAAACATATTCGTGAATCACATACCGAATTATAATGGCAAAATTTCCCTTCATCAAGCCAGTTATTATCACAATCTTTTCCTGTTATTTTCGTTACATTTGTAGTTTTGTGATTTTTCACAGAAAACGTTAAAAAAAATGATCTTTTTTAAATTAACAGCACGCTTTTTGTTTGTGCTAATTGCCTGAAGAACCAAATGATGTTAAATAACAACTCCAAATATTACAACCTTTTTTTTCTGCTTTTTATATCCTGTCTCACGTATGCCCAAAACACAGCAAACGGTAGAATCACCGATGCAAAAACCAACAAAGAAATTTCCGGTGTAGATATCTTTATCAATGACAGCACAACCCCTTTTCTGAAGACTTCCGTGGGAAACTTCAGCGTCCAGTCTGACAGCATTATTTATAAACTAAAATTTTCGAAAAAGAACTATTCCGCTGAAACCGTTAACATTACTCCTGAAACAGCAGAAAACATTTTCGTAAAACTTTCACAGGAAAAAGAAAATACCATTGCTGAGATTGTCATCCATAACGAAAAACCTAAGTATAAAAACAAGAAGGAAAATCCTGCTTATGCCATTATGCAGGAAGTATGGAAAAGAAAACGAAATAACGGCTTAGAAAAGTTCGACACCTATACCTATAAAGAGTATGAAAAAATCCAGTTTGACGCCAACAATCTGGACAGTGCTTTTATGAGTAAAAAGATCTTTAACAAACTTGACTTTATTTTTGATTATGCTGATTCTACAGCGAGCGGAAAAATAGGACTTCCTATATTCCTGAATGAGTCCATGTATGAAAATTTCGGGGAAAACAAACCGGGGAAAAAGACAAAAAGATTACTTGTCGCCCAAAAAACATCAGGATTTCAGGATAATCAGGTCATCACCATTACGGCAAAAAACCTCTACAGAGATATTAATATTTACGATAACACGTTAAATTATTTTGACATCGGATTTCCTAGCCCCGTGGGCACCAATGGATTCAGCACCTACGATTATAACTTAACCGATACGATCTCTATCCACGGAGAGAATGCTTATAAGATCAGATATCAACCCAAAAGGAAAGACGTTTTAGCTTTTCAGGGATACCTTTATATAGATACAGATAGCTATGCTGTGCTGGGAGCCACTTTAAAATCAACCCAGAAAATCAACGTTAACTTTATCAATAGTATTTCCACAGAGCTGGAATATGATAATCCTGACGAAAATACATTCCTTCCTAAAAAATTCATTACAGAAATAGAGCTTACCCCTTTTGCGAAAAAAAGAACTTCAAAAAGTATTATTGCAAAACGGTCCGTTGATTATTCACAGTATGAATTCAACAAGCCTCTTGATGACAAAGTATTTACCCGCAGAGAAGAAGAATACGATGATAAATTTGTTGATAAAGACGATGCTTATTGGGCAAAAGCAAGACCGGACTCATTATCAAAATCGGAGCAGGGAGTTTACGAGATGCTTGACAGGCTTCAGCAGACCCCAAAATTCAACCGTATTGTTAAAATCTACGAAACACTCGCATCAGGATATTACAACGCCTTTAAAGGTATTGATATCGGTCCTATTTTTTCAATTTATGGTAAAAATGAGGTTGAAGGAGACAGGATAAGACTGGGAGCCAGAACGTATTTCGGACAAAATGATCCCTGGAGAGTTCAGTTTTATACCGCATACGGATTCAAAGACCAACAGGTTAAATACGGAGCAGAAGCTCGCTACATGTTCAACAGGGTCAACAGATTTATGATTGGCGCCGGAACCAAGCGAGACATCGAACAACTTGGGGTACAGCTTACGACTGATGACGGAATCATGGCAAGAACTTTTGCATCATCCACCCTTTTTGCCAGAGGAGAGAACGCTTCTTTGAGTTCTATCAACAAAACTAATATTTTTGCCTCTATTGAGCCATGGAAAAACTTCCAGGTAAGAGTAGACGGAACCCTGCAGAGCATCAAATCTGCCAATCCCGAGAAGTTCAGCCTGATGTACTACCGCAATGGTGATTTGCGAAAAACCCTTAATGATTCTCACGTTACGCTTAGCTTAATTGCAAGACCGGGAGCCAAATTCTCCCAGACCGGAGTAGACCGTTATGAACATGGAACATTGGCACCTACTATTATATTGAAATACACGAGAGGAATTGAAGGATTATTCAATGGTGATTTCAATTACAACAGACTTCAGTTTATGTTCTACAAGCCCGTATTGCTCGGAAGCTGGGGTAAGACCATGATCAGCTTCGAGGCTGGAAAGACTTTCGACAATGTTCCGTTAGGACTTCAGAATGTAATCCCGGGAAACCAATCTTACAGTCTGGCACAAAATACATTTGCACAGCTTAATTATTATGAATTTGTTGCTGATACGTATTCAACACTTCATCTTGAACATCACTTTAATGGAAAGATACTTTCTTTCATTCCTTTGATTAAAAAACTGAAGCTCAGAGAGATTGCCTTTATCAGAAGTGCTTACGGAACTTTAAGTGACGCGTCTAAAGCGATCAATGTAGACGGATTTAAATATTCCGCACCCAGTGAGCAGATTTATTTTGAATATGGATTCGGAATTGAAAATATAGGAATCGGAAACCTTAGGATCTTTAGAGTAGACTTCAACTGGAGAGGAAATTATCTCGACAGACCTGATATTTCTACATTTGGTATCAAAGCAGGATTCCAGGTAGGATTTTAATAAGAAGACAATATAAGAACGGGCTGCATCTTCGAAGATGCAGCCCATTTCATTCTTACTAAGTTCATGAATATTGACTTTATTCAGGTTTGTACACTTAGCATTTCCAACCCTCATTAACATGAAGCAGGAAAATGCATTTTCTTCAAATCAGTCATTCCACCAGATATCACATACGGTAGCTACTGTTTATTTATCTGTTAAACAAATAGATATATGTTTCATTACAGTGGAATAGGGTAGAATTATTTATCCTTGAAAATAAAAAAACCTCAGCGTATGCTGAGGCCTTTCAATAACTTTATTTACATTAACATGGGCAAGGATCCGGGTCCATAACCATATTAATACATCTAAGTCTCTGCTGTGATGTCCATGAACACCATTCACCGCAGGTAGTTGCAGGAGGTGGACACAATACAGCTCCACCGGCAATAGTTCTAAGTTTGTTCTTAGATAATTTTCTGAGATTTTTCATAATAATTAGCTTTGATTTGTTCGCCTACTCTCTACGCTTTTCGGCATCCGCATATGATTTGTTATTTGATGGTTAACAAATATATAAATATTTCACCAAAATTGGAATATTGGCGAAAATATTTTGCTTTTAACGGATATAGACATAAAAAAACCTCAGCAAATGCCGAGGTTTCAATTTTTATAAAACGCTTAAAAAATTATGCGTTTGCTTCTACAGATACGAAAGATCTGTTGTTTGCTTTCTTTCTGAAAACTACTTTACCGTCTACTAATGCAAACAAAGTGTGGTCTTTACCCATTCCCACGTTTTCACCCGGGTGATGTTGTGTACCTCTTTGTCTGATAATAATATTTCCGGCAATAGCTTCTTGTCCACCGAAAATCTTCACACCTAATCTCTTAGAGTGAGACTCTCTACCGTTCTTGGAACTACCGACTCCTTTCTTGTGTGCCATTTTATTACTGGATTATTTGTTAAGTGCTTTAAATTGATCAATATTCTTAACGATAGCAGCATCTACTTCTTCGTGAGTAAGAATAGTTTTTTCTAATTCCACTTTAACTGCTTTACCTAAAGTAATTAAAGTTTCTCTGTTCTCTTTAGACTGAGACAAGTTGTTTTTCTTCAGGTGATAGTTCAGTTCATGATCTTCACCAAAGTTAACAGTTGCGTTGTCAGAAAGAATTTCAGTTTTTGCTGTTTCTTTTTTAGTCACTTTCTTTGCTCCAGCTTCAAAACCGGTAATACCAGTGATTCGAATCTGAGTTAAAGATTGTCTGTGACCATTCTTTACTTGGTAACCTTTTCTTCTTTTCTTTTTGAAAACGATTACTTTATCAGCTTTTACATGGTCTAGGATCTCTGCATCTACAGTGATACCGCTTACAGCTGGGGCGCCAACAGTGATTGAACCGTTTACAGTAAGAAGAATTTTATCAAAAGAAACCTTGTCTCCTTTTTCTCCTTTCAAACGGTTTACAAACAACTTCTGGTCTTGCTCAACTTTATATTGAAGCCCTGCTATTTCTACAATTGCAAACATTGTTTATAAATTTTTAGTTATTTCGAGGTGCAAATATATGAATAATTTTCTAAATAGCTTGCAATCAGATCTGTATTTTTTTAGAAAAACAATTTAGGGTCATTTAAAGAATTCCCCGTTGTAAAATATTCAATCGTAAACCTATTTTGAAAAGAAATAATTTCTTATTACCAACAGTTTAAAATCAATACTCAATGGTCTATTCATCCCTTTTTCTTAGTTATATCAAGGCATAAAAGAAAATTACCTGTACAAATTCCTATTAATATTTACAATTAGATTTATTTTTTTCATCAAAATAATACAAAAAATATAAATTCACTATGTTTTGAATAATTTATCACATTAAAGCACTCATAATTAAGAGATAATTTTATACCTTCGTTATCACCAAAAATATTTTATATGAAAAGAAACTTCAAATTCTGCTTATTAGCAGGAGCCATGGCTGCTTTCTCATTGTCAGCCTGCCGTGACGACAAAATGGAAGAATCTGTTCTTCCTGAATCTCAATCTGCAAGCGCAAAGATCGAACAGCCGGGAGATCTTCAAAAAAGCTGCTCTTATGTAGACCAGAACTGGAGCTCATCTTCTTTACTGTACACTACTCTTCAGAATTCTACGGACACCAACTTTATGAATTCTCAGATGACTAAAATTGCAAGTTTATGGGGAAGAAGCAATCCTACCCTTCGATTTGTGAATGACCCTTCCAACTTTAATTCTACGTACAATGCCATTTCTTATTCCACAGGAAAGATTTACTATGGCTACGCTATTTATTATGATGCAAAAAGCAAAGGCGGAGATATTGTCAATGCCATGATCCTTGCTCATGAATATGGTCATCAGTTACAATACATTTTTGGACTGCCTACCGTTAATGAATCCACCGCAAGACCCAACGAACTGGAAGCAGATGGTTTTGCAGGATATTATTTAAGAAGACCGAACGGATACAACAAAACCAACTTTACAGAAATTGCCGCTGCCTATGAATTTGCACAAAGCATCGGAGATTATCAAACGAACAGCGCCAACCATCACGGAACTCCTCCACAAAGAAGATCCGCTGTACGTTTAGGATTTCTTCTCGGACAGTACGATCTTAATGCCGCGAATTTCGACTATAATTTCTTCTATTATTATCAGGGTGTATTAAACGGAACTTATAAAATGGGCAAAAACTCCGCAAACCCGGAGATCGATGCTTATATGAGCCAATACATGGATGAACTTAGAAAAATTCAGACGGGAGAAATTTCTGCAGAAGAATTTAAACAACTTCAATAAACATTCATTTTTAGCATATTTAACAAAGGAGGCAGGCAGCAATGTCCTGTCTCTTTTTATTTTTATCGACAAATATCCTAAAGTTTATTTACTTTTGAGCCATATCGTACAACAATGAACAGAGACCTCTACATTGATTTTGCCAAGGGAATAGCCACACTTTCCATTATATTCATCCATACCGCTTTCTGGTCGGGACAGTTTTATATTCCTGCAGAAATCAGAGTATTTTCTCTGGTATTTGATGTTGCGCTTTTTTATGCACTCAGTGGAATTACTTCCGGATCGAACGTAGAAAAAACATTGTACAGGTTATTAAAACTTCAGATCACCTATATGATCTTTGTCACCTTCCTTTTCTTTTTAGATTACTTTTTCAAAGTATTTGGATTAACATTCTTTTCTATGGAATGGCTTCAGAGCTTTTATTCAACGTTTGGATCAAAATATGCCACAACCGGTGTTTCCGATATCCCGCAATGGCAGAATCTTGGAAACTGGTACCTTCACCAATATACGAATGCAGACACTTTCCCAGTGGTTATGGGCAGCTTCTGGTACCTCAAAGTTTATTTTATTTTAGCTGTTTTTGGAGTATTAATTTTAAGATTTTTTCCTAGACATGTCAACTGGTTCATAGGACTTTGCCTTGTTTTAACCTTAGTATTCAATATTTTCCCGGAAACCTATCCTACAGGTCAAGTCGGTTATGTAGCTTTCTACCTGGCCATCTTTTTAATTGCCAACAGAATGCGCGGAAAAAAAATTCCGGCCAAAGCTATTCCTGTCGTTTACGCAGCAGTTGCGGCGGCCCTGATCTGGATGTTCTGGTATTATGGAAGTGAGATCTTTTATAAAATCAATAAAAATAAATTCCCGCCAAAGATTCCTTATATTATCTGGTCATTATTCTCCCTCACTACCTTACTGGTGCTTTATAACAGATTAAAAATTACAAAAGAAAATTTTGTTACCCACATCGGAAAGAATGCCATTTTCTTTTACTTCGCTCAGGGAATAAGTTCCTCGCTCGTCTATTTTATAGTTGTTGCTTTAAAAGAAAATATGCCCTGGTGGACGCTGATGATCCTCATTTATATCATTAATATAATCTTTGCCTTCATTATTGCAGCAGGATTAAAAAAGGTAGACGATCTCGGGTGGAAAGTTCTGGAATTTTTAAGGAGAAAAACTGCTTCTTAACACTTTAGCTCTCTATTTGAAATAAAAAAAAACTTTAGTATCGCAATTTATTTTAATTTTACAAAAAATTCAAAACATGTTTAAGTTGAAACTTCCTACCGATCCAAGGTGGGCAAATATTGCAGAAGGAAACATAGGAGAAATTTTAACGGATCATGCGTGGTGCGAGCAGAAAGCCACAACCAATGCCATCAGTTTAATCAATATGCTCCCAGAATACCCGGAAATTGTAACGGAACTTATTGCCATTGCGCAGGAAGAGCTCGACCATTTCAGCCAGGTTCACGAAATTATCAAGAAAAGAGGATATGTTTTCGGAAAGGCGAGAAAAGATGATTACGTCAATGAACTGGCTAAATTTGTTGTTCAGGGACGAAGAGAAGATTTAATTGTTGATAAATTACTTTTCGCTGCCATGATTGAAGCAAGAAGCTGTGAAAGATTTAAAGTTCTTACAGAAAACATCAAAGATGAAGAGCTTAAAGCTTTTTATAAAGAATTAATGATCTCAGAAGCCAATCATTACACGACTTTCATTGGTTTTGCAAGACAGCTGGGTGATCTCGAAAAGGTAAACCAACGCTGGGAAGAATGGCTGGAATACGAAGCCAGTATCATCAAATCTTACGGAAACAAAGAAACCATTCACGGTTAAAATAAAAAAAGTAAAAAATCCACGTTGAAAAAACCGACTTTCGAAAATATTGCTAATTTTTTTCTGAAAAATTTCTTTCAGGGACTGGTTATTATTGGCCCGATCGGGCTGACCATCTTTGTGATATGGTATATTGTCAGTGCTATTGACAACCTTATTCCATCTGTCGCAAGGGAAGTCCCGGGTCTGGTTTTCATTTCAACCATACTGATGACTGCAATCCTGGGCTATCTTGGAAATAAATTCGTAGTCGGACGGTTCTTTTTTGACACCATGGATAGCCTGCTGGAGAAAACTCCCGGGGTGAAACACATCTATACGCCTACAAAAGACGTCATGTCTTCATTTGTAGGAGACAAAAAGAAATTCAACGATCCGGTCTGGGTAAAAACCAACGAAAATCCTGAAATCTGGAGAATCGGCTTTCTGACCCAAAAAGAAATGTCGGACGTTGACAAGCACAATTACGTTGCGGTATATCTGCCCCACTCCTACGCTATTTCAGGATGGGTAATTGTTACTGAAGAAAAAAACATCAAACCTGTTGTGGGAATGACTGCGGCTTCTGCCATGAAGTTTGCCGTAAGCGGCGGTGTAGCCGGGTTCCATTCTGACGACAATATATTTAAAGCTCCGGAGTAATCTCTTCTGCTCCCTTTTAAATATACATTGATGAATTTGAAATTTTTTTCAAACAAATTTTCTTTACAAACAATCTAAAAAATATTTTAACGCATGAAATTACCGTACGCGGAACCATTCCGTATCAAAATGGTGGAGGAAATCCGCCAGTCTACCAGAGAAGAAAGAGAGCAATGGCTTAAAGATGCCAATTATAATCTTTTTAACCTAAAGTCATCCCAGGTTTTCATCGATCTTCTTACCGATTCCGGGACAGGAGCGATGTCCGACAGACAATGGGGCGCATTGATGACCGGAGATGAAAGCTATGCCGGGTCACGATCTTTTGAACAGCTTCAGAATGCCGTTGAAAAAATCACCGGTTTTAAATATTTACTACCAACTCACCAGGGAAGAGCTGCTGAAAACGTTCTTTTCTCAGTTCTGGTAAAAGAAGGCAATGTTGTTCCTGGAAACTCTCATTTTGACACGACTAAAGGTCACATCGAGTTCAGAAAGGCACATGCAGTAGACTGTACCATCGATGAAGCTTTTGACATTAATGATCTGCATCCGTTTAAAGGAAACATCAACCTGGAAAAGCTGGAAGAGATTTACAAAAGCCATCCTAAAGAAAACATCCCTTTCTGTTTGATTACGATCACTTGTAACTCTTCGGGAGGACAGCCTGTTTCTCTGGAGAACATGAAAGCAGTAAGAGAACTTTCCAACCGATATGGGATTCCTGTCTTCTTTGACTCAGCGCGATTCGCAGAAAATGCTTATTTCATTAAAAAAAGAGAAAAAGGCCAGGAAAACAGAAGCATCAAAGAAATCTGTAAGGAAATCTTCTCATACGGAGACGGAATGACGATGAGTTCCAAGAAAGACGGTCTTGTTAATATTGGAGGATTCATTGCGTTAAACAGTGAAGAAATCTTTAGAAAAGCATCCAACTTTACAATCATTTATGAAGGTTTCATTACCTACGGAGGAATGGCCGGAAGAGATATGGCTGCTTTGGCCGTTGGTCTGGATGAAGCAACAGAATTCGCTTACCTTGAAAGCAGAATTTCTCAGGTGGAATATCTTGGAAACAAACTGATTGAATACGGAATTCCTGTTCAGAAACCCATCGGAGGACATGCTGTTTTTATTGATTCCCTAAATTTTCTTCCCAACGTATCCCGTGCAGAATATCCTGCGCAGACTTTAGGACTTGAGATTTACAAGGAAGCAGGAATCAGAACCGTAGAGATCGGTACACTATTAGCCGACAGAGACCCTGAAACCAGAGAAAACCGTTATCCAAAACTGGAATTGGTACGTCTTGCAATTCCTAGAAGAACGTATACCAACAACCACATGGACTACATCGCTGCAGGAATCAAAAACGTATATGAAAGACGTGAAGAGATTTCCAAAGGATATAAAATCACTTGGGAACCAGATTTACTAAGACACTTTACAGTACAGCTTGAAGAAGCTTAACAATAAAACCGGGATTCAGCTCCCGGTTTTTTAGTTACATTTCAGCAAAAAAAAACACGCGAAACTTCTGATCAAAATATATCAACTCATGTATTTTTTATGTTATGTATAAATTATTCTAAATTAAAATCATTTACTTTATTCAAATGATGATCGTTTTTAATTTACATTTGCACTTATCAAAAAAAACAGTTTACAGGACGTAAACGTAAACACTAACTGAAAAAATCCATCATTCCGAAATGAACAAAATTGCTGTCGTGGGCGCCGGCATCTCCGGCTTAAGCATAGCGAGTTACTTAGAAAAACATCAATTAGATTACCACATTTATGAAAGAAGGAAAAAAGATGATCTTACAGGTCACGGCTTTCTGCTTCCGAAAGAAGGGATAGAATATCTGTCACAGATCGTTGATCAGTCCTTGCTTTATAAACAGGGTAATTTTTTAAAGAAATACATCAGGTATTCACATCAGGGAAAGATACTTGCAGAAAAAGAACTCCATGATGTCTTTGTCATTTCCAGAAGCTCGCTTATTGATATTCTGGCCCGAAATATTCCTGCTGAAAAGATCACATATGAAGAAACGGTCATCCCCTGTACCCTTCAGAAAGGGAAATTAAAAAAGCATGACGGAACGTATTTAGATTCTGATCTTGCCATTGTTTCTGATGGTTCTAAAAGCCGTATCAGAAGAGAAACCTTCCAGGACGAGGTCATGAGAACGGTGCAGGAATATGAAATTGTGAACATCATCAAATGTAAGGAGATCGCTGCGTGCTTAGAAGACAACTTCATGAAATACCATCACGAAGATGGCGGACTTACTTTCGGGATCCTGAAGCTTTCCGAAGACACCGTCTTATGGTACGCTCAGTTTGATCATGAAAAATACAAAATCAGTGAAGCATCTACCGTTGAAAACCTGAAAAGCTATATGTTTGAAATTTTTAACGATTGGGATCCTATGGTATCTTCTATCGTAAAAGGATCAAATTATGAAAATGTCCATTTGTGGCGGGTCTATGAACTGGAGAAACTCAACCCTTTTTTCAACGATAATATTGTTTTCATAGGTGATGCTGCCCATC
This sequence comes from Chryseobacterium carnipullorum, assembly GCF_900142785.1. Classification (GTDB taxonomy): domain Bacteria; phylum Bacteroidota; class Bacteroidia; order Flavobacteriales; family Weeksellaceae; genus Chryseobacterium; species Chryseobacterium carnipullorum. The sequence continues at coordinate 330,661 of NZ_FRCD01000001.1, read as the reverse complement.
CGCTCATCCCCTTCACCAGCCAGGGCGTAACCTCAGCACTAAAGGATTCTTTTACTCTGACTCAATGTCTGATAACAGAAAAAAACAGGGTCAATGCCTTCAGAAAATATGAAGCAGAAAGGAAACCGGAAATAGAAATTCATATCAGAAACGGAAGAACCCTGCTGAATGAGTTTCTGAAACCTCTTCACCAACTGACCGAAAATATTTTACCCATATCCTATAAATAAAGCCAATGTTCAGTAATAACGATATCAATTTTGAAGCCTTAAAGAGAAAAGCCTACAACGGCAGATGGGCAACCATAGAAGAGGGAATTATTCCTCTGACAGCTGCAGATCCGGATTTTAGAACCGCCCAGGAAATAGAGCAGGGAATCATAGAATACATCAAAGACGGCTATTTAAGCTATGGGCCTTTTTCAGGGCTTCCTGAGTTTAAAAAAAATGTTGCAGAACATTTTAATACTGATAAACATGGCCGTTTTACACCTGACAACGTTCTTGCTGTGAACAGCGCTGCGCAGGGAATGTTCCTGATTGCATCCTATGTTTTAAAGCCTGGAGACGAGGCCATTATTTTAGATCCCGTAGATTTTCTGTTCAAAAGATCTGTAGAAGCTGCCGGAGGAACTGTCAAATTATGCCCTGTAAATCACACAACCGGAGATATTGATTTTGAAAAAATGACAGAACTGATCAATCCGAAAACCAAACTCATCAGTATATGCAATCCTCATAATCCACTTGGAAAAGTATACTCCAAAGAAGTTCTGAAAAAAGTCTCTGAAATTGCTTCTGCTCATGACCTTTGGGTGATGAGTGATGAAATATGGAGTGACATCATCTATGACCATAAAGACTTCCATACCTATTCATCTGTTTCAGAGGAGGCAAGGAAAAAAAGCTTCACGGTTTATGGTTTTTCAAAATCATTTGGAATCGCAGGACTCCGGATTGGAGCTGTTTTGTGTAATGATCAGGATATATTTGATGACTTTGTAGAAAAATCAAATTTCAATTCTACGATAGAAGGGGTTTCTACGCTTTCACAAATTGCTGCCAGTGTTGCCTTGGAGCGCGCAAAACCATGGTATAGAGAATTTCTAAGCCACTTACAGAATAACAGGAACTTTGCTTATGATATTCTGAGCGGATCAGAGATTTTAACTCCGAACTTACCTGAAGCTACCTTCGTATTATTTCCAAAGATCAAAAACAATCTTACCAGTGATGAATTTACCCGGCACGTACTTCAGCATGGGAAAGTAGCAGTTGTTCCGGGTTCTGAACGATGGTTTGGAAAAGGAGCTGAGGGCCATATCAGAATTTGCTTCTCCACTTCAAGGGAAATTCTGGAGGAAGGCCTTAACCGGATCATCAAAAGTTTTTAAGGTTAAAAAAATTCATAAATTATAATTATATACTTAATATTTTACTGAAATTAACGAAAAACACCCTCTATTTAAAAAATTCATACACAATAGCGATATTTCACATTGATTTGAAGATAAAATTCAATATTTTTGAAACAATCACGAAATCCAATATGAAATATGAAAATAATATACACCAGCGTTCTTTTTTTAGGGACTGTAACGATGTTTTATTCACAAAATACCAATGATACCATTTCCAAGGAATCAAAAATAGAGGAAGTATCGATCACCGGAAGCCGGAATAAAAAAAGAACGGTGACCAATACGCCTGTCCCTGTAGATGTTATTGATATCAAACAGGTCAGTCAGTCCACCGGGCAGATAGAGGTCAATCAGCTTTTACAGTTTGCGGCCCCCTCTTTTAATTCTAATAAACAGTCAGGATCAGATGGGGCGGACTCTGTAGATCCGGCAACCCTCCGTGGTCTCGGGCCAGACCAGACGCTTCTTTTGTTGAACGGAAAAAGATACCATCAGTCATCACTGATCAACCTTTTCGGAACCAAAGGAAGAGGAAATACGGGATCAGATATGAATACCATTCCCATCGGAGCGATCAAAAGGATTGAAGTCCTTCGTGACGGAGCTTCTGCACAATATGGCTCTGATGCGATCGCTGGGGTCATTAACGTTATTCTTAATGACCGTAACCATGGTTTTGAAGGCAATGCTTTTTACGGTATGAATCTTTTCAAAAGCCCCGGAGACAAAGATGTAGTGTCAGATCACAAAATAGATGGAACCACCTTTAACTTCAACGGAAATCTGGGGACTAAAATAGGCAACAAAGGAGGTTTCGGTAACTTTACTGTTGAATTTATCAATAAAGATCGTACCATTAGAAATGCCAATCCGGAAAAGGGTTATTCGTCTCCAAGGGAAAAGTTTGGAGATGCAAAATCCCAGAATATGTACTTTTTTGGAAATGTAGAAGTGCCTTTATCTGATGGACTGAACTTTTATTCTCGTCAAGGATTTTCCTACCGTAAAACGAATGCTTATGCGTGGACAAGATCCGCCGATGCGGATGGAAATATTCCTGAAGTCTATCCCAATGGGTTTAATCCTATAGAGAATACCACGATTACAGATTTCACTTTTGACAATGGACTCAAGTTTAAAGTTGCAAACTGGGATGTCGATTTTTATAATGCATTCGGGAGCAACAGGTTTACTTATCAGATAGACAAAACGATCAATGCTACGCTAGGAAAAAGATCACCCACAAGCTTTAATGCCGGCGGACACTCTCTTTTACAGAATACAACAGGCTTTAACGCTTCCCAACAGTTTAAGGTACTGGAAGGATTAAATGTTGCTTTCGGATCTGAATTCAGGTATGAACAGTTTGAAATCATTAAAGGGGAAGAAGCATCGTATGCAATGTATGATATCAATGGAAACATTGTTACTTCCAACACGCCCGGAAACCTACTGGTTACCAATCCTCTTTCCGGAGATGTACGACCTGGCGGCTCGCAAGGCTTTCCCGGCTATTCACAGGAGGCTAATAAAAACAGAAATAATTTTGCGGCTTATATAGACACTGAACTGGATATTACCAAAAAATGGATGATCAGTGCAGCGGGAAGGTTTGAAAACTACAATGATTTCGGAAGTACTTTGAATGGTAAATTCGCTACACGATATGCCTTTACGCCTCAATTTGCGTTCAGAGGATCGGTTTCTACAGGATTCCGAGCGCCTTCTCTGGCTCAAAAATATTACAGCCTTCAGTTTACCAATTTCCAGGGAGGAAATCTGGTGACCATTCAGCTTGCCTCCAATGATAGTGATCTTGCAAAAACTGTTGGAATTCCACAATTAAAACAGGAGACCTCGTTAAACGGTAGTGCCGGATTCACTTTTAATACCGGAAAATTCACCGCAACAATTGACGGATATTATATCAAAGTAAAAGACAGAATTGTACTAACCGGTAATTTCTCACAGGATGATGATGCTATTGGGCAGATTTTAATTGATAATCGTATTGACCAGGCTCAGTTTTTCACGAATGCGATAGACACCAGAACAAAGGGTGTTGACATTATTTTAAATTACACTGAAAATATTGGTTATGGAAAACTTTCTGCAACTCTGGCCGGAAATTACAATGAAATGGAGATCACCAAGGTCAATACTTCAGAAAAACTACAAGGAAAAGAAGATACTTATTTAAGCCCGAGAGAAAGAGCATTTATCCTGGCTTCTGCTCCTAAAACAAAGATTAATCTGAATTTAAATTATAAGATCAGTAAGTTTAATGCCAATGTTCAGCTGGTACGATTTGACAAAGTGAAACTGATAGGTTACAACGGTGCAGATGATTATCAGCTTTATGGCGCAAAAGTAACCACTGACATTTCTTTCGGGTATGAGTTCTCGAAAAATTTTAATCTTACGATCGGAAGCAAAAACTTATTCAACCGCTACCCTACTCTTCAGACCGCCGCTGTAGACGGCAATACAGAATCCGGAGGAATCTTCGATCCTGTACAGATGGGTTTTGCAGGAAGACAGGCTTTCGCAAGACTTAATTTTAAGTTTTAGAATACACAAAAGAGGCTGTAACAGAAATGAATTTATTCTAATCACAGCCTCTTTTTATTATTTTTTAGAAATCTTATAAAGTTTTCCGCTGTCGGTGACTGCATACAGATGACCGTCCATCCCATCCAGAACATCCCTGAAGCGTTCTTTCTGATCAGCAAGCAGACGTTCTTCGCCCACTACTTTATTATCTTTTATCACCATTCTGTTAATATGCTCTCCACTCAAACATCCGATGATAAGGTTTCCTTTCCATTCTTCGATATTTCCGGTATAAAAAGTGACTCCGCTTGGAGAGATCACAGGATCCCAATAATAAACCGGTTGCTCCGTACCTTCTTTTTGGGTAATTCCGTTTCCTACTTTTGATCCCATGTACTCAATTCCATAAGTCACATCTCCCCAGCCGTAATTTTTTCCAGGTTGTATAAGATTTATTTCATCTCCACCTCTTGGTCCCATTTCAACATCCCAGAGTGTTCCATTTGGATCTATTGCCATTCCCTGTGGATTTCTTACCCCATAGGCATATATTTCAGGTTTATATCCCTGTTTTCCAATGAATGGATTTCCCGGAGCGGGTTTACCGTCTTTGGTTATTTTTAAAATTTTACCCAAATAATTATCCGTTTTCTGAGCATACACCCGGGTTTCTTTATCTGATCTTTCTCCGGTACTCACAAACAAATATCCATCTTTATCAAATGCCAGCCTGCTTCCGTAATGCTTGTCACCGTCATAAGAAGGCTCTGCACGGAAAATAACTTTTACTTCTGAAATATTTTTAAGATCTGCAGAAAGTTTACCCTTCGCAACGGAAGTCAGATTTCCCTTTCCAAAAGGTTCTGAAAAACTGAAATAAATGATATTATTGGTTTTAAAATCCGGATCAAGCGCTACATCCAGCATTCCTCCCTGTCCTTTAGAGTCTACTTTTGGAAATCCTTCAATTTTAGAAACCTGTTGGCCATCCTGAGAAACTACGTTCATATGACCTTTTTTATCGGTAATAAGAAATTTGCCGTCCGGAAGATTAATCATCCCCCAGGGTCTTCCAAGGTCTTTATTCAGAACTTCCACCTTATAGGCAGTGGCTGTTTTAACAGCTTTAATTCTTGTCTGACCTTTAAAAGCAGGTTGATAGTCTGTATTGGGCTTTTCGGTTTCTACACTGCCATCTTTTCCTGTCTGCTGAGCATTGGCATTGTTCTTACTGCACGAAGACAAAAGAACAAAAATACTGAGTGCCGGTACGTAAATGGGGTTGAATTTCATAATGATTTGATTTAGTGGTAAAAAGATAGATAGAAAAATAATGCCATAAAAATTTGCTGGTATTAATTTTTATTCTACATTTGTAGAACAAATTACAACATTGTAGAATGAAAGAAATTAAATTAACCGGTTCAGAAAAAAATCTGATGGAAATCCTTTGGGAAAAGAAACGCATTTTCATGAAGGACATTCTGGATTCTTATCCGGAACCGAAACCCGCAGCGACTACCATTGCTACTCTGCTGAAAAGGATGCAGAATAAAGATCTGGTAGGCTATACACAGTATGGAAATTCCCGTGAATACTATCCAAAAGTAGAAAAAAGGGAATATTTCAACGAGGAAATGACCTCTATGATTGACCGTTTTTTCAACAGCTCGGTGACTCAGTTTGCCTCTTTTTTTACTTCGAATGCCCAATTCAGTCAAAAGCAGCTGAAAGAACTCCGTGATATTATCGACCAGCAAATAAAAGAATAAAATGTTGATCATTATTCTGAAAATAATTCTGTGTTCTTCCATTTTCATCGCGGTCTATCATCTGTTTCTGGAAAGGGAGAAAATGTGTCGTTTCAACAGGTTCTATTTATTATGCTCACTGATTCTCTCCTACGTGATTCCTTTTATTTCGATCACCGTAAAGCTTCCAGAACATGAGCAGAAATCTCAGATCCTATTTGAAGAGACAGTACAGCAAATCACATTCGCTCAGCATGAACAGGAAAGTTTCAATTGGGTCAGTATCGTATGGCTTGTCTATGGAGCCATCACCGTATTCTTACTGATCAAAAGTATTCTTTCTTTCAGAGCGATTAAAAAAATGCAGGGTGAAAAGCGGATTTATCAGAATCACAGGATTTTGGTAATAAAAGAAAACATTCCTCCTTTCAGCTTTTGGAACACTATTTATTTAGGCAAAACCTATGTAAAGGATGATGGAATCGACACAAGAATTTTCCTTCATGAGAAAGGACATATTGATCAGAAACACAGTCTTGATCTCATTTTTCTGGATATTTTTAAGATATTCACCTGGTTCAATCCTGTTCTTTTTTTCTATAAGAAGGCTATACTCACCAATCATGAATTTCTTGCTGACGAAGCTGTTTTAAATAACAGATACAATATTAAAGAGTACCAGAATTTAATCCTTAAAGAGATTATTCACCATCAGAACCTGCCACTCACCCATTCATTTAATTTTAACAACACCAAAAAACGATTTATTATGATGACAGCAAAAAAATCCAAGTTCATTGTATTGAAAAAAGCAGCCGGAATCACCGCAATGATTGCCGCTACAGCTTTATTCGCTGAAAGAACATACGCAGGAAGTCCCGGACTTACAGCAGATACGCAAAAAGCCAACAGCACAGAAAAAGAGAAACCATTCATTAAGGATTCCTCTGAGCGCACCATTACAGCCGGAAATGTGCAGGCGAATCAGAGCCATTTAACTTCTCCTTATTATTTCGAAAAATCAGTGGAAGAGAAACCACCAACCACAGCGGAAATCAAAAAAGAAATGGTACAAGCTGTTTCGGATACTGTTTCTCCAGGAAAAACAGCCAGCAATGAAGGTATTAACACAAATGATGCACAAAAAGACCAGAATTTTGTTGAGGCAGAATTTCCGGAAGGAGCAAAATCACTTCGATCAAAAGTTGGATCAATGCTTGATACCAGTATCTTTGACGGAAAAGAGAGGCTCGTAAAATCAACAGCATTTATACACATTGATGAAACGGGAAAGGTAGTTAATGTAACTGCTTCCGGTGATAATGAAGGATTCAATAAAGAGATGATTAAAACCGTCACTGCTGTAAATAGTGGAGTCGCATGGAAACCAGCGACAAAAAACGGAAAAGCTATCGCCAGCATTTACAAGATGCCTGCGACAATGAGTTTCAAGTAAAATGAAGAGAAAAAGCGCTACTCCAGTAGCGTTTTTTTTTATTTTGTATTCAGGATTGACTGACGAAAAATTTACTATTAAAACATTCATCTTTAAATACTTTATGAAGGCTAAAAATTTCTTTCGTATTTTTGTTGTATACATCATTTCAAATGAACTTTAATCTTCAATCAGAATATAAACCTACAGGTGATCAACCACAAGCTATTGAAAAACTTACCAAAGGAATAGAAATTGGTGAGAAATATCAAACTTTGCTGGGGGTTACCGGATCCGGGAAAACCTTTACTGTAGCCAATGTTGTACAAAATGTACAAAGGCCAACGATTGTCATGGCTCATAATAAAACATTGGCAGCACAGCTTTTCATGGAATTTAAAGAATTTTTTCCTGACAATGCGGTAGAATATTTTGTAAGTTACTACGACTATTATCAGCCGGAAGCCTACATTGCGACAACCGGAACCTATATTGAGAAGGACCTGAGCATTAATGAAGAAGTTGAAAAGCTACGACTTTCTGCTATCGCCAGTTTACTTTCCGGAAGACGGGACGTTTTAATCGTTGCCTCCGTATCCTGTATTTATGGTGTGGGAAACCCTGCTGAGTTTCATAAATCGTTAATATCAATTGCTACCGGAGAAAAGGTAACAAGAACCGCGCTCCTCCACTCTCTGGTTAATGCGCTTTATTCCAGAACACTGGCAGACTTCCAGAGAGGAACATTCCGTGTAAAGGGAGATGTTATCGATATCTTTCCTGCGTATGCCGACAATGCGGTGAGAATACAGTTTTTTGGAGATGAGATCGAAAAAATTCAAAGTTTTGATCCCGTTTCAGGAAATGTTACGGCTAATTTTGACCAGATCCAGATTTATCCTGCTAACCTTTTTGTGACTTCAAAAGAGACCTTAAACGGAGCCATTAAAAACATTCAGGATGATATGGTAAAGCAGGTCGACTTTTTCAGTGAAATAGGAAAACCATTGGAAGCCAAAAGGCTACAGGAAAGAACTGAGCTTGATCTGGAAATGATCAAAGAGCTTGGATACTGTTCCGGGATTGAAAACTATTCACGGTATTTAGATGGCAGACTTCCTGGGTCAAGACCTTTCTGCTTACTGGATTATTTCCCGAAGGATTATCTAATGGTGATTGACGAAAGCCACGTTACAGTACCTCAGGTGCATGCAATGTACGGTGGCGACAGAAGCAGAAAAGAAGCTTTGGTAGAATATGGATTCCGGCTTCCTGCAGCGATGGACAACAGACCATTGAAATTTGAAGAATATGAATCAATTCAAAATCAGGTTATTTATGTTTCCGCAACACCAGCTGATTATGAACTGGAAAAAACGGGTGGTGATTATATCGAACAGATTATCCGTCCGACCGGTCTGTTGGATCCCGTCATTGAGATAAGACCAAGTCTCAACCAGATCGATGATTTGATGGAAGAAATCCAGAAAAGATCTGACGCTGATGAGAGGGTTCTAGTGACTACCCTAACCAAAAAAATGGCTGAAGAGCTTACTAAATATTTTGTAAAGTTCGGAATCAGAACAAGATACATCCACTCGGATGTGGAAACACTGGAACGTATTCAAATTATGCATGATTTACGTGTTGGCCTTTTCGATGTCTTAATTGGGGTGAATTTATTGAGAGAAGGATTGGACTTACCTGAAGTTTCTCTGGTGGCCATTCTGGATGCTGATAAAGAAGGAATGCTGAGAAGCAGAAGATCAATGATTCAGACGGTTGGGCGTGCGGCAAGAAACCTTAACGGTAAAGCTATTTTATATGCTGATAAAATGACTAAATCTATGCAGGCAACGATAGATGAAACAAACTATCGTCGTGAAAAGCAGATTCAATACAACAAAGAGAACAATAGGGTTCCAACGGCTTTAAATAAAAAGATCTCTGAAAATCTGGTCGGAAGAAGCAAAGATTTCCCTGATCCGAAATATACACAAAAAGAGATCCTTCAGAAAGCAGCAGAAACGAAAGCGAGCTATGGAGGTGAAGACATTGAAAAAATGATCGGGCAGAAACAAAAAGAGATGGAAGCAGCAGCTAAAAATCTTGACTTTATAAAAGCGGCCAAGCTCAGGGATGAGATCGCAGCACTGAAAGAATAATTGATTGATATAAAACAATTTAGGGGCGGCATCGAAGATGCCGCCCCTAAATTTATACTTTTACGGAAAAATCTATTTTATCTTAAAGAAGCCCTGATCGGAATCAGCAGTTCCATCAAGCCGTTCAGCTTAATCTCGTAAACCGTCGCAAGCTGCATCCCCAGTTTTCCCGGAGGCATTCCTTTTCGGTTAAACCATTCCAGATAGCTTACCGGAAGATCGGCAAGAATGGTTCCCTGGTATTTCCCAAAAGGCATCCTGACGATGCATATTTCCTTTAATATTTCTGAATTTACTCCTTCCACTTTTATACAATTAAATCTACTCTGTCTCCCTGATCATTATCTCTATTCGGCAACTCAAGCTCAGGCGGTGTATCCTCATCAGAAAATTCATTTCTGTATACCTGAACCAGAAGTAAGGTAAAAGAGATCAGAATAGGTCCGAAAATAAGCCCCATAAAACCAAATAAATTCATCCCCATGATAATTCCGAATACGGTATTCAGCGGATGGATGTTTTCCAGTTTTTTTAAGAGTGTAAAACGGAGCAGGTTATCGGTAAGTCCTACAACTACTAAACAATAGGCAGCAAGACCAAGTCCCTGACCTGTATTTCCTTCTGCAATCATAAAGACACAGACCGGAACATAAATAATAGCAGCTCCAACCACAGGAATCATGGAAGCTGCAGCTGTCAAAGCGAAAAGAAGAATCGGACTTGGTGCTCCAAAAATAAAGTACCCTATAAGCCCTACAATTCCTTGCCCTAATGCTACAACCGGAATCCCGATAGCGTTGGCCATAATCAGTTTTCTAAGCTTTTCGCCGATCAAAGAGATGTTTGCTCTCTTCAATGGTGCGGAAGAACTAAGAATCCTCTCAAACAGCCTTGGACTGGCCAGCATAAAATAAAGAATAAAGTACATGGACATCACGACTGTAAGGGTGTTGAAAGTCCCGCTAACTGCAGAAGTGGAAAACCTTCCGGCAGAGCTTTTTACTTTGTCCATATTCTCTTTGCTGAGAATATCAAAATTTGTTTTTGAGTAGATATATGAATGTATTTTATCCACAAATACATTGAATTTAGTCATATAAACCTGAGCATTCCCAAGTTTCTCTATCAGCAGATCAGCGATAAAATATACGGGAAGAATAAGAATGACAAGACTTGCCAGCATCAGTACAAATGCCGCTAGCCAGGGTTTCCATTTCTTCTCTTCCTGTAAATAGAAATTATATCGTCTGCAGACCACGTAAATCGTGATCGCCCCGAGAACTGATGGGATAAACAAGGCAAGGTTAAAGCAGATCAATCCGGCCAAAACCAGAATTATGGCCAGCAAAGCGACCTGTTTTATCGCAACGTTACTTATCTGCTTATCCTTATTTATCATTTATCTTATTTATTTTTTAAATTCAATCTGTCTTGGCTTTCCTAAAAATGCACAATACACAGAATACATTACAATCATCATGAATGGTGCTGTTGCAATGATACCGATACCGCATAAAATAACTCCGGCAATAGAAATCAGTCCACCTACAACCGTTGCACCAAGAAACGTTCCATAATTTTCTTTTGCAATATTGAAAGACTTTCCTAATGCTTCAGTAGCTGATGCATTTTCAAATAATAAGATAGGATAACCCAATAAAAGGAAAGGATAAACAAAAATGAACGGGAAGAAACATAAAGTCATCGCCACACTGGAAATAATCCCTGAAATAATACTGTAGATCAGGATATTCACAAAATTCTGTTTGTATCCGATGAACAGATCAGCAAAATCAATCTGCTTTTTCGTATTATACTTATTAACAATGTAGATCAATCCTACATATAACGGAGCTACCAAGATCCCCAAAAGACCTGACAATGAAAGGTATAGCGAAAACCCCGGTACATTCCAGTAGCTAAAGGAAGAATAGTCCCCTCCTGCATCTTTCATCTCCTCCATCATGGAAGCGGAATTGAACCCTGTAATCAACTGGATTGCAAAACCTGCTATCATGTAGATGACCATCGCTACAATACCGTATAGGAAGACTCCCTTATACATTTCAAAAGAATGCGAAATAATAGATCCCGTATCTTTGTTGGGAACAGACCCCTGTTGGTCAAATTCGTTAAATTCTGACATAGTTTAATATTTAATGATTTTCCTCAAAATTAACTTTTTTTAGCAGAAAAACATATTAAACTTATTTAAAATTTAACTTTTTTCCGAGAAAATAGTTTTGTACAGTGAGTAAATCATGGCATTCCAAAAAGGAAATGTAAACAAGCCTCCTACAAAGAACAACATAAAACCAACATATTTAAAGAATACAGCCACTATAACACAGACCAGTATTTCAAGAAAGTACCTTTTGAGGGCCTGAAAGTTTAAGGAGATGGCTTCAAAAATCCTTTTGTTTGTGAAAAACATCAGCGGAGCTACAAAAATGGTGATAAAAACCCACACGACACCCAATATAATGGTCTGAGATGTATAGATATAAACAAATAGCCAGAAAATGTAATATCCTATGTATTTGAAAAAATTAAGTCCATTATAACCTACAAGCAAATCTCCCAATTCCAATTTTTCTTTCAGGTCAATCTTCCTGTAAATATGATAAAACCCGATATTCAGTGGAAAAAGAAACACTAAAGTCCCAATAAGAGCCCATGAAAAATAGATGATCCCGGGATTGGACTGCATCTTTAAAATCTGCTCAGAAGCATTCATCCCCTGGTTAATATTTTTAGCCGTCTCTAAATACTGGGTCAGCACTCCATATTTTCCGTCTAAGAAGAAAAGCACCGAAAAAAAGATTCCAAAATAAAAGATTGAAAATACCAGTTGAAAGAAAAGGGTCTTATTCCAATAGAAAAAAGCCTGCTTCAATATAAAATCTATTCCCGGTTTCTGAGGATATTTAGTCTGCATTAAAAAAATTTTACACAAAAGTAGTCATCATTAATTATTTTTGCAGGATGTTTTCAATGAATCATCAAAAATTTCTGGAAATGGACGAACTTTCCCTTCAGAAAGTTCCCTACTTCTTCATGATCGATTTCCTTTCGGAAAATGTAAAGGTTTATAGAGAAAGTGAAATTAAAAAATCAGGCTTATTAATTGATTTTCAAAACTTTTCAACCGTTACTCAGAAACATAATCTCAATAAAAAAATTGAATGGAAGGCATTTCCTGAAACTTTGGAAAGCTTTAAAGAAGGCTTTGATAAAGTTCAGAAAAATATCCGTCTCGGAAATTCTTATCTGGTCAATTATACGAGAAAGACGGAAGTTCAGACCAATTTAAGCCTGGAAGAAATTTTTTATCACTCAATTGCAAAGTACAAAGTGTTTTGTGAAGATTTTTTTGTATTTTTTTCTCCTGAAACTTTTGTAAAGATTATTGACGGCAAAATTTTAACCTATCCGATGAAAGGTACTATCGATGCCTCATTGGAAAATGCAGCTGAAGTTTTGAAAAACGACCGAAAAGAAAAGGCAGAACATTACACCGTGGTAGATCTTCTCCGGAACGATCTCAGCATGGTAGCAGACGATGTCATAGTAGACCAATTTCAGCATATAGAACTCATCAAAACACAGCAAAAAGATCTGTACGCAATGAGTTCTGAAATTTCAGGGAGAGTAAAGCCTGAGTTTGAAGGAAAGATAGGCAGCTTAATGAAAAAACTGCTTCCTGCCGGATCAATTTTGGGGGCGCCAAAGCCTAAGACGCTGGAAATAATCTTGGAAGCAGAAGGATATGACAGAGGATATTATACCGGAGTATGCGGCTGGTTTGACGGTGAGAACCTTGACAGCTGCGTCATGATACGTTTTATTGAAAAAGAGGGAGACCGGCTTTATTTCAAAAGTGGCGGCGGTATAACACACATGAGCAAGTTAGAAGACGAATATCAGGAAATGAAAAATAAAATCTATGTCCCAATTCATTGAAAGCATAAAAGTAGAAGATCAGGATATTTTCCTTTTGGAACTACATCAAAAACGTGTTAACCAGACGTTTGCCCACTTCGGAAAAGAGGGTTCTATTGATCTGGGTAAGATTTTCAAAAATCTTGAGCATGACGAAGACGGTCTGTTCAAGCTCAGACTTTCTTATGATCTTGATAAAAGAATCCGCACCCAGATGATTCCTTACGCTATTCCGGAGATCCAGAGCTTCCAGCTGGTTGAAAACAACAGTTTCGACTATTCATTCAAGTTTGAAGACCGTAAGGAACTGGAAAAGATGAAAATGAAATCCAAAGCTGAGGAAATCATTATCATCAAAAACAACCACATCACAGATACGTCTTTCTCCAATATTCTTTTCCTGAAAGGTAAGGAATGGTTTACGCCGACTACCTATCTTCTGAATGGAGTACAGAGACAGAATCTTCTGAAACACAAGAAAATAAAAGAAACTGAAGTCACACTTCAGAACATTAAGCAGTTTTCTCATTTCCAACTGATTAATGCGATGAATGACTTTGATGATATGTTTATTTATCCTATCGACAAGATTAACAATCTTCCGGGAAATGAAGAGTATCTGGATTATTAATTTCCCTTCATAAATTCAAAGTAGGCCTTCTGAACATCTGCGCTGTTTTTCCCGTGTGTATTCACTTCCAGGATCTTCGGCTGCAGATCAGGCTTAAAGAAATTCTCTAATACCCTGTCCAGCGTAGGCTCGTCTTCCACTTTAATATAGGAGAAACCAAAATGTTTAGCCAAATGCTCTGCGTGTTTGCGATGCTTTGTGGCTATAAATTCATCTAACGTATTTGGATTGGCATTTCCGGGTCCCGGAATAATCTTAAAAATATTTCCTTCACCGTTATTGAAAATGATGATTCGTACAAACGGCGGAATATATTGATTCCACAGCCCGTTGATATCATAGAAAAATCCTAAATCTCCTGTAATAAGCAGTGTAGGGTTGGTATTTTTTATAGCAAAACCCATCGCTGTGGAAGTAGAACCGTCTATACCGCTCGTTCCGCGGTTACAGTACATCTTTCTTTTTCCGAAATCAAAAAGCTGCGCATACCGGATTGCTGAGGAATTGCTGAAATGGATATTATAGTTTTGAGGAATTGTCTGCGAAGCTTTATTAAAGAAATAAAAATCTGAAAATTCCACTTTATTCAGGAAAAGCTCGTGTTTAGCATCCTTTTTATCCCTTAAAACATCCCAAAGGTTAAAGTAAGGCCTCGGCTCAAGGTTGATGAATTTTAAAAGTTTAGAAAAGAAAACCTCAGGCTTCACCTCTACTTTTTCCGTGAGAGAGAAATAAGTATCCGGCTGCCATACTTCATCCAGATGCCAGTGTTGCTTCGGGCGTGCACTTCTCAAAAACTGTTTTACCTTCTTAGACACAACATTCTGACCCACTGTGATAAGAAGATCCGGTGCATAGGTTTTATAATCCTCCTCTGTGAAATTAAAGATATAACGGTCAATATGTCTGAAGAACTTTTCATGATACAGATTGGAGTTCGCCTCGCTTAATACAACAACAGAATGGTTTTTCACAAGCTGTGTCAACTGATTTTCCAACTCAGGACTGTAATCTCTGGTTCCCACCAAAATCATAATCCTTTGTGAAGTATGCCAGTCTGCAATTAAGTTGGAAGGAACCTCATATTCCTTATGTCTGATTGTTTTTTCAACGGTTGGAAAAGAAGGAAGTTCGGAAACCAAATTATATAAAGGCTCTTCTAATGGAATATTGACATGTACAGGACCCTGTTTTTCAAAACATAGTTCAATCGCTTTTTTAATAATGTCAAAATTAATGTCTTCCGCATTTTCTTTGCTGTCTTCCACAAGCTGGAAATCACCGTAAGAATGCTGATGAAAAATATCCTTCTGTCTGATGGTCTGCCCATCGAAAATATCTACAAAATCTGTAGGACGGTCGGCAGTCAGGATCAAAAGCGGAACATTCTGGTAAAAAGCTTCTGTCACCGCAGGATAATAATTGGCCACCGCAGAACCGCTGGTACAAGTTATCGCTACAGGTTTCTTTTCACTCTTGGCCATTCCTATTCCCACAAAAGCTGCACTTCTCTCATCTACAATACTGTAACAGTTGAACGCATCAATTTCTGAAAAATGAATCGCCAGGGGTGCATTTCTGGATCCCGGGGAAATGATGACATCTGAAATTCCGTACTGCTGAAGGAGATGAGCAAGTATCTGAATACTTCTCTTTGAAGAATATTTTTTCATACAGCAAATTTAACTTATAAATACTTAATTGTAAAAACATTTAATTCAAAAAAGATGTAATTTTGCACCACGTTAAATTTCTAAAAATGGATAAAATACCTAGTGTAGACCTGCGTGATTTCCTTTCGGACAACCCGGAACGCAAACAGAAATTTGTAAATGAAATCGGAAAAGCTTACGAAGAAATTGGTTTTGTTGCCTTAAAAGGCCATTTTCTTGACGACCAATTAGTAGAAGGCTTGTATGGAGAGGTGAAAAACTTTTTTGAACTTCCAACGGAAACGAAACAAAAGTATGAGATTCCCGGAATTGGAGGCCAAAGAGGATATGTAGGATTCGGTAAAGAGACTGCAAAAGGTTTCAAAAAAGGAGACTTGAAAGAATTTTGGCATTTCGGACAGTATGTGTCTGATGATTCAAAATACAAACAGGAATATCCCGATAACGTAATTGTAGACGAACTTCCAAAATTCAACGAGGTAGGTAAAGAAACGTACCAGATGCTTGAGAAAACAGGGAAGTATGTGCTAAGAGCTTTGGCTTTGTACCTTGGCCTGAATGAGTTTTATTTTGATGATAAGATCGCAGAAGGAAACTCTATTTTAAGACCAATACACTATCCGCCCATCACTCAGGAGCCTGATGATGCGGTAAGAGCTGCAGCTCATGGAGACATCAATCTGATTACTCTGTTGATGGGATCTCAGGGAAAAGGGTTACAGGTTCAAAACCATAAGGGGGAATGGATCGATGCTATTGCAGAACCGGACGAATTAATGATCAATGTTGGAGATATGTTATCGAGACATACGAACAACAAATTGAAATCTACCATTCACAGAGTGGTCAATCCGCCAAGAGAATTATGGGGAACTTCAAGATATTCAATTCCTTTCTTTATGCATCCTGTGAGCGGAATGTCGCTTAATGCTCTTGAAAACTGTATTGACGAAAACAATCCTAAGTTATATGAAGATACGACTGCAGGAGAGTTTTTACATGAAAGACTTATAGAACTAGGTCTTATCAAAAAGTAATATAAAAAAAGTCAATAATTGATCTTTGTTTCAGTTATCAACGTAATGTTGTGACCCTCAGATTAATTATTGACTTTTGTTTTTTATGCCTGTAAGTAGCTGGGTTTTATCCTGTAATACAGTAAAATTCAGGGCATGGAGTGGTCTGCGTAAAAGTACCCCATGGACAGATACAGGTATAGGTATCACCGCCGCCGGTTCCGCCGCCTCCACCATTTCCCGGATCAACATAAGGGACACACCTGCCACCTGAGCAAATCTGTCCTGCTGAACAGCCTCCTGTTCCCGGTCCTTCTCCTTCAAAACAGAACGAGGGGGTCAGATCTCCGGCAGAAATTTTCTTTTGGTCCTGTCTGGACAATCTTTTTAAATTTTTCATGGTTTTTGTTTTTAGATTTTCTACGCTATCCGCTTTTCGGATCCCGTTTTGTTTGACCTAAATTAATTATTTTCCATTAATAATCAAAGTCTTAACTTATTTTATTCACTATAAAATGAAATTAATGATCCCATATTAAAAATGGATAAACTACCGACTTTTTAAGCCGGTACTATTTAATGTAAAAAAAACTATCACATTTTATTTTAGTTAAAAATATTTTAATTATATTTACTTTACTATCAAATTTTTAATTAAAACAATATGAAAAATCTAAAAAAACTAGACAAAGGCCAGTTAAAAAGCATTTCAGGAGCAGGAGGAATTAAACTTCCGGAACCAGAATTCTGTATGTATTATTGTAACGGCACCGTAGTTTGTGCCACTTGCAGTGATGATTTCAAATGTCCGGACAACACTATGTAAGATTGAAAATCAGAAAGAATAAGAAAGCCACTCCTTTTTGGAGTGGTTTTTTATCTTAAAAAAACTATTCATCACCACCATTCATTATCAATAAAATACTCTGAAAAATTTTAAAAAACTGAATAAAAGCAAGATGAAAATGATTTCCGGAGGAATAAGTTATCCTTTTCCCGGAGAATGTGTTGATGTATGCAGTGACGGCATAACTTACCGCCCTTTGTGCCGAAATGAATTTATTTGCCCAGATGGTGAAGATCCTGTTATTCACTAGAAATAACCTGACAAATATACTATAAACCATCCTTTTGGGGTGGTTTTCTTATACCTCGCAACATCCCTCTGGAAAACTTTAAATTAGTCAAACAGTCGCAACTGCTGATCTTTGGCGCCCGTAAAATTTGAGGTTGATAATTTGGGAAACTCTCTGCCTTCGAAAAATTTCTTTCTTCCTATCTTAAAGGTATTATGGATCATTTCCGCAATATTCCCTTCCCCTTTCTGTCTCTCAAAATATCTCTTATCTCCGAGTTTTCCACCCCGCATGGAACGGATAAGATTTAAAATCTTTTGTGCTCTGTCCGGAAAATGTGACTCAATCCATTGTACAAAAACAGGTTCTACCGTATCATTAAGTCGTACCAAAGTATAACCGAAACTTAAAGCCCCGGCATCTGAAATTGCTTTTAAAATATTTAACGGTTCATCACTGTTCAATCCAGGTATAATTGGTGCAACCATAACGTGAACCGGAATTTTATTCTCGGTCAGAACTTCTATTGCTTTTAATTTATTCGGTGCCGAGCTCGTACGCGGTTCCATTTTGCGCCTAAGATCTTCATTGATAGTAGGAATACTAAAAGATACAGAAACCAGATTTTGCTCTGCCATTGGCTTTAAAATATCTAAATCCCTCAGAACAAGTGCGTTTTTTGTCAGAATATTAACCGGATGCCTGTAATCCAGGCACACCTGAAGTAACTTTCTGGTAATTTCAAATTTTTTTTCTGCAGGCTGGTAGCAATCTGTATTTCCCGAGAGAAGAATGGGCGCTGGCTTATAACCTCTTTTTTGAAAAAATTTCTCCAATAGTTCCGGAGCATTTTTCTTGACCATAATTTGTCTTTCAAAATCAATTCCTGCACTATATCCCCAATATTCATGGGTAGGTCTTGCAAAACAATAGGAGCATCCGTGTTCACAACCCTGGTATGGATTCATAGAATATTCCATAGGCAGATCTTCACTTTTCACCTGATTGACGATGGTTTTCGGAAAAACTTCTGTGAAGGTTGTTTTTATCGCTTCGAAATCCTCATCTTCAGGCTCATAGGTATATTTGTCGAAACGATTGATCACGTTCCGCTGTGCCCCCTGTCCTTTGATGAAATTTTCGTTTTGCATGATGTAAAATTAGAATGGATTTTTTATAAAATAATGAGTTTTAACATTAAATTTATTCACAAAAAAATCCGATCCCTAAAAAGGAGCCGGATTTCAACATAATTAAAATATATTCTTTTACTACTTCAGTGCATAAAATTCCACGCCATGATATTCATCTTCGTGGTTTTTTTCATCAAAATGTCTGTGATAATCCGAATAGGTATCACTATATTTTTTATCTTTTTTAGTCAGTATTTTTTTTAATCCAATAAAACCTAATACTGCCAAAAGACCAACACCTCCTGCCAGTAAAACGCCAACTTCTTTTTTCATATTTTGTCCGATTTATTAATCTCGTTACTGCAAAAAGCATACCTATTTTTCTGTTTCAAATTATAAATTTTGTTAACATTAAACTTTATTTCAATGAAAAACATAATTGCTTTTTTAATTATATTTAGCAGATTAATGGTTTAATTATTGTACTAACTATAAAAAATAATATTATGGACAATTCTGAATATAACGATAAAATGACCACCCTAAGTCAGGTCATGAACACCCTTGCAGGAAGAGGAATACACCGGGAATTCAGAATGAATGAAAACTGCGAAATGAAATTTGAAAATTCAGAGACCGTTTATCAGCCTTCTGACCTCACCATTTTAAAAACCTACCGTTTTGAAGGCGACAGTAATCCTGATGACAGTGCGGTATTATATGTAGTGAAGGACGACGCCGGAAATCGAGGAATGATTATAGATTCTTATGGAGCGGACAGCAACTATCCCGGTGAAAAATTTGACGAATTTTTAAGAGATATTCCCGTTCAGGAAAGCGACGAATTTAATTTCTGATCCCACTTCCATGAGAAGATCAATATACATCCCGAAACTATTCAGCTTCGGGATTTTCTTTTTTCCTGAATACATTCTTTAGAAAGCCTTTCTTTTCTTTTTTCTCTTCCTGCGGCTTGGGCTCTTCTTTTTTCGATTTGATTTCCTGCTTGAGTTCTTTTACAGACTTCTTTACTTCCTTTACCGAAGTGACCGCTTTTTTAACGGTTTCTTCAGTTTTATCCACATTCTTTCCGATCAGGGTTTTCTTCAATCCCTGCTCAATTCCTTTCCAGAAAAGATTAAAGAATGATTTTGTAGGATCACGTTCAACATTTTCCACCTCTACGGCTTCAGGAAATTTACCTGAGTTCGATCTGATAAAAAGATTGGCTACAGCGGTTAATACCCCCTTCTTTTCATGATTATTCTTATTTAATACCGCAATTTTAAGATCTTTATGTTTCAGATTAAATGTTCCATGCAGCCCGGCAGGATTCCCCCTGAAGTTAAAGAGCATTTCCTGAATGGTTCCTGACGTAGCCGTTACATGCAAGTAGGGTCTAATAAATGGATTAATACCGCTTGCAGGGAGATTGGATGTCTTTCCGGCAATTGAAAAACCGTCATTGCGATCAGCTACATCGAAATTCCAGTTTACAAAAAGTGGCGCCAGATTCATAAACGAGCAGTTGATCCTGATATCCACTTGCGTAGGTTTGCCTTTTGCTTTAGCAGAATTCAGGTTTTTAACGTTCATATTAAAATTGGCGAAAGTAAGCTTTCCAGGTCCTGCACTTTGCGGTGTATCTTCTTCATAGACTAAAACTGAGTTTTTCAGATCCAGACTATTAATGGTCAATGGTATTTTTATCGAACGAAGCAGTTGAGAGTAGAGAGGCTTCACTTTTGGGTCGTCATTCGGAATTTTACTTCTGAAAATATTGGCATCTGCTCCATCAACTGTTACATGGGACGCGTTGATCGATTGATGATCTAAGAATAAGTCCCAATGTCCTTCTGCTGTGATCCCGGAAACCTTAATGTCATAAAGATCACGTTCAACAGGTATCATTTTGATAAACTGGGCTCTCGAAACGAGAGGCTTCATGACAAAATTATTAACCTGAATCTTGTTTTTATTTAATTTTAAAAGTCCCGCGCTCATATTATAAAACTTCGTTCTGTAAGCAAAGTTCCGTGTGGTCAGGAAATAATCTTTCACTTTGAAAGAAAGCCCCTGATTATTGGGTTGGGGTGCTATTTCAATAGTATTGATTGTGGCATTCAAATCGTGAAATGCTAATGGTTGCATTCCTTTATCATAAACAAGATCAGAATTTTTCAGGGACATTTTTCTTACTATAACTGAATTGATGATTCCGGTACCGGAATTTTTCTTCGGTTTACCGGTACCTGCCTTAATCGTTCCTTTTATATTTTCAACAAGAACATCTTTCAGATCTAGATTAAGTTTCTTTTCTATAAATTCAAACTTGTTGATGTTAAGAGCAATATGTCCGGCTTTAAGATCCATTGCCCCTTTTCCTGCTTCAGAAGATCCGGGAGACAAAATCAGATTCCTGATTTCGCCACTTTTGGGGTTCAATGCAATACTTTCAACAGAAAAATTCTGATGATTTGAATATTGTATCTCTCTTCCTGAAAAATGGAAATCTTTATATCCGACAGGAATAATCTCTTCTGCGGTCACTTTATCAAACTTGAGCTGGTTAACCTTTACATTCATTGTTTTAGCAAAAAGCAGCCTGCTTCCGTCAGGTTTATTGATAAGCACTGACGCATTATTCAGTTTTACATCTTCTAAATTAATTTCAAAATTCAGTTTTTTGTCTGTTTTTTTTGCTTTTACGCCCGTATTATAAACAGTAAGAACCGGATTTTGGAAATCAGCATTGGTGAGTGAAATTTTATTTTTAGCGAAAACTACGTCCTTAAAATCCATCTTTGGGACGGAAAACTCAAATAATTTGGGCTTTTTAGGATAAAATCTTGTAAACTGATGGAAAGACAAAAGTGGATTCAGCCGGAAATTCCCAACTGACATTTGGCCATCTAAAGTCGTGATGGTACTGATGGTGATAGCATATACCTCATTCGGACGGAAGAAAAAATTCTTTCCTTTAATATCATAACGGTCAAAAGCAACCGGAAGGTTATCCTCTACGGATTCTTCAGTCATTTGCAGGTTTTCTACAAATAAATCCAGCTGCTGAACAGATAAAAATTTCTGTTTGGTATATTTGAAAATATTGATGGTTCCCTTATTAATTCTGATATTTTCAAACAGGAATGGACTTTGTTTCTTATCGGTTTTCCGGTCGACAGGTCTTGCGAGACTAATATTTAAATTCGGCCTGGCCAACAGAAGATCTGATGAGCTGATTCTTTTATTAAAAATGGCATCATAAATCCCAAAACGACTGATTTTCAAGGTATCGATGGTTCCCTTGAGTCCAATAACGTTAGTATTTTGAGGATTTTTACTGTTTACGGTAATTCCTGCAGCAAAAATATTTCCAGAACCCAGATCTACATCCAGAGTTTTATAGGAAACTTTATAATCCGTATTTTTCTTGATATAATCAGGAAGCTGGGTTTTAAGCCATATATTCAAACCGAAATTCGCGGCAAGAAGAATGAGCAGCAGAATTCCCAGGCTCATTAATAACTTTTTGACCCATTTTCGCATATTATTTATTTTGATGTTCGGTATAGTTTTTATATTCTTTTTCTGAAATTTCTTTCAGAATTTTACCTTCTAAATTAATTTGAAAATGCGCATTCCCTTTTTTAGAATAAAACATTGTATGTTGTCCACCATCATAACCAAAATATTTATGAGGCCTTATCTGATCTAAAATAAAAGGGCAAATTTCTTTATTATTGATATCAAGAATTCCTGCCTTTCCATTTTTAGAAGCAAAAATCAAATTTTCTCTTGAAATAAATTGATCATAAATTGGTGGAATAATTATTTTAAAAGTCTCAAATTCTATCAAGCCATGCTTGCCATTTTTTTCTATAAATTGTCTTTTTTCAGGACCATACTCTACCCAATTTGATATTTCATCATATTCCAACGGCAAAAGAACTTTTTTACTGATATCAATAATTCCAAACTTTTTGTTTTTAGATGCTATAAGTTTATTATGATTGTAATAAAGAGGTATTAGTGAATCATATCCTTTAATTATTACATTATTGTTTATATCAACCACCATTCCATTTATAATAAATAAACATTTACTAGCATTTTCAATATTATCAAATTTATCATAAACAGAAGTTATTTCTTTATACTTTATAGGTATTTTAATTTGTCCCTTTTCAGAAATAATTCCGTAAAAATCACCCTTTTTAACCCATAGAAAAGTGGTATTTTCAATTTGTCTTAACTCATCATATTCAAAAGGAACAATGACATTTCCTTGCCAATCAACAATACCATATTTTCTCTTTAAGTTTTTGTAAATAAGTGTAGGATCCAAATCTGAATAATCATTATAAACAGCTTCATAAGATTCGCCTATTTTTTTCAAATCCTTATTAAAGATAGAATATATTTTTCCTTTTCGTGCGTTATAATATTCTGAAAAAGAATGATTTGACTCAAAATAATCAATGAAATCATATTGTAGAGGAACCTTAAAGGTTCCATCTGTTTTAATAATTCCGAACTTACCATTTCTCTTTACTATAGCATTTTTAAAGGTGTCAAAAACACTTGCAGAATCAAATTCATTATTTTGAAAAGCAGCCTGAGCTTTCCTATTTATAAATATATACTTTCCATTGGCCTCTACTAAAGCCGCTCCGTTTTCAAAAAATGTAGATTGATCTCTAGTAAAAATATCTTTAGAAAAATCTGAAATAGAAGCTCTTTTGAAACTGTCATATAAAAAATCTGAAAGTTGTTTTCCTGAATTGTCAAAAACCGCCCATTTATTATTCTTTTTAACAATTACATTCTGATCTTTCATTTCCTGACTTGCCTCATCGTAAATGACTGGAATAATTTCCGCCCCAGATTTATTTATAAATCCAGATTTCCCATTCTTTGTTACAGCACACAGTCCACTAGGCCTGAAGCAATCAACTTCATCATACTGTATTGGTATTACTAAATTGGCCTGATAATCTATAAATCCCCACTTTCCATTTTTTTTAACAGGCGCAAGTCCTTCAGAAAAAATACCTACAGCTTCAAAATCTCCTTTTAATCTTAAATTTTTCTTGGTTATAAAAAATTCTTTATTGTTATTTTTAGCATAAGCCAAACCATTTTTAAAAGGATTAAGAAAATCATATTCAAAAGGAATCATAACCAGACCGTCATCGTTAATATAGCCCCACTTATTAGGATTATTAAGTTTTACTCTAATCCAGTCTGTTTCCTCATCTCTTTCTGTATAACTAATATTCTGTTTTGAGAAATCCACCTTATTCTGAGATTTTGAATGACAGGAAACTAAAATTACAAAAATAAGGAAGATAATATGCTTCATATTTAAGAGATATCCAGCTCAATTACATATCCTTCATGTCCTCTCACATTGATAAAATCTCCGCCATGAAAACTCAGGTACTGCCCTTTTATTCCGGTTAATTTGCCGGTAAATTCAGGTCTTTTATCTAATGTGAATGAGGTTACTTTTTCCGGCTTTTCAAAAGGATAATCAAATCTCCAGAGGTCTTCTCCTTCACTGTAGAATTTTTGAAAATCCTCAGGGAAATACTGTCTGATTTTTTGTTGAAAATCGGCGAGGTCCATTTCTCCCTCAAAATCATCCTGAAGCATCTTTCTCCAGTTGGTTTTGTCAGGAAGATGTTCTTTTAAAGCAACTTCTATCATTCCTGCCTCGTAACGGTTCTCGGTTCTGGCAATCGGCAGTGCAAAAGTAGCTCCCTGATCGATCCATCTTGTAGGGATCTGAGTATTTCTAGTTACTCCTACCTTTACATCGCCTGTATAGGCAAGATATACGGTGTGGGGCTGCAACTGGATTTGTTTTTCAACTTCCAGATCACGTTCCCCCACTCCCAGATGTGCCGTGGAAAGCTCGGGACGAATGATCGTATCACTCGCGTACGGGCTTTCGAAGAAACAGCTTTTGCAGAAGCCTATTCTATAAATAGTTTTATCTTCCCCACAGTTCACACACTGAAACCCCACATGTTTTATACGTAATTCTTTTCCGAAAAGCTCATTCATATGGATAAGATCTCCTGAAAGATTCAGATAATATTGGATCGGCTGTGCGTCGTAGCTCGTCATTTTTAAAATTTGCCCTTGAAACTGCATACTATTTATATTACTTTTTTAAGTAAATTTAATGATTATATTTTCAAAAAGTAAATTTATATTTTTACAGCATTAAAAAATCACAAATGACTTATCTTGTAACTGGAGGAAGCGGGTTTATAGGTTCCCATTTAATAGAAAAATTATTAAGAAATGGACATTCTGTCATAAACGTTGACAATTTTGATGATTTCTACAATTATCAGATAAAAATTAAAAATACTTTAGAGTCTATTGATAAAAATCCGGATTTTGAGTTTTCGGACAAAGAGACCGATATCGGATATTTAACTGACATTTCCCGGTCAGACAATTATCAAATCTATTATCAGGATATTCGTGATAAAAAAGGACTTGAAAATATTTTTAAAAGTCACAACATAGACCTTGTTATCCATCTTGCAGCATTGGCAGGCGTACGGCCTTCCATTGAAAGACCACTGGAATATGAAGAAGTAAATGTTCGTGGCACCATGAATCTTTGGGAGCTTTGTAAGGAATTCAATATCAGTAAATTCATAGGTGCATCTTCATCAAGCGTTTACGGCAATAATGAAAAGATCCCATTTACCGAAACAGATAATGTAGATCATCCGATCTCCCCTTATGCCGCAACAAAACGAAGCGGTGAAATTTTAGGACACGTGTATCACAACCTGTATCATATCGACATGATTCATTTACGCTTTTTCACCGTATATGGCCCCAGACAAAGACCAGACCTTGCCATTCACAAATTCACCAGACTGATCTCAGAAGGTGAGGAAATCCCCTTCTACGGCGACGGAAATACAGCCAGAGACTACACCTACATTGATGATATCATCGACGGAATCACGAAATCTATTGTTTATCTGGAAACACATTCCGATGTTTATGAAATCGTTAACCTTGGAGAAAGCGAAGTAGTGACCTTATCTGAAATGTTGGCGACCATAGAAAGAACCCTTAAAATTTCTGCCACCAGAAAAATTCTGCCACTTCAGCCCGGAGATGTCCAGAAAACCAATGCAGATATCACAAAAGCAAAGACATTAATAGGTTACCAACCAGACACCGACTTCCAAAATGGCATAAAAAAATTTGTGGAATGGTTTTTGAGAAAATGACATCATATAAGTTTCCGGTGCAGCTGTAATGCAGTCTATGACGGACAATGAACAAAAATTAATCAAAAAGAATTGAAAATCAAGTATAAAAAGGCGTATAATATAAGCTAATTTTATACTTTTGCAAAAAAATTAGAAATTATGTACTGGACATTAGAACTAGCCTCCTATTTAAGTGACGCACCTTGGCCGATGACAAAAGCAGAACTTATTGACTATGCAATCAGAACTGGTGCACCAATGGAAGTAGTAGAAAACCTTCAGGCTATTGAAGACGAAGGAGAGATCTATGAGTCTATCGAAGAGGTATGGAGCGACTATCCTACCGACGAGGATTTCCTTTGGAACGAAGACGAATATTAATTAAAGCAATAAGCTTTAAGCAGTAGCTTAGAGCTTATTTGCCCTTTTTTTATATATAATTCACACGATAAGCGTATCAATACAACGCTTAAAGCATATTACTTTAAGCATAAAGCAAAAAATTTATGAGTTTTTTAAACAAAGTTCTTAAAGGGTTTTTGGGAGACAAAAAAGCGCAGGACCTAAAAGAAGTAAAAAAAGTTGTAACAAAAATCAAAGCTGTTGAACCAACTATTCAGCAATTGTCTGATGATGGTTTGAGAGAAAAAACTGCTGAGTTTAAAGAAAATATCAAAACTGCAACCAGCAAAATCACAGCTCAAATAGAACAAGTACAGGAGCAGATAAAGAATTCAACAAACGTTGATGAAAAAGAAGCTCTTTTCACAAAGATTGAGACTCTTAAAAAAGAATCATACGACATTGAGGAGAAAGTTCTTGGCCAGATCCTTCCTGAAGCTTTTGCTCTGGTAAAAGAAACAGCAAGAAGATGGGCTCAGAACGGAGAAATCCGCACCAAAGCCACCGACTGGGACAGACAACTGGCCGCTGCGGGTAAAGATTTCGTAGAAATTCAGGGAGATACTGCAATCTGGAAAAACTCATGGGACGCAGCCGGAACTCCTGTAGTTTGGGACATGGTCCATTATGATGTTCAGTTTATCGGAGGGGTTATTCTTCACAGCGGTAAAATTACCGAGATGGCAACCGGTGAAGGTAAAACTTTGGTAGGAACATTGCCGATTTACTTAAATTCACTTCCTGAAAGAGGAGTTCACGTAGTAACGGTGAACGACTATCTTGCCAAAAGAGACTCGGCATGGATGGGCCCTCTTTATCAGTTCCACGGAATGTCTATCGATTGTATCGATAACCACCAGCCGAACTCAGACGGAAGAAGAAAAGCATATAATTCAGATATTACATACGGGACGAACAACGAATTCGGTTTCGATTATCTGAGAGATAACATGGTAACATCCCCTTCAGAATTGGTACAAAGAGAATTAAACTTTGCGATCGTGGATGAAGTTGACTCTGTATTGGTAGATGATGCCAGAACACCACTAATTATTTCGGGTCCGGTTCCTCAGGGAGACAGACAGGAATTTGATGTTCTTAAGCCTTCTATTGACAGAATCGTGGAAGTTCAGAAGAAAACAGTTTCTGCGATCTTTAATGAAGCAAAAAAATTAATCGCTGCAGGAAACACTAAAGAAGGAGGGTTCAAATTACTTCAGGCTTACAGAGGTCTTCCTAAAAACAGACAATTAATTAAATTCTTATCGGAAAGCGGAAACAGAGCATTGCTTCAGAAAGTTGAAGCGCAGTATATGCAGGACAACAACCGCGACATGCCCATTGTAGATAAAGACCTTTACTTCGTTATTGAAGAGAAAAACAATCAGGTAGATCTTACAGATAAAGGAGTAGAATATATGTCTCAGGGGAATTCTGACAACAACTTCTTCGTTCTTCCGGATATCGGAACAGAAATCGCTGAAGTTGAGGCAAAAAACCTATCTAAAGAAGAGGAATTCGAAGCTAAAGAAAAACTTTTCTCTGACTTCGCTGAAAAGTCTGAGCGTGTACACACGATGAGCCAGTTATTGAAAGCTTATACTCTATTCGAAAAAGATGATGAGTATGTGGTAATAGACGGTGAAGTAAAAATCGTTGACGAACAGACCGGTCGTATCATGGAAGGAAGACGTTATTCAGACGGTCTTCACCAGGCGATTGAAGCTAAAGAAAACGTAAAAATTGAAGCTGCTACGCAAACTTTTGCAACGGTAACACTTCAGAATTATTTCCGTATGTACAACAAGCTTGCGGGGATGACAGGTACTGCTGAAACAGAGGCGGGAGAACTTTGGGAGATCTACAAATTAGATGTTGTGGTCATTCCTACGAACCGTCCTATTTTAAGACATGACAAACAGGATTTAGTTTTCAAAACTAACCGTGAAAAATATAACGCTGTTATTGAAGAAATTGAAAAATTAACAGCTGCTAAAAGACCTGTACTGGTAGGTACAACATCTGTTGAAATCTCTCAGTTGCTTTCTAAAGCCCTTCAGCTAAGAAAAATTCCTCACCAGGTATTGAACGCGAAGCTTCACAAGAAAGAAGCTGAAATCGTTGCCGGAGCAGGACAGCCGGGAGTTGTAACGATTGCAACGAACATGGCAGGTCGAGGTACAGATATCAAGCTTTCCAAAGAAGTAAAAGAAGCGGGAGGTTTAGCCATTATCGGTACAGAAAGACACGATTCAAGACGTGTAGACAGACAGTTAAGAGGTAGAGCAGGACGTCAGGGAGATCCGGGAAGCTCTCAGTTCTATGTATCTCTTGAAGATAATCTGATGCGTTTGTTCGGTTCTGAAAGAATCGCGAAAATGATGGACAGAATGGGTCATAAAGAAGGTGAAGTGATTCAGCATTCTATGATCAGCAAGTCTATTGAAAGAGCTCAGAAAAAAGTAGAAGAAAACAACTTCGGGATCAGAAAAAGACTTCTTGAGTATGATGACGTCATGAACAAGCAGCGTGATGTGATCTATAAGAGAAGAAAGAATGCTCTTTTTGGGGATCACCTGAAGTATGACATCACGAATATGATCTTCGATGTTTCCAACTCCATCGTTACAAAAGGAAAGGCTACAGGGAACTATAAAGATTTTGAATTCGATATCATTAAGTTCTTTACCATGGAATCTCCGGTTTCTGAAAATGACTTCAAGAGCAAGCAGATTCCTGAATTGACGGATCTTGTCTTCAAAGCAGCTCAGGAAGATTACAAAATGAAACTGAACTTATTGAAGGAGAAATCATTCCCTATTATTGAGAATGTATATCAGAATCAAGGTTCAATGTTTAAAATGATCCAGGTTCCTTTCACAGACGGACACAAAACCATGACGATTGTGGCTGACCTTAAGGAAGCTTACGATACTCAGTGTGAAAGTCTGATCAATGATTTTGAAAAGAATATTACCTTATCCATCATCGATGAAAACTGGAAACTTCACCTTCGTGAAATGGATGACCTGAGAAGATCTTCTCAAGGTGCCGTTTACGAGCAGAAAGATCCATTGGTAATTTACAAACAGGAATCGTTCCACTTATTCAGTGAAATGGTTGACAAAATGAACAAAGAAATTATTTCTTTCTTATACAAAGGAGAAATTCCGGCTTAAGAAATCTATAATAAAATCTCATAAAAACCCCGCTTCAGTACCGTCTGAAGCGGGGTTTTGTTATTCAGCACCTAATAATTTCATGATAAATATCAATGTTATTATTTATTTAGAACAATTAAAAACAATATATTTGCAAAAAATTTGACTTTCATGAAAAATGTACTGATCTGCGCTTCCGCACTGGGAACAATGCTGGTTTCTGCCCAAAAAAAAGACACTATCAAATCAAACGATATTGAAGAAGTTGTTGTCAATGGAAGATATTATCAAAAATATAAACTCAACGAGGTTTCCGGATCACTGAGATTGCAGACCCCTCTTATTGAACTTCCGCAGAATGTACAGTCTATTAGTGGCCAGGTATTGAATGATCAGATCACCTTAAATATGTCTGAAGGAATTGTCCGCAATGTGAGCGGTGCCAGAAAAGTAGAACACTGGGACAATGTTTATTCCAACGTTTTCATGAGAGGAGCAAGTATTGCTACTTATATGAACGGAATGAACGTATCTTCTACCTGGGGACCCATTAACCCGGACGCATCCATTATCGACAGAATAGAATTTGTAAAAGGGCCAGCAGGATTCATGGGATCTATGGGTGATCCGGCAGGATTTTATAATATAGTGACGAAAAAACCCACTGGAAAATTCGCCAACAGCGTAAGATTCACAACAGGAAGTTACAACCTTTTCAGAGGCGAAGCAGATCTTGACGGGGTTATTGTGAAAGACGGTGTTTTGGATTATCGTTTAAATTTAATGGGAAGTTCCAACAAATCATGGTCAGAAAATGATAAGACAAGTAAAATAATCATTGCTCCGTCTATCACATTCAGACCTACAAAAACAACTACATTCACTGCCCAATACAATTATCAATATCTAAAATTCAATCAGCCGGGTGCCTACCTGATGTCTAATGACGGCTATGCTTCACTCAATGTTCATACTAACTTTAACGATCCTAACTTCAAAAAAACAGAAGTGAAAGATCAGAGTTTATTTTTAAGCTTAGATCAGAAGTTATTCAAAGACTGGATTTGGAGTACACAATATGCCTACATGGATATGAATTATGACGGCGGCTCGTGGTGGGGCGGTTTCTACGGTTCAGATCCCAATATTTTAAGCAGATCATTAAGCAACTGGCAGGCTCTTGGAAAAAACAATATATTCCAGACCTACGTTAGAGGAAGTCTACAAACAGGAAATATTACTCATAAAATCATTGCCGGATTCGATTATGGAAATAGAAAATACCAGGCTGATTTCTCTTATTTAGGTGATGGAGGATCTATTGATGTCCACAATATTACTTATGGTGTAAATCCTAGTACACTGCCTCCTGAAAGTGCTTATTATCTAAACCGAAATGCTAATTACTATAATGATCAGGGAGTAAAATACACTTCTTATTATGCTCAGGATCAAATAGAAATGCTTAATAATAAGCTCCGTATTACACTGGCAGGAAGATATACCAGTGGAACAACATTCTCGGGATATCCCAATTTAGATCCGATAAAAGCTGATCAAGCTGGAGAATTTACACCAAGAGCTGGTGTCAGCTACTCTATTAAGGATGATCTTTCAGTGTATGGAGTTTTTGATAAAACATTTGTTCCTCAATCAGTAGCAAGTTATACCAACACCAATATTCCGGCTCCATTAAAAGGGCAAAATATAGAATTTGGATTGAAAAAAGACTGGTTTAATGGCAAATGGAACTCTACTTTCGCTGTTTATGAAATTAAAAGAAAAAACATAAGTGTAGACGACAAAGAACACGGTGTACTTAATCCGGATAATATCACCTTTAATTATCCATTCAAACTGGCCATTGGTGAACAAAGAGCAAGAGGATTTGAAGCAGATATCAAAGGTGAAATCGTAAGCGGGCTAAATGTTGTCATAAACTACGCATATACCGATGCGATCGTGACAGAAGATACAGATCTTTCAAGAATAGGAACGGCTGCTCCCGGAAATGCCAAAAACGTACAGAATACCTGGTTAAACTACAGATTTGAACACGGTCAATTAAAAGGATTCGGTATTTCTGCGGGATACCAATATCAGGGAGGAAGACAGTCGTGGTTTGGAACCACCGCCAAATATGACCAGAGTCTGGAAGATTATTTTGACACCAACTTCGGGATCTCTTATGTAGCCAAAAAATTCGATGTTAACCTATTACTGAACAACGTGCTGAACAGAAAACTTTACAGCGGTTACAGATCAGATGACGGTTCTTACGCATGGATCTATAACGCTCCGCGTAACTGGAGACTATCAATAGGATATAAATTTTAAATAATCAAAAGTTAGCCTCTCCGGAGGTTAACTTTTTGCTATGAAGAAAAAGCACCTCCATAAAAAGAAAGTTTCTTTTACAAAAAAATGGTCTTCCAAGCTGCACTTGTGGTTGGGCTTGTCCGTTGGTATCATTGTTTTTATTGTTTCGCTTACCGGAACTTTATATGTTTTTAAAGACGAAATACAGAACAGTCTCCGAAAAGAAGCGATTTATGTACAGAAATCTTCAACATCACCACTTTCTATTGCCGTTCTTAAGGAAAAAGTAAGTCTTGAACTTAATGAAAAATATCCGCTGAGTGCTGTAGAAATCTCATTGGATAAAAACAGATCCTACCGTTTTTCCTATTACGAAAAAAATAAAAAAGGCTGGAATTATTTTGAAGAGGTCAAGATCAATAAGCTCGTCTATGTGGACCAGTACAGCGGAAAAATTCTGGCCGTTTACGATGAGAAATATAGCTTTTTCAACATTCTGAAATACATCCACTGGAGTCTTCTTCTGAACTCCGAATGGGGAAAATATGTGGTGGGAATTCCTACTGTTGTGTTTATCTTCATGCTGATCACAGGAATCGTATTGTGGTGGCCAAATAACAAAAAAGCGAGAAAAGGACGCTTCTGGTTCAGCTGGGAAAATGTGAAAACCTGGAAACGTAAAAACTATGACCTCCATAATGTGTTAGGGTTTTATGCTTCATTTTTCGCCTTACTCATCAGCATTACAGGAATCTATTTTGCCTATCCGTATGTGAAAAACACATTCAATCTTGCCCTTTCAGGATCTCTGGAACAGCCTAAAGAAAAGGATATTAAATCTCCTGATTCCCTTATGGTGAAAAATGCTTCGGTTTATGACCTTACCGCTCAGCAAACCAGAAAATTGTATCCTACTTCTTCCAGTTTCAGAATTCCATTGAACGGAAAAAACAAGAAAGGAAAAGAACTGAAAAATATCCCGGTGACTATTTACGGCGAAGAAGGAAGGTTCAGCGAAAGAAATGCATTGATCTTTGACAAATACTCAGGAAAGCTGCTGGCTGAAAAACCTCATCAGAAACTGAGCAATGCTGAAAAATATGCCAATGCCAATTATGACATCCACACAGGGTCCTACTTCGGACTGTTCGGAAAAATTCTATGGTTCATTACCGGACTCATCTGTACTTCACTTCCTGTGACAGGATTTTTGGTATGGTGGGGAAAACAAAAAAAACAAGGAAAGAAAATATAATGAAAAAAGCGCTTATATCAGCTGCATGCTTAGGTTCGGTTGCCATTTTTGCACAGGTTAAAGACAGCCTGCAGATCAACAGCGTGGATGAAGTCGTGATGACTGCTTCCAGAAAAAAAGAAAATATCAAAGAAATACCCAGCTCGGTAACGATTGTTGCAGAAAAGCAGATCCAGTCTCAGCTGACCGTCAATTCAGATATTACCAGCATTCTTCAATATACCGTTCCAAGTTTAGGAACCAACTCGGGACAAACATCCAATACAGGGCAGACCTTGAGAGGCCGCCAGGTTCTTGTTCTTATCGACGGAATTCCCCAGTCTACTCCACTCAGAAACGGAGCCAGAGATCTAAGGTCTATCGATCCTTCCGTGATTGAAAGAATTGAAGTGATCAAAGGAGCGTCCTCCATCTACGGAAACGGAGCAGATGGCGGGATCATCAACTACATCACGAGAAGAAGCAAATCCGATAAAAATATTTCCGGACTTACTCAGCTCGGTTTTACAGGTCAAACGTATGGCGGAACTCTTGGAGTGAGGGCCAGCCAGCTCTTATCCGGAAAGGTGAATAAATTTGATTACGTCTTCTCTCTCGCCTACGAAAAAACAGGCTATATGAAAGATGCGGACGGCGTAAACCTTACCC
Source organism: Chryseobacterium carnipullorum (assembly GCF_900142785.1). Classification (GTDB taxonomy): domain Bacteria; phylum Bacteroidota; class Bacteroidia; order Flavobacteriales; family Weeksellaceae; genus Chryseobacterium; species Chryseobacterium carnipullorum. Next base: position 296,828 of record NZ_FRCD01000001.1, on the reverse strand, counting down.
CGACCTACAGTCCTGCAAAAATGGACAACTACAACGGAATGCTTAAAGTAGGTTACAATATCAACAAAGACCAGAGAATTGAAGCTTCCTACATCGGATATGCCTCTAAATCTGACCTTAACTTAGGACTAAAAACAGGAAAATACGGGATTACCCCAACCATTGGAGAAGGTGTAGGAAAAAATCTTGAAACCACCCCTCAGGGAACACCGAGAAACCATAATTTCAGGATCAACTACGACAATCAGAACCTTTTTGGTGGAACAACTTCACTGAATTTCAATGCTTATATGCAGGATTTCAGGACTGTATACGGATACAGCGATACCTTCTCCGGAGGAGGACAGTCCAACGTAATCTCTAAAAAGTACGGAGTCAGATTCAACTTCGACACTCAACTGTGGTCGGCTAAAGATTCTCAGGGTGAAATCATGTACGGGATGGATATCCTTAACGATCAGACCGTCCAGAAGCTGGAAGACGGACGTTACTGGACACCGGATATGAATATGACCAACCTTGCCCCTTTCGTTTTGGTTAAAATTGATTTATTAAAAAAATTAACCATCAAAGGAGGTCTACGCTATGAAAACATGCGTGTGAAAGTCGGAGATTTCAATACCCTTTCTACTATTAAAAGTGACGGGACATTTACCAAAAGTATCTTTGTGACCGGTGGAGATTTAAAATACAATGCATTGGTCGCCAATTTAGGGGTACGTTACAATATTGAACCTTTCATTAATCTGTTCGGAAGCTTCTCACAGTCCTACTCTATCAATGAATTAGGAAGAATCCTCAGAACCTCAACAGAAGGTACGATTCAAAATCTTGAAACCAAACCGATCATCGTGAACAACTATGAATTCGGGGCGACGGGACAGATCTCCAAATGGATCAACTACGAGATTACTTCTTATGTAAGTACATCAAAACTAGGCGCTTCATTTGTACAGAGTGCGGACAGAGCATTAACGATACAGAGATCTCCGGAAATTGTTTACGGTGTGGAAGGATTCTTACATTTTATGCCGGCTAAATGGATCAACTTCGGAGGAAGCTACAGCTGGATGGAAGGCATTACTTCTATCAAAGACGACGGAGATTATTCAGCAAAAATCAACAACAGCCGCATTTCTGCGCCTAAAGTACTGGCCTACCTTCAGGTAAAACCAATACCTTCTTTATCTCTCGGGGCTGATATGATTCACGCTTTTGAGCAGGACAGGTTCCAGACTAACGCCAAAACAGGAATGTTTGCCTACGGAGAAGGCTATGTTCCTGACTATACTGTTTTTAATTTTAAAGCAAGTTTCGAAGTCAATAGGAACTGGAGAGTCTCTGCAGGCGTTGAAAATGTATTCAACAGAATGTATCAACCCGCGATTGCATGGTGGTCTGCCCGTGACAGTGAATTCGTGAACTCACTGGGAAGAAGAGGGACGATGATGCTTGAATATAAATTTTAATTAATCTAAATAAAAAGTAAAACTTATCTTTGCGATACTTTGAACTGCGATATGAAGAAAAAACATCATCATAAAAACAAACCGGGTTTCTTTAAAAAATGGTCAGCCAAACTGCACCTTTGGTTTGGTCTGGGGATTGGCTTTCTGATCTTTATTATTTCCATTACAGGAGCGCTCTATGTTTTTAAGGACGAACTGGAAAACTTTACCCGAAAGGACGTGATCTATCATAACGAACAGAATATCGAACAGAAAAACGTTCTTCCTATCAGAATGATGGAGAAATCTGTTGTAGAACAGGTCAAAGAAAAATATCCGGTTCACTGGGTGAATGTTCCGATTGATAAAAAGAGATCTTATATTTTTTATTGGTATGAACACAACACGAAGGCCTGGAATTATTTTGATGAACTGCCGGTTTATAAAGCCGCTTATGTAAATCCTTACACAGGAAAAGTTCTCAGAGTTTATGATGAAAAGAACGGGTTCTTCAATATTGTGAAAATGATTCACTGGAGTTTTTTGCTGAAGCAGGACTGGGGACCGTATGTCGTGGGAATTCCCGTGATCATATTCCTGATCATGCTGATCACCGGAATTGTACTTTGGTGGCCTAAAAATAAAGCGGCAAGAAAGCAGCGTCTTTCTTTCAAATGGAAAAATATCAAAAGCTGGAAAAGAAAGAACTATGATCTTCACAACATCCTTGGTTTTTACTCCTCTATCTTTGCGTTGATCTTTACCATTACAGGATTGTTTTATGCGTTCTTCGTTGTACAGGCGATGATCTATGTGATCTTCTCCGGCGGAGAAACCCAATATCCGGATTTCTCTCACATTAAAACCAAAGCTCCGATAGAATTAAGAACGGAAGGAACACTGGACAAAGTGATCAATACGGTTATACAGAAATATCCTGATTCTTTTGGTTTCGCAATTGATCTTGGCCACGAGCATATGGATGATCATGAACACCCGAATTTTGAGGTGTATGTCAAGCATCTTTCTTATTCTTATCACAAAAGCAGCAGCCTGATCTTTGATGAAAACTCGGGAGAACTACTCCACACCCATGATCCTAAGGACAAAAACTTTGGTGAAAAAGCAGTAGGGGCCAACTATGATATCCATGTAGGTTCCATTTTGGGACTTCCTACGAAGATCATCGCATTCATTGTCAGCCTCATCTGCGCATCACTGCCGGTAACCGGATTTATGGTTTGGTGGGGAAGAAGAAAAAAGAAACCGGCAAAAACCGCCTAAAAGTTTTTTAAATAAAAGTTTTGTTAATAATCCATTAATACAATCTTTTTTATAATTTTAACCCTTTAGAATTTACAAATAGAAATGTCATTAATAGATTTATCAAAACAAGTTGCTCTAGGAATTGATATCGGCGGGACGAATACCAAGTTCGGAGTGGTTAACCACCGCGGTGAAGTTCTGGAAAAAGGAAATCTGAGAACCGATGAGTACGAAAAAGTAGAAGACTTTATCGATGCTTTATACGAACAGGTAAAACCCCTGATCGAAAAGTACGGTACTGAAACCAACTTTGACGGAATCGGGGTAGGTGCTCCCAATGCCAACTATTATAAAGGAACCATTGAGCAGGCCCCTAACTTACCATGGAAGGGACTCATTCCTTTCAGTGAACTGATGAATGCCAAATTCAATCTGCCGTGTACCATCACCAATGATGCGAATGCAGCTGCTCTTGGAGAAATGCTTTTCGGAGCCGCAAGGGGAATGAAGGACTTTATCATGATCACTCTGGGAACAGGCGTGGGCAGTGGAATCATTTCTAATGGAAGTTTGATTTACGGCCACGACGGTTTTGCAGGAGAATTGGGGCACACCATTGTAAAACCGGGCGGAAGAAAGCACTGGAGTACAGGATCTGAAGGAAGTCTGGAAGCGTATGCTTCAGCCACGGGAATTGCGATTACCGCCAAGAAGATGAGGGCTGAATTTCCTGAATCTATGCTGAGCCAGTATCCTGAAGAGTCCATCAACTCGAAAACAGTCCATGAATGCGCATTGAAAGGTGATCTTATCGCTATTGAAGTGTTCAGATATACGGGACAGAAACTGGGCGAGGCTTTGGCTAATTTTGTGATGTTTTCTTCACCTGAAGCCATTCTTCTATTTGGTGGCGTGATCAAGGCGGGAGATTTTATTTTGAAGCCTGCAAAACTTCATATGGAAAGAAACCTTCTTCCGATCTTTAGAAATAAAGTAAAATTGGTTTTCAGTGAACTGGACGAAGCAGATGCTGCCATTCTTGGCGCAAGTGCTTTGGTTTGGGAAAAATAACTGAACAACAACAATGGAATAATATATTAAAGCATCCTTTTGGGATGCTTTTTTGCTTTGAATGGGTCGATCTGGTTGGAGCTCCCACAGATTCTACAGGTCTTGATACAGGTTTACATATACTTTTTCTCTACTTTATTTGATAAATTTCATTTATTCCAGAAATTCTTTGCCGCAGTGATCTGTTTAATCTGTGAAATATGCGCGAATAAATCAGATCACTTTCCCATCTTCAGCGGTTAAAAAAACTGGCATCAATTCTGTTTTAAATCATCGGAATTCTCATGCAAAATGAAAAACTTTTTCTTACTTTTGATTGGTTTTTCATTCATTTTACGCTCGGGCTAACCTGGTGAAACCAACAAATAAATAATTTAAGAACAATGGATAATAATAATTTAGAACAGATCACTTTCGGAGGCGGATGCTTCTGGTGCGTGGAAAGCTGTTTCAATATGCTTAAAGGAGTGCATTCTGCTATCTCAGGATATTCAGGAGGACACAAAGACAATCCTACCTATGAAGAAGTCTGCACCGGAGAAACCGGACATGCAGAAGTAGTACAGATTACATTTGATCCAAAGATCATTTCTTATGCACAGCTGATGGATGTATTCTTCTTCCTTCACGATCCTACGCAACTGAACAGACAGGGGAATGACATCGGAACACAATACCGTTCCGTTATTTACTATAAAGACGATGCTGAAAAGGCTAAAGCGGAAGAAGCTCTGAAAACCTCTGAAGCTTCAGGAAAATGGCCCGGAACATACGTTACTGAAGTTACCCGGTTTGAGAAGTTCTGGCCTGCAGAGCAGTACCATCAGGGGTATTATAACGTGAATCCGAACCAACCTTACTGTAGTGCCGTAGTAGGTCCGAAGATCCAGAAGTTTAAAAAACATTTTGGAGGACTGGGAATGCTGAATGAGGCATAAAAAATATAAAAGCGAATATCTGGTGGATGTTCGCTTTTTTGTGTCTAAATTATTCTTCAACCTCTACCGAGTCTTTTGGCTTTCCTGCATATTTATAAATAATCGTGGAGGTTGATTTTCTCAATTCCCTCCCATTTTCAGGATCTACCCCATCATCTGTAAAGAATTCAACATTTCCATAGAACTTTGAATACCAAGTTTTTCCAAGAGCATTAGCCTCTGTCAGAGTATCTTTTCTTTTGATCTTTCTAAAATGCAGAAATACATGCTCGTTCATGGCCTTTACTTCCAATCCAGGTCTGATAAAGCTACTATCCGTAGCAATATATCTTTCCCCACCCCAATACATATATTTTTTATCTGTACCCGCTTGTAAACCAGACATAAAGCTTGATGGAAACGAAGAGCCATTCGATATCTTCTTACTATTAGAGAAAACCACATTGCCTGTGACGAGACATAAAAGCAATGCCATCTCCATGATCCCTAAGCCATTCTGTTTCATAAAATCAGGCATTTTGAAATGCTGCTCATTGGTAATATTGATGATAATGTTAGATAACTTTTCCGTCAGTGTTTCTTCGTCTTTATCCACACTTATTTTAACAGTTGTTTTATTGGAACTTTCATCATTTTTAACAAAAGTTCTGGAAAAATCAGAAAAATTCCTAAAACCAACGTACTCACTCATCTTATCTAGCCTATCCGACTGAATCTGAATCTCTTTCCCTCCCAATATATAAGCATCGTAATATCTCGCAAAGCTTTTATCGGTGATTTCAAAACCTAAATCTTCTTTAAAATAGAGCCATAAGTAGGAAGCAAGACCATTTTTAGTGTCCTTATCAGATTCTTCCCGTGCCTGTTTGAAAACCTCATGAATAAGTAGTTTTATTTTGGACATAATTAGTTTTTAAAATAATTACAAAATAGGTGATTTTCGACCATGTCGCATTACGGGTTTCCGCAATGAAATCCCTGTCCATTTCCTGTCTATCGATGTCCATGTTTTGTCTAACATCTGCTTCATCATTTGCCGCATCTTTGCCATAGAAATCAGTGACAAACAAAACATTACAAAAACAAAAATACGAAACTGATTTCAAAAAACACCAGATAAAACGGAGGAAAACTCCGGGTTGGGAAGCAGATGTTTCTCCTCCGTTTTTGAAGGTTCACTTCCCAAAAATTTAGAAGCGCTTCAAATTTTTTATTCGTGTAGCTCTACCCGTGATCGGTTTCACTGGCAACTACAGAAATGCTCAAATTTTAAATTTTAAGAAGATGATCGAGATTATATTAATGCTATTTGGTTTAGCATTCTCAAATAATAATGCCAACACGGCAACATGTACTAACAATCAAGGACAAGCAACAGCACAGCTTATCAATCTGGGAGAAAATCCAGAAACCGGAGACGGAACAGGAAATGGGAATGGGAACGGCCATGGAAACGGAGGAAATACAGGAGGAAACACAGGACAAACACCTCCCTTTTCAACACAACCATAAGTTTAACATATCAATTTTAAAAGAGCAGATTGTATAATCTGTTCTTTTTTTTTACTTTGTAGGAAAAACCAAATTCCATGAAAACGTTTTTTCTCATCATTTTATCAATCTTCCTTTTTTCGTGCAATAATAATAAATCTGAAAAAATTGCTGCTGCGAAAGCATACTTTGATAAAGCAAAAGCAGATACAACAGGCTCCTCTTTCTATTATTACAATCTCTCTAAAAATTTATATTTTGAAGCAAACGATTCTATCGAAGGATCAAGATCATTAGTAAATATGGCCATTCTTCAAGAAAATCAAGGAGATTATTATGGAAGTATCGAAACTTCTCTTGAAGCCAATCGATGTCTTGAGAAAAATGAAGATAGCTTAAGCCGACGAATATTAGCCTCCAGCTTTAACAATATGGCAATCTGCTCATCCTATCTTTACAGTTTTGATGAAACTATAGAGTACTATAAGCGCGCACTTCAATACTCTGATGATAAAGAGAATAATTATATGTACCATAATAATCTGGGAGCTGCACTGATAACATTAGGAAAGTATAAAGAAGCTCAGGAAAGTATAAAACTTGCCCTGCCAACCACAAACAGTTTAAAATATGCAATGTTTATTAATAATATGGCCCGGGCAAAATATTATGAAAATCAAAATTACAATCCTCTTCCCGAATTTCATAAAGCTCTCGAAATAAGACTGAAAAATGGAAACGATGAAAATTCAAGCTATGCCACGCTATCCAATTATTTTTTCTATAAAGACAAGAGTAAGGCATTATACTATGCATACAAAATGTTAAATACTGCGGAAAAAAATAATAGCTTGGAGGATCAGTTACAAGCATTACAAAAAATAATCAATTTAGATCCTGAAAACTATCTGGTGTGTTTTGAAAAATTCCAGGAACTTAATGATGCCGTACAGGTTGCAAGAAGTAAAGCTAAAAACCAATTTGCTACAATAAGATATGATGTAGAGAAAAAGAAAAAGAAAATAGTTGAAAATGAAGTTGAGCTCTTAAAAAGAAATATTGGTATAGGTACTTTATCAGCCCTTTTAATCGGGGCTTATTTTTGGTATAGAAAAAGAAAAAAGAGAGTGAAACAAGAAAATGAATTAAAGATAAAAAATGACCAATTAAGAATCTCAAAAAAAGTCCACGACGTTGTAGCCAACGGTATCTACCAGGTGATGACCAAAATAGAAAATCAGGAACATTTTGATAAAGAAGAAGCTCTGGACGAACTGGAATTTGTCTACGAGAAATCCAGAGACATTTCCTACGAAAAACCTGATCCTGATCCTGAACATTATACAAAGGACAATAAAGATAGAATATCCAGCCTTATTGCTTCTTTTAAAAATGATACAACCCACACTTATATCGTAGGAAATGAAAGCGAAATATGGAATGGAGTTTCGCCATCCTCATTTGAAGATGTTTTTCAGATTATCCGTGAGTTGATGGTTAATATGAAAAAACACAGCCAGGCGTCGCGTGTTATTTTTAAATTTGAAAGAACTGATAACCTTGTCAAAATACAGTATACAGACGACGGAATCGGAATTCCAGGAGATTTGATCTACAAAAATGGCCTCACCAATACGGGAACCCGTATTGCCGCTATCTGTGGAGAAATTATTTTTGACAATAAATCCGAAAAAGGACTGAAGATTACAATTTCATTTCCTGTTTCTTAAAAAAAGACCTAAAGAATGTTCAAAAAAATTTTAATAGCCGAAGACCACGAAAGCAGCAGTATTTCTGTACAAAAAACATTGGAAGATCTCAATATCTCCCATGCTGATTATGTGTATTACTGTGATGATGCAGTCGCTAAAGTAAAAAAGTCCATTCGCGAGAATGACCACTATGATTTATTGATCACCGATCTCTCTTTCGAAGAGGATCACCGCGAACAAACCATCAAAGAAGGAAAGGACCTGATCCTTGAAGTACGGGAATTAATCCCTTCTGTCAAAGTGATTGTTTTTTCCGGAGAACATAAATCAGGAGTGATAGACTCTCTTTTTAACGACTATAAGATCAATGGATTTGTACGCAAAGCCCGAAATGATTCCAAAGATCTCAAAAAAGCAATCGCTTCCGTATACGTCAATGAAAACTACCTCTCACTTGACCTTAAACAGGAAGTGAAAAAACTCAACAGCTATGAGTTTACGTCGTATGACATTACACTCGTTTCCCTTCTTTCTCAGGGAGTATTACAAAAAAATATCCCCACCTATCTTCAGAATAATAATATCAAGCCTAATAGCCTGAGCAGTGTTGAGAAAAGACTGAACAATCTAAAAGAAAACCTCAATGTAGCAAGTAATGAACAGCTGGTTGCCTTCTGCAAAGACCTGGGAATTATTTAATCTTGTTTTTACATAGGATATACAACCTTTCAAATTCTTGGAAGGTTTTTTCTTTTTACGGATTCCCGTAAGGATTCATTTTCTAATCGTTCTACTTTTGAAATGTTAAAACATTTAAAATAAATAATATGAAAAAGTATTACGTAAACAAAAAGGCACAAAGTAACGGAGATCATGAAGTTCATCATGAAGATTGCAGATATCTCCCTGATCCTGCTAATAGAAAATATCTGGGAGAATACTCTTCTTGTAAAGATGCTGTAAAAGAATCCAAGAAAACATATTATCAATCCAATGGATGTAAAACATGTTCAAACGAATGTCACACTAGCTAAGTAATGGTTATGGAAAAATTTGTCATCACAAAAAGAGTCAACAGCGAGTATCAATTTAATTTAAAAGCCGGCAATGGCGAAATTATTTTAACCAGCGAAGGCTACGTTCAGAAAGCATCTTGTCTAAAAGGCATTGAATCTGTAAAGATCAATTCTCAGGAGGACTCGAGATACGATAGAAGAGTTGCCAAGAACGAGAAGGATTACTTTGTATTAAAAGCAAGAAACGGAGAAATCATTGGTAAAAGCCAATACTACAGTTCCAAACCTTCCATGGAAGTCGGGATTTCATCAGTGAAAACAAATGCTCCTACCGCTGAAATCGTTGACGAAACTCTTTAAAAAACAATACTATGGATCTCAAAATTAAACTTGAACAGTTACACCAGAAAGTAGTCGGCCTGAAAGACCAGATCAGTACGGAAGAAGCAACAAAAAATGCTTTTGTAATGCCTTTTATACAGATTTTAGGGTATGATATCTTTAATCCGACGGAAGTTATTCCGGAACATATTTGTGACATCGGAACCAAAAAGGGAGAAAAAGTAGATTATGTAATCAAGCACAATGACGAGCCCATTTTTATTATAGAATGCAAGCACTGGAAAGAAAATGCTGATGCACACAATTCTCAGCTTCACCGGTATTATCATGTTTCAAAAACACGGTTTGGTGTGTTGACCAACGGGATTGTCTATAATTTCTATACCGACCTGGAAAAGCCCAATATTATGGATGAAAAGCCTTTTTTTACCATCAATATTGAAGACCTAAAAGACAGCTCGATCAAAATCCTTGAAAGTTTTACCAAAAAGGATTACAATCTTGAAAGTATTTTAGATTCAGCCGAAGCCTTAAAGTACATCAAGGCGATCAGGAAAGAATTTGAAAAAGAAATTGAAACCCCTTCCGATGAAATGGTGAAATTATTGGTCAGTAGATTCTTCGAAAAGTCTATAACGGCAAGCCGAATGGTTTCTTTTAAGGAATACACCAAAAAGGCTTTAACAACCTCTATCAATGAATCCATCAGTTTCAGGCTGAAATCCGCTCTAAGTATTAATGAACAGATTGAAAAACAGGAGGAAGGGATAAAAACCACTCAGCCTATTGATGAAAATAATGATTCCAAAATTGTAACCACCGAAGAAGAACTGGAAGCCTTCCAGATTGTCAAAGCAATTTTGAGAGAGAAAGTCCCATCCCAAAGAATTGCCCACAGAGATACTTTATCGTACTTCGGAGTTTTATTGGATGATAACAACAGAAAGCCTCTCTGTCGTTTCCATTTTAATACGACCAACAAATATTTGGAAACATTCCACAACGGTAAAGAAGCAGGCGAAAAAGTACAGTTGAATAATCTTGACGAAATATACAACTTCAGAGAACAGCTACTCAAAACATTAGAGAACTATTAAACTCATAACCATGAAAACTTTTATTATATAAAAACAATTACGTCATGAAAAAACTACTATTCACAGTCCTCTTGGCAACAGGTTTACTCCTTCCGGCAAGCTTCACAGCAACAGTAAATAATACTGCTTCCAAAACAGAAGTATCATCTAAAAAACAAAAGAAAAAATCTAAAAAGAACAAAAGCAGCTCCAGCTCCAAAAGATCAAAATCCTATGCACAGAACAGAGGATGTACTTATAATGGAAATCAACTCTACGTTGGTTCAAGAGGAGGGTGCTATTATTATACAGGAAGCAGTAAACAATATGTAGACAGATCATACTGTTCCGGCTGTAACTAAATAACTCAAGACTATGGAAAACTTACAATCAACAGGCGAAACAACATTTTATAAAGATATAAATGTTATCGTTACACAATCTCGATATGTAACCCAGTCAAAGACCTATGCAATGAGAAATATATCTTCTGTACATGTTTTTGAAATCATTAAAAGTAGAAGATTTCCTTTAATACTGATCGTTATAGGTATTTTATTACTTTTCTCAGGTGATACCAGAATCGTTGGGACGATCTTCGCAGTAATAGGTGCTGTAATTCTATTTTTAACAAAGAATGAATATGCAGTAAGGATCAGTACAAATTCCGGAGAAGCCAATAGTATTATTTCTAAAGATAAAATTTATATTCAAAAGATTGTAAATGCCTTAAATCAAGCAATTATACATAGAGGTTAAACAAATTCTAAAAAAACTAAAACACTCATCATATATAGAAAAAGCGAAGATTTCTCTTCGCTTTTTTATTTTCTGATCATTTCCGTGTGGGGAATATCATCTTCCAGATATTTTTTCCCGGTATCTATAAATCCGAATTCGGAATAAAATCTTAATAAATAATCCTGTGCTGAAATCTTAATTTCAGAAGTGTGGAAACGGTTTTCGATCGTTTCTACGGCATATCTAATCAGTTGTCTGCCAATATTTTTTCCTCTCGCCTTCTCTGTGGTAAGTACTCTTCCGAAAGAAGTTTCCTCATATTTGACTCCTTTATCAAACACACGACAGTAAGCAAGAATTTGCCCGTCTTCTTCAGCCCAGATATGAATTCCTTTCTGGTCGTAATTATCAAGGTCAGGATAAGGACAGTTCTGTTCGATCACAAAAACATCAATCCGGGCCTTTAAAATGGCATACAGCTCAGGAACCGTAAACTCATCAAAGGTTTTAATTTTCCAGATCATTATTCCTCAAAACTTACACTATTATTTTTCAAAAATTCATTCGTGGTCTGGATGAAATTCAGGATCTCATCACCCCCGGTTTTCTTTTCCGCAGAAGTCACATACAATTCAGGCAGGTCAGCCCACGTTTTATGCAATTCATTTTTATAATTTTCTACATTTTGAAGGGTAACATTAGGCTTCAGCTTATCTGCCTTAGTGAAAACAATCGAAAATGGAATTCCACTTTCTCCGCACCACTGGATAAATTCCAGATCTATCTTTTGTGGCGTATGTCTTGAATCCACCAAAACAAAAAGATTCACCAGATTTCTTCTGTTCAGAATATAATTGGTGATCAGTTTTTCAAAATCCTTTCTGATCGATTTTGAAACCTTTGCATATCCATAACCCGGTAAATCCGTCAGATACCAGTTTTCATTCACTAAAAAATGATTGATCAGCTGAGTTTTCCCTGGAGTTCCTGAAGTTTTTGCCAAGTCCTTGTGATTCATCATTGCATTGATCAATGAGGATTTTCCAACATTCGACCTTCCGATAAAAGCATACTCAGGCATCGTAGGTTCAGGACATTCCTGCCATTTCCCACTACTTTTTACAAATTCTGCCGTTTTTATAACCATTTTTGACTATTTTTTAGAAAAACAAACCACTAAGAAAAGCTCTTAATGGTTTATTATTATTTGTTTTAAACTTTATCTTTTAACCAGCTGTACAGAATTTCATTGAATTCGTCAGGCTTTTCCATCATCGCAGCATGTCCGCATTTCTCGATCCAGAAAAGATCTGAATTTGGAATAAACTTGTTCATATCTTCAGCTACTTCAGGAGGCGTTACGTTATCCTGTCTTCCCCAGATCAGACACGTTGGTGTGGTAATCTTAGGAAGGTCATGCAACATATTGTGTTTGATAGCGCTTCTTGCCAACATGACGGTTTTTATTCCTTTCATCCTATCATTTACTACAGAAAAAACCTCGTCTACAAGGGCTTCTGTCGCAATAGCAGGATCATAGAAAACCTCTTCTGTCTTCTTCCTTATATAAGAACGGTCATTTTTTCTAGGAAAACTATCTCCGAAAGTTCTTTCATACAACCCCGAGCTCCCCGTTAAAACAAGATTCTTAACCAGGTCAGGTCTTGCTAAAGTCATGATCAATCCTACATGTCCACCCATGGAATTTCCAACGATGGTGACAGGTTCAGTCATATGACTCTCGATAAACTTGATAATATACTTTGCTAGAGTAGTAAGATTAGTATTGAGTACCGGCAGATCGTAGATAGGCAACTGAGGAACATATACCTTGAACCCCCTTTCCGAAAAAAAATCTACCATCTTATCGAAATTACTCAAACCACCCATTAAACCGTGCAACAGCACCAATGGATGTCCTTCTCCCGCCTCTATAAAAGTATATTTCTTTTCTTTTTTTGTACTAAATATCATAAAATGCCTTAATAAAGCTCTGCAAAAATACAAATTAAACCTCAAAAAATTTTTGATTACCCTAATTTAAAGTAAAAATAATATAATATCATCCTTTTTCTTTACTTTTTTCAAAACCTCTTTGCTATGGCCTAAATAACACTTTTTACAATCCGCAATATATCAAACACTTACCCCTTTTAAATTCAATCTTTGATAAAACTTATTAACATTAAGTCAAAAAGTGGGAAAAAGTGGGAAATTTTGGAAATTATTATATAAATTTGTCCCAAATGAAAAGTTTCATTGGAACATATGAGTGTAAAATTGACGACAAAGGCCGGTTAAAAGTTCCCTCCTCCCTGATCAATCAGATGGAAAACTTCGACGATAAGGCATTTGTAGTCAAGAGATCTGTGTTCCAACCTTGCCTCGAGGTCTATCCCATGAATGCATGGGACAAACTGATGGGCAAAATAAATAAACTAAACAGATTCATTAAAAAGAATGCTGATTTCATTCGAATGTTTACGGCAGGTGTAAAAACAGTAGAGCTGGACAATGCAGGAAGACTTCAGATCTCAAAAGATCTGGTTCATTTTGCAAACCTTCAGAAAGACACTGTTATTACAAGCGCAGGAGAGCTTTTTGAAATTTGGGACAAAGAAGCCTATGAAAAGGTGATTTCTACCAATGAAGCTGATTTTGCCAGCCTTGCTGAAGATGTGATGGGCTCTTTAGATGAAGAATAAACCGCGCTTGCTGTAAAAAGCAAAGTAAAAAACACAATTAAGTATGTACCACAACCCCGTTTTATTGAAGCAGAGCGTTGATGATTTGGTGACGAATCCTGACGGAATATACGTGGACTGCACTTTTGGAGGAGGAGGCCACTCAAGAGAAATCCTAAGCAGGCTTTCAGAGAAAGGAAAACTTTTCAGTTTTGACCAGGATCTGGATGCCCTTAAAAATACCATTGAGGATCCCAGATTTACGCTGGTTAATCAGAATTTCAGATTTCTGGAAAATGCTATGCTGATGTATGGTATTTCTCAGGTTGACGGTGTACTGGCAGACCTTGGTGTTTCATCTCACCAGTTTGATGAAGCAGAAAGAGGCTTTTCCACAAGAAACAATGCACCTCTGGACATGAGAATGAACGTCATGCAGACTCTTGATGCCAAAAAAGTGATTAATGAATATGAAGAAACGGAACTTGCCGATATATTTTATTACTACGGTGAATTGAGAGAAGCAAGAAAACTTGCTAGAGATATTGTTCATCACAGAAAAACAAAAAGCATCAACACTACTGAGGACCTGAAAAAGCTTTTCAGCTACCTTCCGCCTCATAAAGTGAATAAATTCTATGCCCAGCTTTTTCAGGCCATAAGAATAGAAGTTAATCAGGAACTTGAAGCCTTGAAAGAAATGCTGGTTCAGGCTTACAATGTCTTAAAACCGGAAGGAAGACTTGTTGTGATTTCTTACCATTCATTAGAAGACCGATTGGTCAAAAGATTCCTGAAAAACGGAATGTTCGAAGGAGAGCAGCAAAGAGACATCTACGGAAATTATAAGAAAGTATTTGAACTCCTTAAAAGTAAAGCCATCATCCCCGATGATAAGGAGATTGAAGAAAATTCAAGAGCAAGAAGTGCTAAGATGAGAACAGGAATAAAAGTGTAGAAGTGAATGGTGAATAGCCAATCGTGAATTTGAAACTTATAAACAATTGACGAAAGAAGTGAATTCACTGTAAACAAATTGACATAAATAACTTTGGCAAAAAGAACAACAAACCGCCCTCAGAAGAAGCTCACTTTTATAGACATTATAAAAGGAAACTTTCTAAACCGTGATGAGATCAAAACTCATTACAAATATTTTTTATTGTTGTTCATTCTCATGATGGCGATGATCTATAGCAATCATCTCGTCAACAAGAAAATTAAAATTGTCAATGCTTTAAAAGAAGAAACAGAAGAATACAAATCGAGAAATGCTTACGCCCAGAGTAAGCTGATCAAAGTAAAAATGGAATCGCAACTGGGGAAGGAAGTAGCAAAGGACTCACTGATGACTTTGGAAAACCATCCTCATAAACTGCTAATAAAACTAGACAGTACAGATGCAAAAACAAAATGAATACGATAGCAAACGTAAAAAAACGTTAAGGTGGGGCTACCTCTTCGCAGTAGGAGTCCTGTGCGTATTTGTGCTATTTCTTACCAGAATAGTAGTCTTGCAAAACACTAATGTTCAAGAGATTAAAGACGATTACATTAATAAAAACTATCGCGAAGCTACTTTAAAGGCTGCCCGTGGAAACCTTTTCGCATCAGACGGATCTATACTGGCTACTACCGTAATGCGCTATGACATCTATCTTGATTTCAAAACAATGAAGGATACGATCTACAGCAATAACATTGGTGCGCTGACCGATTCTCTAAGCAAAATGTTCGGAAAATCCAGAGGAGAATTCAGAAAGAAATTTGACGAACAGAAGAAAAAGAAAAACCAGTACTATACTTTAGTTAAAGGTCTTGATTTTGACGAATACGACAGAATAAGAAACTTTCCCATTTTTAAAAGAGGAAAAAACAAAGGAGGTTTTATCGTAGACCGAAATTATAAGCGGGAACTCGCTACTTCAGAGATCGGAGCCGGAACCATTGGTATGGATAATGGCGAAGTTAGAGCCGGCCTTGAAGGTGCTTTTTCAAAATATCTTACCGGAACCGACGGAAAAAGATTGGAACAAAGAATCAACTCCTCACAATGGAAACCGATCGATTACTGGAAAGTAAAAGAACCGGTAGACGGGGAAGATGTCTACACCACCTTAGACCTTAGAATTCAGGACATTGCACACTCTGCTCTAGAAAAGCAACTCATCACTTATGAAGCAAAACACGGAACCGTGATTGTAATGGAAGTGGAAACAGGAAAGGTTCGGGCATTGGTTAATTTAAGAAAAAATGAAGATGGCGATTACGAAGATTCTTACAATTATGCCATAAAAGATAATATCGAGCCGGGGTCTACCTTTAAGACCATTTCACTCCTGGCAGCAATGGACGACGGTTTTATTGACGAAAATACAACCGTAAATGTTGGGAACGGAGTCTGGACTTATGCCAAACAAAGAATTTCAGACGGTCATGGTGGAGGAACGTATGATATTAGTGATGTTTTGGCGAAATCAAGTAACGTAGGAACAGCAAAACTCATCACAAAATATTACGCAGAAAAACCACAGATTTTTCTGGACCACCTGAAAAGATGGAAATTGTTTGATAAAATGGATATCGAACTTCCCGGAATTACAAAACCGAAGATCGTAACCCCACAGAACAAGAGATGGAACGCAGCCACCTTAGCTTCTATTTCTTACGGATACTCATCAAACATCAACCTATTACAGTTAACAACCTTCTACAACGGGGTTGCTAACGGCGGTAAAATGCTTAAACCTCTATTCATCGATAAGATCATGAAAGACGGAAAAGTGATGTACAGCGCAAAACCGGAAGTAATCGTCAATAAAATGGCCTCAGAAAAAGCCATTAAAATGATGACCAGCGCACTGACCAAAGCCGTAGAAAAAGGAACAGGACGAAGCATCTTTACCCCCAACCTGAAAATGGCGGGAAAGACTGGAACGGCAAGATTTGAATACTGGCTTCCTGGTCCCATGAAGTACAGGGCTTCTTTCGCAGGATTCTATCCGGCTGATAACCCAAAATACACCTGTTATGTGATGATCAGTGAGCCCAATACCGCGAAAAGCTTTTATGGAGGAACCGTTTCAGCACCGGTGTTTAAAGAGATTGCAGGAAAAACATTCCTGAAAACACCTCAGAATATTGAAAAAGAAATGCTTGTAGACAGAAAGGTAAACCTCAATAAATTGATTGAACCTAATGTAAAAATAGCCGTCAATAATAAGCAAATGCCAAGCGTAGTCGGAATGATCGGTAAGAACATCATCCCCCAACTGGAAAACTTAGGATATAGAGTCGATTTTAAAGGGGTTGGCCGGATCAAAGAACAATTCCCGCTGGAAGGCACCATCATCAGCAAGAACCAGAGAATTTATTTGTCTCTGCAAAATTAAAATAGAAAACCAAGTCCCGAAGGGACGATTTAATAACGGATAGGATGAAATCCTATTGATAAAAAATGATAATAACAGAATTATTAAAAAGAATCCCAGTTTTAGAAATTCACGGCGACGATGCCCGTGAGGTTTCAGAATTGGTTTTCGACAGCAGAAAGATCACGGAAAACTCACTCTACGTTGCAGTGAGAGGAACCGTTGCAGACGGACATTCATACATTGCATCATCTGTTGAAAAAGGTGCAAAAGCAGTTGTTTGTGAAGAATTCCCTGAAACAATGGATGGAAATGTAACCTACATAAAGGTGAAAGATTCATCTAAGACTTTGGGACATCTGGCATCCAACTTTTACGGAAACCCATCTCAGAAACTTAAATTGATAGGCGTTACCGGAACCAATGGAAAAACATCAGTATCTACCCTTCTTTTTGATGTATTCCAAAATTTAGGTTATGATTCAGCATTGCTTTCCACAGTGGAAATCAGAATTGCAGATGAAATTATTCCAGCTACACATACCACTCCGGATGTGATTACCATCAATAAAATTTTAGCCCAGGCGGTTGAAAAAGGTTGTGAATTCGCTTTTATGGAAGTAAGCTCCCATGGAATTGCGCAGAACAGAATTGAAGGTCTGCATTTTAAAATCGCAGGATTCACTAACCTTACCCACGATCACCTGGATTATCATAAAACATTCAATGAATATCTGAAAACGAAAAAAAGATTTTTCGATGGACTTGAAGACAATGCCGTAGCCATAACAAATGTGGATGACAAAAACGGAATGGTCATGCTTCAGAATACCAAGGCAAAGAAAAAATCTTATGCCCTGAAAACGATGGCAGATTACCACGGAAAATCTTTAGAAATTGACTTCAACGGGATGCTGTTGAATTTCAACGGAAAAGAATTCTGGACGACATTAACGGGAAGGTTCAATGTTTATAATCTACTGCTGGTTTTCGGAATTGCATCAGAACTAGGTTTTGAGCAGGACGAAATTTTACAGGCGATCAGTAAGCTAAAAAGAGTCTCAGGAAGATTTGAAACCTTCAAATCTGATGGCGGAATATTCTTTATCGTAGATTATGCACACACTCCGGATGCTTTAGAAAACATTCTGGACAGCATCAATGATATCAGAACCAAAAACGAAAGACTGATTACAGTTTTCGGATGCGGAGGAGATAGAGATCACTCCAAAAGACCTGAAATGGGAAATATTGCCACCAGAAAATCTACACTGGCAATCATCACTTCAGACAATCCGAGAACGGAAGATCCCGCACAGATCATCAAAGAAATTGAAGCCGGTGTTGAATCTCAGAATTTCAGCAAATACACTTCAATTCCGGACAGAAGAGAAGCCATCAAAATGGCGATCAAGTTTGCAGAGCCAAAAGATATTGTTTTAGTAGCCGGAAAAGGACATGAAACCTATCAGGACATGAATGGTGTGAAACATCACTTTGACGACAAAGAAACGATCATCGAACTTTGGAAGTTAATGAGTAAATAAAAAAGTAAGATTGAAAAATTTAATTCATTTAAAGATTTAAAAATTTGATGATGGCTAAAAATTTTGAAAATTTTCCGGTTTATATCAAGAGTTTAGATCTTATTGAAAAAGTTTATCAGTTTATCAGAAGCGAAAATTTAGAAAAAGAATTTGAATTTAATAACCAAATAAAAAGAGCCGGATTTTCAATATCCAACAATATTGCTGAAGGCTCAGAATATAATAATAACAGACAATTTATTAAATATTTAAAAATTGCAAAAGGCAGTTGTGCCGAAGTTAGAAGTATGATGATTGTAAGTAAAAGATTAAAATTAGGAGATGAAAATAAAGCAGAGGAAATCATTAATCTTTCACGGGAAGTTTCTTCTAATATTTCAAACTTTATTAAGTATTTAAGTGAAAATATGGAGAAACCCCATCTTTAAATCTTTAAATAAATTAAATTTTTAAATTAAAAAAAAGGACATGCTATACTATCTATACGAATATCTAACCAGTCAGGGAATCCACATACCGGGATTGGGAATGCTGAAATACATTTCTTTCCGTGCAGGAATAGCCGTGCTGTTTTCTCTTGTCATTGCCCTGGTTTACGGAAAAAGGATTATCAATTACCTGAGAGCAAAACAAATGGGTGAGCTGGTGCGTGATCTTGGATTAGACGGACAAAAGCAGAAAGAAGGAACTCCTACCATGGGTGGACTGATCATTATCATTGCCACCATCATTCCGGTGCTGCTCTTTACAAGGATCACCAATGTCTACATCGTTCTGCTGCTGGTTTCCATGATATGGATGGGCGCTATAGGTTTCGTAGATGATTATTTAAAGAAAATAAAGAAGAATAAAGACGGGCTGAGCGGAAAATTTAAAATTGTAGGCCAGGTCGGATTAGGGCTAATTGTCGGAGTAACAATGTATTTCCACCCTGACATTACGGTTAAAAGAAAATATGCAGATGCAAAAGTGGTGAACAGAAACAATGTAGAACAGAACTTCATGCCCACAGAGAAGATCACTGTTTCTACCGTTCCGTTTGCCAAAAACAATGAGTTCGATTACAGTGGAATTTTATTTTGGATGAATGATAAAGATGCCCATGAGTGGGCATGGATTGTCTTTATCCCAATCGTTATTTTCATCGTGACAGCCGTTTCAAACGGAGCTAATATCACAGACGGAATCGATGGGCTCGCTGCAGGAACCAGTGCCATTATACTGCTTACCCTGGCGCTGTTCGCCTACCTTTCCGGGAACATTATTTTTGCGGATTACCTCAATATCATGTTCCTTCCGAATATGGGGGAAACCACCATTTTTGCGGTCGCCATGGTAGGTGCAGTGATCGGTTTCTTCTGGTACAATACCTATCCAGCCCAGGTTTTTATGGGCGATACGGGAAGTTTAATGCTTGGAGGAGTGATTGCTGTTTTAGCCATCATTCTAAGAAAAGAACTTTTGATTCCTGTTTTATGCGGAATCTTTCTGATTGAAAACGTATCGGTAATGCTACAGGTCGTTGTTTTCAAATACAGAAAAAGAAAATACGGGCTGGAATACGCTCAGAATAATAGATTTTTTAGAATGTCCCCATTACACCACCACTATCAGAAAGGAGGTTTTCACGAAAGCAAAATCGTGAACAGAATGATCATCATCGGTGTAGTGCTGGCTATTGTATGCCTGATCACATTAAAAATGAGATAAAACTTTGTGTAAAGTATCAAGTATTAAAACAAGACCAAATTACATTAATACATTATACATTATACATTTTACAAAAGAATAAATATGAAAATAGTTGTTTTAGGAGGTGGAGAGAGCGGATGCGGAGCTGCCTATTTAGCGAAAAAACAAGGTCTGGAGGTTTTTCTTTCAGACAAGGGAGCTATTAAGGATAACTATAAGCAGTTTTTAGCCGAAAATGAAATTGAGTTTGAAGAAGGAAACCACAACGAAGAAAGAATTTTAGAGGCCGAATGGATCGTGAAAAGCCCGGGAATTCCCAAAAAGGCAGACATCATCCATAAAATTCATGAAAAAGGAATCAGAATTTCCTCTGAAATTGAATTTGCTTCAGAATTTACCGATGCCAAAATCATCGCGATCACAGGAAGCAACGGAAAAACAACAACAACTTCCCTGATCTACCACATCCTGAAAAATGACGGACTGAATGTAGGATTGGGAGGAAATATAGGATACAGCTTTGCCAAACAGGTGGCTGACGAGAATCATGAGTATTATGTTTTGGAAGTAAGTTCTTTCCAGCTGGATGATATTCAGAACTTCAGACCTTACATTTCCCTGTTGTTGAACCTTTCTCAGGATCATCTCGATCAGTACAATTACAATTATGAAGAATATGCTTTAGCTAAATTCAGAATTGCTGAAAATCAGGAAAATGATAATTTCTTCATCTACAACAAAGATGATGAAATGAGCAAAAATATCCTTGAAAAGCTTGAAATAAAAGCGAAGATGATTCCCTTCTCTACAAAAGAAAAATTGACTGAAGGTGGTTTCATTGATGGTGATCAGATCGTCGTAAAAATGAAAGATGAGTTTTCCATGAAGATCGATAAGCTTTCTCTTCTTGGAAATCACAACATTGCCAATAGCTTAGCAGCTTCAATAGCAGGTAAAATACTGGAAATCAACAACGAAAGCATCAGAAACTCTCTGATGACATTCCAGGCGGTAGAGCACAGACTCGAATTCGTGACAGAAACCGATGGTGTAAAATACATCAACGACAGCAAAGCAACGAATGTAAACGCTACCTACTATGCCTTAGAAAGCATGAAAACTCCAACGGTTTGGATCGTAGGAGGATTAGATAAAGGAAACGACTATTCAGAGATTGAGGATCTCGTGAAAAGAAAAGTAAAAGCCATTGTTTGCTTGGGAATAGACAATTCGAAGATCATAGATTTCTTTAAAGACAAAAAAGAATTCATTTATGATACTTCAAGCATGGAAGAAGCCGTGAAAATATCAAAGTCACTGGCCAAAAACGGAGATACCGTTTTACTATCCCCATGCTGCGCAAGTTTTGACCTGTTCAAAAGCTATGAAGACAGAGGAAAACAGTTTAAAGAGCAAGTATTAAAGTAAATGTAAAAAGTAAAATGTCGGATGTAAAAAGTACATTGTACAACATACATTTTACGTGAATACAAAAAATATGGACGAACAGAACACAGATAACAGAATTGAATTGCTAAAGGGCGATAAAGTACTTTGGATGGTCATCCTAGTGATCTCCATTTTCTCTATTTTCCCTGTATATTCTGCAAGTTCAAATCTGGAATATATTGTTAATAACGGGACCACTACCGGTCACGTTATCAAACATATGTTCTTTGTGGTCTTAGGTTTGGTCATCATGAGAGTTGTAGGAATGGTCAAATACGAGTATATCGGAAAGCTCAGCAGTATTCTGCTCGGTTTAATGATTGTCTTGCTTGTAGTCACCATGTTTACGGGACAGACGATTGATGGAGCCAGTGCTTCAAGATGGCTGAAAATTCCCGGAACTCCCATCTCATTCCAGCCATCCTCATTTGCCTTTTTAATGCTGATCATTTATCTCTGCAGATATCTGACCAAGAAAATAACACGGGAAAGACTTCCTATTGAAAACATTATGTACATCTTCGGGCCCATCCTGCTGGTGTTTGTTTTGGTAGCAAAGGATAATGGCTCAACAGCCCTGATGATCCTGATGGTTTCTGTCATTGTCCTGATCATAGGACAGCTTCACTGGAAATACATCGCAGGATTTATCTCTTCCTCCTTTGTAGCCATTGTTTTCTTCCTGATTGTCGCATTAAACACCAATCTGATAGGCGGCAACCGTGTTCATACATGGATGAGCCGTATTGAAACATTTACCTCCAGCAAAGCAAAATCAACGGATGTAGATGACGAAAGCGTAAAAGCTAAAAACTACCAGGTCATGCAGGCAAAAGCCGCCATTGTTCACGGTGGAATTACCGGAATGGGGCCTGGGAAAAGTGCATTAAAACAAATGCTTCCGCAATCCGCCTCCGACTTTATTTTTGCAGTGATTGTAGAAGAATATGGGCTTATTGGTGCTGCATTTCTGATCTGTCTCTATCTTATTATGATGATCAGAATTGTGATGATTGCCAGTAAAATGCCCGCCTTTTTCGGCTCGCTCCTCGTACTCAGTCTCGGGGTGATGATCTTTATACAGCTTGCGGTGAATATTGCAGTAGCGGTCAATCTGATCCCGGTAACAGGACAGCCACTGCCATTGATAAGTTACGGAGGAACCTCCATGCTGGTCACTTACCTCCAGCTTGGAATTATTTTAAATATAAGCTCAAGGATACAGATATACGATGAAGAAGGAATGGGCAAAAAACAGAGTATAGCAGAAATTAATGATATCGCCTAAAGAGTCCCAACGGGACGATTTAACAAAATAGGACGCAGTCCTATCAAAATATCAACATAAAAAGAAAATGAACCAAAAACTAAAAGTAGTATTATCAGGCGGCGGAACAGGAGGACATATCTTCCCGGCTATCGCCATTGCAGACGAAATCAAAAAAAGATTTCCTGATACCGAATTTTTGTTCATTGGCGCCAACGGAAAAATGGAAATGGAAAAAGTTCCGCAGGCAGGTTATAAAATTGAAGGAATTGATATTGCCGGAATCGACAGAGGAAATATGCTGTCGAATTTAGGACTGCCTTTCAAAATTTTGAAAAGTTTATCTAAATCGAAAAAGATTATTAGAAATTTCTCTCCGGATTTTGCAGTAGGGACAGGAGGTTTTGCAAGCGGACCCGCTTTGTATGAAGCAAGCAAACTGGGAATTCCTATCTTTATTCAGGAGCAGAATGCCCATGCCGGAGTGACCAATAAAATTTTGAGCAAAAAGGCAAAAGCAGTTTTCACAGCCTATCCGAAAGTAGAAGGCTTTCCTGCTGAAAAAATAAAATTCCTGGGGAACCCTATTCGTGAGAATATCATCACAGGAATGACAGAAACAGCACAGGCAAAAGAAAAAATGGGATTAAGTAAAGATAAACTTACCATTCTTTCCGTAGGCGGTTCTTTAGGTTCCAGAACATTAAACAATGCGTGGAGATCTCATCTAAACGAACTTGTAAAAAATGATTATCAGCTGATCTGGCAGACAGGAAAGCTTGATTATAAAGACATCGTAGAAGAAACAAAAGACTCTGAAAGCAGAAACATCCAGATCCATGAATTCATCAAAGACATGGAAACGGCCTACTCCGCAGCAGACATCATTGTTTCAAGAGCAGGGGCCATTGCCATTTCAGAGCTGGCAGTAGCGAAGAAACCTGTTCTTCTGGTACCCTTTCCGTTTGCGGCAGAAGATCACCAGACTAAAAATGCCATGAATCTGGTTGAAAAAAATGCAGCCAGAATGGTAAAAGACTCTGAAATGCAGGAAAAATTCTGGAATACACTGGAAGAGATCTGCAGCAGTGAAAGTTTAAGAAATGAAATGTCTCATAACCTCGAATATTTTGCCAAACCTAATGCGGCGAAAGAGATTGTAGATGAGATATTTAAAACTGTAAAAAGTACAGTGTAGAATGTATTAACGACAAAAACATACATCAATACATTGTACATCATACATTAATACAAAAAGAATGAACATTTTAGACACATATCAAAATTATTACTTCGTAGGAATCGGAGGTATTGGAATGAGTGCATTAGCACGTTATTTCCATGCTTCGGGCAAAAAAGTGCTGGGGTATGATAAAACCAATACCAAGCTTACCACCCTCCTGATGCAAGAAGGAATTGATATTGTTTTTGAAGATCATATTGACGAAAAAATAACCACACTTCAAAAAGAAAATACGCTGGTCATCTACACGCCTGCCATTAAAACTTTGGGAATTTTAGATTATTTCAATCAAAATCAGTTTGAAGTTTTAAAAAGGGCGAAGGTTTTAGGTCTTATTACAGAAAACACAGACTGTATTGCCGTCGCAGGAACCCATGGGAAAACAACAACTTCTACATTGGTTTCTCACCTTTGCAAAGAGGCTGATCTTCCATTTTCATGCTTTTTGGGAGGGATTTCTGAAAATTTTAAATCAAACTTCCTGTACAATGGAACAGAATATTCCGTAGTAGAAGCAGATGAATACGACAGAAGCTTCCTGAGCCTTTCTCCGGACTGGGCTGTGGTAACTTCCACCGATGCAGACCATCTGGATATTTATGGCGATAAAAGCC
Source organism: Chryseobacterium carnipullorum (assembly GCF_900142785.1). Classification (GTDB taxonomy): domain Bacteria; phylum Bacteroidota; class Bacteroidia; order Flavobacteriales; family Weeksellaceae; genus Chryseobacterium; species Chryseobacterium carnipullorum. The sequence goes on along the minus strand of NZ_FRCD01000001.1, from coordinate 271,860 downwards.
ATATTGAAGAAGGGTTCAAGCAATTTGCAGCTCTTGTTCCGAATGACCAACAGTTATTCGTAAGAAAAGGATTGGATATCGGCAGAGCACATCAGACCTATGCCGTCAATGAAGAAGCAGATTACTATTCAGACAACCTGCGTATGGATCATGATAAAATCTATTTTGATTTCCATACTCCTTCTGAAACCGTCAAAGATTTTGTGTGGGAAATTCCGGGAATCCATAATGTAGAAAATGCAACGGCAGCTTTGGCTATTCTTCACAATTTAGGCGTAGATTTTGAAACACTGAAAAAGGCTATTGCCAATTTTAAAGGAATTAAAAGAAGATATACCAAACATATTTATCCAAACGGTAAAATTTATATCGATGACTATGCCCATCACCCAACAGAAATCAATGCGGTTGTGAGCTCTATCAGAACATTTTACCCTGATAAAAAACTCTTGGTGGTCTTTCAGCCCCATCTTTTCAGCAGAACAAGAGATTTTGCTGATGGATTTGCAGAAAGCCTGAGCCAATCGGATGAGCTTATCCTTCTCGACATTTATCCTGCAAGAGAACTTCAGGAAAATTTTGAAGGAATAACGTCTGACTGGTTATTAGAAAAGGTGACTTTAGAGAAAAAAGAGAAATCCGAACTATCCGGTGCTTTTGAAAAAATAAAAGAAAAAGATTTTGACATCCTTCTTACCGTAGGCGCAGGAAATATTGACACCCTGTATGATCCTATTTGTGAGTGGATAAATTCTTCTGTACAAAGTAAAAGGTAAAAAATACAATGCACAGAGACCATTTAATAAAGTAACTAATTAAAATACAATAGTACACTGTACTTTTTACATTGTACAAAAATTATGAAAAATAAATACAGAATATTAAAAATTGCTGTCACAGTGATCATCCTCGGATTACTGCTGAGTTTCTCATTGAAGAGATTCAGCGGCCAGAAGATTACGGACAATAAGATTTCTGTAAAAATGAATGAAAAAACTCCGGTCTATTTCATTGATGAAAAAGATATCCGGGAAATTGTAAAAAAAGAAAACCCTTCCGGAAAAGTGGGAGACCTGAATATTCCCGTACTTGAAAAGAAAATTAATTCTCTTCCCGCGGTAGACAGTGCCAATGTCTATTTGAACCTGAACGGGAAACTCTATCTGGATATCAAACAGAGAGTCCCTGTATTCAGATTAAATAAAGACGGTAGAGACTTTTATGTGGATGAAAAAGGAACTGAATTTCCTATTTCCAGGACCTATTCTCACCCATGTATGCTGGTAACCGGAGATGTAAAACCGGATGAATATGAAAAGCTGGCAGAACTGGTTGAAAAAATTGATAAAGATGATTTCAGCAAAAAGTTTTTTATAGGAATTTCAAAAAGCAAAGGCGATTATAATCTTCTGACCAGTGATGGAAATTATAAGGTGGAAATAGGAGATCTAGACAATATAGAGTTTAAGGTAAAAGGTTTAAAAACTTTTGTAGAAAAATATCTGGTATTCCAGGACCCCCAAAAGTACAGCATGGTCTCTGTAAAATACCAGAACCAGATTGTAACGACTTTAAATCCTTATTTCAAAGAAAACGACAGTATTCTGAAAGCAGGAAATCTGGAACTGGCAAAGGCCCCGTTGCTGACCGTAGCCAAAAAACCGGAAGCCATGCCTAAAATGGCAGAAACTAAAAAAGCAAAAGCCCCTTCTGTAAAACCGAAGGAAAAAATAAAACCAAAAACGACCGCCAAACCAAAGGAAACTAAAAAAACAGAGAAAAAGCCCGCAGCTGCAAAGCCTAAAGCAAAAGTAAAAATAGAATAACAAAGAGTCCCAAAGGGACAATTTAGCATATAATTGGATAACATCCAGTTTGATTAAAAAAACGGGACACGTTCCCTGACATGAAAAAGTAGAAAAAAATCAAATCGACATAAAATGGAAAATCAAGAGTATTCAGTAGGTCTGGACATCGGGACAACGAAAATTGTCGCGATAGTCGGAAGGAGGAATGCACACGGGAAGATAGAAATTCTCGGGGTCGGGAAGGCCAAAAGTCTTGGAGTTCATAAAGGGATTGTGAATAATATTTCACAAACCATTAATTCAATCAAGGCCGCCGTTTCTGAAGCACAATCCAGCGCAGGAGTTCCCATCCGTAAAGTTACGGTAGGTATTGCAGGAAAACACATCCGTTCTCTCCAGCATTCCGACTATATTATGCGTGAGCATCCGGACAAATTTATTACAGACGACGACATCGAAGCACTCAAGGATCAGGTAAAGAAACTGGTCATGCTTCCCGGAGAAGAAATCATCCATGTCCTTCCCCAGGAGTATAAAGTGGATTCCGAGGGCGAAATACAGGAGCCCGTTGGAATGCATGGAAAACGCTTAGAGGCCAATTTTCACGTGGTAGTAGGTCAAATGGGCAGCATCCGAAACATCGCAAGATGTGTAAGAGAAGCAGGCCTTGAAATGGAAGCCCTTACGCTTGAACCTCTGGCATCTTCAGAAGCCGTACTGACCAAAGAAGAAAAAGAAGCCGGCGTTGCTATTGTAGATATAGGAGGCGGTACTACAGATATTGCTATCTTCAAAGACAATATCATTCGCCATACCTGCGTAATCCCTTACGGAGGCGGTATTATTACGGAAGATATCAAAGAAGGATGTTCCATCATTGAGAAACACGCAGAACAACTGAAAGTAAAATTCGGTTCTGCTGTTCCGGAATTGGAAAAAGACAGTACATTTGTTACCATTCCTGGACTTCACGGAAGACCGGACAAGGAAATTTCTCTTAAAACCCTGGCACAGATCATCAATGCCAGAGTAGAAGAAATTCTGGAAATGGTTAACACCGAATTAAAAGCCTACGGAGCATTTGAGCAAAAGAAAAAGCTGATCGCAGGGATTGTCCTTACAGGAGGCGGATCCAACTTGAAACACCTTCGTCAGCTGGCCAATTATACCACAGGTTTTGACAGCAGAATTGGTTTTGCCAATGAATATATTGCCAACGATAAAAACCAGTACCTGAAAGGCCCGGAATTTGCTACTTCAATCGGCTTGCTGATGGAGAGTTTAAAGATTCGGGACAAAAAGCAGGGGGCTGAAGCTGAAGAGCTCGTAGAAGAAGAAATTGCTAAAGCAGAAACTGCTGAAGTACAGACAGAAACAATTCAGCCAATTCAGCCGACAGCTACAGTTCAGGAGCAACAGGCCGTTGTTACCCAGCAGCAGGAAAACAGAAGAGCGAAGCTCACGTTCGGGCAGTCGCTTATGGAAAAAGTAAAAAAATTCTTTGAAGAAGTAGAGTAAAAATATAAATGATAGAAGATTATTGATAATTGATAAATAAAAAGCAGACCGCTTATTGCATCGAGCCCTTTATCACTCATCAATTATCATTCATCAATCGTCAATTATAAAAAGCATAGTTATGGAAAATATAGATACACAAGGATTTTCATTTGATTTGCCAAAAGGAAATTCATCCATTATAAAAGTAATCGGTGTAGGAGGCGGTGGAAACAACGCATTGAAGCACATGTACGAAAAAGGAATTTACGGAGTAGATTTCGTGGTCTGTAATACAGATGCCCAGACTTTAGATAATAACCCCGTTGCCAATAAAGTACAGCTTGGTACCACCATTACTGAAGGATTGGGGGCAGGAGCAGATCCTGAAGTAGGAGAAAAATCGGCTATTGAAAGCATCGAAGACATCAAAGCGTGCATGGGCCAGAATACCAAGATGGTATTCATCACAGCCGGAATGGGCGGTGGTACAGGTACCGGAGCAGCTCCGGTCATTGCCAAGGTAGCTAAAGATATGGGAATTCTGACGGTAGGTATTGTTACCGTTCCTTTCAGCTTTGAAGGTAAAAGAAGACTTGAACAAGCCGAGATTGGTCTTGAAAAACTAAGAAATAATGTTGACTCACTGATTGTGATCAATAACGATAAACTGAGACAGCAGTTCGGAAACCTTGGATTTAAACAGGGATTCTCAAAAGCCGATGAAGTTTTAACCAATGCCGCCAAAGGAATGGCAGAAGTTATTACCGGTTATTTTGATGTAAACATTGACTTTAGAGATGCTAAATCTGTACTTCAGAACTCTGGGACAGCCCTGATGTCTACAGGAATTGCCTCTGGAGAAAACAAAGCCGAAGAAGCAGTTAAAAAGGCACTGGATTCTCCGTTGTTGAATGACAACAAGATCACCGGTGCTAAAAACGTTCTTCTATTGATCAGAAGTGGTGCTGAAGAAGTAACCATGGATGAGATCGGGGTTATTATGGACCACATCCAGAAAGAAGCAGGAAATACCGCAGATATTATTTTCGGAGTCGGTGCTGATGAAGAATTGGGAGATTCTGTAAGCGTTCTTGTCATCGCTACAGGTTTTTCAAACGACAGCAAAAGATTTGCGGGTCCTACTGAGAAGATCAGAATCAGTCTGAATGACAGTTTTGATGCTCCAAAAACCTCTCCTTTTAAAACAAGAGAAGAAAGAGAAACAACTTCTGAAACAAACCGTGAATTCGGCGGAAAGCACACATTCAGACTGGATGATGAGGACAGCGATGCTCCGCAATTCGGGATGAAGTCTTCTGAAAAAAAAATGATTATTGAGGAAGAGCAGATTAAAACAGAAATAAAATTCTTTGATAAAGAACAAGATACGCCTAACAACGCTTCTCGTGACTGGAGAAATGAAGAAGAACAGGAAGAAGAGTCTTACAGCTTATTCTCTTATGATGAAGAAGGAGAAGATCCAAATGATCTGGAAATTGAATCTTTCAAATTTGACTTTGATTCCAGAAAAGACGATACTCCATCTTCACCGGCTACGAATGCTTTCTCAAACGAAAAACCTGTTGAGTTCAGTTTCTTTGTCAACAATCAGCCTTCATCCAACGAGCCTAAAACAGATTACGGACAACCCAAAGCAGAGTTTACCGCTCCTGCCGGTGCAGTAACTGAAATTCCTGTTCAGGCAGCTGAAGCCATCTTCCAGACAAGATATGAAGAACCAAAAGCTGAAACAAAGCCTGCTTTTGAAGAAAAAACAGAAATTCAAACGCCAAAATCTGCAGAATCAGAATTCACTTTTGTGAATAAAGCAGTTGATCAGGAAAGAATTGTGGAGAGAAGAAATAAATTAAAAGAATTCAACTCACGCTACCAAAGTTTTGACAGTACCAGCGAATTCGAATCTGTTCCGGCTTTCAAAAGAAAGAATATCTCTATCGACGGAAACAACGCATCAGACCAGAATATCAACACCTATCTGTCTGACAACAATGGATCTATGCAGGTAAGAGAAAACAGATTTTTAAATAAAGATGTTGACTAAATAATGTAACAATGTATCAATTTAACAGTGTAACAATTGCTTGTTCAAATTGGTACATTGATACACTTTTACATTGATAAATTATATACCATGAGTTTAGAAAATACCATAAGCGAAGCGATTAAAACAGCGATGAGAGAAAAAGACAGAGTTGCTCTGGATTCTCTGAGAGCTGTAAAAGCTCAGATTTTAAATCTAAAAACGGAAGCTAGAGGTGCTGAAGTTTCTGTTGAACAGGAAATTGCCATTCTTCAGAGAATGATCAAGCAGCGTAAAGACTCTTTCGAACAGTTTACAGCCCAGGGAAGAAATGACCTTGCAGAAGTAGAAGAGGCACAATCGAAAGTAATTGAACAGTTTCTGCCTAAGCAACTGAGCCCGGAAGAACTGGAAACAGAAATTAAGAATATTATTTCCCAAACCGGAGCTGAGTCTGCCAAAGACCTAGGAAAGGTAATGGGAGCTGCTTCAAAAGCATTAGCAGGAAAGTCAGACGGAAAAAGTATTTCCGAGATGGCTAAAAAGCTTCTTTCATAAAACAGGATATCCAACCTTTGCATATCGATTTGATTAAAGAATCCCGGAGCGTTCACGTTCCGGGATTCATTTTTGGATATTCATAATTATTAATTCAGTTTATCATCATTCAAAACTAAATAAGTGGTTATTCAACTACGTCATCATGCCGTATTAAATAATTGGAACGCTCGAGGGAAAGCAGTAAATGTTTTTTTCATGGTCGTTTGTTTTTCAGAATCATTTCAAATTTAATAAATAATTCTTGTTATTCATAATTTTACTTCATATTTTTTTCAATATTATTGTAATATTAATATTGTATTAATTTTATCTGACTAAACGATTGATAGTTTTTATATATTGAACAAAAGCGAAGAATTGCTTAACTTTGTAGTGATAAAAAACAAAATATATGTATCCAACAGATTTAGTAATGCCAATGAAGGCAGAACTTACAGATAAAGGTTTCGAAGATCTAACATCTCCAGCACAGGTAGAGGAGGCTCTAAAGCAGTCAGGAACAACTCTATTGGTTATCAATTCAGTATGTGGATGTGCGGCAGGTGCAGCAAGACCAGGTGTGGTATATTCTTTGACAGGAGATAAAAAACCTGATCATTTAACAACTGTTTTTGCAGGATTTGATACAGAAGCTGTAGCAGAAGCAAGAAAACATCTTGCTCCATTCCCTCCAAGCTCTCCTTGTGTAGCGCTTTTCAAAGACGGAGAATTGGTTCACATGCTTGAAAGACACCACATTGAAGGAAACCCTGCAGGTGCTATTGCAGCCAATCTTCAGGCAGCTTTTGATGAGTATTGCTAAGAAACAATAAAGCTAAATACTGAACCGTTACATGATATGTAACGGTTTTTTTATTTAACACGATAAAAATTCTGTAAAAATCCAAATATTATTATATTTGTTGGAATGGCAACAAAGGCACTTTTCAATACTGTCGTCAACTGGTTTATCCGCCAAAGGATCGATCAGATTCAGAATTTCATGGATCATCCCATTGAAACTCAGAAAGGTATACTCTTTTCTCAGCTGTTTCATGCGGAGGATACTGAGTACGGCAAAGCGTATGGTTTCAATTCAATTTCCAGCTATCAGGACTTTAAAAACAAGGTTCCTATCGTTACCTATGAAGATTTTGAGCCTTTTATTGAAAGAGCAAGACAGGGACACAAGGATGTTAGCTGGCCAGGATACATTAAACACTTTGCCAAATCATCCGGAACGACCAATGCAAAGAGCAAGTTCATCCCTATTTCCACGGAAAGTCTTGAATACTGCCATATGAAGGCAGGAAAGGATATGGTTTCCATTTATGCCAATAATCATCCGGAAAATCAGCTGTTCACCAATAAAAACCTACGTCTGGGAGGCAGTTCAGAGCTCCACGCAGATTTCAACACCAAATTCGGGGATCTTTCTGCTATTTTAATTGATAACCTGCCTTTTTGGGTAGAGATCACCACCACCCCAAGCAAAAAAGTTTCTCTGATGTCTGAATGGGAAAGCAAGCTTAAAGCCATCACCTCTGAAGTGAAAAATGAAGATGTGGGAAGTATCCTTGGCGTACCCAGCTGGATGCTTGTTCTTCTTCAAAGAGTTTTAAAAGAAACCGGAAGCGGAAGCATTTCAGAACTCTGGCCCAATTTAGAGGTCTTTTTTCACGGTGGAATCAGCTTCAAGGCCTACAAGGACCAATACAGACAGATCATCGGTAAAAAGATCAATTACTACGAAATTTACAATGCTTCTGAAGGCTTCTTCGGGATCCAGGACAGGTCGGACAGTGATGAAATGCTTTTGATGCTTGATTATGGTATTTTCTATGAATTCATTCCAATGGATCAGTTTCATTTTTCCAATCCGAAAGTAGTGAGTCTGGAAGATGTTGAAGTAGGAAAAAACTATGCAATGGTGATCACTACCAACGGCGGACTGTGGAGATACCTGATCGGCGACACCGTTGTCTTTACCTCTACCAATCCTTTCAGAATTAAAATTACGGGAAGAACCAAACATTATATCAATGCATTCGGGGAAGAGCTGATGATCACCAATGTAGAATCTGCCCTTTCAAAAGCCTGTGAAGTTACCGGAGCAAGTATTACGGATTTTACTGGTGCGCCAGTCTTCATGAAAGAGAATGAAGGCGGTGCCCACGAGTGGATCTTTGAATTCAGCCACCATCCGGATGATCTGGAACGTTTTACAGACGCCTTCGATCATCACTTAAAAACAATCAATTCAGATTATGAAGCGAAAAGATACAATAATCTGACCCTGAAAAGACCAATCGTTCATATTGCCAAACCTGATCTTTTCTATCAATGGCTTGAGGGTAAAGGAAAACTAGGAGGGCAGAATAAAGTACCAAGACTCAGCAACGACAGAGAATATATTGATCCATTACTGGAACTTAACAGATAAAAAATTGAAGAATAGCTTTCCAATATAACTTCTAACCTCCATCTTATTCTTCAAAAAAAAGAGCATAAAAAAAACGCAGCCGTAATCCCGGCTGCGTTTTCTGTATTTTATACGGACTATTTCTTTAGATCCTCTTTCAGTTTCTTTGCCCCTTCTTCTACTTTTGCAGCCCCTTTTGCAGCGGCTTCTTTTACATCCTGTCCGACTTCTTTTGCTCCGGCTTTGATGTCTTTTCCTGCTTTATTAAGGTCTTCTTTCGTTTTCTGAGCGGCATTGTCTATTTTATTTCCGGCTTCATCTACTTTGGATTTCACATCCTGTTTAGCTTTGTTTATTTTAGCAGAATCTACCATTTGAGAAGGCGTTTCAGAAACGGTGGTCGTAGTGGTGGTTACTGATCCGTCAGCGCTTTCTACCTGTTCTGTTTTAGTAGTAGATTTTGTACACGATACAGCAAGTAAAGCTATTGCCGCTGCTGCTAAGATTTGTTTTTTCATATTTTATATTTTTATAAATGTTTTTTAATGTGAGTGAGGGTTAATTGGTCTTTGTACCAGTCGCTGGCGAAGTTTCAGGAGTAGCCTTTTTCTTATCGGTTTCTGTCTTTTTCTTCTCCTCTTCCAGCTTCTTTTTATTTTCTTTTTCCAGCTCTTCCTTCAGTTTCTGTTCTTCTTTCTGAAGTTTTTCAGCCTGTTTGATGGAGTCCTGGTACTTCTGTGAAGACATTCTGATCTGACGTACAATATCTACAGACGTGGCTCCCGCAGAAAACGAATCAACCGCTGCTGTATCATAATGGATTTTCATTTCCTGATCAGCCGCAAAACCAGGCGTCTCTTTCTTTGAACAGGCTACCATTACAAGGGATATCATAAAAACTGCAGACAATAAATTTTTCATGGAACTAATTTAGCAGAAATTCTGCAATTACAGGATAGTGATCCGATAATTTTACAGAGTGGTCAACTTTATAGCTTAAAGGAATGATAGATTTTGACGTAAAGATATAATCAATTCTCAAAGGTACCTTATAGTCATGGAAACTGGTAGAAGCTCCGTTTCCTACGGTAAGAAATGCGTCCTGAAGATCTCTCCCAAGATTATAATATTCATAGGAATTAGGGACAGAATTAAAATCACCCGCCAGAATCACCGGATAAGGTGAAAAATCAATTACTTTTCTGATTTTCCTGATCTGATCTTCATGAGCCTGAAACGTAGGCGTCATATGAGAAAGCAGATTGGCAATTTTTCCGCCTTCCTTGGCAAAACCGTCAAATTTAAGCATTGACTTGTGCAACCTGAAAGGCTCTAAATATACATTGACTACTCTAATGATTTTTCCGTTGATATCTATATCGGCATAGAAAGAATTACCTCTTGCCTGTTCTTCTATCAGCTTTTCCTGTCTTACAATCTTATGCTTTGTCTTGAGAATAACAGAAGGGTATTTTACCATATCCTTTCTGATCGCTCTGTTCGTGTCTTTTTCCTGAACCAAAATAATATCAGCATCCTGATCCTGAATATATTTTTTCACTTTTTCCCAACCGAAATCTCCGTATTTTACATTAAATGTAAGCACTTTAATATCTCTTATCGATTTTAAGCTTTCCGTTTTTGGGGAAAAATTGACCCATCTTCTTACCGGATTGTAAAAAAGAAGCAGTCCAAAGGCGAAAGCAATGGCTATTTTCTTTCTTTTGATCACCCAAACGAGCGTTAAGAGAAAATATACGATAAACAGATAGGGAAAACACAGAGAAAGAAGATTAAGTGAGCCCATAAAATTGGGCGGAATCCATGCATTTCCCAATGTGCACAATAGCAACACGGCAACAACAATATGAACAAATAATAACAACTGGCTCGGCTTCATGAAAAAACAATCTAGGGTATGTCCTTCTTCAATCAAAAATCCTACCAAGCGCCAAAGCTTTAACTAATATTATGATTGTTAATGATTTAGTGAAAAAGTTGCAATTACAGGATAATGATCTGAAAGCTTTACACTTCGGTCTACGGTATAGGTCAAAGGTTGTACTGTTTTTGATGTAAAAATATAATCAATTCTGATCGGAAATTTATAGTCGTGAAAGCTTGTAGCACTGCCTTTCCCTGCTTTTACAAAGGCATCATCCAGTCCATCTCCTAAGTGATAGTATTCATAAGAATTCGGAACAGAATTAAGATCTCCGGCAATAATTACAGGATAAGGAGAATTTTCAATTGCCTCTTTGATCGTATCCACCTGATCCTGATGCTTTTTGAAGACAGGAATAAGTCTTCTCACAATATTTTTCAGTTTTTGCTCATCCTCTTCTTTAACCCCATCTATTTTAACCATACCTTTTTCGAATTTAAAAGGTTCCAGATACACATTGATAAAACGATATACCTTTCCTTTAATTTCAATATCCGTTTGAGATGCATAGGCATTATTCGTATAAAAATCACTCTTGATCAACTCCTTTGATTCTACAACTTTATGTTTTGAAAAGAGTTTTAAAACGCCATTGTCTCCTATTCCGGTCATTCCCTTTAACGAAATCTTACTACCTGCTTCCTGCAGCATCACTACATCTGCATCAGCCCTGTTCAGGTATTTTTCAATATCCGTAGGTCCCATCAATCCCGCTTTGACATTGAAGGATACTATTTTAAGATTCGCTGTCTCTTTTTTATCGGATGAAAAATTCACCCACCGTTGTACAGGGTTCATGAAGATCAGCCCTGCCAGCATAAATGCAAAAGTTCTCTTTTTCCAGCTGAAAAGCCAGAAAAGCGTCAATAGTGCATATAAAATAATAAGGATGGGAAACCCCAAAGAAAGCAGATTGAACCACGGAAATATTTTGGGTGGTACATAAGCATTCATTAAAGTACCCAGCAGCAGGAATAAAATACCCACATGCAGGATCAGTATGATAAGACGGAAAACTTTCACAGAATTTTAATTGAATCTATACAGATGTTTTCTCCAGATCCTTGCAAGAATAAAGCCAACCAATGCTCCTCCTACGTGAGCAAGATGTGCAATACCTCCTCCGTTTCCGGAAACACCCAGGTATACAGAAACAACAATCACGATAGGCATCAGGTATTTTACTTTTATAGGAACCGGGATAAACATCATCATGATTTTTGAATCCGGGTAAAGAGTGGCAAAAGCCGCTACAACTCCGAAAATAGCTCCGGAAGCACCTACCATAGGCGTTGTTACAATTGCTTTAAAGCTTTCCAGCAACTCTTTTTGTTTAAGAACAGAAGCCGCATCTCCGGTAAATCCAACGCTGGCTCCGGATAAATAGGCATTGACATTGAATCCAAGCTGCTGCAACTCACCCGTAAGCTGCTGAGCTTCAACAAAATTCCATAAATTAAAAAGAAAGAAAGCTCCCAATCCACTTAGAAAATAAAGAATCAGATATTTCTTCTCTCCCAAAGCTTGTTCAAGAATAGGTCCGAAACTGTACAATGTCAGCATATTAAACAAAATATGCATAATGCTTCCATGCATAAACATATGTGTAATGATCTGCCATGAATGGAAAAACGGAGAAAATGGGTAAAATCCGGCAAGATAACCGATTACCTGATTTCCAAGAAAATAAGTCCCAATGAATACGATGATATTGATAATGATAATATTCCTGGTGATGGGCGGTATATTGTTAAACATTTTTAAAACTTGTTTTTAAAATCATTAAACGGAACTTCATAAAAACATCTTTTGCCATCCGGTAAAAATTCCGGGAAGCCTAAAGCTGTAAAATCTTTAATGACCTGTTCCGCATCTTTTTTATAAATAAAATCAAACCTTGATTTCGAGTGCATTTTGTTCCACTGATTCAGATAATACTGCATAAATTCCTCTTCACTCTTATATTCAAGGATCTCAAAAAGATTCTCTAGGAACTTCATCGCCTGGGTTTCCTTCAATCCTTCGGGCAGTGCATCTATTCTCAGCACGCTTTCATGTGCAATTTTCATGTCAAACCCGAGTTCCGGAAGAAATTTTTTGAAAGAATTGTATTTATTCTTCTCTATTTCGTTCATATGGTACTCCAGAGAAAACAGCAACGAATGGCTGTTTGGGTTGATATTGAGATTACTTTTCCTTGACGTTTTGTTGTTTTCCGCAACGACCAATCGGTGCATTCTTCCCAAATCAAGCATCAGGGTCACATCTCCCTTATTGAACAGCCAGTAGCCGTTCGGCAACCTCATCAGATCTTCATCGAAATCTTCGTCTTCAAATAAATTGATCTTTGAAGGCTCTGCGGTAATGTTCTGATGGTACATTTCCGTAAGATTCTGGATCTCCTCCGGACGTACATTTCTTTCTTCAATAAATGGATTGTAGTCTTTGTCTACAATAATTTCAGGCATTTTGAGCATCCCGCCACCACTGTTTCCCTTGCTTGGAAAAGGTTTATTCATCATCGCATCCATTTCAGGATCTTTATCAAAATCAAGGCTCGGGGAAACGTTATAAATACCCAGAGATCTTTTAATGGTGGAACGAAGCAGGGCAAAGATCAGATGTTCATCTTCAAACTTCACCTCTGTTTTCTGAGGATGGATATTCACGTCTATTTTTTCCGGATCCATTTCCAGATAAAGGAAAAATGTAGGAACATACCCCGGCTGAAGCAGTCCTTCAAAAGCTTCCTGAACCGCTTTATTGAAATACGGGCTTCTGAAATACCTTCCGTTGACAAAAAGAAACTGCTCTCCTCTCGATTTTTTGGCCCCTTCCGGTTTGGCAACAAACCCATGAAGTTTACACCAGATAATATCTTCTTTGATAGGAATCAGCTGCGGCTGCAGTTTACGTCCAAAAACATCTACAATACGCTGCATCTGGCTTCCTTTTCTTAATCTGAAAACCGCTTCATCATCATGAAAAAGAGAAAACTCCAGATTTTCATGCGCCAACGCAACACGCTGGAATTCGTCAATAACATGTCTGAATTCAACATTATTATTTTTAAGAAATTTCCTTCTGGCCGGAACATTATAGAAAAGATTCTTCACCAGAAAATTAGAACCTTCTACAGTCTGTATGGGATCCTGAAACTGAAATACCCCGCCTTCAATGTAGATATTGGTTCCGATCTTGGCATCATTCTGCTTCGTTCTCAGTTCAACCTGAGAAACCGCAGCGATAGAAGCCAGTGCTTCACCTCTGAATCCTTTGGTAGAGATCTTAAAGATATCTTCCGTCCCTTTGATCTTTGAGGTAGCATGTCTTTCAAACGCCATTCTTGCATCCGTTTCAGACATTCCTTTGCCGTCGTCTACCACCTGGATCAGGTTTTTTCCGGCGTCTCTGATAATCAATTCTATCTTAGACGCTTCGGCATCAATAGCATTTTCCAAAAGTTCTTTCACAATGGACGCAGGTCTCTGCACCACTTCTCCTGCCGCAATTTGGTTCGCTACATGATCCGGTAAAAGCTGAATAATATCTGACATAAAACGTTGTAATCAACTTACAAAAATAGTCAATGGAAACGGGAATTAAAACAATAAAACCGTGAATTAAAATTTAATTATCAACATTTTAATCACAATGTGCTGTCCTGTTCTGTTTTTATCCCCGACAAAGGAAAAAAATATTGAAAAGAAATTTGTCTTTTTTTAATGCAAAGTTTAATGATGAATTGCTTTAGTATTAAGGAGGGCAAAAGAGCTGTGGCTTCGACACTGACTAAGCGACCGTTTTATCCGTACGCTTCATCGAATCAATTTTCGATTGATTTCTCCTTTCCAGACTTAGAAATAAAACGCTTTAATATCAACCTTTGCGTTAAAATAACTTTCTTTTAACTGAAAAAGAACACTCCTTCTCTACCATCGAAAAGGAGTGTTCACAGCTAGTTTACACAAAAATAATACTGATATTTATCTCTTCGCTTATTCATCAAAAACAAGCGTTCTTTTTTCTTTTCTTTTAGGAATTCCGTGGACCTTATCATACAAATACGCTAATAGAGTAGGCTTTTTATAAATCCTGCTGTAGCGGTATTTGGTGTTAAAGTGTCTCATATGAATTTTATAAGCATCATATCCGATGACAATTAAAAGACATACACTGATGACATAAAATACCCTGAATTCAAGATAATAGTAGGTAAGTCCTGAGAATACCGCTCCTAAAACGTAGGCTACCATGATACTCATCAGCAGTTTTGCTCTTGCGATCAGTTCCCCGCTCTTTCTGTATTTCTTTTTCGTAAACATAGAAAACAGAATTCCAAGGTCGGTAGTGGTACCCGTAAGGTGGGTGGTCTTTACCGAGAAATTGGAGATACTTGCCGTAAGGCCGTTTTGAAGTCCGGTTGCAAAAAGCATCAGCGCCACCAGATATTCTGTTTCTTCCAATGTTTTCTGATAATAAAACTGTCCATAGATTCCAACAAATAACAAACACATAATTTCCAGAACAATAGGCATAGAATGTGCGAAATACTTGCTTCTCTTATTGAAGTTGATCACAATGAAATTAGACACAAAGCTTCCGAAGAAGAAGAGAAAAATCCATGCTCCCACTACCGCTACCTGGGTCCAGTTTCCTTTGCTAATCTCTGCCGCCAATATGGCGTAGTGTCCTGTTACGTTGGAGGTAAAAGAGAGAAATATTAACAGGGAAGCAATATTTATAGTCCCTGCAGTGAATGCAGTCAGCGTCCCCAATCTGATATTGTCTCCCAATGTTCGGCTGTTACTATAATTTCTTAACATTTTTTTATTTTTTAGTATTGTGTTTATTCATTTCTAGACCTCAACAAAGACCTCCGCTAATCTTCCTCTTTCCGGAAGTCTCTCCGGTATTTCCACTTTGATTTCATGAACCTGCAGATCCTTACATTTTTTGATATAAGGCGCAATGTCAAATTTTCCTTTGCCCTTACTCTTGATAGCCGGAGAATAGTAAGCTTCCTCTATATTCTCTGCTTTCACATAATTGTTGAAAGTTCTCTGAAAACTTCCTGTGAAAATATCGCAGATGATCTTATTGATTAAGTGAGGATATTTATTCCTGATGATTCCATAGGCATCACAGAACTCCTGTGGTCTGATCTTATTGAAAATGGTATTTTTTGTATTGAAAAGAAGATCTCTGATGGAATCTCCGGGCTCATATCCTGAAACCAAAAGAATGTTATACTGATTTTGTTCTTCCGAAGCTTCTTTCTCTTTCAGTACTTTTTTTAATATATTCAGTGACTCAAGAGAGTAATCCGTGGCGATTAAAATTGTTTTAGTCATATCTTTTAGATTTAGATTTGTGTTATCGTATTTTGATAATACAAAACTAAAGCGGCAAGATTAGAAGCCCTTTGGAATAGAATTAAAATGTGATTAAAGAGATTAGAATGAGATTAGAATATTGTTAATGCCCGTTAACATAAAGGAAAATAAGAAGACCTAAGATCTCAGATTTCAGACATGAGACTTTAAGCATAAGGCTGAGATTAAGAACTTGAATGGTGAATTTTGCTTCGCAAGTGAATGGTGAATTTAAGTTATAAGAAACAAGAGCAAAGAATAAAGATGCTAGACGTCAGATAGGAACTCAATCACCTTCAATCGACCAAAACTCCGAAACCCTAAAACACTCCAGCTCTCAAACCCTTCGTTCCCCCTACCTCAGTCTAAGCCTCAACTTTCCGGTCTCGCACTGTAGAAATTAGGAAAACGCATCTGTACGGTTGTTCCCTGATTTTCATTGGAACTTACGATAAGTTCGCCACGGTGCATTCTTACGATATTTCTGGCCAGCGGAAGTCCGATTCCATAGCCTTCGTAATTTTTGGTATTAGAAGCCCGGAAAAAAGGATCGTAGATTTTGTTCATCTCGACTTCCGGAATCCCGATCCCGAAGTCTTTTATAATGATATAGACATCGGTATCTGTGGCACCGAGGGAAACTTTCACCTGCTGGAAATTGGAATATTTGCACCCATTGCTGATGATATTGGCCACTGCAAGATGCAGAAGCTGCTCATTACCATATACTTTCAGTTTTTTAGGATTCTCAGGAAGCATACTGATATCCAGATAGATATTGTTTCTGGAATCAATTTTTCTGAGGGTTTCTATCACGTCCCAAAGCAGCTGATCGATCCTTACTTTGTCCATTTTCTGAATTTTACCGTCGAAACCGGTCTCAGCGATCATGAGTAGTGCTTTGATTTTTTTATCCAGCTTTTCAGCTTCGTCCAGGATGATTTGTAAGGTATCTTTATATTCGTCTGCCGTTCTGTTGATGGAAAGTGCTACGTCAGCCTCACCCATAATGGATGTCAAAGGCGTTCTCAATTCATGGGAAACATTTCCGATCAGATGGTTCTGGGTTTCGAATGAAGTTTCTATACGGTTCAGCATTCCGTTGAAAGTATCTACCAGCTCATTCAATTCCTTATTGTCAGGCTGGGCTTCCAGTCTCAGGTGAAGATTTTCTGAACTGATCTCCTTTACTTTGCCTGTAATTTTTAATATGGGTCTGAATAAAGTTTTAGACAGATAAAAAGAAAAGATCATGCTGAAGAACAGAGAAAGGACAATACAAGTGATCAGTGTTCTCTTTAAAAATCCCAGATAATAGATTACATAATGATTCTTGGCAGAAGCGATGGCGATATATTCTTTATCGTCATATTTAAAAGTCTGTCCGATATAGTAAAACTCTTTATCATTATAGTTCGCTTCTCCTTTTCTGACGATACTTTTGAAAAAATAATCCGGAATATGAACTTCCTGTGAAATTTTTTTGAAATTGGAATCTGTGGGCACCGCAAAAACATAATCTCTCTCCATGGGAAGCTCTTCATCATTCAGACTGTTGAGGATGTAGTTTTCAGGAAGATCGAGGTGATCTTTACTTTTCTCAATCTGAACGATGGTGGTTGTGCGGATTTTCAGCAGTTCATAAAACCTCTGATGCGAAAAGTTGACAATAGAAAAATAGACCAATCCACTAAAAAGCAGAATGATGGCAGTAAACACCAGCATAAGAAGGATCATCGTTTTGGTCTGATTGGTGACAACTTTATTAAACATTGCTTAGTTTTTTTTCAATACGTATCCCATTCCTATTACAGTATGAATCAGTTTATTATCATCCTGATGATCTAATTTTTTTCTTAGGTAATTCACATATACATCAACGACATTGGTTCCGAGTTCATAATTGACCCCCCAGACAGCATCCAGAATTTCAGCTCTGGAAATTACTTTTTCAGGATTATTCAGGAAATACAATAGAAGTTTGTATTCTGTGGAAGTCAGTGAAATCTCATCACCGCCCCGGGTTACTTTCTTTGTGTAATCATTAACGATCAGATCAGAAAACTGGAAGACATGTTCATTATCCGGTTCCGGCTCAGCAATTTCCTGAGGACTTACCCCGTTGCTTCTTCTCAGCAGAGATTTGACTCTCGCCACCAGTTCGATAAACTTAAAAGGCTTTACGAGATAATCATCGCCTCCACTTTCCAGCCCCAGGACAATATTTTCAGAAGTTCCCAGTGCAGTCAAAAACAAGATCGGAACATGCTGATTGGTTTTCCTGATCTCTTTGCAGACATCCAGTCCATTCATTTCCGGAAGCATAATATCCAGAACTACAAGATCAAAATCGTTGGCCTGAACCAGCTGTACACCGGTAAGGCCATCAAAGGCTACGGAAACTTCGTACCCGCTTTCCTGAAGTCCTTTCTTTATAAAAGAGACAACGCTGGTTTCGTCTTCGATGAGGATAATCTTTTTCATTGAAATAAGGAATTTCACAAAAATAGGGAAAAATTTCAATAACAATTTTCAGTGAATTGATCTGGGAGTTGGCGGAAGCTATATAGAATAATATTAACTTTGCTTTTCATCTCTCAAATGAAGGAATATAATTGAGGTTAAATTGCAAACACTATGAATGATTTTTTAATAGGTATCGGTAAAAGATTGAAGGATATCAGAAAAAAGAATAATTTAACCATCAACGAACTGGCTTCCAAAGCCAATGTAAGCAACGGCCTTGTGTCCAGGATCGAGAACGGAAGAACCATTCCTTCACTTCCTGTGCTACTGGATATGATACAATCTCTGGAGATTGATGCCAGCTATTTCTTTGAAGGTGTTGAGAAAAAATCCAGTGCCAAATTCATTTATCTTCCCAAAGACAATCAGCAGGTCATTGAAAAAGAAGTGGAAGCTGAAGGATTTAAGTATATGCATATTTTCAGCAAAAGCCTTCATTCTTTAGGTTTTGAAGCGGTATTACTCACCATTGAGCCAAATTCCAAAAGGGAAAAAGTAATCACCGATGCCTGGGAATTTAAATACATTCTAAAAGGGGAAGTGAAATACATCATCGACAACGAAGAAATCATCTTAAAAGAAGGCGATTCCCTTTATTTTAACGGAAAATTCCCACACGTTCCGGTAAGTATCAGCGATGAAAGCTGTATTATGCTTGTTCTTTACTTTTATACTGCATAGTACAGTACTGATATTTTACAAATTCCTATATAATACGGCCTATTTTAAACGCAAAGTTTTACATTTAAGGATGCCTTATTTTAAATAATAACGGTCTGGGAATCTGAACTATCTTAGGTTCTTGCAGCCCTGTTAACCATGTCAAGGTTTTGAACCTTGACATGGTTAAAAATTCCAATACGCCTTTTTAGGTCTTATAATCTATTTTCTTATCCTTATCTAATTTGTGTTAATAAGAAACGTAAAAACTTTCCGCTTTTAATCTCATATTTTCGTAAGCTTTTCTTATTTATTCAGGTAAAAAGTTTACAAATAGTAAACTTTTCGATTTTATGTTTACCGCTAAAATTAACGTTATGTTAACTGGCAGAACTCTATCTATCTAAAAATGCCATTCAGGAAACATTTCACGGATTAGCACAAAACGCTCTGTAATAAAGGGATTTATGAACTATTTATATATTTTCCTTCTATTTTTAAAAAGGTGAATTAAGTAAAATATAAGTAACAAATTCCCCAAATTTGTTAAACAATACTTAATACAAAATATTTATATATATTAAAATTATTAGCTTGATTTGCAGTGAAAATTTAATATATGTAAAAATGAGGACCCAATTAGAGAAATTACTTACCCTTGCTTTTGTCTGCATCACGATTTTTGTTTCAGCGCAGAAGCAGCTCATTATAGGAACTGTTTTTGACGACAGCCAACCCCTTCCCGGTGCGTCGGTCAAAATAAAAGGTTTATCAAAAAATACCGTTACAGATATTGATGGAAAATTCACGGTTAATGACATCAAAGAAGGCCAGTATCATTTACAGATAAGCTATATCGGTTACGAAACAGCAGAGATCAGCATCGATATGAAATCCGGAGAAACGGTAGATGTTGGTTCTGTAAAGCTATCTCAGCAGAGAAAAAGCATTGACGAAGTGGTCGTGACCGGAACTTTGAAAAATACGGAAGCAAGAGCTTTAAACCTTCAGAAAAACGCAGTCAATATCACCAATGTCATTGCCTCAGACGGCATCGGAAAGCTTCCGGACAGAAATGCAGCAGAAACCGTTCAGAGGGTTCAGGGCGTTTCCATTGAGAGAGACCAGGGCGAAGGAAGATTTGTTTCCTTAAGAGGGCTTCCGCCGTTTTGGGCATCTACAACCATCAACGGAAACAGATTGCCGACCGCAGAGGAAGAAACCACTTCCAGAGCCACTGCATTTGATTTTTTCCCAACAGAACTGATCTCCTATGTGCATGTAAACAAATCTTTTACCCCTGATATGGAAGCAGACGGAATCGGAGGTGGCGTGAATTTTATCACAAAAACACCACCCATGAAAACAGAGTTCAAAGCAACTTTGGGAAGCGGTTACAATGCAAAAGCTGACAAAGGCGTTTATAATCTCGGACTTCTTTACGGAGGCAGAACAAAAGATAAAAAATTCGGGTATTTATTTAATGTGGCTCACTTTATCAGAAACTGGTCGACCGATAATTTTGAAGCGAGAAGAAGTGGTGACGAAGGGGTTTTCAGAATGGAACTCCGCGATTACAACGGAGTCCGAAAAACAACGGGCGTGAATGCCGCCTTCGAATACGTCCTTTCTCCCAAGAACACCTTTTATGTAAAAGGAATGTACGGAACGCTTTCGGATGATGAGACGCATTACAAACACAGAATCAGATTTGATAAATTCAGTTCTGCGAACAATACAGCCAGAGTAGAGCTTCAGAACATCCACAACCTACTGATTACGGAACTTACTTCTGTATCTTTAGGTGGAGTTCATACTTTAAATAAGGGAAAAATCGATTGGGATTTATCGTATTATGACAACCGTTTCAAATACGGAAACATTCCTGACAAGCAGAACAATTCTTATTATGTCATCAAATACACTCAATCCGGCGTAGGCATTAATCCTGATTATATTTCCAACCACGGAAGCGGACCGAGAGCTTACTGGAAAGCAGACGGAGGAAAATTAGATTATAAAAACCCGGATGCTTTATTTGGATTCTACAGCGATCCGGGCTTTAAAATGGATGCTTCGCAGATGAGATTTACAGACCTGGAATTCTACAAAGTTTTTGTTGAGGAAAAGGACAAGATCGTCGCTGCATTCAATCATGAGATCAATGCATCAGATAAACTGACTTTAAAATACGGATTCAAATACAGAGACAAGGAAAGAAATGCCAGATTCTCTGATATTTTCTATAACTGGAACGGAGGAACGGCTCCCCTTCTGTCTGATTACGCTCCCTACATCACTACACAGGCGAACGGGCCGAAATATTTAAGTGAAATGAATACTCACATTGGAAACACTTTCGGACCTGTGCTTTCTACAACGGGTATGGATCAGTTCTGGATCCAGAATCAGGGAAATCTGAAGATCAACCCTACCGATTCCGAAGCGTTGGAATACAATAAAGCATTGGGAAGAAACTTTGATGTTTTTGAGAAACATGCGGATGCTTACGGAATGGGAACCTACAAATTGAGTGACAAGATCACGGTTTTAGGAGGAATCAGATTATCCAATACCAATACAAGAGTAAAAGGATATAATGTGGTTGAGGAGGTTCTGACACCTGTTGAACATACCAAAAAATATCTGGCTGTTCTTCCGATGCTACACATCAAATATGCTTTGAATGATAAAACCAATCTTCGTTTTGCTGCCACCAGAACTTTTTCAAGACCCAACTTCGGCGATATTACACCCGGTGGAACATACAGCGAAGCTGACAATGAATTCAAAGGCGGAAACCCCAAACTTAATCCAACATATTCACTGAATTTTGACCTGATGGGAGAATATTATTTTTCCAATGTAGGAATCGTAAGCGGAGGTGTTTTCTACAAATCCATTACAGACCCTATTTTCCAGGATTCTTTCATCGGGAACTACAATGGAATGACGGGTGTACAGTTTACCGCACCGAATAACGGAAATGCAGCATGGCTGGGCGGTGTTGAACTAGGAATCAACAGAAGATTCGACTTTTTACCCGGATTTCTTCAGTATTTCGGAACCCAGCTGAATGCCACGTTCATGACTTCGGAAATGGAAAAACCAAGCGGAAGAAAAGTAGCCCTTCCTTATCAGGCTAAACAATTGTACAACGTACAGGTTTTCTTTGAGAAAAAAGGGTTCAACGCAAGACTGGCTTATAATTACAAAGGAAAATATGCCGTAGAATATGCGGAAGATGATATCAATGATTCTTATTACGGAAAATACAGCAGCTTAGATTTCGGAGGATCATATCAATTCACTAAACACCTGATGCTGTATGCGGATGTTAACAATATTCTGAACAAACCGCTCATCTATCATTTCGGAAAGAATGAAGATCGCCCCGAACAGGTAGAATATTACGGCGTAAGATGTAATCTTGGAATAAAACTGAACTTCTAAACCATCATCAATGGCTCAAAGCATCAATACCAAAACATTAGTAACACTGAAGGCTGCCCTGGCCGCTTTCGGTGTCTACTTCTGCATGTACGGCTTCCGAAAACCGTTTACAGTAGCTTCTTTTGAGGGACTTGCCTATTTCGGGGTTGATTATAAAATCCTGATCATCATCGCTCAGGCGGTAGGTTATTTTATTTCAAAATTCATAGGGATCAAATTTATTTCAGAACTGAAACCTGAAAAAAGAATCGTCTATTTACTGGCGTTCATTGGAGTGGCTGAGCTTGCCTTACTGGGTTTTGCTGCCTTTCCCGCTCCTTATAACATCGTTTTCATGTTTATCAACGGTATTCCGTTGGGAATGATCTGGGGAATTGTATTCTCCTATATTGAAGGACGAAAAACCACAGAGATCATCGGGCTTTTCCTGTGTTCAAGTTTTGTAGTTTCTTCAGGATTTACAAAATCTGCCGGGAAATTCTTAATGGATACTTTTGCGGTTTCAGAATTCTGGATGCCATTCTGCACAGGATTGATTTTCATTATTCCTCTGATGATCTTCGCTTTTCTTCTGGAAAGGATTCCGAAACCTACTGAAGAGGATATTCTGCTTAAAAACAAAAGACAGCCATTAGTTCGTGCGGAAAGAAAAGAGCTGATTCGTCAGTTTTTTATTCCTGTTGTGTGTATTATTTTTCTTTATATCTGTTTAACGGTTTTAAGGGATTTCAGGGATAATTTCAACCGCGAGATCTGGGATGGTCTGCATTTTAGTTTTGACAGTTCCATTTTCACCCTCACTGAAATTCCCATCGCAATAATGGTTCTTCTGATTTTAAGCTTTATGGTAAAAGTTAAAAACAATAAAAAAGCTTTTGCCTATTATCACTACATCCTTTTTGGAGGCATTCTTACGGTCGGATTATCAACGTATTTATTTCAGACCGGCTCTTTATCTCCTTTTCTGTGGATGATGATCTCCGGTTTCGGAATGTACATCTGCTATATTCCCTTCAACGGAATCTATTTTGACCGGATGATTGCCGCTTTTGATATCAAGGGAAATGTTGGGTTTCTGATTTATACCGTAGACTCTTTCGGTTATCTTGGAAGTGTTCTGATTCTGCTGTATAAGAACTTTGGTTCTGCGCAGACTTCGTGGCTTAATTTTTATATTCATTTGAATTATATCATTACAGCCGCCGTTCTTATTCTTTCGGTCACTGCTTTTTTAGCATTCAAAAAAAAGGCAAAACCGAATTCTAATTCTAATCAATTCATCAATTTCGATCCGTCGAAATTTTATAAACTAAAGTAACAATGACAGCAAAATTTGATTTAATCGTTGTAGGAGGTGGAATTCTGGGAACATTCCACGCCTATCATGCTCTAAAAAGAGGTCTTAAGGTCGCTTTACTGGAAAGAAATTCTGTTCCTCAGGGCGCAACGGTGAGAAATTTCGGACAGGTAGTTCCCTCCGGAATGGATCTTACATGGCAAAACTACGGAAGGGAAAGTCTGGCCATCTATAACGAACTTCATTCCCAGGCAGATCTTACCATAAGAAAAAACGGTTCCGTATATATCGCATCGAATGATGAAGAAATTCAGCTGATTGAAGAACTGTATGAAATCAACAGAAATAATGATTATGAATCCGTTCTCTTATCCAAAAACGACTGCATCAAGAAATTTGACGGGCTGCGTTCGGATTACTGTAAAGGAGGACTTTTTTTCCCACAGGAACTTTCGGTAGATTCTGCTGATATGATCGTCAAGCTTCATAAGCTCCTACAGGAAAAACTGGGACTTCAGATCTTTTACAATACCACCATTATTGAAACGGGTGAGAACGGGCAGAACTGTTCCGCCATCAGTGCAGGCGGAACGGAATTTACGGCTTCAAAAATCATTATCTGCGGTGGGCATGAGTTCAAGACATTATACCCTAAAGTATTTGATGAAAGCGATTTAGAAGTGAGTAAACTACAGATGCTGCAAACAAAACCTCAGGGCATTTATTCGCTTCCGGGGAACATTTTGACGGGACTTTCCATCAGAAGATATGAGTCATTCAGCGAATGTGCTTCCTATCAGAAAATCAAGGCATCTGAAGATCCGAAATCTTTTGAAAAGAAGTTTGGTATTCATATTTTATTTAAACAGGCCCTTGACGGTTCAATCATTCTTGGAGACTCTCATGAGTATGCAGATGCTAAAAATGCAGATGATCTCGGATATGATCTGAATATGGAAATCGACGAATTCATGATCCATGAAGCCAAAAAAATTATTGATCTTCCTACTTATGAAATTCAAAGAAGATGGTTCGGGATCTATTCCCAGTGCAAAACAAAAGATATTTTCGAGCACAATCCTTCCCCGAATATCTACATCGTAACTGGGATCGGAGGAAAAGGAATGACGGGAAGCGGAGGCTTTTCAAAATTTAATATAGATAAAATTTACGCATAAATTTCAATGAAGAATATAGAATTACTGGTTCTGGATATGGCCGGAACAACGATTGACGAAGATAATGTAGTGTACAAAACATTAACTGAAGCTGTGAATAATCACGGCTATCATGTGACCTTAGAAAATGTGCTTTCAAGCTGCGCAGGAATGGAAAAACTGGAAGCGATCACGAGTCTGCTCAAGGAGATCAACGGAAGCGAAGAAGATGCTCCCGTTATTTTTGAAAACTTTTCTGAACAGTTAAGAGTAGCGTATCAAAAACTGGAAGTAAAGCCTATTAACGGGACCGAAGCTTTTCTTTTAAAAATGAAATCTCAAAATAAAAAAGTAGTTCTGAATACCGGTTATACCTCCGAAATTGCGCAGCAGCTACTTGACAAATTACAGTGGAAGGAAAATGTCCATTTTGATGCTTTGATCACGGCTGATGATGTCTCCGAAAGTCGCCCTAGCCCTGATATGATCAACCTTGCGATGAAAAAATTCAATATCGTTGAAGCCAGCAGAGTTTTAAAGGCGGGGGACTCTGTGATTGATATTGAAGAAGGGAAAAATGCAGGCTGCGGGCTCACCATTGCTGTTCTTTCCGGAGCTCAAAGCAGAGCGGAACTGGAAAAAGCCCATCCCGATTATATTTTTAATACCATTTCTGAGGCTGAAGATTTACTTTAAACTCTTCTTTCAAATTATACTTATTTTTTTCAGCCTCATTTTTTTAAATTAAACATTAATAACACCACTTTATGATTCGTGGAAATTCGTTAAGGTATTTGTGCTGTTGGTGTTTAAAATCCTTAAATATTTAGTTATCAATTTATTAACTTTAAGTTTACACATTTTTACAAATAGTAAATTAATTTTACAATTATTAAAAATAAAATTACTATTTGTAAACTTTTCCTTTTAAAAATCTTTTACCCTATGAAAACAAAACTATTCTCAATGGCTGTTCTTATGAGCTGTTTCCTGGGAGCTCAGACTAAAAAAGTTCTTTTTATCGGTATTGACGGGTGTCGCGCGGACGTGATGATGTCTAGCAATATCCCGAACATCCAAAGCCTTGTTAATCAATCCATTTACTCTATTGATGGTCTTTGCGCTGCCACTACATGGAGCGGAAATGGCTGGAGTACAATGCTTACCGGTGTATGGCACACGAAACACAATGTGCAGGACAACAATTTTACCAGTCCCAACTACATCAATTATCCTGATTTTCTTACCAGAGCCGAAACTTACAATCCTAATTTAAGAACGATCTCTCTGGCGAATTGGGCCCCCATTAATGACAAAATTGTGAAAAGTGCCGATGTAAAAAGCAATTTAGGTTCTGACCTGGCCGTAAAAAATGCAGCTGTGAATGCTATGCAGAATGACAATCCGGATATTCTTTTCGTGGATTTTGATGATGTAGACCATGCAGGACATTCTTATGGATTCGCGGGTACGGTTCCCCAGTATGTATCATCGATTCAGACGACCGATTCATATATTGGTGAAATTGTCAGTGCGATGAAAAGCAGACCGACTTACTCCAGTGAAGACTGGCTGGTGGTTTTGACCACAGATCACGGGGCTGTTCAAAGTGCTCACGGTGGAGGAAATCTTTCTGAACGTAATATCTTTAACATCTATTCCAATCCGGGATTTACACCTCAGCAGATCAGTAAAACAATTCTTGAATCCAACAAAACCTTCAATCAGCTTAGCTTTCCGGCAGGAACATATGCAAAACCTGCCAATCAGACTCCTTTTAATTTTGGGGCATCGCAGGATTTTACCATTGAATTCTGGGTAAAACCTAATGCTGCTTACTCCAGTGATCCAGTGATGATCAGTAATAAAAACTGGGCAAGCGGAAACAATAAAGGTTTTGTTATATCCGGCAGTTCCGGGCAGAACTTCAAAATGAATATCGGGGACGGAACCAACAGAATTGATCTGACCGGCGGAAAAGCAGAAACAGGAAAATGGAAACATATTGCGGTAAGTTTCGACAGAGACGGATTGGTAACGCTTTATGAAGATGGAGTTCCGGTGACTTTTGCCAAAATGAATACCATCGGAAATATCGATTCCGGCTTACCACTGACTATCAACCAGGACGGAACGAATGTATATGGGCTCAATCTTGCCGCTTCTTACAAAGATATCAGAATATGGAAATCTGCCCTTCCCGCTAACGTGATTGTTAACTGGGCGAATCAGGATATTACTTCTTCACATCCTTATTATGCTCAGCTGCTGGCAGACTGGAAATGTGGTGAAACATCAGGTAATATCTTGACGGATTCAAGTCCTAACGCTAACAATCTGGCGGTAACAGGTTCTCCTTCTTATGCTGCTGGTACGACAAATACTTTCAAGATTTATGACTATACCTCAACGCCTAGAGAGACGGATCATTTTCCTACAGTCCTGAACTGGATGTGTATTCCGGTACAGCCTTCATGGGGAATCGACGGGGT
Source organism: Chryseobacterium carnipullorum (assembly GCF_900142785.1). GTDB lineage: Bacteria > Bacteroidota > Bacteroidia > Flavobacteriales > Weeksellaceae > Chryseobacterium > Chryseobacterium carnipullorum. The sequence goes on along the minus strand of NZ_FRCD01000001.1, from coordinate 244,644 downwards.
AAACCGTATTCCGGTATGTATCAATGGAGCTTTGGGAGTGAAAGACATTCAAGCAAAAACCGATGATTTCAGACTTTATCCCAATCCTGCTTCAGAAAGCATAAGCATACAGTATCAGTCTGATGATAAGGAAATTAAAATGGAAATTATTGATACCAAAGGATCATTGATTTCAGTAAGAAATTTAAAGTCTTACAATGGTTCGTTTAACGAAACGATCAATGTTCAAAGCCTTCCTGCAGGCGCGTATTTCCTAAAAATCAACGGAAGCAAAAAGTCGCTGACGAAGACTTTCATTAAGAAATAGAACAGTAAAGCATTAGATTTAATTTTTTGATATTAGAACAAGGATATTCCTATCCGAGTTCTAATATCTTTTTTTTGCTTAATCATTGAATTTCAACAACATTTGGGTGTTGCATCGGGCGTAAGCTGAATCTGAAACCGGCATATGATCAAAGCCCAGTTTTTCGTACAGTTTTATGGCAGGAACCAGTACAGAATTTGTTTCCAGAAAAATACTTTCTGCTTTTAATGCTCTTGCTTTATCTACCAGAGCCTGTCCTACAAGATATCCGATTTTCTTTCCCTGTGCCTTAGGACTTACTGCCATCTTTGACAGTTCAAACCTTAGGGGTTCATCCGATATTTTCACCAACGCACATGTTCCCACAGCTTCACCATTTAAAAGGGCAACGATGATATATCCTCCTTTATCTACAATATATTCCTGAGGGTTGTCCAGCAGTTTATAGTCTCCTGCTTCCATCGCGAAAAAGGTTTTGATCCATTCTTCATTCAAAGCCTTGAAAGCTTCTTTATATTGAGGTTCATAGTTGACAATTTGTACTTCATTGTTCATTTCATTCATTGCTATAAGGTTTAATTACATTCTTTTTTTTACCATTTTGGCTAATTTCTCCAGATCACTTTCTACTCTGTCTGTCCATTCCAGAGCATAATTCAGTCGCATACAGTTCTGGTACTGATTGTACTGTGAAAACATCCTTCCCGGGGCAAAATTTATTTTCTGGCTCATAGCTTCATCAAATAAATCCTCTGTACATATTTTTTTGTCCAGTTCCAGCCACAGCATAAAGCCTCCTTTCGGTTCTGAGATTTTGGTATTATCTGGAAAATATTCTGTCACCGACTTCTGGATCTGAAGATAATTCGCATATAATTTTTTTCTGAATGTTCTCAAATGATGGTCATAACGGCCGTGTTCGAGAAAATCAGCAATCACATCCGGATAGATAGAAGGGCTGCACACCGTCTGTACCAGTTTCTGCCGGATGACCTGCTCTTTAAATTTTCCGGGAGCCACCCATCCTACCCGATAACCGGGAGCCAATGTCTTGGAAACCGATCCGATCCACATTACAAGTCCTGCCTCATCATAGAATTTACATGGTTTTGGTCTTTCTGCTCCAAAATAAAGGTTGCCGTAAATATCGTCTTCAATAAGAGGAACATTATATTCCGTAATCAGCTTTACCAGTTCTTTTTTGTTCTCATCAGGCATCTGAAAACCTAAAGGATTGTTGAAATTGGTCACAAAACAGCACGCAGAAAGTGTAGGAAGTACTTTTTTCAGGGCTTCCAGATCAACTCCATAAATAGGATGGGTAGGAATTTCCACCACTTTCAGCCCCAATTGCTGGATGGCCTGAAGTACCCCGAAATAGACAGGGCTTTCCACCGCAACAGAGTCTCCGGGTTTTGTTACTGCCATCAGACAGGTATAGACAGCATTCATAGCTCCTGAGGTGATCACCAGATCGTCTTCTGAAATCTTCCCTTCCAGCACAAGCGCCCATTTGGCTGATTCGCGACGCAGATATTCGTTTCCCTGTACCGGTTCATAATCTGTTCCACTGTCACTCTTTCTGTTAATCACATTGATCATAGATTTCTTCAATTTGGCTAATGGAAGAAAGCTTTTACCAGGAATTCCCAAGGCGAACTGGGTAACATCCGTTCCACCAATGGTTCCGAATACTTTATCGATAAGAACCTCAGCTGTATTTTCTCTTTCTGCTACTTTCATAGGGGCAACAGAGGGCAAGGCAAGCTTTCTCTGGGAACTCTGGCTCACAAAATAGCCGTATTTCGGCCGTGACTCTACCAACGAACGGCTTTCCAGTTCCATGTAGGCCTGCTTCACGGTATTCAGACTGACATTGTAAAGTTTCTGGGCACTTCTAAGCGAGGGCAATCTGTCCCCAAACTGCAGGGTATCGCTTTTGATCTGTTCCGTGACGGATTTTGCTATTTTAAGATACAGAACGTCTTTAGACATAGGAAATCGGGTTTAAGTAAATGTACAACTTCCATTATTTTTATCCAACATTCAGCCAGCTGACCATTCTGGAAATACTGCTTTTCAGTTGCTGCGGATTTCTGAAATTGGCGGTTGTCTTTTTCTTAAAATAATGCTCTGCACGAAAGATAAAATTCTTTTTCTCCCACTCCGTAAGATTGCTTTCATAAATTTTAAAGGCAATTTCTCCGTTTTCAGTAAGAATCAGCGTCGCAAAAGCTAAAATTGTGTCCTTTTTTTTAACCAAAAGAAAAGGAACTCCAAAATTCTGATTAAGCTTTTGAAGGGTTTGTGACTGTAGAAAAATATTTTTTAAGGACAGCATATCTGAAATGTAGACTTCAGCATACACGAGCTGATCCCGGGATTGTAGTAAGGTTTCCATAGTGTTCTGCTTTACTTGGACAAAATTATAGAGTATTGGAGACTGGATACAGATACAGAACTTGGTATTATTATGGGTACAGAATATTATATTTAACAGAGAAACGGTATAAAAATAAAAAACTCTCTGTGATATTTCACAGAGAGTTTTTTTGCTGAGTGCGGATGAAGGGACTCGAACCCCCACGCCTCACAGCACCAGATCCTAAGTCTGGCGTGGCTACCAATTACACCACATCCGCGGTTGTTTTTTCTTTGTTAAAAGAACTTCCTTCCTTTTGAGGCTACAAATATAAAACATTTTCTTCTAAAATAAGAACAAAAAAAACAGAATTACTGTTAAATAATGTAACGTAATTTCAGGACAAGACATTAATCAGATCTTGTTTTTCATTCCAAATAACCACAAAGAGGAATTCTTACAATAAACAAATTATTAAACGTTTGCCTGGACGAAAATATGGAAGTAATTACGATAAAAACAAAAGATCAATTTTATGCGAGTGTATATCAAATTTAGAATTATAGTACACTCTCATTTTTTTGTTGAAAACAAACAACGAATAAGGGCATAACCTCCTAAAATAAAGGGATTAACATAATATAATATTTTTTACGCGTAAGAATTATTGACCTACATTTGTTGTCTAATTTAAAACAATAACCATAAGAAAAAACTTAATTACACTATCAATTATTGGTGCATTTACTCTTAGTTCTTTTACAAGTACTGACAAAGTTGATACAAATGGAACCTCATTCAGACCTGTTACACACAAAATTTCCCCCTGCAATTTCTAAAGTGTTCAAGCAACTTACTGGGATAGCTATTCGGTGTTCATAAAGGACTGTCTTTTTAGCGTGATTTTTCCCAGTTGTATGAATTTTTTGGTGAAAGTAACTTAGAGTATCCCGACACCCAAAAAGGCGGTTTTCCGAAAAGCCTTCAACGAGTAGGAATTATTAAAAAACTTCAAGTATGAAAAAAAAATTATCATTCTTTTTTTTAATCTTATTTTGGCTAACCTCTTTAGCCCAAAATAGCAATGTCTGTTTCAATCGTCTGCACAATAGTTTTGCAGAAGCCTTAATTCCCGTAAATCAATGGAACGGTTCAACAGTTTCCTTTAAGATTTATTTTACAACTGGTGGCCTTTTTAACGGGTATAACTATGATGTGAATAATCTGACAAAAGTTAATAAAAACGGTCAGGAATATTATTACGTTAAAGTAGGAACAACACAGGATTTCAGCAACCAGACTTTAATCTATGAGGTAAGCAGTCCTTCGGATGCAGCAGTCTCCAGTACATTAGCGGCAATTCCACAAAGCGACTGGAATGATTATACGAAGCAAAAACAATGTGTGGATAAAGCTAATGTGTGCTTCAACCGTCTGCACAACGGTTTTGCAGAAGCCCTGATTCCTGTGAATCAATGGAATGGAGACACTAAAGTGAACTTCAAGATTTACCTTGCAACCGGTGGACTTTTCAATGGGTATAATTACAATGTTAATGATTTGGCCAAGGTTACAAAAAACGGTCAGGAATATTATTACTTAAAAGTAGGAACATCCCAGGATTTCAGCAGCCAGACCTTGACTTATGAAGTCAGCAGTCCTAAAAATGCGGCAGTATCAAATACCCTGGCGGCAGTTCCGCAAAGCGACTGGAATGATTACACGAAACAGGAGCAATGTGTTGATAAAGCCAATGTGTGCTTCAACCGTCTGCACAATAGTTTTGCAGAAGCTTTGATTCCTGTAAATGAATGGAATGGAGACACTACGGTAAGCTTCAAGATTTATCTTGCAGCAGGTGGTTTGTGGAATGTATACAATTACAATGTTAATAATTTGACAAAAGTTAACAAAAACGGTCAGGATTATTATTACATAAAAGAAGGAACATCACAGGATTTCAGCAGCCAGACTTTGACTTATGAAGTGAGCAGTCCTAAAAATGCGGCAGTATCAAATACTTTGGCACCACGTCCGCAAAGCGACTGGAATGATTACACAAAACAAGAACAATGCATTGATAAAGCCAATGTGTGCTTCAACCGTCTGCACAACAGTTTTGCAGAAGCTTTGATTCCTGTAAATGAATGGAATGGAGATACTACGGTAAGCTTCAAGATTTATCTTGCAGCAGGTGGTTTGTGGAATGTATACAATTACAATGTTAATAATTTGACAAAAGTTAACAAAAACGGTCAGGATTATTATTACATAAAAGAAGGAACATCACAGGATTTCAGCAACCAGACCTTGACTTATGAAGTGAGCAGTCCTAAAAATGCGGCAGTATCAAATACCTTGGCACCACTTCCGCAAAGTGAATGGAACGACCTCACAAAGCAAGAACAATGTGTAGACAAGGCCAATGGAATTTGTATCAATAGAAATAATGCGGATTACACCATATACATTCCTGTTAACCAATGGAATGGAAATAATGCTACTGTAAAACGCTATCTTTCAAATGGAGCTTTTTTCAATGCTCTGTCATTTTCGAATCTTACCACAGAAATACATAATGGGGTTCTATCTTACAAAATAGTAACGGGTTTTTCACAATTTGAAAACGCAAATGTAATTATAGGAGTCACCAGTTCAAGCAACGCCGAAGTTCATGCTTACATAAGCCCAGTTCAGGAGATCTGTTATGAAAATGCGGCATGTACGAATCCAATCACTCCTACATTTACATCGATCTCACCTATTTGTGCAGGATCTGCATTGACATTACCCAGCACTTCTACCCAGGGAATTTCGGGAACTTGGTCGCCTGCCATTAATAACCAGGCGACGACGACCTACACCTTTACGCCCAATGCAGGGCAATGTGCTTCTACAAACACGATGACAGTAACCGTGAACCCTCCTGCTAATTTGGTGTTGACATCAGGTAATAATACACAGACAGTAGAGGTAAATACTGCTATCACTCCAATAACATATACTTTTAACGGAGCTACAGGAACTTCTGTAACAGGGCTTCCAGCTGGTATTACGGCTACAGTAAACGGAACAACCGTTACTATCAGCGGAACAGCTACAACAGCCGGAATTTATAATTACACCGTTACAGTTACCGGAGGATGTGCCCCTGTAAATTTACAGGGAACAATTACAGTTGTAGCCGCTAAAGATTGGAAACTAGCGCCAAATTCCTACATCTTTACAGGAAAAGATGATACCGGAAATGAGGTAGATGGGCTTTATATTCCAGTTAAAAAAGCATATAAGATGTGGCAGGATAATGTGATGTATCTAAACAAGACTTCATTACCTCAAGGTACAATAACTGCTGATGTGTTATGGGAAGATACTCCAGGTTTAATTAAATCAGGAGAAAATTATTCACTTGAAATGACAGGAGAAGCTGAAAATGCAAAAATTAAAATTCCTATTAAGAAATCTCTAGAAGGGAACGCAGTAATTGCATTTAAAGTGAATGGAGAAGTTCAATGGTCCTGGCACGTTTGGGTGACTGATGACCCTACGAATGGTTCAAAATACAGAAGTTATGGAGATGAGGCAAGACTACTCAAAAATGGCACCCAAGAAAGAATCCCTGATTCAGATTGGGGCTGGATGGACAGAAACCTGGGGGCTTTAGGAGCTTCTATTACAGGGACAGATCAATATGACAAAAACGGAGGTTTACTTTACCAATGGGGAAGAAAAGACCCTTTTCCTCCACTTATTACGAGAGGGAATACTTATTATGAAGTATCAGGTTCAATAGGAAAAGTAAGAGATGTAAAGGCTAGCCTGGAAAATGGTGCTAACTACAAAATACTTACTGATATAGCGATAACTGTACCCAAAGCTGACGCATTTATAACAAATAATTTGCCGCTTTCTATAAAAAATCCATTGAGTTTGATCTATTCAGATGCGCTTCATTATGATGGCGTCTCATCTTCCAGATACAATTGGTTTGGATATATTAATGGGACAAGTGTAAATCCATCTAATAATGCAAGAGTAAATTTTTGGTCGGATAATGCACAAGGAAATATAAACAATTCAACGGAAACTACAACGACGGCTAAAAATGTTTATAGAAACAAAGAAAAGTACGATCCATGTCCAAATGGCTGGAGAATCCCTTCTATGCTTACAACTTTTGCATATTACAGTGGCATACCATTAAACCGATCTCCTTTTGGACCAAAATCTAACGATAATGCAGATATTTATTACACCACTAATAGTGTAAGCAATACTTTGAAAATTGGAGCAAATCCCTATTATGGATTTATAAAACCCAATTATAATAATTTTCCATCCTATCCTAACTATTTAAAATCAATTAAGGTTTATTCTAACATAGGAGTAGATATGACTAATTTTGGTGGGGATAATTTAGGGCTGTTTCCAGGTACCGGAAAAATATTATGGAAAATGCCTAATGAAGACTCCTACGGAGACATGCACCAAACAAGATTGTGGACTGCTACTATGGCTAGAACAGTCTTTGGTGGCTCTAATAACGGTAGTACTTCTAATACAGCAAGAGGTTTATTGATTATTCCTGAAAATGAACCCAATTCAACTAATGATACACCAGATCCAAGTTTGAATGTTATTGGCAGATATTCATATAACCCAATGTACGAAATGCACACTACAGATGCTGCCGGGTGCCGATGTATAAAAGATCCTTTATATAAGGATAATGATTATAATTTCCCTACAGAATTCTTTACAGATCAAAAGAACTATGGAAAAGAATATCTAAATCAGCCAAACTCTTATCAAAGAGTAAAAAGCACTGCTGAATTGACCATAGAAATTCCTGTTTCAAAGGCTATTGCTATGCAAAATCAGTATATGAATAACCTGGAAATTCTGAATCCTGTAAGTTATAATAGCTTAAAAGCTAATGTACATTGGAGTAATAATACGCAATTGATTAAAAATATTTCAGTGCTTAACTCTTCTCCCGCATCATTAGCAGCTATTTCAAATTCTAAGATTAAGGTTCTCATTAATCCAAACCAAAGCGGTAATGCAGTAGTAACGCTTCATAATGGCAGTATAGATAATCCTGTTTACTGGAGCTGGCATATTTGGATAACTGATACGGAAGTAGGTTCTTACTTATATACAACTGATATGGGTGATCCTGCTGCTCCAAACTTTGTAAATTATGTGAAGGGATTATCCAGTAATGCAGTGAAGCAAGCCCAGCTTATGGATAGAGATTTAGGGGCGTTGCAAGTGTTACCTTCGTCTTTACAAACTCAAGGTGCTCCTACAGAAGCCGAGTTGTCGCAAATTCAAAATTCGGCAGGCTTACATTACCAATGGGGCAGAAAAGATCCTTTCCCTGTGTTCCACGAAAATGTAAACAACAACAAAACAAGTGTTTTCCTGGGAAGAGCCAACGCAGATGGAAGTATTACTTATAGTGAGCTTACCGCTGATACTTTTGAAAATGCAGGAAGTAATTATATCATTCCATATAATACCTATGCCAATAGCGCCAATGTATCAGGAAACGATAAAACTGCTGATAAAATTGCTAAAGTTTTAGGATATTCTGTTAAAAATCCTTTGGTATTTATGATTCCTAGCACTTTAAATCCTTATAACGGGGTTAGAACAATGGGAACAGACTGGTTAATCAATCAGGCTAGTCAATTCCCTGAGCGTTGGGGTAAAGGAACCAGCAAATCACCATTCGACCCTTGCCCGGAAGGCTGGAGAATACCAGATGCCGATTCCAGTAATGATTCGGAGACTGGTTTAGGCGGCTCTCTATGGTACAAAAAGAATGTTTTTGTTGCAGGAAAAAATGCGGTAAATGATTATTTGGGTACTCCGATTAAAAATGGAAATACCATTTTAGGATACGCTTTCCAGAATCCAGCATATAAAATTGGCAACTATGGAACATCCGGTATCAGAGGAAACCGCAGTATAATATTCTCTTCAGCCCCGTCTATACCAACTAAAGTAGAATTTGGTAATGGAAAAAGATGGACTGCTGCATTGCGTACTGCTTATCAGGGAAGGCCTATTTCTATGACTTTCAGTACTGCTAATAATAATTTATATTTAGCAGATAGCGATAACAGTCAGTATTTTGGAGCTCCTTGCCGATGTGTTAAGATTCTGTCCAGAAATGAAAAAGAAGAAGGCTTTTACCCGGATAACGTCACAATTCCTGTACAGTCAGATGCAATAAGCAGAGCCGGCAATGTATTTACAGAAAAAGAAATTAAGAAAAAAATTGAGCAAAAAAAGCTTAGTGTTTTCCCAAATCCTGTAACCGATATTGTTTATATAGATGCTAAAGACAGCAGAGATTATTATTATCAGATATACAATTTGTCCGGTCAGCTTGTGAAAGAAGGCAAATTTGAAAATAACAAAACCAATCTCAGCAATTTACTTTCAGGCGCTTATATTATCAGAATAAATAATTCTGAGCTCGTTGTAAAAATTATCAAAAAATAAAAATAATATTTATCTTAAGAATCCGTCTTACTTTTTTGTGAGACGGATTCTTTGTGTTAATATGTCAATAAATGAAGCAAAGACAGATTATCCATACAAAAATCTATTTATTGTAAAGGATGGGAGTACATTGGTATTGGATATTTTATCACGCTTTGGTAATGAACAAAGAAAAGATAGATAGAATGAAAGAACATAGCAAGTGCTGATGATCCATACTATCTGCTAAATGAAGACATAGAATTTATCTCCGCCCTGATCTAATAACTTTGCTACAGGTGGCAATATGAATGGATGTGATGACTGGTTTAAGACGATTAATAAAACAATTATAAAGAAAGAAGGAGAAATAAATAACCACTCCTAAAAACAAAAAACCCTCTGTTAACCGAAGTTACAGAGGGTTTTAGTACCCCGGGCGGGACTTGAACCCGCACGTTCTTACGAACACAGGATTTTAAGTCCTGCGTGTCTACCAGTTCCACCACCAGGGCAGGTGTGGAGCGAAAAACGGGATTCGAACCCGCGACCCCAACCTTGGCAAGGTTGTGCTCTACCAGCTGAGCTATTTTCGCATAGTGCGGATGAAGGGACTCGAACCCCCACGCCTCACGGCACCAGATCCTAAGTCTGGCGTGGCTACCAATTACACCACATCCGCTGGTTTTTGTTTATTTTAAAGAGCTTGCTTCGTTTTTGTGAGTGCAAATATAGGACATTTTCCTTTACCTCCAAACTTTTCATGAAAAAAAATTAAAATTCATAGATTTTTTTTCTGTCGACCCTATTATTACATTTCATTTTCTTACTTTTACAACGTTAATAATTACAATATGGAATTACAAGGAACGGTAAAGAAACTTTTTGATGCTCAGACATTTGCAAGTGGTTTTCAAAAAAGAGAAATGGTTATTTTAACCCAGGAACAGTACCCACAGCCGATAAACATAGAATTTTTGTCTGATAAGATCAGTTTATTAGATAACCTTAAAGAAGGTGAAAATGTAAAAGTGGGAATCAACATCAGAGGAAGAGAATGGGTTTCTCCACAAGGTGAAACTAAATATTTCAATTCTATCACAGGATGGAAAATTGAAAAAGTAATGGATAACGGATCTGAGCCTACTCAGGCGTCTCCTTCTCAATCTGCATCTCCTGTTTCCAACGAAAACCCTTTCGCTGGCGATGATGACGATGATTTGCCTTTTTAATTAAAAAATAAGATCAAATATGAATCCTGCTTTCTCAAGTGGGATTTTTTTTCCAAAAAATGGTCCGACTAGACGAAAACGAGATTTCATTTCCCGATCCTGAACTTTATGACGGTCACGAAGGCCTGATTGCTTTTGGTGGCGATCTGTCTGTAGAACGCATCTGGTTTGCTTACCAGCTGGGAATTTTTCCCTGGTATAATCCGGGAGAGGAAATACTGTGGTGGAGCCCTGATCCAAGGTTTGTCATATTTCCTGAAGAGCTGAAAGTTTCAAAATCGATGCGAAAAATACTGAACAGATCTGTTTTTACCTTTTCTGAGAATAAAAATTTCAGGGAAGTCATCCAAAACTGTCAGCAGACGAGCAGAAAAGGACAGACAGGAACCTGGCTTTCAGATGAACTGATGGAATCTTTCATCAAACTTCACGAATACGGCCTTGCCAAAAGTATCGAAGTATGGCAGGATAACGAATTGGTTGGCGGATTTTACGGACTTCAAATTGGTAATGTTTTCTGTGGAGAAAGTATGTTTGCCAAGGTGAGCAACGCTTCTAAAGCGGGCTTTATACACTTTGTAGAAAGCAACAAAGAAAACATAGATCTCATTGACTGCCAATCTCATACCGAGCATCTGGAAAGCCTGGGCGCAAAAATGATTCCTAAAAAAGAATTTTTAAAAATCTTACACAAAAATAATGAACGCAGATAAAGAAAAATGGATTCTTCTGATTGTATTAACGCTTATCTGGGGATCATCTTTTATTTTGATCAAAAAATCGCTGGAACATTTCAGCCCCTATCAGGTCGGAGCACTGAGAGTTTTGATCGCAGGAATTGTATTAATGCCGGTCGCGATTTCGAAATATAAACTGTTTCCTAAAAAGCATTTAAAATGGCTTATCCTGGCTGCATTTACGGGAAATTTCATTCCCATGTTTCTTTTTCCGATCGCAGAAACGGAGGTCAGCAGCAGTATTGCGGGAATTATCAATTCTATGATGCCTATTTTCGTAATTATTGTGGGTGCTCTGATCTGGAAATTTGAAACCACCAAAAGACAGATCGTAGGAACGATGATCAGCTTTGCGGGAGTCTGCCTATTAGCATTCGGTGGAGACGGAGAGGGCGGAAAGTTTAAACTGATCCCGATATTACTTCTTTTATTGGCCACACTATGTTATGCCATAAGTACAACAACGGTGAAGTCTAAACTGATGGAGGTCTCTTCGACTATTTTGTCCGCGTTTGTATTCTCTTTTGTCTTATTTTTCCCTTCCCTTATCTCTTTAGCATTTACCGGATTTTTTTCAACATTCAGTTTTAATGAAGATCATATGATGGGGCTGATGTTTGTTGGCCTGTTGTCCATCTTCGGAACAGGGCTGGCTATGACCCTGAATTACCGGTTGCTTAAAGTCTCCACTCCTCTTTTTGCATCAACAGTAACCCTGCTGATGCCTATTGTTGCTATTATCTGGGGCTTTCTGGATGGCGAAAAACTAAGTATCTTACAATTTGCAGGCGCAGGGGTGATCATCGGCGGATTGATCTTTTTAAGGTCTAAAAACGGCGTTGTAAAGAAATAAATTATTTTACTGAAACCAACTAAAAATCCTGCATTGCTGCAGGATTTACTTATTTGAATTGTTTTAATTTAAGTTTTTAAGAATCGTAAGCTGTTGGAAATCCAGATTTTCAGAAACTTCTTTCTTTCAACTTCTTAAGAGTTCTTCTTTTTTACTTTTGCCTTGACCTTTTTTACCTCATCTTTGATGAACGGATACTTTTTCTGCATATCCGGAGCCAAGGATGGGTCTATACTTAATGCTTTCTGAAGAGATTCTGCCCCTTTTTCCGCTCTTTTAAGGTTAAAATAGCAATTGCTTAACTGATAATAGAGTTCCGCCCTGTCGTGTTCTTTTAATGCTCTCTCAAGAATGGTCACGGCCTCTTCATATTCTCCCAGAAGCATCAGTACTTCTGAATAGGCATACCAGTTATAGAACCTCGTAGGTTCTGCATCTACCAGCTTTTTCAGGCAGCTAAGGCTTTCCTCAAATTTACCGGAATCGATGAACAGAAATGCTAACCTTTTCTGATAATCAAGGTTGTCATCATTCAGATGGGTCGCTTCTTGTGCAAAATGCAACGCTTCTTTCATACCTCCCATTTCTTCATACAGGTAAGACTGCTCCATCATCGCAAGATAAAACTGAGGGTCTTCTCTCAATGATTTCTGGAACGCATTAAGAGCCATAATAGACTGTTTCTGGGCTTTGTAGCACAATCCTATTTTGTAAAAAGTAAATGCTTTGGTGTATTCCAGCTCAAGCATTTCCTCATAGACTGTCACGGCTTTCTGATATTGTCCTAAAGCTTCGTAACAGGCTGCTTTGTTGGCATATACTCCTACAGAATTTGAATTGATCGCCAACAGGTAGTCATATCCTTTGATGGCTTCTTCAAAATTCTTTCTGTTGAAGTAAAACTGTCCATATTCAAACCATGCGGTTTCGGAGTAAGCAAATTCATCTAAATATTCATTAAGAAAGGCAATAGCCTCCTCGCTCTTATTCAGATCGCTGAAGCAGATCATACAGTTTTCAAGTGAATACTCGTCTGTAGGATCTTCTTTCAGAGCTTTTCTGTAGTGTTTAAGAGCGTTAAAGGGATCTCCCAAATTCACATATTCATCCGCAATAAAGTTGTGAAGGAAGTTCTCTTCTTCTTTCAGTTCTAAAGCTTTTTTACAGATATCAATGGATTTTCTAGGGTTTCCCAGGCTCGAATAATACTTCGCATAGCAGACTAAAAAGTCTGTATTCTCCATCGATGCGCCTTTCAGCTCATTGATAAGTTCTTTTGCGGTATTATAGTCTTCCCATTCCAGAAGAATTTCAAGTCTTTTGATCTTGATATCTAATGAATTCGGGTGAAGCTTAAGTCCATAGTTAACCGCATTGTCTGCGTAGTTAAAATCTCCCAGCTCCAAATAATAAACAATAATATCTTCCAATTCTTCGGTATCGAAGTAGAATTCATCATTGTTTTCCATCATTTCCTCGAACTTTTTCACAAGTTCATTTCCAAAATACTCTTCCAATAGTGTCGTCTTTGTCGGTCCGATGTCTGAATATACTTGCAAACCTCGGCAAACTTTATTAATTAATAATAACTTCTGAAACTGACATTCAAATGTTTATGCAAAGTTGCAACTTTTTTTTGAATTAGTTTTTCATAAATTTCTATAATAAAGATAGTAAAAAAAGAAAACAGATAAAAAGATTGTGGATAAATAACGCAAATTGTGGTTAAATAGTTATAACGAGCCTTCTTCCGGCCGGAATTTCGGTCTCCCAAACCGATTCTATTTCTTTTATGGAAACCTTTTCTGTATCGATTGCTATTTTTCCTTCTCCGGCTGCCTGAAACATTTCGGGAATGATTTCAGTGAACAGCAACCTGAATTCTTCTTTCGTCCAGCTTCCCAATCCTGATCCGGAAATCCGGATGTCTGTTCCTCTCAGAATTTGTGAGGACAGCTGAATGGTATCTCCGCTCATTCCTCCCACTGAAACCAATCTGGTTTTGTGAGAAAATGTCCCGTCACCTTTCAAAGCCCAGAGAATCATTTCAACAGAATGTCCCCACAGATAGTCCAAAACAATATCAACAGGGGTTTCTCTGTGAATATCTTTTATTTTTGTTTTAAAATCTTCATCCTGTAGTTTCAGGGAAACCACTTCATCTGCACCAAGCTCAAGAAGTGACTTTAGGGATTCTTCATTTCTTCCTGTGACTATAATATTTTTAGCGCCATACAATCTGGCCACCTGAACCGCGATTCTTCCGGTAACTCCGGTAGCTCCATTGATCAGAACTGTATCACCCGGCTTCATTCCACCTTTGAACCTCAGCCCCATTGCAGATCCCATGACAGCATTAGGTAATGCAGCAGCAATAGCAAAATCGAGTTCTTCCGGTACAGGAATGACAAATCCTTTTTCAACATTCACTTTTTCGGCTGTGGTTCCTTTTTTACTGAAAAAATAGACTTTCTCGCCATTGTCAAGATATCCGGCGCCATCCGTTCCTATGATTTTAGGTTGATCTACTGCATTACTGACGGAATAGTGATTTCCTCCTGCGATGGCTCTGTCCAGGTTTTTAATAGATGCGGCTTTAACCGATACCTGTACTTCGTTGTTCTGAGGTGTTTGCGGATCTGTTACCTCTGCATATTGTGGAGCCCTTCCTTTTTCAAATACGACTGCTGCTTTCATTATTTTAAATTTTTATACAAAATTAGGATGAGAGCGGTCTGCGGTGCAATAACATTTGTTATCAGTTATCTGATTGATTATTTAAACCATTAAGATTCTTTAAGTTGTTAAGCTTCATTAAGTTTGATCTTATTGATCTTTAAGAAATTCTTAATCTCTAATAATCTTTGTTTTTAAAAGAATCCTCTTTTAAAATGGCACTTTTGATTCTGCTGAGATGTACCGTGGTAATTCCCAGATAGGAAGCAATATAGTGCTGGGGAATTCTCCTGATAATTTCCGGGCGTTCTTTGCCAAGGCTGATATACCGTTGTTTCGGGGTGTCTTTTATGAAAGAAAAGAAATGTTTCATATAATCAAATATCCTTTCAAAAAGGGAATCCATGAACTGGTTCCTCAGCTCAGGATCTTCATAGACTTCTGCTAAAACGGCTTCTGCATCAGATTTATTGATCTTCCACAAAATGCAGGGCTCTATTGTTTCAAAAGAGACCATGCTGGGAAGGCCTTTCCTGAAACTTTCAAGGGATGAGAACATGGTATTTTCCATAAAGAACTGGAAGGTCACATCTTTTCCGTCATTATTGTACCACGCTCTTACCACTCCTTTTTCAATATAGTAAGCGCTGTCCGAGACTTCATTTTCTTTTAAAAGCAATGTTTTGGCAGAAACTTCCAAGCGCTCAAAGCACCTTAGGAATTTTCGCCATTTATCTTTGGGAAAGAGAAACCTGTTTTGGATATGTTCAAACATTTTTGTGCAGAAGAACAAAGAACGGAGCATTTCTGTTCCGTTCTTCTTTTATTTTAAATTAAACTTTTAATTTTAGCGATGATATCGTCTCCGAGTTTATCGGCTTCTTCTTGTGTATAAGCCTCTGTATAGATTCTGATAATGGGTTCTGTATTGGATTTTCTAAGGTGCACCCAGTTATTTTCAAAGTCGATCTTCACCCCATCAATGGTAGAAACCTGCTCGTTCTGGTATTCTTTTTCCATTTTGGATAAAATTTCATCTACATTGATTTCCGGAGTCAGCTCTATTTTCTTTTTTCCCATAAAGTAGCTTGGATAACCTGCTCTTAATTCGGAAACGGTTTTGTTTTCTTTTGCCAGATGGGTTAAAAACAAAGCAGCACCCACTAAAGAGTCTCTTCCGTAGTGCAGATCCGGATAGATAATTCCTCCGTTTCCTTCTCCTCCGATCACTGCATTTTTCTCTTTCATTAAATTCACTACATTCACTTCCCCTACAGCACTTGCAAAGTATTCAGAACCGTGGCTATTGGCAACATCCCTCAAAGCACGGCTTGAAGAAAGATTAGAGATTGCGGCTCCTTTTTTATGCTTCAATAAATAATCTGCAACAGCAACCAATGTATATTCTTCCCCGAACATTTCCCCTTTTTCATCAATCAAAGCCAGCCTGTCTACGTCCGGATCTACAACGATTCCAAGATCAGCATTTTCTTTTTTTACCAGCTCACAGATATCTCCCAAATGTTCTTTCAAAGGTTCAGGATTGTGCGGGAACTGTCCGTTCGGTTCGCAGTATAATTTTACGGTCTCGCAACCAAGTTTATCCAACAGCATCGGAATAGCGATTCCTCCTGTAGAGTTGACGGCATCAAGAACAATTTTGAATTTTTTCTCTTTAATGGCTTCAACGTCTACCATTGGCAGGTCAAGGATTTGCTGGATATGAATATCAAAAGCATCATCTCTTGTTTCATATTTTCCAAGATCATCTACTTCAGCGTAGTTGAAATCTTCACTTTCAGCCAGAGCCAGTACTTTTGCCCCGTCTTCTCCGCTGATGAACTCTCCTTTGCCATTCAATAGCTTAAGCGCGTTCCACTGTTTTGGGTTGTGTGATGCGGTAAGGATAATTCCTCCGTCTGCATTAAGTTCGGGAACCATGATTTCTACGGTAGGTGTTGTGGAAAGTCCTAAGTCTACGACATTAATTCCCAACCCCTGAAGGGTAGCCGTCACCAGGGAAGAAACCATTTCGCCAGAAATTCTGGCATCTCTTCCTATGACAAGGGTTAATTCTTTTTTATTCTGTGTATTCTGAAGCCAGGTTCCGAATGCGGAAGCAAATTTCACCACATCCAGAGGAGTCAGGTTATCATTTACTTTTCCGCCGATTGTCCCTCGGATCCCTGAAATAGATTTTATTAACGACATTCTGTTTTTATTTTTTTTAAGTTGTTTTTTAATCTGAGCAAAGATACTTAAAAGACCTGTAAGTTATAAAATAGGGATCTTTTTCTGGATCTTGTCATAGTTCCTCTGTATTACCTTTGGAGGAGGAAAACGGTAGCCTATGTAAAGCAGTCCGTATAAATTATTATTTTGTACACTTTGATTGTCCTTTTCGTTATAGGCATAGGCGTTGACATTAAATTTTCCTCCGAAAATAAACCGGTCTGTATTATATCCTATATGAAGACCTGTGGCAAACTTAAAGATCAGATATTGTGTATTTTCTTTGTTGAATTTCGTACCGTCATTACGAATATCCCAGCTGCTCGAAAACATTCCGCCAAACCCCAGTGACACATTGGGAGCAATGTTTACCCTTTTTTTAGACCCAAGCACCCAATTGTAAAAATACCCCATATTGCCTCCGAAACTATATTGGGTTTCTTTACTTTTCTGTCCGTTTAAAATATCTCTGAATACCGAAAGATCATAATCTAAAAAAGGAACCCAGCTCCCTCGGCTTTCTTTTTGCCATTCTCCTTGCGTATAGATACTTTTCAGGGAAAAATCTTTCTTCATGACATAGGCCGTAGATCCTCCAAAACTTTGAATCCTCAAATCCGGAAACTGAAGATACGGGTCTTTTCCTTCTCTCCAGTCGGGATCCAGGTCCTTCATGTTTTCAATGTAAAATCCTTTTACATTTTTGTAATAAACGGTCTGAATAAATCTTTTGGGGAAAAAACGAAATCTTAGGTCTGCATAGGCGCTGTTGCCTTTCAGTTCGTCATCATTGTTTCCCGGAAGAAAACTGGGCGTAAACGACACTGTGGCACTTATAATTCTATAGTCAATAGAAAAGGAAGCTCTAGTTTTATTGTTAATCGAAAGGATGGTTTCTAATGGTTTATCTTCAGGGCCTTCTGTGTACACATAATTTTCAATATTGGTATCAAAGTTTACACGGACCATAACCTGATCTGCATAAGACTTGATTTTGGTCGTATCGATCTGGGCTTTAGCCAGAATTGTTACCATAGAAAATATAAAGACAGCTAATGATTTCGGGCTCAAATCGAAATGGTTTTAGTTTCAGAAAATGAAATTACTACAATTTTTTCAATTATGAACTTAAAACAGCATCATGAGCATCCGCAGTCTTTATCACAACCGCTTCTTTTAGAGCTGAATTTTTTCGGCGCAAAATTCTTTCTGAGTACTTTAAATAAAGAGTAACAGGCAAATGCAACGATCAGTGCAATAATAACATACTGAAATAGTAATGAAGTTTCCATTATTTTAAAATCTGATAAGCTATCAACGACACAAAATATGCCAAACCGGTCATCATCGCTACCTGAAAGCCGGTCCATTTCCAGCTTTTGGTTTCTCTGTAGACTACTGCAAGTGTAGAAACACACTGCATTGCAAATGCATAGAATAAGAGTACGGAAATACCTGTGGCAAAGCTGAACACTTTACTTCCGTCAGGTTTTACATCTCTTCTCATTTTATCAATCACTTTTACTTCGGGAGCATCATCTTCCAAACTATACAGGGTAGACATGGTTCCTACGAAAACTTCTCTCGCCACAAAACTGGTCAAAATTCCTACTCCCATTTTCCAGTCGTAGCCAAGGGGCTCGATAAGAGGTTCGATTCCTTTACCCATTTTTGCCAGATAAGAGTGATCAAGTTCAACATTCGTTGCCACAAACTGCTCTGGCTTTTGTTTTGGTCCGAAATAACTTAAGAACCAGATGATGATACTTACTATAAAAATGATCTTACCAGCTCCTGTTACGAACTCCCATACTTTACCTAAAACCATTTTAAGGTCGTATCCGAAAAGTGGTTTTTTATAAGCAGGAAGGTCCATTACAAGATAGGTCTTGCCTTCATTTTTGATAAATCTTTTAAGAATCGCAGCTGAAAACAGGGCTACAAGGAACCCTAAAAGGTACATTCCCATCAGCACCAGTGCTTTATATTTAATTCCAAGGAATGATCCTTCAGAAATAATTAAGCCGATAATGATACTGTACACCGGAAGTCTTGCAGAACACGTCATAAAAGGTGTCACTAATATAGTTAACAATCTCTCTCTTACGTTCTCAATATTCCTAGTGGAAATTACAGCAGGAATAGCACAGGCTGTCCCGGATACCAGCGGGACAATACTTTTCCCGTTCAGTCCAAAGGGACGCAGCAGTCTGTCCATCAGGAATACGACCCTTGCCATATACCCTGAATCTTCTAATAAATATAAGAAATATAATAAGATCCCAATCTGCGGTGCAAAGACTACAATTCCTCCAATTCCGGGAACAATACCGTTTGAAATCAATGAATTGATAGGTCCTTCCGGAAGATGTTCTCCGGTAAATGCAGCCAGCCATGAGAAAAAATCATCAATCCAGTTCATCGGATATTCGGCCAGGAAGAAAACACTTTGGAAAATAACCAACAGAATCATCATAAAAACGACGTAGCCCCAGACTTTATGAACCAGTACCTTATCTAATTTTTCTGTCAGAAGTTCTTTAAACTGAGCTTTTTTAGAGATAACATCTGCTAATATTTTGTCAACATTCTGATATCTTCTTACTGTTTCCTGAACCTGAAGTCTTTTCGGAACCAGACTTTTGGAGTCAGGCTCATTCATCATGTCTTTTATTGAAGCTATTTTTACCACATCTGAGCCTAAAGAAAGGCTCATCCAGGCTTTATATTCATTTTCGATGCCTTTGTGGGCAGCCAGTTTATGGATAAAATCTTTATGTTCGTTGGGTATTTCGAAA
This sequence comes from Chryseobacterium carnipullorum, assembly GCF_900142785.1. Classification (GTDB taxonomy): domain Bacteria; phylum Bacteroidota; class Bacteroidia; order Flavobacteriales; family Weeksellaceae; genus Chryseobacterium; species Chryseobacterium carnipullorum. The sequence continues at coordinate 224,952 of NZ_FRCD01000001.1, read as the reverse complement.
GAGGTCTTGTCGGTTTTTACAAAACCATTGTTCAGAACAGCCTCTCTGATTTCGTCTATTCCCAACTGCTCTTTAGCGTTGGTTTGAATAATTTTAATGCCCAAAGCATCAGAAAACTTCCGGATATCAATGGTAATTCCTCTTCTTTCTGCCTGGTCAATCTGGTTGACCACCAAAATCATAGGAATACCAAGATCCTGTATCTGCTGAAACAAAAGCAGCCCTCTTTTCAGACTTAATGCTTCAAGAATATAAACGACTCCAGCATAATTTTTTTGCTCTTCAATAAGAAATTTGGAAAAAATAGCTTCATCTTCCGAACTGGGATATACACTGTATGAACCCGGCAGGTCAATGACCTCCACTTCTTCATTTTTATAGGTGTAATTTCCAGAATGGCTTGCTACGGTAACTCCGGCGTAATTTCCGGTCTTCTGCTTTTTATTGCACAGTGCATTGAAAACCGTAGACTTTCCTACATTAGGATTCCCGACTAAAAGGACCTGTTTTTTCTTATTTTCCTGCATTAATTCAATTCTTCAACAATGATATAATTTCCCTCTTCTTCCCTTAGAGCGATGCGGCTTTTTTCTTCTCCAAATTCCACATACATCGGACCATTGAACGGTGCCTGATACAATATCCTGAAAATGGTTTCCGGCAGAAGTCCCATTTCTATGATCTTGTTAGGCATTTTAAGGTGATCATTGTCATAACCCAAAATCTTCCCCATTTTGTTCTTAGGGAATCCGCTTAATTTATGTAAGTCCATCTCTTTCAAAACCTGCTTTTTTGTACGGGCAAATATACGCTATTTAAATTTAATCTAAATAACAACAGGTATGAAAGAAATCAACCCAAATACATTGCTGTACCTGGGTTGATTCAAAAATATAATTTAGTTGATATGAATGTTTATTTTTTCTTTTTCTCAGGAGTTTGAGAAGAAATTTCTATTGGATTGTCGTTCGCATTGTAGAAGTCTTTATACTGCTTTTCCTGTTTCTTCACCATATCTCCAACCGTACCATCCATTCCGGGAATTGGCTTAGACATCATTTCCTGTGTCATCATAGGTCTTATCGATGCAAAAGGATCTTTTTTGAAATCACTGAATGTTTTTTCAAACTTTTCTCTTGTTAATTCATTTACTTTTCCACCTTTTGCCTGCATCAGGTTTTCAATGTAAGAGTATTCTGTATAGTCTTTAACTTTCTTGTTTCCCTGTAAAACCCAAGAGTAATTTTTCTGATCGTCTTCAATTTTAACGATCAAGCCTGGAAGTCCGAAGAATTTATAGGGTCCATCCTGAAAAGGTAAATCTGTACTGAACCATGCTGTCCATTTTCTTCCTCCAAATTCAGTAGTCGCTTTTTGAGCGTTGTATTCTCCTATTTTTTGTTTGTCATTCAGAATATTCCAGTTGAATTTCAAATCTTCGCTATAGCCAATATTACTTGGTGTAAATCCGTTTGCTATTTTATCTACATACTGAACTTTCATGATTGGATATGATTTGTATATCCTTGCTGAAATTTTGGGTGTTTTCAGTGATTTTGATAGATCTTTCATCATCCCAGACTTCTGAATGGCCTCCATTTCAATTTTCATAATAGAGTCCTGAGCAATCACTGTATAGTCCTGGTAAATTGATCTGTTCTTGTCTGTGATATCTAAAATAGTCACTACTTTATCCAGCTTCGTTGAATCTTTCTTCGGCTTAAAAGTCAGTTCATAAAAGAAACGGTTGGCTGTTTCTTTTGATTCTTTAGAATCCTGTGCCGATGCAAATGCAAAGAGTGCGATAAAGAATATAGAAAATAGCTTTTTCATTGTAATAATGTTTACTCATTAGTTACCAATTGTTGAAATATGTTACAGTTTTTTTTCAAAAATTTATTGTAATCATTGTAAAATCCTGAATAACAATATTTTGCTAAAACTAATTTATTCTAATTGCTTTTTGGTCTTATTAAAAATTATTAACTATTCAATATCCTTCTATAAAATTATGATTCCTTTACAACATTTTCCGATTCAAAAACTTTATCTTTAAGTACTTAAAAAACAAAATATTATGGACACTTTATCACAATTTAGAGACGAGTTTGAAACCGAGTACCAGACGACGAAAAAGTTCTTTGAAGCTTATCCTGAAGGTAAAAACGACTATGCTCCCCATGAGAAAAGCATGAAACTAATGCCTCTTGCCACTCATATTTCAGAAATCTTTGGATGGCCGGACACCATCCTGAAAACTTCAGAACTGGATTTTGCCACCGGGGGTTTTCAGCCTAAACATCTGTCTACCAAACAAGATCTCCTGAATACGCTGGATGAAAATTTCAAATCTGCCCAATATGCTCTCGAAAATGCTAAAGAAGAAGACCTTAATGATACCTGGGCGCTCAAGAACAACGGTCACGAAGTGGCAAAATGGACAAAATACGGTTCCATCCGCCATGCTCTGAACCAGATCACTCATCACCGGGCACAGCTGGGCGTGTATTACAGACTGAACGACATTCCTCTTCCCGGAAGTTATGGTCCATCCGCAGACCATCAGAGTTTCTAGAAACAACAGCATATATCTCAAACAAAAACCAACCTCTGCGAGATTGGTTTTTGTTTTTATATTTCTTTTTACTTCTATTTGAAATTGAATTTTACGGTAAACATGACCTGGCTTGGACGGAGCTGATATCTTGTATAGGTAATATTCGTAGTATTGATATCATAGGTTTCGAATACTTTTTTATTGGCGATATTCATCCATTTAACCTCAAAATCAATCTTCTTTTTTGACCATGTAAATTGGTATGAAACGTCGTAGAATCCGTTATGGTATTTTTGACCCACTGCATTGGTATTCACCTGATCCCAGTTGAATCCAATCGTATGGTTTTCCACCGGGTAGAAGAATGCTCCAAGATTATGTGTAAATCCTGTTCTGGTTGCACTAGAATTTACCCTCCCTGTACTTTTCTGCTTGGTTCTTGAAATACTCGCATTATAATCAATGCTCATCCAGCTAAAATAGCTATTATTGAATTTAATACCATAGGACTGGCTATTGTTGTTATTGGTATACGATTCATTATTTAAGAACGCATCAGATTTTGCTGTATTATTGCTGTAAGTAAGTGAAGCATTTGTTTTAAATTTCGGGAAATATTTTCCTACTTCTGCTGAATATCCATTATTCAAAACATGATTATCCTGTTCTATATATTTCATGATGCTATATCCTGGTCCATTGATCGTAGGATTAGCAATCAGGTTTCTTTTAGCATCAGAGAATCTATAATTCACATTAAAGAATAAATTGTTTAGTGGATTTCTGTATTCCAGTCTTGTGCCTGCAGATTTATTATTATTCTGCGGAATAGGATTATTGATATCCATCGCATTAATTCCACTTGGCGAAGTCATCAGAAATCCTGAATACGCTGTATTTATTTCCCCGAAATTATTATTGATATTAGCATTCACCGAAGCTTTCCAGAAAGAAGCAAAGGTATATTGCGCAAAAATATTGGGTTCAAAAGTAACTTTATTTACTGTTTTTGATACATTCCTCAGCGGGTCATCTGCTTTAATATTATTAGAGTTTACAGGCAAGTTGGCATACAACATCCAGGATTCATTCTTATAGTTAACTCCTAAGCTTCCATAAGGTGTTGCAGTTGTGTAGGTAAGATCATTGCTGTATGCATTCGGAGATACTCCTGTTGTTGTGATATTGAATAAATCTGAAACTAAATCTGTTGTTTTAAAATTAAATCCAACTTCCGGCGTAAGGGTCCAACCTTTTTTGGAAAAACTGATGTTGGCAGAGTGGTTGGCTTCGAAGGTTTTAAGTCTCAGGTTCTGACGAACGAAATTACTTGGTACAGGCGTAAATCCAGGAATTCCTAAATAAGATGATGGAGAAACATCCAGATTCTGTCTGTCTGTCTGATAACTTATAAATGACAGCAAATTGACCATTTTTTCTTTCCATGGAATAATGGTACTCAATGAGTTTTGAAATGAGGTGGTAGGCGACTCTGTTGCTTCGTTTGCGTGTCTCAGGCTGCCATCTTTAACATCGGTTCTGTCTACAATTCCTCTGTCTGCATTCCAGAACTGGGAGAAACTGGTAGTATTTTTAAAGAATCCTTTTTTAGCATTCTTAGTGAATATCAGTTCACCTTTTGCTTTATCTGTATAAAAATTATTGAGAATGTTTGTATAATTGGAACTTCCCTCAAAATAATCAGTCTGGCTGTACGATTGTCTTTCAACGGCATTATTGGTATAGTTGGCATTGGCCTTAAGCTCCCACTCTTTCTTTTTATCAATATTGGTAAGATAGTTGGCGGACAGATAATGGACGTTATTCATCAGGTATCTTTTTACCGGAAGATTGGGTGTACTGGCATTTTCCACATTAAGCCAGTCGTTTTGGGAACTATTAATTCTTCTTCCTTCAAATCGACTTCCAAATGCCAGGATGTTTCCTTCATTTTCTACCTGTTCTCCAACATTGTTGGTTTTATAGTTAACCACCCACTGGCTTTTTTGTCCAAAAAACATAGGGGTCAGTTTAACATTCCACAGCCACGGATCTCCAAAGCCGGTTCCTACTTCTCCTCTTCCGGTCATTGTCACTGAATTTTTCAGCTTGATATTGATGGCTGCCTGGTCAGAAGGTACTTTATCCTGAAGAATTTTTACAGGCTGGTGGTTTTCCAGAACTTCTACTTTCTGTACGGCATCTTTTGGAAGCGAGTTGTTGATGGTCCCATATCCGCCTTCCATAAGGTCTTTCCCGTTAACATAAAATTTATTGATGGCATTACCCTGGTAAAGAATGGTTCCGTCTTTATTGACTTCAATACCCGGAATTTTTCTCATTACATCGGCAAGGGTTCTGTCGCTTGCGTTGGCAAAAGCTTTAAGATCATACGCAATGGTGTCCCCTCTTGCAGTGATCATCTTTGTTTTCAGCTGAACTTCCTTTATTTCTGTCGCTTCAGACTGCATTTTGAAACTGATGGTCTGATCGCTGTTGCTGATCTGTTTTGTTTGAGATTTTTGGTTGAAAGCCTTTACTTTCATGTCTACATTAGCCTCTGAAGAAGTGAATGTAACTTTGTATTCTCCTTTGGAGTTGGTGATCCCATATGCCAAAATAGCATCTTTGCCCGGTTCTTCTATAGTAACGCTGGCACTGGGAATAGCGGACCCATCTTCATCGGTAATTTTCCCTGACACTGTTTTTTGTGCAAAAGTGAGCACGGTAAAAAAAAGTATCAGAAATAAAGAAATTTTTCCTTTCATAATTTATTATTTGCCTAATTAGTTTGTCGCTTGTGTTTTTTGTTACACTTTTTATAAAGATGTATTATAATGATAAAGGTTAAACGTATTTAACACTATAAACTTAGTGATAATTTTTACAGGTCCAATATTTTGTCGAGCTATTTTAAAATTTTATTGCTGAAGAAGCTGTTATGCATTTAAAATCAATATTATCCTGTTTTGAATAACAGTCTGTCATTTTTATCTTAAAAATTCGTTTGGTATGTAAATTCTTTAAAATCTATTCATTAAATTTAGCCCATAACTAATCCCATTGTGTTATCAGTTTTTATCATTTTCAATGAAAATATGGGCTTATAACAGGGAAAAACTAAAGACTTTACAGAAAAGGATCAATTTCCATATTCTTACTTAGTCTAAATAGTTAAAAGTGATTTGAATCATAGATTAAAAAAAACTTAAACACTGATTCATATCTATTTATTTAATAATTTTGTAACATAAAATTTATAGAATGGGAATTATTTTAAAGCCTATAGATGTTGTAGATGATATTACTCAGGAGGAGTTCATGGAAAAATATCTAAAGCCAAGAAGGCCCGTTGTCATAAAAAATATGGCAAGAAAATGGCCTGCTTATCAGAAGTGGACCATGGAGTATGTAAAAGAAGTGGTAGGTGATGTAGAAGTTCCTCTTTATGATTCCAAAAAAGCCGATCCTGCAGCTCCCATCAATACGCCCACGACGAAAATGAAGTTCGGAGATTATATAGACCTCATCCAGAGAGAGCCTACAGATCTGAGAATTTTCTTTTTTGACCCGATAAAGCACGCCAATAAATTAATGGACGATTTTATCGCTCCCAAAGAACTGATGGGAGGTTTTCTGGATAAATATCCATCTATGTTTTTTGGAGGGAAGAGTTCGGTTACTTTTCTCCATTTCGATATTGATATGGCACATATTTTCCATACGCACTTCAACGGAAGAAAGCATGTCAAGTTATTTGAATATAAATGGAAAGAAAGATTGTACAGGCTTCCTTACGCAACCTATGCCCTGGAAGATTATGACATCGACAATCCTGATTTTGAAAAATATCCCGCCCTTAATGGTGTAGAAGGTATTGAATGTTTCCTTGAACACGGAGACACGCTTTTCATGCCTACGGGATGGTGGCACTGGATGAAATATCTGGACGGAAGTTTCTCTATTTCTCTGAGAGCATGGGACAAATCATGGGCTGTGAAAGCACACTCTCTATGGAATCTTACCGTACAGCGTAAGTTTGACGATATTATGAAATCCAATTTTAAAAATACCTATATGGACTGGAAAGAAAAAGCAGCCGTTAAAACCGCAGAAATGGCTTTAAAAAAAGGCTTACCCAAATAAAAAAAAAGACGTTTCAATGTGAAGCGTCTTTTTTTATGATCGAGTCCCTGTTAAAAGTTCTTCCATATTCCTCGTGACCTCATTGCACGAAAAACAGGCCTCTTTTCCATCCTGAGAAAACCATCTGCACTGAGTTCTTATCGGACAAAAGAACAGTTCGGTTTCTTTATGACTATCCAAATGCTGCACCTTTTTGGACAAAGAACATTTGGACTCTTCAGCGTTCCACTGTGCACAGCCTTTTTCTACACATTTTCCCGTAAAACGAAATCTCTGCTCCAGGCTGTTTTTGTCTTTATTAAGATTCAGAAAATCTTCTGTAACGGTGAGAGGTGAGATGAACTGTACCTTCCCGTCTTTGTCGACTACTCCAAAAAGCTGTGCCCCAACTTTCCCAAGATAACTGGGACACTTCTTCTTTGAAGATTGTAAATCAGGCTCCATAGCCTTTTATTTGAGACTGAATTTCTTTCACCTGTTTTTGAATATCAATTCCGGGTTTAAAGATGATCATCCCCCACGGAAACCAGTCTTTAATTTTCAGCGGTTTTAAGAGTCCTTTGAAATCCCTGTGCGCTGCAAAAGCCTGGGTATTGTCAATTTTTGAAAGTTCAGAAAGAACGACATTCTGAATTCCTCTGTCGATGTTTTTCAACTGCTCGTCTGAAAGATCTACTCCTTCCAACGACACGAAAAATTGCTTTTTAGTAGCCATAACTATAATTTTTATTGGTTTTATAAAGCAAATTTCGTCAGAGACCGGGCAATATTTATCAGGAAAAACACCCTTTCTGCGCAGGTGAAAATCCTTAAAATTAACTCCTGATTATCAATTATTTAAATCAATTTTGAAATTTCATAAGATTCTGTATATCGGATACTGTCTGAATGTTTTCTCTTCAAAATAAGGAGAATTCCTGTAGATCCAGTCCAGCTGGGCAGTTCCGTCATCGGCAAACTTTTTATCTGATGATTTTCTGGCTTCAAAAGCTTCTTTTAATTTTTTGTCCGTCTTCAAAAGTTCCGAAGCTGTATCTTCAAAAATGTAGGCAGAATAATATTCTTTCTGTGCTAAAATACCATCGAATAAATTCCAGTTAAAAAAGGAATCTGACGCTTCAGGTTCAAGGGTTTCAATGATGTATTTTACCCCAGGCTGCTGTGTTGGAATGATATAATCTCCGGCAGAAAAAGTAATATTCCTTTTTGCTGTTTCTACAGTGGTATCATAATGAAGATAATGTCCTTCGTAAGGATTTTTAACGGTCTTAAAATCTTTGATTTTATACGATTCTACCAATGCCGTGCTATCTTTCTTAAGGATTGTCATTTGGATTTTATTCCTTTTCATTTCTTCAATTACCCGGTATTGGGATTGCGGAACCACATAGTATTCAGGAATCGTAATATATCCGGTTGGGACAGCCGTCATAAAGAGTTTTATCTTTTTTGTAAAAGGTTTATTTCTATCGTAATAGAGTCTTGGCTTCCCGGAAATATCACTGGGCTTGTAGCTTCCTTCATAGCCTTTGAAATCCATTGTAGAAAATTGGGTAGAATCTATTTTCCAACGGATTCCGTACTGCATTCCCGATTTGTACTGCTTTAGATTGTCAAGACGGAGCTGTTTGATCTTTTTATAATCTTTATCCAGATTCTGAAGGCTGACCAGCATATATTGATACGTTGCATCAACTCTTTTGTCATACGATTTCAGCATATGTGTTTCGGGAACTGTTCCCAGTGAATTAAACAGGGAGGTATACCCCGTAGAATATCTCGGAGAGTCTTCAAAAGCAGCAAATCCTTCATCTGGAATATCACCGTGAATATTGACGTAAGGTGTGCTTTCATAGCCCACTTTCTTCATAGCTTCAAGGTTTTTAGCCTGATAGTCATTGTAGAAGTAGTTTCCCAAGGCCTTTCCAAGACGTTCTTTAAAGGTTGAGATATAGGTGAAGGTATACTGATAATCAGCGCCGTTGCTTACATGATTGTCTATAAAAACATCCGGTTGCAGCCATTGATAGATTTCCTGAAAACTTCTGGCATTCTTTGAATCCGCTTTAATGAAATCCCTGTTCAGGTCATAGTTTCTGGCATTTCCTCTGAAACCATACTGCTCGGGACCGTTTTGATTGGCTCTGGAAAAAGAACCTCTGTTCAGCATTCCGCTTACGTTGTACGCTGAAATGGCTGCAATGACGAAGTTCTGAGGAGTTTTTATTTTCCCGGTTGCCAAATCACGCATGAGCATCATAGTCGCGTCTATTCCGTCCGGTTCTCCTGGGTGAATTCCGTTGTTGACAAAGAGAATTGCTTTATCTTTTCTTAGTTTCTCCAGATTTTTTTCAGGAAAAGGATTGTAAATAACGACGTAAATGGGTTTTCCATTATCGTCTTCTCCTTTTTTAAGGTATTGAATCGTATTGAAGTGTTGAGTCAGATCCTGATAATAGGCATTCATTTCATCGTAGGTCACCGTTTGGTTTCCGTTTCCTTTTTCAAAGGGAGTCTGAAATGATTTTTGCGCTAAAAATAAGGATGTGCTTAGGAATATTAAGAGGTATTTCAGTTTCATTGAAGCAGTTTTTGAACTTCAAAATTACTTAATCTGATTTGGGTGGGAAAGGGAAATTGTGGATTTATTGAGCTATATGTAATGGGGTTGGACTATCGCAAGGGCGCTAAGGCTTTTGATCTTAATTATGTTTTAAGGCGCAAGAAAATCAGAGATTTTCATTGGATCATATACTGTCCGGGAATGTGCTTAATCTTTGGTAAACAGCTATTTATATTGAGTTTTTTTATCGATAAAAACCTTATAGGTTTTGGAAACCTATAAGGTTGGAGTGTGTTGGAGATTTCTGATCTATTATAATAGGGTTTTATTTCCTGCACTATCGTTATTTCTGCCTTTTTCGTCCGGATATAAAGAAGGAAGCGGATCGCTTTGCCAGAATTCTTTGGTATCGATATTCATCATTGACAAAACGCCTGTAAAAGCTGCTCCGGTATCGATATTCCAGACGTTCGCTTTATTAACAGGATGCTTAATTCCTATATCTAATGTTGGTGTATGTCCGATAAAGATTTCATGGTATAAAAGGAGTCTTTTCGGATAAAGTGCTGAATTTTTTTCTAATTTTTTATCCATTGCTACTGCGGTTTCCCAAAGGGTTCTGTCCCAGCGGTAATTGGTGGAATAGACTTCTTTTTCAGGACCATGCATAGAGGAATATCCTGCATGGATAAACAAGCGGTTTCCGGCATCTACATGGTAGTTTTTCATCCTTTGAAAGAATTCAAGGTGAAGATCCAGATCTTCCAGCGGATAATCGTTGTAACTTTCAACGGTACTTTTCCCACCATTGAAAAGCCAGACATCGGGTTTGTCTCCAAGGCTCAGCCAATCCTCACACCAGGCATCATGGTTCCCTTTAATGAAAATGCATTCCTGTTTTTGGGAAAGTTCCATCAAAAACTGGATGACCTGAGCAGATTCGCTCCAGCCATCAACGTAATCTCCGAGAAAAATAAGGATATCCTTTTCTCCTACTTGTGCTCTTTGAAAAACCTGTTGTAAGGCTTTAAAACCTCCGTGAATATCACCGATTACTAATGTTCTGCCCATCTTATTTTGAAATATATTTTGCATCCACAAAATCAGTCAGCCAAACACCGTTGGCTGAAAGATAAAAAGCGATTCCGTCATCATGCATTTCCTTTGTTCTGATGGTCAGAATAACGGGTTTTCCGTGGCGCATTCCTACTTTCGTGGCGGTTTCTTTGTCTGCGCTTAGATGAACATGCTGGCGGCTTCTTTTTTCAATTCCGTTGTCCAGAATAGAAGAAATATTCGATTGTGCTGTTCCGTGATACAGAAAATCTGGTGGCTGCGCGACTTTCAGGGCCAGATCTATCGCAATGGAATGTCCCTGACTGGCTCTGATTTTGGTTTTATCTTCATTGAATGCGAACCGTTTTTTATTATTGGTTTCTACCACTTCCTCGAGGTCTTCAAAACTGAAGTGCATTCTTCCTTTTGCAGATTTTGTAATGAGTTCATTCACTTCTGCCCAACCGTTTTCATCCAGTCTAAGCTCAATGATTTCGGGTTGATGTCTCAGAATAAGGCTTAGAAATTTGCTTATTCTTTTGTTTTCTATTTCGTTCATGGTTAAAATTCTTTTAAGCAAAAATTATCATAGTAATAAAACTCAAATTTGAATGGCTCCCAATCTTGTAAAATTGCAAATAAATATATTGAAGCTGAAGACTTATGATAACATTGAATAGCTTTAGAAAAGTACTCTTTAAAATAATTAATGTCAGCTACTCCATTTTTATGACAGCAAATCATTAATTTTAACCTGGCATCAGCCTGCAATAATTTTTCAAAATCGTAACGCACACAATCATAACCGTAGCTCCATTCTGATTCCATCACAAACGGAATTTCCTTTAGATATCCATCTTTATTCTTATACCAGATCATATCATAAAGCCATTCCGAGTTACCATTATCTGCATCTGGACAAACATCAAAACCATAACTATGCCCTAGTTCTTTAAATTTTTTTATAATATATTTTGTCCATAGTCTATTACCGATGTTGTTTTCGTATTCTTTTTCTGCAAGTTCATTTAAAACGATTTTAATTTCATTACAGACTTTGTCTATTTTAAAATCTCTTATTTCAATCAATTGTATATTTTTTTATAAAGTTTTTCGCATAAAGCCTCAATATCCTCTTTCCTCACCAAATCAGAGACCCATTCTTCCGGAATACTTTCAAATCCGTAGTAAATACCTGCAATTCCTCCGGTAATAGCTCCTGTGGTGTCTGTATCTTCTCCTAAATTCACCGCTTTCAACACGGCTTCTGCATAGGTTTCAGAGTTGAGAAAACACCAAAGGGAGGCTTCGAGGCTGTGGAGGACATAGCCGCCACTTTTAATTTCTTCTTCGGAATAAGTTGAAATATCATTTTTTAAAACTCTGTGAAACAGCTCTATCTCTTTAAGGTTAAAGCCTTGAATTTCTGAGTATTCCAAAGCTATCTTTTGCATATGCGTATAAGCTTCTTTTCTACTTTTTCCCTTAATCAGTTCAATGGTAAAAATAACATATATGAAACAGGCGAAAACAGATCTGAAATGTCCATGCGTAATGGCTGAAACCTCTTTTACGGTTTGATATAATTTTTCAATATCTACTTCATCTTTAAGATAAAAGGCCAAGGGAAGTGTTCTCATTAAAGAGCCATTCCCATTATCTTCTTCAAAAATATTTCCTGAAAATCTGGCGCTTTCACCTTTGATCAATCGTGCAATCGAATGTCTTGTGGTTCCTCCTATATCAAAAAGCCTTCCGTGAGCGGTCCAGTGTCCATATTTATTCCATTTTACAAAGCTTTGTCCGATCTTTTCTAAGTCATACCCTTTTGTAAGTACATCAGCAATACAAAGCGTTAATGAGCTGTCATCGCTCCAAGTTCCTTTGGGCTGGTTCCAGGACATGAATTCCAGATAACCTGTAACTGGGAATCTCTTTAAATCTTCTCTTTTCTTAAATTCCACCGGAACTCCCAGCGCATCCCCGATGCATACTCCAAAAATTCCGGCTTTTACTACATTTTCCATCAGGCAAGATTAACCAATTTATCAAACAGCAATTTCATTCCCTGAGTTGCTGATTCTTTCATCACTACCGCTCTTTGTCCATATCCGAATCCTGTTTCATTAGGGTTGATGACCACCAGCAAACAGTCATCTTTGATGTCATGGATCAATCCTGCCGCAGGATATACCTGCAGAGAAGTTCCGATGACGACCATAATATCTGCTTCTTTTACCTTCTCCTGAGCAGTCTTATACAAAGGAACATCTTCCCCAAACCATACGATAAAAGGTCTTAACTGGGCTCCATCTTCCGCTTTGTCTCCAATCTTTATATCTCCTTTCTCTTCATAGATCAGGTTTTTATTGTTGCATGAGCAAGACTTGAATAGCTCCCCATGAATATGAATGATATTTGTAGATCCGGCTCTTTCATGCAGGTCATCTATATTTTGGGTAATGATCTGAACATCAAAATATTTTTCGAGTTCTGCGACTAATCGATGGGCTTCGTTAGGTTCAACTTCATGAAGCTGTCTTCTTCTCTGATTGTAAAATTCCAGCACCAGTTCCCGGTCTTTTCTCCATCCTTCCGGACTTGCTACGTCTGTTATATTATGATTTTCCCAGAGACCATCTCCGTCTCTGAATGTTTTTATTCCGCTTTCAGCGCTGATTCCTGCACCGCTTAATATGATTAGTTTTTTCATTGTTTTAATCTAATAATTTTTTGTAAATCTTTTCATTGTCATCATCAAAGCACACAAAAATAACTTTCTCAATGGTTTCTGCCTGAAAATTCTTTACTGTTTCTACGGCAATTTTTCCGGCCAGTTCTTTTGGAAATTGATAAATTCCCGTACTGATATTTGGAAAAGCAATGGTTTTAATACCCAAACTTTCCGCCAGTTGCAAGGAATTTCTATAACAGTCTTCCAAAAGCTTTGAGCTTTTATCTTCTTCTCCGTTCCAAACAGGTCCTACCGTGTGAATTACATACTTCGCCGGAAGATTTCCTGCTGAAGTGGCCACAGCTTCCCCGGTATTGCATTTTCCCTGTCTGTTCCTGATCTGGATACATTCTTCGAGAATCTGCTTTCCTCCTGCACGATGAATAGCTCCATCTACTCCGCCGCCGCCGAGCAATGATGAATTCGCGGCATTGACAATAGCGTCTGCGGAGATTTTTGTGATGTCTCCTTTTATCAGTTCAATATTCATGGCAAATTAGTTCTGATATAATCTTAACTTTTTATTTAAACTTTTATCATTGAACAACAGTGGTCTTTCCTGAGGAATGATCAGGTTATCCAAATCATCCCTTAAAACAAACTCGTATTGTTCTTTCACAAAATCTGAAATATTTTCAATTAAGAGGACATCTTCATGAGCAAAAGAACGGGTGAATTCATTTCGCAACCCAATTTGTATTGCCCTTCTCTCCAGCTTGTTCCCAAAAGGATCATGATCCGGATCCCATTGCAATCTCACAGAAGATGCTTTTACCTCAGCCTGCCATGCTTCCCGGGAAATTCCCAAACTATCATTGTAGGAAGAATAAACTGCATTCTCTACATATTTTTTGAAAGCAGACATTTTCAAATGAATGGCTAGAACATATTCCTGCCCTTCTTTTGTTCCCCATCCGTTTCTGTACATCATCCAAAGAAAATTAGGCTTGATCCAAGTCATTCTGTCCAAACTGAATTCACCTCCAAAATATTGATTTTTAACGGCAAATTCACCTATATTTTTTCGATAGGACTGATATACAATAATTCTGTCATTATCGTATTGGGCCATGAGGTGATATCCCTCCTGAGGCCAATCCTGTAGTTGTTCTTTATATTTTTTTAGTTTAAGTTTCATTATATTTCTTCGAATACTTCCAGCAATTCCTTTTTCTTGGTTAAAATTGCAAAAACCACTCTTTTAAATTTATTTTTATATTTTCCGTGCAGGTATTTTTTGAATAAATCTGCAATTTCTTGTGGGTCGTTTTTAAAAACGCCGCACCCCCACGCCCCTAAAATCAAGGTTTCATTTCCCTGTTTTAAAGATAAGGCCAACATTTTATCTGTTCGTACGTCCATAGCTCCAAAAATTTCATCTGCTCTTTCCGGTTCCTGTCGCTTTACCACTCCGGCATTGACTGCAGGAGAAGTGATAAAATTACACAAAACAGGTTTTGGTAGTAATTCTCCTTTATCCTTTCTGAAAACGGGAACTTTAGGACTGTAAATCATCATATCGGTATAAAAACAGGATTCCATTGCTCTGTGAATCTTATAATAATCTTGTGCCTGAAGTTGAGTTTCATATAAAGCAGACGTTCTGGCCAGACTTTCTTCCTGTGCTTCGGCGCCATTGATAAATCCGCCACCAGGGTTCTTCGCTGATGCAAAATTCAGACACATCAGTTTTTCCTGATTTTCTTCCGCCGCTAGTTGTAAAATTGCTTTTAAAGAACTGCAATTCCAGACTTCGAATTTTGTTTCAAAATTGACTTCCGGAAGTTCACTTTTTGCGATTTCAGCAAGTTGTTCTGACGAAAATAAAACGGTTTCTTTTTTACAGATTTCAAGTTCTTTTTCTATCGTTATTTTTTCGTTTTCTTCATTTATATAGTATGTTTTGGCTAAGATCTCTAAGGTGTCTTTCGCCATTCCTTTATTGGTCATGATTAATTTTCTTTTTTTTATTCAAAGTCATAAACATATACTGAGACATCATGTCTGAGCAATGTTTTTACAATGATCGGTTCAATCTCTTCCCATTTTCCTCCTGCCAAACCGCAGCCTATTCTCGGCATGTGTATCTCAGCATTGAGTTTTAAAGCATCAAAAGCTAATTTTTCAAGACACTTTTCTACGGCCTCATATCTTATTGGCGAAATTCCTTTTGAACTTGTTATTGTCCTATGCTGACCGATCATATTGCAAACCCAAGTCTCTTCTTCAACCTTTATGATCTGAATCTCTCCGAGACTGAAACTTTCTCCACTTTTAAACCATTCTCTGTATTCTGCCTCAGGCTGCTTCCATCTTTTAGAAATCGCCATCACAAATCCTTTTCCCCAACCTCCAATATCGTTACAGATATGGGTGATGATCTTATTTCCTTCTGTCTGAGGATTGGTGGCATCTCCTTTTAAATAGTTTATTTTTTTCATCCTTTTTGTAGTTTGACAATAAGGTTATTAATTTCAGCATCTGTTGATTCTTTAAAATCGTTTCCAACAAAAACTTTTATCACCTCAATATTCCCCACTATTGCCTTATTAAATACCTCTAGTTCTTCAGAAGGAACCCAAAATTCATTATGATTTTTTGCCCCCACATTCTGGGTCTCATATTGACTAACCGCTTCTTCCAGCACCTTGAACTGTGTAACAAAACCAAGAAAATTTCCGGCTTCATCCTTCGTATTCCATTTTTCAGCAATTTCCGAAGCATAGCTTTCGTCCAGTACCGGATAAAACATAGGCTGCCATTCCAGTCTTGGTGGAAATTTTTTATATCCATTCTCTGCAATCAGGATCATTTCTTTTTCTCCAACCGGTCTGTAAAGAGGTATTGTTTTCATAGTTTTTTGTTTTTAAATAATTGCTCCTATTTTATGAGCCAGTTCAGTGGACAATGGATACAATTTTTCAATTGGTAACAGTTTTTTTGCTTTATCATATGCTCCCGATTTGGTAAAATGTAAGATCTTTTTGACCAAAGGTGTATAATCTTCAATTTTAACGATCCATTCATTATTAAATTCTTCAATCAGATACCGGCTAATGCCTACCTGAATGGAACGGTACTCCAGTTTATTCCCTTTAATATTCCTTTCCGGATCCCACTGTACATAAACCTCAGCATTCTCAAAGTCTTTTTCCCAGATTCCGGGATCGGGATACACCCTTTTTTCAGGAGAAGTTAAAATGGCTTTGCCTAGTACTTTTTCCCATGCTTCTCGTTTAATATGGATGGCCAGCGTACATTCCTGTCCGGATTTTTGTCCGTAATTACTTCTTTCCATCATCCAGAGAAAAGAAGGTTTGATCCACGTCATCCTTTTGAATGAAAAAGGAGCAGAAAACTTCTGATTCATCACGGCAGATTTTGCAATCTGCTCATTGTATGACTGGTATATCACGATCGTATCTCTGTTGTAATCTGCTCTTATTTCAAATTCTTTCATCATTCTACTGGTATTCGGCTCCGTTCTGCCATTAAATATAAAACCATTATTTGGTTTAAAAAATTGGTTTAAAGTCTTTTGAAAACGGAGAATAGGATCCATAGATCTGGTCAAATTCTGTTTTTATATTCTCTTTTTTAAATTGCTCATCGGTCTGATCCAGACACGTAACGACAAGATTCTTTTGGGTTGCTGTTCCATAAGCGCCATCCAAAAGGAGGGCATAGTTGAGTAAGTCATAGTCCAGTTCTCCAAATCGAAACTCTTTCTGATATTCATTAAAAATACAGGTTTCCTCTTTATTATTTTTCAGCACCAATTCCTTTTCATTGCTCATCCATCCGCTTCCATGACGTGTAGAATATATTCTGGTCACATAATATATTTCGATATCCTCGATTTTCAAAAGTTGACAGATCTCATAAGCATTTTTTGAAGTGGTATGGGCATAGGTTACATTGGGAAATACCCCGTGATCCATATCCAGCAAAATTCCCTGACTCCCTTCAAATATGAGATTCTCAAATGAATTCAGATAGGTATAACCCTCTATTTTCCAATCGATCCCGTCTACCGCATTCAAGAAATCATGCAGAGCTTCATTTACCTGATCTTCGTCTATAAAGCCATAGTAATAAGCAATTCCTTTTAATTTTTCGATCAGCATCGCTCTTGGGGCTATCAAATCTGCAGCAAATAGTTTGTATGGGCTTTCATGTCTTTTCATGGTCGCTCCAATTCCTTTTCCACAGGTTCCGTGCTCCAGATTCTTTGTATTGGTTCTGTTTTGCCAGACATCAAACGGAGTGGTGACTTTCGCCAGCGGATGAATATGCAGTTCAGTATTTCCATTTTTCTCCATTAATTCCTTCCTTTCGTTCAGTAAAAACACAGGATGAATCGTGCAATGTTCCGAAAAATAGGACGGTAGTCCCCGAAGTGCCCCGCTTGCAAAGCTGGAATGAATATGCTTTTTACCATCAATCATTACAGTATGCGCGGCCTGCTGGCCTCCGGAAAATCTGATAACCAAAGAATCCGGGTTTTGCTGCGCCAGGAAATCTGTCGTGATTCCCTTTCCTTCATCTCCAAAACCCAAGCCTATTACTATTTGTGCTTTTTTCATGACTTAAAACATTTGAATATCAAATCCGTTTTTATCTCCTGACAGGAAGGTTTTATTTTTATAGGTATCGCAGATAATTCCTTTAATTACATTGGGAATTTCCCTGTGATCTTCTATGGATAAACAGTTTTGCCCTAACAATTCTTTCCAGCCGCCATTTGCTCTCATGGCCTGGTCTGAATGGACAACATTGATGTGATACACTTCATACTTTTTTCGGGCTTCTTCCAAGAGGTCAAAGTGCGTAAAAGTATGCTGTCCGGCTCCCATTATTTCTCTGATTGCTGATGCCGGAAGCGTTTTCAGACAAGGTTCATCACCTACGGTAAACAAAAGTCCTTTCTGATTTCTCTTCTCAAAAGCATCCGTTCTGGTGTGAAAAGCGGCAAAATACCACGCGAGAAGATAACTTTCTCCTGCATTTCCGCCACCGCCGGATTCAATATAAGTACGGGTCAGCCACATATCCAGCTCTTCATCTCCTGACTCAAACTGCCCGACCTGAAGAGGATAAGCATCACATTCATGATCTCCGATTCCTAAGAATAAAAGTGCGGGATCCGGAACACCGCCCTGAATAATTCCACCCATTAATTTAGGCAATCCTTCTTTAATAAGTTCGTGGGGAATATGTCCCATACTGCCGGTCACATCCAATCCTAAGATGATGGGAACAGAGTTCGGGTGTACGGATGAATCTCTCGACTCTCTGAAAGAAATACCTTTTGGGTTCATAGATTCATGAGCCATTCTTTTTGCATTCTGAGTGAAAATTTCACCTGCGGATTTAGATCCGTATCCTTCTTTTCTTGCTCTGTCGAAACGAGCGTCCATATCGTATCTTGTACTTCCCATAATTTAAAATGTTTTACCGAATAAATATTCAAATCTCTTCACTGCGACTTCTAACTGAATATTTAAATTTCTGAGGGTTAATGAATATTCTATATCTTTCTGAACAAATGCCTCGGGCTGAAAGTCTGCAAATGTGAGGCTGTTCCTGTCTAAAGGGCTGATGTCAATGAGGGCTTCCTGTTCTCTTTCCAGTCTCTTGATCTTAAGGTCAATGTCTTCCACCCTGCGCCTGTAAATCAATTCGGAATCTGCTCCGATGGTTCGTGCACGGTCTTCTCTGATCTGGTCATTGTTTCTCTGTAATGACTGGATGAATCTTGGTTTTAAGTCGTCTTCCATTTTTATCTTTTTTGTGTTGTTTTTACGCTAAATAAAAAGGGCATAACAATGCTTCTTCTTTTAAAGAATTTTATTTGTTGGAATACATGACATCGGTTCTCAAAACATACTTTTTACCGCTGATCAGGATTTTCCCTTCATGTCTTAGCGGATGATAGAAAACCAGTGCAGATCCTTTTTTCGGAGCGACTGTAAACAAGTTTTCAAATTCTGTTTCTCCTCCTTCGAAGTCATCATTCAGATAAACCATGAAAGTGTAGAAACTTTTTTCATGTTCGTTGCGGATATAGCTTCCGTCTCTGTGTATTTTGAACCTCTGTCCGGGCGTATATTTATAAACTCTGAACATTTCATTGAAATTCAGAAGCTTATAATTTTCGTGTTCCTGAGGGAGAAATTGTTCCGCTATTCTGAAAAGATCTTCTGCTAAATCATGATCAAAAATCATTAGTCTGTCGTTATTCCTGATGCCTTTACTCATCATTTGGCGTCCATGTACATTGATCTGAGCTTCTTCAAATACTTTTCCTTCAGCCATTGCAATATATTTATCACAGGCCTCAGCAGTCAAAAAATCTTCAATGAGAAATATCTGTGGGTGCAGTTCTGTTTTTTCCATAATTTTTATTTTGTGTTTAGTGATTGTGTTTATCTTCTTAATTCGTCCCTTACTTCCATTAAAGCAAAACCGAGCATATTTTCTCCATTCCATAGAGCGGGGTCTTTCGCTCTGGAATCCGTTTCCAGCATTCCGATTCCCCAAATCCTGTCATAAGGACTTGCTTCAATCAGGATCTTATTATCTGTAGACAAGAGAAAATCTTTAAATTTTGAATTTTGGGAGAACTTCAGAAGATTGGCATTTTTTACTATTTCATATTTATGTTCGTCCCAGAGTTTCGGATCAAAATTTTTGACTTTTCTTCCAAGACTTTTAGCCTGATCCGGTGTTTCAGCCTTTACAATCTTTTCTAAAATTTCCTGATCGTTAAACAATTTTGCTTTTCCCGCCATCATATAATGTTCAGCGGTTTTATAGAGGATTCCATTTTCTTCAAATTGAATGGGAAACCATTGGCTGAAACATGATTTGGTGATCTGATCTTTCACGGTATGTCCCCAGAAAAATAGAAAATCCAGTTTTTCTTTTTCCTGAAATCTTTCAATAATATATTGTAGGGTGCATTTCATGATTGTGTTATTATTACACAAATGTAAAAAAATCTCATTATACCGCCAAAATATATTTGCGTTATTTTAACACTAAATAACTAAACTACTGATTATCAAATAAAAAAAAATAAATATTTCAAATCCAATTTGAAACACAAATGATACTAATATTTTCACAAATAGCACAAATATACATTGAACTAAAATTTTAGTTCAATTGATTTAAACAGGAAAACAAGAGATTTTTGATGTAAATTTATACAGAATATGTCATGGAATGGGAAGTTATTTGATCTCGAAATAGAATCCTTCTTTTTCAAGTTCTTCATACTTCTCCTGGTTGAATGTAAAAAGTTTTCCAGGTCTTCCGCTCCCTTCTTTTTTTACATTGTTGGTTTCAGTAAGCAGTTCGTAGCTCATGATCTTTTTACGGAAATTTCTGCGGTCTATCTCGCGCCCGACAATAGTCCTGTAAAGGTTTTCTAGGTCTGAAAAAGGGAATTCTTCATTGAGAAGATTAAAGCCGATCGGCTGGTACTGTATTTTGGTACGAAGTCTTTTTAACGCCATATCAATGATGGTTTTATGATCAAATGCAAGGGTGGGAAGTTTATTCACACTGAACCATTGGGCGTCTTCGGCATCTGAGTCTGCAAAGAGTTCATGATAAGAAGGGTTCACAAGGCCCAGATAAGCTACAGAAACCACTCTGTTCCTTGGATCCCGGCCTATGTTACCAAAAGTGTAAAGTTGCTCTAAAAAATCAGGTTTTATGCCTGCTTCTTCATGCAGTTCTCTTTTGACTGCATCATCCAGGTTTTCATCATCCAGAACAAGGCCTCCGGGAAGCGCCCAGCCTCCTTTAAATGGTTCGATCTTTCTTTTGATTAAAAGGAGCTGAAGGTCCTGCTTATCAAAATATCCGAAAATGACTGCGTCTACTGCAACTTTTATAGCCTGCATAATTAATTTGCGTTATGAATACACAAAAATACGTTTTATAAATGACATCAAAAAAACAATTAACCGAATAATAAAATTAACTAACTTTATTTCACATTAACCCACTTAAAATTAACTAATTATGAAAAATCTATTGTTATTATTCTCAATTGCTTTTGTTTTCTCGGCTTGTGAGAAAGGAAAGTCTGCCACAGAAAAAAGTTTATCCAAAACTGATTCTGCAGATTGGAAACCTGTAGATTCTGCCGTTGCCACGAAAGCCTGGATGGAATACGCCACCCCCGGAGATCTGCACAAAATGCTGGCAAAATATGACGGAAACTGGGCGGGTACATCAACGATGTGGATGGAAGCCGGAGGAAAACCGGTTACCAATCCTTCTGAATGTACGAATAAAATGATCTTCGGAGGACGCTATCAACAAAGCAATTATAAAGGAAATTTTATGGGAATGCCTTTTGAAGGCATGAGTCTGATGGGCTACGACAATGCCAGGAAAAAATTTGTTAGCATCTGGATAGACAATATGGGAACAGGCATTATGCATGCAGAGGGTGAATGGAACGCAGCAAAAAAATCTCTTGAGTTCAAAGGTACAATGGCTGATCCTGCAAGACCTGATAAAGAATGTAATTTCAGAGAAGTGTATGTATTTACCGATGACAATAATCACACGATGGAAATGTACGGTCCTGATTCCAAAACGGGAAAGGAATATAAGTCCATGGAAATAAAATTCACCAGAAAGAAATAAAAACGGGAGAAACCTCCGGTACGAAACAGTGATTTTCCTTAAGAATATCATGAGAGATATGCTCAACTTTGGTATAGAAAATAAAAATTTATACCATCATGAAAACATTATTAAGAGCCTTTATCGTGGTCATTATTATCATAGGAGGAGTATTGATCATTGTCGTAGGGAAAAAGCCTTTCCCGGAACCTGAATGTCTCGTATGCGGGATCAATCTGATAAGAACATTAGGCATCGCTGAAGTCATTCTGGGACTCGGTGCTTTGGTAATCCAGGCCAATCTGACGGAGAAGCAGCGAACTTTCTAAAAAAATAAAAGACCGGTAATTTCTTACCGGTCTTTTTTATATTAATCGTTTAGTTTTAATACTGCCATGAATGCGGATTGCGGTACTTCTACTCTACCAATCTGCTTCATTTTCTTTTTACCCTCTTTCTGCTTTTCAAGAAGCTTACGTTTTCTGGAGATATCTCCACCGTAACATTTTGCGGTAACATCTTTTCTTAAAGCTTTAATGGTTTCTCTGGCAATAACTTTCGCTCCCAAAGCGGCCTGAACAGCAATATCAAACTGCTGTCTAGGAATCAGCTCACGAAGTTTCTCACACATCTTTTTACCGATATAATAGGCATTACTGTCGTGAATCAGTGAAGAAAGGGCATCTACCATATCTCCATTGATCAGAATATCCATTTTAACCAATTTGGAAGAACGCATTCCTATTGGAGAATAATCGAAAGATGCATATCCCTTAGAAATAGATTTCAGACGGTCATAGAAGTCAAAAACAACTTCTGCCAAAGGCATATTGAATGTTAATTCTACTCTGTCTGCCGTTAAATAACTCTGGTTAACGATCTCTCCTCTTTTTTCAATACAAAGGGTCATTACAGCACCAACAAAATCAGATTTAGTAATAATAGACGCTTTAATGTATGGTTCTTCAACTCTATCTAAAAGATTGGGATCAATCATTTCTGATGGGTTGTTGATCAGAATTGCTGTTTCAGGATCCTTTTTAGAATATCCATGGTACGAAACGTTGGGTACCGTAGTAATAACGTCCATATTAAATTCTCTGTCAAGACGCTCCTGAACGATTTCCATGTGAAGCATTCCCAAGAATCCGCAACGGAATCCGAAACCTAAAGCAGCTGAACTTTCCGGTTCGAAAACCAGGGAAGCATCATTTAATCTTAATTTTTCAAGTGAGAATCTTAATTCTTCAAAGTCTTCTGATTCTATAGGATAAATTCCGGCAAAAACCATTGGCTTTACTTCTTCAAAACCATCAATGGCAGCGGAAGCAGGATTCACAAAAGAGGTGATGGTATCTCCTACTTTTACTTCTCTTGCATCTTTGATTCCTGAAATAATGTATCCTACATCTCCACAGTGAATGGATTTCTTAGGAACCTGCTTTAATTTTAATGTTCCTACTTCGTCAGCACCGTATTCTTTTCCGGTCGCGAAGAATTTAATTTTTTCGTTTTTAGAAATACTTCCGTTGACGACTTTAAAATAGGCTTCAATTCCTCTGAACGGGTTGTAAACAGAGTCAAAGATTAAAGCCTGTAATGGGGCATCAGGATCTCCAACCGGAGGTGGAATTCTATTCACGATCTGCTCAAGCAAATCATGCACTCCCTCTCCTGTTTTTCCGGAAACTCTAAGAACATCTTCATACTTGCAACCCAAAAGTCCCATAATTTCGTCGGTCACTTCTTCAGGGTTGGCAGACGGAAGATCTATTTTATTCAGAATTGGAATAATTTCCAAATCGTTTTCTAATGCTAAATAAAGGTTACTGATGGTCTGTGCCTGGATACTCTGTGCAGCGTCTACAATAAGAAGTGCTCCTTCACAGGCTGCGATAGAACGGGAAACTTCGTAAGAAAAGTCTACGTGTCCCGGTGTATCGATAAGATTTAAGATATATTTTTCTCCTTTATATTCATAATCCATCTGGATGGCGTGAGACTTAATGGTGATCCCACGTTCTTTCTCCAAATCCATATCATCCAGGGTCTGAGACTGCAGTTCTCTTTGAGTAACTGTATTGGTATACTCCAAAAGACGGTCTGCCAGAGTACTTTTACCGTGGTCAATATGAGCGATTATGCAAAAATTTCGTATGTTTTTCATTTAAGAACTTTGTAATTTGCAAAGATAAAAAAAAGCGAGACAATTCCTCTCTTTAATTTTCAGGGTACAATTTATTTTTCAAAGATGTAAGCGCCTGTTAAAGAGTCTATATAAACATGGGATAAAGTCGTGTTCGCATTTCTATCCGTTTTTGATCCGGAATCAATTGCTGCTCCGATTAGCCCACCTGCTATTCCTCCTGTCATAGCTCCAATCATAGCTCCTGAGTTGTTGTTTTTCGGATATAGTTCAAGTCTGGAAGAAACAATATAATATCCCTTATCATCTTTATTTATTTCTAAAAAACCAACAGGTGTGGATCGGTATGCTTTCCCGTCTTCAACATATCCGTACATTTCTTCAGTTAAAACAAGAAGATCATTTTGATCTTTCACCCCGATTACTTTCCCTTTTTTATTCTTTCCTATGTAATATTCTTTTTGTGGTTTTTGCTCTGAAAAAGATTTGAAATCTTTATACACTCCATTCACAAGTTCAGGAGACGTAATAAATTTCATGTTTTTCTCCAGTATGGTTTCATAATCCTTGAGTTCAGATTCAAGAATAGGTGTACTTAAAACAGTATGGGAATAAGATTCATTAATAAAAGAAGACAGGACATCTGAAATAGATGAAGAAACTTCTCTGGGGATATTGGGTGTAAGTTTCGAATTAAAACTTAACGTATTGTAGTATCGGTTGATAAAGAAATATTTGCCGCTTCTATTGATGAAGCTGCTTACTTTAATTTTTACTTTTGCCAGCCCCGTATTTTGAAAGCTACTGATCTTCACTTCTTCTAAAAGCATGGTGATATCATTATTTCCTTTTACCTTATTATCATCAGCAAACCAGGTTTCCACATGATTTTTTAAATCTTCATCAGCAAACTTTATGTCTGATGTACCTTTCTTACCGGTAATAGTTCCAATGGTTTTGTCATTCCTGTTATCTATGAGAGTTAAAGATTTGGTAAGGCCTTTTTTATCTTTAATATTCTGATTAAGTTCAATTATTTCCGTTTTTTGGCCAGATAAAACCTCTGAAAGTAAGAGGAAGATTATGATTTTTTTCATTTTGTTTTTTTTATACGTTGTACAGATAAAAATAGAAACAATCCATCTCTCTTTAGATCCCCATTGCATTCAATATATTTTTATTCTTCAGAAAAGTCATATTCTCCGGTCAATGGGTCAATGTATACTTTTCCCGCGTCTCCACTCTTCATTTTCTTCTGTCTTGCTCCCTGCTCAATGACTCCTGCAACTCCCCCAATAAGGCCGAACATTCCGTAAGCACTGTTGGATTGTACAGGAAAAAGGTGGCCGCGGTTGGCTAAAAGATAAAACCCGTTTTCATCTTTATCAAGATCCATAAATCCGGAGAACGTTGATTTATGGGCCTTCCCTTTCTCTACGTATGCAAACATTTTGTAAGCAGGAATCTTAGTCTTTTTTCCGTTTTCCTCTTTCACAGCTTTTGTAACGTCTCCTTTATTATTAATTTCAAGCGCGTAGTCTCCCTTTTCAGGGGTTTGGTTGAAGAAAGAAAGATAATCCAGATAGATTCCATCTTTTAACGGGGTTTCTTTCAAAGCAGGATAATTGTTTTTTACAAGACTGTTGTAATCTGCCAGATCATTTAATGAAACTAAATTTCCGGTAGGATTCAATGAATATGATTTTTTGATGAATACGGAAAAAATGGTCGGAATATTTTTCACCATCAGTTCGGAAACTTCCTGATCATAAAAGGTAAACACGGTATCCTTTTTATATAAAAATTGATATTTGTCTCCGGTTTTAGCAAAGGTCTGAGCAGAAAAATCCATCTTTCCTTCTTTCTTCTTACCATCAGATTCTCCTGTTGAAAGTTTCAGTTTTTTTAAAACCAAAACAAAATCAGTTAATTTACCCGGTTGATTGCTTTTTAAATACCAGGCACTAAAATCAGCATCCGGTGTAGAAGGAAAAACAATTTCCTTCATTTCCTTTTGGTCGCCAAAAGGCAGTGTTCCGATCTGCTTATCCTCTCTCTGATCGATTACTTTGAAAAAAGCATAAGGGTTTTCACTATAATTCAAAATGTTCCCTCTGAATTTTATGACTTCTTTTGTCTGTGCAAAAGCGATAATAGCCACAAAAATAAATGCCAGCTGCATCAGTTTTCTCATTAGATATTTTTTTGCGCAAAAATAGCAATTCATACATACTAAACGGCTCTCACAAAAAAAATTTGTAAGAGCCGTCCAACATTAAAAAAATAAACTATTATGGGTTCTGTTTGGGCCTTGTTGTCGTATCGTGTCCGCTGTGAGGTTTTCTTTCATTCATTTTATCTCTCATCATTCCCTCAGACTGGAATAGTTTCAATACTTTTTGACAAGGAATCACCTGCTGCATTTTATCAGCGTATTTTTTTCGGTTATCCAGCAGCTTCTGCCCTACTTCAAAACTTTGCTGAAGCTTTGCCTTCGCTTCATCATCAGATAAAGTTTCAGGATTGAAATTAGGATTAAACTGGCCTTTTATTTGTTTCTGGTTCTCAAGATACTCATTATACAGCTGTGTAAATTCTGTTTTATCGCTGGCATCTATTTCTAAATTTTCCAGCACCATATTATTTCTGAATTTCTTGAGAAGCTCTTTTCTTTCTTCCGGAGAAAGATTGTTTATTACCTCCTTTCTTTGTTTAGGATCCATCTTTTTCCAGTCATAGTCTGAAGTCTGGGCATTTTGTGCATTCAGACCAAAACCATACATAATAAAAAGCGTAAATAATATCTTTTTCATCTTTCTTAATTATATAGATCTAAATAAACGTCCTGGGTTGAGTTGCTTGCCAGTTCTGATATTTCAGAATTAGAAAAGGAATCCAGGTATTCATTCATTTTAGTTTCTTCTTTTTTAGTGGCCGCTTTTACCGGTTGGGGCGCAGCTGCCTTCTCATTTTCTGTTTTTGAAGCATAGGAAACTGTTTTACTGCTCTGGTTGCTAACTTTTTGATTGTTATTTTCAACAGAAGTTAAATCGGCCTCCAGCGTTTCATAAGCACGCTCGCTTTCTGTTTTCGGCTGTTTTTCATTAACCGCATATGTTCTTGAATTCAACCTATCCTTAGCAGAATCGTTATCAGAATTAAAAACATAAGTAATTCCGAACAGTAAAGCCAGTGATGCCGCAGCAGCATACATCCAGTTGAGTT
This sequence comes from Chryseobacterium carnipullorum, assembly GCF_900142785.1. Lineage (GTDB taxonomy): Bacteria > Bacteroidota > Bacteroidia > Flavobacteriales > Weeksellaceae > Chryseobacterium > Chryseobacterium carnipullorum. Next base: position 197,876 of record NZ_FRCD01000001.1, on the reverse strand, counting down.
TAAAAACCGGTGCTTTCTTATTCGCTTTCACTTCGTTCATTACATTGCTCTGGATATTGGCAAATAAATCATCCGGAACCTTGTAAATATTTTTTCGTTCTAGTTTTTCTATGTCGAACTCTTTCATCTTTGTTGGGTCAAAAAATTATCTCTCGTAATTTTCTTTTATATACTCTTCTATTTTCTGTTTGGCATAATGGTAATTTGTTTTTAAAGTCCCTACAGACATATCCACAATTTTTGATATCTCTTCGTAAGGCAAATCATCATAATACCGCATCATAAATACCAGTTTCTGCTTTTCGGGCAGGCTTTGTATGGCGTTCTGGAGCAGCAGCTGTATTTCTTCTGCATCTCCTTCTGTATTGTCGGCCACCAGATTCTGCATATAATACTCCGGATCTTCATCCGTTTTCTGCATTTTCTTCATCTTATTGACCTGCTGCAGCGCTTCGTTGGTAGCGATCCTGTAAAGCCAGGTGTACAGCTGGCTATCATTTTTGAACTGGTGAAAATTCTGATAGGCTTTGATAAAAGTCTCCTGCAGGGTATCCTGGGCAAGGTCTCCATCCACAATAATCCTTCTGATATGCCAGTACAATCTGCTTTGATAAGCATCCATCAAGGCCCGTACCCCTTTTTCCAGGGTCCGTGGATTTTGCATCAACGAAATAATTTCCGCGTCCTTAATCTTCATAAGATGCTTTCACTGTTTTGGATGACAAAAATAGCTGAAAGTTAAATTACTTATTCAATTTTCAGTCCAAATATTTAAAATAATATCAGATCGTTACGCGCTAAGCAATAAGCAACGGCTGAAAGGAAGATTCATGACAAACTTCTACCCTAATGTTTCCATCTTCCTTTAAAATCTTATATTTGTTAGATGCAAATTGTAATTATAGGTTCAGGAAATGTGGCCTACCATATGGCAAAAGCTTTTAGTCTGAAGAACACTCCATTAATGCAGATTTTTGGGAGGAACGCTGTCGAACTGGAGAAAATTTCTGAAGAGCTGAAAGTTCCTTATTCTACGGAGCACCTTGAAGAGGCAGACCTTTACATCATCTGCGTCAGTGACAATTCGGTGGAAAATGTTTCTAAAATGATTACTAAAAAAGACTGTCTTGTTGCCCACACTTCAGGATCTTTGCCTAAAGAAGTCTTATCAGGACCCTACAGAAAATCAAGTTTTTATCCTTTGCAGACTTTTTCAAAATCAAAAGAACTGGAGTATAAAAAGATTCCATTTTTTATTGAAACAGAAAATGAAAAGGACCAACAACTTCTTTTTGACCTTGCTTCCCAAATTTCTGATAACGTAATGGAGAGCAGCCATGAAAAGAGAAAATACATTCATCTTACAGCCGTTTTTGCCTGTAATTTTGTGAATCACCTTTTCGCAAGAGCCAAAGAAGTTTCTGATTCGCAAGAAATTCCGTTTGATTATTTTTTGCCGCTCATTGATGAAACGGTGAAAAAGATTCATGAAATTGAACCTAAGGAGGCACAAACGGGACCGGCAGTAAGAAATGATGTGAGAGTTCTGGAATTACACGAGCAGCTATTAAAAGACGAAAGTCTTAAGATTTACAAGACAATGAATCATTCTATTCAAAAAATGTATGAGTTATAAAGAGAAATTAAAAGATATTAAGGCATTTGTATTTGATGTGGACGGTGTTTTTACCGATGGAAGCGTTTATCTGATGTCTGGCGGAAATATGTGCAGGGTCATGAATGTCCTGGACGGATATGCAGTAGTAAAAGCCTTAAAAAACAAGTATTTAATAGGGGTCATTACCGGCGGAAACGATGATATGGTAAAACACAGAATCAATTATCTTGGAATCAGTGACTATTATGCAAAATCACACAATAAGATGGCTGATTTTGAAGACTTCAAGAAGAAGTACAATCTTAAAAATGAAGAGATTCTGACGATGGGAGATGATCTGCCGGATATCCATATCATGGAAAATTCTGCCATTGCGGCATGCCCCGAAAATGCCGTTCCTGAAGTAAAAGGGATATCCGATTACATTTCGACCAAAAAAGGGGGAAGTGGTGCAGTACGGGACGTGATCGAGCAGGTGATGAAAGTTCAGGGAAACTGGCATGATGATAATACCCAATCTGTATAAATTCAAAGCATGAAATTACTTTTAGCGTCCCAGTCACCCAGAAGAAAAGAGCTGCTTACCAGCTTAGGTTTTGATTTTGAGGTTGTAAAAATAGATTGTGAAGAGATTATTCCTGAAACGATAACAATAGAAGAGGCTGCAGCCTATCTGTCTGAATTAAAAGCAAAAGCATTCAGAACACTCATTGCTGAAGAAGTTTTACTGACGGCTGATACCGTGGTAGCGGCAGAAGGACAAATCCTTGGAAAACCTAAAGATGAAAACGAGGCCAGACAGATGCTCCGCATGCTTTCCGGAAAAACGCATCAGGTCTACACGGGAATCAGTATAAAAACCGTTGATAAAACCTATACAGAAACTGATGTGGCAGATGTAGAGTTGGATGAAATTACAGATGAGGAGATAACGTATTACATTCAAAATTACAAACCTTTCGACAAAGCGGGTAGCTATGGCATTCAGGAGTGGCTGGGAATGGCAAAAATCAGAAAGATGAGCGGAAGTTTTTATACGATCATGGGACTTCCTACCCACCTGGTTTACAAAATTTTGAATGAAATATAAATATTATTCATTATAAAATTTTATTATTTTTACAAAATCATCAACTGCTTATAATAAAAAGCAGATAAGAGAGTTATATTGAATAATGAAAAAAAATATATTATTCCTTTTAATCATGTGTCTCGTTGCTTCCTGTGTCACCAAGACAAAAAAGCCGGAACAGCGATCAAAATTCATGAAAGGATTTAACACCTATTATAATACCCTTTTTAATGCTAAAGATGCATTGAACAGTGAATTTACGAGCAGAGACAAAGGACATAAGGATAATTTCTATGCTCCTTATATTCCTATTCTTACCTATGAGGATCAGCCGCTTGGCAGTGATCTCGGACAATCTGCTGCATTTGCCGAAAACTCTATGAAGATGGCGGAAGTGAACAGACCATCTTCAGGAAGAGGAGCTCCGGGAATGCCACCAGGAATGCCCGGGTCCAATGGAGAGGATCCCAGTAAGCCTGATGATCTTCAGAATAAAGGGGCAACCACTTTGGAAATTGCTGAAGCAAAGGCTCAGAAAGCCATCACCAAGTATTCTGTGATCAGAAACGGTGAAGAAAAGAATAAAAAGATCTTCGATGCCTATATGATCCTGGTACAGTCCAGAATTTATCAGAATAAGGCGGTGCAGGCTCTGGACGCCCTGAATTATGTTTTCACGCACATGAAGGAGGATAAAAGACTTCCGTTGGCGAGAATATATCAGGGAGTGGCTTATGCACAGATCAAAGATTATCATAAAGCCAATGAAACTTTTGCCAAACTGCAAGGGGAAGACATTAATAAAAGTTATGCTAAACTGCTGAGCATCTATTATTCTGAAGCTCTTTTGGATTCAGGAAAAAAGGAGGAAGCAGCTGCTGAGCTTGACAGAGCTTTTGAACTGAATTCTGACCGAAAATTAAAGAGCAGAATATCCTATCTGAAAGGGCAGGTGTATGAAAATATGGGTAACAATGATAAAGCCAGAGAAAGCTTTACGCAGGCCTATAAGTACGCTAATGATTTCGAATTTGAAGTAAAATCCCAGATTGCTATTGCGAAGACATTCAATGGAAAAGGGGATTACAACGGGGCTAAGAATTACCTTGAAGGCATTAGTAAAAAAGGAACGTACGGTTCCAGAAAGAATGAATTTTACTATGCTTTAGGTTTAATGGCCAATAAAGCAGGGAAGAAAGATGAAGCTCAGGATTTCTTTAAAAAATCTTTGTTCGAAAAAGTATCTGATCCGCAGGTAAGAGGTTTAACCTACTACGAAATAGGGAAGAGCTATCTTGAAAAAAACGACTATATCGGTGCCGGAACTTACTATGATTCAGCACTTACGGTAATGACCTATGAGCCTTCCAAGATCCTTTTGAAGGACCAGTCTGAATACATCAAGAAGATCTCCAAAAACTATTATCTGATCAAAAAGAATGACAGTATTCTTTCTTTGGCGAAGATGAGCGACCCACAGAAAACTGACTTTTTCACAAAATATATTGCAAAACTGAAAGCTAAAGAGGAAAAAGAAGAGCTGGAAAGAAGACGTGCAGAAAGGAGCAAAGGATTTGATGGCGGAGACTACAATGCGAATTCTATATTTGCGAATAATACCAATTCTTTTGAAGATTTTGGAGTCACTACAAAAGGTTTTTATTTCAGCAATACCGGGACGATAAGCAAAGGAACTTCCTCGTTTAAGCAGATCTGGGGAGAAAGAGCATTAGCGGATAACTGGCGTTATTCCAAGAAGATGGCGTCTATTGAAGATATGAAAAATGAGGCTCTGGGAGTGACATCAGCACCCAATCCAAGACGTTTTGAACCTACTTACTATATCGAACAGATCCCAACAGATCAGGAAAAACTGGGTCAGCTGAAAAAAGACAGGGATACTGCTTCTTTAGGTTTGGGAGTAATGTATCAGAATTATTTTACGAATACTCCGCTAGCCACCAAGACCTTATATGACCTTGTAGACGTAAAACCGGAGGAAAAGGTAATGTTGCAGGCGCTTTATGAGATCTTTGCTATGAATTATCTGAAGAATCCCCAGGCGTCAGAAAGAGCGAAGCAGATTCTTCTAAGTGATTATCCTTACACTTCCTATGCTGAATTTGCAAGAAACCCTAAAAATATTTCATTTGTAAAATCTTCCGAAGAGGTTGAAAATGAATACAAAAAGGCCTATGCCCTTTATGAATCTGAAAAGTTTGCAGAAAGCAGAGATGTGATAGATCAAACGATAAAAAAGTTTCCAAAAGATGCCCTGATTCCGAAATTTCATCTGCTGAATGCTTTTAATACGGGTAAAACCAGTGGAAAAGAGGTGATGATCCTGCAGCTTGAGCAGATTGCTCTCAATTATGCCAAGACTCCTGAAGGTGTTAAAGCCAAAGAAATGCTGAACTATCTGAAGAGTGAGCTTTCTTTCCAGGCCACTGATAATAAAGGAAATTCTCTTCCGCAGCAACCGGGAACACCTGTACAACCAGTACAAAACCAGGATAATAATATCCCTCAGGTTCCTGCCGGAATTGATAAAAACAACAGTCAGCTTTTACAGTCGCTTCAAGGTACGGGAACTGCTGAGCCAAAAAATCCTAAACAAAGACTGAAAAAGGATAAAGAAAAAATTCCTGATGGTGTACCATCAATGCCAAAATAAATAAAAAAAGCGAAGATCTAATCTTCGCTTTTCTTTTTCTTTACTCCGTGAAAATCTTTGAGATAAAAGGGTTCAAAGTAGGCTATATCTTCAAAATCCTTTTGGTCTGTCTTTTCCAGTGTCCGTTTGATAAGGTACTGTGCAGAAGGGTAGACATCATCTTTAAAGTCTGCATCGGGCAGATTGAGAATGTCTTTAGCTTTCCTGGCACCATCGCCTACAAAAATCACTTTTTTATCTTTAAATTCTTCAAAAGAAGTCTCATCTAAAATTTTCGCTTCGGTCTGTGAAAGCTCCTTACCCGTCTCGCCGTCATAAACAGCCGTATAAACCTCCATTCTCCTTGCGTCGATCAATGGCACCACATAATCGTAGTTTTTGCCTAAAAAAGGCTCTATCATCGTTTCCAAAGAATTTACTGCCATAAGCGGAATTTTCAGTCCGTAGCAGAAACCTTTTGCGGAGGCTGCCCCTATTCTTAATCCGGTATAAGAACCCGGACCTTTGCCCAAGGAAACGGCCTCAATATCCTGCATGGTCAGACCTGCGCCTTCCAGTGCCCATTCTACATAGGTGTGAAGACTTTCAGACTGTTTGTAGTTTTCGGAGACTTCTTCGCACAAACATAGGAGCTTTTCGTCGTCTGAAATAGCTACAGAACAGTTTTTGGAAGAGGTTTCCAGGTATAGAATTTTCATCTCTCTAATTTTTAAGCTAATTGGCAAATTGCAAAAAGGCAAAATTGCTTTTGAATATTATGCAAATTTATGCCTTTATTTTGAGACTATTTCCGGTAGATGGTTCTGGGCTCGCTTTGTGCGCTTGGATAAATCGTCATATCTGAAACCATGACATGCTTAGGAGCGTTTACACAATAGGCAATAGCATCCGCAATATCTTCTGCTTTTAAGGCTTCGTATCCGGCATATACCGTAGCTGCCCTTTCACTGTCTCCTTTGAATCTTACCAGAGAGAAATCTGTTTCTACTGCTCCCGGCTGGATATTGGTCACCTTAATTCCAAATTCGGTAAGTTCCAGACGCATTCCTTCAGAAATCACATCAACTGCTTTTTTAGTTGCACAGTAAACCACACCATTGGCATACGTTTGTCTTGCTGCCACTGAACTAATGTTTACGATATGACCTGCGTTTCTCTCTTTCATGGAAGGGATAACCATTTTAGAAACGTATAATAAGCCTTTTACATTACCATCGATCATGGAATCCCAATCATCTGTCTTTCCGGAAGAAAGAGGTTCCAAACCGTGTGCATTCCCTGCGTTATTGATTAAAACATCAATATTTTTCCATTGTTCAGGAAGTGAATTGATGGCATTTTCAACTTCTGCAAGATTTCTTACATCAAATAATAAACTAAATATTTCGGTAAATTGAGAAAGCTCAGTTTTTATTGATTCTAAAACTTCGTTTCTCCTTCCACAGATGATGATTCTGTTTCCCTGTCTGGCAAGAAGCTCTGCCGTAGATTTTCCTATTCCGGAAGTGGCTCCGGTAATGAGTATTGTTTTCATAATTTCTTTATTAATGTAGCAATGTATCACTTTATCAATGTAACAATGACAGATCGTGGATTTGACCATTGTTAGAATAGTATATGATCAGATTGTTAAACTATTATAATCAGTTGGCGTCTAAAGCTTCAAAAGCATCGGTTATATGTTCAATAATCAGGTTCTTTCTTTCGTCAGGAAGAACAGAAATAATATCAAACCTTACTTCATTGTTCCTGTTAAACTCTTCAAGATAGTGGTTGGCCGCTGACACAACAGATCTGATTTTTGCTTTGGTCACCGCCTCCTGAGGCAATATAAAAGCATCTGTAGAACGCGCTTTTACTTCAACGATGATGATCAGGTTTTCTTTTTCAGCAATGATATCAATCTCCGCCTTTTGAAACCGAAAATTTCTCTTAACCACCTTATAACCATTCTTCTGCAGATATTCTGCGGCAAGATCTTCTGCTATTTTACCGAAATCATTATGAGTTGCCATCACGTTAGTTTTAATATTTGAGAGCAGATTAAATAAAGGATATTGGCATCAATTAAAACTCAATTTTTACTTTATCCTCAACTTTGACTGTTACTTTTCCACCAATAATCAAAGGTCTGTTATCTTTAATATGGCCGTTGGGAAATCCGAAAACAGTCGGGAAATTATACTTTGAAATTCTGTCTGAAATTAATTTATAAGCAAATTCATCAAAACTTTCTTCATAACTTTTATTCTCCTTTTCATCGCCCATATTGGTCATTCCACCAATGATCAGTCCTTTTATTTTAGTAAAAACTCCGGCTAATTCGAGGCTCATAATCATTCGGTCCAGGGCATAGAAATTTTCCCCGATATCCTCAATGAATAAGATCTTGTCCTTAAAATCGAAAGAATATTTAGTTCCTAAAAGGGCATAGATAAGAGCTAAATTACCTCCAACCAATTCACCTTCAATAGTTCCGGTTGTATTCAATTGATGAGATTTTAAAGCATATTTAAGACTTTTACCTTTTAAAACATCAAAGATCAGGTCATAGCTTTCATCTGTTACTCCAAAACTTGATGTTTTGATAGTTTGTCCGTGAATAGTGGCAAAACCTTTCTTCAGTAAATAGCTTTGTATCACCGTATTATCAGAGTATCCGATATACCATTTAGGGTTTTCTGTAAAGTTTTTCAGTTTGAGATGCTGAACCAGATGCTGACATCCGTAACCTCCTCTGGAAGCCCAGACTGCTGAAATATCTTGATCATTTAAAGCCCAGTTGATGTCTTTTAATCTTTCCTGTTCTGTCCCGGCATAATTATATCCGTTTGAAAATTTAGTGTACAGATGTTCGCCCAATATAGGTTCAAAACCTCTGTTTTTGATCATTTCTATGCCCTTTTCAAGCTGAGACGGATCTACAGCTCCGGCAGGGGAGATAACAGCTATTTTTGCTCCTTTTTTAAGAACTTTTGGAAAGATTATTTTTTTCATTCTGTTTTTTGGTACTTGATTTCTTTTTTCTCAGCTTCTTCTAAACGTCTGTCGAACTGATTGAATTTTTTAAAGCTCTGCAGAAATATAAAGAAACTGAACACAATAAGAATCCCGCCTACAATCCTTCTGATCTTGTTGGCGAGTTTCTGGGTAAGTTTATCGTGAAATTGTTTTGCTAAGAATATTTTGGCCAGGTCAATGCACAGATAGGTGCCAATGACAATCCCCACATAAAGAATAAAACTGCTGGTATCTGGGTACTGGTTTCTTACGGAAATCACCGTCACCAGCCAGAAGAGAATCACTCCCACATTCAAAAGATTGAAGAAAAAACCATTGAAAAAGGTTTTAAAATAGTTTTGGCCAATGATCCTTTCTTCACCAGGCATATGCATTTTGGTTTTGGTCACCAGCATCACGATCCCGTATACAAATATAAGAATAGAAGTAATCCTGTAAAATCCGGGATGCTTATCTATTAAAGTAACAATATCTGCACTGGCATAATACGCAGCAACAATGCATAATATATCTGCTGTAATAACTCCGAGATCCAATGCCAGGGCATGTCTTGGTCCTCTGGAAAAACTGGTTTCAATTAACAGGAAAAAAATTGGTCCTATAAAAACCAGGCTCAGCATAAATCCTAAGACAACGGCAGAAAGTACAAGTTCAAACATGCTCTAAATTTAAGAATAATAGTATTAAATATCCATTTTATCAAGCGCAAATTGTATTTCTGTAAAAGCGACGTCTAAATCTTTATCGCTTGTTCTCCAATTTACAAATGCAGCCCTGATTCCCGCTTTATTATTAAGCTTTGTAGGAGTCATAAAAATTTTCTCATTTTCATTAATGATATCCAATAATTTAGAACTTTTCTCGGGATTTTCTTTCAATGAAAAACATACACAATTTAATCTTGTTTCTGACAATAATTGTAATGCAGGGTGATTTTCTACAAATACTGAAAATTTTTGAGCATTCTGTATATTATTTCTCACTATATTTTGATAGCCTTCTTTTCCATACGCTTTTAGGGTAAACCATGTAGGCAAAGCTCTGAATCTCCTGGAATTCTCAGGCGTAAAATTACCATAGGAAAAATTATCTTCCGGGTTTCCTAAATAGGCTGCATTGGAGTTTTGAAAAACCTGCATCTGCAAAACACTATGTTCTTTTCTAATAAAATAAACCGCATTTTCATATGGCACGTTCATCCATTTATGGCAATCTACTGCAATACTGTCTGCATTTTCCCAACCATCTAATAAATGTTTGTATTCATCCAGAATATTAGCAAACCCACCGAAAGCAGCATCGATATGCCACCAGAAATTATATTTTTCTTTTAGTCTGCTGATAGATTTCATATCATCAAAATCAACCGTATTTACGGTTCCTCCACTGGTTGAAATAATGATTTGCTTGGCCTTATATAATTCTAGTTTTTGTTCTAAATCTTCAACATCAACTGCCTCTCTTGTCTCATCTTTTTTCCTAACAGAAACAATATTATTACTCCCTATCCCTAACATGCTCAGGCATTTGACAACTGAAGAATGAGGTTCTGCGGAAAGTATGACAAAATCATCAGTAGAAACACCTTCTAATGCATAGTTTTTATTTATTTGATGCCCTGCCCATTGTCTGGCTGTAGCAAGGCATGTAAAGTTTGACATAGTAGCGCCTGTCACAAAACCTCCTTCAAAAGAATCCGGCAGGCTAAAGAAATCCAGCAACATCTTAACAGTTTCTACTTCCAAAAGGGCAGAAATATCTCCTCCCTGATTAATTCTCTGTGTATTTTGATCATAAATAGTTGCCAAAAAATCTCCAATTAAAGCTGCTGGCGTTGCCCCACCGGTAACAAAGCCCCAATATTTAGGTCCACTGGAACCAGAAATAATTGGTTTTACTGCTTGTTGGAAATATTCTAAAACTTTTTTTGATCCCCATCCTTCGTAAGAAAGTTTTTGATGTTCCAGTTTTACATTTGGCTGGGTAGATATTTCATCCAGAGAATTAAAAAAATGGACAATTTCTGAAAATGTTTTCTCTAAAATTTCTGAAAATTCTTCCTTATCTATTTCAAGTACTCTTTTCATAAGCTCTCTATGAAATTAATCAACAATCTTAAAGTCCAACTGTTTCTGAATAAGGTTGGCCTTTACTACTTTGATCTGGACCTGATCCCCTAACTGATGTCTTTTTCCGGTTTTATGACCATACACTGCATGGGTTTTCGCATCGTAAGAATAGGAATCATCCACAAGATCTCTTAATTTGATCAAGCCTTCAGCACCGTTTTCAGGTATTTCTACCCAGAAACCGAATTCTGCAACACCTGAAATAACTCCGGTAAAGGTTTCTCCAAGGTGTTTTTCCATAAATTTCACCTGCATGAACTTAATAGAGTCTCGTTCCGCATCAGCAGCCAGTCTTTCCATTGCACTGCAGTGTTTTGCTTTGTCTTCAAGCTCCTGTTTGCTTGGAGATTTACCTCCATCAAGATAATGCTGTAAAAGACGGTGGGCCAAAAGGTCGGGATAACGACGGATAGGAGAGGTGAAGTGGCTGTAGTATTCAAAACCTAAACCGTAGTGTCCGATAGGTTCTGTAGAATATACGGCTTTGCTCATACTTCTCATAGCGAGCGTTTCGATCATATTTTCTTCTCCTTTTCCTTTGACGTCAAAAAGAAGCTTGTTCAATGATTCAGCTACTTTCTTGGTATTGTCAAGGTTCATTTTATATCCGAAAGTAGAAACAAAATCTCTTAATGCTTCCAGTTTCGCAGGATTTGGATCGTCGTGAACCCTGTAAATAAAGGTATTATTGCTTACTGTTCCTTTACTGGTCAATGATACAAATTCAGACACTTTTTTATTGGCTAAAAGCATGAATTCTTCGATCAGGTGATTGGAATCTTTACTGATCTTAAAGTATACTCCAATCGGCGAGTTATTTTCATCCAGATTGAATCTTACTTCACTTCTGTCGAAAGTGATCGCTCCATTTCTTACTCTTTCATCACGCATGATTTTCGCAAGTCTATCCAACGTATTGATTTCTTCAGCAAGATCTCCCTGCCCAGTTTCTATACGTTCCTGAGCTTCTTCATACGTAAATCTTCGGTCTGAATGAATCACGGTTCTTCCAAACCATTGTTTCTGAATTTCTGCTTTGTCATTCAGTTCAAAAACGGCAGAGAAAGTATATTTATCTTCGTTCGGGCGGAGAGAACATACATCGTTACTTAAAACTTCCGGAAGCATTGGAACCACACGGTCTACAAGGTATACCGACGTTGCTCTTTTATAGGCTTCATCATCCAGCATCGTTCCCGGAACTACGTAGTGAGAAACGTCCGCGATATGCACCCCGATCTCCCAGTTTCCGTTTTCCATTTTTCTTATGGAAAGCGCATCATCAAAATCTTTTGCATCTTTAGGGTCAATGGTGAAGGTACAGATATCACGCATATCCCAACGCTTTGCAGCTTCTTCATCGGTAATTCTTCTGTCAATTTTATCAGCATCGAGCTCAACTTCCTGCGGGAATTCATACGGAAGACCGTACTCCGCAAGGATAGAGTGGATCTCAGTTTCATGCTCGCCCGGAGCACCCAAAACCTGGATAATTTCTCCCTGAGGATTTTTATCTCCCGGTCTCCATTCTGTCATTTTTACGACTACTTTATCGCCGTTTTCGGCTCCACCGAAGTTTGCTTTTGAAATGAAAATATCGGTATTGATCGATTTTTTATCACACACCACAAATCCAAAGTCTTTGTGGGCCACCAGCTGGAATGTTCCTACAAATTCAGTTCTGTTTCTTTCCAGAACTTCCAGTACCGAACCTTCCAGTTTCTTCCCTTTAAAATGATAGGTGATAATGAGAACTTTGTCGCCCTGAAGCGCATCTTTCACATTTTTGGAGTGGATAAAGACATCATCTTCCACGCCTTCTACTTTTACGTAGGCGTTACCGGACTGGTTAAAATCAATGACTCCGGTTAATGTTCCTGCAATCTTTAGATTAACGATGAATTTTCCTTTCTCTACTTCTTTGATCTTCTCAGAACCCTGAAGTTTATGAAGAGACTGGATCACGAGTTCTCTCTGACGCGGATTTTTATAATCTATTCCGTCTGCGATCTGCTTATAATTATAGATCTTGGACGAATTGGTATTCATGAAACGCAGGATCAATCTTCCGATTTCCATGAGTTTCTGTTCGTTTTTATGGCTTATATATTTACCTTTTCTTGGCATTTTAATATTATTTAATTGTTATTATTTGACTTTTATCTGATGTTAAAAGCCAATCTTTTTTATCAAAATCATACTTAAAAATGTAAGCATGAAATTCTATTTTTGTGTTAATCGTTAATTCAATTTCTGTTTCAAATGATCCATTGACAATTGTTCTATCTTGACGAAAGATAATTTGATTAAAATCTTTAGACAGTCCTTCCAGTTTTTTATTTTTGACTCTAATATATCTGATTCTTCCGTGTTTTACATCTGAAAATAATGGCAATTTATTGATATAATTTATCTGGCTTTTGGATAAAAATATAAACTCTTTACTATTTTCTGTATAGAATCCTCCATTTCCCCACCACCAGGAATTATATGACACTGGAAAAATAGTTTGATCTAATGTCCTGGATAAATCATTCAGCATACTTTCATTCCATATGAAATTACTTGTAGAATATTCCTGATATTCTGAAAAATCTAATGTTGGGCACTTTGAAGGACCTTCACCTTCCGATACATTTGAATTTAAAAATAATAGTATTTCTGAATCAAAATTTATCTTTTTTAAAATCTGTAGAAAATGTTTCTGCAACGCCAGATAATTGATTTCTTTTTGTTGTGAAACAAAATCTTCTACATTCCTTTTTTGAAGCTTACTATTCTCTGTGCAATCATCTTTTGGACATCCATTCAGCTCAGATTTCCCTGCAACCGTTGGACAGGCATCATCCTTATCCCAAATTCCATCGCCATCTGTATCCTTCATTTCCTGAGCGTGGAAACAACTTATTATAAAAAATAATACGGCAGATACTTTGATCTTCATTCAGTTTTATAGGGTTCTTATTAATTCAACTGCATCAATTTTCCTTCCAAATTTACTTATAATGGAAACTTTAGTTTGTATAAAATTACTACAAATATGGAGAAGAGGAGAGAAAAACCTTTGATTAATATCTTTTAAACAGGTAAGGTTTTGTATGGAAATAATAGACTGGTAATTTTCTATCAGCTGATGCAAATGTACAAAATAAAAAATAAATAAGGCCTGCAATTTGATTTACAGGCCTTTATATATTTAGCAAACAGCAATTTTATCAACCCTGTTCTGGTGTCTTCCACCTTCAAAGTCTGTAGAAAGAAATTTATCTGCAATTTCTATGGCTACTTCTTTAGATATAAATCTCGCAGGCATAGAGATCATATTTGCATCATTATGCTGTCTTGCCAGTACTGCAATCTCCGGCATCCAGCAAAGCGCACATCTGATCTTCTGGTGTTTGTTCGCTGTAATCTGAACCCCGTTTCCGCTTCCGCAGATCAAAATTCCCAGTTCATTTTCCCCGTTTTCAACAGAGGTTGCAGCAGGATGTACAAAGTCCGGATAATCCACACTGTTTGTGGAGAACGTTCCAAAATCCTGAACATCAAACTTTTCAGACAGAAAGTTCTTAACAATCTCCTTATACTCATAGCCTGCATGGTCTGCAGCAATTGCTATTTTTCTTTTCATAATACCTGTATTAAGTCTTTTTAGATTTTATTTCATGACAAAGGTAAGAATAATAACAAAGTCTGTTAGTTGTTCGGGGGTAATTTGTGAAAAGGTATGTGAATAACTGTGGAAAACTTTTTCCAACTTTCTATTTTTAAAGAAGAATTTATTTCGTAATGGGAAATGTATTTGGAAATTTTAGTCACAACTTTCAAATTGTTTTCTTCACTTAATCCGAACTTTTTCCATAATTAAATTACTAAGAATGGTTTTGTGAGGAAGTTATTCACATCTGTTGATAAGTCTGTGAAAAGACAGATTTACAAGAGATTACAATGTGAATTAAATATGAATTGAATAAAAATTATTTGTTATCAATTATTTTGATAAAACTTATCCCCGAAACTAACAATACTCAACAACAACTACATTATTCTTTTCTTTAAAGAGAAAAAAATTGTTGATTAGTGGGTGATTGGGTTGGGGGAAAGTTTCGGAAAAGTTTTAATTCAGGGGATCTGTTGAAAAAGTTTAAAAGCTTACATTTGTGAAACGAAAATTCAACGATATTTATGAAAACAATCAATGATTTCAATTTTAAAGACAAGAAGGCCCTGGTAAGAGTGGACTTCAATGTTCCGCAGGATGACCAGCTAAAAGTGACCGATAATACGAGAATAACGGCTGTAAAGCCTACCGTAGAAAAAATTCTTAATGACGGAGGTTCTGTGATCTTAATGACGCATCTTGGAAGACCAAAGGGTGAAGTGAAAGATGAATTCTCTCTTAAACATATCGTAGATGAAGTTTCCAGCGTTCTTGGACAGGAAGTGAAGTTTGTGGATGAATGTATCGGAGAAAAGGCTGAAAAGGCCGCTGCTGAGCTTCAACCTGGCGAGATCCTGTTGTTGGAAAACCTTCGTTTCCACAATGAGGAAGAAAAAGGGGATGCCGCTTTTGCTGAGCAACTTTCAAAACTGGGTGATGCTTTCGTGAATGATGCATTTGGAACTGCTCACAGAGCTCATGCTTCAACAGCGGTGATTGCTCAATATTTTGAATCAACTAAATTTTTCGGTTTACTAATGGCAAAAGAGCTTCAGGCGATCGATAAAGTATTAAGAAAAGGAGAGCGACCAGTAACTGCAATTTTAGGTGGATCTAAGGTTTCAACTAAAATTACCATTATAGAAAATATACTTCCGGCGATAGATAATCTGATCATTGGTGGAGGAATGGCCTTTACTTTTATTAAGGCTTTGGGTGGCAAAATCGGAAAGTCTTTGGTAGAAGAGGACAAGCTACCTTTGGCTCTTGAGATTTTAGGAAAAGCAAAAGAAAACCAGGTAAAAGTATATCTTCCTTCGGATGTTATTATAGCGGAAGATTTCAATAATGATGCTGAAAGAAAAGAGGCTGATATCTATGCAATTCCTGAAGGATGGATGGGGCTTGATGCCGGTCCGAAATCCAGAGATCAGTTCAATGATGTATTGTTAAATTCAAGAACAATTCTTTGGAATGGTCCGATCGGAGTTTTTGAGATGTCAAACTTTGCGGCAGGAACTATTGCTCTTGGTGACAGTATTGCTGAAGCTACAAAATTGGGAGCATTCTCTCTTGTAGGTGGAGGTGACAGTGTTGCTTTTGTGAAGCAATTTGGTTACGGAGAAAAAGTAAGTTATGTTTCAACAGGTGGTGGAGCAATGCTTGAAAGTCTGGAAGGTTTGGAACTTCCTGGAGTTGCTGCGATCAATAAATAGAATTTTATTTTTTATATATAGGAGACCGTCATGCTTGACGGTCTTTTTTATTTTTTGAATATTTTTTTTCAGTTTCTGATTTTAAGCTTTATTTTTTAATTTAGAGTGAATCGGGTTTCATTTTAGAAAATCACGGTTAAATTTTCTATTTTGTTAAAAAGATGTGGATATCTGCCATTTTATTGAAAATTTATTTTTTAAGTAAATATGTTATTTGCAAACATTTTTAGAAAATTATTTTTTTTTTTCACGTGGTCAAATTTTTTGACATCGGTTCAGGATTTTGAAATTATTTCAATCGCTCCAATTTATTTTCATTTTTTTTTAAAGTGATATTTTTTGGAAATAGACAATTTGTTATAAATTACTACACTTTGTCTTTTTAGATTTTATAATTCGTTAAAAGAGTGGAGTAGGGGAGTTTTGAAATTTATTTTTTTATTTGTTATATACATCAATCCAATAAAGAAACCCGGAAAAATCTCCGGGTTTTCATTTTTTTTGTCGAAATCCATGAAAATCGGCCTTCAGAAATGGCTCAAAAATCGATTTTCTATCTTTTTTCGATAATGTATATCAAACTTGAAAATTCGTTCGAAAAAAGAGCCTTTACGTTAGAAATCGTTCCGTAGAGGACTGCTTTTAGCCAAAAAAGAGGTGATTTTTTGTATTTTTCGCTCAACATTGAGATGTAAAACGAATCCAGGACCAAAGGTTTAATTTTTCTCATTTTCCAGTCCGGCTTCTCGGAAATTAAATTTTCCATACCATTTTTAGAGAAATGATAAATATGTCTTGGTACATCATAGGCTGCCCAATATTCTTTGTAATGTTTTGCATCATAGGAAGTAGGGTTGGGAACTGCAATAATGAGCAGTCCTTTATCTTTTAATTTCCCGTGAAATAAATTTAGGATCTCATCCTGATTTTCTATGTGTTCGAAAACATGCCATAAGGTGATTGCATCTAAGCTCTGATCCGGAATTGTCTGAATGTTGTCCAGTACCGTTGCTTTTGATATTTTATTCAATGCCGCTTTTCTGGCATCGGCATCAGGCTCAAAACCAAAGGTTTCAAAATCTTCTTCTATATATTTGACAAATTCTCCAGCTCCGCATCCATAATCAAGAACTTTTGATCCTTTCTTTATTCTGTCTGCAATGATATTTTTTTTGTATTGCAGATTAAATGATTGCAGGAACTTGTACAGCTTTTCTTTGAAGCTTCCAGAATCCTGGTGGTGGGAAATATAATCTTCGCTTTCGTAATATTTGGAAATGTTGGATGGAATAGGGGAGGTCTTGAATACCCCTTTCGTTTCTGTCTCTTTTATTTCAAATATTTCCTGTGAAAGAAAATGATCCTTTATTCTCATGAATTAATATCTTGATAATTTAAAATTAAGGTAATTATGAAATCATTCTAACGGTCATAAATACCTTAATTTTTGCTTTTAATTTACAAATGTTTCACGTGAAACATTTTTGATTTAACGTCCTAAATACACCAGTAAAACGTTTATATCGGCTGGAGAAACTCCACTGATCCTGCCTGCCTGTGCAATGGTTTTAGGTCTTACATTGGACATTTTCTGTTTTGCTTCCAAAGAAAGGCTAGAAATGCTTTCATAATCAAAATCTTCCGGAATTTTTATGTTTTCCAAACGATTCAGCTTAGCTACATTTTCTTTTTCCTTTTCAATATATCCTTTATACTTTATATTAATTTCAGCTTGCTCTCTTACTTCTTCGTCATACTGAGAAGAGAATTCTCTGATAGAATCTATTGCGTCAAGCTTGTCTAAAGTAATATTAGGTCGTGTAAGGAATTGTGAAGCTCTGTAGGCCTGATCTACAGGGTTACTTTCAATAGTTTCCAGAATAGGATTGATGATACCCGGCTTTAAAGAAGTTTCTCGTAAAAAGGTTTCAAGTTCCTGACTCTTAGATACTTTCGTTTCTACTTTTCTTAAACGTTCTTCTTTTGCCAGACCTAAATGATACGCTTTTTCCGTTAATCGGATATCTGCGTTATCTTGTCTGAGTAATAATCTGTATTCTGCACGCGAAGTAAACATTCTGTAAGGCTCCTCTGTTCCTTTTGTAATCAGGTCGTCAATTAATACACCGATGTACGCTTCATCTCTGTTAAGGATAAAATCTTCTTTACCGTGTACTTTGTTGTGTGCATTGATTCCGGCCATTAAGCCTTGTCCTGCGGCTTCTTCATATCCTGTGGTTCCGTTGATCTGGCCAGCAAAATATAAATTGTCGATCAGTTTGGTTTCTAAGGTATGTTTTAATTGGGTAGGAGGGAAGTAATCATACTCAATAGCATATCCGGGACGGAATACTTTTACATTTTCAAAACCAGGAATATGTTTCATAGCTTTGATCTGTACATCTTCAGGAAGAGAAGAACTGAATCCGTTGACATAGATCTCAACCGTTCTCCATCCTTCCGGTTCTACGAAAAGCTGATGTCTTGTTCTTTCTGCAAAACGGTTGATCTTGTCTTCAATACTCGGACAATACCTTGGTCCTAAACTTTGAATTGTTCCATTAAACATTGGGCTTCTGTCGAAACCTTCGCGTAAAATATCGTGTACCGTTTCATTGGTATAAACAATATGACAGCTTAACTGTTTTGTTAATTTCGGAGTGTCCGTATAGCTGAACTTCTGAGGATTTTCATCTCCTTTCTGTTCTTCCATTTTGGAATAATCCAGACTTCTTCCGTCTACCCGGGGAGGAGTTCCTGTTTTCATTCTTCCGGCCTCGAAACCTAAACTTACCAATTGTTCGGTAATTCCGAATGCTCTGGGTTCACCCATTCTTCCTCCGCCTAATTGTTTATCTCCAACATGAATTAATCCATTAAGAAATGTTCCATTGGTTAAAACAACAGATTTACTTTTTATCTCAATTCCCAAAGAAGTAATAACTCCGGTTACCTTATTATTTTCTACAATCAGCTGTTTCACCATATCCTGAAAGAAATCAAGATTGGGTGTATTTTCTAATGCCAATCTCCACTCTTCAGCAAAAAGCATTCTGTCATTTTGAGTTCTTGGAGACCACATCGCAGGACCCTTGGAAAGGTTCAGCATTTTGAACTGAATCGCTGATTTGTCTGCTATAATTCCGGAGTATCCTCCCATAGCATCAATCTCTCTTACGATCTGTCCTTTTGCGATTCCTCCCATGGCTGGGTTGCAGCTCATCTGTCCGATGGTCTGCATATTCATTGTAACAAGTAGGGTCTTTGAACCCAGGTTAGCGGCCGCTGCTGCAGCTTCGCAACCTGCGTGTCCGGCACCTACTACGATTACGTCATATGTATCTGAAATCATTTTTATATTGCTTATTTAAAGCTTTAAATTTTAATATTTTCTATGAATGTTTCACGTGAAACATTTTTAGAGAATGCACTCTAAGTGAGTTGTAATTATATCTAGCTTTTAGCACTTTACGGATTATCCTTTAAGTGATTCTTTAATTTATCCAGGATTTAAATCTCTGAATTTAGCCAGGTAAAGATCTTCCATTCTCCGCATTTCTTTCTCTTCTTCTTCTGTCTTATCCTTATATCCTGAGAGGTGAAGAATGCCATGAGCCAAGACCCTTTTTAGTTCTTCTTCATAATCTCTGGATAGAGTAGAAGCGTTGTCCGAAATCCGCTGCAAAGATACGAAAATCTCTCCGCTTATTGTTTTGCCTTTTACATAATCGAAAGTGATGATATCGGTATAATAATCATGCTGTAGATAATCCTGATTGATCTTAAGCAGATATTCGTCATCGCAGAAAATATAATTGATTTCGCCTATTTTTTTCCCTTCTGAAAGTATAATATCTTCCAGCCATTTTTGATAATCTGTACTGACAGATTCCTGTAAGTTTTCGTAAAAGAATTGTATCATTGTATTAAAACCAGTGTCCTAAAATAACACTGAATATGCCTTTTTGATTGTTTTTAAGTGAGTGGCTAAAATTGATTTTAATCTGCCCGAAAGGCGATTTATAGCCTGCGGTAAGCCCTACTGAGCTATAGTTTACTTTAACTGCATCTTCAAAATTGATGTCATCCGAAAGATTGGCAAAGCTAAAGTTACCGCTTAAGAAATAGCTTTTATTAAATTTAAACTGAAGGTCGTTGGAGATAAGAACAACATTATTAGATTTTAGCTGTGCAAAATAGAAACCTCCAAAACTCTTGAAATTGATGAGATTCTGTTCAAAAATGCCACCCAGTCTGTATTGGTAGAATTCAGGAAGATTATCGCCAATCGTAATTCCTCCGTAAAGATTAAGACGGTAGGAGAACTGCTTGGAAAGTGGAATATTGATCCTGATATCTGCTTTTACCTGGATAATTCTTTTGTCTACTTCAGACTTCAAAAGATCGATTACTTTACCTTCTGCACCGATGTAAATACCTCTGGAAGGGAAGTCCTTCTCATTTTGAGTATCGCTTTTTAAGAATACATAAGGGTTTAGAAAACGCATGTACCTCTCATGTTCCCCGTTTATTTCGGCACCAAAGTAATCATGGCTGATCCCGCCTCCAACAGCAAATTTATCCTTCCATACAGACTGGATATAGGCTTCATTTCTGAACCATTCCCATTTATCTGCTATATTATTATCTACATTTTTCAGGTCAAAACTCATTCCGGAAGAGTAGATCCCAAATCCAGGGATATATCCATTGTCAATAAAATAATTCAGATAATATCTCGGTTTATCACCTACAACGACATCTAAAGATAGATTTGAATTTTTGAATAAAAGACGTTTCCCCGAATAATTCAGAAGAAGTCCTGTTTTAAAAACTTCATCATAATGCAGTCCTACTTTCAAAAAGTGACGGGCTTCATCTTCTGTAACGTAGAGTTTAAGATAATTGGCGTCATTTTCAGGGATGATGTCATAGTTGATAAATCTGTAATTATTGGTTGCTACGAGTTTATCAATTTTCTTATTGATACTGCCATACGTCTGCATAGAAGGAAGACGGAGCCCCATTTTACCCAGAACGTAGTTTTTGCCATATATTTTGCCTCCATCTAAGGAAATACTGTCAATCTTATATACATTGGAATAGATGGGATTTACGCGCTCTCTAAGGCGGTCAAATGATCGTTTCGGAAGCTGGTCGAGGATATCAGTGTATTTCATGCCCTCCACATAGCCACTGTCAAGAATTTTCTTCTTATCATCGTAGCTGGTAGCGGTCATGCCCTTAAGATTCGGTTTGATATTGATGTCTGTATACTTATATTGCTTTCTGGTATCCCTTTTAATTCCGAAATCAATAACCTGATTAAGAATGGATATAATGTTGTTTAAATCGTCTCTTGTGGATAAATCCTGATTTAGGTCCACCCCAATCACGATATCGATTCCTTTGTCCTTTAAAGGCTTTGAAGGATAATTGACGGTCATTGCTCCGTCTATATAGATACTGTCCCCAATCTTTACCGGATCCATCAGAGAAGGGAAGGCCGAACTGGCCATAATAGACTGTACAAGATCACCTTTTTCAAAGATCTCCATATTGCCGCTTTCCAGATTGGTGGCGACGCACATAAAAGGAATCGGCAGTTTGGAAAAATCATCAATATTGGAAACATTTTTGAAAAGTTCTTTGAGAAGGTAGACATTTCTTTGTCCGGAACTTATAGAGGAGGGAAGAGATATTTTCCCGTTTTTTAATGGAATGGATAAAAGATATTTATCAACGGATTTATTAAAAAAAGAAGATTCCTGTCTGGATTTCGGATCCATGATCAAAGAATAGAAATCCGTATCCAATATGATCTTCTCTATTTCTTTTCCGGAATATCCTGAAGCGTACAAGCCTCCTACAATGGCACCCATACTGGTCCCGGAAATATAATCTACTTTTACTCCCAATGAATCTAATACTTTCAGCACTCCTACATGGGAAAAACCTTTAGCTCCGCCACCGGCGAGGGAAAGGCCTATTCTTGGATTTTTTGGTATGACCAGATCCTTTTTCACTTGTGAATGGATCATCAGGAGTTGAAATACGAAGAGAAGGATCAGGAGTTTTCTCATAACTAGTCTTTTATATAAATCCGTTTCACCCGGGGTGATATGGACGTTAACACTTCATAGGTTATTGTTTTGCAGTAGCCTGCGAATTCTTTTAAACTTGGTTTTGCATTAAAGATGGTGACCGTATCACCTTCTTTTACATTGGGGATTTGATCTACATTGATCATCATCATATCCATACAAATATTTCCTACAATTGGAGTAAGGATTTTACTGACCCCTACATTGCCTATCTGGTTGCCAATCAGTCTTGGGATTCCATCTGCATAACCCACAGGAATAGTAGCAATCCTGGCGGAATGATCAGCTTTATATTTTCGGCTGTAACCTACAGATTCTCCTGTATCAACAGTTGATATCTGTGAAATTACGGTTTTAAAACTTACTACAGACTGAAGTTGTTTCTGTATTTCACTACATGGTGATTCACCAATCATTCCGATTCCTATTCTTACCATGTCATACTGATGGTCTGTATAACTTGTGATTCCCGAAGAATTAAGGATATGCCGAAGAGGAGTGTAACCCAGCTTCTCAATTAGATAACTGGAATTCTTTTCAAAAACTTCAAACTGTCTGAGGGTAAATTCCCTTTCTTCAGGCATATCAGAAGATGATAAATGGCTAAACATGCTTTGAACCTTTACATTTTTATGGCTTAAAGTCTCACTTAACTCATCCAGTTCAAAATCTTTAAAACCAAGACGGTGCATTCCGGTCTCCAGCTTGATATGAATAGGGTATTTTTTATCGTAGCCTGATTTCTGTACAGCATCATAAAACAATTCCAATACTCTGAAACTGTAGATCTCAGGTTCCAGGTTATATTCAATGATCGCTTCGTAGCTGTGCTGTTCGGGATTCATCACAATTATAGGAGTGGTAATCCCTTTTTTGCGGAGCTCTATGCCTTCATCGGCATAAGCAACACCCAGATAATCAATATGATGGTGCTGCAGAAATTCGGAGATTTCATAGCTGCCCAATCCATAAGCATTTGCTTTTACCATGGCCATCATTTTTGTTCCCGGTTTCAGCAGGGATTTGTGATAGTTGATATTATGTAGAATAGCATTCAGATTGATCTCCAGAACAGTATCATGTTTTCTGAGTTCAAGGATATCTTTAAGTTTTTCAATCTCAAATTTTCTCGCTCCTTTTAATAGGATGATCTGGTTTTCAATTTCGGTAAGATGTTTACTGTCAATTAATTCCTTGGTGTCTAAGAAAGTAAAAGTTTTAGATTTAAATAAATCACTGAACTTCGATATTTCATCACCAATGAGAAATACAGAATCAAACTTCTGATCATTCACAAGCTCTGAAACTTCTTCATAAAGTTCTTGAGAATTGGAATTAACGCCTACAATATCTGTTAAAACCAAAGATTTTTTAGATTTGTTATATTCATTCAAAAACTGAAGTGCTGTTTTCAGTGAGTCCAGATCAAGATTAAAAGAATCATTGATGATGATATTATTTTTAATTCCTTCAATAGCTTCCAGTCGCATTTCGACAGCCTTTAAAGAATTGAGTTTTTCGACGATCTTTTGATTATCAATATTGACTTCCTTTAAAACAGTGATCAAAGCCAAAGCATTCGTCAACGTAGCTTCATCCCTCTGATGAACAGGGAAGGAGATTTCTTCGTCAAAATAAACCACCGTAATTTTTTCATCCTTAGAAACTGGTTCTTTAGTGAACACCTGATTATTCTTTTTAAGCCCGTAAGAAATTAATTTTTTGCTTGAATATAATTTGTGTATCTTTTTGTCAACCAATTCATTGTCGCCATTGTAAATAATGACTTCAGAACCTCTAAAAAGCATGATCTTTTCATCAATAAGTTCCTCTTCAGATGTAAAATTGGCCGCATGGGCATTTCCGATATGGGTAAGCAGCCCGATCTGGGGATGAAAAATATTTTCCAGTTTTTCCATCTCGTGAGGCTTTGAAATTCCTACTTCAAAAATGCCAAGTTCGTGTGAGCTGTTAATTTGTAGCAGAGAAAGCGGAAGACCTATCTGGGAATTAAAGCTCTTCGGACTTTTTACAGTCGGAAACTCATTCCACAGACATTGATAAAGCCATTCTTTTAAAATGGTTTTTCCGTTACTTCCGGTAATTCCTATAGTTTTAATATGAGCATTCTCGAAATGGTATCGGGACAGTTTCTGAAGAAAGTCTACCGAATTGTCAACAATAATCCATGTAATATTTTCAAACTGCGGATACTGATGCTCAGAAATGATCACGCCGATACCACGGTCTATTGCCGATTCAATAAATTTTTCACCGGAATTTTTATGCGTATTGATCGCTACAAATGCCGTATTTTTTGTTGAATAGATAATTCTGCTGTCGAACGCTATATTTCTGACCACTAAATCTTTGTCTCCAATGATTTGTGCATTGGTGATCTCTGCAATTTGTTTTACTGTATAGTTCATTGATACCCCTTCTGCTTTATTTTGAGCTTATAATGGTAAACTTTTTGAAAAAAATAAATATGATGTTTTTAAATCATATTTATTTTCAAAATTTTGTTATTTACCTTTACAAGTTAATTTATTTTTTTGGACAATCGTAAAGACGTAAAATAATTAATAACAGATACCTTCTTAAGGTGTAAGTGATCTTATCGAAGATAAAATCCCTGCCTGCGAAAAACGGTTGATTTTCTGGGATCTTAAAATGGTCGTGTATTAGAAATAATTCTGCGTCTTTGCTATTATCAACCGCTATTTAACGGCCTTATTATTTATTTTTTCTTAAAAGTACTTCGTCAATAAAAACACGTCGGCTTACTGCTTCGTAACTTTCTGTTTCACCTAGCTCTACGAGGTCATTTCCCTGGGAAGTTCTCAGAGAGTAGTTCGCGAGATTACCCGTTCTCTTGCAAATAGCATGCACTTTCGTTACATATTCTGCGGTAGCCATTAAGTTAGGCATCGGACCGAAGGGACGTCCCAGGAAATCCATATCAAGTCCTGCCACAACGACTCTCGTACCGCTGTTGGCAAGCTGGTTGGCGATATCTACAATGCTTTCATCAAAGAATTGTGCTTCATCTATTCCTACCACATCACAGTTAGAAGCCAGCAAAAGAATTTCATTGGGATTATCTACTGCTGTACTCCGTATTTTATTCTGATTATGAGAAACAACGTCCTCGTCAGAATATCGTGTATCCAGTCTCGGTTTGAAAATTTCCACGTTCTGTCCCGCCATTTCAGCTCTTCGCAATCGTCGGATCAGCTCTTCGGTTTTCCCCGAAAACATAGAGCCACAAATAACTTCCATCCAACCACTTTGTTTGGAATGATTAATTGTATTTTCTAAAAACATTTGTTAAATTAGCCGTATATTTTTAAGATCAAAAGTAAGCAATTTTAATAAGATTCTTATTATGCAGAACATCCAAGATTTAAAGGAAAAAATTTTTTTTGAATCCAAGAATATCATTGATATCCTGGATAAAATCAACAACGTAGACGAATTACTTTCCAAGCAGGATCTTGTAGATGAGCTTGCGAACAGGATATCTTTTTTAAGATTACTTGAAAAAAATATGGAATACTTCATTACGGATCATTCCCAGCAGTACTCACAAAGCCAGTATGTTTCATTGAATTTGGATGAAGGTCACGAATCTAACCATGAGGTGACAGAGGAAGAGGCCATCTTCAATAATGAGTTTAATGAAATTGATGAAAATGAAGGTGAAAATTATACTAATTCGTCATCTGATGAAGAGGAAATATTTAACCATCAGCTTGATGAGATTGTAGAAAATGAATTCCACGAGAATATTGTCAGCTTTGCAGAAGAAAACTACGGACAAAGGTCAATGGCAGAGATTCAGGAAAAAGTTTCTCACAATGCCGTTGACGGGGAAGAAGATGTTTTCAATAGCCAGCTGAATGAGATCGAAGAAAATGAATCTTTCAATGGGAACGAAAAAGTATTGAGTTTCGTAGATGAAGAAAGGATCCTTGCTGATGCAAAACCGGACAATGATGAAGATCTGAATGAAGATTTATTCACCACTGAAACGACAGAAGAGGAGGTGATTTTTAATCATCAGCTTAATGAAATGGAGGAAGATGAAGAAAAGGTTTCACATGAAACAAATGATGCAAATGATCTTGAAAAAGAAGAATTGAATTCCCAAAAGGGTTCAGATCAGGCAAAAGAACCGACAGAAAAAATTCCAAGTATTTTTGATACTGAAATGCTGGAAGACGAAATACTGATCGAGGAAAATGAAGAGCAGTTTGTGGCATCCAATGTCATGATGGAACAGGGAGAAATGCTTACAGAAACTTCCAATGTAGGAAATATCCTGAGCGAGATAAAAAATGACTTTCCTTTAGAAGAAAAAGAGGAAACCATTCTTGCGGAAGTATATGACAGAAGAAAAATTGTAGAGATAGACAAACCTTTCCACGAAACAGAAAAACATGCTTCTGATGAAAGCTTCGAAGATCTCGATGCTTATCAGCAGGAGAAAAAAATAAAACTGGCCAATATCAAAGGATTAAAAGCAGTTCAGACTCTTTTTGATGACGATCCTCTGGAAAGAGAAACGCCAAAGCAAAAACCAGTGCCTGAAGTAAAAGAAGAGCAGGGAGGTATTTTGAAAACCAACATTCCTACCAACTTTATGGAGGCAGATAAGGTAAAACCCGAATTCAGACTGGATCTGAATGACAGAATTGCCTTTTCAAAAATGCTCTTCAACGGAAGTCAGTCGGATCTGAACGAAACCGTGTCTCATCTGAACGGATTCAGGAATCTGGAAGAAGCAAAAGAGTATCTCAGCGATCTTTATTACGAGAGAAAGTGGAGTAAAGTAGATGAATATGCCCAGAGACTCTGGATATTGGTAGAAAATAAATTCTTATAATTTTGAGCGGAATCTTATATTTTGTTCCCACACCCGTTGGGAACCTGGAAGATATGACCTTCAGGGCTATAAAAGTCCTTAAAGAAGTTGATTATATTTTATGTGAAGACACAAGGACATCAGGAATACTTTTAAAGCATTATGAGATTTCCAAACCTTTAAAATCGTATCACCTTCACAATGAACATCAGGCTACCGAAAAGGTGATTGGTGATCTTCAAAGCGGACAGAATATTGCCATCATTACCGATGCAGGCACACCAGGAATTTCAGATCCCGGTTATCTGCTGGCGAGAGCAGGATCGGACAATAACATTGAAATGATATGTCTTCCCGGCGCTACAGCATTAATTCCGGCCCTTGTGGTTTCGGGACTTCCAAATAATGAGTTTCTGTTTGCAGGATTTCTGCCGCAGAAAAAAGGAAGACAGACCAAGCTTAAGCAACTTGCGGAAGAGAAAAAAACCATTGTTTTATACGAAAGCCCACACAAGATCAATACCACTTTGGAGCAGATCAAAGAATTCTTCGGAGAAGAAACAAAAGCCAGTCTGAGCCGTGAGATTTCTAAAAAGTTTGAAGAAACCAAGAGAGGAACAATCAATGAATTAATTGAATTTTCCAAAAGCAAAACTTTAAAAGGAGAGATCGTTCTTATTGTCAATAATTCTATCTAAATTCATTGAAAAACTTAGTTTTCGCACTGTGTTCGTCAGTGTGTATGGCCCAGACCAATCAGTATACAAAGATCCTTTTATCAAAAAAGACAGGAATGGAAGTTTATTCCTATTCCGAAGGATATGGTAAGATTTATGATTCAAAAAATAAGAAAGAAAGTATTGTAGATTCATTAGGAAATATCACGTTTGAATCGCCCCACAATATTTCTCAGATCTTTAAAAACCGGTTTATTCTTACAGTCAGACAATCTGATAATAAGACCAAATCTACCATCATCGATGAAAAAGGAAATCAAATCCTTCCTTTAGATGACCAGAGTTTTAATACGCCCTGGCTCAGCAAAAAATGTATTATTTCTTCAAAAGAGGGGAAAGAAGCAGTGTATGACTATAATGGAAAAGAGATCATTTCCTATTCAGATAGGATCCGCTTTGTTGCAGAAGACCGTTTTTTGGTCCTGAAAGATAAATCATGGTTTTTATATGATTTGGATGGAAAGCAGGTCAGCAACCGTGAATTTAAAGAAGATTATCACTTCGAAAATGGCAAAGCCCTGATCATCAATGAAGACCATCAAAGCGAAATCATTGGGAAAGACGGACAAAAATTACATCAGTTTTCAGCACAGATCTACAGTCTGGCTTCCTATCCTTATCTGATTACTAAAAACAGGACAACAGGAAAATATGGCTTGGTTGACGCCGATGAAAACAGACTGGCGGAAGAGATTTTTGATGATGCTGAACCGGAATATTTTGGAACAAAAGAATATGTTTATCTGAGAAAGAAAGGAAAAGCAACGGTTTTTAAAAAGAAGGACAGAAAACTTTATCCGAACAATTTCAAGTATCTTACCCCTTTATTTAATGATCTTTTCACCGTTTACAGTGATAAGCTAAAGAAAAACGGAGTGGTCAATCTTAACGGGGAAACCATTGTTCCTCAGGAATACGATTTTATACAGAGCTTCAGGATTTCAAGAAAAGACTTTATCTATCTCAAAAAGGGAAAGGAAGAAAAATTTCTGGATAAAGATTTAAACAACATTCTGGAAGAAAATACACAGATCATTGCTTTCTATCCTGACCTGCTTATCATTAAAAAGCAGGAAGCATATTATAAATTCTCTGTGACCGATCAATCTGTTGCTCCGATGAAAGACATTGTTTCCATTAAAGAGCAGGAGACGAATTTTTTCAATATCCTCAATCTTTATTCAAAACCTGTCGTATGCAGAAACACCAGCAATCTGTATGGAATCATAGATGAAAAAGGGAAGGAGATTGTTCCTTTTATTTATGACGATATCATTGCATTTGAAAATTCTGAGAATGAAATTGTCGTAAAGAAGCAGGATAAATATGGTGTGGTGAATTTTCAGAATGAGCCTCTGAAGGATATTATTTACGATAAATACTACTGGCAGAAGGAGGTTCTCAAGCTGGATAAAGACAAAAAATCGGATGTTCTTTATTTTACAAGATTTAAAAACAGTGGCAACCGTCTTTAAAATATGATAAAAAACAGCGAAAAATTTTCACTAATTTGATGATTTGGAATGCATTGAATAACAATTTATAATATCTTTGCGGACCGTTTAATTTGTATAAAATTAAATGTGCTAAATTGCCGTTTTTTTAAAGACGGAAGTATTTACTAAGAATATAATTATCAAGAGATATGATGAAACTATTAGAAGGAAAGGTAGCACTAATCACCGGAGCTACAAGAGGAATCGGAAAGAAAATTGCTGAAATGTACGCTGAACAGGGCGCACAGGTAGCATTTACCTATGCCGGCTCTGTAGATAAAGCTCAAGCATTAGAGGCGGCTTTAAGTTCTGTAACCAAGATCAAAGGATATCAGTCTGACGCGTCAGATTATGATGCAGCTCAAAAGCTCATCGATGATGTGATGGAGGAGTTTGGAAAAATCGATATTCTGATCAACAATGCAGGGATTACAAGAGATAACCTGCTGTTGAGAATGTCCAAAGATGACTGGGATCAGGTAATGAGAATCAATTTGGATTCTGTATTTAACCTTACAAAAGCGGTGATCAAGCCGATGATGAAAGCTAAATCAGGTTCTATTATCAATATGACCTCCGTAGTAGGAATCAGCGGAAATCCGGGACAATCCAACTATGCAGCTTCCAAGGCCGGAGTAATAGGATTTACAAAATCTATTGCGTTGGAATTAGGATCAAGAAGTATCCGATGTAATGCTGTAGCTCCTGGATTCACAGAAACTGAAATGACGGCAGATCTGGATGAAAAAACCCTTCAGGCGTGGAGAGACAGAATTCCGATGAAGAGAGCGGGACAGACCAAAGATGTGGCCAATGCGTGTATCTTCCTGGGAAGCGAAATGTCTTCTTACATCACAGGACAAACCCTGAACGTAGACGGCGGAATGCTGACTTAATTATAAAATAAAACAGGCTGTACATCAATTGTACAGCCTGTTTTTTATTACAAAAGATTAAAATTAAGCTCAATTTGTCAGAGCTTCTTTTTTCTAATCGTTAAAAACCTGGTTTTCCTGTTCCTGAACCCTGATAAAAGTGGTTCTCTTAGACAATTCTTTAAGTTGGGAAGCCCCCACATACGTACAGGTAGAACGTACACCACCCAAAATATCTTTCACCGTTTCGGAAACCGGACCTTTATAAACCGCTTTTACCGTTTTTCCTTCTGAAGCACGGTATTCTGCTACGCCTCCGGAATGCTTATCCATGGCTGTTTTGGAACTCATCCCATAAAAAAGGCGGAATTTCTTCCCGTTTTCTTCAATGATCTCGCCGCCGCTTTCATCATGTCCGGCGAACATTCCACCCAGCATCACGAAATCTGCGCCTCCGCCAAAAGCTTTGGCCACATCTCCGGGAACTTTACAGCCTCCGTCAGCAATGATATGTCCTCCAAGACCGTGTGCCGCATCAGAACACTCAATAATCGCTGAAAGTTGCGGATATCCGACTCCTGTTTTTACCCTCGTTGTACATACCGATCCGGGCCCGATGCCTACTTTAATAATATCTGCGCCTACCAGTAGAAGCTCTTCCACCATTTCTCCGGTCACAACATTTCCTGCCATGA
The DNA here is from genome assembly GCF_900142785.1 of Chryseobacterium carnipullorum. Taxonomy (GTDB): domain Bacteria; phylum Bacteroidota; class Bacteroidia; order Flavobacteriales; family Weeksellaceae; genus Chryseobacterium; species Chryseobacterium carnipullorum. The sequence continues at coordinate 167,212 of NZ_FRCD01000001.1, read as the reverse complement.
TGATCTTGTCAGGGAAATTAGCCCTTGCTTTCTTCACAAATCCAACGAAATGCTCAGAATAACCATTCGCTACATCGATGCAGAGAAACTCGATTTTTGGGTGCTTTTCAAGGATCACTCTTAGCTTCTCTTCATCAGCTTTTCCGGTACCTGTACTTAATGCAATATATTGATGGATGCTTTCAGGCTGGCTGTTTAGAAATTCACTCCATTCCTCAGGAGTATAATGCTTGTGAACGGCTGTAATAATCTTGTCTTTGGCCAGTTCTACCGCCATTTCAAAAGTTCCTACCGTATCCATATTCGCTGCGATCAGGGGAACACCTCTCCATTTCTTTTTCGTATGCTTGAAGGTAAACTCCCTTTCGAGATTCACTTCTGACCGGGATTTTAATGTAGAACGTTTGGGACGGAACATTACATCCTTGAATCCAAGCTTTATATCATATTCTATTCTCATAATCTGGAAAAAATTAATAAGAATAAATGTAGGGAAAACTTTCAAGGGAAAATGGAAAAGGGGAGGTTTTATAAATTTTTTAACCTGCTTTTGAAAAAGTGATGATGCTTGAAGCCTGGAAAGGAAAATTTCTGAGGTAAACAGAATGACTTGAGCGTGAAATTAGTGATTGGTACAATAAAATGAAGGGTGAGAATTTATGAAATATATGAAAAAGTAAAGGGCTGAAAAATTAGCTTTTCACGCCCCATAAGTTGATCGTTCCACGATGTATAAAACCAAGTTTCTCATACAGTTTTTTGGCTCCTGTATTACTTTCTGCAACATGCAGAAAAGGCGTTTTATTATCTTCAAAAATCTTTCCGGAAACAAAAGCCACCAATTGCCTGGCTAAACCTTTTCCCAGATGATCTGTACCGGTGATCACTGCGCTTACTTCCGTCATATCATTCATCTGCATTCTTTCGCCGGTAACTGCAGCAAGTTGATGATCTTTAAAAATACCGAAATACCGTCCTAATTCAGGAGTTCTTGATTTAAAGTAGTAAGGATAAAACTTCATAATGAAAGCCAGAAGTTCCTCATGATTTTCTTGTTTCAGTTCAATAATTTCCTCAGTGAAATCCATCTGAATAGGATTTTCCAGGACATATTGATCACAGACAAGCCTGGAAAGATCAGTCTTTAGATTTCCAAGATCCGGTTGAGCTCCGAAAATCAGAAAATCATCACAGATTTTTGCATAGTCTGTGATGTCTTTTTCTCTTGAAAGCTTTGCTGCTCCGCCAAAAGAGGCTACTTCAGGATTATAAAATTTCGTTTCTCCAAAATTGAAGCAGAACTTTTCATGATATTCATTAAGGGAATGATAAACAGGATTGTCTAGCTTCTCGTACATCAGTCAAATTTCATTACTTCCTCAAGCGTTTTCATGTATTCATAAGCAGTAAGATCGAACTTTACGGGAACGATTGAAATATATCCGTTGGCCAATGCTGTTTCGTCAGCATCTTCAGACTCATCCATATTGTTGAAATATCCTGTCAGCCAGTAGTATTTCTTTCCATGAGGATTCACTCTTTCGTCAAAGCTTTCTTCCCATTTTGCATTCGCCTGCTTGCAGACCTTCACGCCTTTAATTTCTCCAGCCGTTAGTTTCGGGATATTTACATTAAGTACAATTCCTTTTGGCATTGGATTTTCAAGCGTTCTTTTTACTATATTCTGGATATAATCTTTGGCTTGTGAAAAATCAGCTTCCCAGCTAAAATCCATGAGTGAAAATCCGATCGCAGGAATTCCTTCTACACCTGCTTCAACAGCGGCAGACATCGTTCCGGAATAGATCACATTAATGGAAGAATTCGCGCCGTGATTAATTCCTGAAACCACGATATCCGGTCTTCTCGTCAGGATCTTGTCAAGAGCCATTTTTACGCAGTCAACAGGCGTTCCGCTGCATGAAAAATCAGTTTGCGGACCATCAAGCGTTACTTCTTCGTAGCTTAAGGTAGAATTGATTGTGATAGCGTGGCCTTTTCCACTTTGGGGAGAGTTAGGAGCAACGACAATAACATCTCCTATCTCGTTCATAAATTGTATAAGGTTTCTGATACCTGGTGCGGTAATTCCATCATCATTAGTAACCAGAATAAGCGGTCTTTCCATAAAATAAGTTTAATTTTAGCATAAATTGCTCAGATAAGGACCTTTCCTCTGTCTTTTTTGACAGAAAAGAAAAATTCCCACCCTTCAAATTTAATTAAAAAGTTTTGAAGATAAATGCAATTTCATAAAATATACGTTTGTCCCGGACAGGAAAAAGAATGAAAAAGCAATGGTGGAAAAGAGTCTTTTTAATAGGTTTAAGATTGTATTTAGCCTAAACTTATCTGATGAATAAATATTTGGAATTCACTAATGATCAACAGATCGGGAAAATATTAAGAATTGATTCAAATGGTTTATAATCTGTTGATTATAAGTTCAGTAATTCAATAAGTTTCAAATAACAGTTATTGCACTGCTCTGCTTTTAATAAAAAACATTCAAAACTATCCGATAATTGTAAATAAGGTATTAAATTTGATAGTTTGTAACAGCGAATTAATTGCTGCTACTAATTGTAGTATATATTTTTAAAAAAATCAATAAATAAAGACAGTTTATGTGGAAAAATTTCAAACTGAATAAATTTTTACTCCTAATTCCATTGACAAGTCTAATGTTTTGTTTCAACTCGCCAAAGAATGACGATGAAAAGATGCAGACGATCATGGTGAGTGTAAAGAATACACTTTCTTATTTACATTACAGCCCGAAACCCATCAATGATGCCTATTCCAAGGACGTTTATAAACATTATTTTGAGCTGGTAGATCCCGCAAAAAGATATTTCCTTCAGTCGGATATGGACGAATTCGGCAAGCATGAAACAAAGCTTGACGACTATATCAGCCAGGGAGATCTGATATTCTATAAACTGACCATCGACAGATTGTATCAGAGGGTAGATGAAATAGATAAGATAACTCAGGATATTTTCAGCAAGCCCATCAATCTTCAGGAAGAAGAATCACTGACGCTTGAACCGAAGCTTAAAAAAGTACCTGCCAATAAGCAGGAACAGTATAATGAGTGGAGAAAATATATTAAGTATAATATTCTTCAGGAGGTTGAGTCTATGAACAGCAAAGAAGAAGCTCAGAAAGAGAAGAAAGATTCTGTTCAGAAATACAAGTTGAAAGATACAATCAAGTATCAGCCGCTTACCCAGGATCAGAAGATCAAAAAGGCAACTGATGAAGTGAAAGACCTTGTAAAAGACACCTTCACAAGGTTCAAAAAGAGAAAGAAAATGGATTGGTTTACCGTGTATATGAATGCATATACAGAAGTTTTCGATCCGCACACGAACTATTATTCTCCAAAAGATAAAGAAGATTTTGATACTCAATTCACTGGAAAAGTGATTGGTATCGGAGCTATTATTCAGGAGAAAAAAGGAAATCTGTATCTCGGGGCTTTAACGATTGGTGCACCAGCCTGGAAATCTAAACAGCTTTCTGAGGGGGACAAGATCTTAAAAGTAAAATCGAAGCCGAAAGATGACGCCGTCAATGTTGTAGGAATGCTTTCCGATGAAGCAGTAAGACTGATCAGAGGAGAAAAAGGAACACCTGTAACCCTTACTGTTCAGAAAAAAGACGGAACAACAAAAGATGTTACCATGATCCGTGAGGAAGTAGCGATTGAAGATACCTTCGCAAGAAGTATTGTAGTGAACTCTCCAAACGGCAAGAAATACGGATTTATCAATTTACCAAGCTTTAATGCTGATTTTGAAGATGCTAAAGGAAGAAATGCTTCGGACGACATCAAAAATGAAATCATTAAACTGAAAGGACAGAATATTGAAGGAATTGTTCTTGACCTTAGAAATAATGGAGGAGGATCATTAACTGAAGTAGGGGATATCATGGGACTTTTCATGGATGCAGGACCTTATGTTCAGGTAAAAGACGGTAACGGAAAGATCCAGACTTTGAAGAATAAAAATGAAACGCCTATCTGGACCGGACCATTGGTGATTATGCAGAATGAGCTTTCCGCTTCAGCTTCTGAGATTCTGGCAGGAGTAATGCAGGATTACGGCAGAGCAATGATCATTGGTTCGCCACAGTCATTCGGAAAAGGAACCGTACAGACTTTTGTAGATCTGAACAGATTCTTAAATACAGAAGATGATTTCGGATCTTTAAAACTGACGATTCAGAAGTTCTACAGAATCACAGGAGAATCTACGCAGAGAAAAGGAATTGTTTCTGATATCCAGATGAAAGATTTCTTTACCTATGCAGAAGTAGGAGAGCGATATGATGATTTTGCCTTAGCATGGGATAAAATTCCGGGAACTAAATTCCAAAAACTGAATTATTTTAATATTCAGGCTCTGGAAAAAGCAAGTGCCGACAGAATGGCTAAAAATAACAACTATCAGCTTCTTCTTGAATCTGCCCAGTGGAGAGAAAAGCTTGATAAAGAAGAAAACATCACGCTTAATATCAATAAGTTCAATGAACTGATGAAGCAGAGAAAAGCTCAGATCGAGAAATTCAAAGCTTTAAGCAAGTTTGAGAACGGTCTTAAGTTCACGATGTTCCCTGGCGAGATCGAAAGGGAGAAAAAAGATGAAGCTTTCAAGAAAAAATCTGAAATGTGGATCAAAAATCTCAAAAAAGATCCATACCTGCAGGAAGCAATGAATATCGTTTCCGATATGGGAACAAAATCATAAAAACAAAAAAACCGCTGATGGAAATCAGCGGTTTTTTTTATGGCATAGAGGTATTATTTAATTTCTACACATCCCACTCTTCCTCCTGCATTCCCTGTAGGTTGGGTATGGAAGTCATCTGCCGCAGCATGGATGATAAGGCCTTTTCCGATGATGTTTTTAGATTCATCCGTACATCCAAGACACCATTTATTCGTTTTGAAAGTAAGGACAGCCTTTCCACTCTGGTCAGCCGTTAAATTTCCTATATCTCCCATATGAAAATGCTCAGCACCCCACTTTCCGTGGTCGTCTTTAGCTGGATTCCAGTGCCCTCCTGTAGAAGTTCCATCCGCTGCAGAGCAGTCGCCTTTTTCATGGATATGTACGGCATGAATACCTGGGGTAAGACTTGTTACTTCAAGTTTCATGATCACCTCTTCTCCTTTTTGGGTAAACTTGGCGGTTCCGCCAGTCTGTGTTCCACTCTTAGCGTTGACATTGTACGTTTTTGTCGTGCAGCATGAAGCCGCTAAAAACGCACAACCCGCCAATAGTCCTAATGTTTGTACTTTCATTTAAATGATTTTAAAGTGATTATACCGTTAAATTTATAAAACATTTTCCGAAACACTTTATGATTTCAATCCTTTTTTCAAAAACAGCAATATAGGACAAGTGAAATTCTGTGTATCTTGATACCTTTACCCATCAGCACCTTTTTAAAATGGAAGAACACAAAAAAAGAATCATAAAAGCGATCCGTTATATTGATAATCATCTGGAGGATGATCTCTCTTTGGAAAAAATTGCAGAAATCGGGATGTATTCTTCCTTCCATTTTCACAGGATATTTAAGCTTATTACCGGAGAGACGCTCCAGAACTATATCATAAGAAAGAAAACAGAAAAAAGCGCCTTTTACTTATCTGTAAAGAAGGATATGAAAATGAAAGAGATCTATCTTGATCTTGGATTTTCCAATCATTCTGTATTCAGTAAAACTTTTAAAAAATACTATGGAATGGCTCCTTCTGCATTCCGGAACTCAGCTCCCGAAACGTTTCACAAGATTTTACAGATATCTGGCAAAAACGGACACGTTGATACAGTTTTCAGTCAATACATTTGCCATGTCGAAAACCTGTTAAAATGGACAAAAATGAATTTAAAGATTGAAGTAAAAGAACTGCCGGAAATGAATCTGGCTTCAGTAATGAGTTTAGGAGTTGCTAATGTGGAATCTTCTTTTAATGTGCTCATAGAATGGGCGAAAAAGAAACATTTATTTCCCCGTGACAATGTCAAAATGATTTCCGTGTACCATGATAGTTTCAAAGTAACTCCCGCTGACAAGGTAAGAATTCATGCGTGTATGCTTTTGGATGAAAAACTGGAGGAGCAGAATGGAGTTGTTTTTTCAGAGACCACTGATGCCGGGAAATATATTGTAGGAAGCGGAGAATGTACACTTGATGACTTCGAACAATGCTGGGTTTCCCTGTTTTTATGGATGAACGAGCATCACTATTCCATGAGAAAATCGTTCCCTTTTGAGATCTATCATTCAAATTTTAAAGAACATCCCGAAGGTAAAATGCAGGTAGATTTCTGCATCCCCATTCACTAATTTACCATTCAGTGGTCAAAGTATGCCTTTCAGTAAAATTTATTATAAAGAAAGGCCTGTTGCGTCCTATTTTTGATCCGAAAATTAACTCCATGAACACACAAGGAAAAAAACTTTTACTTCTGATTGCATTTCTATCCTTTATTGCAGGATATTCGCAGATTAAGATCTCAGGAAAGGTCACTTTTAAAAGTAAAGGGGTCAATGAAATCAATGTAACCTTAAAAGACACCTATGATGGGGCTACCACTGATGCACAGGGAAACTTTTCTTTTGAGACCTCAGAAAAGGGAAATCATGTTCTGACATTTACCCATCCCAAGTACCAGAATGTTGAAAAATCAATAGTAATTGATCATCAGGATATTTCAGTCAATGCAGAACTTAAAGAACAGATCAGCGAAATCGATGCGGTCGTCGTTTCTGCAGGTTCTATAGAAGCCAGTGACAAGAAGAGAGCCACCGCATTGCTTACTCCAATTGATATCTACACGACGGCAGGAGCTGATGGCCAGATTTCTTCGGCTTTAAATTACCTTCCGGGCGTTCAGAAAGTGGGCGAAACAGAAGGGCTTTTCATCAGAGGAGGAACAGGAACAGAGTCCAAGATCTTTATGGATGGAAGCCTGATCAACAATTATTTTTCCAACTCCGTTCCGGGAATTGCAGGAAGAGACCGTTTCAATACCTCTCTTTTCAAAGGGAATGTTTTTTCAAGTGGCGGATATTCTGCATTATACGGTCAGGCGCTTTCAGGCGCGCTGATGCTGGAAAGTGTAGATCTTCCTGACCAGAGTTCTTATGATCTGGGAATTTCTCCTATTTTTCTGAATGCAGGATTTCAGAAACTCAGTGATGATAAAACCCATTCTTTCGGAGCGAGTTTAGGCTATTCACTGCTAAGTGTTATGCAGAAGGTTTTTAATTTTAATACAGACTTTATCAATGCTCCACAAGGCTTAAACGGTGATTTTAATTTCAGAATCAAAACCAAATCCGGGGGATTTTTCAAATACTATGGAATGTATGACTCCAACAAAATGGGAGTGCGAACAGAAGGATTAGAACCGGGATATGATTTTGCTCTTATAAGGCTGAAAGGAAAGAATACGTACCACAACCTCTCTTTTAAACAGAAATTCGGGAAGTATCTTCTGAATGCAGGAACTTCTTATTCTTACAACAGATCGGACCTTAACTTTTCTACAGAAAAGAATGACATCGAGTCAGAAGCAACGAAACTATTAACAGATGGAAATTATATTAATTTTAAAGCTGTTCTTGAAAGGAAAATGAATAAAATCAGTGCGTTAAGAGCAGGATTTGAAATGAATAATACGGATGAAAAACTGAACTTTGGACAAGTACAGAAAGATTATAAAGATCTGATATCCGCTGCTTTTGTAGAGACAGATCTTGGATTCAGCAATGCATTGTCTGCAAAAATAGGACTAAGGGCAGAACATTCTTCTTTTCTGGAAAAAAGTAATATTGCTCCACGTTTCGCACTGGCTTACCGCCTTGCAAAAGACTGGACGACTTCCTTCGCCTACGGATTGTTTTATCAGAATCCTGAAAGTAAATACATCAACGGACCGGCAGATCTTGACTTTCAGAAGTCACAACACTATATTTTCCAGGTTCAAAGATCATCAGAAGGAAGAAACCTTCGTTTTGAAGCTTTTTATAAAAAATACGACCAGCTGATCAAGACCTATAATATCACGCCGAATAAGGAACAGAATCAGCAGGTACAAACTGCTTTGAACAATAATGGTTACGGATACGCCAAAGGACTGGAACTTTTCTGGAGAGATAAAAAGACGCTTGAAAACATTGATTACTGGATCAGTTATTCCTTCCTTGATTCAAAAAGAGACTTTACCAATTATCCGGTAAGCTTAAGGCCAAATTTCGCTTCTGCCCATACTCTTTCTGCTGTTGCCAAAAGATTTATTCCGGAATGGAAATTAGGGGTCAATTTATCTTATACCTATTCTAAAGGACGCCCTTACTATGACATTGCAACGAAAACGGAAAACAGCAATGTGGTCAATTACATCAGAAATGAAGGAAAATTAAAAGACTACAATGCCCTTAATATCAGCTTTAATTATCTTCCAAACCTGGGAAAGAAAGATGCGAAAGCATTTACTGTTCTTGTATTAAGTGTTTCCAATGTTTTAGGATCAAAAAATATTTACGGCTATAATTTTTCTCTCGACGGAACGAGAAGCTCATCCGTAGTTCCACCAGTCAATACCTTTGTATTTGTGGGAGCCTTCATTAGCTTTGGAGTAGACAGAACCCAGGATGCCATCAATAATAATTTATAAATAGAAACAACGAATCTCACAATCATTACAAAATACATAACTTCGGATTTACAATTAACTAACTTTAAAAAATTGATACAATGAAAAAATACCTATTAAGCTTTGCTTTAGCTTTTATGAGTTTAACAGCTTTTGCACAGACAGATTACGAAAAAATAATGGCTGAAAAAATCGCCAAAACAGAAACGTGTAAAACGCCTGAAGAGTTTCAGACATTAGCGAACGATTTTCAAAGAATTGGAAGCAAAGAAAGTTCAAAATGGCTTCCTCCCTATTATGCTGCATTTTCACAAATTCAAAAAGGAAGACTGATGATGAGAAGCGGAAATATGCAGGCGCTGGATGAAACCGCTGAACAGGCAGATAAATATTTGGCAAGTGCTCAAAACCTTGCCGGAGCGGATAATGCAGAGATCCATTTGTTGAGAAAAATGGCAGCATCTCTAAGAATGATGGTGAACCCTCCTCAGCGTTACATGACCGATGGTGCTAAAGCTACGGAAGAACTTGGTATTGCAGAGAAATTGGATCCGGCCAACCCAAGAATCGCTCTTATCAAAGCAGAAGACATTTATTTCACACCTGAACAGTACGGCGGCAGCAAGACAAAAGGAATGGAAATGTTTAAAGAGGCACTGGCAAAATTTAACGCTTACAAGCCAAAAACATCTTTAGATCCTAACTGGGGTAAAGCAGAAGCGGAATATTTCCTGAGTATGCAGGAAAAATAACAATAGAATTCAGGCCTTCTTTAAACGGAAGGCTTTTTTATTCCATTCAGAAAGAAAAAGATGCCCTTCAGTAAATAATAATTTTTGATACCTTTATTAAAGACTAATTTTGAACCAAGAAAATCGATAATGAAACGTAAAGGACTTATAATCTTACTTTGGGTATCGTTGGGAACAGCGTTATTTTTCTTCTTATTTTTTACAAAAGAGAAGAATTTCCACAATTTTTTGATTTCGCTTTCGATCTCTACCATGTATTCTTTTGTTCTGGGATGCGGAAATGGTTTTATTAATGATTTTCTTAATAAAAAGTTTCCCTGGTCTGAAACAACAGGAATAAGAACTGCCTTAAGTGTGGTTTCTATCATTGCAGGAAATTTTATTCTGGTTTATGTATGCAACTATATCAATTTTGTTGAGATTCAGCAAGTGGCTACAGCAGAGGCCTTTTTTTCTAAAGAATATGCTACGACCAACTGGTTCATGATCAATATTGCTCTTTTGATTTCGGCGTTTCTTCATGCAAAAGGATTCATGGAAGAGCTCAAGAAGACTTCCAGAAAAGAAGTGGTGGAACAGAAGCTGATCGCAAAGTCGGCCAATGCACAGTTTGAAAGTCTGAAAAATCAGCTGGACCCTCATTTTCTCTTTAATTCTTTGAATGTTTTAAGTTCTCTCATTGATGAAAATCCAAATCAGGCGCAGAAGTTTACGGCCTCTATGTCAAAGATTTACCGGTATGTACTTGAACAGAAAGATAAAGAGCTGGTAACGGTGGAAGACGAAATCGAATTTGCGAAAACCTATTGTGACCTCTTGAAAACCAGATTTGAGGACAGTGTAGATTTTGTTTTTGATGTAAAAAAAGAAGAATACAAAAGGTATGTAGTGCCGTTATCACTTCAGCTGTTGCTGGAAAACTGTATCAAACATAATTTTGCTACTTCTTCAAAACCTTTAATCATCAAAATATTTTCAGATAATGATACGCTTTGTATTGAAAATAACCTCCAGGCAAGAGAGCAGATGAAGGAAAGTGCCGGAATTGGACTGGCCAATATTGTTCAGCGTTATGCCCTTCTTACCAAAAAGAATGTTTTCATTGAAAAATCGGCTGATTATTTTAAAGTAAAAGTTCCGATACTTTCCAGTAAACCCAATACAATCAGTGTAAAAACTGAAGATGACGACGAATCCTACGAAAAAGCTAAAAAAAGGGTAAAGGAGTTGAAAAGCTTTTATGGAAATCTGATTTCCTACTGTACGATCATTCCCTTTTTGATCATTTTAAACCTGATTACGTCTCCTAAAAATCTTTGGTTTTATTTTCCGATGCTGGGATGGGGAATTGGGGTGATTTCTCATGCATTTCAGGTTTTTGGGGTTGGAGAATCCTGGAAGGAAAAGAAGATCAGGGAAATAATGAATAAACAAAAAAATAGAGATAATGGAAATTTCTGATGAAAATAATATCCGTTACGAGCAGGCCAGAAGGCAGGTGGAGCGGTTGAGAGGGTTTTACGGACACTTATTTGCCTACATTGCCGTGAATGCAATGATTGTGGTCTATAATATCAGGCATTTGGAACCGGGAGAAAGCTATTTTCAGTTCAAAAATTTCTTTACAGCTACATTCTGGGGAATAGGTCTGGCCGCTCATGCGATAGCGGTTTATTTACCCAATATTGGCTTTGTAAGAAACTGGGAAGAAAAGAAAATCAGGAAACTGATGGAAAAAAATAAAAAGTAAATGGTTGTGGAGTGATGAGGTTCAGAAACCGATTGATGTTTTAATCTTAAAATAAAAAGTATGCATTCATTACAAATCCTGTTTTACATTTCAATGGTTGTTTGGTTTTTTACCGAAATCCTGTATAAGAACATGCTAAAATCCGGTAAAGAAGATAAGAAGGACAAAGATAAATCTACCCTGAATATTTTATGGCTGGCGATTCCTTTTTCTATTGCGGCTTCTGTATCAACATCTTATATGACGAGATTTCCAATAGCTGAAGAGGTCTGGATCTTCTATATTGGCGAAGCATTCATTCTCATCGGAATTGTCCTCAGATGGATTATTATCAGGTCTTTAGGTAAGTATTTTACGGTTGACGTAACGATAAAAAACGATCATCAGATCAAAAAGGAAGGTTTTTACAAATATCTGAGACATCCATCCTATGCCTTTTCACTGCTGACTTCTTTAGGATTGGGTCTGTATCTTAATAACTGGTTTTCCCTGTTTCTTGCATTCCTGCCACCATTTTTTGCTTTCCTATACCGGATAAAAGTGGAAGAACAGGCTCTGGTTGAAAAGTTTGGAGATGAGTACTTAGAATATAGAAAAAAGACGAAAAAACTCATTCCTTTCATTTACTGATCCCATTTTCAAAATCAATCATTCCAACGCAATGATCTGCGTAATCCGCAAAATCTGTGGGAGATTAAAATTAATGTGGTGTATGTTGGCTAAACGTTAAAGACTCAAGGATTTTATGCTCGATACAATTTATAAAAGAAAAAATACGTCTTTCTTTATGCCAATAACTGCTGAATCCAACTTTTTACCATTCAGAAAGCATATTCTACGGCTCAGTTATATAAAGTTGAATGATGGCCCATTTCTGATCTACCTTTGATTCAACAAAAAGATAAACTAACCTTTTTTAAAATTAAAATTATGGAAACAATAGGATACACAAAAGAAACGCAGGCTTACAAAAAAGCAGTCAGAAGAGTAAAAGAGCTGAAAGGATTCTATGGTAATCTTACTTCATACTGTCTTGTTATTCCTTTCTTAGTTGCATTGAATTTATTAACATCTCCCGGTCATTTATGGTTTTACTGGCCAATGCTGGGGTGGGGAATAGGAATTGTAGCGCACGCGGTGAATGTATTTGGCATCGGGAAAACGTGGGAAGAAAAAAAGATCAAGGAATTGATGGGACAGGATCAGGGAAAGACAAAAACATTATAATTAACGGATAAAAAAATAACGATCATGGATTACAACAGCGCCTACGAAAGAGTCACCCAACTGAAAAAATTTTACAAAAGCCTTCTTTGGTTTGGAATAGTGGCCGGAATTATCTTTTTTGATGACCTTTTTGAAAACGGATCACTTAATTTCTCTTTATTTGATGGATCTTTTATTCTGGTCATTTGGGGGATTTTTCTAACGGTAAAGGCGGTAAAGCTATTTCTGCTGGACGCGGAATGGGAAAGAACGGTTATGGAAAAAGAGATGAGAAAGGGCAAAAAGAACATTGATTTTTAAGCTGTTTATTTTTTATCTACTTTTATTCCCGAATTAAACTAAAAACTGTCACTCAATGATCAAAACTGTCATTATCGAAGACGAAAAACCGGCTTCAAGAAAATTAGAAAGAATGCTGAGTAATTTTCCTGAAATAGAAGTGGTTGGCAAAATTGAATCAGTAGAAGAAGGGGTCGCTTGGTTCTCTGAAAATGAGCACCCGCAACTGATTTTTTCTGACATCGTTCTGGGAGATGGCCTTTCTTTCGATATTTTCGAAAAAGTACCTACAAAAGGGTTTATCATTTATACAACAGCTTTTGATCAGTATACGCTGAAAGCATTTAAATTAAACAGCATCGATTACCTTCTGAAGCCTATTCTGGAAGAAGATCTTTCAGGGGCCGTGGAGAAGTTTAAATCCTTCATTCCATCCAATAATACAGCCGGTTCTGAAGATATTAAACAGCTCATCAGAAAAGAGAAATCTACCCTTTCAAGGGTTCTGGTAAAGATAGGGTACAACCTGAAGATTGTTCAGACGCAGGAAATAAGCTGTTTTTTCAGTGAAAACAAAATTGTGTATCTCCAGACGGACGAGAGAGTTTATCCGTCAGATTTCACACTCGATGAACTGGAAGACATTCTCGAAGAAAAGAAGTTTTTCCGTGTCAACAGACAGTTTATTATCAATTCGGACTACATAAAAAACATCCATACTTCTCCTTATTATAAAGTCGAGATGGAATTTCAGCCACAGGAAGAAATAACCGTGAGCAGAGATAGGGTTAAGGATTTTAAGGAATGGCTGGTGGGGTAGAGTAAGATTATAGATATCATACACAAGACATCAGATTTCAGACATTTAAGTTAAGGCTTAGATTGATGAACGTCAATGGTGAATTTTGCTTTGCAATTAAATGGTGAGTTTTTATGTAAATGTCCGATTTTAGGTTGAGGTTGAGGAGCGTCACTGGGCAATTTTACGACACTGGTGAAATGTGATAGGAAGTCATTCCAAATCCTGCACCAAAGAACTCATCACTTTCCAAAACATCAAAATTACCTATCTGTAATCTATTCTGTTAGACTCAGTGTCCTCAAGTTGTTTTATAATAGAAGGTGGGATTTCATCACTGTCAATCGGGAAGCTGATCGAGTCAGAAATAAAAGTTTTTCGGTCTGCTTTCTGAAATATTTCAAACAGGGCTATCGGCTCCTGATTAAAACTAATACATGTACTTATAAAATGAACTTCATGGAGCTTATATTCTGGATTTTTGAGTTTTTCCTTGATATCTTTTATCCTTGAGATAAAATGTCGCTGGCGAATAAACGTATTGCTGTTCATGATAATGAACACATAATCTGAGTACGCCGTTACTTTTCCGAAATATTTATGGTGATCTCCGCCACTTCTTTCGATGAAATACTCACCGGTAGTTTCAGATTTGTAGATTTCCATTGCAGGCCTCCATATACGCTCTTCCCTTGCCATTAAAGGGTTCTCCGGAAGGTTTCTGTTGTAGGAATACCAGCAGCCCGTCAGGCGGTCTAAAAGGGCTGTATTCTGATTCACATTATTCATATCGATCCTCAGATCATTGAAATTGAATGCGTCTGTGTTGGAATTAATGAAATCAATGTAATGGGAATACCCTAAAACTTTTACGATCTGACTTAATTTAGCTAGATTTGGCCTGCTTAAAACTGCATTTTCATGCTGCTTGTATTTCTTTAATTTATTGATGATCAGATGTTCATAGAGATAGTTTGATCCCAGGAGATCCGGTTCTTTTTTGATGCCTTTGTCCGAATGATCATTAATAATCAAATCGTTGAGTTCTGCGCTGATGTAGGACCATTCCGTCTTGGTCACCCCTTCCCAATGATTTTTCTTTAAAAAATGCTGACTTAAAAAGTTCATCAGTTTCTCCAGATGCTGAATATCTTCCTTTTTCATTCTTTTATTTTATAAGACTAATATAAGATTTTTATACATCTACATAAGATGGATGAAAGACTTTTATATTTTGAAATCAAATGATATTTGAGTAGAAAAATAAAAGTTAACACAATGGAAACAACAATCTTATTAAAAGACGAAACCCTTTGGAACAGGATTCAAAGCTTTTCACTGGATGCTTCGGATGCTGATTTTCCTTTTTCAAAAAAACTGGCTAAAGAAGAACGCTGGACATTAGATTTTGCCCAGAAAGCCATTCAGGAGTATAAAAAATTTGTGTACCTCTGCTGCATCCTTCCCAATGGAGCGTCTCCAAGCGAAACCGTCGATAAAGTATGGCATATGCACCTGATTTACACCCAGAACTACTGGGAAGAATTCTGTCCTAAGGTCCTTAAAAGATCCCTTCATCACCATCCTTCAAAAGGTGGTTTTAAAGAAAAAAACAAACATCAGAAATGGTTTTCAGATACTTTGAAAAATTATCGTGACGTTTTTCAGCAGGAAGCTCCCAAAGAGATCTGGTATGAAAAAGAAAAAAAAGGAATTCTGACAATTTGGCTGAAAAGACTGAGGATCATCCCGTTATTGATCGCGCCTTTCATGTTGTCGTCCTGTCTGGGAGAAGTTCTGGGATCATTAACATTATTTGCATTACCCTTCATAGGCTTTTTCATTTTCTTTCATGTTGTGGGCGCATTTCAGGTCGACATCGAAAATAATACCAGTAAAAAGAAAGATGACGGCAGTATCGGAGGAAGCAGTGATGGAGGAAGTTCCGGTTGCAGCGGAGATGGAGGAGGAAGTGGATGCAGTAGTGGATGCGGCGGCGGTTGTGGAGGTTGCGGTGGAGGATGTGGAGGTTAAAAAATGGAGCGCTATGAAAAAGATGATCATTCATTCTGTACCTATCGTGGTGAGCTTTACAGGGCTGGAAATATTCTGCCATACGCTCAATCCTATTATGGTAAGAGGCCCGGAATTCCTGAAGTTTTATGTAATAATGCTCTTAGGATTCTACATCTCTGTTTTCTGTTTAAAACTCTTCAGAGAAAATCGTTCAACTGTTTCTCTGTACTTCATGTTGTTTATTTTCATTCTGGGTGTCGTGAAATTAATCAGAGGACTAAGTATAGACCGGCCAGTGGGAGTTTTAATCAGTATTCTTGTTGCGGAAATTATTGTATTTATGATGTTTATGTCAACTGATTTCAAGCATAAGATCAAACCTAAAAATACTCATTAATAAAAAAAGAAACCCGAAACATGAATGCTTCGGGATTTATAGAGATCAATGAGATTGATTTATTATTTGTATTCTTCTTTTAAAGGCTTGGATCCCTATTTGCGGACCATCAAAGAAATGATCACTACAAGAATAAGGGCTTCTGCAATATTTGATTTTTACGGATGTATCATCACCGGGTAAAAATTATAGCCAAAAACGGCAGTGACAAGCGGCATTAAAAAGAGATTGATCAATGCAGAGTCGTTTTTTGAAGTCGTTTTCACAGGAGTATTTTTTATTGTTATGACAGAGTCAATCTAACAACTCAAAATTCGTTACATAAAATTTTCAAAAACCTTTTATTATGCAATAACGCCGCTTCCAATCAATTCATCATCAAGATACCAGGCTGCAAACTGACCTTCTGCTATGGCTGACTGAGGTTCTTCAAATTCAATATAAGATGCATTTTCAAAATGATACAGAACCGCTTTTTGAAGAGCCTGTCTGTATCTGAATCTTGCCATGACTTCCATAGAACCACCATTGTCCAGCTTCAAATCTTCACGAACCCAATGCAATTCTGAATTGTCAATTTTTAATGCTTTTTTGTGCAGACCTGGAGAACTGTGACCTTCACCTACAAATATAATGTTGTTTTCCATGTCTCTGGAGATGATAAAACAGCTTTCCTTATGTCCGCCTATACCAAGTCCCTTACTTTGTCCGATCGTGAAAAATTGGGCACCCTGATGCTTTCCGATAACTTTACCGTCCGTTTTTTTATAATCGATTTTCCGGGTTAAAAACTCAAGTTCTTCCTCCTTTGAAGAAAACTCAGGTTTTTCCACTGAAAATAAAGGGGAGTCTTTGAATATTTCTACAATTTCTCCTTCTTTGGGAACCAACTGCTGCTGTAAAAACTGAGGCAGACTTACCTTTCCAATAAAACATAATCCCTGAGAATCTTTTTTATCTGCAGTAACAAGTCCTATCTCTTTAGCGATTTCCCTTACCTGAGGTTTTGTAAGCTCTCCGATAGGAAACAAAGCTTTCGACAACTGATCCTGGCTCAGCTGACATAGAAAATACGACTGGTCTTTATTATTATCTTTTCCAGCTAAAAGATGAAAAATTTCCTTTCCGTTTTCATCAAAAGTGGAATTAACCTGTGCATAATGTCCTGTAGCTACTTTATCAGCGCCCAAAGACATGGCAGTTTTCATGAAAACGTCAAATTTTACTTCTCTGTTGCACAAAACATCAGGATTCGGAGTTCTTCCTTTCTGATATTCATCAAACATATAATCTACGATGCGCTCTTTGTAAAGTTCGCTCATATCAATCACCTGAAAAGGAATTCCCAGCTTCTGGGCTACCATCAGGGCATCATTACTGTCTTCAATCCACGGGCATTCATCCTCCAGCGTTACCGAAGCATCATTCCAGTTTCTCATAAACAAAGCGACCACTTCATGGCCTTGTTGTTGTAACAAATACGCTGTAACACTGGAATCTACACCTCCAGATAATCCTACTACTACTTTCATTTTATTTCAATTTTACGAAACTCTTAACGGGAGTTCTTAGTTTGACCCGGCAAAAATACGATTAAAAAAATTCGTAAAAAAACCATAATTTTAACCATCGATAAAAACGATAGTTGATCAAATTTTTCATGAAAAACATACTCATTATCATCTTAAGTCTGATTTCCGGCTGGTTTTCTGCTCAAAATACGCCTATAGAAATCTCAAAGTTGATATTGTCCAATCGGGACCAGAAGGAAAAATACCAGAAGTATCTTTTTGATAACAGGGATATTGAATTGCAGTATGAAAGAGATAAAAATACGAATTACGGATTAGGCTACAGAGAATTTAATGCCGGTGAAAACTACAAGGTTATAGATGTTACAGCAACAGATAAAAACGGGACGCAATATGATTTCTACCTGTATTTCAGGAAAGTTAAAAATGACTGAAAAATCTTTGAGGCGCAAAAACTTCCGAACATCACATTTGCTTATGTAGCTTTTGCAAGAGATCTTACCGAAGAACAGGTGGAAGATGTATTGAAAAGTAAAGATGAGCAGAAACTTTTTACCTCCGGAAAACAATTTAGTTATATAAAAAGGATAGATGACCTTGGAAACCGGTCTGACGATGAACTGATAGACCACTTTGTCAAGTTGAAACCGCAATTCAATGCTTTAAAAGAAGAATTTATAAAATTTAGAAATTTAAATAAAGATGATACTGATCTACAAAAGAGTCAGAAGTTTATGAACACGTATTATCAACTGACCATTTCTGATATTAATGAATACCTTCCTTTTACAAGAAATACACTGGCATTTGTGATCTGTAATATGGAAAATAATGCGGTAGGATATCTTTATACTGATAAGAAGAATGAAATCCCGGTCATGGATCCTGGCGGTATGCTTTTTATCCGGGAAATAGGAAATGGATGGTACTTATTTAAAATGAAAAATAAAAAGAAAAACTGATTACCTAAATTTTAGTAATTTGTAAGACCAAATCATACCCTATGAAAAAAACATTTCTTACCTTATCTATTTTGTGTTCCCTATCTTTATTTTCCCAGGTTTCAGTAGGAACACCAACATCAGAAGTTAACCGCTGGACATTTGGTGGAGGAATTGGATTGGGTTTCGGAAGCAACAGCGCATTCTATCTGCAGGCTTCACCAAGAGTGGGATACAGACTTACTGATGATCTAGAGGCAGGTGTTGTAGGCAGCGTTTCCTGGCAGACTTCTAATTATTATAAATCTACGATGTTGGGTGTAGGGCCATTCGCCAATTATTATTTTGCCAGATCATTTTATGTAGGAGCCAATCTTCAGCAGTATTTTATCAATTATAAAGACAAGTTTTACAATTATAAAGTGAACGAGCAGGAAACCGCTTTATATCTTGGTGGCGGATATATGCAAAGAATAGGAGGGAACTCCTTTATGCAGCTGGGTTTGATGTATAATGTACTTTGGAAAGAAAATTCTAGTGTATTCTCGAGTGGGCTGGTTCCGAACATAGGTTTTGTGGTAGGATTATAGCTTCCTAAGCTCCCGATAAAAAATCTGTGATAATGAAATAGCAGATTTATATAGAATGAAACGGGCTTCAGTCTGTTTTATTTTTGTCCATCTGCTGATAAAAAATTGAATTAACCAAAACACTTAAAAGCAAAAAAGCACCGGAAAAATTCCGGTGCTTTTCACTATTGTTATATTATTTGTTTTAATCTAAGAAGACTTTTCAGCTGTTTTTTTAGGCTTTGACGTTTTTCCGGTCAGGCCGTCTTTAGCTTCATTCACTTCAAGAACCACGGTTTCTCCTTCATTTAATTGTTTGTTGACCAGCATTTCTGCCAATAAGTCCTCAATATATTTCTGGATTGCCCGTTTTAATGGTCTTGCTCCAAAGTCCTTATCCCATCCTTTTTCAGAAATAAAGTCTTTGGCATCTTCAGTTAATTCAACTTTGTATCCTAACTTTTCCAATCTGCCGTAAAGCTTGTTCAGTTCGATATCGATAATTTTCTTGATATCATCCTGTACCAGAGAGTTGAAGATCACAATATCATCAATTCTGTTTAAGAATTCCGGTGCAAATGCTTTTTTAAGGGCATTTTCAATGGTACTTCTTGCTCTTGTATCAGTCCCTGTCTTTTTAGCCGAAGTTCCGAATCCTACACCGTCTCCGAAATCTTTAAGATCTCTTGTTCCAATGTTGGATGTTAGGATGATAATCGTATTTCTAAAGTCGATTTTTCTACCTAAACTATCCGTAACGTGACCTTCATCCAGGATCTGCAACAGAATATTGAATACATCTGGGTGAGCTTTTTCAATCTCATCCAAAAGAACCACAGCATAAGGCTTTCTTCTTACCGCTTCAGTTAACTGTCCACCTTCCTCGTATCCTACGTATCCCGGAGGCGCACCCACCAATCTTGAAACGGCAAATTTCTCCATGTATTCACTCATGTCAATCCGGATCAGAGATTCATCAGATTCGAAAAGCTCTCTTGCCATTACTTTAGCCAGCTCAGTTTTACCAACTCCGGTTGTACCAAGGAAAATAAAGGTACCAATCGGACGGTTTGGATCTTTAAGTCCCGCTCTGTTTCTCTGAATTGCTTTCACAACCTTTTTCACAGCATCTTCCTGACCGATCACTTTTCCGTTTAGTTTTTCATCCATCTGAGCTAACTTATCAAGCTCATTCTTACCCACTTTCGTTACCGGAACACCACTCATCATAGAAACCACTTCCGCTACATTTTCTTCCGTTACGGTTTCTTTTTTCTCTTTTACATCTTTGTCCCATTTATCCTGAGCAGAATTGAGTTCCATCTGAAGACGTTCCTCTTCATCTTTAAGCTTTCTGGCCTCAAGATAATCCTGAGCTTTGACAGCTTTCTGCTTCATTTCTTTGATCTCCTCAATTTTTTTCTCAAAATCAATGATCTCGGTAGGAACCTTCATGTTTTTGATGTAAACACGGGATCCCGCTTCATCCATGGCATCAATAGCTTTGTCCGGTAAGAAACGGTCTGTAATATATCTTGATGTCAGGTTGACACAAGCCAGAATCGCTTCAGGCGTATACACTACATTATGATGCTCTTCATATTTATCTTTAATCTGATTCAGAATCTGAATGGTTTCCTCAATATTGGTAGGTTCTACCATTACTTTCTGGAATCTTCTTTCCAAAGCACCATCTTTCTCAATATACTGACGGTATTCATCCAGGGTTGTTGCCCCGATGCATTGAATTTCACCTCTTGCCAGGGCAGGTTTGAACATATTCGATGCATCCAGACTTCCTGTAGAACTTCCGGCACCTACAATAGTGTGAAGCTCATCGATGAATAAGATGACGTCTCTGTTCTTTTCCAGCTCAGTCATGATTGCTTTCATTCTTTCTTCAAACTGACCACGGTATTTTGTTCCTGCTACTAAACTCGCAAGATCCAAAGTAATGACACGCTTTCCGTAAAGAACTCTTGAAACCTTCTTCTGCTGAATTCTTAAAGCCAGTCCTTCTGCAATAGCAGATTTACCAACTCCGGGTTCACCGATAAGAAGGGGATTGTTTTTCTTTCTTCGTGATAAGATCTGAGAAACTCGCTCAATTTCTTTTTCACGACCAATAACAGGGTCCAATTTTCCGTCTCTGGCCAAAGAAGTTAAGTCTCTGCCAAAGTTATCCAATGTAGGAGTTTTACTTTTTGCAGAGCCTAAATTTCCTGTAGGCTTTCTCATCTGCTCAAATTCCTCTCTGTCATCATCATCGTCATAAGCACTCATTTGGGGTGCCTGACCGGAATTTTTAAGCATGGTCTGGTATTCTTTTGAAACTCCTTCATAATCAATATCGTAAGCGCCTAAAACATTTGAAGTAGGATCCTCATATTTATAAAGAATGCCTAAAAGCAGATGAACGGTATTAATTTCATTGCTTTTATATTGTCTGCATTCGAGCTCTGCACGTTTGATCGCATGATCTGCCATCTTGGTGAAAGAAATATTGGTAACCTCTTCAGAAATAGGATTAAGACTTGCTGTATTTAAAGTTTCAATTTTTCTTCTGATTTGTGTTAAATCCGCATTAAGGCTTTGAAGGATTTCTTTTGCAGAGTTTTCCGTTTTTATAATACCTAAAAGTAGGTGTTCTGTATTAAGAAATTCACTTTTCAGCCTTTTAGCTTCGCTCTTGCTTTGTTTGAACACTTGGCTCAAACCTTGTGAAAACTTATAATCCATAATATATCTCATTAGAATAATGGCTGCGGTGCCAATTATTCATTATCTAAATTACAAATATTTTACCAAAAATCAATTAATGACTTTATGGCAGAAAAAATTTTATTATCTTATTGAAAATGATTAAGTTTGTTATCCTTTAAAATTTCCCCATGAATCCCGAAATTACGACTTATATTGGATATTCTGCATCAATTTTTATAGTACTTAGTTTTATACTGAAAGATGTAAGAAAAATTAGAATAGTCAATATGATAGGGTGTATCTGCTTTGTCATTTATGGTATCTTCAATGGAATGCTTTGGCCTGTTATCATTCCGAACGGACTGATCTGCTTTATTCAGGTGTATTATTTGATGGCCGGAAAGAAAAAGTAATGAATAAAAAGATCATTACTTCGGCTTTCAGTAATCTGTATACAGACCAGCGTATAGAGAAGGTATGCCGGACCCTTTACGAAAATGGATATGAGATAGAATTGATCGGGAATGACTGGAAAGGGGCAGAACAAATGGAGCGTCCTTATCCTTTTTCCAGGATACATTTAACTTCTAAAAGTTTGAAAACAGCTTATTTTGAGTTTAACTGGAAACTGTACCATCAATTAAAGAAAAAAGCCGATCATAATACCATTCTTCATGCCAATGACCTTGACGCTTTGCTTCCCAATTATCTCATTTCTAAAAAACTCAATATTCCGCTTGTTTTTGACAGCCATGAGATTTTTTCAGAAATGCCTGCTATTCAGGGCAAAATGTCACAAAAATTGTGGAGGTATTTAGAAAAAGAAATCGTTCCCAGGCTTAAATGGATGATTACTGCTAGTGAAAGTTATGCAAAATGGTTCCACAAAAAATATGGAGTGAGTGCTGTTGTGGTTCAGAATGCACCGAGAAGTTTAGATTTTATCTGTGAAATTCCTGAAAACAACCCTAAAATATTTTTATATCAGGGATCCATTAATCCTTTTCGCGGTATCGATAAGGCTATCATGGCAATGCATCATCTCGATGGAGTAGTTTTAAAGATAGCGGGAGACGGACCAAGAAAAAAAGAATATGAAAATCTTGTACTGAAAGAAAATCTTCAGCATAAAGTTAAGTTTTTGGGCCAACTGAAGCCTGAAGATTTAAGGAAGATTACGGCAGTGGCAGATGTGGGTATGAGCATAGAGGAAAACGGAGGAGAAAGCTATCTGTATTCTCTGCCTAATAAAGTTTTGGATTATATTCAATCACGCGTTCCTGTATTATTGGCAGATCTGCCGGAGATGCAAAATATCAAAAAGCAATTTGATGTAGGAGAAATAATCCAAGACCATCAACCAGAAAATATTGCCATTTCGGTTCATAAAATTCTGAATAAGGGAAGGAAAAACTACCAGGTAGAACTTCAAAAAGCGTCGAAAGCACTTTGCTGGGAAAATGAAGAAGTGAAACTTTTGGAAGTATTTGAAAAAGCATCAGAATATTAATCTTTATAAAAATGGTTATCTTTGCAGAAGATAATTGTTAAAACATGACCATTAAAGAAAAACAGCAGGAAATAATCGAAGAATTTGCATTTCTTGATGACTGGGAACAAAAGTATGAATATATTATTGATCTTGGTAAAGAATTGAAAGGTCTCCCCGAAGACAGAAAGACCGATGACAATCTCATCAAAGGCTGTCAGAGTAAGGTTTGGATTGATGCTGAATTTAAAGATGGAAAGCTTTTTTTTGATGCCGATTCAGACGGAATTCTTCCTAAGGGAATCGTTTCTCTGTTAGTAAGCATTTACAGTGGGCATTCTATGCAGGAAATTTTAGATTCTGATTTTGAGTTTATTTCAGAAATCGGACTTCAGGAATTTCTTTCGCCGTCCAGAGCCAATGGATTAATGGCGATGACCAAGCAGATTAAGTTTTACGCAGTTGCCTACCAGCTAAAATCTTAGCCGTGACCAGAATTCTAGCATATCGTTTTTCCGCTTTTGGTGATGTTGCGATGACCGCACCTGTCTTCAGGGAGTTTCTGGAGCAGAATCCTGATGTGGAAATTATCATGGTTTCCAGGAAAAATTTTGAAAGCTTATTTGCTGATATTCCAAATGTTACTTTTAAAGGAGTCAATCTTGATGAATATAAAGGTCTATTTGGCCTGAGGAGGCTCGCCAATGAATTGATCAATGAATTTAACCCTGATTTTGTTGCCAATCTTCATGATGTGATCCGAACAAAGATCCTGGATAAGATCAACAGGAGAAAAGGACTTAAAGTTTTTAAAATAAATAAAGGAAAAGAAGAAAAGGAAGAACTGACTGATGTCTGGAACCTGAATAAAGTACAGTTGAAAAAGACGGTTGAGCGTTATGCGGATGTTTTCCGTGCCATGGGGTTTAAAGTAGAGCTTTCTCATAAGCTGAGGCCTTTGCAGGTACCGAAATCCGGAATAGGATTAGCCCCTTTCGCACAGCATAAAGGAAAAATGCTTCCGCTGGAAAAAACGTATGAACTGGCTAAAATTTTAGCGCAAAAACATCCCATCTATTTCTTTGGAGGTGGAAAAAAAGAAACCGAAACCCTTGAGAAGTGGGAAAGTGAGATTCCCAACACCAAGAGTCTCTCCGGAAAATTAACCCTTTCAGAAGAGCTTATCAAGATCTCAGAACTGGAATTGATGATCTCTATGGATTCTGCCAATATGCATCTTGCCAGTCTTATGGGAACAAGATGTGTTTCTATTTGGGGAGCTACGCATCCTTACGCTGGATTTTTAGGCTTCGGCCAGAGCGAAAATGATGTGGTTCAGGTAGTAGATCTCACTTGCAGGCCATGTTCTGTTTTTGGAGATAAAGAATGCTATCGTGGCGATTGGGCTTGCCTTGAAGAGCTTAATGTACAGAAAATCGTACAGACTGTCAATCTTTGAAAATAATTTTGACCATTTCTACAGCTTTTGAATAGTCAGAATATTTCTTTTCCAGAACTTCGCTTCTGGTCTCATTTTCAGTATAGTCTTTTGTTGCTGTAGCAATGATTTGTTCGCGGATCTCTTCGGAGGTACAACCCAGATAGCACAAACTCATTAAAGTCCTGTCATCTGTTATATTTTCGTTGATGATGACAAATCTGCTGTTATAGAGTGCATTAAATAACTTTACTTTCGTGCCGGAATTCTGATAGGAGAGGAGAATATTAGCATGGGCATTTTCAAAAAGACGATGAAGATTGTCTGTGGTTTCAATAGGAACGAGGCTTATATTGGCGATACTGCTGATCTTCTTCTTTAGGTCTTTACCTGCACGATCGGATGCTATGATAAGTTTGTGCTGGGGAAGGTTCTGGAACAAGCTTATGGTTTCCCCCAATGCTTTTTTATTATCAGACACACTGAGGTCACCATGGAAAAGAAAATAATCTCCTTTTTTGTTCAGTCTTTTTATCAATTCGTTACCATGGAAAATATGAATAAGATGTGCATTTTTCGAATATGAATCTACCTCATTAAATTCCTTCTCGGAAAGGCAGAATATACCTTCAAATTCTTTTAAAGTTCTTTTTTGATAGGTAGAATACTTAAAAGATTCGATTTTGTAAATGATCTTTTTGAATATATTTTTTTCTGAAGAAGATAGGCCTTTATAATACTCAGCTTCATTATTGTGATAGCGCAGATAAAGCTTGTAACCTTTATCTTTTAGTCCGTTGATACTATTGGAGGTTTGCAGTCCTTCAAAAAGAATAGGCGCTTTTATGCTCGCCAGTTTTTTGAGAAGATCTTCGGAATTTCTTATGACAGCAGCAAAAGGAACTCGTGAAAAATAGAGAAGTGGATTTTTCTTTTTTTTGTAGAAGAAAACATTTTCCGTAATGTTTTTAATTTCCGGATCAATTTTCTCTGGGATATCGTCTACAAAACAGTGAAGATGGATCTGTACGCCAAGATCTGACAACGCTTTAATCTTATAATAAACATCAATAATACCTCCGTAAGAGGGAGGATAGGGGTAATTGAATGCTATAAGATGGAGTTCTTTCAAAAACAACGTATTTTAGGCTATCAGAGGGCAAAGGTAAAGAATATCTGTAAATAAAAAAATCTCCCAGTTTCCTGAGAGATTTTGTGGGCCCTGAGGGATTCGAACCCCCGACCCTCTGGGTGTAAACCAGATGCTCTGAACCAACTGAGCTAAGAGCCCTGAATTTTTTTTGAAAGGCTTCAGTTACCTTTGTGTGGGCCCTGAGGGATTCGAACCCCCGACCCTCTGGGTGTAAACCAGATGCTCTGAACCAACTGAGCTAAGAGCCCCTATACTTGTTTCCTCGTTTAGAGTGGTGCAAATATACGACTTATTCAGAAATCTCCAAATTTTTTTCTAAAAATTCTCCCACAACAAAATTACTTCCACCAATAAAAATCATTTCTTCATTTGTACATTGTTGTTTTGCAGAAAGATACGCTTCCTGTACCGAATCGAAAATTTTATAAAAAATTTTTGCTTCCTGCAGTAGATTTTCATAATCTTCCGGGTGTCTTCCCCTGTTGATGGAAGGTTTTGCAAAATAAAATTCAGAATTTTCAGGAAGAAGAGCCATGACTTCATCTATTTTTTTGTCATTCACAAATCCCAGAATGACATGCTTATGCCTGTCAATAGAATTTAATTGCGAAAATACATACTCCAGTCCGGCCTGATTGTGGCCCGTATCACAAATGGTAAGCGGATCTTTGGAAAACTCAAACCATCGGCCGATAAAGCCCGTGCTTTGGTACACATTCAATAATCCGTTCTCTATATTTTTGTCAGAAACAGGGATATTTAATTTTTTTAACTCGTCGATCAAGCCAAGAACTACGCGGATGTTTTTTTTCTGATAGTTTCCTTTAAGATCGGAGATGAGGTCTGTTTGTATGGTTGTAGCATCTATAAAAGGCGCATTTTCGTTCTCAGCTTTTTGTCTGATGATATTCTTAACCAGATCAGTTTCCTCTCCAGAAATGATAGGAATGTGAGGCTTTATAATTCCTGCTTTTTCTGAAGCAATTTCTTCAATCGTATCTCCTAAAATATTCTGGTGGTCCAACTGTACATTCGTTATAGCTGTAACCAAAGGTTTAATAATATTCGTTGAATCTAATCTTCCGCCAAGTCCCACTTCAATAATAGCAAAATCTACCTTCTGCTGATAAAAATATTCAAAAGCCATGATGGTTGTAAATTCAAAAAAAGAAGGGAGGATATCTTCGGGAAGGGTTTGTAGTTTCTGAATAAAATGATACACAAACTCTTTATCACAGTTTTTCCCGTTGATCTTGATCCGCTCTGTGAAGTCAATAAGGTGCGGGGAATTATATAAACCTACTTTATAGCCGGCATCCTGTAGCACAGATGCCAGCATATTGCTGGAGGATCCTTTGCCGTTTGTGCCACCGATATGGATGCATTTTATTTTTTCCTGAGGATTTCCAAAAAAATCACACAACTTTGTAATGTTTTCTAATCCAGGTTTATAGGCCTTCAGGCCGTCGATCTGATAGTTGGGAGCCTGTACGAAAAGCCAGTCTACAGCTTCCTGATATTGTCCGTTTGTCATGGTGCAAAATTCACAAAAGTTTTTTTAAAATAAAATATTAATTATTAAAACTGTAACTTTTTTATATTTGGCTCGTCTAATATTGAAAATTATTAATATGAAAAAAGTTTGGATTATCGTTTTTGGATTGAGTTATCTGGGACTAAGCGCTCAGAAAAAATGGTCCTTAAGAGAATGTGTAGACTATGCCGTGGAGCATAATCTTCAGGTCATCCAAAATCAATATTCTAAACAGATTCAGGATTCCAATCTTAAAATAGCAAAAAATCAGTATCTCCCTTCAGTATCCGGAAGTATGTCGAACAGCGTAAGTTTTGGACAAACTTCATTCGGAACAGGAAGTTTGAGGAACGACCGATTCAGCAACAGTGCTAATCTGGGAGCAGATATTTTACTGTACAACAACGGGAGACTGGAGAAAACAATCAGAAAAACCCAGTTTGATGTTGAGGCCAGTCAATATGATGTAGAAACGATTAAAAATGATATTTCCCTACAGATTGCGCAACAATATCTTACCACCTTGCTGAACAGAGAAATCGTAAAGATTTCGGAGAGTGCCGTGGAGAATGCTCAAAAGCAATACGACAGAGCAAAAATAACAACGCAGGTGGGAACTACAGCGCAAACTATTTTGGCGGAAGCAGAAGCGGCATTGGCGAGAGAAAAACAAAACCTTAAGACTGCTGAAATTAATGTCGGGAGAAGTCTTTTTGCTATGGCACAACTTTTACAGCTTCCTGATTATAAAGATTTTGATGTGGAATATGTAGAAGTTCCGGACCAGCTGCAACCCCAATTAAAATCAGTGGATGAAGTTCTTACCACAGCTTTTGAAAACCAGCCACAGGTAAAAGCGGCAGAAAGCAGGATTAATTCTGCCATAGCTCAGACAGAAGTGAGCAAAACGGCTTTCTGGCCGACGCTTACGGGAAGTGTGGGAATAGGAAGTTTTTACAATAATCTTTTAACTACCAATACCACAGGAATTGATTCTGCAGGAAATCTTGTATTGGAAAGAAATTTATTCGGACAGTATAAAGATAATTTTGGACAACAGGCTAGCATTTCACTTAACGTTCCTATTTTTAATAAAGGAATTACGAAGCTGCAGGTAGAACAGTCTAAAATAAACGAAAGTGTGGCAAAGATCACTCTGGAACAACAGAAACAGACGGTGAGACAAAATGTACAGAAGGCACAGTTTGATGTAGACGCCAACTATGAGACCTTCCTTTCAGCCGTTGAAACAGAGAAGAGTACAAAGCTGGCTTTAGAGTTTGCTGATAAAAGTTATACCGCAGGAAGAACCACGATTTACGATGTGAATGTAGCCAGAAATAATTATGCCAACGCTCAGGGATCGGTTGCACAGGCGAAATACAATTATCTTTTCAGTCTTAAATTGCTGAACTTCTATGCAGGAATTCCATTAGCTTTGTAAAATGCCTATCCAATCATTAGAAAAATATTTACCTCAAAATACGCTAAAATACCTAAAGGTTTGGTTTGCAGATCATTTTATTCATATTAAAGTGACGCGCAGCAGGAACTCTAAATTGGGAGATTACAGAAAACTTCCCGATAAATCCCATGAAATAACGGTGAATTCAACATTGACTCCACCGCTTTTTTTCTTCGTTCTCACGCATGAACTGGCTCATTTGATCGCCTTTGAAAAATATGGACGTAGAATATCACCACACGGAATCGAGTGGAAGGAAACATTCAGAAACATGCTTCTTGAAAGTCTTGAAGTGTATGACGACGATCTAAAACCGATTATCGTCAGGTTTTCAAAATCTCCAAAGGCCAATTTTATGGCAAGTCCGGATCTTGTAAGATATTTTCATACTGAGAAACAAGATGATAGGTTGCTCTTTATTGAAGAACTTCAAAAGGGAGAATTTTTTATGTATCGGAACGAAAAGTATTTATTAGAAGGTCTGATTAAAAAAAACTATCTTTGTAAGAACCTGGCTACGGGAAGGAAGTATTCTTTCAAGCCTCTGGCAAGGGTTGAAAAATGTAGGCAAGAATGTTAAAATCAGATAGATACTGTGTCATCATGGCGGGAGGAATCGGCAGCCGGTTCTGGCCAATGAGTACACAGAAATTTCCAAAACAGTTTCAGGATATTTTAGGAACCGGGCGTACCATGATTCAGCAGACTTATGACAGAATCAGTCGGATCATTCCTAAGGAACAGATATTCGTGATCACGAATAAAGAATACGTCGCGCTTTCGCACCAGCAGCTTCCGGAAATTCCTGAAGAAAATATTGTGGGAGAACCTCTGATGAAAAATACAGCGGCCTGTAACCTGTACATGGCCAACAAGATTGCTGAAATTAATCCCAATGCTACGATGATTGTGCTTCCGGCCGATCATTTGATTTTAAAGGAAGATATTTTCCTGGAAAAAGTAGAGTTAGCTTTTGATCTTGCTGCAAAACATGAGTATCTGGTTACCCTTGGAATCACGCCTACAAGGCCTGATACAGGATACGGATATATTCAGTTTGTAGAAAAAAAAGGCTCAGATTATTTTAAAGTAAAAACGTTTACGGAAAAACCTATTCTTGAGATTGCACAAAGCTTTTTAGAAAGCGGAGATTTCCTTTGGAACGCCGGAATATTTATCTGGAATGTGAAGAGTATTCATCACGCATTTGAACTGTATCTCCCTGAAATGATGCAGCATTTTATGGCTTGCGAGTATAATTCTGAAAAGGAAGACAGCTGCATTGAAACCATTTATCCTAAAGTTCAAAAGATTTCTATTGACAACGGAATTCTGGAAAAAGCCAAAAATGTATACGTAATTCCTTCAGACCTGGGGTGGAGTGACCTTGGGACGTGGACTTCCGTCTATGAAAATACTGAAAAAGATAAAGACGGAAATGCGGTAAGACTCAAGCATTTCCTTAACTATAATTCGAAGAGAAATATTATCCGCATGAAGAATAATAATAAAGCCGTGATTATTGACGGGCTTGAAGATTTTATTATTGTAGATACGGATAAAGCATTGCTGATTTGCCCTAGAGACAATGATCAGCTGATCAAAGACTATGTTCTTGACCTGAAAAGTTTCAAAAAAGGAGATAAATTCATGTAAAATAATGGTTATCTTTCTGCTGATTTTTAAAGTATGATAAAAACCGCTATCCGATCAACGATTCTTCTATTTATTCTTCTGGGATTCTTTGGGTATTCTCAGGATAAGAAAAATTTTTCCAATATTCCGACTATTTTACAGCAAATCATTCCCAACGACAGGATAGATTCCTGGGTACTGGTTTATAACAGTTATGGAAAAAACCAGGAGATCAGAACGTCCGGCGGGAAAAAAGATTATACTCCGCAATTTTCAGGATTCAATCTGTTCCCAAGCGAAGACAGCTTTTATTATATCGCTTATTTTACGGGAGGAAAGATGAATTATATTACAGATCTTGAAGGTCTGAAGAAATTCGTTGGAAAAATTGACAATGCCGAAGAAGCAGCTATTGTTCTGACAACGGAAGGCTATATGGTTGATGAGGAATTTAAAGATGTTGCAGGAAACTATTATGAGGATCCTGCCAATTATTACCTAGATCTGGGAAAGCTTACCTCAAAGGAATGTCCTTACCAGAAAACCCATTTTACGCTTACGGTCAATAAGTCTTCAGGAGCTGTCTCCAAGATAAAAGATAACGGAACTTACATTGAATTGTACAATAAAAAGTGCGCCAATAACCCCAGACTCTTAAAAATCCAGAAAAAAGAAGAACCAAAAGATGAGCCTAAAAAATCTACCCAACGAAAATAACGTTTATGAAACGGAAAGGCTGATGATCCAAAAGATATCAGTGGATGATAAAGAATTTGTATTTGAACTTTACAACAGACCAAAGTTCATCAAATACATCGGTGACCGTGGGATCAATACCATTTCTGATGCAGAAAACTATATCAAAAACAGATTTCTTCCGCAATTTGATAGATTAGGTTTCGGGAACTATCTGATTCTGACAAAAGATAAAGGCGAAAAAATTGGGGCAGTCGGGATCTTTGAAAGAGAAGGTCTTGATGTGGTGGATATAGGATTTTCACTTCTGGAGGAATTTGAAGGGAAAGGCTATGCATTTGAAGCGGCTCAAAAGGTAAAATCTATCGGGATGGATATCTTCGGCTTACATAAAATTTCTGCCATTACGACCAAAGATAATTTTTCTTCCCAGAATCTTATTGTAAAACTGGGACTTTCATTCAAAAATTATGTTACAATTCCTGATGATGAGGAAGAACTGATGTATTACGAAACGGAATAGATTTCATTCATCTTTCAGTGGTGTTGATCACGATGAATGTGATTTGAAAAAAATAAGCCCTGATCATCTTAACAGGTTGAATGAAGATGATCAAGGGTTGAACTTATATAAGGTTATATTATCCCTCCAAAATCTGCTCGGCCGCCGTTTTTGAAGTCACCTTTTCTATTACTCTTGAACAGATTCCGTTTTCATCAAAAATAAACGTTGTTCTTACAATTCCCATATACGTTTTTCCAAATGTCTTTTTTTCCTGCCAAACACCAAATTTTTCAATGACATCGTGCTTTTCATCAGCAATAAGATCATAAGGAAAAGCAAATTTGCTATGAAAATTTTTCTGCTTCTTTATGCCATCTCCACTTATTCCAAGCAATTGAAAGCCTTCTTTTGTAAGCTTTGAGTAATTGTCGCTCAGGTTACAGGCTTCCACGGTACAGGTAGGTGTACTGGCTTGAGGATAAAAGAAAATGATTAATTTCTTTCCCATCAGATTTGATGAGGATATGATTTCCCCGTCCTGATTTGTTCCTTCAAATTCAGGTAATTTATCTCCAACTTTCAACATAATGAATTAATTTTGTTCAAATTTAACGGTTAAATGACAAAAAAGCAAAGAGCTGAACTCGTTCAGAAAGAATTGGAAAAATTATACCCTACCGTACCTATTCCCTTAGATCATACGGATCCATATACCTTAATGGTTGCAGTAGCCCTTTCTGCACAGACGACCGACAAAAAAGTAAATCAGGTGACTCCTTATCTTTTTGAGGTGGCAGGAACCCCGCAAAGGATGGCCAGACTGGAAGAGTTTGAAATCAAAGAACTGATCAAAGAGATAGGTTTGTCTAACACAAAAGCCAAAAACCTTAAACGAATGGCTGAACTTTTACTGGAAAGACATAATGGTATTGTTCCCCAAACTTATGAAGAACTTGAAGCTCTTCCCGGAGTAGGCCATAAAACCGCTTCTGTTGTCATGAGCCAGGCCTTCGGATTTCCTGCTTTTCCGGTCGATACACACATTCACAGACTGATGACACAGTGGAAGCTTACCACAGGGAAAAACGTTGTAAAAACGGAAAAAGACGCAAAGGCAATATTTCCCGAAGAAGTTTGGAACAAGCTTCATTTGCAGATCATCTTCTACGGAAGAGAATACTCGCCGGCCAGAGGAAAAGGAGAGAAGGATTTTATTACGAAAATGCTGTTTGAAAAATAATTTTACTGTGCACTAATTCCACTTCAGTGAAGGGATGGATTTTTGCGCAGTAGAAAGACGGGGTAGTTAATAAAGATCATCAAATATCCAATAGTCTTCGATGATAATTAATCTGCCCCAAATGATAATCCAGATGCGTGATCAGGTGAATTAAAAAGTAGCCCGTGGTCATTTTATCTTCGAAAACGATAAGAGGATATTCTTTTTCAAGGTCTTCCGGTGTCAGCTGGCTAAGAACATCATCTACCATGGATGTTGTTGCTGCAACCTTTTCAATAAGTTCTGATCTTGGAATATCTTTTAATGAAAATTCGAGTTCCCTGTTTCTGATATAGCTGGTATTTCCAAGTTCCGTGCCTACAAAATTGTTGAGGTTTCCCACCAAATGGAGGCAAAGGTTGCCTGCTGAGTTGGAAATATTTTCATCCGTTTTCCAAAGAGAACTTTCATTCTGATAAGACTCTATTTCGATTTTCAATTTATTTAAATCTCTTCTGTAGAGAGATCTTAAGCTTGCTATGATCATATTAATTGATTTTAATGAGAACTTTTTTCTGTTGATCTTTGTGATTTTTACGTCATCCCACTCAAAAAATAAATAAAAAGATGGGACATTAAAATTAATCATCCCATCTGTACCATTGTTACCTTATATAAAATGTTTTCTATTTTTGTTTATTAGCCCAAAGCTCCATCTTTCTGTTTAAAACATCAAGCGGCAGACATCCCTGGCTTAGGATTTCGTCATGGAAGCTTGCCAGATTAAACTTCTTTCCAAGCTCTTTCTGATATTGTTCTCTAAGCTCACGGATTCTCAGAGATCCGATTTTGTAGCCTAAAGCCTGTCCCGGCATCGCCATATATCTTTCCACTTCAGCAGTAGCGCTGGCTTCATCATACGAAATGTTGCTCAGGAAATATTTGATCGCTTCCTCTCTGGTCATCGTTCCCGTGTGAATTCCGGTATCTACCACCAATCTTACGGCTCTCAGCATCTGATCGCTCAAATAGCCCATCTTCTGATAAGGATCTGTATAAAGCCCGAATTCAGGACCTAGCGTCTCACAATAGTGCGCCCAACCTTCTCCATAAGCTCCAAACCATCCAAATCTCATGAATTTAGGAAGCTTCGTATTCTCCTGCTGAAGAGAAACCTGATAATGATGTCCCGGAATAGCTTCGTGAAGGAAAAGAGATTCCATTCCTGAAGTTACATTGAATTTGGCCGGATCCGGAAGTGGCATGTAAAATATTCCCGGTCTTTTTCCATCGGGAGTTCCCTGAATATATTCTGCACTGGCACTTGCTTCCCTGAATTTTTCGGTCTGTCTGATCTCAAATTTGGTCTTTGGAGTTACGCTGAACATTGTTTTCAGCTTAGGTGTAATCTTAGCCAGAATACTGTTGAATCCATTCAGAACTTCCTTTGAAGTTTTGTAAGGCATCGCTTTAGGATCTGTTTTTACAAAATTGATAAACTCTTCCAGAGATCCTGAAAAACCTACCTGCTGCTTTACTTTTTCCATTTCTGCCCGAAGCATAGCCACCTGCTGTTGTCCGATCTTATTGATTTCTTCAGGTGACTTCTTGGTTGTTGTCCAGCTTTTGGTATAATATCTGTAAATTTCATTTCCATTCGGAAGGCTATTGTAGCCATCTGTATCTCTGGCTTTTGGCAGGTATTCTTTCTCCAGAAATACCCCCATTTTGGTGTAGGCAGGAATAATCTTTTTGCTGATGGCATCCGCGTAAAGCGCCGAATATTTATCTTTTTGAGCTTTTGTAAAGCTTTTAGGGAAATTTTTTATCGGTCCGTAGAAAATATTTTTGTCCATATCGGAGGTTGTGATCTCTTCTGATCTCATCTGAGGGATCATTTTTACCACCAGTTTCTTAGGAAGAACTACCTTATTATTAATTCCTTCACGGAAATTTTCTGTGGCAGCATTCATCCATTCAGGGAATTTTTCCATTCTTTTCAACCAGTCGCTGTAGTCTTTTTCTGTTTTAAAAGGCTGGCTTCCTTCTCCGCTTCCATACAGAGGGAAATTCAGAGGAAGTCCTCCAAACTGGGTAAAAGGGATGTATTCCGGATGATAAGCATAAGCTTCAATTTTATCTTTTAAAGTATAGTCCAGCACATCATACACTACTTTATCGTCGTCTGAAAGGTCTTTGTAATCAACACTTTCCAGCTGTTTTTGTACAGAGTTGTAAAAGGCCACCTCTCCCGAAATAAAATCTTTGTCTATATTGATGGGAAGCTGGTCATTATATCGCGTATCCCCCTGCGAAGTAGCTTCCAGTGGATATAATTTAAGATACTGCTCGTAATAGCTGGATGCTATAGAATCCATATTCGTAGGGGTTACCTTCGTCAGTGGAGAATCAGATTTTTTACAGGCTGCGAGGCTGATGATCAGTCCCAGTCCTAAAATACCTTTTGATAAAATGTTTTTCATTTTCAGAATCTTTATGCAGCAAAAGTAAGTATTATTGGCTTATACGGAATAATCAATCATAATGATTTAAAAAAATAATTTTCAAAATATTTTCAACTTTGAATCAATTTTTTATCTTTGTCCATAACATTTAACAATCATATTATTACAGCTCTTTTTTAAGAAATAATGAAAGGGATTTTAAAAATTTACCATCCGGAGGAGACCCTAAAATACAATATTAGAAACACTTATTGTAAGGCGGTCTACAGCAATCAACAGCACTTTTTAGAAGTTGAAATTTTAACGGATGACAGTTTGGATCATGTAGATGATGATTCATTACAGTACAACTTTCCGCAGCTTTCACTTGAAATTTTTGATTTCCCTATTGATTCGAAGGATATCGAAGGAAAATTAATCAGGATTGATGATTCTGAGGAAGAAACCTACACCGAAGTTGATTTATTCGATGACGAGGATGCTTTTATCTATGATAATGAGCTCCTGTTTGAGACGAACGAGGAAGGCGAGCTTCAGGTCATATGGAAAGGGACTATTGACGATTTCTATACAGGATCAGATACACCGATTCCATTCCGTTTAAAATGCGAATTTAAGCAGGATGCTATCAATATAGACGAGGACTAGTCGTTTTCTCATCCTTTTTATATCGAATATCTTTTCAAAATTTCTTTTGGAAAGATATTTGCTGTCTTATAATCATAACAAACTTTAAGTTGTTTTTAAGCAATTTTTAAGAGAGCAATTCATAATATTCCACTACATTTGTCGTTAAAATTTTATAAAAATTCACATTAATGCTGTTAACGGAACTTACTCAGATTTTATTTGCACAGATTACTGCTCCTGCAGTGGCAACAGACGATTTAGAATTTTCATTTTGGAAAATCATGTTTCATGGAGGGGCTTTTGCTAAAATAGTGATGTTTGTCGTTTTGGCTTTAGGTGTGTTTTCACTGTACCTGTTTTTTGAACGTTTTTTCTTTATTAAAAGACTGACTTCAAAAACAGATGCCAATTTTATGGAGAATATTGAAGATTTTATCAGAGAAGGAAAGATAGAATCTGCCGCAGATTATGCTAAAAAGCAAAACTCTCCGGAAGGAAGAATTCTGGAAAAAGGGATTTCAAGACTGGGACGTCCTGTTTCTGATATTGTAAGTGCCATGGAATCTCAGGCTCAGGTAGAAGTGGCCAATATGGAGAAAAATCTTAACCTTTTGGCGGTGGTACCAAGTATCGCTCCGATGTTGGGACTTCTGGGTACGGTTATCGGGATGATTATCGCCTTCTTTAACCTATCTCATGCAACAGGCTCATTCTCTCCGAAAACATTATCTGAAGGTATTTATACGGCGTTGGGGCAGACGGCGGTAGGTTTGGCAGTAGCAATTCCTGCTAACTTTTTCTACAATATCCTATTAACCAGAATTGACAGGTTTGTATTAAAAGCACAGAATATGTCTGGAGAATTCTTAGACCTTATCAACAAACCTTTATAGATCTTTCTTATGAAATTGCTTACCAGAATATTTTCAAATACTAAGGGATTAAGCAATTCCATCTGACCAATAAAAAAGTAAAAGTAAACAGATGAAAATTCAGAGAAGAAATAAAGCGAATCCCGAATTCAGTTTGGCAGCGATGACCGATGTTATCTTGCTGATGCTGATCTTCTTTATGATCACTTCATCAGCCGCCAATCAAAGTGCGATTGATGTAAAGTTACCAAAAGCGGGAGCGGTAGAAGATAATATTCCCAATCCTTTGACAGTGAGCATCAAACCGGACGGATCTTATTTTGTAGATGATACGCCTGTGACAAGAGAACAACTGGAACCATTGATTGTGAGTAAATTAACCAATCAAACCAACAGGTCTTTTACCATTCGTGCAGATGAAAATACCATGCATAAAGATGTGGTCTTTGTCATGGAAATTGCGGAAAAGAATAAATTTAATATTGCGATCGCAACAGTTAAAGATAAATAATGACTCCGAAACAGTCGGAAACAAGCATTTAAAATGAAAAGTTACACGGTAAACAAAAACGAGCAAAACAGAGACAGGATAAAAAGTGCGATACTTTCTATCCTTATTTGGTCTGGAATTTTGCTTTTTGTTTTTCTTTATAAATTAAAACCGGAGCTAGACAAACAGCCTGATGAAGTCGTGACGACCATGCTTGTCAATTTTGGGGATAACAGAAACGGGAAGGGTATAGAAGAACCTGCAGATCAACCGGGAAGTTTAGCTGCCGCTACTGAAGAAATAACTCCCGAACCCGCTGAAACACCGGTTCCTGAAACTAAAACAGTGGTAAAACCTGAACCGGCACCGGAACCAAAGAAAACAGAGGTTAAAGAAAAGGTGATTACCGGAAACAATTCTAAAGTAAGCGTTCCCAAAAAGGAAGAATCTAAAAAAACAGATAATAAAACCGCTACAAGCTCAAGTGCTTCCAAGAATACTAAAAAATCAGGTGCGGCAACAGCTAACTCTAAAACAGGCAACGGTGACGGAAAAGGAACTGCAGCCATCGGAAATCTGATCAGAGGAAGAGGAACAAAAGCCGGAAGCCAGGGAACAGGTGAAGGAATCGGAAACGCCGGAGATCCATTAGGTGGTGACGGAAACGGAGACAGCAAAGTAGGAATCGATAGAAAGCTGATAGGATATATCCCCGGAACCATGGGAAGAGGTGGTGCACAGCCAAGTAATAGCTGTACGGCAAGCGGAACCATCACTATTGCCTATACGGTGGATAAAGCTGGAAATGTAGTTTCTGCAAGACGGTCAGGAGGAGCATCAGATCCATGTATTTCCTCTACCGGAGTATCCTGGGTTAAAAAGTATGTAAAAGCGGAGAAAGCAAGTACATCCTCCACCGGAACTTATAAAATCACATTCTAACATACAAAAGCACTTTATTCAAGTGCTTTTTTCATTTCGTTGATTCTGTTAATCACAGGAAGCGCAAATATACCGCTGGTCTGGAGATAAAGTTCATAGAACGTTTTGGACTTGTCTAAGAAGTCTTTATTGCCATCCTGCTTGCCTTTAAAATAGAAAAGATTGCCCAGCATTTCGTAATAATCTTTGTGGTCTCTTTCCTGTCTTTCATTGACAATGGCGATAATCTCTTCTTTTGATTTTGAAGAAATTTCGGTGAAATCTATTTTGAAAATATCTTTCATCAAGGAATCGAAGTCTAATTCTTTCTGCATCAAACTTTCCTCAGGCTTATCTAAGATCAGTTTTTCCAATGCCTGACTTAGCTGACGTATTAATCTTAATGTGAATTCTTTATCTGTGATCATAATTGATTTGAAGTTTATAGTCTAAAATTAATGCAGAAGATTGATTCCTGAATTTTGATGATGTTTTATTATTAAATATTTTTTAACTGATGGACTCTGATCTGCTGATTTTTAAGGTTCAATCATCTACAAGAGAGTACGTTTTTATGATATCTTCACTTAAATTATATTGATACGAAGCCCCCTTTTTTTAAGCAAAAAACAAATACGCCAGCGCAATCGCCGTAACAACCCCAACTAAATCGGCCAGAAGCATAGCAATTACCGTGTATCTCGTATTCTTTACAGCGACTGCTCCAAAGTAAACTGCAATAACATAAAACGTTGTATCTGAGCTTCCCTGAAGTACCGCTGCAAGCTTGCCCTGGAAACTATCCGCACCAAAAGTTGACATGGTATCAACCATCATTCCACGGGCTCCCGAACCGGAGAGAGGCTTTATCAATGCTGTTGGAAGGCCATCCACAAAACGGGGATCGAAATTCACAACAGAAGCCACCCATTTCATTCCGTCGATAATCACATCAAAAACTCCTGACGTTCTAAGCAGTGAAATGGCAATTAACATTCCTACCAAATAAGGAATAATTTTAACACAGGTTGTAAATCCTTCTTTCGCACCTTCAATAAAAGCATCAAAAACATTGATTTTTTTATAAACAGCTCCAAGAACTATAGCCAGGAAAATAAAAAGAATTAATCCGTTACTTAAAACCTTACTGAAAGTATCAAGTTCATCTTTACTTAATTGAACCAAATAAACTACGAGTAGAGCAATTACAGCTGAAATTCCTCCTACATAAGCAATCACTACCGGGCGGAGAAGATTGATCTTCTGGTAAAGAGATACAATGATCATAGCTGCCATTGTCGCTGCAAAAGTAGCAATCATGCAGGGAAGAAAAATATCAGTCGGAGTTTTAGATCCCATTGAGGCTCTGATGGCAATAATAGATACCGGAATAAGCGTCATTCCACCTGCATGGAGACATAGAAACATGATCTGTGAATTGCTGGCGGTATCTTTATTGGGATTTAACGTTTGAAGGCTTTCCATGGCTTTTAATCCAAACGGGGTAGCAGCATTGTCCAGTCCAAGAAGATTGGCGCTGAAATTCATCAGCATATGCCCGAAAGCCGGATGGTTTTTAGGGATATCAGGAAATAACTTCGAGAAAAAAGGCTGGATAAAACGGCTTAAAAGATTAATTCCGCCAGCTTTTTCAGCAATACTCATGAATCCCATAAAAAGGGTCATGATCCCGATCAGGCCGATACAGATCTTCACTGCGGTTTCCGAAGTCCCGATCACCCCGTCTGATTCCTGAACTCTGTAGACTTTTACATTCTGTTTTAAAGAATCTGTTTTATAATGGATCCTGCGGTCTGCAAAATCATTTTTTTTCATGAGACTGTCCCTCACCATCGGAGTAAGCAAATTCATCGGTTGTGAAGCGATCTGAACCGTGTCACCGCCTTTTCCTACCACCATATCGTTAAATATGGTTTTGTAGTGGCCAGACGAAACGTATTTAATGCTGGCAATGCCAATGGCAATGATAATAAAAGCCGACCAAATTCTGCTGAGGACCATTTTATTGAATTAAGATTGTTAAACTTATCAAAAAAACTTTAAACCACAAAGAGGCATAAGTTTTTAAACACTTAAGATTCTATAAAGTTACTGTCATACTACTGATAAGAGCATTTAAGTATTTGAAAATCTAAAATTTTCATATAATAGGGACGTCTTATCAAGAATTATATTAAACCCGTTAAAATTTCTAAAGTGTTATTTTGAATAAGACGTTTGTGGTTGAATACAGGAAATTATTCTTCAAGATAAACCAGATATCCCTCAAAGTCATCATCCAGGTTTTTTAAAACCTTGGCATCATCCATTTTTTTAGCAAGGCTGTCAATAAAAAAGCTTTTCTCAAAAAACTGGCGGTGGATTCCAGGAAGAAGCTCCATGAAATAGTCCATGCCGATTTTGTTGTTGTGAAGATCCATTTTGGTTTCCAAAGGCTGATTGGGAAAAAGTTCCTCATGCATATCCGTTATTCTTTTGCAGAAATCCAGTGCTTTTTCCGGAGAAGATACCTTGCAGCAGTACATCATAATAAAACAGCACCAGAGCGCGTGTCTGAAAGCGTTACCAATGCCATTATTAGAGGCTGTTTTGGGGAATTTTTTCTGAGCAATGGCAAAAGCCTGTACCGTTGCATGAAAACTTAATAATGCAAAAAGTGGATGGGGAAGGAGCAACGATAACAAACGCATGATCTTTTTCAGGCTCATGCTTCGGATGGTATTAAAAAATATCTTGAAAGTCCTCATAAATAAAAATCTCTCCCTAATTAGAGAGAGATTGTATAGTGTTTGTTACAGATCTTAAGCGTTTACAGCTAATAAATTCACTGTTTTAGCTACCGTATCTTTAATTTCAGTTCTTTTTACGATGAAATCTACAAATCCTTTTTCCTGTAGGAATTCAGAGGTCTGGAACCCTTCCGGAAGATCTCTTCCGATGGTTTCACGGATCACTCTGGGACCTGCAAAACCGATCAACGCTCCCGGTTCAGCCATGATAATATCGGCTGTCATAGCAAAAGAAGCGGTGATTCCTCCAAAAGTAGGGTCGCAAAGGTAAGCGATGTACAGAAGGCCTGCTTCAGAAAGCTGAGCCAGTTTAGCCTGTACTTTAGCAAGCTGCATCAGAGAGTAAGTGGCTTCCTGCATTCTCGCCCCTCCGGACTGACAGATGATCATATACGGAAGTTTGTTGGCGATACAGTAGTCTACCGCTCTTCTGATTTTTTCACCCATTACAGAACCCAAAGATCCACCGATAAAAGCAAAATCCATACAAGAAACTACCATTTCAGTTCCTTTTACGGTTCCTACAGCATTTCTGATGGAGTCTGTAAGCTTTGTCTTTGCTCTTACTTCTTTTAAACGGTCTTTATAAGGCTTTGTATCTTTGAAGTTTAAGATATCAATACTTTCCACATTGGCATCCAGTTCAGTGAACTTACCTTCGTCAAAAAGGATTTCAAAAAATTCTGCACTTCCTATTCTCACGTGAAATCCGTCTTCAGGAGAAACGTAGCTGTTTCTTCTCAATTCATCATGCTCCACTATTTTTCCTGATGGAGTCTGATGCCAAAGGCCTTTGGGAACATCCTTTTTTTCATCAGTAGAGGTGGTAATGTTTTTTGCTTTTCTTTTAAACCAGTCGAATGCCATTTTTTGTCTGTATTAATGTATAATGTAAAAGGTAAAATGTATAAAGACAAAAGCATTAAATCTACTCTGTACTTTATACATTTTACTTTTTACAAAAAATTATTTTAAAGTATTTACGTTATTTAAGTCTTCAAACGCTTTAACCAGTCTTGCAGAGAAAGTTTCTTCACCTTTTCTTACCCAAGCTCTTGGATCGTAGAATTTCTTATTAGGTTTTTCTTCTCCCTCAGGGTTTCCGATTTGCGCTCTTAAATAATCGATATTGTTCACCATATAATCTCTGATTCCTTCTGTGTAAGCAAACTGAAGGTCAGTATCAATATTCATTTTGATCACTCCGTAGTCGATCGCTTCTCTGATCTCCTCTAAAGTAGAACCAGAACCTCCGTGGAATACGAAATTGATTGGCTTTTCAGTTGTTCCGAATTTCTCCTGAACAAATTTCTGAGAATTGTCAAGGATTTTTGGGGTAAGAACCACATTTCCTGGCTTATAAACTCCGTGTACATTACCGAAAGCCGCAGCAATGGTAAAGTTGTCAGAAATAGCTTTTAATTTTTCGTAAGTATAGGCGATATCTTCCGGCTGAGTATATAATTTAGAGTTGTCTACATCAGAATTGTCTACTCCATCTTCTTCACCTCCTGTAACACCGATCTCCACCTCAAGAGTCATCTGCATTTTAGCCATTCTTTCGAAATACTGAGCTGAAATTTCCAGATTTTCTTCCAAAGACTCTTCAGAAAGATCCAGCATGTGAGAAGAATAAAGAGATTTTCCCGTTTGCTTATAATGCTCTTCGCTGGCATCTAATAATCCGTCGATCCAAGGTAATAACTTCTTGGCACAGTGGTCTGTATGTAAAATAACAGTTGCTCCGTAAGCTTCTGCAAGAGTATGAATATGTTTTGCTCCGGCGATAGATCCTAAAATAGCCGCTTTCTGCCCGTCATTGCTTAAACCTTTTCCTGCGTTGAAAGCTGCTCCACCGTTTGAAAACTGGATAATGACAGGAGAGTTTAATTTTGCTGCAGTTTCCATAACAGCATTGACATTGCTTGAACCAATTACATTGACTGCAGGCAGTGCAAATTTGTTTTCTTTAGCATACTGAAAAATATCGGTAACTAATTGACCTGTGGCAACTCCTGCCGGAAAAATTCTACTCATGTTTTACTTTTTATTTTAAATTATTAGGCGTTTTTAAAATTCCTGTAAAGGTAATCATTTTTGAGGAATTACTAATTTCTTTTATCCCTTCCCCAAAGCAGCTTCTGACGGATCGTTTCGTAGAAACTCAAATGGTTGGGCTGTACCAGAAGGATCTGGAAATTTGCCTTTTTGATGATAATTTCTTTGTCGGTTTCTATATGCACCAATCTGGAGTCCAGTGAAAGAGAATACTGAGGGACTCTGCTTTCTACCTTAAACTTGATTTCCACCCGGTCATTCACGACTAAAGGTCTCACATTCAGATTGTGAGGAGCGATAGGCGTAATGACAAAATTTTCGTTGTTTGGAGAAATGATAGGTCCACCACAGCTTAGTGAATATGCTGTAGATCCTGTAGGGGTGGAAACAATAACCCCGTCACCCCAGAAAACATTTAAAAATTCATCATTGATATATGAATCTACCGTGATCATGGAGGTTGTTTCTTTTCTGGATACCGTAACATCATTTAGTGCATACGGGAAAAAATCGCCGGATTTTGGAGAAACCACTTCAATCACTGCCCGGCGGCTTGTTTTCACATCACCTTTTAAAATTGAGTCAAGTTCTTTGAATGCTTCTTCTTTCGTAAAGCTGGCCAGAAACCCTAATCTTCCTGTATTTACTCCTACAATAGGGATTTCCAGGTCTTCAATAAAGGTCAGGGAATTCACAATGGTTCCGTCTCCTCCAAAAGTAAAGAACAGGTCTACCTCTTTATCTAGAAGGTCCTGCTTGCTGTTGAATGTTTCAAATATTTTGGAGAACTGAAGTGCTTCAGCCATTTCATCATACAGAACAGATTTTACGCCTCTGGTTTCAAGTTCTGAAATAAACTTGCTTAAATATAAAAAAGTATCGAGGTCTTTTTTCTGAGAATATATGGCTGCCTTCATGTTATATTTCTATGAATTTTTGGAAAAATCCGAACCGGTCATTAAACAGATCTGATTTTTCATCAGAATAGTATTTTTGAACAATTCTGTAATCATACCGGTCAAAAGTAGCATCTATAGAGGATAGATTTTCATTGCTGATCTTGATGGTTATCTGGATCATTTCATCAG
The DNA here is from genome assembly GCF_900142785.1 of Chryseobacterium carnipullorum. GTDB lineage: Bacteria > Bacteroidota > Bacteroidia > Flavobacteriales > Weeksellaceae > Chryseobacterium > Chryseobacterium carnipullorum. The sequence continues at coordinate 123,098 of NZ_FRCD01000001.1, read as the reverse complement.
ACATGGACGTAATAAATCCACCGTAAAATTTCGAATTATTGCTTTCCACGATATTGGCGATCTCTGTCATCGAATATCTTCTCGCCGGTATTTCTACCGTAAGGATAGCTCCGGTCTCTGAAAACAGTGGATAACGCGAAAAATTCTGAAAAATATCCTCGCAGGTAATATACCCGAGATATTTTTCATTTTTGTTGATCACGGGGACTACATTTGAACTGAAAGTATAAAACAGACGGATACTGTCCATAATATTATTGTCTTCCAGAATAGCAAAACGTTCGATCTGATGTTCAAGATCCTTCAAGATCCCATCGCCTTCATAAAGAAAATCTTCTGCGATAGCACCGTAGAAGTGATGGGATTTTTTAATGAAAATATGGGAATATCCAAAATCTTCCAATGTATTTCTTGCCGATTCTATTGAGTCGGTAAGGCTAAAACACGGAAAGTCTTTTGAGATATAATCCTTGATAAACATTGTGCTAATTTATAAAAAATTAAATGAAACATTTTCCCAAAACATCACTTTTTTTCGTGAAAATTAAAAAAAATGATGTTAAAATTTGTTTGTAAAGAAAAAAAAAGTACCTTTGTCGCCTTTCATTTTTACTTTTTATTAGATTTATTTCAAACTGCACTGTCTTTTAAGGACATATGCAGTTTTTTTATTTTAGGGCTTTTGCAAATTCCCACATCACGATTCCACCGCATACACTTACATTCAGAGAGTGCTTTGTTCCCAACTGCGGAATTTCTAAAAATGTGTCAATATGGGGAAGAGCCTCATCACTTATTCCTTCCACTTCATTGCCTAAAATTAAAGCATATTTTTTTGAGCGGTCGATGCTGAAATCAGTGATCATCATGCTGTTTGTCGTCTGCTCGATTCCTATAATCTCGTATCCACGGTTTTTATAATCGCTGATGGCCGTATTGATATCACTTTCGTGGCTCCAGTCCACACTTTCTGTAGCTCCAAGCGCCGCCTTATGGATTTCACGGTGCGGGGGTTGAGGAGTAATACCGCAAAGAATGATCTTTTCAATCAGAAAAGCGTCAGCTGTCCTGAAAGATGCCCCTACATTATGCATGCTTCTGAGATTATCTAAAATGATGACCAATGGAATTTTCTCAACTTTCTTGAATGTTTCTACATCGATTCTGTTAAGTTCTTCCAGTTTTAATTTCTGTACCAATTGTTTTATTTTGTTGAGATTAATTTTCCGTCTTTATATATTTCTATCTTTTCCACGCTTCCGTCTTCACGATAATGAACCCTGGTTCCGTTCCATTTATCGTTAGCGAATTCCGTTTCACGCTGTACCTTTCCAGATGGATAAAGTGCTTTCCATTTTCCTACAGCCAGCCCGTTTTCATATTGCCCGATCTGCTTTACCGACTTCCCGTTTTCATAAAAGACTTTGCTTTCACCATGTAATTTAGCGAATTTATAATTAGAAATTTCCGACACGATGCCGGAAGGAGTATAAAAAGTTGCGGTAAAGCTGTTGTCATAAATATTTTTATCACCATTTCTGAACACTTCTCTAGACGTAAGAACACCGTTTTTGTTATAATAAACCCATTCTTTTACTTTAAAATCTTTTCTATATTCGCCCTTAGCCTGAAGTTTTCCATTCTCATGATAATAAGTAGCGTCTCCATCCACCTTTCCTTTTCTCCATTCCAGAACCTGTTTTACCTGTCCGTTATCATAGAAGGCCTTACATGATCCCTCCTGAAGTCCGTCTTTAAACCCACACGGTTTTTGTGCTATTGCCCACGACGATGCAGCGATGAATAGCAGAAAAATGTATTTCATAGATATTTTTATTTCAAAAATAGCAAAATACTTATATTTGAAATAAAAATAGAATATGAAAAAAATATCCACTTTACTGCTGTTGGTACTCACTTTTATATTGACACAAGCCCAAAACACCTATTACCCTCAAGTTTTTTTCGATAAAAAGATGGCCCGTGAGATGCTGAGTTTCGGAAATTCTACCATTGAAGGAGTGGCATCCACCAAACAGAAAGGGAAATTCGGGATCAAGCCTTTACTTGGTGAAAAACATTATGCTCCTAAAGGGACTGTTGTTATGCTTTTTCCTGTAACTCCTTATTTCGATGAGTTTTACAGCATGAGAAGAAAATATGAGAATAAAAAAACTACGGTATATATGTCTGAAGATGCTTTTAAATACAGACTTGAAGCTCTGACGGATGATTACGGAAGATTTAAATTTGAAAAATTAAAACCCGGGAAATATTATATCGAAACCATTATAAACTTTACAGCAACAGGAAGTTATCAGCAGCAAACCGGAAGATCCGATGCCTACAATGCCTATGGTGGATATCTTTATTCCTCACCGATCTACCAGACTTTTTTCTACGGATATTCTGCCGCAAACCGTGAGAGTAAATTTGTTGAAATAAAACAAGAGGGAGAACTCAAAGAAATCAGCCTTTAAGGTTGATTTTTTTATTTTTTTAGTCCCATAATCTGATGAACATTTTTCTCGATATTCTGCGCCAGTACTTCCATTGGAATATCATTTTCATCATTATTAAATGGATCTTCAATTTCTTCTGCGATCATTTCCAGACTCATCAATACATAATAAACAAAAACTGTTAAGGGAATCATGAAGAGTCCGATGTTGATGACATAGGCAATCGGCAAAGCAAAAACGTAAAGAATAATAAATTTCTTGATAAACGAAGAGTAAGAATAGGGAATCGGGGTATTTTTAATTCTCTCGCAACCCCCACAAACATCGAGAAATCCTGAAAGTTGAGCGTCCAGGTACAACATTTCGATATCTGAAATCTTTCCTTCTTTTTTCAGCTGCGTGAGTTTATGGGTCAAAAGAATAACAATTTCACTTGGCCCATGATGTTTAAGAGACTTTTCAATTTCAGAATAATCTTCATCCAGAGCCAGTCTTGTAGATTCCTTAGACAAATGTTTGGCCAGGAAATGGGGGAAATATTTTAAATATCTTGAGATCTGTTCTGCATTCTGGCGGTCGTCCCCTAAAATAGCATTGATTTTTACCGCAAAATTCCGGGTGTCATTCACCAGTTTACCCCAGAGTTTTCTGCCTTCCCACCAACGGTCGTACGCCGTATTGGTTCTGAAAACCAATAATAAAGAAAGTACAAAACCCAATAAAGAATGAATCATTCCTACATTGCTTACTCCTGATTTTGACGTGAGGTGAAGATATTCTACTTCCAAATATTGAATACCCCAGGAATATAACCCCACAAGAATCATGCTTGGAAAAAGGATTTTCAAAGTATCACTTTTATGTAAGCTGAAAAGGATTTTCAGGAAATGTTTGGTATTGTAGGCTCTCATAAATTCGCTTAGTCTTACAAATATAATTTTTTCATTTGAGCTCTGCTTTATCGGGAAGCTTAAAATAAGTTTAAAAAGGCAAAGGGTGAATTGGCTTATGCAAGATGAAAGAGACTAAACCATCAAGTTTCTTAAAAATCGATTGCTTCTTTTGTGATTTGTTTTCTTTTTGCCATAAATTTCTGGATTGCGAATCATTTTTTGAAACATTAAGAGCATTGAAGGTGGTAAGAAAAGTTAAGAGAAAATCTAAAGATTTTTTAAGTTGTAGTCTTTAAAGCGAAGCTCTCTTAATGATCTTAAAAATTTAATTCTCCTTAATGGTTCAATTAGAAAAATCTGTGATTTTTCAAGCTTAAGTGCACTTTTATCCTCAATACATTTTACTTAAAATAACTAAAGTGTTTAAAAACTTTTGTCACTTTTGTGATTTAAATCAGGCTTCCAAAGTGCCCGATACCATTTTTTAATTTTCACAGATTTGAAAAAAATACTATTTTTATTTTGCATTAAATAACAAAATAAGATGATCCTCGACAACGTAGATGTAGTTCAAGATATCAGTAAAGATGATTTTCAGAAGAATTATTTCAAAAAGCACAAGCCGCTGTTGATCAAAAATTTTGCGGCCAGATGGGATGCCTTTGATCAATGGAATCTTGCCTACATCCGTGAAAAAGCAGGAGACCAGAATGTACCTCTGTACGACAATAAACCGGCTGATGCTTCCAAAAGTTCAGACGCTCCGGTGACAAACATGAAGATGAAGGATTACATTGACAGGATCAAAAGCGGACCTTCGGATCTGCGTATCTTTTTTTATATCATCACGGACAGACTTCCTGAATTGCTGAAAAACTTCACCTATCCTGATCTGGGAATCAGATTCTTTAAGCGGCTTCCTACACTTTTTTTCGGTGGAAGTGATGCCCACGTACTGATGCATTACGATGTTGATCTCGGAGATTTTCTTCACATTCATTTCGAGGGAAAAAAGAGAATTCTTTTATTTGATCAGAAACAGTCTGCATTCTTATATAAGGTACCGCTTTCTGTTCATACTGTTTACGATATAGATTATGAAAACCCTGATTATGAAAAGTTTCCGGCCTTGCAATATGCAAAAGGGTACGAGATTTTTATGGAGCATGGGGATGCACTCTTCATTCCGGGTGCATTCTGGCATTTCAACCGCTATCTGGAACCTGGCTTTTCAATGTCACTCAGAGCACTTCCCAATAAACCCGGTGTATTTGCCAATATGATGTACCATGTTTTTATCATGAGGTATACAGATAAGCTTCTTCGTAAAATATTTAAGGCTAAGTGGGTGAATTACAAACAGAAGTGGGCGTATGAGAAAGGAACGGAAGCTTTTGAAAAGAAGAGTAAATCTGGAAGGAGATAAAAAGATGGAAGCACGAAGAACGAGGCTGCAAATTGCTGTTGGGATCCATGTCAAGGTTTTAAACCTTGACATGGATAGTTCAATTGAATCACAAAGTTTTCCGTTTCCAATACCGAACTTCCATCTTCCGACCCCATCTTCTATCCTACTCATTAATAAGTCCGAAAATTTTAGCATCTACAAATTTTCCCTTTTCAAAAAAGTAATCACGGAGTATTCCTTCCTCTTTAAAATTTAATGATTGGAGAAGTTTCTCAGACGATAGATTGGAGGGATTTGTAAATGCGTCCACCCGGTGAAGTCTCATGCTTTCGAATCCGAATGTCAGAATAGGGAGAATAGCTTCTTTCATGTAAGATTTTCTCCAGAATTTAGGATTAAGCTCATAGCCAATCTCGGCCCGAAAATGGTCAGGATACCAATTGTGATAACCGCATGTTCCTATCACCTTCTTTTCAGATTTCAGTTCCAGAGCCCAGCGGAAGCCTTTTCCTTTCTCAAATTCAGTATTAAAATAATTAATGATATTTCGGGCATCATCCAGGTTCTTAAAGGTTTCCAGATCATAATATTCCATGACTTCATCCAGAGAAAAGTATTCGAAGAGATCTTCTGCGTCATTGGGGGCCAGTTGTCTTAAAAGAAGTCTTTCAGTTTCTAAAACCGGATAGATCATATCAATTATTTTACTTAAAAATACGATAAATATTTTGTTCTGAAATACATAAGTACGATTTTTGATCCCAAAAGCGAGATTAATTGTATCACAAATCCCAACCCTGAATTTATTTTATTTAAATTTGGGGCTCATTTTTTATTATGGCAAAAACGAAGAAGGAAACTCCGCTAATGACGCAGTACAATACCATTAAGGCAAAATACCCTGATGCACTGCTGCTGTTCAGAGTTGGAGACTTTTATGAAACTTTTGGGCAGGATGCCGTAAGAACATCCCAGATCCTTGGGATTGTTCTTACTAAAAGAGCCAATGGAGACGGGCATATAGAGCTTGCAGGATTTCCACACCACTCGGTAGATTCTTATTTGCCGAAACTGGTAAGAGCCGGAATGAGAGTGGCCATCTGCGACCAGCTGGAAGATCCTAAAATGGTCAAAGGGATTGTAAAAAGAGGGGTTACAGAGCTTGTGACACCTGGAGTAACATTCAATGATCAGGTTTTAAATTCGAAAAAGAATAATTTCCTGCTTTCGCTTCATAAAGAAAAGGAAAAGTATGGAATTGCCATGGTAGATGTTTCCACAGGGGAATTTTTAGTAAGCGAAGGGAATTTAGAAAAGATCCTGCACATCATTAATACTTTTGATCCCAGCGAAATTGTTTATCAGAGAAGTGTTCAATTGCCGGAACAACTTAAAAATAAAAGTGCCTTTAAGCTGGAAGACTGGGCCTTTCAGTATAATTTTGCTTATGAAAAACTGACTTCCCATTTTAAAACGAATTCTTTAAAAGGGTTTGGTACAGAAAATCTTCCGTTGGCTATTACAGCAGCAGGAGCCATTTTCGCTTATCTGGTAGAAGATACCCATCACAATCTCCTTGCTCACATTACAAAGCTTCAGATCATTCCGCAGGAAGACTATCTGATGATGGATAATTTTACCCTGAGAAATCTTGAAATTGTATATCCAAGCAACCCACAGGGAAAGTCGCTACTGGATATTATAGATAAAACATCTACTCCGATGGGAGGGAGGTTGTTGAGACGAAGGATTATTCTTCCGCTAAAATCTGTGGATGAAATTATGAGAAGGCTCTCTCTGATCGATTTCCTGAATGAAAATGATCATCTGAAATATGAGATTTGCCAGCTCCTGAAATCTATTTCAGATCTTGACCGATTGATGGGAAAACTGGCTGCCGAAAAAATATCACCGAAGGAACTGGGCTATCTGCGTCAGAGTCTGATCAATATCCATCAGATAAAGGCCCTGCTTCATCCGCATGCCGATGTCCTGGCCTGGCTGGAACCTTTGTTTGATATGGAGGAACTGATCAAATTTTTACAGAACCAGCTGAACGAAGAACTTCCTGTGAATATTTCAAAAGGAAATGTCATCAAAGGAAATGTATCTGAAGAATTGGACAGGTTGAGAAACCTTCAGAATAAAGGCCGTGGTTTCCTGGATGAAATGTGCCAGAGAGAAATAGAAAGAACAGGAATTTCAAGCCTTAAAATCGATTTTAATAATGTTTTCGGGTATTATATAGAAGTTAGGAATGCCCATAAAGATAAAGTTCCTGCAGAATGGTTAAGAAAACAGACTCTTGTCAATGCAGAGCGCTATATCACCGAAGAACTCAAAGAATATGAAAGCCAGATCCTTGGTGCCGAAGAAAAAATAGGGGTTCTGGAAAATGAACTGTACAGAAATGTATGTGCCGAAACCATGGTCTATATGGATCAGATTCAGGGAAATTCTCATATCATTGCACAGCTTGATGTAGCGGCAGGGCTATCGGAACTGGCTGTTTCTGAAAGCTATACCAAACCTGTTCTTAATCAGGGATATGCTATCGATTTAAAAGAAGCCAGACACCCGATTATTGAAAATGCACTTCCTTTAGGCGAAAAATACATTCCAAACGACATCTTTTTAGATAAAGATTCACAGCAGATCATTATGGTTACGGGACCCAACATGGCCGGTAAATCGGCCATTCTGCGCCAGACAGCGATTGTGTGTCTTTTGGCTCAAATCGGAAGTTTTGTTCCTGCAAAGTATGCTGAGATCGGGGTTTTAGATAAAATTTTCACAAGGGTAGGGGCTACCGATAATATTTCGGCGGGTGAATCTACTTTCATGGTAGAAATGAACGAAGCGGCCAATATTCTGAATAATATTTCGGAACGCAGTCTGATTCTTTTAGATGAAATCGGTCGTGGAACATCTACTTACGATGGGGTTTCCATTGCATGGGCCATCGCAGAATACCTTCACCAGCATCCTACGCAGGCGAAAACGCTGTTTGCCACGCATTACCACGAGCTGAATGAAATGACCGTGAATTTTGAAAGGGTGAAAAATTTCCACGTTTCCATCCAGGAAAACAAAGGGAACATCATCTTCTTAAGAAAGCTGGTTCCGGGAGGGAGCGAACACAGTTTCGGTATTCATGTCGCTAAACTGGCAGGAATGCCGGCTAAGGTGGTGAACAGAGCCAATGAGATCCTGAAAACCCTGGAAGCAAGCCGTTCGCAGACCACCAGCACTTCTGAAAGTATTAAGAGAGTAACGGAAGAAAATATGCAACTTTCTTTCTTCCAGCTGGATGATCCGGTTTTGGAAAATATCCGTGAGGAGCTCACGAAAATAGATATCAATACTTTAACACCTATTGAAGCTTTAATGAAGCTGAATTCAATAAAAAAAATGATTGGAGGGTAATCCAATCATTTTTTCTTTTTCGTGTTGTTAATAATTAACAGCAGTACCCATCTTTGCCTCTCGGTCCGATAATCATAAAATGGCTGGGTACTCCTCTGAGTTTGCACAGGCCTTCAGCACATGAAGCACCTCCGTTGATCTCCCTTAGCTCTTTTTTGGTGAGCTTTCTGCTTTGAATGTTTGAATTTTTCATACATTTTGGATTAATGGTGATCACTATTTAGCAGCACGGTCCATCCTGGATTCCATGCACTCCGTATTGTTCTTCACCTGTTGCAGGATCAAAGCAGCTCACCACCAGTGGGCAAATAGGTCTAGCTCCTCCGCTAATTTTCTTAAGCTCTTTTTTAGTCAGCTTTTTAGGCTGAAAATTTGATTTTTTCATAATATTTTGTTTTGATTGTATGCTAATTTACATTTAATTTCTTTTAATTCAATGGGTTGTGATTAAAAAATAATGTTAAAATTATCATCAGAAAATCAATCAATGCTTTCTTTACCGCATTCTTAGCTATGACAGCATTTGATTTCAGAGAGTCTATCAAAAAGATATTTAACTATTTCTCTCGCATTTTATCCAACAAAAAAGCAGATGCGATCATCCCGGATTTAAATGATCATTAATGACTATTTTTGAATATGAAGAATTTATTAATCTTATTGACTGTATTCCTTTGCGTTACAGCTTTTACTGCCCAGCAGACAGAAGTTCCGACCATGAAATATGAAGACCTTGAAAAGCGCATTCAGAAGGAGAATGAGAAATTACTGGTGGTGAATTTCTGGGCTACTACCTGTGCACCGTGCGTAAAAGAACTGCCCCATTTTATGGAGATTAATCATAAGTTCAGGGATAACCCAAAATTTAAAATGATCCTGGTTTCACTGGATAGGCTGGTGGATAAAGAAAGAGTCATTAAGTTTATCAAAAATAAAAACCTGACCGCTGAAGTGATTCTGCTGGATGATGTCAAAAGAATGAATACATGGATTCCGAGATTTGAAAAAGACTGGGATGGAAATATTCCTGTAACTATTTTTTATAAGAACGGTGAAAAAGTAGATTTCAATGACGGAGAAATGAGTAAAGAAGACCTTGAAAAAACAATTATCCATAATTTACAATAAAATAAATATGAAAAATCTGAAAGTTTTAATGACGGCATTCATTGCCGGGCTTGGATTGCTAAGCTTTACCTCAGTTGGGCATGAGAAGGAAGGTTCTCAAAAAGTAAATCCTGCTTCAGCAAAAGGCTACGAAGTAGGAGACGCCGCTGCTGATTTTAAGCTAAAAAACATTGACGGAAAAATGGTTTCTTTAAGTGATTTTAAGAGTGCAAAAGGCTTTATAGTCGTTTTTACCTGCAACCACTGTCCGTATGCTAAAAAATATGAGGACAGAATAGCAGAACTTGATAAAAAGTTCAAAGATCAGGGCTATCCGGTTATTGCTGTTAATCCCAATGATCCGAATGTTCAACCTGAAGATGGGTATAAGCAAATGATTGAAAGAGCAAAACAGAAAGGTTTTACATTTCCTTATCTGGTAGATGAAGGGCAGAAAATTTATCCACTATACGGAGCTACTAAAACCCCTCATGTTTTCGTCCTGCAAAAAGAAAACGGAAAGAATATCGTGAAATATATTGGCGCCATCGACAATAACTACGACAATCCAAATGATGTTTCCGAATACTATGTGCAGGATGCTGTGAATGCACTCATCAAAGGGGAGCCGGTAAAAATGAACAAAACGGTAGCTATTGGATGTACAATTAAAGTAAAGAAGTAATATATTGGCTTTAGAATAATAGGATCGGTATTCTTTGGATACCGATTTTTTTATGGCTTAAAAATGTAATTTTGTACGATCAATTCAATAAACACAGGCTCCGGCTAAAATATACCTATAAAGATGAAATTAACCTTCAACCTTAAATATCTTCTTCTTACCCTCTTTATTTTTCTTATTGAAGTCCTGATTGCCACAAAACTGGCTGACCTCTTTTTTGTAAGAGCTTATCTTGGAGATGTTATCGTCGTTATGCTCCTTTATACTTTTGCGAAAAGTTTTGTCAAGACGAATGATGAAAAGCTTATCCTTGGAATTTTGATTTTTTCCTGCCTGGTAGAATTTGCCCAATATTTTACGGTTGCAGAAAAATTAGGCTTCCGTCCTGGAAGCCTGATGTATATTGTGATTGGAAATTCTTTTTCGTGGATTGATATCCTGTGCTATGCGGCCGGTTGCCTTCTGCTGTTTCTAGCAGTAAAATTAAATCCTGAAAAACAGAAGAAGTGAGCGCGTAAAATGTACTTTTTCAGGCTCAATTATTACCTCCCGAAACTGTCATATTTATCTTCGGCATATTTGATGAAGCGGTTAAGTAACGCTACATTTTCTTTTTCCATCGGAGAAAGTTCCTTGTCTACATTATTGGAAACAGGAATATACCAATCTGTTTGCTCAAAGAAATACCGGTAGGTTTCCTTTTTGAAAGAATAGCCATGTCTGGCAAAAACCGAATTTTTAATGATTTCCAGATCCAGTTTTCTTAAATTTTTAAGTTCTTTTTCTGTCAGTTTTTGCTTGGAGGCATTTATTTTAAAAATTGCATCAGATGCGGCTCTGTTTTTCGAAGTAGTATAGCTTTCTGTTTTACCTGTTTCTTCGTCTTTATATTTTTCAACAAAGCTTTTAGGATTAGACCAGTCCACAAGGTCTGAGTTTTCATCCAGCATAAAATTCGGATTATAAACGAATTCTTTTTTGGATAGTTTAATGGTTTTTAAAGGCGATTTGACGGCTGTTTTATTAAAAGCATTCCATTTTCCGGTGATACTGTCACCACTTAATTTGATTTCAAATCTTCCATCTGTCTTATCATTTCCCGGTTCATCCAGAACAAATGATTTCGTACTTTCGTTAAAAATTCCTCTGAAAGGACGTTGGTTCCCATTGACAATACTTTGTCCGTAGACACTGTCTTTGGTTATCCTATTGATCTTCAGAGAAAGTCTCTTATTGACAAAATCCTCATATTGCTCGCCGTCTTCAGCGGTAATCATTTCCTTACCGGCAAAATCCCCCATATAAATTCCATAATATTCTTTATAAATCTCAGGAACTACCACAGAGTCTTTTTTTGCGATCACAGAATCTTTTCCTGATTCGTTCATTTTTCCGTCTTTCTTACAGCTGAGCAGAGAAACTGTCAGTAAAGAAACGAGGGTGTAATTTAGAATTTTCATATAAGTTTTTTTGTTATTAGGTATTCAATTAAAAGGATATTGGGAATCCAGCCCAGCCATGCAATAATCTGATAGACATCCATAGGATTGGGGTGGAATAAATATACAATAATTACTTTCCAGATTCGTAAGGTAAGGGCAGATAAAGTAAGGGCAAAGCTTCGCCACATCCACTGCTTGTGTTCTTTAAATCTTTTCTGTCTTGCAGATTGATAGGCTTTATAGGTAGAAAACCACCAGAGAGAGCCTAAAATAACGAATGATATTTTGGAAAGCTTTCCTCCGTTAGCAAAAAATCCCATGTAGATCCCGGATGGTGCAGCCAGAATCAGAATTAAAAAAATATAGACTTTTCCAATATTTCTGTGAAAGTTTTTAATCCCGAAATCCTTCCTGAGAATCGCCAGAAATCCGAAAAACAGGACAAAAATACTGGTATAGACGTGCGTGTAAAAAAAAGACAGATATTCCGGTCTGTCCTGGACTTCTGTCTGTTTAATCATCAGAAAGCTCACATTCGGATTGAGGGGAATATATTCTAGCGTGATTTTAAGCATTAGCCAAAAGAAATATCCAAATCCTATGATGATGATGGTTTTAAAGAAAGAAGAAATGTTTTTTTTGACTGATAGCACTTTAATTATTCATTGTTAAGGTAAAAGGAACCGAATAATATGAACGCACAGGTACTCCATTGCGTTCTGCCGGTTTCAATTTAGTTTTTAGAGATTTGATTGCTCTTTCTACTTCCTTATTGAAGTCGGGATCATCTCCTGTTACTAGAATATTTTCTATTCTGCCATTGGCTTTAACTATAATTTTTGCTTTCGAAAAGAGTGTCCCTTTTCTCAAATTTATATCCTTTATCCGGGTTATATTTATTTTGTCAGCGAGATCTTTTCGAAATTTCATCATCCCTCCAGGATATGGTTCAAATTTATCGTCTGCAGGATTATACTGATCTGTTAAATGATCTTCTACAGGTTGTGCTTGAGTTTCCTGCGCTTGACAAAAAGCAAATTGCCCTCCTAGGAGTAAAACGAATATTAAGATTTTTTTCATGTTTATAGTTTTCAGTAAAAATAATACTTTTTTACAATCCGTTGAGATCCTGTGCAATAAGCCAGGCTTCACTCCAGCATGCCTGAAAATTAAAACCGCCCGTTACCGCATCAATATTCAGAACTTCCCCGGCAATATAAAAATTAGGAAGAAGTTTTGATGACATGTTTTTGAAGTTAATTTCCTTTAAATCAACCCCTCCGGCAGTCACAAACTCATCTTTGAAGGTCGATTTTCCCGAAACTTTCAGTTTTTTTCTGCACAGGTTTTCGAGAATCATCTGCATTTCTTTTCCTGAAATATTGGAGATCTGTTTATTCAGATCAACTTTCGAAACGGATACTATTTTCTGCCAGAACCTGTTGGTGATGTCAAAGATTTTTGCCTGTCCAATTGTTTTCTTAGGATTAGACTGCTTAAAATTCTGAAAGCTTTCTTCGGCTTCATCGATAGACCTGGAAATAAAGTTGACCTCAATCTCAAAATTATATTTTAATTTGGACAGACTTAATGCCTCCCACGCTGAAATTTTTAGCACAGCAGGTCCGGAAAGACCCCAATGCGTGATCAGTAAAGGTCCGCTTTCTTCTGTTTTTAGAGATGGAATCGAAATCTCTGCGTTTTCAAAGCTGGTTCCTGGAATATCCTGTAACAACTCATCTTTAATATTGAATGTAAAAAGGGAAGGCACCAGATCAATAATTTTATGTCCCAGATTTTCAACTATTTTCAATGATTTTGGAGAACTTCCTGTGGTGTAAATAATATAATCTGCTTCAAAATCTCCCAAACTGGTCATGACAAGATATTTTTCATCCTTTTTTTCAATCGCTTTAACAGAACATTTTGTTTTGACCTCTACGTTCTTATTTTGGATTTCATTCAGGAATGTATTGATAATCGTCTGTGAAGAATTGCTTTCTGGGAAAGTTCTGTTGTCATTTTCAATTTTCAGAGGAACATTGCGGTGGTCAAACCATTCCATAGTGTCTCCGGGCTGAAATTTGGTGAAAACGCTTAGTAATTCTTTATGGCCACGTGGATAAAACTGAACCAATTCTCTTGGGTCAAAGCAGGCATGCGTTACATTGCAACGTCCTCCACCTGAGATTTTTACCTTCTGAAGTACATCTGAGTTCTGTTCTAAGATGGTGATATTGTATTTTTTTTCGTCGAGATTCGATGCACAGAAAAAGCCTGCAGCACCGCCTCCGATAATGATGATCTGTTTCATGTATTTGTAATCCTATGCGGAAGATTATTTTTTCAAAAGTACAATTTTTATAAACCATCTTATTTGAGTAATTTTGAAGAATATAATTTAATCATACTAAAAACGATTTTTAAATGATTTTTTACCATAAATTTGAAGTACGTTGGAGTGACCTTGACGCAAACAAGCACTTAGCCAACTCATCATATGTACAGTACTGTGCCCAGTCCAGAATGGCCTTTATGACCAAAGAAAAAATGGGGGTTACTCAGTTAAGCCGATGGGGAATAGGCCCGGTCATCATGCATGAAAGATATTCGTTCTTCAAAGAAATCTACGCAGACCAAACCGTTATTGTAAGTCTGGAGATAGACGGATGTTCGGAGGATTCCTCAATCTACAGATTTGTTCATAAATTCTACACGCCGGACGGAGTACATTGTGCTACTGCGGAGGCTACCGGAGTGTGGATCGACATGATGCTGAGAAAAATGACAACGCCGCCGGACGATGTGGTAGAAGCCATGAACAAATACAAAAGCCCTGAAACCATCGTGATGACGAGAGAAGATTTCAAAAAACTTCCTTTCCGTCCGGATAATGTTGATCCCGCAGAATTCACTAAATAGTCTAAAGGAGAATACGGTAGACATGATGGTAAGTCATGAATAGATTGTACACGGACCTTAATACAAAAAAAAATTATGTTTGAAGATAAATCACAGGAACTGACCCCGATCTCGAAATTAGGAGAGTTTGGTCTTATAAAACATTTAACAGAGCATTTTCCTCTGTCCAACGAGTCTTCGGAACTTGGAGTAGGTGATGATGCCGCGGTGATCAATCCTGGAAATAAAAAAGTTGTACTGACAACGGATGTCCTTGCAGAAGGAGTTCACTTTAACCTGGGCTATGTTCCGTTGAAACATTTAGGATACAAAGCTGTGGTGGTCAACCTTAGTGATGTTGCAGCAATGAATGCGGTTCCAACACAGATTTTAGTCTCTCTTGCCGTTTCCAACCGTTTTCCGGTGGAAGCTCTTGAAGAAATTTATTCTGGAATCCAGGCTGCTTGTGCAAGGTATAAGGTGGATCTGATAGGGGGTGATACCACAAGTTCTAATGCAGGACTTGTCATGAGTATTACTGCTGTTGGAATTGAAAGCGATGAGAATATTGTAAAAAGAAGCGGCGCAAAGCCTAATGACCTTCTGGTTGTAACCGGAGATCTTGGTGGTGCCTATATGGGACTCCAGATTCTTGAAAGGGAGCACGCCGTTTTCCTTGCTGACCCCAATATGCAGCCGGAAATGGAAGGGTATGACTATATCCTGGAAAGACAGCTTAAACCTGAAGCGAGAACGGACGTTAAAAGAATCTTAGAAGAGCTGGATGTCAAACCGACTTCGATGATCGATATTTCTGATGGATTAGCCTCTGAGATCCTGCATCTTTCAGACCAGTCGAAAACCGGATTCAGACTGTATGAAGAGAAGATCCCAATGGATAATCTTACCATCTCAACAGCGGATGAAATGAATCTTAACCCAGTAATGACTGCATTAAGCGGAGGAGAAGATTATGAATTACTGTTCACCATTTCTCCGAATGATTTTGATAAAATTAAAAACCATCCTGATTTTACCATTATCGGTCATGCGGTAGAAATTGAAGAAGGGAATCATATGGTAGCAAGAGGATCCAATCAATTGGTTCCGCTTACCGCACAGGGTTGGGATGCTTTTTTAAGCAACCAGCAGAATGGATAATTCATATTTCAAAAATTATGAATATTGTAAAAAACTGCCGCATAAAATGCGGCAGTTTTTGTTTTGTTGAGTTTGTTTTATTAACATAATAATATTTCTACATCATTTGCTATGTGTTGAATATTAATTATTGAAATAATTTTTCTGTGAAAGGAGAAGTTTTATATATTTGTATCGACTTTAAACAAAAAACACAAACACACGCAACCATGAAAAAAAATATACTAATTTCTGTCTAGAAATTTTACTTTTCCTTTTTCACAGGAAACAATTTCCATTACAAATTAACCAACTTTTAGTAACTACTGACGGGTAAATTTATTGTTCAAAGAATCTTTGAATGAATAGGCTGTTTTCATAAATAATCAATCTTTTCAGATAGTAGCCTTTTTGATGAGTAAGGAACTTAATGAATATAGAGAGAAGATAAACCCAACAACGTTGTTATTGTTGAATTCTGTTATAAATGGAGTTGTTATCTATAATTCGTATTTCTAAAAATAAACACATCTATACTATGAAAAAAACATTATCAATTTTTGGACTGATTCTCTGTACCTCTCTTTTCTCACAAGATATTCCTTTTAATAAGTTATACGGAAATGGAGATCCTGTGCATTATTATTTAGGTCATTATCCTGTAGCTAATTCAGATGGCTTAGATATTAACTGGTATGGAGGAATAAAGCTTCAAACATCTGCAGGGGTAGGGATTCAATTATTGGATAATGGCAATGTGGGAATAGGTACAGCTGATCCAAAAGCACCATTAGATGTTAAGGGAAGAATATTAATTAATCCTGAATTGCCAGTTTGGGGGGTTGGGATTAAAGGATATGACACTTATTGGAGCAGGGGATATAATTTTATGAGTTCCGATGGAACAGTAAACTTAGGCGGATTTTCAGCAGTTGGTCCTAAAGATAAAATAGATAGACTGTTTGTAGGTAAAGCTTGGGATGATACTATTGCTGATTTTTACCCTTTAGACAAGAAGACTGTTTTTAATGGCAATGTGGGAATAGGGACTTCGAATATAGAAAATTCAGAAGGCTGGAATAAAGTGTTGCAAATTCGTGGAGATATACATTCTAAAATTCTAGCTTCCAGCAGTAATGTTATAGCGGGGTTGTGGGCCCATAATTATGGTTATTATGGCGCTCCTGCAGGCGGAATTACGGGTACTTATACCAATCATCCTTTTAGTTTTATTACGAATGGAAGCAACAAGATGACCATTTTTTCTAGTGGCAAGATAACAATAGGCACAGCTCAACCGGATAATGATCCTAATTTTCTTTTGTATGTTAAAAAAGGAATAAAATCCGAGCAAGTAAAAATAGAGATTGCCTCTGCCAACGGTTGGGCAGATTATGTTTTCAATAAAAACTATAAACTTTTGTCGTTGTCTGAAGTTGAAAAGCATATCGAAGAGAAAGGTCACCTCCCAAATATTCCGTCAGCAGAAGAGGTCGTGAAAAATGGAGTCAATTTAGGTGAAATGGACGCTAAACTTCTTGAAAAAATAGAAGAATTGACCTTGTACGTTATTCAGCTTAATAAAGATGTTAAAAAGTTGGAGGAAGAGAATAAAGAACTCAAAAAGAATGGTACTCTAGCTCAATGAATTATTTGAGTGTTAATATAATCTATTAATCAGAAATGACAGCCAAAATATAATCATATAATTTGGTTAAAATCAAAAACATAAATACAATGAAAACAAGATTACTATTTTTAACACTATTTCTATGTATTATTATGAAAGCTCAAATTTATGATAATGTACTTTGGGTGGGTCCACAATGCAATCCCATTAATAATGGGATAAAAATTAAAACAAATATTCCTTTTCCAGCTAATGGATTTGGAGGAGAAATGCCTACGATAAATATTGAAGGATTTGCTTATGGACAACAAAAAAGTATAGGACTTAATATAAATTGGTATGTCTGGCAAAATGAGTTTTATTTTGCATCAAATGCAAGTTCATATGGTGGATATGCTCCGACTGTTAAGCTTGCTAAAGAAAATGATAAAATTGTTATTTTCATTGATGATAAAACATATTGCATAAATTTTAGAGTAAAAGCGTTTGGTGCTACAGGTATTGATCCATCATCTTATCAAGGCTGGACGTATGCTGATGAGCCTATTTCAGGGACAGTAACAAAAACACTAGAATATAAAAATGCTTTTGGAAATGTTATGATGAATGGGAAGCTTGAAGCAAAAGAAGTAAAAGTAACTCTAACTCCAACAGCTGATTTTGTATTCGAAGAAGATTATAATATTCCAAAGCTTGAAGATATTGAAAAACATATCAAGGCGAAAAAGCATTTGCCAGAAATAGCTTCTGCAAATGAAATGGAACAGGAAGGTGTAGATGTAGGATCATTTCAGATTAAACTTTTACAAAAAATAGAAGAATTGACTTTGTATGTTATCCAGCTTAACAAAGATGTAAAGCAAGTGAGAGAAGAAAACAAAGAACTCAAGAAAACAATAGAATCACTCAAGAAATAGAATGATAAGTGATGGCATTAATCTGGGAATACAGATTAATGTCATCCTAATATATCTCTGTAAAACACAAACACCCATTAAATTTTTTCCGGATGCAGAAAATCTACCATAAATCTATATTAGGTATCGCTGTGATGTTCTTTTTTTCATCTTACGGTCAGACCAAAGATGAATTAAAAACAGACCCGCAGGAACGAGAGATCCAGGCTTTTCGAAATAAAGTACAAGAGCAGGCGCAAAAGCAAAGAAATGAGATTCAAAGGCTTAAAAGCTTAGGCCACAAGGAATTTATTTCTGAAAACGGCAATGAAAAACAGCTTATCGGGGCTGATGAGAATGGTCGCCCCATATATTATACGACTCTTAATGCCGGAGCAGCGAAAATGACAAAAGCTAATAATCTCTATTCCGGAGGAGGACTGGGACTTAATATAACCGGAAATAATATGATCATTGGTCAGTGGGATTATTCAAAACCCAGAACGACCCACGAGTTATTAGCCGGAAAAATAAACAGCTACGATAATTTACAAAATCAGACGATTTCACGACATAGTACCAATATAGCAGGAACGCTGGCAGGAAATAATGGTGAAGCTGAGGCTAGAGGAATTGCTTACGAAGCAAAAATCAATGCTTATGACTGGGTAGATGATGTTCCGGAAATGCTTTCACAGGCATATAATGGGACAACCGGAATATTAGTGGCCAATAACAGCTACGGTTTCGATCCTATGTATCTTCAAAACTATCAGTTTGGAAAATATAATCTAACAGCGCAATCATGGGATAATCTGATGTACTTAAAACCGTATTTGCAAATTGTAAAAGCAGCGGGTAATGCCAGAGAGATTGATCCCGCGATCGTTCCACAGGTATCTGCTAAAAATGGATATGACCTACTGGAAGGAGCAGGCATCGCGAAAAATGTTCTGGTTGTTGCTTCAGCGAAGAAAAATGTAAATATGAATTCTGATGAAGCCTTTGATATTTCAGCATTCAGCAGCTATGGGCCTACAGATGACGGAAGAATAAAGCCGGATATCTGTGCTCCGGGCGAAAATATTTATTCATCCATTGAAACCTACGATGCTGCTTACGGTACTTACAGAGGAACTTCTTCGGCAGCAGCCGTTGTTTCAGGTATTATTACTTTACTTCAGCAGTATTACAAATCTGTAAGTCCTACACAAAGTTATATGCTTTCTTCCACGGTACGTGCATTGTTAGCACATACAGCCAATGATAAAGGGACTGAAGGACCGGATTATATATATGGTTGGGGATTGGCAGATGCAAAAAGAGCTTCTGAAGCCATTTACAATAATATTGAAGGAATTATTAATAATGAAAAAAAATCAACATTAATAAAAGAAGTTACACTAAACCAGGGAAATAAATATACTTTGTATGTAGTTCCTTACGAAACAAGTCAGCCATTGTCTGCCACTATTTCGTGGACAGATCCTCAGGGAAATCTGGTTAATAATGTGGTAGATCTTACTAATCCGAACGTAGTTAATGATTTAGATTTAAAAATTGTAAAGATAAACTCTAACGGAACAGAAAGTACATACTATCCTTGGAAATTAGGTGGAATGAGCAATTTAACGGGAGCCGCAACAAAAACCTCAACCAATGATGTAGATACCATAGAAAGAGTAGATGTTAAAAACCCTGAAATAGCAACTTATAAAATCATTGTTTCTCCTAAAACAAATGCGACACCTTTATTACCTGGTGGAAGTCAGACCTTTTCGATAGTTGTGTCCAATGTAGATTTCTGTTATAAAGAAGATCTGAAAACATTGGTAAGCCCGGCCAATGATATTACGACAAGTCAAACCATTTTGGCTAAACAGATCGTTGCAAGTAATAAAGTTATAGCTCCTGTGCAGGGTGTTGAATATATTGCATCCAGAGATATTCTTTTACTTCCGGGTTTTCATGTTGAGCAGGGTGCGGGATTCCGCGCTTTTATCACCCCATGTTTTGACCTTATTTCTGTTATGAGATATAGAGCTCAGGAAAGAGTAGGTTTGGAAGTTCTGTCAGCGTCTAACACCACCAGTTCGGCATCTGAACATTTTACATTATTCCCAAATCCTGCTAAAGAAGAAGTAAACATTAGATTTTTCTTAAAGAGCGAGTCTTCCATTAAAATTTCTGTTTATGATGCTTCAGGTAAGCTGATATCATCGGAACAAAGTTCGACTAAATTTCCAAAAGGAGATTTCATAAAAACTATAGACACGAGATCCTATTCTCAGGGAATCTATATGGTTTCTATAGAGACCGCTGAATATAAGGAAACCAAAAAACTTATCATCAAATAAAAAACGCTTACATACATGAAAAAAATAGTTACGATCCTCAGCGTTTTACTTGCCTGCATTTCAAATGCACAGTCTCCTGGAGGCGTAGGAGGCACAAGTGTATGGTATAAGACCAATTCACTTCAGACCCCTTCGCTGTTGTACCAGGATTATAGCGGCAATCAGCATCAGATACAAGCTTTAACGGGAGCTAATCAACCAACATATTCATTACTCAATTATAATGAATGTTTAAATTTTGATGGTGTAGATGATTTTTTGAAGTTTCCTTTTGTCATAGAAACGATAGATAAACTGAACTTTTTTACGGCTTATCAGAATAAGAATTCAACACAGGAATCTGCATTATTTACAACTGAGAATACAGATGAGAAAGAGCTGTTTTACAGTACTAAAAATGTTTTCAGATACAATAACGAACAGATTAATTATATCAATACAAGCATAATAGATACTTTGGCCTCTTTCAGTTTGTATTCCAAGTTTGGAAACCCTTCCACTAAAATTACCAAAGTAATAGGTAAGACAGGGCTTTCATCGATGTATATCGGGAAAGATGAAGGAAACCATCAATGGAAAAACTTTACAGGAAAACTTCCTGAATTTTTTGCATACAGAAAAATCCTTACGCTTAACGAGCGCAATAGGGTGAATTCTTATCTGGCTGTAAAATACGCTATTACAATGCCTTATACAGAATATCTAAGCTCCAAAAACAAAAAAATCTGGAAGCAGGATGATTTTAATGATTATCCTGCCAATATCACAGGTATTGCAAGAGACGGATATTCAGATCTTTATCAGAAACAGGCTACCAGTTCGTCAGAACAAAAGAGACTTGTGATTGCAGCGAAAAAATTGACGATAGATAATAAATCAAACGATGCACAATTTCCAGATCAGAGTTTTTTGATTTGGGGTGATAATAAAAAACCGTTAGAGCTTGACGTTGATACTTTTGGGTATAGACTATTAAAAAGAAAATGGAAAGCGAGATTTACAACAGAAAATTCACAGACCATTCCAACGGAGGTCGTTTTCTCTATTAAAGATATTATATCTCAGATTCCGGCAGATAAAAAACTGTGGCTTCTTGTAGACAGAACAGGACAGGGGAATTTTAATTCGGCCAATATTGAGGCTTACGCAATGGATCATCTTGATAATAACCAGGGGGTGCATTTTAAAGATGTTGTTTTTGATCAGGACCTGTCCGGGACCGATGTTTTCTCATTTGCTTTAGGAAATAAAATTTTATCTACTTATCAGATTACTCAGCCTACGTGTACTACGACGAGCGGAACTCTTAATTTAAATATTAAAGGAGGAAAAGCGCCGTTTAATGTTGTCCTTACAGGTAACGGAACATCACAAAATATAACCGTTCAGACCTCACAGGTATCATTTCCTAATTTAACAATTGGCAATTATCACCTGAATATTACGGATGCTGATAATAATGTTACCGGATATGATTTTACGGTTAATGACTTCAGCACTATTAATTTAGATCTTGGTCCGGATGTCGCACTTTCTTCAGGAAATTCTGCACAGTTTGATGCATCAACACAAATTACAGACCCTAATGCAGTCTATACATGGACTTCTGATAACGGATTTACAAGCAGTTCTGCTTCGATCAATGTTTATGAGCCGGGAGAATACACGGTAACAGTAAAAACGTCAGATAACTGTACTAAAAAAGATACGGTAAAAGTGACAAGGAAAAAAGAAAATGGAATTGTCATTTATCCTAATCCGGTATCAAAAGGACAGCCTTTTACCATTAGAATTATTTCAGATAAAATAGAAACGGTAGACATAAAAATACATGACGGATCTGGAAGATTGGTAAGAACCATACAGGACAAAGGCAAAGATTACTATGAAATAAAAGATACCCTATCAGCCGAAGGCGTGTATTTAATTATTGTAAAAACTTCGTCTGAAATAAAAGTATTTAAACTAATTGTAAAAAATTAATATTAAATCTCTAAGACGCTCTACAGGTAAAACCAGAGTGTCTTAGAGATAAAAAAACACATATAAACGAATGGAAAAATCTTTATTAAGCGTGTTAAGAAAGAAAACAAAACTTCTTAATTCAATTATATTTTTCACTTGTTGGTCTCAGGTTCATGCTTATGCTAATTCATCTTATTTGAATAGGCATGACAACGTGACCCCCATAATGGAAATTAATTACGCTTCAAAAAAAAATATTAAGAAAGAAATTTCTGAACGTATTACGGGTGAAGAGAAAAAAGATATCTCTAAAGAGCCTGATGGTATTTCCGGAAATACTATTGACGGAAGCAAAGAGAAATCAGTCCATAATATTTTGGTTTCACCTGCTAAAACGATCAAGTATAATGCTTCGGCTCCTTTATCACTAAATGAAAAGCGATACTATATTTCTGATATTAAAGAAGGTATCATAGGAACAAGTTCAGAACATCCTATTGATCAGATCTATGATAATATCTTTAATATTTCAGTTGATGAAAAAATTAATTCTGCGTATCAATATACATTAGAATATGATTTGTATGGAGTTGACAGCTATAAGGAAGTTAGCAAGGTAATCAATGATGATCTGGCTGTTGGCGGAAAAAATATCCAAAAAAATACGACCTGGATCCACCAGTCGGAACCTATTGCAGATCAATCTATCCAACAAGGAAAAAACACGGTAATTTTTACCTTGCCTTATCTTGCAGACTATAGCTATAAGGTAAAAAACCTTAGGATAGGAATTTCTAATAAAAAACAGAATCTTGAAAATAGTATCGGCGTAAAATACAATGCTTTGTCTGTTTCAAAATTTGTTGGAAGTATCAGTAATTCTGAAAAACTTAATCTGGGTTCCGCTGAATTAAACATCCCAAAAGGAGTCCTTAAAAGTTCAGAAAACTTTTCAATCACAGCACTTAGAGACATAGATATGCCTGCGATTACTCCTGAAATGGTCAACGTAACCTCTGAAAATGCAGGGTATCGTTTCCTTCCCCATGGAGATCATTTTTCGGCTCCGGCAAAAGTATCTTTAGGATATGATAAAAGTAAAATACCAACCGGATATACGGAACAGGATATCAAAACTTTTTATTTTGACAGAACAGAGAAAAAATGGATTGCTTTAGACAAAGACAGTGTCAATCTACAGCAAAATGTTTTGGTGTCAAAAACGACCCACTTTACAGACATGGTCAATGGAGTTTTAAAAGTTCCCGAATCTCCGGAAACAGGAAGCTATGCTCCCAACTCTATTAAAGACATCAAAGCGGCGAACCCTTCTGAGGGAATTGTAAGCATTGCTCCACCATCACCTAACAGTATGGGAAGTGTTACCACCAATTTCCCAATTAAACTTCCTGCAGGTAGAGCTGGAATGCAGCCTTCTTTAGGAGTAAGCTATAGCAGTGAAGGAGGAAACGGCTGGATGGGGCTTGGCTGGGATATGTCTGTTCCTGCCATAACTATTGATACAAGATGGGGCGTTCCTACCTACAATTCAGGGACTGAAACTGAATTGTATTCAATAGGAGGAGAACAGTTGACCTTTGAGGTAAGTCCCGGAGTTTTTGCCATGCCTAACAGGAATGAGGGCTTTGAAAAGGCAAGACAGTCAGACAGACAATTTTATCCAAGAATTGAAGGTGCTTATAACAGAATCATAAGAAAAGGAACCAACCCTAAAGACTATATATGGATAGTAACCTCTAAAGATGGCACAAAGTCCTATTTTGGAGGAGATGAGGCCGGAATAAAAGATAATGCTATTCTTAAAGACGCAGCTGGGAATATAGGACATTGGGCTTTGTATAAAACGATCGACACCAATGGAAATTATGTGCTGTATACATATGATAAATCAACCTACACAGGAAACCCAGGAAATGGAGGTCAGGAATTGCATATTTCTCAAATTGATTACACATTACATAATACACAAAATCCGGCAAAAAAATATAAAGTTCTATTTACAACAACTCCTGGTAGAGAAGATGTTCAGATTAATGGAAGACTAGGTTTTCTTCAGATAGAATCAAAGAGACTAAGCAAAGTTGAAATCAAATATGGTGATGAAAATGTAAGGAGTTATGAGTTCGGGTATAAAAATGATGATAAAACTTTCAGGAAATCCTTATTAAAAAAAATAACGGAGAAAGATGCAGCAGGTGCTGTTTTTTATACTAATGAAATAGAATATAATGAAGCTCCCGATGGAGCCAATATGTTTGGGGCACCTCAGCCTTGGGCGGCACCGGATCCTGCCAGTTTTCCAGGCTTGCTTTCTTCAGGGCAATTATTTCAAGGATATACCATGCTTTCAGGAAGTCAGGGTAAATCTACAGGAACCAATTTTGGAATTAGCGTAGGAGCATATAATTTATCCTCTCCATCTACAAGTGATACTGGTTTATTCAGTTTCAGAAAAGGAACTGTTGGGGCGCATGGTTCCATCAGCAATTCATCTTCGGAAAGTAAAATTACTTTAATAGATATAGATGGGGATAATCTGGCAGACAGAGTATATCAGAATAATGGAGTTATTTCTTATTCTAAAAACTTGTCAACCGCAACAAATGGAATTCAGGCATTTGGTCCTCAGGTGAGTGTTGGGAATTTGCAGGATATCGGTAAGTCTAAAAATTCATCTTGGGGAGTTGGAATTGATGCTAATTTCGGTGGAGGAAGTCTTGGGTTCGATTATTCTAACAGTACCAATACAACGTCATCGTATTTTATGGATTTCAATAACGATGGATTGGTAGACTTTGTGAAAAATGGGAAAGTGTACTTTAACAGCCTTGCTGGAAATGTTCCTTCATTTGATCCCAATAGTGGTTTGACACCATATCCTATTAATGTTACTTCCAGTGGAGCACAACCTTCCATTTCACTATTTGATGATCAGGATAAAGCAGAGAAAAAAATGATGTTGGAACAGAATCCATTACATGATGTTGTTCGTGTATGGGTAGCTCCAAAGTCTGGTTCTATCAAAGTTAAAAATGCTTTTAAGCTGAATCAGATATCATGTAATCCGGAAGAGGACTGTAGCAAAGCAGACGGTGTTGCGGTCTCTTTCCAATATAAAAATAATGATCCATTAGTCAATAACATTAATGCTGGAGACTATAGCTTACATTCTTTTGCAGATCAGAACATTAATATCAGTAAAGGAGAAAAGCTTTACTTCAGAGTATCTTCCAAATATAATGGAACCCTGGATCAACTTACATGGAATCCTGAAATTACTTATTCAACGCCAAATATACCAGCTGTTGATAGTGATAATAGAAATCTGTCGATATATAGCTCTCAGGAAGATTTTGTGAATTCTGGTACCAGTTCTTTCGTTGTTGGAAATGCTGGAACTTTAAATTTATATTTAGACAAGACGATTCCATTGTCAGATGATGCTAAAGTATTTCTGACCATCAATGATGTGAATTACGCTCAGTTTCCAATGACAATAGCGTCTGCCTCTACCTATAATAACAGTGTTATTGGTTCACAGGTGAATTTAAGTCCAAATGATAAAGTTTCTGTGAAAGTGTTTACAGATACCCAAATAGATTGGGCGAAATTTAAGTTAATCCCTGAATTTACTGAAACGTCAACGGGTGAAAAAACATATTTGCAGGTAGAGTACAGCATGTATAATGACAGAGGAAGTTTTGCAACTTACACTGCTCAATCAGCAGATATCGGAAAGAAAATTTCTGTAAAGGCATCTTCTCTTCCTAATTTTAATGGAAAAAGTGGAAAAGTTGTTATTTCAGCAAAAATTAAAAATAAATTATTAACTAAAACAGTTTATAATGTAGTTAATGGGGTTGCAACTACAGCTTTTGGAACACCATATACTATAGTATCTCAGGATTTAAATGAGAATATATATTTAGAAACAACAGTAAGCAGCGACGATAGAGACTTTATAAATACTATAACCAGTATTACTGGGACTTTAATACATAATGCTCTTAATTATATAGATAATCCGAACAATTTAATTGTACAATTATCGGGTTCAAATACAGTACAGCAAACAGGAACAATTGTAATTAGTCAGGCTACAAAGCTGAAGTTTGAACTAGGAAATTATGTTGCAGGAACATCGGCAACACTCGGTATTAATACATTTTTCCCTAACGGAACTTTATCCGGACAGTCAGGGATGCCTGTGTATTCGGAAACAATGCTAAATCCGGGAACCTATACATACGTTTTAACATTTTCTCCAGGTGGAGCGCCTTCTGCTTTTACAAAATTATATATTGAAAATGGAGGTAGCGAAAGTGTGATAACAAGCTTTACAAATTCACCGCCACATAAGCCTGTATTAGGGCCGCTAGCTCCTACGTCTGCATTAAACTCAAATGAATATGACAGCAGATTTGGAATGCTATATCGTGGTTGGGGAGGATTGATCGTCAATGGAAATAATTTAGCTAAAAATACCATTGTAGAAGCATATGACATTAACAATAACTTTGCTAATGGCGGGACTGTTGCTGAAATGAAAGTGGATGAAACACGGTTGAAATTTAGTAATGCATATGGTACAGATCCTGGTACAAACCCTACAATTAATAATCCAACAATTGATCCTGACGGAAATGTTACCATCGTAGATAATGATGGATCACTAGCGAAAAATTATTTCTTAACAATCAATTCCAATGTTAATAATACAGACAAAGGAAGACTGATAGATGTTGATCCAAGCATATACATTTCTCAAAATGTGATCAATGCGTCACGTTTGGGAATACATAGTATAGATTCTAATTTCAATAATAATTCGTTAAGCCAAGCTGCCGGATCTGAATTGAATGCACCAAATATCCAGTTGAAAAACCAAAGCGTAAGCGTTGGTGCGGGAGTGAGTGTTGGCTTTGCTGGAGTGAACGTGTCTCAAACAATTTTTTCTGAGGCCAAATCTATCCGAAATGTATTAGACTACAATGGAGACGGATTCCCGGATGACTTCAATAAAACCAATGTGAAAATCACATATCCGGTAGGGTTTTTATCCGGAAGTTCTTTAAACGTAGGAAGTCAGTCGATTTCAAAAGCCAGCTCATCCGGGCTTTCATCAAGCTATTCATTTGTACATGGTGAATCCAGAAGAATGGCATTTATACAAACAACAGGAAAAAAATCTGAGAGTAGAGCATTTAATGATAATTTAATTAGTAGCTCAGTTGACAGTAAAGTAGCTGCGACGAAGTTGTCTGTAGGGGCAAATGGAGAAACTTCTTCTGAGCATTCAAAGCAGACATTCTTAGATATTAATGGAGACGGTCTTCCGGATAAATTCAATACAAATAGTTTTGAACTGAATATTGGAAACGGGTTTGCTGGAAATAATTCTTGGGGATCAGATATCAAACCAGAAGGTGTAGGAAGTGGATTTGGACTGGGAGGAGGAATCAGTTTATTCAGAGGAAGTTTTGAATTTGGAGTTAATTTCAGCTCGAATACAAGTACAACGACAAAAGAACTGGTTGATATTAATGGAGATGGACTGGCAGATAAGGTTGTATATGCAGGAAATAGTGCGACAGTATATCTTAACTTAGGAGATAGAATGTCCACCACGCCACTAAATTTGAATTTTCAGAATGGAAATGACATTCATAAAGATGTATCTATCAGTGTTGGTGGAAATGCGGCAGGAACTATTTTAATTCCTATTCCTATTGTTGCAGGAGTAAGCGGATTGAAACTGAACGTGACTTTAGGTGTTTCAAAAGGGGCTTCAAGTTCAAGATCCCATGCTACATTCAAAGACATGAATGGAGATGGATATCCTGATTTTGTAACTTCTGATGATACAGATAATATTAAGGTACAACTTAACCAGATAGGGGCTACTAACCTTCTTAAAAAAGTAACCACTCCAATGGGCGGATCTTGGGAAGTGACTTACGAAAGAGTTGGGAATACCTATAATATGCCTCAAAGCAAATATGTATTAAAAAGCGTAATTACCAATGACGGATTTGCAGGAGATAATGCATTCAGTACGGATGTAACTAAAGTTACGATGGATTATGAAGAGCCATATTATAGCAGAAGAGAAAGAGCTTTCTATGGTTTCAGACAGGTAACGGTTAATCAGATTGATACCAAACAAGGAGGGGCTTCTTCCAATGCAGTGTATAGAAAAACAAGACAAAGATTCCATAATAATAACTATTACTTAAAAGGATTATTATATTCAGAGGTACTTCTGGATGCAAATAATAAATCCTGGACTGTAAAAGTGAGTAACTATACCTTAAAACAGCTAAAAGATACCAATACTAATTTTACGATTAAATATGGAGAGGATGAAAAAACATATCAGAATTTTGCATGTTTTGTAGCCTTATTTAATACAAACTCTAATTTTACTGAAGGAGATACAGGTTGGAAGAGTACAAATACTAATATCAACAAATTTGACCAGTGGGGTCATGCAACAGAAGTAGTAGATGCTGGAGATTCAGATATTGGAGCATCAGAAGTATTGAATAGTACTGTAAGCTATACTTTAATTAACCCTTCTGCCAATATTATAGTGCCAACATCTGTAAAAAATACGGCACAGGGCGTTACAAGAGAGAAAAAAGCAGAGTATAACGCTAATGGAGATCTTTCAAAAATGACCATCCTTAATCAGGGAACCAATTATTCAGTGTATGATTTTGAGTATGATGTTTATGGAAATATAACCAAATCGACAGGGCCGGCAAATGTGCAGAATCAACGATTCTTCCACCAGTATACGTATGATGACAATGTAAAAACATATCCGGTAAAAGTTCAGGATGCCTTTGGGTATAGCAGTAAAACTAAATATGACTTCCGTTTTGGGGTACCTACTTATACTGAAGATATGAACCTTCAGCCAATGAAATATGTATATGATGCTAAAGCAAGAACTACAGAGATCACTGGACCATACGAACTGTTTAACAATATCCCATGGACGATTAAGTTTGAGTACAACCCAATTACCAATGCCCCTCTTAATGCGACCAATGCACAGTCTTTTGCGACAACCAAGCATTATGATCCGGAATATGCAGACAACACCATCAATACCATTACCGTTGCAGATGGTTTTGGAGGAGCTGTTCAGGTAAAGAAAACCGGAGACATTCATAATCAGGGATTAAAATATATTGTAGCAGGTAAAGTAGAAGAAGATGCGTTCGGAAGAGCATTAAAAACATACTATCCTACATTGGAAGATATCAGTTCTTCTAATACTCAGTATAACGCTGCAGTAGACAATATAGAGCCAACACTTAACCAATATGATGTATTAGACAGAGTTATTTATACCAAACTGCCTGGAGAAAACCTGTTCTCAACCATCACTTATGGTTTTGGTACGGATGTTCAGGGAAGAAATATGTTTGAGACTATCTTCAAGGATGAATTGGGAAGTATTAAGAAAACCTATACCGATATCAAAGGAAGAACAACCTCGGTTCATGAAGTTTCAAATACTGGTGATATCAAAACCCAGTTTACCCATGATGCGATTGGAGAAATCCTTCAGGTAAAAGATGTGAATAATAATATTACCACTTCTGTTTATGATGATTTGGGAAGAAGAATTTCTTATATGCATCCGGACAGTGGAGTTACTACGTACAAGTATGATCCGGCCAATAATATGACTTCCAAAACCAATGCGGCTAATGAAACGGTAGAATACAAGTATGATTATTCAAGATTGAAAGAGGTTAGATACCCTTTATATCCTGAAAACAACGTAAAATATTACTACGGAAATGCATTGGATGCTTCAGCAATGGATAACAATGCAGTAGGAAGATTATGGTATCAGACCGACGCTACAGGAACACAGTATCTGAAATACGGAAGATTGGGTGAGCTTACTTACCAAAGACGTTCAGTTGCCGTTCCGGGAGCGCAGGTATATTGGTTCGGAACAGAATGGCAGTATGATACATGGAATCGTGTAAAAACAATTACTTATCCGGATGGCGAAAAGCTAACATACAAATATGATAAAGCAGGGAATTTAAATAATGTTGCCTCTTTAAAAGATGGAAACTCTTATCCGATGATCAATAGCATTGGATATGACAAATTTGAGCAGAGAGTATACCTGAAAAATGGGAACAATACGGAAACGACTTATGAGTATGAGACCAACCGCAGAAGACTGCTGAAAATGTATGCTAAAAATACAACAAGATCATTCATGCAGAACGTGTATCAGTATGACGTAGTTTCCAATGTAATGCAGGTTCATAATAATGCACCTGTTGTCAACGGTCTTTTAGGAGGAGGAACCAACTATGCCTATGGATATGATGACCTATACCGCCTTACTTCTGCTTCAGGAAACTGGAGAGGTATCAATACGCAGGCTCAGGAAGAACGTCACCGTTATACCGTTGCCATGTCTTATGATAATATGCACAATATCATGAGCAAAACCCAGAAACATGAATGGACTACCGGAGCGACCAACAACAACTGGACCGCAATGGAGCCAACTTCTTACAGACTGAACTATAAGTATGATAACCCTGCACATCCGCATGCTCCGACCACAATTATAGATGAGCCTAACTTAGTACCATCATCTACATGTTGTAATCCGGATGATCCGGGGGTGAAGTTCCAGCACTATAAATATGATGCAAAAGGAAATCCTACTACGATCGAACAGGAATCATGTATTTATACTGAAGCAAAAGCGGTATACCAATGGGATGAAGAAAACCGACTTCGATTTGTAGATACTAACCCTTCTACACCCGAGATTGACGGGGCAGCGATCTATACCTATGATGCAGGAGGAGAAAGAATTATTAAAGATGTATTGTATTCAGGGATTATCTTTTTAAACAAAGGAGATTTGACAAATTCATGGCCGCAGAATCCGGTTACCTCTCATTCTGCTACAATTTATCCAAATGGATTATTAACTTTAAGCCTCTTATTTGATAGTACAGGAGCTGTTTCAATGCCGCACTATACCAAGCATTATTATGCAGGAAGCCAGCGAATTGTCACCAAAAATGGAACAAGTCCTAATATAGGAGCCTTCGATTGTAATTGGCTGATCATTCCGTTTGGAGGAAGCACTCCACCTATCAATCCTGTGAATGTATCGAATACCATTCTGCAGGCAGCTACACAGAGCGGTCTGACGGTAATGCAGCAGTACAATATCACTCCACCGCCAAATTACGGACAGAATGCTGGATATAATGGAAGTTGTGTTAACAATTATGCAGGAGATAAAGAAAAAGAAATCTATTGGTTCCATCCGGATCATTTAGGTTCCAGCAGCTATATTACAGGTTTAGACGGCGAAGTAACCCAGAATATCGAATACTTCCCAAGTGGTGAAACCTTTGTAGAAAACCACAGAAATAGTAACTACAGTCCCTATAAGTTTAATGGCAAGGAACTTGATGCTGAAACAGGGTATTATTATTATGGTGCGAGATACTACAATCCTAGATTTTCTCTTTGGTTGAATGTGGATCCACTGGCAGACTACAATCCTTTTTATAATAGTGAACATTATATTGATGGTGAACATAATGAAGGGATCTATAATAGTGGAAATAATAATCCATATATTTATACATATCAAAATCCCATCATATTTGTTGATCCGAACGGAAAGCAATCAAATAGTAGTAATAATAATAACAATCAGATTCATAGAACTTATGCATTGAATAGTTATATAAAAATGTGGGAAAGGGCAAATAAACCAATGACACCTAATGAAAAGGAAACACTTAAAGCTGGATGTATTGGAATAACAGCATTAAATGTTGGAATAACAGGAAAATTATTTTTTCCTGGCAATGTTCCTCCAAGAGGACCAGCATATTCTAGTTTAAAAAGAGCGCAGGATGCAGCGAAGCTGAAAGAAGCAGATATCAAAAAAAATCCGTCAAATTATCCTAAAGGTGCTCATGTAGTTATTTTTTCTATGAGATTTTGGACGAAAAATTCTACTGAATTTCAACCCGATAAATATAGTAGGATAGACTTAACAAATTATAAATACTTAGCGAAACCAGGATTTACAAATTTTGATTTTGGAATTTATGATAAAAAAACTAATTTGTGGTGGCACGCAAATCACTGTGATGGGTGTGCTAACTCTCAAACTGGAAAACCTGAACCAATGTCTGTGTATGAAAGTGATTTATCATATTATTCAAAGCCTCTACTAGATTTTAACAGACAGGTGTTTATTCCTGCAGTTACAACAGTGAATGTTCCTTCTAGTAGCAATTCTTCTTCGACAAATAAAAAACAAAAACCATAAATTATGAATCTAAATAGTTTTAAATGGGTTATAATCTTAAGTATACTAATTATGAATCTAAATTTTTGTCAAAAATGTGATGAGATTACCATAAAAGGAGTCACAGGAAATGTAAAATTAGGAGCAGTTGTAGAAACAGAAAAGGATGAAATCTATTATGTTGAAGGGTTAAATGATTGGGGAAATAATGTCGGGAAAAAAATTATTATATCGGGTTGTTTGAGTAAAATTAAGCATGTCGATAAGAAAAAAAATGATAATCAAATAATCCAGACCGTTGATAATGGAATTTGGATTGAGAAATTAATTCGAAAGCCAAAATGGAAATTTACGGATAAATAGCTCCGTTAATGGTATTTATTTCTCCGCTATGAGAAGTCTATGGCTTTAAAAGCCAGAATAAAAAAGAACCGCCACATTATTGTGGCGGTTCTTTTCATAGAGCAAATAAATTTTCTACATTTATAAAAAACAATCAAAAAGCTAATCAACAGACATCCCAGTATTTCTTTGCTAAGGTTTTTGTTTACCCTAAAAAACTGACCGATGAATCCATCAGAAAAAAATATCCCCGTCCACCATCTCACCTCTGAACAGTTTCAGCTGATGACACTTGATACTGGACATCCGGAAAATTTTAATGATGTTCACAGGCATAATTTCTTTGAGATCATTTGGTTCAGTCATGTCAGGGAAAATAGCAGTTTAGAACTGGATTTTGAAAGTCATTTCCTTAAAAACAATCAGATCTGCATCATCGCACCCGGACAGGTATTCAATATGAAACTGAGGGGTGAAAAAGGCTATGTATTGGCTGTGAGCAGGGAAATATTTAAAGAAGTCTGTGACATCGAAACAATTCTTACTGTGGGAAGCTGCCCCTTTTCATTAGATCCTCAAAGCGCAGAAACCTGCAATACCATTATCTCACTTATGGAAGAAGAATATAAAGGCGCATCAAGGATCGAATTATTAAAAGCCTATCTGAAGGCATTCTGCCTCATTATCACAGAACAGATAGGGAAACAGGATCCTTCAATTAATGATAGACAGCGCATCCAGAAGTTGGTAAGCTTAATAGAAGAGCATTATATTATCCAGAGAGAGACCCGTTTCTATGCAGATCAGATCAAAGTAAGTGCTCATCATCTGAATGATATTGTACGCCTTTCCAGAGGAACGACAGTGAAAAAAATGATTGCTCAGAGACTTATTTTGGAAGCTAAAAGAGAACTTAGCTTTGGGGCGTTAACCATTAAAGAAATTGCTTTTAAATTAGGATTCAGTGACGCTTCTTATTTCTCGCGTTTCTTTAAAAAGCAGACTGGCCGGAATCCGGAGGGATTTAAAGAAGGAAAAACTTAATCTTCAGAAAGTTCTTTTAAATTCATTCTAGAATAATAAGTTTTCATAAAAATCATAAAATGTAATCCTCAGTTTGTGCTGGTGTTCCTTCAGTTCTTATATTGAAACGCTTTGTTTTTTACCGGAATTTTGCATGGAGAAAAAACGATCTGTGTGGTCGTTTAATGATTGAACCCCTTTATGAGAAACTTAAGTATCGTAGTGTTTATTCTGGCACTGCTCAACACCCTGGAATCACTGAGTATAGACCTTTATCTGCCTGCTTTTCCGAGCATGGCCCAGATTTTCCAAACCGATATCGGACATATTCAGATTTCAATTTCTGTGTTTTTTGCAGGATTTGCCTTCGGACAGTTACTTTGGGGACCTTTGTCTGACAGAACAGGGCGTAAACCCATGCTATACTGTGGCCTTTTCCTCTTCATTGTAGGGGCTACAGCCATATTTTTTACAGAAAACATTTACGTGCTTTGGGCGATGCGTTTTCTTCAGGCGTTTGGTGGAAGTGCGGGTATTGTAATCGGAAGGGCCATCGTTATTGACCTGTACGACAGACAAAAATCTGTAGCCATTTTTTCCCAGCAGTCCCAGATCAGTGGAATAGCCCCGATTGTTGCTCCGCTGTTGGGAAGTGTATTTCTCAAATTCTGGGGATGGAACAGCTCATTTGCTTTTTTGAGCATAATGGGCCTTTTAACCCTGTTAATGGTATATAAATACGTTCCCGAAACCAATGCAAGAATGACACTTTCTGATCATTCTGAAGATGAAAAAGGATTAAAGGATCACCTCAAAGCAATACTTTCCAATAAAGAGTTTATCAACAGCACAATGATTGGAAGTATCGCCTTCGCTTCCCTGATCATTTATATTTCTAATGCCCCGTTTTTATTTATGAAACTTCACGGGTTCTCCAGTGGGACTTTCAGTTTGATATTTGGCTTTAATTCATTAGCCTTAATAACTGCGGCATATATTACGCCTAAATTAATAAAGAGAATAAGCGACACAAAGCTTTTATTAGCAGCTACCCTTATATTGTTGATCGTATGCAGTCTGCATATCCTTATTGCTGCAGAAAATCTTTCAGTAGCGCTGGAAATTATGATGCTGTATCTGTCATTGTTAGCTATCGGAATTTTATTCCCTATTACTTCAGCTCATGCTTTGTCGCCTTTTAAAGAAGGACGTGGTACGGCCGCCGCTGTGATGGGATTTATGCAGCTGATGGTTACTTTCTTACTTTCAGGACTGGCGGGATTTTTAGAAGCAGACTCCATCATGCCGATGGTTATTTTACGTGCAGGCATTGCATTAATTGCCGTTTGGTTTGCTTACCGTTCATTTAAGAATAAAAAAGCTTCCGTATAACATGAACATTTAAAAGTTGTTTAATATAAAATCGGACGTTATTCGGGTGATATAATCCTGTCATTCTCTCTTTTGGTCATACCATCCCGACACTTAATCAAGTAATTTTTGTAAACGATCTCCAAAGGGATCTCTTTGCATAAAATTTAAATTATGAAGAGAAATCTTTTGGCGGCAGTTTGTGGTTTGCTCGGATACTACGCTAGTGCACAGTCCGGAATATCAGGAGAGCTTAAAACGGAATACATTCCTTTTTCCAGTTATATCCGTCCGGAGGACAGTGTAAAAACAAATTCCAAAAGCAATTTTAAAAGAGCAGATCTTAACCTCAGCATTCCCTTGTCAATCAAAAAAGAAAGCAGTGGAAGAATAAAAGCCTGGTCGCTTCTGTTGAGTGGATCTTATGCAAAAATGACGCATAAAGACTACGAAAGACAGCTTTTTCCGGACCAGATGCTGAATGCCCAGGTCGGAATTCAGCATATGAGACCTTTAGGAAAAAAATGGAGTATGATGATGACCGCATCAGTAGGTGCATACACGGATCTTGAGCAAATAAATTCCGATGATATTCTGGGGCAGGGTGGAATTTTGTTTATCAGACATTTTAATCCAAATCTTGCCCTGGGAGGAGGTCCTGTACTGACGACTGCTTTCGGGGTTCCAATGATCTTGCCGTGGATTTATTTCGATTGGAAAACCAACGGAAAAATTAAATTGAATATCAATTTCCCGGAAGGAATGGAAGCCGGTTACCTTTTTTCAGACAAATTTGCTCTGAAGGCAGTCGTCAACCTCAGTGGTATGACCGTAGAAAGAAATAAAGACGGAAAATCCATGTTACTCGGTTATCAACAGATCACAGCGGGAATAAGACCGGAACTAAAGCTGAATGATAAACTCAGCCTTCGTCTAACAGGCGGAACAGCTCTGCTGAGAAGTTTCAATGAAAACGACAGAAAGATCAAAAGTATTTTCAAAGACAAAAAAATAGCAGACCCGAAATTTGCCAGCACATTTTATGTCGCAGTATCATTGAGGTGGAACTTGCCTTAAGAGCACAGATGGAAGATGGGAGCAGGAAGATGGAAGTGACTATCCGACAATTAATTGCTTTTAGTCTGTTGATTATTAGCATACTTGTAGATGGAAATGAAAAAGAAAGTCATTTAATTTTCGACATTTTCCCAGCTTCCCTTTTCCTTTCTATTTGCTAATAAGCTTCTTATACACCACCTGATTGAGCAGTTCCTCCTTTCGGCTACGGGAAATAGGAAGCTCAGTTTTATTAATGAACAGACGTCCGCCGGAGATCATATCAATATGGGTAATATTGATCAGGAAAGATTTATGGATCCTGAAAAAATGCTCAGAAGGCAGGGACTCTTCAATCGCTTTCATTGTTTGATGAATCACCAGAGATCTATCTTTAAAATGAAGCTTCGTATAGTTCTGCATACTTTCAATATATAAAATATCTACCCAGGACACTTTGACAAAACTATCGGATTGCCTTACATACAGATAGGGATCATCAAAAGCAGAATTTTTTTTCATCTTTTCAGACACAATAAACTGCTGCTGCGCCTTGTTGACCGCCTGATAAAAGCGATTAAAAGCAATCGGTTTCAGAAGATAATCTACAACCTGAAGCCGGTAACCTTCCAAAGCATATTCGGAATACGCGGTCGTAAGAATGCATAAAGGAGGATTTTCAAGCTGTTCAAGAAATTCAAGGCCGGTTAAGTACGGCATATTGATATCCAGAAAAAGAAGATCAATTTCCTTCTCCTTAACTATTGTACCCGCTTCCAATGCCGTTGCACAAGTATCTTCAACCGATAAAAAGTTGATCTGGTTGGCTAATTCTTTAAGATGAAATCTGGCCAAAGGCTCATCATCAGTAATTAAGCATTTCATTTTGGGAATATTACTGCTCATTATTGTCGGATAATTGTAAGGTTAAAGTGACTTTGTATACATTTTGGTCTGCCTGAATGGTAAGCTCATGAGCATCCGGATACTGTAATTTTAAACGTTTTTGTACATTGTGCAGCCCGATTCCACCAGCACCTTCTTTCTTTTTATGGAGGGCCAGTTCCGAATAACAGTTTTCAACATAAAAGAAAAGAAAACGGTCTTTTTCCATGCAGGAAATCTTTACATAACCCTTGTGTCCGGGTAATCTGGAAACATACTTGAAGGCATTTTCAATGAAAGGAACCAGCAGGAGAGGAGCAATAGATAATCTTTTATTTCCTATGTTCCAATCTGCACTCACCTCAAGCTCATTGCCCCATCTTAATTTTTCCACTTCCACAAGATTTTGAAGATGATCAATATCCTGACCGAGCGGGACAAGATTTTGACTGCAATGATAAAGCTGATAGCGTAAAATATCAGAAAATTTGAGCAGCAGATAATCGGCAAGTTGGGTATCTGTTTTCATCAGAATATGAATATGATTCAGAATGTTGAAAACCACATGGGGGTTGATCTGATCTTGCAGTAATTTAAGCTGGTTTTCCAGATGAGCCTGTTGCAGCAGGATATGATCCCGTTCTATCCTTCCGTGTTCCTGATAAAATTTGATCCCACAGGCTGATCCGTTGATAAGAAAAGACGCGGGAAGGGCCAGGTAGAATCCTTTCCATAAAAAAGGAAGGTGATTAACAAAATCGTGAGGAAGCTCGTTCTTGGAGCTGACTTCAATATATGTGAAGATCAAAGAATAGATAAAGCTCAGTAAAAGAATAACGCCTGTTGCCTGAATCAGAAATAGTTTCATCTTTTTTGCCCGCAAAGCATGAGGAAGGAGTCTTGTCGTAAGAAAATGAGTGAAAATAAAAGAAGCAATGACAAGAGTAATGGTTTGAAATACAGCTGAAGGTTTGTCAGAATTAGCCTGAAAGTTGATATACACAGCCGCCGCAAAAACAAGCCAGAAAAGACTAACAAAAATATATTCTCTTAAAATAAATGGTTTTGTCATGAAGAAGGGTAAGGTAATTTATAAAAAATTAGAAACTGCAGGTCGCAGTTTCTAACACGTAAAGATAATTTAAGTTTTTAGAATAAGAAATATCCAATCCCCAATGTAAAGCTGTGTGGTTTAGATTTAAATTCCTTGCTGATGCTTGAAAGTCCGGTTTCATACCTTAGGTCTGCCGTGAAATTTTTATAGTCTATACCAACACCTCCCGTGATTCCGATATTCGATTTGTCAAAGCTTTTAAAACCTTCCTGCAGGGCTTTTGATGTGGAAAGATTGTTCTTAAAGGCATAGCTGTATACGCCCCCTGCAAACGCTCTTACATTAAAATCTTTGGTATTGAAGAATTTATAACCAATGACCACCGGAATGTCCACAGAATTCCAGCTTAGTTTTGCTGAAGTTCCGTCCTTCGTGTCATACGATGTCTTTCTTTTGTTGAATAGCGCCTCTCCCTGTACATAAAGACTTCCAATATCCATTCGGGTCATCATTCCCCCCTGATAACCGAAACCATATTTCCCTTCCAGTGCTGAGGATTCTGTTGAGGTTTTTGTAAAGTTGGCACCCCCTTTTATCCCGATGTGTAAAGTTTGGGTTTGTTGCGCACGGGTTTCTACGGAACACGTGATACATAATAAAAATGAGCTTAATGCTAAAAACTGCTGTTTCATAAATTGCTTTTAATAATTTCATGCAAAAAAACAACGATCAGAAGCCGGATAAAACTTTATTTGATGAACAGCACAGATGCTTTGACAAGAATCTCTTTTTTAGCTGAAAAACAAAAAAAATCGGAAGAGGGTACTTCCGATGAATGTCTGTTAAAAAGGTTGTTCTTCACAAATAGAAGGAGGATTACATCCGCCACCGCCAGGATTTCCACCGCCGCCGCCTGCGGAAACACATCTTCCCGGATTCCCGTCATCATCCATCTCACAAGCCCTTCCAAATGCACATTCACAATCCGTCCAGCAGTAAGCAGAGTCGCCATTCATATGGCAACCATTGATACCTGCCCCAAGGATTGTAGAGAGGTCCTTTCTTAATAGTTTTTTCATTTTTCCCATAATCAATTGATTTTGTAAGTTAATAGTTTGATGTATAGGTAAATATAATCAAAAAAAAACAACCATTTTTCATCAGTGTGAGAAATAAGGAGTCCCAACACAAAAGAAACAACCCACTGCATCTGCAATGGGTTGATCTGTTTTATTTACTGAAATTTAATTGTAAAGGAAGGTTGACCACAGAGAGAACAGGTCGCCCGTTCGATTCGGCGGGTTTCCATTTTCCTTTGTCCCTGATCTGGTAAAAAGCGGCCTCTATAAATGCATTCACATCTTCATTGTTACCCTTTACCTTTACCTGAGAAGCATTCCCCTTCGGGTCTAAAGTAAATTTTAAATTGATCTTATAAGGATTAACTGCAAAATTCAGAAAAGTAAGATCCACAGCTTCGGTTAAAAGTTTCTGGAAAGAAGCTTTTCCGGTTTCATACGCTGCTTCCTTGGTGATTTTAGGTACCACAGGAGGTGGAACATCCGTTATCATTTTCTTTTCTTCCTCTGAAATTTTTTCTAATGCATTTTTATAGGCGGATATTTTTTCTTCAGTAAGAAGCCACTCCTGTTTAGTCCTTTCATCATTAGGCTTCGGATATTTCCTGTACAGTGACTTTATTTTTCTTTCATAACGGGAATCAGCTTTCTGGAATTCAGATACCTGAGCACTGCTGAAAGAAAAAATCAAAATAAATGCTAATGCTGAAAGTTTTTTCATCAGAATTAAGCTTTTACAATATTAAGGATCACTTCAACTGCTTTTTCCATGCTTTCAAGCGCTACATATTCGTAAGGTCCGTGGAAATTCATTCCTCCGGCAAAAATATTAGGACAAGGCAGTCCCATATAGGATAACTGAGCTCCGTCTGTTCCTCCTCTGATGGCTTTGATTTTAGGCTCAATATTCGCTTCTTTCATCGCTTTTGCAGCAAGATCGATGATATGCATTTTTCCTTCAAACTGCTGCTTCATATTTCTGTATTGCTCTTTAATCTCCACTTCCGCAGTGCCTTCGCCATGTTTTTGGTTGAATTCAGCGACTTTCTCCTCCATGAATTTTTTTCTGGCTTCATACTTTACCTCATCATGATCACGAATGATATAGTGAAGTTTTGCCTCAGAAATATCAGCCGTAATATCCATTAAATGATAAAATCCATCAAAATCTTTAGTCGTAGCCGGAGTTTCATTCGCCGGAAGCATTTGGATAAATTCAGCGGCTAAAAGACCCGCATTGACCATCTTTCCGTAAGCATAACCCGGGTGAACGCTCAATCCGTGGATTTTTACCACCGCTCCGGCTGCATTAAAGTTTTCATATTCCAGTTCTCCAACTTCACTACCATCCATGGTATACGCCCATTCTGCACCGAATTTAACGACATCAAATTTATGGGCACCTCTTCCGATTTCTTCATCCGGAGTAAATCCTACAGCAATTCTTCCATGCTTGATTTCCGGGTGGGCAATAAGATATTCAGCAGCCGTTACAATTTCTGCACATCCTGCTTTATCATCTGCGCCAAGAAGGGTGTTTCCGTCTGTAGTAATCAGTGTTTGCCCGGTATATTGTTTTAAACTTTCAAATTTTGAGGATGATAGGGTAAATCCTGTCGTTTCATTTAAAACAAGATCACCTCCGTCATAGTTTTCCCAAATCTGCGGTTTTACGTTTTCTCCGCTAAAATCAGGAGAAGTATCATAATGCGAAATAAAACCTATGGTTGGCCTCTTATCATTTTCTACATTAGAAGGAACATATCCCATAATATAGCCATGTTCATCAATGGAAACATTTTCTAAACCAATTGTTTTGAGTTCCTCAGCAATATGGTTGGCAATATCCCACTGTCTCGGAGTAGAAGGGGTTGCTTCGCTTTCAGCATCACTTGTTGAATATATTTTTACATACGTAAGAAAACGGTTCAGTAATTTCTCTTTCCACAATGGGTTGAATTCTATTATACTCATCGATCATAAATTTCCAACAAATATACAATGTAAATTTTTCAAATCTGGAATTTAGGATATCTTTCTGGTGCATTTTCAGTCGTTAAAGGAGATTCATTTTTTTAATCTCAAACCGCAATTTCGTTAATCAAATAAATTATCATAACTTGCGTGAATTATGATGTCCAAACGTTGCAAATATGCTTTAAAAGCAATGGTTAGATTGGCAAGAAACTACAATCAGGGATTTTTGTCAACGGCTGTTATTGCACAGGATGAGAATATTTCCAAAAAATTTTTAGAACAGATCCTTCTTGAACTAAAAAGAGCCAAGTTGGTCAACAGCAAACAAGGAACCGCTGGTGGATATTATCTCCTGAAGTCACCTGACGATGTTTCGTTGGCAGATATTTACCGTATTTTCGAAGGGCCGATTGCCCTGACTCCATGTATATCTTTAAATTTTTATGAACCTTGCGATGATTGCGTCGATGAGGCAACATGCTATCTCAGAAATGAACTCATGATCGTCAGAGAAAAGACAAGAAAAAGCATGATGGAAGCGACCCTTACTTCTTTTATAAAAAACAGCTGAAATTTTTTTTAATTTTTATATCCTACTAATTTGGTAGGATAAATAGGATTTATATATATTTGCAGGAGTTAATTTCAATTGCAAATGGAAAATACCCTGAAAATAGAATTCGATGAATTGTTTGAAAAGGCCTCTGAAGGTGCTTTCAATGATGGTTTTTTAGAAATTCTTGCCAGCCGGTTCCCTGGTGAAGTCATCTTTTCTACCAGCTTCAGTTATGAAGATCAGGTCGTGACTCATCTCATAAAAAACCTGAATATTGATATTTTCACCCTCGATACAGGAAGACTTTTTGAGCAAACCTATGAAACCTGGACTTCCTCCAGAGCATTCTTCAAAAAGAATATTAAGGCCTATTATCCGGATCCGGAATCACTGCAGCAATTTGTTTCAGAAAACGGACCCGATTCCTTTTATCAATCTGTAGAACAGAGAAAAGCCTGCTGCAATATCCGAAAAGTTATTCCTTTGAAAAAAGCACTTAATGGATATAAGGTTTGGATCACAGGATTAAGGTCTGAACATTCCGCCGGCAGAAAAGAAATGCCGCAGCTGGAATGGGATCCGGATCATCAGATCATCAAATTTCATCCCATCCTTCACTGGACCACAGAACAGGTTACAGATTATGTTAAAACGAATCACCTTCCTTACAATCACCTTCACAAAAAAGGATTTGTAAGCATCGGATGTGAACCCTGTACAAGAGCGATTAAAGAAGGCGAAGATTTCAGAGCCGGCCGATGGTGGTGGGAAGATGCTGATAAGAAAGAATGCGGCTTACATGTTCATCAATAAAAAATAAAATATGTCATTATATCATTTAAACTATTTAGATCAGTTAGAAGCTGAGTCCATCTACATTTTACGGGAAGTGGCAGGACAGTTTGAACGTCCGGCTTTACTGTTCAGTGGGGGGAAAGACAGTATTGTACTGGCGCATCTGGCCGCAAAAGCATTTCCTTATGGAAAAATTCCATTCAAGTTTGTTCATGTGGATACCGGACACAACTTTCCGGAAGTTTTAAGCTTCAGAGATCAGCTTGCTTCCGAATTGGATGTAGATCTTGTAGTAAGAAAAGTGGAAGATACCATTAACAAAAAAAAACTGACAGAGCCTAAAGGCAA
The DNA here is from genome assembly GCF_900142785.1 of Chryseobacterium carnipullorum. GTDB lineage: Bacteria > Bacteroidota > Bacteroidia > Flavobacteriales > Weeksellaceae > Chryseobacterium > Chryseobacterium carnipullorum. Next base: position 79,946 of record NZ_FRCD01000001.1, on the reverse strand, counting down.
ATTTCCAAGCCGGAACTGGCTGCAGACCTTTACTCTTCTTGACACGATTGAAGAATTCGAGTTTGATGCCTGCATCGGCGGGGCTAGAAGAGATGAAGAAAAAGCCCGTGCAAAAGAAAGAATATTCTCTGTTCGTGATGAATTCGGACAATGGGATCCCAAGCTTCAGCGCCCGGAGCTGTGGAATATTTTTAATGGAAAAATTCATAAAGGAGAGAATGTAAGGGTGTTCCCCATCAGCAACTGGACAGAACTTGATGTCTGGAACTATATCCGACGGGAAAATATAGCCTTGCCTTCCATTTACTTTTCGCACGAAAGAGAAGTGGTAGACCTCAACGGACAGTGGATTGCCAATTCTGAACACGCTGCACTGGAAGAAGACGATATCGTTACCATAAAAAAAATAAGATATAGGACCGTAGGAGATATGACCTGCACGGCGGCAGTGGAATCAGAAGCCGCTACAGTGGATAGAGTGATTGAAGAAATTGTGGCCACCAGGATATCGGAAAGAGGTGAAACCAGAATTGATGACAGGGTAACCGAAGCCGCCATGGAAGACCGCAAAAAAGGAGGCTACTTTTAATAGGGGATGAGCAATGAGTACTTTGTAATAATGCAATGTGTAAAACATTAATAGTCAATAAATTACCCATTACTTATTGCTCGTCATTAATCAATCATCATTAATCATTTATAACAAAAAACTCGTGGATATATTAAGATTGATAACAGCAGGAAGCGTAGATGATGGGAAAAGCACCCTCATCGGAAGACTGCTTTACGATAGCAAAAGCATTTTGCAGGACCAGCTGGAAGTTCTGGAAAAACACTCTAAAAACAAAAATGATGATGGGGTAGACCTGGCTCTTTTAACGGATGGGCTCCGTGCAGAAAGAGAACAGGGAATCACGATTGATGTCGCTTACAGATACTTTTCGACATCAAAAAGAAAATTTATTATTGCAGATGCTCCGGGGCATGTCCAGTACACACGAAACATGATTACCGGAGCTTCTAATTCAGACCTCATGGTCATTCTCATTGATGCCCGTAAAGGAGTCATTGAACAGACGAGAAGGCATTCTATTATTGCTTCATTGCTTAAGCTCAAAAAAGTGGCCGTTGCGATCAACAAAATGGACATGGTAGACTATTCCGAAGATGTTTTTGAAACCATAAAAGCAGAGTACGCTAAAATGGCAGAAGGTCTTGGGTTAGATGATGTTACCTATTTCCCCATTTCTGCATTGAAAGGAGATAATATTGTGTCCTTGTCATCTGCTACAGCATGGTATCAGGGAAGTTCCCTTCTGGAATATCTTGAAGAAATACAGCTTGATCAGGAGCAAAACAGCGGCAGCCGCTTCCAGGTACAGTACGTCATCCGGCCTCAGACTGAGGAACTGCATGATTACCGTGGATACGCCGGACAGATCATCAGCGGAAGTTTTCAGAAAGGAGATAAAATAGCAGTACTTCCGGCAGGAATGATTACTGAAATTGCAACCATAGAAGTGAATGTAGGCGAGGTTCAGCAAGCCTTTGAGGGGCAACCGGTCTTAATTCAGGTCACAGACGATATCGATATTAGCAGAGGAGATGTATTCGCTGCGGCAGAAGAACTTCCTTCAGTTGAAAAAGAAGTGGAAGTATTACTTTGCTGGCTCGATCATAAAGCATTGCAGCCGGGCAATAAATATCTGATACAACATCACAGCAGACAGCTGAAAGCAGTTGTAAAACATATAGATTATAAGATCAATGTCAATACATTGGAAAAAGAAGCGGCTGAAGGCGAAATAAAACTTAACGAAATTGCAAAAGTGACCATACGAACGGCACAGCCTCTTGTATTTGATGATTTTGTAAGTAATAAAAAAACAGGATCAGCTATTCTGGTCGATGAAACCTCTAATGCTACCGTTGCAGCATGCATAATTCAATAGAAGATGAAAGTTTCAGATCAATTTATTAAGAAAATTCTTGAAAAAAAACAGACGAGTTCCAGAGGATTCTTTGATAAGGGTAATATGGAAAACTTTGTCAATAACCTCTATAATGTTCTGTTTCTTTCGCAGGAAATCCATGCTGAAAACCAGATTTATATCGAGTTTGAAGAGCTACATGAAATTCTTTTTGACCTGATCAAAAACACGTCGGAGGATGAGGTTTTCGCGGAGAAGCAGGCCGATCATTTCTTTTATGTATTGCCAGAGCTTTACAATAGTCTGATTCTGGATGCTGAATCTATTTTAGAATTCGATCCTGCGACGGAATCTCTGGAAGAAATACTCCTCTCATACCCAGGCTTTTTTGCGACGTATGTATATAGAATTTCCCACCAGCTCTGGATTCAAAAGATAAGAATACTGCCTAGGGTAATCTCAGAATATGCCCACAGCAGAACCGGAATTGATATTCATCCGGGCGCGGTCATTGGAAAACATTTCTTTATTGATCACGGAACCGGAATTGTGATCGGGGAAACGACCGTCATCGGCAATCATGTAAAACTCTATCAGGGTGTAACACTTGGAGCTTTACATGTTTCAAAGGATAAAGCCAATGAAAAAAGGCACCCCAATATTGAAGACCATGTCATTATCTATTCCGGAGCTACTATTCTGGGAGGGAATACCACCATTGGCAGAGACAGCATCATTGGAGGAAATGTCTGGATCACACAGAATGTTCCTTCCAGCTCTCTGGTCTATAATAAAAGTGAAATAAAAATAAAAGATAACGGAACGCTTCCCGAATCTTTAACCTTTGTGATTTAAAAACAAACAACAAAACAACATAAAATAGAATCGGTATGAAGTTCCAAAACACACTAGAAACCATCGGAAATACCCCGGTAGTAAAAATTAATAAACTCTTCGGTACAGAAAATGAAATCTGGATCAAACTGGAGAAAGCCAATCCCGGCGGAAGCATCAAGGACAGAATTGCTTTAAGCATGATTGAGGATGCTGAATCCAAAGGAGTATTGAACAAAGACAGCGTTATTATAGAACCTACCAGCGGAAATACAGGGATTGGACTTGCCCTGGTAGCTGCCGTAAAAAACTATAAGCTGATTCTTGTGATGCCGGAAAGTATGAGTTTGGAACGCCGAAAAATTATGGAATCTTATGGAGCGGAATTCGTTCTCACTCCACGAGAAAAAGGAATGAAGGGGGCGATTGAAAAAGCGGAAGAACTGGCGAAAGAAACTCCAAATTCATGGATTCCCAGACAGTTTGACAATCCTGCCAACGTGAAAGTACATGTTGAAACCACCGCTCAGGAAATCCTGAAAGACTTTCCCGAAGGACTGGACTACCTGATCACAGGGGTAGGAACAGGAGGTCATATTACCGGGATTGCGCAAGTGCTGAAACAGAAATTCCCCAATATCAAAGTGATTGCTGTAGAGCCGGAACTCTCTCCCGTACTAAGTGGAGGATCTCCCGCTCCGCATCCTCTGCAGGGCTTGGGAGCCGGATTTGTTCCTTCAATTCTTGATACCGGACTCTTAGACGAAATTATTCAGATCAGTAAAGACGAAGCCTATGAATTCACGAAGGAAGCCGCAAAAAAAGAAGGACTTTTTGTAGGAATCTCTACCGGAGCCGCTTTAGCTGCAGTTGCCAAAAAACTTCCTGAAATTCCGGCCGGATCTACTATTCTGACCATTAATTATGACACCGGTGAAAGATACCTGTCCATCGAAGGACTTTTCTAGAGACCACTAATAAGAAGATTTAAAAATGAAAGAATTCAATTGCACACCAAAGGTTTACCTTGTCGGTGCAGGACCCGGCGACCCTGATCTCATCACGATAAAAGCTGTAAAAGCCATTGCCGCCGCCGATATCATTTTATGTGACCGTCTTGTAAGTCCTGAGATACTGGAACGCTACGCCAATAAAAACACCGACATCATCTATGTAGGAAAAGAATGCAGTAAAAATGCTTCTACACCGCAGTCCCGGATCAATGCATTAATAGTAGAGTATGCTTCTCAGGGAAAGACAGTCGTACGACTTAAGGGTGGAGATATCTCCTTTTTCTCCAATGTTTTGGATGAATTGAAAGCTTTAAAAGAGCATCACCTGACATTTGAAATAATCCCCGGAATTACAGCAGCTTCAGGAGCAGCGGCCTATGCCGGAATACCTTTAACTGCAAGAGGATATGCTACCTCCGTCCGCTTTCTGACTTATTATAAAACAGAAATTCTGAGTGATGCCTATTGGAAAGAACTTGGAACATCCGAGGATACGCTTGTTTTTTATATGTCGAAAGGAAATCTGAATGGTCTGGTAGATAAATTTTTAGCATTAGGTACCTCTGAAGACAAAAAGATCGCTGTTATCGAGCAGGCGACTACGCCTTATCAAAAAATATATACCTCGTCTTTTGAAGATTTTCATGAAAACTTAGGAAAGAAAGACTTTGTATCTCCGTCATTAGTGGTTATTGGAAAAGTAGTGACCCTGCACGATGAGTTTTCATGGCTTGAAACACCTATTCAGGAAGGGATTTACTTTAAATCTGTAACTAACGGAAGCTTAGTGTCCAACCCTCAAAATATATTAGAATATGCTGTCTGAAACTAAATTAAATGCCCTTAAAGAAATATCAGGTGGTTTTTCAAGAGACGAAGCGGTCTGGGCCAGCGGTTTTTTGGCCGGTCTTGCGGGATTATCATCTTCAGCCGGATCTTTTTCTCCGGAAGTCAATGCAGAAGTCACTTCTCCAAAGAAAATTACGCTAGCCTATGGAACAGAAACCGGAAACAGCAAGAAACTCGCGGTAGAACTTGCGGGAATCATTAAGAAAAAAGGAGTGCAGGTGAAACTGGCAGACCTTTACCAATACAAACCGAAAGATCTCGCTAAAGAAGATTTGTTCTTTCTCATTATCAGTACCCAGGGAGAAGGCGATCCTCCTATTCTTGCGAAGAAATTTTATGATTATATTCATGAAAATGATTTGAACATCAATAATTTGAAATTTGGCGTTCTAGCTCTTGGAGACAGCAGTTATCCCTTGTTCTGTAAAACAGGAGAGGATATCGATTTCCGTTTTGAAGTGCTCGGGGCGCAGCGAATCCTTCCTCTGAAAAAATGTGATATTGATTATGAAAAGGAAGCTCATACCTGGGCAGAACACATCCTGGATGTCGTTAACAAAACCAAAGAAAGCAGCCAGAACAGTACAGTTGCTACAAAAATATCAACGGGACGAAAAAAATATCAGGGAAAGATTTCAACAATCATCAACCTCAACGATATAGATTCCGACAAAGAAACCTACCATATAGAAATAGAAACGGAAGAGCCTCTTGTCTATAATCCTGGCGATGCATTGGGAGTTATAGCCTTCAATTCAAAAAATGACGTGGAGGAGATAATTAGCTTGACCGGAATTGATCCTGAAAAGCAGATTAAAACAACAAAAATTACAGCCAGCGTGCAAGACTTGCTGTACAAACATCTTAACATCAGTTATCTGCTTAAAGCAACAGTTGCTCAGTATGCAGAAATTACAGGACATCCTATTCCTGAAGTAAGATTAAGCCTTCTGGAATTGCTTAGAATCTATCCGGTAAAAAATGCAGATGAATTTGAACAGATCATCCCGGTTCTGACCGGTCAATCCCCACGTTTATATTCTGTTTCTTCGTCATTGGAAGCACACGGGGATACCGAAATTCATATTACGGTAGCCAAATCTGAGTTTTTCATTCATGATAAAAAACAAAATGGACTGTGCAGCGGTTTCTTGGCTGAATTTAAAGAAGGAGAAACCATTGAATTTTATATTCAGGAAGCCAAACATTTCAGACTTCCCCAACCGGATAAAGATATTATCATGATTGGTCCCGGAACTGGGATTGCGCCTTTCAGATCTTTCCTTTACGAAAGAGATGCAGTAGGAGCAGAAGGCAGGAACTGGCTTTTCTTCGGTGACCGGACTTTTGTTTCGGATTTCCTTTATCAGGCCGAACTACAGGATTTTCTTAAAACCGGGACTCTGACCCATCTGGATCTTGCTTTTTCCAGAGATACCGCCGAAAAAATATATGTACAGCACAAACTGGAGCAAAAGGCCCAGGAAGTTTATCACTGGCTGGAAAGCGGAGCATCATTGTACGTTTGCGGAGCCAGAGAACCCATGAGTAAAGATGTGGAGAAAACCATTCTGAACATTATTCAGGATAAAGGAAAACAAAGTCTGGAAGAAGCTCAAAACTACTTGGAAGAACTGGAACTCAGTGGCAGATATGTAAAAGATGTGTATTAAATCATAAAAGGATACGATATGACAGATAAGAATAACCTTTCGCCGGTAGAAAGAATAAAAACCGGCAGCAACGGGCTCAGGGGAACTTTAAAAGAAAGCCTTTCAGATGATTTTACGGGAGCCATCAGAGAAGATGACCAAACCCTCATCAAGTTCCATGGAATGTACCAGCAGGATGACAGGGACAGACGTGAGGAAAGAGTCGCCAAAAAACTGGAATGGCTGTATTCCTACATGATCCGGCTGAGACTTCCGGGAGGATTTTTAACCTCCGCACAATGGACAGGCCTTCATGAAATTGCAGAACATCATTCCACAGGAGTGATCAAAATTACCACGCGTCAGACCATTCAGCTGCATGGAATTTTGAAGTCCCATGTAAGGCCTACCATCCAGAACTTCAATCTTCAGCATCTGGATTCCATTGCGGCCTGTGGTGACGTGAACAGAAATGTCACCTGTACCTCAAATCCTTCCGAATCACCATTGCATCAGCAGATCTATGAATTAGCCGGAAAGATCAGTGAAATGTGTCTTCCGAAAACGAAATCTTATTATGATCTGTGGATCGATGATGAATTGATCATTGACAGAAAAACAGAAGAAGATCCCCTGTATCAGGACCGATACCTGCCGAGAAAACTGAAAATTGGAATTGCTATTCCTCCCAATAATGACGTGGATGTTTTTATTAATGATATTGCTCTGATTGCCATCATTGAAAATAATCAAATTGTAGGCTATGATATCGCGGCAGGAGGAGGACTTGGTGCCACTCATGGAAATGATGCAACGTATGCGAGGCTGGCTTCTCTTCTAGGTTTTGTAGACACAGAAGAAAAAGCGTTGAAAGCTGTATACGAGATTATCACCGTACAGCGTGACTTCGGAAACAGAAGCGACAGAAAATTATCAAGATTAAAATATACCATAGACAAGCTTGGTATCGAAGGGTACAGGACTGAAGTCGAAAAAAGGTGTGGTTTTGCCTTTGAACCTGCGCGGGAGTTTAAGTTTGAACAGCGAAAAGACCGCTATGGTTGGGTACAGAATCATGAAGGGAAGTGGTTTTATACCGTTTTTGTAGAGCATGGAAGAATACTTGATACAGAAGGTTATCCCTTAAAATCAGGGCTTTTAAAAATTGCTGAGACAGGGAAAGTGAATTTCCGCTTTACCTGCAATCAAAATCTTATTCTTTCTGATATTGATGAACAGGATAAAGGTGAAATTGAGGAGATTCTTAAAGAGCATGGAATTTCCGGATATACGGATGAGGTCAGCGCACTGCGTAAAAATTCTGTGGCCTGTGTTGCATTAAATACCTGTTCACTCGCTTTGGCGGAAGGACAGCGCTACCTGCCGGTTTTAGTCACCAAAATAGAACCTGTGCTGGAAAAGTACGGACTTCAGAACGAAGATATTACCATCAGAATGACCGGCTGCCCGAACGGCTGCGGAAGGTCACCAAATGCCGAAATCGGACTGGTAGGCACAGCTTACGGAAAGTACAACCTGCATATCGGTGGTGACAGACTGGGAATGCGCCTCAATACAAAATTTAAAGAAAACATTGGCGAAGAAGAAATCCTTGAAACGCTTGATGAGCTTTTCGGAATCTATTCTGAAGGCAGATATTCAGAAGAAACCTTTGGTGATTTCTCATATCGATATCTACAAACCATAAAATGAAAAATATGATCAACTCTTTTTATCGGAACAAAAAAGCTGCTCAATTTTTAGGAATACGAATGTGTATGTGCTGTTCATTAATTGATGACGCATAAACCATTTTTCAATCCTAAAATTTTATACAAGTGAAAACCTTTCAATACAAATATTTTAAGCAGAGAATACATTTTATAGTATTTACCCTTTTCTTCACCGGATTTGTTCAGGCCCAGCAGCTTATTGAAGTAAGCGGGATCATCAAACATACGGATACCCATAAAGGAATTGCCGGAGTACAGATTCAGGTAGAAAACACTCAGGATAAAGCCACAACCGATCAGGATGGGAATTTTAATCTGAGAACAAGGGTGAAAATACCTTTCAGAATTGTGATTGCCAAAGAAGGCTTCGCCAGCCAGACTGCCGAAATACTATCGCTGTCCAGTAAAGTTGCCATTGAATTAAATCCCCAGAACACCATCATCAATGAAGTGGTTATTTCAGCGTCACGTGTTCCTGAAAAAATCATGAGATCGCCTATTGCTATTGAAAAAATTGATATTAAAACCATTCGTGAAAGCCCGGCGGCCTCATTCTACGAAACATTGGAGAATGTGAAGGGGTTACAGCTTTTAACTTCAAGTCTTACTTTAAAAGTTCCCAACTCAAGAGGATTCAATTCTCCGAATAACTTTCGATTCATGCAGCTGGTAGACGGTGTCGATGTACAATCCGCTACGCTTGGAGTTCCGCTTGGAAATGCCATAGGTCCCACAGAGCTGGATATTCAGTCCATGGAAATTACTCCGGGAGCTGCCTCTGCCCTGTATGGAATGAATGCCGTCAATGGATTGGCGAGTCTTCAGACAAAAGATCCGTTTACCTCGGAAGGGGTAAGTCTATATTTCAGAGGTGGAGTGAATCACGTAGACAAAATCAACCACAAAACAGCTGCTCTTGGCGAAAGTGCAGTAAGGATTGCAAAAGTCCTGAACAAAAATCTGGCAGTAAAGATTAATGCTTCTTATTTCAGTGGAGTAGACTGGATCTCGGACAACCGTACAGATCAGAATCCCAATTCATTGATCACTGCCAATTCCAACTTTTCTTTAACCAATAATCCGGCCGAAGATCTCTGGAATAAATATGGTGATGAAAGGAATAACCGAACCTCGGTAAAAGTGAATTATAACGGAAAGCCAACCACTTTTAATGTTTCAAGGACCGGATATTATGAAAAAGACCTGATCAGCCCTGAAGTGAAGAATATAAAATTTGATGCCGGATTATATTATCGTTTTGGAGATCAGTGGAGAACCTCGTACGTTTACCGTTACGGATTACTTGATGGTACTTTTCAGAGAGGAAATAAGATCCGTCTTCAGAACGCAACCGTTCAGAATCATAAAGTAGAATTAACAGGTAAGGAGTTGACATTCAGAGCGTATATGTCCATAGAGAATACAGGAGATTCTTATAATCTCAAACCTTTAGCTGACAATCTGGACCTTACCCATCTTTCCAATACCAACTGGAAAAATATCTTTCAGACTGCCTTGCAGGACAGACTGAATTCAGGAGTGAATCTGAATGATGCTTTTATTCTGGCGCGACAGGAAGCCGATAAAAACAGGGTACTTCCCGGGACACCCGCTTTTGAACAGCTGAAAAATACGATTATCGGGATTAATAACTGGGATTCTGCCAATTCCGGAATTGCAGGAACACCTGCTACTGGTGGAGCAAAGCTTGAGCAGAAGTCCCGCTTTTATCAGACAGAAATGACGTACGACCTGTCAAGATTTGTGAAGGTTTTTAATCTTCTTGTCGGGGCAGATTACCGTTTGTACAGCATTACCCCCGACGGAAATAATTTTGTCGATTTTGAAAGACCGGTCAGCGAGAGAAATATTCCGTTATCAGACGGGACTTTCGGAAACAATGTTATTTATCAGAAATACGGCGCTTTTGCCCAGCTTACCAAGCTTTTTTTCCAGAATAAATTAAAAGTGAATCTGGCCCTTCGCGCAGACAGAAACCCTGAGTTTGACACTAAATTAAATCCAAGAGTAAGTGTTGTCTATTCTCCGGTTAACCAGCATAATTTCAGAGTGTCTTTTCAAAATGGATATCGTTTCCCTTCTTTATTTGAAGCTTTGTCATTTGTTAATAACGGAAATGTAAGAAGAGTAGGTGGCCTGTCGAAAGCGAATGGGGGACTCGGTTATCTTGAAAATTCGTACACTTTGGCTTCTATAGATCAATTTACTTCTGCTGTCAATAAAGATGTAGACGGAGGCTTCAATCAGAGTCAGGCTGCATTGAAAAACAGAAACCTTCTCACCGCTGCCAATCTGCCAAAACTGCAGCCTGAAAAGGTGACCTCTTTCGAAATAGGCTATAAATCAGCCTTATTCAACAGCAGGTTGGTCATCGACTGGGATTTTTATTACAATGTGTATGAAGGATTTTTGGGGCAGGTAGAAGTGGCGGTGCCTAAAAATGAAAATATCGGAAGCGAGAATGCTGTTTTAGCGATGCTCGACCGAAGTAAGCAGGACCGATACAGAGTTTATACGAACAGTAACAGCAGATACAAAAGCCTCGGAACATCTTTGGGAATCCGCTATAATCTGGTGAAAAATTACAATGTGAATGTCAACGTTTCGTATAATGATCTTGTTTCAACCAATACTTCAGATCTTTTTATTACGGCTTTCAACACCCCTAAATGGGCGGTTAATCTAAGTATAGGAAACCGGGAAATCATTAAAAATATCGGATTTACGGTTGCGGCGAGATGGCAGGACAGTTTCTTATGGGAAAGTCCGTTAGCGTCCGGAAATATCCCTTCCTATTACACCATTGATGCACAGGCAACATGGAGAATTCCGGAGATTAAAGCAAGTGTGAAAATTGGAGCAACCAATCTGCTTAACCGCCGATATTTTCAGTATGCAGCAGGACCTGAAGTCGGAGGACTGTATTATGTAGCGTTCACCTATGATCTAAAACTTTAAATACGATGAGTAACTCTTTATATCCCATATTCTTAAAGCTTGAAGAATTATCACTGCTCATCATTGGCGGTGGCAATATAGCTTTGGAAAAGCTGGAATCTGTTTTGGCGAATTCTCCTGAAGCCCGTATTAAACTGGTGGCCAAAGAAATCAGTCATCAGGTTAAAGAACTCAAACAGGATTATCCGAATCTTACCCTGCATGAGCGATCTTATACAGATAATGATTTTAACAGTGCCGATCTTGCGATTGTGGCGGTGAATGATATTTCTTTAGCGGAGCGGATCCGCAACAGGGCCCACCAGCATAATATACTCGTCAATATTGCTGACAAACCGGGCTTATGTGACTTTTATTTAGGGTCCATTGTCCGGAAGGGAAATCTTAAAATTGCGGTCTCAACTAATGGTAAATCCCCAACGGTGGCCAAAAGATTACGTGAAATTCTAACGGAAACTATTCCTGACGAGGATATGGACGGGCTTCTCGATAATATGCAGAACATCCGGAATCAGTTAAAAGGTGATTTCACCTATAAAGTAAAAGAGTTAAACCGGTTGACGACCAGTTATCTGGATGAAAAAAGCGTTCCATCTGATGAGGTGAAACTGGAGATGGAAAAACTGATCAACATTACTAAAACAGTACGCCGGAGAGCTAATATTTATCTGGGAATCATAGGGGTTATGATCCTTGTCGGATTGTTGGCACTGATCATTTATCAGTTCAATCTATCCGGAGATATTCAGCATTTTCTAAGCAAAGATGGGCATATTTTTTACTGGATGCTGCTGGCTGGCTTTCTGGCAGAGATTGTCGCCGGATCTATGGGAATGGGTTATGGAGTGATCTGTACGACGATTCTGTTGCTTCTGAACGTTCCGCCTCCGGTGGTGAGTGCAAGTATTCATTCTGCAGAATCGTTTACGTCTGCAGCGGGAAGTATCAGTCATTATAAATTAGGGAATGTCAACAAAAAAATGGTGTGGATTTTATTTCCTGTGGCGGCAGTGGGTGCTTTTATCGGAGCCTTTACGCTGTCTCATTTCGGAGAGAAGTATGCTCATATTGTAAAGCCTGTAATCGCTTGCTACACCTTGTACTTGGGAATCAATATCCTTAGAAATGCTTTTAAAAGAAAAGATAAAAAATCAGGACAAATCAGACTAAAAAAAAGAACCAATCTCAGGGTATTGGGATTAGTGGGAGGATTCATTGATTCTTTTGCCGGAGGCGGTTGGGGCCCTTTGGTTACCGGAACATTGATTAAAGAAGGGAGAACGCCCCGCTACGTTGTGGGAAGCTCAACGATGGCTAAGTTTTTACTGACCATTGTGAGTGCTGTAACCTTCATTTTCACCATTGGAATCCATCACTGGAACATTGTCCTGGGACTTCTTCTGGGAGGTGTTTTTACGGCGCCTTTTTCGGCAATGTTTACTTCGCGGCTTCCCGCAAAGAAAATGTTTGCTGTAGTGGGGGTTGTGGTGATTATAATGAGCTTGATTACCATTGTAAAATCATTAACCTAACCATTTTCGAAGAATACAAATTTGTTTTAAATAGGGCATTTCATGTTTTGCTGGGCTTATCAGGAGCCGCATATCAGTTATTGAAATTTTAAATCGGATATAAATATTTGAAAATCAAAATAATGTTAGATTTGTAGGTACCGTAGATAAACTTGTTTAGTTTTATTATATTTGAGAAAATCAAAAAGTAAAAATGTTTCTTACTGAATGTCCTAGAGATGCCATGCAGGGTTGGGGTGAATTTATCCCTACCAGCAAAAAAATAGATTACATTAACTCCCTCATGGAGGTTGGCTTTGATGTACTGGACTGTCTGAGTTTTGTTTCCCCGAAAGCAATTCCACAGATGGCGGATTCTGATGAAGTGGCTGAAAACATCGATACCTCTTTATCCAACACCAAAGTTTCTGCGATCATCGGAAATTACCGAGGCGCTGAAAAAGCATTAAAACATAAGAATGTAGATATTTTAGGCTTTCCGTTTTCTATTTCGGAAACATTCCAGCACAGAAATACCAACAAAAATCAGGAAGAGGCTTTTGATGAGATCATTAAAATGCTTGAACTGGCTACCAGTGAAGGAAAACAGCTGAACATCTATTTTTCCATGGCATTTGGAAACCCTTACGGAGAAATGTGGAAGTGGGAAGATGTAGATTTCTGGGCCAAAAGATTTTCAGAGATTGGGATTAAAGATGTTCTGCTTTCTGATACTACTGGAGTTGCCACGCCTGAGACTATTGCTCTTTTATTTGAAAAGATCCCTTCAAAATACCCTGAGATTAATTTTGGCGGACATTTCCACAACCGCTATGAAGATTCCTATACAAAGCTCAAAGCTGCTTATGATCAAGGGTGCAGAAGATTTGACAGCGCGATCAAAGGAATAGGAGGTTGTCCTATGGCAAAAGATGATCTGGTAGGAAACATGCCGACAGAACAGGTGATCAATTTTATGAGCGTAGAAAAAGTAGATCATAAACTGAATTTATTGAATTTCGAAAGTTCTTATAACAGAGCGAAGGATATCTTTCATTTTTAATAATGAACGTGTAGTAAATTCCCGCAGATTTCACAGAATATACAGGAAATAAATAAGTTAAATAATATAATAATCTGTGTCATCCGTGAAATCTGCGGGAACATAATCAAATAGGAGCGGGTTTTAACCCGCTCTCGTATATTAAAAACTCGATCGGCTTTAGCCAAAACTTATCATTTAACACCAAAATAAACGAAATGTCACCAATAATCTCATCATCCGAACTAAAAAGTATTTTTCAGAATCCCAACCTCATCATCCTTGATGCCAGAGTAGGGAAGGACATTTACCAGACCTATCTTACGAAACACATTAAAGGAGCCCGTTTTATCGATCTGGATAAAGATCTGGCCGATATAGGGGAAGATGCTGCTTTTGGCGGAAGACATCCGCTTCCGGCAGTTGAAAAATTTGCTGAAACACTGTCAGAACTTGGAATCTCAGAAGACGCGCATGTGGTAGTATATGATGATAAGAGTGGGGCCAATGCAGCAGCAAGGGCCTGGTGGATGTTGAAATCTTTTGGATTTGAAAACGTTCAGGTTCTGGATGGTGGAATTCAGTCTGCCGAGAAAGAAGGGGTAGAGTTTTCATCCGGTGAAGAAACCTTTGAAAGATCTTCTGTCATTAAGAAAGATGGTTGGCTTCTTCCTGTTAAAAAATTAGAAGATGTTGAAAATGAGTTACTAAGCCATTTTTCAGCAGTTGTTGACGTAAGGGATGCATACCGGTATAAAGGTGAATCTGAACCTATTGATCTGGTAGCCGGACACATTCCCGGAGCGATTAATATTCCTTTTTCTGAAAACCTGGATGAGAACGGAAATTTCCTGAAACCTGAACTTTTGAAGGCAAAATATACACAACTTTTAAAAGACCAACCTCAGCACCTCATCATCCATTGCGGATCTGGTGTTACAGCGTGTCATACGATTCTGGCATTGGAGTATGCGGGTTTTCCTATTTCTGATCTTTATGTAGGCTCATGGAGTGAATGGAGCAGGAGAGAAGGAAAAGAAATAGCGAAAGAGAGTTAAAAGCATTTTTTTTAAACCATCAACGGCTGTTTAGATTTTAAGCTACTCAATCGTTGATTGCTAAGATGAAATCATCCATAATATTTTTGACAGCTTATTCAACCGTCAATGGATTTTAAGTAAAAAATAAAAGGCTGTCGATACTGACAGCCTCATTTATTTTTAGTGAGAAGTTTAAAGCATTCCCAGTTCAAATTTCGCTTCTTCGCTCATCATATCCTTGTTCCAGCTCGGTTCGAAAGTAAGTTCCAAGTCTACACTTTTTACACCTTCTACTTCTCCTACCTTATCTTTTACCTCCTGTGGCAGGGTTTCTGCAACCGGGCAGTTCGGGGTAGTAAGGGTCATTATAATTTTTACATCGCCATCTTCGGAGATCTGTACATCATAGATGAGGCCTAGTTCGTAAATATCTACCGGGATTTCCGGGTCATATACGGATTTTAAGACCTTGATGATTTCCTCACCAATGTCAGCAATTTGATCGTCTGTAAATTTCATTTTTTAATCTAGATTGATATTCCTTTTCAACAAATTTTCCTGACGCATCCGCCGGAAAACATTTGCCAAAGTTAAGACATCTTTTTCACAATAGTCCACAATTCGCTGCAAGTCTTTTTCTATGTAGTAGATTGATGAAACCATTGAACCGTCTATATCATCTTTAGGTGTAGGAATTCCGAAGACGTGAGCCAGCAATTCCAGGGAAACAAAACTTTTATAATCTCCGAATTTCCAAAGCTCCATTGTATCAATATGCGGAATTTCCCATGGCTTTTTTCCAAACATCTGGAACGGAACAGGAGGCTGCATTCCATTGATCAGGAAACGTCTGGCAATCCAAGGAAAATCAAATTCTTTTCCGTTGTGAGCACAAAGAATAATATTATTCAGTCTCGGGCTGTTGAAAATTTCTCCGAATTCCTGAAGCATCTTTTTTTCATCGTGGCCGGAAAAGCTTTTAATTTTTAAGGTATCATTCTTTTCTACCATTCCGATCGTGATGCAGATGATCTTTCCAAACTCGGCCATAATGCCTGCACGGTCATAAAACTCTGCTGCACTGACATCTTCTTTTCTCTGGAATCTTGTTTTCTTTTCCCAGAGCTTCTGTTCGGTTTCTGGTAAGTCTTCCCATGATCCGGATCCCGGAACGGTCTCAATATCAAGGAATAAAACTTTTTCTAATGGAATGTGTTGTATCATATGGGTTTGTGTTTTTATCCTACCTGCATTCCGTTTTTCACGGGAAGGGATGGTGTCAAAAGAGTAACCTCTTTTTTGTCTTCACCATAAACGCCCAGAACCAGGCATTCGCTGAAGAAATTAGCGATCTGTTTTCTTGGGAAATTGACTACAGCCATGACCTGCTTTCCTGCCAGTTCGTCTTTTTGATAAAGGGAAGTGATCTGAGCAGACGAATTTTTAATTCCAAGTTCCCCGAAATCAATTTGAAGTTGGTAAGAAGGATTTCTTGCTTTCTCAAAATCATTCACGGAAATGATGGTTCCGCATCGGATGTCTATTTTTTCAAAGTCTGTCCAGGATATTTCCGGCTTTATTGTCATGATAATGAATTGATTAAATGTTCTACTTCTGTTTTTTCTACAGCATATTTCTGTTGCAGTTCTGATCCTTCACCCATTCTTCTGTAATATTCCAGCGCCTGGCCTCCAAAGAATTTTTTATAATGATCCGATAGTTCAGGAATCTGTGGAAATACTTTGTGAAAAAGCATTTCAGAATAAGCCTGGAATTCTCTTTCATTTTTGTCTTCAACGACCTGTCCTGGAGCTTTCTGACGGACGTGAAGCATTTCGTGGGCGACCATATTCAGAACAAGGGTCAGATCAAAATCAAATAAATTCTTCGGAATCATGACCGTCTGTGGACCTCCCAATATGCCTTCTGCCGTTAAAAGCATAGAAGTAGGAGACAACTCTTCCCTGAATCCAAAACCTGCAAAGTTTTCATGCTCCAGATCAAAAGAATGGATTAAAAATTGGGCGGCATCCAGAATTTGGTCGTGTTCTTTGTAAGCCTCAAGGTGTAAGTTGATCTGCTCGAAATTCATTCAGAATATGTTTTAAACAAATGTATTAAAATATTTGGAGTGCTACTTTCTTAAAGATAGAATTTTAGATAGGGTTTGTTCTTTGTATGGATTGTAAAAAGGCATCGTTTTTTGAGATTTTAAGCGGGTATTTATGTTGGGTATTTTTATTCTTTTTGATTGTCCAGCTCAAATTTCACTCTGTCTGCCTCTATCAAATTTTTCAGTTCTTTTTCGTCAGGAAGATATGTTCTGTATTTACTTGCGAATAGCTTCTCATTTTCTGACATTACGGAGTATTTCACTACCGTTTCATCTTTTTCGGTACATAAAATAATTCCTATTGTGGGATTGTCATCAACTCCTTTCTTCAGATCATTATACATTCTTACATACATATCCATTTGCCCAATGGCTTCGTGAGTCAGCTTATGAGTTTTAAGATCTACAAGCACAAAGCATTTAAGGTAATAGTTGTAAAATACCAGATCTATATAGAAATCTGAAGTATCAGTAACGATATGCTGCTGTCTGGCAACAAACGCAAATCCTTTCCCTAACTCCATTAAAAATTGCTGAAGGTGCGTAATTAAAGCTGATTCTATTTGAGTTTCAGTTTGTGATATGTCTGAAGGAAGTCCTAAGAATTCAAATATGTAGGGGTCTTTAATATAATTGGATATTTCTTTGTTTTCTGCTTCCGGAAATTTTAATAATCTACCTAAATACTGGCTGTCAATGTTTCTTTGAAGTGTCCTGGTATTCCAGCTTCCTTCAATAGAATGTTCTATATACTGTATTCTGTGTTCAGTATTTTCAATTCTACTAATAATTCGGTAGTGAGTCCAGCTCAATTCGGTACGCACTGCGTTCCAAATTGGAAATGCGATGAAAAAAGCTCGCATGTTATTAAGATTTCTTTCATTAAATCCCTTTCCAAATTCCAATGATAGATGATTAGCAAGATTCTTCAAGACTGATTTTCCATACTTCGCACGAAGTTCACCATTTTGTTCATCCTCAATAATAAGCTGCCCAATTTCCCAATACATTTTCAGCAATATAGTATTACTGTTTCTATAAACTTGGTCTTTGGCATCAACAATAATTTTTGCAATGGAACTGTCACTGGAATTTACAACCAAAGCTTATATAACCATTCATGGCTAAAATGCCGACGATTTCTTAATGATCTGAACTTCTGAAAATTTACTGTTTTCCATAGTCTTCCAAATTTAAAAACTAAATCTTTAATGTTCCGGTTTTTGTTGAATATTACAATTTGTTTTTTCAATGTTTTATTGTTCTGAAGTGATGCTGAAATAATGAATTTTTGACAGATTGTAAGATTAAAATGTTATCTATTTATTTGTAAAATATTGATTATCAAAATCTAAATTTATTATATTGTTATCTAAGCAAATTTAAATACTGACCCAGTACTAATAAATTAAAATAAATACATCGAAAATTGAATATATAAAAAAAAATATATTTTTTTTATATAAAATAATGATAAAAAAATAAGTATTAGTGTTTTTTCATTAGCATAGTTAAAATTATTATATTAACTCATTTTTGAAGTAATTTTAAAAAAAATTACTTCAAATGAAAAACTTTTCATTCCTGCTGATACTTCTTTTATTTTCCTGTAAAAATAGAGAGGATGGAAATAAGTATTTTGATAATCTTAAACAAGAAATTGAAAAAAAAGATCATAGTTTTAATAAGCTAACAAACTTGAAAAAACTTGAGCTTAAAAAATACAGTGAAACCAAGAATAAGCTTTATAAGCTTTCAAGTGAATATATTGATATGCATATTCTTTCAAAAAAAGAAAATTATACCAAGGTGTCGAAAGTCTATGAACTTCTTAAACTGAATGATGGTGAATATGAATTCCTTATAAGCGAATGTAATTTCGAACTGGCCATTTACCTAGAACATTCCTCTCCTAAACTGGCCATGCAATTTTTAGATAAGGCTATTAAAGTAGAAGAAAAATTACCAAGAAAATATTTTCTGCCGCATCTATATCATGTGAAAGGGAGGCTTTATTATAATGAAGGTAATTATCAAATTGCTATGAAGTATTTTGATAAAGCACTCCATTTGTTTGGCCCAAACGAAATTCTTTTTATAGCTTCAATGCACAATAATTTTGGACTGGTCTACAGTAAGTTAGGAAATTATGAACAGGCACGAAGAGAGGCTGAAATAGCCATTAATATTTTAAAAGGAAAGCCTTTGAAGACAGAGGAAGAAAAAGATTTTGTCCATCTTGTTAACAGTCATTTAGGCTTTTATCTCTATAAACTAAAGAAGTATAATGAATGTGAGGAGTATTTGAGACCTGAAATTCAATATTATTTAAACAAACCCTTTTTTTATAAAAGAAAAAATGGAGTTATGGTTACGTTATTTGATTTATATAAAAAAACAAATGAAAAAAGAAAAATGATGGAGCTTATCAATTATTTGATTGAAATTGAGCCAAGAATCAAAGGAACTGAAAACATAATTACATGTAATGAAGTCATCTTAAGATATTATCTCGAATTAAATAATAATACAGAAACTGTAAAACATATCAGTGAAAAGCTTATTCGCCTTAATCATCAGTTAGATGAAGAGAACTACAAAAATATAAGTAATACATCATATTTTGTTGCTGACCAAGCGATTAAGTATATTGACAACAAATATGAATACGAGCTTAGTTTTCAAGAAAAAATCAATATCCTAATAACTGTTATTTTTTTACTCCTACTCCTTATTTCTATCATCATGCTGGTTGCCATCAAAAACAGAAATAAGAAAGATAAATTAATATTTGAACAAAAATCGAGAATACTTGAACATAATGTCAATATGCAAAAGAACAAAATTAAAAGTATGCATCAGAATATTTATCTTAAAACTAAAATTGAAGAAGATTTTCTTAAAGATCTTCGTAAGATAAAGCAATCCAATGATGTGGATAGTGAACAGCTTTTAAGAGATCTTTATCTTAAAGTTCAAAACCTGAGACAGATTGATAAAAAAAATAATTTGTATATAAGCGAAAGTAATCACGAAAATGAGGCTTTTTTATGTAAACTTTCAAAACAATATCCCTCTTTAACCAATAGAGAACTAAAATTGTGTAACTATTTTTTGATCAATTTGTCTGCCAAAGAAATTTCCAGCTTGGAGGGAATTTCCGAAGGAACCATTAGAGTATATAAAACAAAAATAAGAAGAAAACTTAATATCTCAAAAGCAGAGAGCCTTGATAAAATTCTGAAAAAATTCTGAATAAAAGAACAAACAATTGTAGTCTTTAAAAATGTATAATTTATTCTGTAGCATCCATAAATTTTTAATTCTTCAGCTCATTATCAAGGGGCTCGGCTATTTTCGGTATTATTTCACTGTCAAAATAAAATAATGCTGATGTTTATAAGCTCAGAATAAATATATCCTCTAAACAACGTCAAATTTTTTTTGGTAAGCTAATTTCCAGCCAGTCATGGTTTATGGTATACCAAATCAAAACTGGTTTATACCTATGATTAATCCCGGACTCGAAATTAATTAGAATAAGAAACCAGAAATACTTTGCTTAGCCTGATAAAAAAACAGTTTCGTTGCAAAAACAAAAATTTGGGGAGAAAATAACATCCATGCAATCATATATTGATTAGGAGAAGGAATTATTTCTTCAGCTTCATTGTTCCATGCGAATATAATATCGCAAAGTTTAAAAATTGTTCCTCCCAATTATAGGATCTTATAAAAAAATCAATTTCAAAAGAATTAAGCACGTTTGTTATTGTTTTAATTAATTGACAAACACCGTGTTTTTTCGATTATAATAATGTGTCTCCAAAAGTTGAATCTCAAATTTTGGAGATACTTCTAATTTATAAAAAAAGCTTATGCAAAAATAATTCTATGACAGTACCTAGAAATAAATAACTCACTGATAACCTGATTATTACTTTTTATTTTATAACATTTTATAATATATAATGAAGTAGATTGATAACATTTTATACAAGTTTTATTTTGACATATTGAATATATATACTGTAAAATTGCAAAAATATTTACTAAAAAAATGAAAACAATTAACCTCTTTTTTGACCACAAAATTACCTGTGCTTTTTGTAGTATACATGCACAACAAAACCGTGCTTTGGGAATTATTACATCTACGCCAGATGCTTCTGCTATATTAGACATCAGGTCTAATTTTAACATTGCTAAAATAATACTATTATAGAGTGCTTAAAGCATTTAAAACTTAAATAACTAAAAAATATGAAAAAGAAAATTATTATAATAGCCGGCTTTCTTCTCGCCCAATTTGCATTTTCACAAGTAGGTATTAATAATACGAGTCCAAAGGCCACTTTGGATGTAACTGCCAAAACTACAGACGGAAGTAAACCGGAAGGGTTAATTGCTCCAAGACTTACAGGAGACCAGATTAAGGCTGCTAATACGCAGTACGGAGCAAACCAGACAGGAACTCTGGTTTATGCTACAACTACTGTGTCTTCACCAGATCCTAAAACCGTCAATATCACTTCGACAGGCTATTATTATTTTGACGGTGATATTTGGCAGAAAGTAATTAACTCTAACACAGCGGCGGAAAACGGACTTGCAATGTCAGGCAACAAAGTAAAATTGGGTGGTGCACTTACTGAAGCCACTACTATTTCAGGAGCTACAACGAACAATAAGCTTTCCTTAGAAGGAACAGGAAAAGATGCCATTAATTTTGACAACTATACTGCAACCACTACTGTTAACAATTCTACCGTAAGCACCCCAGCAAGCTCCTTAAGCGTCGATGCCGAAAACCACAGAATCGGTATAGGAACAAAAGCCCCTACACAAGAATTAGATATAGAGGGAAAACTGAGGATCGGAAAAATTGAGAAGACATCTTCTGCCAGTGTATCTTCATTGGTAAGGGACGACCATACGGGAGAGATAAAGGTGGCAGGTACAGTTAAAAATAATAAGCCCATTAACTATATAAAGTACGTCTTAAAAAATGTTTATGGCGATTGGGTATATAACTTTAATACTAAGATTCCTGTGAAAGACTACACTTTAGTGGTTGTAGGATCCAGCTTTAGTGAGCCATTTATGAAAAGTGAAACTGTTAATCATCCTGACACATATAATTCTTTTAATGTTAATGCATTTAAGGATGGGACTGTGGGGCATGAAACCTGGAGACTTACAGCGGATTATACAGGTGGTGCACCTGAAAATAAGACTGTGAATGGTGTAGAAGTAGTTGTAAATGGAACTTGGACTATATATTGTCTTGCCATTAATAATTCACAGGTTAAGGTACATGATGATTTGGAGGAAGATCTTGAAGGAAGTAATGTTGGCGAAAGTGCTACAGTTCCACAAGGATTATAAGTTTACTTCAACCAAATTCTATTGTCTGATAATAGCTTTAGTGATAGAGGTTTTGAAAATATTCATTGTACTCATTGCATGCTGTATCTCTCACAATAGCAATTAGAAATTATTTTGAAAAAAGATTCTATAAACACATTGATTTTATTAAAAGACACTATCCCACAAAGTGTGTAAGTTAAAAAGTTAGGCTTGGATTTTATAATCTGAGCCTTTTTTCAAAAATACCTTTAGAGGTAGCTTCAATAGCCTTTTTCAAGATAGTTTGAACTTCATCAGCTGAGTATAAGAGTTTTTCTGCCATTATATCGTTTTAAGAGACAAAATAAAAAATCTAAGATGTGACCTGAATTGAGTTTTATTTTCCGTCTCATTTAATTGTATTGCAAATAAACGTTTTTTTAAACTAATTTTTACCCTTTTTCAATAAAAAATATGCATTCCCATATTTTTCAATATTTTATCATTTACTTATGTTGTTTTTAATATATTAGTGAAATGTTACCACAGTCTCAGATAAGATATAATAGAAAAATAAAGATTGATGAGTTAGTCTTTCATGAAGTAAATAAACCGAATTCATTTTGGGCAATTACATGGCTTGGCAAAACATGTTGGAAAGAGGAAAGAATGAGGAGAGAAATTATCTTAACAAATATCGAAAATAGAGATTTTGATTTTGCAAGAAGTGATAAAAGTATTAAGGTTTATGTTCCTGAAGAAAAAACAATTCATTACTCTTTAGGAACATATTTTGGATATAACGGCGATTTTTTAGAAAACCCGAAATGTGATAGAAACGGTATCACAAGGCTTGAAAATATTGAAGTTAATCCATTAAAGGATTATCATATTAACGGAATACATGGATCTTTAAAAGGAACAGGCTTTCCACTTTACTTTGAAAAGAATGATATGATTTATAAAGGCGCCGGTTATTATTCAGTAAAGCATGGTGATCTAACAATAATTATTCCGGGACATGTTATTCTTTCATACTTTTATTATTTATCAACTTTACAAATATATCATCTTATTTATGGAACATTTGAAGATGGATTAGATAAAAAAATGTACTATACCGAGAATAATATTCCTTTATTTTTTTATAATTCATCAATCATAAGATATCAAGAGGCAAGCGAAATTTCCAAATATAAATTAATTAAAGGAGGATATGAATCAATGGCTCGTATACATTCAGATTTTTATGCTTCCTTAAATCAATCTTGGAACACCGAAAGAAAAGCATATTTAACCTCAAAAATACCATTTAATGAATTGGTTAAACTTGATGTGATAGGTAAAAGAATTTCTAAAGATAAATTTTTAGTTTTTGCTATTGAAAATTTTAACCTATTAGATTCTACAGGTCGAAATTTTATATCCGAAAAATTTGAAATGAAAGATTTGTCTGATCATTCAACATTAAATGAAGAAACAGAAGATCCGGAAAATTATACTCAACAAATTGAAATTCCAAATCCGAATCCAAGGCATACGGACAGGCCTACTAATCATAATTTCAATGTACGTAATGTATTTTTAGATGATGGTCGTAAAAGGTTTTATGAAATACCTGAAAACAAAAAGCAATTAAAAACAGAACAAAAAAAACAATATGTAGCTGAAGATAGAGTTTTTCATAATGTCGATGAAATTTCTGAAAACATTCGTAATCACAATGGTAGAAATAATACCGCTAGGGCTAACTTTTTCGATAATAATACTTTTGATTATATTAAGGCATTATTTGCTGCAGTGACTATACTAGAATCCAAAAATATTGAGTGTAGCTATATATTTATAGATCCGGCTCCATTTAAAAATAGTAGTTATACACCAATAAAAAGTGATAGAATTGCGCCAATAATTATGGTGTCGATTTATTACAATGATTTTAATTATTGTTTAATTGTAAGCAAAAATACCAATAATAAAAAAGGAAGGATGGCATTGCTAAAATGTTCCGAAAAATATTACAGGTTTGAAAGAGAACGTGATAATTTAGTTGAACAATCACTAATACATATGATTAGTAAATTTGGTGATCTGGATTGGGACAAAATTAGGGACACGCAAGAATTGAAGTCAATTATATCAGTCAGTAAAGGATTATCTTTAAGACATCTTTTCAATCATAACAAACTGGAGACAGCTGAGAGAACTGCTGAAAGCCTAGCCCTAAAAATAAAGAAAAAATTAAAGTAGAAATTTACTGTAAATCCAATAAGGTAGTATTTTTTCACTATCAACATAGCCTTTACTTAATTTATAAAATCTGAGATGCTCATTTTGAATATCAGAACGGAGAAAGCTGTTTACTAAAGGAAGAATTTCAAGCCTTTCTTCTATTGACCAAAATTCTATGCTTGATTCATTTGTATTTAAAATAATACGATGAATATCAAGAATATATTCTCTAAATTTATTAGTTTTTCGCGAAGACTTTAATAATCCGGAAAAATATAAGAGGGGCTTTATATAGAAAAAAGAATAATTACAAGTATTATTATAACCATTCTTAATGGTGCCATTTATATATCTCTGATAGCTTATATGCTCCTCAGTAGCTCTCTTGAATTGGTAATTCTGAAATAATTTTTTCTTGCAGTCGAAACAAATATCAATATGAGTGTAATCTATTTCAGAAGTATTTTTTGATGTGAATATTTTAAAAAAATTTATAGGATTACCACAATTTTCACATCTATCCTTTAGGTAACAATAGCATTTAAGGCATACTAATGAGGTAATTAATCTCCAGTTTTTCTTATAATATCCATTTTCTTTTAAACAGTTAGGGCAATATTGTAAACCATACTGTTTTTTATTTTCTCTATTTGATAGTCCTAGTGGTAGTATGTTTGAATAAGTAGAATATTTTTTTGATGTTTCAGTAAAAAGCTTACCTGAATAATCGGAAAGAAACATTTTTTTTATTTTATTCCTTCTTAAAGTAGTGTGATTAGTAAAAAAATCAATCAAAAATGAGTTTGCGGATAGATCAAGATCTCGTCTTAGAGATTTAAAATCTGTAAAGCCAACGTAATTCTGAAGAAAAGTATAAGGTTTAAGATTATATTCATTTGAAAGTCTAAATAACCATGAAGAAAATAATTCATCATGATTAGGTTTTAGACAAATGGGAATTATTGTCTTATTTAAAGAAGGAATATAAACCATTTATGTGATAAATTTCTTTTTACGATCTACAGGAGATAAAAAATCTATATTATTTAAGATGTCTTTTGTTATTTTTTCTTCTCCAGACTTTAATGCTTCAATTGAACTAAGTTCTAATATTTTTGCAATCTCTCCAATCAAACCATCACTCATAGATAAAATTTTATTTACCATTGAAGGTTCGATTAATAGTGACTCTTTTTGTAATGGAAGTAATGTTTCAAAACTTAGTAATAATCTTTTTAACTCAATATCATTATTCCACCGAGGGAGTACTCTTGGCTCAAACCTATTAGCAAGTTGTTGATCGGATTGTATAACATTGAATGCTAATTTTGTACCCGCACAGACAATACATATTTGTAAATCATTTGCAAGATGTTTAATTACATTAAGGAATTTTCTTTGTTTGGTAGGTGCTCCGGCTAAAACATGATGAATCTCATCAATTATAAGAACTTTTGTTTTTAATTTTTCCAATAGTCTTTTTACTCGAAGGTATCTGCTATCAAGTTTTTCTGAGGTTCTGGTTGGTGCAAATAATACTTCTAAAATTGCATTGTAAAATCTTCTCTCGTCAGGCTCAGGTGGAGCCTGAACATATACTACAGGATTCACAACAGAAATATCTTCATCTACATAGGACTCATGTTTTTTTTTAAAACGATCTAATATAGCTGTTTTACCATTATTTGAGTCTCCAACTATCAATAGATTAGGCATCCTATGATTTTTGGGATAAATAATCATTTCATCAAGTTTTGACATTATTTTTGTTGCTTGTCCGTATCCAATCCATTTATTATTTCTGCAGGAAAGGATTCTGTCTTCAATACTTGCCGTCTCTACAAATATTTTAGTTTTTTCTGATAAATGTTTCATCGTCTAAATCTTCAAATGGTAATATTGTTTCAATTATGTCTTTTTCTTCATCTTGCGACTCAAAACTTACTACATCAGTTCTAATCAGGCTGTCATCTTTTCTAATATTTCGAGTTTTGATTGTCCGTTTTCTATTTTTTGCCTCCAAATAATTCAGTTCTCTATACGCTTCAAATATTTTTTCTTCTGTTACTTGTTCACTAGAGTCTTTTAGATCTCTCACAATATCGCGATATTCCCATATAGATAAGGGAGGATATGAAGAATTACGATAAGGAATATCATAATAAGTATTGGACTTGGGCTCTAAGAAATAAACAACACTGATATCTCTGGGATCTCTTTTGAAAATATATTTATTAATTTCTTTTTTATCACTACTATGTATATATTGTCTCAAGACGTCGGCATAATAATAAATGTGATCTATAACTATTCCATACTCTTGCACTGATCTTTCAAAATATGGCATGAAATCTAATTTTGTACTTCGATGATCGTTTATTCTTGGAGAAATACCGCGCCCTAAAACATCATTATTACCCAATATGCCATTTTTATACTTCTCAATTGGTGATACTCCAATAGAACTGTGCTTTCTTTGGTGATAAATTTTAGTTATAAAAACTAAGAGCCATTTTTCCAGCTCATCTAATGTGAATGAAGAATTCTTCTCTGATTCATACTGTTTTCTCTCTGCTACTGAAGAAAATGTAGTTCCTGGTAAATTATGAATTTCTCTGGCAAATGTTCCCATTAATCTTTCGATATGACCTCCCCAATGTGGAGTAGCTACAGGTCTGTATTGTAAGGTAATTCCATAATTTTGACATGCTTTTTTTAGCATATTCCCATGGAATTCTTTAGCATTATCTACGTGAATCGTATCCATTATTCCCCAGCATGGCCAGTCTGCTGTTATATTGTGTTTTGCTAACCACATTTCTTTTGGCAAAATTGAGTTTGCAACACACATTCCCGTACCTAAAGCTCCCGGAGATTCAAATGATAAATAAATTCCCACTACCATTCTACTGTAAACATCTAAAGCGACTGTAAGCCAAGGCCTTTTATAAGGTCTACGATCAAGACCATCAACTAGAGTAATGTCTAATAGCGTGTGATCAATCTGAATGATTGAAAGAGGATATTGGGCATCTTCATAGTGCCCTTTTAAAGGTTCAAACTTGTACCTTGCTTCCTTAATTCCTAATCTTTTTCTAATCTTTTCCTCATCTGATAATGCCTTGACACGAGATCGAATAGTATTAGGGTGCGGGCAAGTAATTTTTAGATTATCACATTCTAGTTGGATTTCTCTAATTAGTTTAGTTATAGATTTTCTAGACTGGTTGAGATAAACAGTATTTATTTTGTTATTTATAATTTCTTCTTGATTTTTTGTTAATCGGCTTTTTCCAATACCTCCGTTTTTCTTTCCTCCAGCAAGAGATGAAACTAGGCCTGTCTCATCAAAGAGTTTTAACCATCTGTATATAGTAGGTACACTTATATTGTTTTCTTTTGCCGTTTTTGTAATTATGTCCAAATTTCCTCTATTAGATAGTATTGGAGATATAACCTCATATCTACTTTTTGCTCGTTCCCAATCCTTTTCTGGTAAAGATTCCAAGTATATTGTTTGGTTGGGATAAAATGGTTTTAGTTCATCTAATCTTACTGTGTGAATAATATTTGTTTGAACTTCCTCAATGGTTACTGTTGATATATTGAGAATTTTTATAATGATACATTCTTTATCATTATAAAAAACTTTTTCGCCTGTGCTTATAAATATTCTATCCATCCTTATTTCCAAATTAACGTATTCATAGAAAGCTTCTCTTCTTCATTAAAGTTAATTAAATAATTACTAACTAGATACCAAAGGTGAAATAGAAGTTCTGCTTTTCTATTATCATCTGAAGAACATTCATTTATTAGATTGGTTATTGTTGTTTGTTCTAATTTTTCCAATGTATCTAATATATATTCAATATCTCCAAGGTTTGTTTTAAATCGTGGAGTTTTATAATTTGCAAGAAATTTAGAATTAAACATCTGGGGAGTATTAATCTGAGATTCTGTCAGAATTTTGAAGGAAATATTATTACTATTGCAAAATTCACGGGCTGCTTTGAATTTTGGTTCTAAAAGCTCTTTTTTTTCTAAGAGGTCTTTTTCGTATTTCACTTCAATGATCTCTTGTTCACCATTATGATATTGAACATAAAAATCCGGAATATATTTTCTTGTGGTATTCCCGTCAAAATATTCAATTTCAATAGGTTGCTCACAATACATACTAACATCACACCTTCTTTCTAAAAGGTATGTTAAATTCATCTCCAATTGAGATTCAAATTCAATTATGCTATTGTTTTTAACACTGGAGATTTGCCCGGTAAGACTAAAGGAATTTTTTCCAATTTTTCTTGACTTTTTAAAACTGATTATCACCATATTCTGTAATTAAGATTATGTAGTGACTTATCTTAAGTTTCTATTATCATGTACTTGTGTGAAATTACGAATGTAAGCTTATGATTTTATCATCTACTTCTCAAAGTTACAAGGTGGAAGCTATCCCCAGCCCGGAGAAATTTCCCTTGCTCACAATGGTGTTTTGTTTCTGGATGAGATGCCCGAATTCAAAAGAACAGTTTTAGAAGTGATGAGACAGCCTCTTGAAGACCGGGAAGTAACCATATCCAGAGCTAGATTTACCGTAAACTATCCCGCAAGCTTCATGCTGGTAGCCTCCATGAACCCCAGTCCCAGTGGATTTTTCCCGGACGATCCCGGAAATACCTCATCCGTTTATGAAATGCAGCGGTATATGAATAAGCTTTCGGGACCATTATTAGACAGAATTGATATACACATTGAAGTACAGAAAGTAGAATTTGAGCAGTTAACTGAAAAAAGAAAAGGAGAGAAAAGCTCAGATATCCGTGAACGTGTTTTGAAAGCACGCAGTATTCAGAATGAGAGATATAAAAGTCTTGCGATAAGCTATAATGCTCAAATGGGCCCCAAAGAAATTGAAGCATTTTGTGGTCTGGATGACACATCATTTAATCTCATTAAGCTGGCCATGGAAAAATTGAATCTTTCTGCCAGAGCGTACGACCGTATTCTGAAAGTTGCAAGGACTGCAGCTGATCTGGAGGAATCTCAAAATATACAGTCCCACCATATTTCGGAAGCCATACAATACCGAAGCTTAGACCGTGGGTTTTGGAATGTGTAATTCCTAAATTTTCAACTCTTTATACATTTGTTTAAATTCTTATTTGAAATATTTGGGAATTTCAATTATTGAATATAGGGCCGGAAAAGAAATATTTTTGGCCTTTTTATTCTTTTAATAAAATAACACGTCGAGTTCTGTCGCTGTGCCGGACGATATTTGCATTAGACAAAAAGAGAATATGGCCATATCATCTTTGTTCTATCATTCACTTTAATCAAAAAACATTAACAAAATGAAATTTACGAACGATTTTTTTTCACCTTCTTCTACAGACTCGGCAGATGATTTGGTACAGCTGGTAGACAGTTATTCTTTAGAAAATGTAAACTATCAAAAAGTGACTCACTGGTATCACGAAGCTAATCCTGTAGCCATGACAGATGCTTTGTGTGATGGTATTATTTATAGAAAAAGAAAGGGAGAATACTACGCACTAACAAGCTTCCTTGCGGGAAAACCTATTAATATCGAGCTTTTTGGCGCAAAAGGAGATTCTACAACAGATGATACACAGGCATTTTTAAAAGCTGCAGATTTTGTCAACAGACTTTATGATTTTGTGTCTGTGGATCACAACAATCCTAGTGAGCAATTTTCTCTTGAACTGCAATCCGTTACTTTAGTTGGAAACAGCCCTGTTGGATATAAAATCACAGATACGGTTTTATTTAAAAAGCCTGTAAACTTTATGATAGATAAGATATTTTATAGAGGGACAAGTGATAAAACGGCACTGATTTTTCAGAATAGTTTTAAAAATACGATTACCACCAATGTTTCAGGAACACCGGTAACCAATGTTTCTTCGGATAATTATGTAGGGATTTTACTTCAAGGTTCACAGCACTGTAAAATGTATCTGGGAGCTTCTTTCTTTACCAAAGGAATTGTTTGCGATGCTAATGATTCACCCGGCATATTTTCCGGTTTTGCTTGGAATGAAATTCAATTAAAATCAATGCAGTCTAATCTTGACGCATTTGTAATCAGAAATAGCAATAATGGCTGGGCAAATGCGAACCGTGTTATTGGTGGCGAATTTGGATCTTTTACCGGATTGCTTGATGCCAGTACTGTTACCCGCAGAAGAACGTTTGTGAAGTTTGAAAAAGATGCAGCTTCTAAAGGATGTAATTCCTGGCTTTTCCTTAATCAGTCATTTGAATGGGGGCATGATTTAGATCCTTGGGAGACCCTTTGTTTTGACTTTTCGGCAGCTCCATGCTATGGAATTTCTATTTCAGAACCAAGAATTGAAATTAAAACAGGGGAAAGAATAGGTGTTTTCCACAGGGGTTCTGAGTTTAATTTTAATTCAAACCAAATTCATTACCTTACTTATTTTACGGATCAGGATGGTATTAAATATGTAGGTGAAAAGCCTATTGTTTTATTGGACGAAGACTTAAGCGGAGACTCAAAGACCAATGGTTCAAACAGTCATTTTTATGTAAAGAACATGGAACCGTTCAATGAACTTTCAGGTTTGTTCCCCAATGCTGATTATGATAATCAATTCTGTCAGATTTTTAAAATTAATGATAACAACACCAACTTATGGGTACAGTGGCACCGTTATCCACAGTTTGTTCTTTTTGATGAAAATAGAAATATTATAACAGATAATTCCCTGCTGCAGGCTCAGATAGATTTACTTGATTTTAGACCACAGGATTATTGGATTGCACCAGGAATAACTTCTGATGTGAAAATTATTAAGATAGGAGCCGAGGATGAGGGAGACTATGTAAATAATATGTATTTCATTCCAGAGGCAAAGTATGTAGGAATTATCCAGAGACCATATGAAAATGCGAGATTGAAGGTTATGATTAACATAGCAGACAGAGGGAAAATTGAGAAGGTGAAATTCCTTGAAATTCCTGAAGAGACTTATTCAACTGTTGATAATCCTTCTGGTTCAAATATGGTTGGATTCAACTTCAATACCGGAGAGAAATTCTATAATTTTAACACCCATAAAACTATGGTTATTAAAGAATCCGGAATAGGAAGTGCGCTGTCAGGATATACGGTAGATTCTGTTGCTGGATCAAGAACATTTATAGTAAAGACAGGTGATATGAGTAAACTGTCTCTTGGAACAATATTCTACATTAATACAGCCGGAGGAACTGTTCGTTTTAAAATTGCAGGAAAAGCCGGAAATGTAATAACGGCTAATATTCCGTCTCATGTTACAGTAAATGATGCGGATATTACTTTCCCAATTTGTACTTTTGATACTTACTAAACGGTTTAATTTACAATAAACCAAAGAGTTCAGGGTTTCCTGAACTCTTTTTATATTTCCTTCTTTTCCTCCAGAATCATTTTTATCTTCCTGTTCTCCTTGGTTCCCGGTTTTTTGACTTGCAATTGAGAAGAATAGAAATTATAATACGTCGAGTTTTGTCGCTGTGCTGATTGATATTTGCAGAAGAGAAAAACAGATAGCATAATTGAAAAATGTTTGTCTATTATCTTAACTAAATCAAAAAATATTAAAAATGAGTACAACAGACGAAATTATTTTATTAACAGACGAATTTACAGGATTGGAATATTCGTGGAAAAAAGTAAGAGCTGCAGATAGCGCAGTAAACAATGTGTTAACTAAAAACATAGGAAACTAAATATGAAAGAATATTTGAAGTAGCAGATGTAAGATGGTGGGGTGTGAAAGGTAACGGGACCGATGAGAGTGCAAAATTAAGCCAGATGCTTTTTGATATTAAAGACAATAAAAAAGTAAATGAAGTTGCATTTTACGGTTTGGAAAAGGTAATTGTAGATTCTACCTTGGAAATCAAAAGAGGAGATTTGATTATTGATGGTAAAAATTGTGAGCTTTCAAGTAGTAGAGATAATGATATTGTCATCTTTAATATTGAAGCTACATTTTTGAGACAGGAGCAAGCTAAAAATGCTGACGGATCTCTTCAGTTTATTAATGGTGTAGCCGTTATGGTAGATATTTATGAGCACTACAATAATGTAAATATTAAAAACTTTATTTCCATTAATGAAGCTACTGCCCAAACATTTGTTAAATCTAAGTCCTGCCATTATTTAAGAATTACAGATTGTCGTTTTGATGGGATGAAACTGGGCTTTGATTTAAATGATTGTTATTTTACAAAACTTAATTCAGTTTATTTCCAGGGAACTTATCAGGCATTTAAATTTGAAAATGCAACAAATGCTTTTAATGTAACCAATTTAAAAATTCTTGGAGCGGGAATTCCTTCAGAAATTGCAGATACAACGACAGGTGGAAATATCTCCGG
Organism: Chryseobacterium carnipullorum; assembly: GCF_900142785.1. GTDB lineage: Bacteria > Bacteroidota > Bacteroidia > Flavobacteriales > Weeksellaceae > Chryseobacterium > Chryseobacterium carnipullorum. Next base: position 47,247 of record NZ_FRCD01000001.1, on the reverse strand, counting down.
ATGCAGTTTTGAATATTCTGCCGGACGCTTAATGCTTACCGATAGTTTTGGAATTAATATTTCAGGAAATTATTTTGAAGGATATGATGAACACGTTGTTGATTCTTATATTACATTAGGACTAAGCGGAAATGATGAATCGGTAAGAGGAATCAATATTTCAGGAAACATGTTTCATACAGGAGCGTATCAGGCAATTTTTTTTAAGAAAAGTTGCAGGAATTTCTATTACGGGAAATAACATAAATTCTTTACATGCTTTTAAAATTTTTGCAGATGGAACAGAAACAACAAAATCTACACAACGAAATATTAACTACGCTGGGAATGCCTGGAGATATATACCTTCGAAAGAAAATGCAATTCCTTCGATTGAATCTTCCGAATTTATTACCGACTTCGACTATCTTCTTGAGACTGCAAATATTTCTCCTGAATGGAATGTACCCATTATTTTTACACCACAAGTTCTTCACGCAAGATTTTTGGAAGATGGCAGTCACCAGCTGGGAGCAACTGCAATTGATGCTGCCACAACAGCTAATTATATGGTACATACCTGGCAGACTAATGGACTGAAAACGAAAGCTTATCTAAATGGATCTATTAATTTGCTTCCGAAAAAATACTTTAACGCCAACGAAGTTAAAGGAATTGGTATCGAACCTTTTGGCTTTGGAAGTACATTGGGAACTTTAATGCTTCAAAATGATTCCGGACAGTTTGCAATGTTCTTATGGCAGAGGGATATAGATACTAATCTTAATAAAGGATATTTTAAGCAGGTTGTAAATGATCTTGGAGTTACAGTTGGTCATGATAATGGAGAAATTACCATTACAAATGGCAACACAGGACAATGGCTTAAAGCAGAATTGAAAGTATAAATAATTGAAAGGGAGTGTATTCTAAACTCCCTTTTTTCTTAAACATTAAATACCAAACAAAAAACCGTGAACATACATTCACGGTTTTAAAAATATCTTAGAGAAGATTATTTTTTGCTTTTTGTTTTCTTAGGAAGTTCGGTTGTTCCTGAATTTTTAGTCTTTGTATCAGGAGGCGTGTTTTCTCCTCTTACAAGCTTTAATTCGTCGATCAGTCTTCTTGCTCCTGCATATTTGTCAATCGTCCAAAGAACGAAACGTACATCTACGTTGATCGTTTTCTGCCAGTCTTGTTCAAATACAATATCACCGCTTAATGCTTCACTGTTTCCGTCGAATGCAATACCGATAAGGTTTCCGTCTCCGTCAATAACAGGAGAACCAGAGTTACCACCCGTAATATCATTGTTAGAAAGGAAGTTCACAGGCATATATCCTGCAGCATCAGCATACTGTCCGAAATCTTTAAGGTTATAAAGATCGATCACTCTTTGTGGAAGGTCGAATTCTTCATCACCTTTCTTGTATTTTCCTACAAGACCGGTCATATCAGTATAATAGTTATCCGTAACACCGAAGTAATTTCTGTCTTGTCTAACCGGAAGTTTATCTACAGTTCCATAGGTTAATCTCATCGTAGAGTTAGCATCCGGATAGAATTTTTTCTCAGGCATAGCTTTCATTAATCCAGCTAAGAACAGACGGTTGTTTTTGTTGAAGTTGTCATCAACTTTCGCATATCTTTCTGTGCTCATTTTTTGATCAGCAACGATTCCGTTGGCAATTTTCCAAAGTGGATCAGCATCAAGCTTTAATGGATCAGGATTCAGTAAGAAATTCGTAGCAGAAGTCTTATTGGCAAAGATTGAAGAATAAGCTACATTAGAAAGCGTCTTCGCATCCAATCCTAAAATAGTAGCAGATGCCACTTCTTTATTCGTTACTCTTGTCTGATAAAGATTGGCCATTGAAGCAAGCATTTCTCCTTCAAGAGATGGGTTGAAGTTTTCGTAAGCGGCTTTAAGAGCAGCTTCAGTTTTTGCTTTCATAGCAAGTCTTCCCTGCATATCCTGAGCAGAGTATGCCTTAAGTACAGACCCTACCTGTAAAGCAAGTGTAATATATTTTGCATTTCTTGAGAACTGTGAAGCATAGTTTCTTTCAACATTTCTTTCAGAAACCTGCTTGTAATAAGCTTCAATATCTTCTAAAATACCATCATAAGCAGTGTTACCCGGCATTACAGACCATTTTCTGTAGGTATCCTCGATTTTTTGTTTATCAGAGATTGTTCCGTTTTTATCTACCGCATCGATAGTTCCCTGTCTGTTTTTCCAGTAGTTCGCTACAGAAGCATATTGAGAAGCATAGTTAAGCTGAGTTGCTTTATCCTTGTCCATATACTTTTTCATTACGTCCATAGCAAGTTTAGACGCTTCTACCCAGGCCGGATAGTCTTTGTTCACCATCTGCTGAATACCGTAAGAAGTAAGGTAACGGTTAGTTCTTCCGGGATATCCCAAGATCATAGAGAAATCTCCAGGTTTGATCCCTTTAAGAGAAACCGGAAGGAAGTGCTTAGGCTTCAATGGAACGTTGCTCGGAGCAAATTCTGCAGGGTTTCCTGCTGCATCTCCATAAACTCTGAATACAGTGAAGTCAGCCGTATGTCTTGGCCATTCCCAGTTATCTGTATCACCACCGAATTTACCTAATGATGAAGGCGGTGCACCTACCAATCTGATATCTTTGTAATCCTGATACACGAAATAGTAAAATTCATTTCCATTGAAGAAATCTCTTACCACTACTGTATATTTTCCGTTTTCAGAGTTTTCCGTCTGGATCGCCTTTGTTTCGGCATCAATCACAGCTTTTCTCTCTGCTCCGGTCATATTGTTGTTTAGCTTAGAATTGATTCTCTGGGTAGCATCATCCATTCTAACTAAAAATCTTACATAAAGATCTTTCGCATTAAATTCATCTTTCTGCTTCATAGCCCAGAATCCGTTTTTCAGATAATCTTTTTCCGGAGTAGAAGCGGCAGCCACAGCACCATAACCACAGTGGTGGTTCGTGAAAATAAGTCCTTTGTCAGAAACAATTTCCCCGGTACAGAAACCTCCAAAGCTTACGATGGCATCCTTTAAACTTGAATTGTTGACCGAATAAATTTCTTCAGGCGTCAAATGCAGTCCTTCTTTTTGCATGTCGACCCCGTTAAGTCTTTTGATGAGCATTAACAGCCACATCCCCTCATCCGCCCTCATCTGAGCAAAGCCCAATAAGAAAGTGAACAGTAGAAATAGTCTTTTCATTTTATAAAATAATTTTTGTGTCGCTAATTTACTAATTTTTACGATATTCTATCCCGGAATGGTACGAAAATGGAAGGATAATGCACATGAAAAAAATACGCCTGTCTTTTTTTGCCATTTTGCTTTTAGGAGCTATTGTCAGCTGCTCTTCAGTTCCGGAAAAAAATCCAGCCCTTCAAAGGCAGTGGATGCTCATTTCTTTCAAAAATTTCTCCAAGGAAGAGTTGGTTAAAAATAAAGCAGAAATCAACCTCACAGGAACTATGGAAAAAGGAAAGATTCGGGGAGGAGCAAATATGGGATGTAACAGTATATTCTTTACTTCCGAATTTAAAAGCGGGGGAAAAGTAAAAATATCCGGGGTAGGCAGCACATTAAAAGCCTGCCAGAATATGGAACTTGAAACCGCCTTCAGTCAGAAATTTGATGAAATGACCAATTATTCTATCGAAGGCCATTTTCTTACCCTGTCGGATGATAGCGGAAATTCTATGAAATTTGTTGCTGCAGACTGGGATTGATTTTCAGTTATTCAAATCTAAACATATACAAAGTTCGCACTCGGCAGACTTTCATATAAAGAATATCGATAAGCTTAATCTGAAAAACAGGATTGCCTTATTTTTTTAATACAGTTTTCACCAGGAAGTGCATTGAAGCAATCACCTTTCTCTTTCATTTCGAAAAAGTTGAAGACTTTCTGTATTGAGTGGTGTAAACGCTCTGTTTTAAGAGGCTTTGTGATAAAATCCAGTGCATCCGTTTCAAACACTTCTGCGGCCAATTCCGGACGGGAGCTTACGAATATACAGACAGGGATTTTATGTGTCTGTTTTCTGAATTCCAGACCGCCCATGCCATTAAATTTCGTCTCACAGATGAGAAGGTCAATGGGAAATTCAAGGTAAGGAATTGCTTTTTCGGCCGAATCAAAAAACGCAACAATCTCATCAATGATCATGTATTTAATATGAGTGATCATATGTTGAATGGTTAAATTTTTATAAAATTTATACTTTTTAATGTTTATTATTCGTAAATCTTCTTTATGGGGTTGTTGTTTTTATACAAAAGAAAAATGTTGTCAACTTAAATTAACATTAAAAAATAAAGAAGATTAAAAAATGATTTTGTTTTTTTTTCTAAAATTGGTATCTTGTGAAAATCACAAACATAGACAGAAATTAATGCTAGATAAGAAAGAACATAATTACGAGAAAGCCATTTTGGTGGGCGTTATTACCCAAAATCAGGATGAAGATAAGCTTACGGAATATATGGATGAATTGGAGTTTTTGGCCTTTACAGCAGGGGCAACGGTTCAAAAACGTTTTACACAAAAATTAACTCAGCCGGATTCCAAAACCTTTATAGGAAGCGGAAAAGCACAGGAAATAAAAGAATATGTAAAGGAGAATGAGATCGGAACCATTATTTTTGATGACGAATTGTCTCCTTCCCAGCTTAAAAATCTTGAAAAAGAAATAGAAGTAAAAATTCTGGACAGAACCAATCTTATTCTTGATATTTTCGCCCAGAGAGCTCAGACTTCTTACGCGAGAACTCAGGTAGAACTGGCACAATACCAATATCTTTTGCCCCGTCTGACAAGAATGTGGACTCACCTGGAGCGTCAGAAAGGAGGAATCGGGATGAGAGGTCCCGGAGAAACAGAGATTGAAACTGACCGTCGTATTATTCGTGACAGAATTTCCCTGTTAAAAGACAAGCTGAAAGTCATTGATAAGCAGATGGCTACACAGCGAAATAACCGTGGGAAAGTAGTGCGTGCTGCTTTGGTAGGATATACCAATGTGGGAAAATCTACGTTGATGAATGCCCTTTCCAAATCTGACGTTTTTGCAGAAAATAAACTCTTTGCGACCTTAGATACAACGGTAAGAAAAGTGGTCATTGGAAATTTACCATTTTTGCTTACAGATACGGTAGGATTCATCAGAAAACTTCCTACACAGCTTGTAGAATCCTTTAAATCTACTTTGGATGAGGTCCGTGAAGCAGATCTGCTTATTCACGTAGTCGATATTTCCCATGAAAGCTTTGAAGATCAGGTAGAATCGGTTAATAATACTTTAATGGAAATCAATGCTCATCAAAAACCGATGATCATGGTTTTCAATAAAATTGATGGTTTCAGCTACGACAAAAAAGATGACGATGATCTTACGCCTTCTACAAAAAAGAATGTTTCTTTAGAGGAATGGAAGAAGACCTGGATGGGTAAATCTAAATATCCAACTGTTTTCATCTCTGCTTTAACGAAAGAAAACTTCCCGGAAATGAAGAAAATGATTTATGATGAGGTTATGAAGATCCATATCTCCAGATTCCCATACAATGATTTCCTTTTCGAATATTTTGACAACGACGAGGAAGAAGAAAACAACAACGATTAATGAAATATCACTTTTTCCTGTTATTCGTTTTATTTTCGGTTTTTGGGTTCAGTCAGAAATCAAAGATCGATTTAAAAAACATTGAAAAAAGTCTTAAAAATCCTGATTCTCCCTACAATTATGAGAAACTGATTTTTAAATACAAAGGATATCCAAAATCCCTGGACAGTATTGAAGCCCAGTATTTATATTACGGCAGAAATTTCAGGGATGATAAAGTTTCGACGATTGATGATAATTTCAAGAGTCTTGCAAATGTTTTTAAGGAAAGCAATTTTGAAGAATGCATCAGGCAGGGTAAAATTCTGTATGATAAAGACCCTACCAACCTGGATATCCTTCTTATCCTGCTCAGAGCATATGATTCCCGGAAAGACGGAAGCAATTTTATGCATCATCTGAGCCAGTTTCGTTCCCTTACGGATGGAATAAAGAACTCCGGAGACGGCGCCTCTGAAAAAACGGCCTACATCGTCAATTCGGTAGGTGATGAATATATCCTTCTAAATATTCTGAATATCGGGAAAGATTATACCAGAGGATCAAAAGTGGCCAAAGACGGTATGTTCGATATCTGGGACAAAGACGGACGTAAACTATATATTAAAATACTTTATTTAGACCTATAAAAAATCAATTAAAAAAGACACTTAGTGGAGTTATATTATTCATTTTCAGCCTTAATAGTATTAGCATCGATTTTTGCCTATCTGAATTACAGATTTCTGAAACTACCGAGTACAATCGGGATCATGGTGATTGCCATTGTCGTTTCGATTTTTCTTGTCATGTTTGGAGAAGCAGTACTTCCGCGTACTTTCGGGCATCTTAATAAATTAATGAACAGTATAGACTTCACGGAAGTGCTGATGGGCGCCATGCTTAATTTTCTTCTCTTTGCGGGAGGAATCCATATTAATATCAATGATCTCAAGGAGCAGTTCAGGCCAGTGCTTATATTTTCCACGGCAGGAGTGGTGATTTCCACATTTATAGTAGGATTCGGAATGTTTTATCTCTTGCCCTTTTTAGGAATTCAGCTTCCGTTTATCTACTGTCTGGTTTTTGGAGCACTTATTTCTCCTACCGATCCTGTTGCTGTTTTGAGTATTCTTAAACAGGCCAATGTTTCCAAATCACTGGAAACGAAAGTAGCAGGTGAGTCTCTGTTCAACGATGGGATGGCTGTCGTGGTATTTACGGTCGTGTTACAGCTTGCAATAGGAAAAGAAGTGGATCTGGGGGTTGAAAGCATAGGACTTCTTCTCATGAAAGAAGCCGGCGGAGGTATTCTGCTTGGTGTTGTATTGGGGTGGATTACTTCCAGACTGATGCGTGAAGTGGATGATTATATTATTTCCGTTTTGGTAACCCTTTCTGTAGTAATGGGAGGATATCTTATCGCCAGACAGATGCATATTTCTGGACCATTGACAATGGTAGCTGCAGGTTTATTTATGGGTAATTTTAATGTCAGATTTAAAATGAAGTCTGTCACACAGGATTATCTGATCAAATTCTGGGAACTGATTGACGAAATTCTGAATGCCGTATTGTTCCTGTTTATCGGGTTTGAGCTATTAATGATCAAAGATCTGAAGCACTTTATGGTTCCTGGACTATTAGCTATTGCCGTCGTTTTATTTGCCCGTTTGATTTCGATCTGGGTGCCTGCAAGATTCATGTCATTGAGAACGAGATTCAGTCCGCAGACGATAAAAGTTCTGGTCTGGGGGGGAATCCGGGGTGGAGTTTCCATTGCTTTGGCCATGTCTATTCCTAAAAGTGAATACAGTGAAATCATTTTAAGTATTACGTATTGTGTGGTCGTATTCTCTATTATTGTTCAGGGACTTACGATTGCTAAAGTAGCCAATCCGAAAGCGATTGCGAAAGAAGAGGAGGCGCAGGAAGCAGTTGTTCTGGATGAGAATGCTTAATAAGAGATCATTTATCACTGCTTAAAATTTATTTACATTCGATAAATTAATTGATATCCCATGGGTGCTATTATCAAAGAAATCCAGGAAGCCCTGGCTGTATTGTCCATTCCTGAAAAAGCTGAATTCTTTCCAAAGTTCTTTAAAACAGGAAAAGGGGAATATGGCGAAGGCGATCTGTTTTTAGGCGTAAAAGTTCCGGATCAGAGATCGGTTGCCAAAGAATATTACTCCAAAATAAGCTTGCAGGATTTAAGCATTCTGCTGTCTTCAAAATATCACGAACATAGGTTGACAGCACTTTTTATGCTGATTTCAAAGTTTGAAAAAACAAAGGATCAGGCAGTGAAAGAGGAGGTTGTGAAGTTTTACCTGGATCATCTTTCCTATGTAAATAACTGGGATTTGGTAGATTCTACCTGCTATAAAATCTTAGGAAGATATGCCTATGAAAATACGAAAGAGGAGCTATTGAGGGACCTTTCAGATTCTGAAGATATGTGGCATAAGAGAATTGCTGTGGTCGGTACAATGCATTATGTAAAGAAAGGATCTTTTGAACTGACGAAAGAACTCGTGACTAAAAACCTGAAACATCCACACGATCTGATGCACAAAGCCAATGGATGGCTCCTTCGGGAAATGGGACAGAAAAAAGAAACAGAGCTTATCAGTTTTTTAAATAAACATTATCATGAGATGCCCAGAACCTGTCTGAGATATGCCATCGAAAAGCTTGATGAAGAAGTAAGACAGGATTATCTGAAGGGAAGAATCTGAAAAAATAGTTGTTTTCAGTGAAATAACAGAGTCCATAAAGTATTTTCAAACGGAATTAAGTAGTTTTGTGTTTTAAAATTCAATTATGAAAAATTTCCTGAAGCTGTTTGCGGTAATTCTTCCTTTATTATTGCTGACCAGCTGTTTTGATATTTTGGATAAAGTGAATGTTAAAGCAGATGGAACTGGTGAGTACACCATTATTCTTAATGCCAGCAAGAGCAAAACCAGATTGGCTTCTATCTCTAAAATGGAGACCATTAATGGTAAAAAAGTTCCCAAAAAATCTGAAATTGAAAATAAGATCAATGAAGCAGCCCGAATTTTTAAAGCAACACCGGGAATCAGTAATGTAAAAACTTCAATGGATTTTGATAATTATATCATCAAACTAAGCTGTAATTTTAAACAGATAGAAAATATCAACGCCGGACTAGAGCAGCTGAAAGCTAAAAATATCCTTGGCAAAATGATTCCCACACAGATTTACAGTCAGAGCCTTCAAAAGAAATCATTGACCAGAAACAAGGTGAATACTTTTAAGGCAGATTACGATAAGATGGGGAAGGCAGACCGAGAAGTCTTCAATGATGCAAAATATACCTCCATCATGCAGTTTGAAAATACGGTGAAATCTCAAACCAACAGCTCTTATGTATTGGCTCCGAATAAAAAGGCAGTTAAGCTGGAAGCGAATATTTTAGACCTTATTTTTCAAAAAAAACAATTACAAAACACAATATTATTTCAATAAATTCTAACACTCAACCATGAAATCTATACTTTTAAAAACACAAACAATTGCTTTCGTACTTTTTGGTTTTATGCTTGTTTTTGCACAAAAAAGCATGAAACTTCCTGTGGATGCCGTCTTTTACATGGAAATCAACGGCAAGCAGCTGAATCAGAAAATCAATTGGCAAAAGCTTAATCCGTTGTTGCATGAATTAAGTAAAAAAAGCAAAGAAAAATCCTCGTGGAATGACTATTCAAAAACGGGAATTAAATATGATGCGACACAATATCATTATGCCAGTTTTAATGACTCTATACAAACCTATACCACTCATTTTATTGTAGACAACAAAGAGAAATTTCAGGAATTCATCAATTCTACCAAGAAAAAAGGATTGGAAATTTCTAAGAAAAAGAACTATTCTTTTGTGGATATAGATGATAATATCTTTGTGGCCTGGAACAATGACCGTGCTGTTTTGAGTATGGTGAACTATACCAAGCCTTATAAAGATATCTGGGCTGATGCAGCTGTAGACAGTGTAGCCACTGTTGCTGACAGTGCTGCCGTAGTGGTGGACAGTGCATACGTTATAGAGCCGGAAAAACCCTTTAATTATAAAGAAGAAATCATAAACCTGAAGGATGAGATCAAATATTTAAAAGATAACATCAAAGAAAATAATAAGGAAATCACCAGAATTCAGAAAGACATCAAATACCTGGAAAAGAATCATAAATATCCGAAGGAAAATGTAGATACCCAGCATTCCGATGGTGAAGCTGAAGTTTATCCGAAAGAAGAGGAATATGCAGAAGCTGAAGTAGATACAGCATATCAGAAGGAACTGGACTCTATGAATATCGAAAACTTCAAAATTGTAAAGAAGATAGCTGAGGACCGTTTCGATCAGTATTTCAGTTCAAACCTTGAACTTGAAGTTCCAAAAGCAATGCTCAATTTCAGAGATCCCAATTCTGATGCTTTCGTTTACACAGATTACGGAAGAATGGTCAATGATGGAATCTATGGAAAAATGATGAAGCAATTTCAATTTGGACAGTTTTTCAGAAATGCCTATGATTCCAATTCGTACTACAATTTATACTTCGACAAAGACAAGGTAAAGCTGGTCAATAATTATCAGCATAAAAATTCTGAGATCCAGAAAACGATTTCATCCGTTTACAAAGGCAGGAAAAATAAAAAGCTGGCAGAACTGATTAATGAAAAAAGCATTGGATACTACGTAATGAATGTCAATGGAGCAAAATCCTTTGATATGATGTACAGCCTCCTTCAGGACACGGGAGATGGTGAATATAAAAAAGAGATGGAACTGATGATGGAAACCATGAAAATTGTTCTGGATGAAGAAGCCATTACTAAAATAGCACCGGGAAACGGAATCTTTGTTCTGAATGAATTAAAATCTAAAAAGGTAGAGTATACAGACTACGAATATGATGATGACTATAATGAAAAGGAAGTGAAGAAAACCAAAGATGTAGCTGTTCCTAATTTCACATTTGCTTTTGCAACAGAAAATGAAGGCTACTGGAACCGTGTTTTCAATGTCATGGCTACCAATAAACATTGGTCTAAGAAATTCTCAAAAATCGGAAGTTTTTACTCATTTAAGGATGAGAAAGGAGGGGGATATATGGATCAGCTGTACATGACCGTAAAAGATGGGATTGTTTATCTGACGAGCTCTACAGACAATGTGAACCCGCAAAACCAGTCTGATGTTTCTAAACAATGGGCTAAAGATTCGTCGAAATATCCATTGTCCGGAAGGCTGGATATGCAGAAACTTCTGATCGGTTTGGAAAAAGAATTCAAAACCCCTTCTGAAAGGAAAACATTGGATCTGTTCAGAAAAAATGTAGGAGAAGTCTATTTCAAAACTGAAGTAAAAGGAGAAAGCTTAGAAACAGAATTAGACTACAACATCAAGAATTCTTCGGAAAACAGCCTGATGTATTTCTTTGATCTGTTTGATGAAATTTTTAAAATTAAAGACTCTGAAAAGAAGCCTCAAATCCTGTAAATGAACAAAAAGAAACTTATTGTCCCGTTAATTCTTTTACTCGCAGCAGCGTTCTATTTTGTGTTTTTTCATAAAGAAAAAACATTAAATTTAGTCCCCAAAGATGCAGATGTTGTTGTTTTAATTGATGTGAAAAAATTGACGAGACAGTATCTTTCAAACTTGATTGCCCATCCATCAAAATGGTCGGGAAGCAAAACAAAAGATAAAAAGGAAATTTCGTTAAAAGACTCCGGAATCAAGATCCCGGATTTTTTACAGATCTTTCACCTCAAAGACACCCGATTTTCAGAGTGGTACAGTGTGGTTGAACTCAAAGACCCGCAAAAATTCTCAGCGTTTTTAAAGAGCCGTCAGTTTATCTCCAAAGGGAAAAATCTCTTCCGGAAAGACCAGCTTTTCATTAAAATAGAAGGTGAAAACGGAATCATAGGAACTTCCGCTCTGGCTTTTGACCCTATTAATAAAGTTCTCATTCAGTCTTCTGAAAAAAATACATTGAATGCAGATCAGTTGATCTCTCATAGTACGGGTAGTATTTCTTTCATTTCAGGACAGAAAATTCAAAATTTTTCCATTGAGTTGAAAGCAGATGAAATTGAGATTAAGAATACAGCAGACACCGGAATTTTAGCTTCAGTTATTGATGAAGTTCAGAAAAGAAATCACTTTTTAGCAATAGAATTAGATGCGCGTAATGTGAAAAATTATGCTAAGTTTTTAGACAAAAATCTCATCGATTCAGCGCAGATTAATTATTTTAAAGCAACAGCTGATCTGGAGCAGGTGAATGATACCATCATCAGTTATGGCTACGACGATAATTTTAACGAAATTGAGAAAAAGACCGTTCAGAAAATTATCCAGCCTAATTATATTATTGATCTTCAGAGTCAGATTCCTGAAAAAGCATGGGCATACTTTCAGCATAAAAAATGGATCAATGCCCAAGATCAATTCACAGCGATTCCTTTTCAGCCCAACCGTATTGATAAGAGCAACAAAGGACTTGTCATACAATCTACCAGAAAACCGATATCTTTATCCCCTGAACTTACAGAAAATTATATCTTCATCAAAAACAATCCGTTGCTGCTCTCTTCATTAAAGTCTTTGACGCCAGCAGAGAGAACAATACTTTCAGACATTGAATTTATATTTTACGGGAATAAGGCAGAACACTACTGGGTGAAGATCAAAGCTAAAAAGGGAAAGCTACCTTTGATTCTAAGATGGTAAAGTTCTCATAATCTAAAAAATTGATTGAGTATTCATGAGTTTATCTGAAATTGCATTACTAAAAACATTTACCCACTACTTTTTACATCTGGTTTTTCCGGTTTTTATAGCCTTGGTCTTTTTCCGCAACAACTGGAAAAAAGCTTATCTCCTTATGCTTGCTACGATGCTGGTAGATCTTGACCATTTATTTGCCCATCCTGTTTTTGACCCCTCAAGAAACAGTATAGGGTTTCATATTTTACATTCCTATTATGCCATTGCGGTGTATTTTTTGCTGCTCTTTTTTAAGGGAAATATCAGAATTATAGCCATCGGTCTTTTGTTCCATATGCTAACGGATTTTCTGGATTTTAACCTTTGGATTCATTAAGCTAAAAGGGCAGGGAGATGAAATAGAAAGGCCGGAAATTAATATTCGGTTTCAATTTCGATTGAAGAATAAAAAGTGAGGAGATATTGTCATTTCTTGCATCGGTAACTTTACGCTTGCTGCCGCTGGTTTGTTTGCTTTTTAGATTAAAATATTATTAATATTTTCTTTTGATATTTCAAATTTCATAGATTTTTTGTATTTTGTTGACACTTTATGAAATTAAAAGAATTTTTACACTATACGTATATTTTCCCCGTTCTGGCAGTGGGGTACTATTTTTCCGGTCTGATGGGTAGCGGAGTTGTTTATGACATTATTGCAGGGCTTCTGCTTACCGGAAGTGTCCTGTCTGCGGTGCATCACGCAGAAGTGGTAGCGCATAAAGTAGGGGAGCCGTTTGGAACCATTATTCTGGCACTCTGTATCACCATCATTGAAGTCGCGTTGATCATCTCGCTCATGGTCGCTGGCGGAGATCAGGCGATCACGCTGGCCAGGGATACGGTTTTTGCCGCCGTAATGATCATTCTTAACGGAATTTTGGGGATTTGTATCCTCGTAGGTGGCGTTAAATATCATGAACAGTTCTTTGCAAGAACTTCTGCTACAACCTATTTAGTGAGTATTGTTTCAATTCTGGTGCTTACGCTGGTTCTTCCTAATTTTACTTCAAGTGTCAACGGACCTTTCTATAATGAAGCTCAGCTCATATTTATTTCAATCGCCTGTCTCGTAATCTATGGAGTCTTCCTGATGGTACAGACTGTACGCCACAGAAGTTACTTTATCGTTCCAGACGAACATCCGGAGGAACATTATATCCCTTCATTGAATAAAACGCTGATAAGCTTTGGTTTTCTGGTGGTTTGTCTGGTGATTGTAGTCTTAATGGCCAAAGGTCTTTCCGGAACGATAGAAGGAATGGTACAGAGTATAGGAGCTCCTAAATCTTTGGTTGGGGTTATTATTGCAGGAGTGGTCCTTCTTCCTGAGGGAGTGGCTGCCATACGTGCTGCAAGAAGCAATCAGATACAGTCCAGTTTAAATCTGGCATTAGGATCTGCTTTGGCCAGTATTGGATTGACCATTCCTGCTGTGTCTACTGTTTGTATCATGTATGATATTCCGTTGGTCCTGGGACTTGACAAAAAAGATATTATCCTGCTTTCACTATCTGTATTTATTGTAATGCTCTCGTTAAGCCGTGGGAAAACCAATGTCCTGTACGGAACCGTTTTATTAGTGAATCTGGCGGCCTATATCTTTACCGTCATTGTTCCATAATTAATTTTTAAGCAAAATCCTGGAACCGGGATCACATAACCATAACCGCATTACAGCCTCCTCGCAAGCTCCATTTTAAAAGCCATCAGCCTTGCGATGTTTTCAGATTTGTAAATGGCCATTTCAGCATTTTCTCCGGCAAAATTTTCTTCGATCGTTGTTCTCCAAAGCTCAAGCCAGCGGTCAAAATGCTTTTGTTCCATAGCCTGGATCTCGTTGATTGGAAAATGAACGCCCATAGGATTTCCTTTGTAACTCATCTGCCCAAACAAAATGGATTCCCAGAATGAATACATTTTCGGAAGATGCTTGTCCCAGTCTACTTTCGCTACATCGCTAAAGAAAAAACCAATGGTCTCATCTTTAATTACTTTGGTGTAAAACGAATTAACAAGATGTTCAATGTCCTTTCTTGATTCCAATTTTTTCATCTTTCAAAAATACTGTAAAATCAAATTAAAAATTCATATAAAGACTTGATAAATTTCATTATCAAAAATTATTTGTAATAGAAAGCTAAATCGTATACAGAGCGTAAATGATTAATAGTCTGTATTTTCAGCGAAAGCGCTAAATTTCTTTACACCCCTTTTATCTGTACGTTTGTCAAGTAAACTCCACGACTAACCTATTAAAAGAAATATTCACAAGATTTCCATAAATAAAATTAAAAAAGAGGAAAATAAAATCAGATGTAAAAAATAGGACGAGTGGATCGCTTGCGCTTTTTAGGGCTAATTGAAGCCTGTCATTAGGTAATTTATTGACAAAGCCAAAAATTGGTTTTATAATATCTTAATAGGTAGTCGTAGACAATCATTTCAAATGTCCTTTGATTGGAAACAAAAAGCCGGTTGATATTCATATGAAAAATACTTTGAAAAAATATTTTGAGAGGCATTCCCAAAGACTCATTTTTGTCGTGGTACTGAATTTTTTCCAATACAGCCCGGTCTGTTTCAATATTGAGAATAATAAATTCTCTTTCATCTACGTATTCTTCCGAAAAAAGAAAATTCAGAAATTGAGGCTTTAATGCTCTGTATTTTTTATCTAGTTGGCTGTTAAGTACTTTATCTGCATGAAATTCAGCTTTAAAATCTTCATTGAAATCTTTGATCCAGTCAAGCTTTTCCTGAATACTGAGACCTAGTGTTGCTAAGAAGGTATCAATCAGAAAAAGACTGATAATGATCTTCTCTTCATCGTCAAAATGCAGACATTGCAAAGTGAGTTCACTATTGCTGTGAAATAATGTTTCAGACTCTTCCATCGTATATTCACCATATCGCTCTACTTCTCTGTTATAGGTATCCAATAGGATGGATATGATTTCACCGCTTTCAAGGTATTGCTGCAGGGCTTCTTTAACCAATTGGATAACAGAATTGTAATCTTCGGTGCTACGTAATCTGAATCTTAGCCGGATATGAGGTTTCGGATCCAGATACCTGATGAAGAACCACTTTGAAATGTAATTGTTTTCCTGAATATCTGCAATCAAAGATAGGAGGGCTTCCTCCAGAATAATATCAGCTGTTTTTACACCCGTATAGATTTTAAGATACAGCCATTCAGTTCCGGGAATAAATTTTCTTTTAGTCATTCTTCCATTTTTTTATGCATCAGCCTTATACAGCGAAAATATGAATTCCCTCTTATGATCATTACTTTCATGATATAAAAATTCCTCAATAGTCAATGATTTTTCGCTTTTGACAATGTGTATGAACATTTGAGCCATATCATAATTTTCCAGATTCAGGGTCAGCATATTGTCGAACTGTGCCCACTGAATCCAGGCAGGAATTTTCATTCTGGTCCTCAATTTTTTTAATTCCGATAAAAAATGATTTTTATCAGAAAGTAATGGAGATAAATGTAAAATATCTTTCTCCGTTATTTTCCATCTTGCTTTTGAAAGAATGATATTTCCATATTCCACTCTTGGCAAAAAACGGTAAATATGTTCCAGTCCGCCCCAATCAAAATAAAGTCCGGTTCTGATATTCTGCGAATACAGATCAGATAAAAAATGATAGACAGGAAGTGTGTCCGAAGAGTAATTATGGGCATTGGTAAGATAAGGTTTTACCTCTTTATTCAACCTTTTTGACCGTAAAACAATTCTGTCATTTTTCAGCGAAATATACAGGTCATCCACCGGAATTTGGTTTTCTAAAGGCAGAACGGATTGTGCCAAGTATGGGATTTCATATTCCCGTAGTGTAGGTCTCCGGATAATATTTCCTATTCTGGCTTCTGGCAGGTGAATGATTTCTGCGGTAATATAGCCGGGATTCAGCTCCTTTTCCTTACAGGCAATGGCTTTTGCTAAATTCCGGATTTCAGATTTTTCCGAATGAAATCTTCCTAAAAGATTGGCACCGCTGTTGGCTGTACTGCTGTTTATAAATAGTTTTTCCTGGTGACCTTCTGAAATTATTTCTGTTAAAAAAGATTGAGTATCAGGTAAATCATCCCAGTTTTCCTCAAAGGTGTCAAAATCTTTATCGGACAATTCAATTTTTTCGAGATGGTATAATAAGGCATCCTGCAGCTTTTCATTCAGAATGCTAACCAGGGGATTCATATGAATGCTTCTGTTTTGCTTTTTTTTGGAAGCGGGTAATTTCAGGTCTTCCAGATAAGGATGAAGACCTTTTGCCGAAGCGCCTTGTTTGTACCCAATTCCTGTTTCAGCATCAAGAACATACATTAATGGTATTTCCTCTGCTTCAAACCGTTCTGAAAATGCCTTTTTAAATTTTTGAAAAGGTGTTTCAGATTGAGGTATTATAATTTTATTTAATAAACAAATACCCTTTTTAAGTTCTTTTTTCCAGTATGAGGGCAGATAGAATTCATTTTTGAAGTAGAGATCTGTCTGAAAGAGATATTTCTGATCGTACTCCGTATTAAAAGATTTGATTAATTCTTCTATTTCAGAATACATTTCAACAGGATTTCCGAAATGGAGGTCCAGTTGGTCCAGCTTATCTTTAATTTTTTTCAGGATATCTGCAGCATTGCCGGCGTTTATTTTTACTAAAACAGAAATCAATATTTCCAGAAAATCAGTTTCTGATACATTCGGTTCGAGCTGACTTACCAATAATTGATTGTCAATAAGTTCTTCGATAAATTCCTCAGCTTCGGCGAATGTTATTTCTTCATTAACGAGAGTTTTAGTCATCTCGCATATGGTTTTTCCGGATTGTGAAAAATCCAGTATTTGCTTCAATTCTTCTGAAAGAGGAGCAGATGATATAATGTAATCCCTTTTTCCGCGGGTGTACTGATATTCTATAAAGCGGATTTTATTCCCAATCTTATAGATGCTGTTGTTAGGATAAAACAGCAGTTGCTCTCTTATCTCCTTAGTTTTTACAAAATGCTGAGCCAGGGATACTAAAAAATGCATATCCAGTTTGGTGTCTCTCAGCCGGTCATCTGCCGATAAATTTTGTTTATTCCGTTGGTCTGATAGTGTTGTAAATTTTCCAGGCCCGACACCAGAGAACAGTCCGAAAGGAGTGCATCGTGTACTCATACGGCTGAAATATTTCAGAAGGGTATCTTTTATTTTCTGGTTTTCTTTTTGGGAAAGGATCTTTTCCGGGCTGAGCCATTTAACCAGTTCTCCATATAGAAAAGGAGAAGCCAGATAAATAGCTTCCTGAAAAACAGGATGGGAATATATCTCTTTTAATACGGCCTCCGGAATCTCATCTTTTCCTAGGTATTTCAGGAAATCATTAGATGAAAATAGGGGAGTACGGACTACAAATTCGTCAAAAAAAAGGTAAGGAAAACGGGACATTTACTTTTTTGTATTTTGTTGGGGCTGATAATCGGGATGATCCAGCTGCCACAAGGCGAAAGCAAACATATCTGCTGTATTGGCATAGCGATGTGCTGCGGGAACATTACCTGCATGGCCACCTTCATAATCTATTTTCAACATTACAGGATGCTCCGAAATATTCGCTGCCATCAATCCTGCTGCAAATTTTACTGGTTCCCATACGGTAACCCTCTGGTCATTGATGCCGCCGGTAATAAAAGTGGCAGGATACTGAACGCCTTTTTCAAGATGATGATAAGCATCCATTTCCAACAAGGCTTTAAATTCTTTCGGATCCTTTACCGTCCCAAATTCTTTGGGTTGCGCATTAGGGGTTGTCTCATCTCTTACGGGATTCATTACCCCTACTTCAGCGATTACAACTTTAAAAAGATCAGGTCTTTCTGTCATGGCTCTTCCAACGGTAATTCCGCCTGCACTCGCTCCCCAAAGCGCTACTTTATCTTTTGAAGTATATTTTTCATTAATTAAGAATTCAGTACAGTCAATCAGGTCCCTCCAGGTATTGGGCTTGGTTTCCTTATAGCCCGCCAAACGCCATGTTTCTCCTTTTTCTGAGCCTCCTCTTACATGAGCGATAGCCACTATTCCGCCCTGGTTAACCCATAACAGGTATTTTTTAGCAAAAAAAGGATTGATGGAAAATCCATACGATCCGTAACTTTCTATTAAAACCCGGTTTTTACTGTCTTTTTTGACGTTTTTATGATAAATGAGTGACACTGGAATTTCTTCGCCATCTCTTGATTTTACCGTAACTTCATTAACAATAATATCTTTGAACTCAGGATATTCTGTAACGGGTGTAAGATCTTCCGGTTTAAAGGTGTTGTTTTTTAGGTGATATCGGAATCTTTGGTTATCATTCGCCCAGCCGGAACAGACTACCCATATATCAGAATAGTCCTGCCCTTTAGACTGCAGAACAATATTTCCGGATGAATAAGGAAGTTTAATTTCGATATCTTTTCCTTTATTCAGTAAATATAATTTGGCTTCTACTCCGTTTTTGGTAGTGGTATAGTAGATCCCATCTTTGGTAATTCTATAGCTTTTAATAATCTCGTCCTTTTTTTCAGGGATCAGAACTTCGGGATTTTTGAAATGAGGATGACTGATGTTGGTCTTACAAAGCATGTTAAGAGAAGAATTGTAACTTGATAGAAAAATAATATCATTGTTCAGCTCTTCTAATGTTTTGGCTTTGTCTTCAGATTCTGAAAAAGGTTTCCAGTTCTTTTTTCCACTTAAGAGATCTTTTTTAGGGATGATGTATGTTTTTCTGTAGGTATTATAATCTACAAGCATACCGATGTAGTATCGGTCATCTTTATCAAATTCCAGAATCATAGGAAACTGGTCTTCCGTAATGTTCAGCTCCGGGTTATTTTTTGCAGAGAAAACGTCGGTTATATTTTTAGGATCAGTCCCGATCTTATATAAAACGGTTCTTGTGTTTTTATAAAAATCGAGTGATTTGGAGTCTGTAGTAGGGTAGTGAAGATAGAAAAATCCACTGTTGTCATCCAGCCATTTGATTCCCCCTGCGCTTACAGGTTCTATCTGGGTAATAATTTCCGGATGGATATATTTTTTTTCAACGTCAAGAATAATAACTTCTGCCAGCTCCTGTCCTTTTTCAGCCATTGAGATGGCCACTTTAGTGCCGTCCCAGCTTGGATTCAGATAATTAATGACAAATTCATGATTTTTTTCTGACTTTTTATATTGAGAAGGGTCGTAAAGCAATTCTTCTTTTCCTGAGAGTTCTTTACGGTAATAGAGTTTAGCAACTTTTTCGTTGCTGTTCTTTTTTAAATAAAAATATTTATCATTATCTGTTATTTTCAGGTTGGTAGTGGCGTATCCCTGTCTCTGATCAAATTCAAGCATTTTTGCTGAATAATAATTTCTTTTGGGAATGAGGTTCAGAGCGGCATTAGTATAAACCGTCTGGGTTTTCATCCAATTGAGGGTCTGGGGATCCTCCAAATTTTCCAGATTTCTGTATTCGTCTACAATCCTGGTTCCGAAGTAATCATCAGTAGAAGGTTTAGACGGTGCCGGATTATTTTTTTGTGCCCGTACAGAAACAGAAAAAAAACAAATAATGATAAATATTAAATACTTCATAAAAAGGATATAATTATCTTACAAAGGTATGTCTTAAAGGGGTAGGAAGTGGTTCATCACATCCGTCATTGATACCAGCACCCATATTGCCACCGCTTCCTCCATTAATCATTTTCATGTCATTAATCTTCATGATTTGTGTTTTTTTTAGTGATAGTTTTTTCTCTTGTTCGTTTTGTTTTTTCATAAGAATATAATTTTTTAGTAATCTGTTGCAAATAAAGGAATATTTTTTAAATCAACCATGTTGACATAGGATGGATTTATAAATTCATGACATTTGAGAATGTTTTAATTGGTTTATTTACAAATATTTACAGGTCTTGTTTGCTTTTTTTTTAACCCTCGTTTTTTGATGAAGAAATATGTAAATTTGCAAGATACTACTATAACGATGAAACGAATATTTACCTTTTTATTACTTTCAGCCAATTTTTTTTATGCTCAAAAACAACTGACCGATTCTTTGAAAGGATTCAGTTATGCAGAGCTTAAAAAAAAGTTTAATGATTATGATGAAAAAGACAAAATTCAGGAATCTAAAATCATTGCAAAATATTATTTGCAGAAAGCGAAGAGTGAAAAAAATAATCTTCAAATGGCAGAGGGATACCTCCTGGTGCATTTTAATGAAGATTTTCCACTGGCAATGAAATACATAGACAGTGTTTTTATTGTTACAAAAAACACCAGGGAAAGCTCATATGATGCTATTGCCTATCGGATGAAAGGAAATTTGTACTATAAAAATGATAACCTGAAAGCCGCCCTCGATAACTATATTGTAAGCTTAAAATATGCCCAGAGGCAAAAAGATCAGAAATTAATTGCCTATGCTAACCTTAATATTGCCTATATCAACAGTCATATCGGGAGAAATGTGGAAGCGGCCAAAATGTTCAGACATTATTATGACTCCAATGAACTTTCTGAAAGCGAGCATAATCAGACTCGCGTTAACCTGATCAACTGTTATATAGAAAGTGATCAGCTCGACTCGGTAGGTGTTTTAATTAAAGAAGGGCTGGATTATTCTACCAAAAATCAAAACAAATACAGTGTCAATCAGTATTTATATCTGTCAGGATTTTCTTATTTAAAGCAGAAAAAATATGAACAGGCGATCGGGGAGTTTTCCAAAGCCTATGATTATTTCTCAGATATTGAGGATAATAATGCCAATTATGTCCTTTACAGCCTTGGAAAATCATATGAAGGACTGAATGATAAAAAGAAAACGGTAGAGTATTTCACTAAACTGGATGCCAATGTTGAAAAAACTAATATTACTTTCCCTGATTTAAGGGATGTATATACCTTTCTCATAGATTATTATAAAGATAATGACGACACACAGAAGCAACTTTATTATATAGACCGCTTCCTAAAAGTTGATAAAAAACTTGATGAACAGTTTAAATATTTGTCTACAGAACTTCCTAAGAAATATGATACACCCAATCTTCTGAGGGAAAAAGAGAATATTATTAATGACTTGAATAATAATAAGATAAGCCTTTACGCTTCTATCAGTGTTCTCCTACTGATCCTTATTTTATTCATTTATTTGTATTATAAATCCAAGAAAACCGAGAAACAGTATAGAAAAATCGCTCAGGATCTGATTCATTCCATTGAAAAAAAGCATATGGAACCAGTTGAAATTCAGAAGAATGAATTTAGCCAGGAGGAAACCCAGCCACTGATAATAGAAGAAGTGATGCCTGAAATAAAAGATAAAACCGGTAATGCATTATCTGAAGATGTCACACAGTCTATCCTGAAAGATCTGAATACTTTTGAATCCAAGGGCCTTTTCCTGAAAAAGGGGATTACGCTGGCCAGTCTTGCAAAGACTTTTAAAACGAATACTGCCTATTTATCAGAGGTAATCAATACCCATCAGGGAAAAAATTTCACCACTTATCTGAATGACCTTCGTATTGATTATGTTTCAGAGCGATTATTAGAGGACAAAAAGCTGAGATCTTATAAACTTCCTGCCATTGCAGATGAATTAGGCTATAATAATGTCCAGGCTTTTTCGGCTGCATTCAAGAAAAAAACAGGCACTACTCCCGCAATTTACATCAAAGAGATTGAAAATTCAATTATATCTTAATTTTCACATTTGTTTTATAATGTACTGTTTATTAGTGTTTTAAAATTTTATAATTTATAAATTCATAGAGTGGATTTATAAATCCCGGCATCTATTGTTTTTTTTGAGTTCGAATCTTATCTAAGTTTGTCTCAGAGAAAAACACAAATATTTTTTTCTTTCCCATCCCAACAACATGGAAAATTAAAAATATAGAACACGAATCAGCAAAGGTGATCCCAAAACTGTATGAGCCAATACAGTTGTTCTGATAAAAGTTTGAAAATCTTCTTTTAATAACAAAATTTTTTAAGGAAAATATCAAATGTCAAGAGTCACCCGCTGTAAGTAAAAGATGTCCAATTTTAAAATATCTACGCATGATCAGAGATCTATTAATTAATTGTAGAGAAGGCAATAAAAAAGAAATCAAAAAATTTATTGCTTCAGCTGAAAACCTGGATAAGGGTAACTGCTTAAATGTTTCATTTGGTGCTGTAGCCAATGCATACAGAGCAAAAACTGTTATCAGCCCGCTGAAAAAAATACAGTACCTGTCAACTTTCAATAAAGAGATCACCTCTGCAGTAGAAAGTGCAGATGCAGAAAACAGATATGAAGTAGTATTCCTGAGATACCTTATCGAAAGCAATATTCCAAGAGGGCTGGGTTTTTCCCAAAATATCATTCAAGACAAAAAAGAACTGGAAGCGCAGGTAGCGAGTCTTGATGAAAAACCTTTCAGCAGTGATTATAAGAAATTTATTACTAACGTTTTACTAAAAACAGAGTGATGAGCTCGCTGTGGAATGAAATTCATACCAGCCTGCTGACCCATTCAGGTTCTTGGATTCTTGATTTTAATAATAGAAAGATGACCTATCTTGAAATATTATTGGAAGTTGAATCTTTGGAAAAGAATTTTTCAGAGACTGATTTTGAAAATAAGTTGTTTGTTATAGACTATCAGGGTAATACAATAAATTTGATTATTCTTTATTTATTGATCCTGAAGAAAGGCGGCTGTGTGCTCCTGATTGAATGTACAAAAGAAAACCTGGAGGGAGTTCCGTTTTTTTACTCAATTATTACACAGGATAACTCTTGTATTCCCTTTGATTTTGATTACGAACTACACAAAACTCCATATGGGGATATACTTATAAGAAATGATCACCGGGACAGGCCGCTTAAAAATACCTCTGTAGTATTGTCAAGTTCCGGAACCACAAAAGTAAGGAAATACATTATGCATTCTTCGAATAGTATATTGCAGAATATCAGGTCTAATGTAAGTTCTCTGGAGATCAGCAGTAGCCATACCAGTATTGTATGCCTGCCGTTGTATTATTCATATGCTTTGGTAGCACAGTTCTTTTCTCATCTCTTGTCGGGAGGAAACTTAATTCTGTCATCTTATAAATTTATTGCTCTGAATTTAGTTTCATATATAGAAAAATACAATGCAACCAATTTTTTTATTACGCCCACACTTCTAAGGACTTTACTGGCCTACAATGTAAAGCTTGGTGATGCATGCAGAACTTTGGAATTTATAAGTATAGGAGGAGGTTACATAGGGAAAACATGTTTTCTGAAGTTTACAGGTCAGTTTCCTGTTCCTTCCTATTACAAAACCTATGGTACATCAGAAGCAGGGCCTAGAGTAGCTACCTATAAGATCAGATACTCGGATAAGGAAGATTTTGAACCGAATTATCTGGGAGTCCCTTTGGAAAATATTTCCCTGGAAAAAGATGTTTTTTTTGCCACATATCATCAGAAGGACATCTACAGCCTTACGATTAACACGCCTTCGGTTTTTAACGGATACCTGAATGGGAGCGAATATATGGGAGATCCCAACAAAGTGCTGACCTCAGATCTCGTGTATATTGAGAATGAAAAATTTTATATCATCGGAAGGAATTCAGATTACTTCAGTCCATTTAAGATTTGGGATTTTGAAATTCAGGACCTCTTTTTTAATAATATTCCAAGTCTTCTGAAGGTAAATACGGCAATGAAAAATGACCGGCTGTCGATCAATTTATGGGTTAATTCCAAAAGGACATTTTCCAACACCGATTTCAGCTCTATTTTATCCGGTCGTATAGATTCAGGGATGCTTGATCATATTGAAGTCATGCTGCAGAATGAAAGTCATCAGTTTACCAAATAATATTTATCTCTTGTATACCTATAGTGAGGAAACAAAAACAGGAGTTGCAGAGGATTTAGTGAGTTCCTTTTTCGGAAAGAAGATTATGATTGAAAAAGGAAATAACGGAGAACCTTTTATTAAAGACTCTGAATATTATATAAGCATTTCCCATTCACGTCATCTGGTTATCTGTGCTGTTTCTTTGAGACCGATAGGAATCGATATTGAATGGAAAAGAGAAATCAATCAAAAGTGTTACCCGTTTATTAACAGGCTTTACGGACATATAATGCCGGTGCATAATGTGAATGACTGGGTAAAGCTGGAAGCAATGGTGAAATTATTAAAACTAAAACTTATTAACGCCTACCAAAGTGAAATAGATATCAGCTCAGTGTATTTTAAAGAGATTAACATTGATGATGAGTATGCCTGTGCTATTTGTAATAAAAAATAAAAAAAATCAATACCATTATATGAAAAACTTTCCTTCACCCTCACAACTGTTGCCGCATAGACCGCCCATGCTGTTGGTTGAGAAAATAGTTGAATTCGAACCCAATACCCATCTGGTTTCAGAAGCATTTTTTAAAGAAGATAATTATTTTTTTAAGGGACATTTTGAAGGAAACCCGATAACTCCGGGAGTTATACTGGTAGAAACGATGTTTCAGACTTGCGGATTATTTATTCGTCTTAATCTTGAATATTCAAAAGTTCCGGGTTCCATTCTTGGTAGAGCTATAAAAATTAAAAACACAACATTTAACCAGGAAGTATACCCGGAACAAAGATTAAGAATTTCATCAAAGTTAAAGTCCATCATTATGGGGTTTTACACCTTTGAATGTGAAGTGACCTCAGAAGATAAAGTAGTCTGCCTTGCAGAATTAGTTTTAAAATAATTGAATTTTGGAAAAGAGAATCGTTTTTACAGGTTGGGGAGCCGTTACTCCAAAAGGATTGGAGAACCAGGATTTTGCAGAAAGCATTTCCAAGAGGGCTTTTTCATTTTCAAGTGATCATTCTTGGACTAAGTATGATATCGGAGATATTTATTTCGGTCAGATTCCGGCAATAGATATCAGCAAATATCTGCCTATGAAGGCTCCGTTTCCCAATCAGCTTTCAAGTATTGCTATGAAAGCCTGCATCAATGCATTGCATGATGCGAATTTGTACGAAAGTGATTTGCTGGATAACACGGGACTGATCATTACCAATACGCTGGGACCCAGCGCCGAAATCCAGAACTTTCTTACCACCCTTTTTACCAAGGGTCCGGACAGGCTTAGCCCGTTTAATTTTTCGAAGGCAACATCAAACAGTGTGCTGGGAGATGTTTCGAGAGCATTTAAAATAAAAGGTCCAAGCTCTTTCGTGTACGGAGAAGAAAGTATGGTATATGGAATTGACCTCATCAGGAACGGACATTGTGATATTGTGATTTGCGGAGGAGTGGATGAGATCAAGGAGCTTACTCTTTTTAATCTTGAAAAGAAAAAGAAGGCAGTAGAAGCTACCGGTGCTTCCATGCAGGAAGATATGATGAATGCAGACAATAAGAATATTTTCAGCGAATCTGCAGGATTTGTAGTGATAGAAACGCTGGAGTCCGCTCTGAAGAGAAATGCTAAAATATATGGTGAAATAATTGATTATCATTCTTATATGGACTCTACCTCTTCGTATACTATTTTCGAAAGAGATGCGGAAGAGCTCAGGTTCAACGTAGAGAAGATATTGCAGAACAATGAAATCAAAAAAGAAGCCTCCATTAATATCCTGGGAACATCATGTCTCCCCTGGCAGATTAAAAAATATGAATTTATGGCATTAAAACCTCTTCCTTACAAATTCAATTACAGCAATATTAAATTGCTCCTGGGAGAAGGGCTGTCAGGTTTCAGCAACCTGAATGTTATCGCTCCGTTTGTTACCGAACCTTACAAGCCTTCAGAATATGTAAGCATAGAAGATATTCCCCATAATATTTCACTTGGCGTATCACCGGACCACGAAAACAGTTTTACGCTGGTTCACAACTATTCATTAGGAGGAAATAATACAGTTTTACTATTAAAAAAATACCAATGACAGCAAAAAAAGTACTGATATCTGGTGGTTCCAGAGGAATAGGGAAGAGTATAGCCCTGAAATTTGCAAAGGAAGGATGTGAAGTTTTATTTACATATAAAAGTAGTGATCAGGAAGCGCTTGAACTTGTTAAATATATTAATGAGAATTACAAATGCCCACCGGCAAAAAGCTACAAATGTGATATGGCTGATGCTGCTGATGTTAAAAGACTTTTTAAAGAGAACAAAGAAGAATTTTCTTCCCTCTCTGCCCTGATCAATAATGTAGGGGGTCACGGGAAACTTAAACCTTTTATGTTCTGCAGCAATGAATATTTCCAGGAAATACTGTCAATGAATCTGATGTCTGTAGTGAACGCGGTGAGGGAAGTACTGCCCATATTTATCCGAAACAAAGGAGGGCGTATTGTCAACATTACCTCTATTGCAGGAACAAAGGGTAATCCAGGACATTCACCTTACGCAGCCTCTAAAGGAGCGATCATCGGTTTCTCTAAATCGATCGTAAAAGAAGTAGGAGGGATGGGAATTATTATCAACTCTGTAGCACCAGGCTTTGTAAGCACAGAAAGCACCAATGACGTTCCGGAAAAATACCTGAAAATGAGAATAGACAACAGCATCTATAAAAGAATGGGAATGCCGGAAGAGATTGCAGACGTAGCACACTATCTGGGAAGTTCTTCTCCGGAATACCTTACCGGACAGGAAATCATTGTGGACGGAGGTATTACAGGATAAAAATTAGAAGGGTAAGTAATCTATTGATATGACCATATGAGCGAAATTAATAAAAAAAGAGTTGTAGTTACGGGAATAGGAATGCTAAGTTCTTTAGGAAAGAATAAGGCAGATCACATCAATGCTCTCACGGATAACGAGCTTTGTACAAGAAATATAAAGAGATTTGATGTCAATCATAAGTTTTACAGAAATGATAAAGCCTTCTGTATAGATCATGAGTACCTGAATGAAATATCAAAAGACGACAAGACTATTCAATTCAGCTGTGCTGTACACAGTATTGATGAAGCCGTAAAAGATGCACGGCTTACCAAGGCGGAGCTGAAAGACGCTGCCCTGGTTGTAGGCTCTTCAATAGGCTCAGGACATAGTTTTACAGAGTATTATAAAGAATTTATCTCTACTCTTGAACTTACCGACGAACTGCTTTACCTCTCATCTCATTCCGTGCAGACAATTACCGGAGATATATGCAAGCATTTCGGGATCAGAGGTCAGTCTTCTACCATTTCTACAGCCTGCTCGGCCAGTGCCAATTCCATAGGGAGAGGGCTGGATCTTATAAGAACCGGAAAGTATAAGACAGTGATAGCAGGAGGAGTTGATATTTTTTCAGAACTCGCTTTTTCTGGATTCAACTGCCTTCATGCCTTATCTAAAACATACTGTACCCCTTTCTCCAAAACAAGAGACGGACTGATGCTGGGAGATGGTTCTGTATTTTTGGTTCTTGAAGATTACGATCACGCTATAGAAAATAAAAAAGAGATCTACGCAGAAGTATTGTCTTATTACTTTATGAATGAAGCACATCATCCTACAGCTTTAAAATCTGATGGAAGCACAGTGTATAACTGTATGGATGGCGCCTTGAAGAGAGGGGGCATCACCATCAATGATATAGATTATATTAATGCCCACGGTACCGCAACACCTACCAACGATGGAAGTGAGCTTCTCGGGATCAGCAAACTGCTGGATCAGGGAGATAAAAAGGATGTTCTCTTCATCAGTTCCACCAAAAGCCAGACCGGTCATTGCCTCGGAGCTGCCGGAGCTATGGAAGCAGCCCTTACGATACTGGCCATGAACCATTCATTTGTTCCGCCCAATTTACTGCCGGATGATCACATGATGATCGATACCCCTGAAAATGTAGTGATTCCACGCAAAGCCGTAAAAGAAAAAATCAATACAGCCATCTCTAATTCATTTGCATTCGGTGGATGTATGACAAGTTTAATATTAAAAAAAAATTAAGAATATGGAAACAGATTTAATCAAAAAAGAAATTAAAGAGATTATCATTGATGTGCTGAAACTGGATATGACATCGGATCAGATTGACAACGAAAAAAGCCTTTTCGGGAGTGAAGACGATCCTGAAACCGGGATCATTCAGGATTCGCTGGTTGTTCTGGAAATAGCGACCGTATTGTCTGAAAAGTATAATATAGATCCTTCGGAATTTAATGAGCAGACATTCATGAATATTAATTCTTTGGCTGATCTGGTTATCGAAAAAGGAAACCTGATAGAAGAGAAGGTTGAAAACTAGACTGCCACTCTTGCAATCTCTTTCCGGAAAATATTCAGCTTGCCCATTAAGTTGAAGACGGAAGTTCAAAATTCAATATTTCCATAAGCGGAAATCACCCTCATTTATATTTTAAGAATTGTATTTCTCTATGCTTTTTAGCATGGGACGGATATAGATATGCTATCAATTTTAAAATTGAAGGACTTTTTACAAGTCATGTTTGACTTCAAGAATATTATTAACCCCATTTAAATTTAATTTCTCATGGAAAACAAAAATTTAACTAATTCTATCTCTATCGTTGAGCTGGAAGAAAGATTCGAAACTTCTGTTGTTTCTCTGGATGCTGAAAGATGCAGCCGTAACACAGCAGACGTAAGATTAGAGGCATCTGCACTTTAAGATGATCATCGTCTTCTGATCAAAAACTAATATTAACCTTAAAATTTAAATTCTCATGAAAAACAAGAATTTGTCTAATTCTATCTCTATCGTTGAGCTGGAAGAAAGATTCGAAACTTCTGTTGTTTCTCTGGATGCTGAAAGATGCAGCCGTAACACAGCAGACGTAAGACTGGAGGCATCTGCACTTTAAGATGATCATAGTCTTCTGATTAAAAAACTAATATTAATCCTTAAAATTTAATTCTGATGAAAAACAAGAATTTAACTAATTCTATCTCTATCGTTGAGCTGGAAGAGAGATTCGAAACTTCGGTTGTTTCTTTAGATATGGACAGATGCAATGATAACAGAGCAGATGTTAGATTGGAAGCTTCAATTAGCTAGTAAGACTTGATGAAAGTCACCTTTAATAAAAATTAAATATTAACCTTTAAAATTCAATTCTCATGGAAAACAAGAATTTAACTAATTCTATCTCTATCATCGAGCTGGAAGAAAGATTCGAAACTTCAGTAGTTTCTCTGGATGTTGACAGATGCAATGGAAACAGAGCAGATGTTAGACTGGAAGCATCAGTTCTTTAAGACCTGGCTATTGTAAAGCGGGGTGAAAGCCCCGCCTTACATTTTTACCATAATGATCTGATCATATAGGTAAGTATATAAATAAGAGTATTGACAGAATAGCTTCGGAATGGAAGCTTTTGAGTGGTCTGTGATTCATAAGATAATCACTTATATAACTTCAGGATCACATTGCTGTAATAAAAATTCAGATTTAATTTTAGTTGTTGATTACATGAATACAAGTGATTTTGATATCATAAAGGATAACGGTAGATATCTGTTGATTATCAATGAGAAATATTACGAAATAAATGAAGTGACCTACACCATCTTTCTGGAAGTGAAGGAAGGCCATACTTTTGATGAAATCAGTAAGCTGCTTTATCAAAAGTATGATATTACCTCAACTCCGGAAGAGCTTCAAAAAAGTATAACGGATATTGTGACCCCACTGCTGAAAAAAGAAAAAGTGCACAACCTGTCTTTTATGTGGTACAAGGTAGATCTTCTTTTTCCGAAACATTATAAGAAAATAGCAGATGCCTTACGATTCCTGATAAAGCCTTATATATTCTGGCCGGTCCTGGTCTTATTTCTTCTGTTCAATTTGTATAAGCTGGCATTTCTGCCACAACATGATATGGGCGGAGAGTATTGTACTGATACGCTGGGGGTATATTTTGTCACCTATCTCTGTTTATTTTTTATTCTTATTATCCATGAGCTGGGACATGTGACCGCAACACAGTTTTTTAAACAGAAAACATATTCTATCGGCTTTGGGCTGTATCTTATATTTCCTGTTTTTTATGCAGATGTAACGAATGTGTGGGCATTAAGCAGATACAAAAGGGTCGTGGTTAATCTGGGAGGAATTTTCTTTCAGTCTATATTAGGAGTTCTTCTGTTTTGCTGTTATACCTATATAGATCTTAATGATAATATAAGATACATACTTCACAATGTTTTTATTATCAACGGAATTACCATGCTTGTCAACTTATTTCCGTTTTTCAAGTTTGATGGATACTGGCTTTACAGTGATTTGTTCAATCTGCCCAATCTCAGCAAAAAATACCAGATGTGTATCCGGTTCTGGATGAAAAAGATCATCTGGCCACTTTCCTCTTTTTTTATTGAGGATGAGAGAAAATATATGAATCCTTATAACCCGCCACTGATCATCTATTCAGTGTTGAAAGTGGGAGTTAATATTATGCTTGCACTGGCTATTATTAATTTCCTGGGAACTTATATCAATACTTTCGGAAGTATTCTCAAAGTGGAGAATATGGATGCTTGTTCTATCCTTAAGCTGATCTATAAATTTGCAATTCTGACCTTGCTGATGATTTATTTTACCAAACTTCTTAAAACATTATACAAAACTGTAAGATCAAAAATATACTAACATGAATACACTACACACCAATCCATACGTTCATAAAGAAGAAAATAAATTAGTCAATTCAATTACCGGCGAAAAGCTCCTGTGTGGAGACCGTATTTTTGAAATTATAGATTTCCTGAAAATACCCAAGCCATACCGGGAACTGGAAGAAAGATTTGAAGATATCAATGAAGACCTGGGGGGAATTCTGAAAACACTGGCTGCCAAAAGTTACATTGTTCTTGATAACAACTATAAAGACACCGTTACCCAGATCACACCGCATACACCGCATTTATTTAATTTGCCGTATAAAAGTATTGCGGCTCCTCTTGACAAGAAATCATTTGGCTTCATAGGAGTGCCGCTGGGAATTGGTAACAAAGAGAATATTCAATCGTCTCAGTTAGCTAATTCATTGAGAGCTTATACCAAAAAATATGGGTTGGATCTTTCTGCTACGTCACAGATAAAACCTGATGTTTTCGGAGGAACGGAGGAAGACTATCATCAGCTGATGACCGCTATTAAACACGGCGAAATTTTCGACTACGGAAATATATTTTTCAATACCCATGAATCTCCCGGATTTATGTATGAAAAAATTTATGAAATTTCCAGAACATGTTTCAGCACATGTAATCTGGTTCCTTTCTTTATCGGAGGAGATCATTCAATAAGTTATCCCCTTATTAAAGGTGCTATAGATAAATACGGAGATGATCTTTGTGTTTTGCATTTTGATGCACACACCGATACCTACACCTCCAGCTATGATACCATCAAAAATACTGATACAGTGCATCATCATGGAAACTTTATGACCAAATGTTTTGATGATGGACTCAAGCATGCATTTCAATTCGGAATCCGCGGAATTGTAAATAACCGTCAGACTTCAAATGAAAACCGAACCATCATATGGGCACATGAAATAAAAAAGGCCCTGAAAAATAATCTATCATTGGCTAATCTACCTGCCGGAAAAAAATTCTACGTGACGTTTGATTTTGATGTTCTGGATCCTGCTTATTTTAATAATACCTCTACACCAGTTATTAATGGGTTAACCTTTGAAGAGTGCCAGCAATTGATCCGGAATGTTCTGACAGATAGGGATATAGTAGGTTGTGATATTGTAGAAGTCTATCCTGATAGTAATGACCAATCTCCTCAGATTGTTTGTCAGATGATATTCGATCTGATTAATAGCATCAAGAAAAATGCTGATCAAAGAAGTATATAACAGCCATTATACACAGAGGATCGTTTTTCTGAATCCTATGGGAATGGATAGCTCTTACTGGACAGATATTGTGCATGTTAAAGAAGAATTTGCAGAATATGAGCTAATTTTTGTCGATTACCCGGGATATCTGGATAACAAGGCAGAGCCTGAAGACCATTTTTTAAATCTGGTTGAAAATTTGAAAATCGAACTTGAACAGCTTGAACAGAAAGAAACCTTCCTAATAGGTTGTAGCTACGGCGGGAAGGTAGCCATGCACCTGGCCGAGATATACGAAGTGAGAAACCTGATCCTCATAGGAACACCTCCCAATGTAGAAGAGGAAGATCTAGTGTATTATAAATCCCTTGCTGAGGTCTTACGTAAAGATCTGAATGAGTTTTCGGTGAAATTGATAGAGTATTGTTATACTGAAAAAGAAAGAAAAGAAAACCCGTTCCTGGCTATCATGTTTTTATTTTACGTGAAAAGACACAACCTTAGAGAAGCAATCATCAGGCAGTTGAAGCATCTCACAGACACGACTAAGATCGTAAACAACAGATTACATCCTCTGATCATCGTAGGTAAACAGGACGTGACACTGAAAAAAGAGTACAAAAAAAAAATTTTGCAGATATACCCATCCTGCCATTTTAAAGAGTATGAAGATTTTGGGCATTTTACACTCAATAACAACCCAAAAGCAATAGAGATAATCAAAAAAGCACTGCACCATGAGCAATAATACAAACCGAGTATACGAAGTAAGGAAATCTATAAAAGAAGTCACTGCACAGAAAGAAATAAAAAAAAGAGAAGAAGAGCAGACGAAGGACTTTCACTTTATGTCCGCAAATTTAAGCCGCTTCATGCCCGAAATTCCGAAAGAAGACCATTGGGAGCTTTATCTGGATATTATAACAACCATGAGACTGAGAGAATTTGACCTCACAGAAATCCAGCAGTTTTCTGATCAGGTAGGAAAAAACCTTGATACTGAAATGGATTCCAAACCTAAGATCTACATAACGTGCCATCTTGGATTCTGCAAAGCGGCTATCAGCGTTCTGATCCTGAACGGGATTGATAAAATAGCCCTGATTGTTGATGAAAATACCTACAACAAACAGGCAAAAACAATTCTGGAAATTAACGAGCGTTTTTGCAAGCTGTTCCAGGTCACCAACAGCCTTAAAGTTATCAATGTAGAAAAAGCCAATACTGTAATAGAAATATCCCAGTTAATTAAAAAGGGATATTCATTATATGCCTATTTGGACGGAAATTCAGGATATAAAGGGGTATACAATAAAGAAAAAACCATTAAAGTAGATTTCCTTGCAGATCATCTTTATTCACGGACTGGGCTTGCCAAAATAGCCTACTTTACAAAAACGCCGATCGTGCCGTTTATTACCTATTATTCAGAAGATAAACTTCATCCGCATGTTCATTTCTTTGAAGAGATTCCTGTGGACATCACAGCAAATATCGATGACTTTTCAGACAGAGCGATCAGGCTGATCTATTCACATTTCGAAAAGTATATTAAAAAATATCCGAATCAGTGGGAAGCCTGGTTTTATCTTCATAAATATCTTTCAAATGATATTCTTTTGAATAAAGACCAGACCATAGATATCCTTAAACTTGAAAAAAAAGATATGGAGAACGGCAAATTTGCGGTTTTTAAAATTGATGATAATGCTTACCTGTTCGACAGACTGTACTACGTTGTATATCCGATAAGCCAAGAACAGTTTACCCTTCTGAAAAACCAGTAAATATGTATAAGAAATTATTGATAATAGCGGTTTTTATACAAAATTATTATTACGCACAAACTCATATTTCAGGAGTTGTTGTGGATGAATATAACAAACCCATTGAAAACGTAAATGTTTTTATAGACGGAACACTCTTTGGAACTTCCTCAGATCAGAAAGGTATTTTTGCTTTTGAAGCGGATTCGGATAAACCGGGTCAGTTTAAAATTATTTTTCAGAAAGACGGCTATGACCATGGAGAGGGAGAATACAAAGTGAAACCAGGTGAAATCGATCTGGGCAAGACTACCTTGTATAAAAGCCGGACTACAGGAATAGAAGGAATCAATATCATAAAAGGAAAAAGAAACGGAGATGGGCAGCTGTCTGCACTAAATCCCATGGACCTTATCCTGACCCCCAATTCTCTGGGAGATGTAATGGCGGCTGTTATCAAATCATATCCCGGAGTGCAGCTTAACCCCAATGACGGGCGATTATTCGTAAGGGGAGGCGACCAGACAGAATCCGCAGTAATGATTAACAATATGCTGATGAGCAGTCCCTTTGGAACCGCAGGACCAAGCATACCTGCAAGAAGCCGTTTTTCACCAATGATTTTCAGTGGTGTTTCTTTTGCAACATCCGGGTTTTCTTCAGAGTACGGGCAGGCGCTGTCTAGCGTTTTATCACTCAATACAAAATCTAATGACGTAGATAAAGAACTTGAGCTTTCTGTAAAAAGCGTTGGGGCAGATGTTTCTATGACGAATAAAATTAGTGATAACCTTACGCTGATGACGAAGGTGGAATATCTGAATCTCCAGCCTTACAGAGCTGTATTTCCTTCAAGATACCACTGGAACAAAGATTATAATATGGCAGGCAGCGAACTGGCCGCCACCTATAAGATTAAAAACGGATATATAAAATCATATAATAGGTTTGATTATACCACTTTTGATTATCAGCGAGATGACATCGCTATTTCAAATAATATGGTCAATACCGTATTGTATGAAGGAAATATCTACTCCAATCAAACCATTAACCTGAACCTGGATAAGGTGAAGTTTTTTTCAGGAATAGCTTATAATTTCAATAAAAGAAATATTGCCGGAATATTCTCTGAAAATGATAAATCCAAGGTGGATAATAACATGCTTCACATCAAATCCCAGCTTTCTTTCACACCTGTAAAGAACCTGAGCAGTACATTCGGGACAGAATTCATTAATGTACATTATTTCATAGATTATGTGGACGCAACGAATACCAAAAACAGACTGGATAGATCCATCGATAACAATATTATTGCCTTCTTTTCTGAAAATTCCTATAAATTCAAAAAAGGATTTACTTTGAATGCCGGTATCAGACAGGATTATTATTCTTATACAAAAGACATTAAGATCTCTCCCAGAATTAGGGGAGAATACAAGAGTCCAAACGGAATTAAATATTCCCTGTACTACGGACAGTACTATCAAAGCCCCCGTAATGGTGACCTTGTATTCGATTTCAAGAGCAATCTTAAAAGCGAAAGAGCAGAGCAGTATGGTGTGAACATTTACTATGAAAAAAACAACAGAACCATCTTCATCGATGCATTCAAGAAAAAATATAGTGACTTGACCAAGTTTGTCTATGCACCGAACTCAAGACAGCCGATTAATTTTAACAATGACGGGTACGGATATGCAGAAGGCGTGGATATATTCTTCTACGACAAAAAAACATTCAATAATTTTGATTACAGGATATCTTATACCTTTCTGAACTCCAAAAGAGATTATCAGAATTATCCTTCACTGGCCACACCGCCTTTTTATTCCAAGCATAACTTCACCGTTAATACCCAGTTTTGGCTGGATGCGGTCAACAGTATGGTAGGATTATCCTATTTGTTTTCCAGTGGAGAACCTTATACCAATCCGAATAGTAAAGACGGATTTCAAAACTCTAGAATAAAACCTTATAATTCTGTAAACTTGAATCTTACCTACCTGTTTTCAAACAAATTTTATATCCATGGATCAGTTTCCAATATTTTTAATTTCAAAAATATAGCGGGGTATAACTATGGCGATTTAGACAGCAACGGAATGCGCCAGGAACAGATGATTTTGCCAGTATCCGACAGGTTCTATTTCCTGGGTGTGTTTTACACCATCGGAGGTTCCAGATCAACAAAAGATAAAGTAAAAGATTTATAAAAACAGCCTGGTCATCGATCAGTATAATATCAAAAAAACAAGAATATGAAACAGCTCATTTTTTTATGTATTTTAATTTTTAACTTTTGTAATTCCCAGCAGAAGAAAAATGTATCTATTTCTTTTACCACTTCTGAGTCTAAAACAGGGACATTGTATATTGCTGTGTATGATAATTCAGAAAAGTTTCTTCAGACTGCGGTTGCCCGATTCAGTACCAGCTACAGCGGAAGCAAAAAACACTTTGTAATAAAAAATATGGGAGTGGGTAAATCGATTTCAGTGTCTGCTTACCTGGACGAAAATACTAATGCCAAACTGGATAAAAATTTTCTCGGAATACCCCTTGAACCTTACGGATTTTCTCAAAATGCAAGAGGGTCATTCGGTCCTCCGAAATTTGAAGAAGCCTCATTTACTGTGAAAACCAACAATTCAATAACAATAAATCTAAAATAATGAAAGTACGAATTTATCTTATACTGGTTTTAATTTTTGCAGGTATCGCTGTACATGCTCAAAATTCATCCATTGAAAAAGAAACCCAGGAGGTGGTTTTGAAATCTCTTGAAAATCTGGAAAAAGAATATTCTGTAGAATCTCTCCGTAAAGAATCGCAAATGATGGAGAGGCTTAGCAGTAAATACAAGAATGACTGGGGTGCTAAGTATTACCTTATTTACTTTAAATTATTGATTCTGAGAGATAGTAAAAGTGAAGAGGAAAAAAACAGTATTTTCAGTTTTTGTTCCCAGAACATCAGTCAACTGATCGATATGAGTAAGGATAATAAAGAGAAAAGCGAGGCCTATGCATTAAAGGGTTTTCTGTTTTTATCAGCTGTAAGCATGGATCCTATGAAAAACGGACCGCAATATTCCGGAGAAGTGAACAGCGCATTTGAAAAGGCTATAAAAATCAACAACAATCCCAGAGCACTATTCCTGAACACTTTATTCAAAGAAGGAATGGCACAGTTTCTTAAATCTAAATATCCGGATCTGTGTAAAGAGCTTTTCCTTGCCAATAAATACTTTGCCGAAGATCTGGGGGAAGTAAAAAGGCTTAGCAATATCTATCCTACATGGGGAGGCTCTGTAGTAGCCAATAAGATCATTCAAAGCTGCACTTGTAAAAATGAGTAATAGAGTTGCAGAAAGACTGAAATTTTCTGTAAGGAATACCGTTTTATTTTGCTTTTTAACCTTTGTTATGCAAATGATTCCAGCACAAAACTATTCAAAGAAAGCTGTTCTGAATGATCTGAACTATTTTGAAACTGTTATAAAGGGACATCCTTTATACAGCGACTATCTGGACAGTTCAGAAATTTCAGAGGTCATTTCTGCAGGCAGGGAAGAAATTCAGACAGATTCAATATCATTTTTTCAGTATAGAATTATTCTCGGAAAAATATTTTATAAGCTGGGCTGTATTCATACCGGAGTTACAAAACCAAGGTTTACCCCTGAACATAAAGTTCCTTTGGAGATAATGATAAATAATGGTTTTTTCATCACCATGGCAAATGACAAAAAGTGGATAGGCAGCAGAATTATTAGCATTAACAATATTCCCATCGAAAAAATTTTTAGTAATCTCAATCAAATGGTGGGAAGTGATGGAGGAGGAAGCGGTTTTGGAGAATATTTTTTTATTAGAAATTTTTCCGTTCTTCTGGCAGAATACTTTGCAAAAAGTGATGCCGTAACCGTTCTGACTGGAACAGGAACTTTTGATCTTTATAAAGTTCCGGTTCCGGAAAGAATTGATGCCACCTCACCGGAGAAAAAGAAAACGTATTCTGCGGTATCTATGGGCACTAACAGTTTGCAGATGGCCGGAAATACAGGAATACTTAAGATTTCAGGTTTCGATGGTCCATCAAAGAGATTCTTCACAAAGGTGTTCAGGTTTTTTAAGGACAACAATACGGAAAATCTGATTATTGATTTAAGGGGGAATTTAGGTGGTAGCATGAGATCTGCGATGTTTCTGTGCCAGAATCTGGTATCAGAGCCTTTTGGATATGATATTGATTACAGAAAAAGCGACCTGTTCAGACATTTGAATACAAAAGGAAAGCTATACTTTTGTTTGTCTAAAGTAAAGTACACTTTTGAAAATATTTTTTCATCTAAAAAAATAAATTCAGATACAAGGGCGTACCGTTACCGGTACAGATCTTTAAAGAATAATAATATAAAATCAATAAAAATTCTTACTGATGAAGGTACCGCCTCATCATCCACTATGTGTGTGACCATTTTAAAAAGAAAATTTGAAAACGTAAAAATTATCGGAACCAGACCTTCAGGAGGATACAACGGTAATAACGGTGGGGCATTTCCCACAGTTACTCTGCCGGAAACCAAAATAGAGGTGAAAATCCCTTTATACAGAATTGTTTTGGACAGAAACTCCACTCAAAGACAGGGGATTACCCCGGATTTTGAATTGGAAACAGATGTTGAAAGCTTTTTAAGTAATGATGATAATGTACTGAGAAATGCTCTTGAGGTGTATTGATCATTGTGATAATTTTTTATCTTTATTATTCAAACGTAAAATATGAAAAACAGCTTTAAATTATTTCTTATCCCTATATTTTCATATGCTTTGTATTTCTTGGTATCGTATCATTTCGAGGTAGTTATGAAGTTTTTTGATGCATATATCCATTTTCCTTTGCTGTCTTATTTTCTGGTTTACGTTCTGTCTGTGATCCCATTATTGGTTTCTATACGGATCATAGCCGGCGGAAATACTTTGCAGGTGATAGGGTTGGCTCCTCGTGGACTGACTAAAGGCATAGGACTTTCATTATTATTTATCCTTCCTATGGCATTATACGGAATATTTTTCAGTAAGCTGAATACTCAGATAGATCCAGCTAATCTTTTTGCCAAAAGTTTTTTGGCAGGATTATTTGAGGAGACAATCTACAGGGCATTTATTTTTGGAATCTTATTCAGGTTTGTCAGATTGGGATTTTTACCTTCTGTGGCTGTTGCTTCATTTATTTTTGCACTCGGGCATCTTTATCAAGGAACACAGGTTATTGATCTTGTAGAAATTTTTACACTTACTTTCCTTGCTTCTATATTATATGCCTGGCTTTATACAGAATGGGATTTCAATCTTTGGATTCCGGTTATCCTTCACTCTTTCATGAACCTAATCTGGATGGTCTTTAATTTTGATGATACGGTGATAGGGTCATGGGGTTCTAATATTTGCAGATTGTTAACGGTTGCCTTCTCTGTTATTTATACAATCCGTTTTAAACTGAAAAATGAAATCCCCCTCTCCGTCAATAGAAAGACTCTTTGGAAATTTAATTCTGGAAAATATATAAATCAAATCAGATAAGGAGATTGTATTCCCTTATAGAATCATCTTCCTTAAAATCAATAATTTCACCTGGAATTTGTTATTAAATTTTATATGATAAAAAATATTTTTGATATGACAAAAGGAGACCTTTTTGGTTTCCTTTTCCTATATATAAGCCTATTGTTGAAGGGGTTCTTATCATCAAAATTTAGACTTGGTCCTAAATCAGAATAAGTCGAATTTAGATCTATGATTATTTTTAAGTTGTGGTAGTGCACTTTATCAGAAGCTTTTGATAAATTTCATGAAAACAATATTTTATCTTTGCAGTATAAATAAGATGATTAGCTAAAGACAAATTTGTTTTTTTAGTGATCCGGACAATTATTAAATGATATAAAAATGGCAAGAGGCTTCAGACAGAAGATCCGTCAGAAAAATACCGAAAACAGTGGTTTCGGAAGCAATGCATCCGGAAGATTTATTAACAAAGATGGACTTCCGAATGTCAAGCGAAGAGGCGTAAATGTATTCAATAGGCTGAGCTGGTATCACACGATGCTTAACCTGTCGACTTTCCGTTTTCTTTCCTATCTGGTGATCGCGTATATTCTGATTAATCTCGTATTTGCATTGATTTATTACCTCATTGGAGTAGAGCACCTTACCGGAATCGATAAAAGTGATCCTCTCAATGAGTTTATTGATGTGTTTTTCTTCAGCTCACAAACTTTCACTACGGTGGGTTATGGAAGAATTGCGCCGGTAGGATTTACAGCAAGTCTGGTGGCAACATTTGAAGCTTTTCTGGGGTTGCTTACCTTTGCTATTGCAACCGGGCTTTTTTACGGAAGATTTTCACGTCCCAGAGCTTACCTAAGATTTTCGGATATTGCAGTGATAGCACCATTTAAAGATTCAAGGGCTCTAATGTTCAGGCTTGCGCCTTTCAAAAATAATGCGTTAACTGATGCTGATGTGATTGTTTCCGCAGCGATTGAAGTGATTGAAAATGGAGCTCCGAAAAGTAATTTTTATTCCTTAAAGACGCACTTAAGCAAAATTAATACGCTTGCGCTGAACTGGACGGTGGTGCATGAGATCACAGAAGACTCACCATTTTATGGCTTTTCTGAAGAAGATTTTCAAAATACAGATATTGAAATTATTGTTCAGGTCCGTGCTTTTGATGAAGTCTTTTCCAATACGGTGGTACAGCGATCTTCGTATGTCTCAAAAGAAATTGTTTATGGAGCTAAATTTGCCCCCATGTACTATCCTGATAATAATGATCAGACAACCATTTTGGATCTCGATAAAATTAACGAATATCAAAAAACGGATCTTCCGGCTACGGCTGCAGATCATGAATAAATGAATTTAGACCTCTATAGAAAGCAGGCTTTACAGAAGCATAAAGAACATAAAAAATTTCTGGACGGATTGAAAAAGAAGCCTCCCAAAAACCTCGATTATGTAGTTCAGGAAACCCATGACGAAGTTTTTGATGAAGTAGATTGCCTGCAGTGTGCCAATTGCTGTAAAACAACCGGCCCTTTATACACAGAAAAAGACATTGAACGCATTTCCAAGCACCTGCGTATGAAACAGGCTGATTTTGAGTCAAAGTTTTTGAGGGTAGATGAAGATAATGATAAGGTACTCCAGAATCTTCCCTGCTTTTTTCTGAATAATGACAATACCTGCTCCATCTATGAAGTAAGGCCGAAAGCCTGTCGCGAGTATCCGCATACTGACCGTAAAAAGATCTATCAGATCAATGATCTTATGTTGAAAAACACTGTTATCTGTCCGGCCGCATTTGAATTCGTGGAAAAGATGATGAAGAATATTTCAAAGTAACACTACTTTGTAAAATCTCTTAAATAATGATAAAGTACGTTAAATAAGACGATTACATATAATTTAATAAAAAATGCGTCGTTTAAATTAAACAACCAT
Source organism: Chryseobacterium carnipullorum (assembly GCF_900142785.1). GTDB lineage: Bacteria > Bacteroidota > Bacteroidia > Flavobacteriales > Weeksellaceae > Chryseobacterium > Chryseobacterium carnipullorum. Next base: position 5,696 of record NZ_FRCD01000001.1, on the reverse strand, counting down.
TTAAATATTAATAGTATGAAAAAGTTAGTTTTAACAGCAGTATTTACTTTAGTCGGTGTAATCGCAGTATCGGCACAAACACAGACAACACCTCAAAAACCAGCCGATACCACTCAAACTCAACAGCAGAATACACCAACGGGCAGCTCTGCAGATGCTCAGAAACAAAATACAACGGCAACTGCTACAGTAGACGGTGCTGCAACTCCTGCCACTACAGCTGATGCTACAGCAACGGTGAATGCTGAAACTACGACAGATGCTGCAAAACCTTCAGAAGCCACCAAAGAAGAAAGAAAAGCCAAGAAAAAATCAAAGTCGCCGAAGTAAATATTGAACAAAGTAGAAAGGGAGTCCTGGGGCATAGTGTCTCAGGATTTTTTATCACTTTTAATATATATACTCGTCAATATTTTTGAATATATCTTTCCTTCTTTAAAAATAAAAAAAGCGCTGTACAGGTACAGCGCTTTCTCCTTTCACTTTTTACTTTTTTCCCATTATCCCGGGAACAGGCTTTATCAAAAAAGGCTGAGAACTTTCCCAACCTTTATTATTTCTATACTACACCCTGAGCTAGCATTGCTTCTGCAACTTTCACGAAGCCGGCAATGTTTGCGCCTTTCACGTAGTTTACGTATCCGTTTTCATCTTTACCATAATCTCTGCAAGCCTTGTGGATTCCGATCATGATCTCTTTCAGTCTTGCGTCAACTTCTTCAGAAGTCCAGTTAAGACGGATAGAGTTCTGCGTCATCTCAAGACCTGAAGTAGCTACACCTCCGGCATTGGAAGCTTTACCAGGCGAGAATAATATTTTATTATCCAGGAAATAATTGATGGCATCTAAAGTAGATGGCATATTAGCTGCTTCAGTAACGCAAACACATCCGTTTTCTACCAAAACTTTAGCATCTTCAAGATCAAGTTCGTTTTGTGTAGCAGAAGGGAATGCCACATCACATTTAACTTCCCAAGGACGTTTTCCGGCATGGAACTCAGCAGAAGGATATTTTTTCGCATAGTCTTCGGCTCTGTTGTTTCCGGAAGATCTCAGTTCTAATAAATAATCGATTTTTTCTCCGCTGATACCGTCTTTATCATAGATGTATCCGTCAGGACCAGAAATCGTTACTACTTTAGCGCCAAGCTCAGTCGCTTTCTTGATCACGCCCCAGGCTACATTTCCGAAACCTGAAACACTTACAATTTTATCTTTGAAAGTTTCATTGATCGTCTTAAGCATCTGCTCTGCGAAGTATACCACCCCGTATCCTGTAGCTTCAGGACGGATAAGTGAACCTCCGTAGGCAAGACCTTTTCCTGTAAGTACTCCTGTAAATTCGTTTCTTACTTTTTTGTATTGTCCGAAAAGATATCCGATCTCTCTAGCGCCTACACCAATGTCTCCTGCAGGTACGTCTGTTTCAGGACCGATATGCTTGCATAATTCAGTCATGAAAGCCTGGCAGAAACGCATTACTTCCATATCAGATTTTCCTTGTGGGTCGAAATCTGAACCTCCTTTACCTCCTCCCATTGGAAGAGTAGTCAATGAGTTTTTAAATACCTGCTCGAAAGCAAGGAATTTAAGAACTGAAAGGTTTACAGTAGGGTGGAAACGAATTCCTCCTTTGTATGGTCCGATCGCAGAGTTCATCTGGATTCTGAATCCTCTGTTTACCTGGATCTCTCCTTTGTCATCAACCCATGGAACTCTGAAAATTATAACTCTTTCAGGTTCAGCCATTCTCTCTAGAAGCTTCATTCCTGTATATTCCTTTTTGGTCATAATAAACGGAATTACAGTCACAGCTACTTCTTTTACGGCTTGTAAAAATTCTGGTTCATTAGGATTTTTTGCTTCAATCTTGGCAATAAACTCCTGGATTTTCTGGTCAATATTATATTGTTCCATATATTAGGGTTGAATATTATTGTCAACAAATTTAATTTTTTTTTCAAGATTCACAATACTGTATTTCAACATTGCTGAAAATTAAATAATAATGTCCCGAAATATTATTAAATTGATAATTAGTAGTCAAATTTTGTTGAAAATTAAAAGTTACGTCTCAAATAATGCAATATTAAGAAATCGTTAATTATCAAATTGCACTAAATTGCCTCCCGGAAAATGATTTTACTTTCCCCAAAAGCTCTAATTCCAAGATTACAGGAAGAATTTTATAAGAAGGCACTGAAACCATCTGCGCCAGATCATCCAGAGACACCTGAGGATTGGCTTTGATCGACTGATAAATGGATTCTTGATTTTCAGTAAGTTGTATACTTATTTCACTGTAAGGGAACAACTCGGCTACTTTCTCTTTTGAATGATTGAATCCCAATGAATCCACAAGATCTTTTACAGTAGAAATAGCTGCTGCTTTATTCTGAAAAATCAATTGATTACACCCCTGACTGTAAGGATCTGTGATCTTACCCGGCAATGCAAAAACTTCGCGGTTATAATCATTGGCAAAAGCTGCCGTGCTTACAGATCCACCTCCAAATCCGGTCTCAACAACGATGGTTGAGGGAGACATTCCAGCTATAATTCTGTTTCTTTGAATGAAATTTTCGCGGTCGGGCTTTCTGGATGAATTGAATTCGGTGAACATTGCGCCGCCTTCTTCCAGAATCTTTTCGGAGAGCTTTTTATTTTTGGAAGGATACAGCATATGGAAACCATGAGCCAGCACGGCGACGGTCGGTATTTTATAGTGAATAGATTGTTCATGAACCTCCTTATCTACACCAAGAGCTAATCCGCTCACTGATATGCATTTGGAGGAGGAAGCAGCTTCTAAGAAATCCCCGATAAACTGTTGGCCATAGGAAGTCATATTTCGGGTTCCTACAATGCTGATTTTCTGTAATGAATCGTCAAAATTTCCTTTTTGATAGAGAATTGCAGGGGAGTCATCACATTCGTTGAGCAGATGAGGGAGCTCATTAAAGTATCGAAGCAAAATCCTAATATTGTTTTTTTCGCAGAACTGTATTTCTTTTTCGGCAAATTTCAAATAGTCTTCATTTCCGATATCAGAAACTGTTTTTCTGCCGATACCATCTGTTTTAGTGTATTCTTTTTTTGCCCTTTTCCAGACTTCCTCCGCAGTTCCAAAGGTTCTTATTAGCTTATGAAAATTAATGTCGCCAATCAGGCTGCATTCGCGCAAAGCGATGGCATAAAGATGTTCTTCGGAGATCATGTGTGTTTTTTGTTCAAATGTAATAAAATAACCTGAGTTGAATATTGTCTGGAAGCCTTAAGCTTACATAGGAGATAATTGATTCTCCAATTGATAGTCAGAGGCTTGGTTTTATTGTATTACTTCTTTATAAAATTCAGAGATTAAAAATGGACTGGCAGCTTTGAACCTTCCTTTCTCTCTGAACTTAAATTTTTTTTACTTTCTTCTTAATTCGTCCAGGTGATCCCAAATGTCATCTCTTTTCTTATAAGGAAGCTCCAGGAAGTCATCAGGATGATTTTCCTTGTATTCCTGCCACAGTTTATCGTCCTTCTCACTATAATAATTGGGAAATTCCCAGATGTATTTTTTCTTCTTTTCCCCGACATTTTTAAAAGCAAAAGCAATAATACTTCCCACAACAGCTCCGGAAAGATGGGCTTGCCAGGAAATTTTACTCGGTTCCTGAAGATTATAGAATAATTCCTCCGGAAACATCCCCCAGATCAAACTCCCATAGTATAAAACGACAAGAAGAGATATCGTAAGCAGCTTCATGTTCCATTTGAAGACGCCACTGAAAAACAGGAAGAAAGCAAGGACGTACACCACTCCGCTGGCCCCAATGGTGCAGGTATACATATAATCGCCCGTAAGGATGTCTATTGGAGGCAACATCCATACAAGAAGTCCAGTAGCCAGCCAGCCGATCATAAAGACCTTATTGGCAACGAGCGGATAGAACTGATAGAGAAGAAAAAGAAGAACGGCTACTGGAATAGAGTTTCCTATAATATGATCAATATTTCCATGCAGAAGGGGAGCCGTGATGATGCCCAGCAAGCCTTCCGGTAATAGCGGTATAATGGCCCCAAAACAGCTTTGGAAAAAGCCCTGCCTCTGCAGAAAGTAGCCGAACCACATCGCAGAAAGCATCAGCAATGGAGTTAAAACAGCTCTTTTGGAAATTATATTTTTAAACATGTGGAGGGTACGTCAAATCAAAAGCCAATGATCAATTTCGGAAAATTTGTCGATGTATAATGATCAGGACCCTTTATTTTGAGACAAAAGGTTCCAATTTTAAAGTACAGAACTTAATATTTTGACATTGAATGTATTAAACTGGCTTGTTTTTGGTTGTCTGAAATGAATTTTGCTTATTTAAAGGTTTTTATAACCCTGAATTTGCTTTAAAAAAAATTATATTAATATTTTTGTAATGAAAATCATGTAAAATAATGAAGAAGTTTTTATTGATTCTTTCCTTTTCTATGGGGATTTATGCAAGTGCACAAGAAGAATTGAAAAAAGATTCAGTAGTCGTGGATACGGTAAAATACTGGTCGGTATTAGGAAAAAACAGTTTAATGATCAATCAGGCAGCCTTTTCAAACTGGGCTGGTGGGGGAGCCAACAATGTAGGATGGCTTGCCGGAGTGAATTACAATATCACCTATGAAAAAGACAATGACCTCTGGGAAAATATTATTGCAATAGATTATGGGCAGAATGATACGAAAGGTCTTGGGGTAAGGAAAACACAGGATGTTATCAATATTTCTACCAATTATGGGCGAAAATTTTCTCAAAGCTGGTATTTCTCTCTAGGGGCTGGTTTACAGTCACAGTTTGCTGCCGGATATGAAGATGGAAATAATCCTGCGGCAAAAAAAACATCCAATTTTATGGCTCCGGGTTATCTTAACCTCGGGATGGGGATCACGTACAGGCCTAACGATAATCTGACGGTGACTCTGCGTCCTACCAACGCCAGATGGACCTTTGTTCTGGATAAAGAACTTCAGTTTGCAGGAAGCTACGGATTGAAAAGTGATGGTGATACTTCCTTGTTACAGTTCGGTTTTCTGGGAACGGCGCTGTATAAAGTAAAATTGATGGAGAATGTTCATATCACAAATACAGCCTCTGTTTTTTCCAATTATCTGGATCATCCTGAAAGACTCGTTCTTGCGTATGGAGCGGCTGTGAATTTTAAAGTCAATAAGTTTATTTCATCCAATATAACATTAGATCTTCTTTATGATCATAATCAGGTCCAGAAAACTCAGCTTAAACAGACCCTTGGGATAGGATTTGCCTATATACTGAATAATGGTGTAAAGCGTTCTGACCGGAAAGACAGTCAATGGTGGATAAAAAAATAGATTACAGTTTGTAATTCCAATATAAAAGCACTTCAGTATGAGGTGCTTTTTTAGTTGCCTAACGATAAAATATTTTAAGTTTTCATAAGTTCATTTTACTCTTTTTATTGCTTTTTTTGAGAGTAACTTATCTATTTTTAATGCATTAAATAATGATTTTAATATTTCAAAGAGAGGTGATTATTTTTTTAACAAAAATTATATGTATATTTTTGTAACGAAAAATCCTTACTTAGTCTCTCCTTAAACCACCTATAATTTACTGATTATTAGTATTTTGGGTTTAAAATAGCTTGTTTTTTATTGCAAGAATTTGTATCTTAGAGCT